>NZ_JAIUHR010000003.1 GCF_020165195.1 Mesorhizobium sp. CA14 | reverse complement strand
GTCTTGCCATGATCGACGTGGCCGATCGTGCCAATGTTCACATGCGGCTTGGTGCGCTCGAATTTACCTTTTGCCATAGTCTCTTTCCTTGGACGGCCTTGACCTTCAGTTCAGTCGAATGCGGGGCGATTAGCGACAACGGCCGAAAAACACAAGTACCTTGTGGCTGAGCGGATTCCCGCTCGACCCGAACCGACGGTCGATTTCAGGGGGATATGGCGCGGATATAGGGCTGCGGTGCATAAAATCAAAGGCTCCCGCCTGGCCCATTGCCGCCGCGACGCCGCTCTGATTTTGTCGGCGGATGCAGTTCATTCCATCCAATATCCGCGGTCCGCTGTTCATGATCATCTCGACGGGATCCTATCTCGTCAACGACACGATGATGAAGCTCGCGACCACCGGACTGCCACCTTATGAAGTGCTCCTGCTGCGGGGTGCTGCCGCGACGCTGTGGGGCGTGCCGCTGCTTCTGATGCTTGGCTATGCCAGGCAGATCCCGCTGCTCTTCGAGCGCAAAGTGCTGCGCCGCAACCTGTTCGAATTGCTGGCGATCCTCTGCTATGTCGTCGCCTTGGCGAACATGCAGATCGCGGATTCCACCGCGCTTGGGCAAGTCACGCCGCTCATCGTGCTGGTCGGCTCCTCGCTACTGTTCGGCGAAAAGATCGGCGCCACGCGCATGGCGCTGATCGGCCTTGGCTTTGTCGGGGCGCTCATGGTGGCGCAGCCGACCATGCAGGGCATTTCGGTCTATGCGCTGCTGGCGCTGGGCAACGCCGCCTTCGCGGCGGTACGCGATATAGCTGGCCGCAAAGTGGGCGCCGAGGTGCCGGGCATGATCGTCGCTATCTCCGCGGTCGTGGTGGTGCTGGTCGGCTCAGGCGCGGCGCATCTGGCGACGGAGCAATGGGTAATGCCGGAAGGACGTCATCTGTTGCTGATCGCCGGGGCGGGCCTGTTCCTGATCTTCGGCCATTTCTTCATCTTCATGGCCTACCGGATTGGGCCGACAAGCGCGGTCGCGCCCTTCTATTACTGCTTCACCGTCTGGGCGGTCATTTCGGGCTTGCTGGTGTTCGGACAGTTTCCCAACGCGCTCGCCGTCTGCGGCATCCTGCTGGTCATGGCCAGCGGTCTGGCCATCGTCTCGCTCGACGAAAGAAAACGCCGGCTGGCCATGGTCGCCTGACGGCGCGCCTCCAGCCTGGGTCGACCCGACCGGGTCGACCTCCAGCAGCCTACTGGCTGTTCCCTGGCCTTCTTCTACAGCGTGCGCTTGCCGGAAATCTGGTGATAGGCCCAGAGCACGACGACAGAGCCGATGACGGCCACGATCAGGCTCCAGATGTTGAGACCGGTGACACCCGCCGAGCCGAAGGCGCTGAATATCAGCCCGCCGACGATGGCGCCGACAATGCCGAGCACGATGTCCATGATCATGCCCTGGCCGGTCTTGTTGACGATCTTGCTGCCGATGAACCCGGCGATAAGGCCGAGAATGATCCAACTGATAATGCCCATAATTCCCTCCTAATTTCCCCCGCCTAGTCATCATGGTCATATGATTGGCAAAAGCTCAAGACAGCTTGAAATTCCGCCGGTTTGCGCCATTGTGTGGCCGGGCGGGCTTGGCTGGATTGGATAAGGAGATCCACGATGGGCCTTTTCGACAACGCCGTTCCGGGCGGCAACATCACCAAACCCCTGATGATCGCGCTCGGCGCGCTTTTGGTCGGCAAGATGCTGAGCGGCAGAAGCGAAGAGGCGTCCGCGCCGCAAGCGCCGGCGCCAACCCCTGCGGGAACCGATGCGTCCGCCGATGGCGGCCTGCTCGGCGGTCTTGGCGGCCTGCTCGACAAGCTCAAGGATGCCGGCCACGGCAATGTCGCCGACTCCTGGGTCGGCACCGGTCAGAACCAGCCAATCAACCCGGGTGATCTCGGCTCGGCGCTCGGGCCGTCGGTGATCCGCGAGATCGCGCAGCGCACCGGCATGAACGAGCAGGAGTTGCTGCAGCAGCTCTCCACGGCGCTGCCCGGCATCGTCGACAAGCTGACGCCGAACGGCCAGATCCCGCAGCACCATCAGGTCGCTTCGGCCTTCAACAGCTAAGCGGGCTGGATGAAATGGAAACGCTGCGCGCCACGCGCGGCGTTTTCTTTGGACCATGCGAGGAGGAAATCTGGAGCGGGTAGCGGGAATCGAACCCGCATATTCAGCTTGGAAGGCTGCTGCTCTACCACTGAGCTATACCCGCGCCTTGCACTGAGGTACCGGATTCACCCGAAAAGCGCCATGCATTTTCGATCCGAGACTTTCGTTTCAGGGCTTCCGGGCCGGCAGTGGTGGAGAGGGTTGGATTCGAACCAACGTAGGCTAAGCCAACGGATTTACAGTCCGTCCCCTTTAACCACTCGGGCACCTCTCCAGTCTGCCGCCGGAGCCATGCAACGAGGCGTTCGCGCCGATCCGGAGCCCGAGTAAGATCTTCTCCGAAATCAGCGAAGCGCCTTATGGCGGCAAGGCCGGTAGGTGTCAACCGGCGCGGCCAGGGTTTTTCGAGGATGTTCGGCATTCATTGCCGCAGCCCATATCCTTAGCCGGACGGGACGGCTATAGAGGCCGGCATGAGCGACGATAAAAGCAACAAGCCCGGCACGCGCAAGGACACCCATTACGCCAAGCTGAGGCGCGCGCATCGCGACCAGAAGGCAGGCGGCGCGCCGGCATTCCGGCCGCGCCAGCCGGTGCCGCCTGGCGAAGCGCCCGGCGACGGACTGGTGCGGCTTTACGGCCTGCACACGGTGCGGGCGGCGCTCGACAATCCGCGGCGCAAGATCAGCACGATGCTGGTGACGCGCAACGCCGCCGAGCGGCTTTCGATCGGCGAGCTTGCCGCCCTGCCCTTCAAGGCCGAACTGGTCGAGCCGAAGGACATCGACAGGATCACAGGGTCCGATGCGGTGCATCAGGGCGTGCTGATCGAGGCCGAGCCGCTCAAGCCGAAGCGTCTCGACGCGCTCGGCGACACGAAGCTGGTGCTGGTGCTCGACCAGGTGACGGATCCGCACAATGTCGGTGCGATCCTGCGCTCCGCCGTCGCCTTCGGTGCCGGCGCGCTGATCACGACCGCCCGCCACAGCCCGCAGGAATCGGGCGTGCTGGCCAAATCCGCCTCCGGCGCGCTGGAGCATATCGACCAGATCGAGGTGAAGAACCTCGCCGATACGCTGGCGCAGTTGCACGAGGCCGGCTTCCAGACCATCGGGCTCGATTCGGAAGGACCGGCCGACCTCGAAAAGACCTTCGACGGCGATAAAATCGCGCTGGTGCTGGGCGCCGAAGGCAAGGGCCTGCGCCAGAAAACCCGCGAGACCGTGACGGCACTGGCCCGCCTCGACATGCCCGGCGCGATCCGCTCGCTCAACGTATCGAATGCAGCGGCGGTGAGCCTTTATGCGGCGAGGAAATTCCTAGCGAAAAGGTGAATGGTGAATAGTCAATGGTGAATGGTCAGGACGCGCCCCTATTCACTATTCACCCACTTCATGCCCCGCCATCCGCTCCAGCGCTCTCACAAGCGCCGAGTGATCCTCCTTGGCCCCGCCATTGGCGGCGCAGGAATTGAAGAGCTGTTGCGTGGTCGAAGTGTTGGGCAGCGACACGCCGAGTGCCTTGGCGCCTTCAAGCGCCAGGTTGAGATCCTTCTGGTGCAGTTCGATGCGGAAGCCCGGCGCGAAGGTGCGCTTGATCATGCGCTCGCCATGCACTTCGAGGATGCGCGAGGCGGCGAGCCCGCCCATCAGCGCCTGCCTGACCTTGGCCGGATCGGCGCCCGCCTTCGAGGCGAAGACCAGCGCTTCGCCGACGGCTTCGATGGTGAGCGCCACAACGATCTGGTTGGCGACCTTGGTGGTCTGGCCGACGCCGTTCGGTCCGACCAGCGTGATGTTCTTGCCCATCCTCTCGAACACCGGCCTGGCGCGCTCGAAGGCCTTTTCCTCGCCGCCAACCATAATGGTTAGCGAGGCAGCTTTGGCGCCGACCTCGCCGCCCGACACCGGCGCGTCGAGATAGTCGCAGCCGAGTTCGTTGATCTTCTTGGCGAATTCCTTGGTGGCGATCGGCGAGATCGAGCTCATGTCGATGACGAGCTTGCCCTTGGTGAGACCGGAGGCGACGCCGTTCTCGCCGAACAGCACATCGCTCACCTGCGGCGTGTCCGGAACCATGGTGATGATGATGTCGGCGGTCTTCGCCACCGCGTTGTGGCCGGAAACGGTCTTCAGCCCTTTGGCGACAAGGTCAGCAGACGGCTTGGAGCGATGGTCGCTGGCGACGACCGGATAGCCGGCGTCGAGCAGATGCCTCGCCATCGGCGCGCCCATGATGCCGAGGCCGATGAAACCGATGGTTTCCATTGGTGTTGCTCCCGAAATTCTTGGCTCTAACTCATCGAAAGGCCGGCGCTGCCCCTCATCCGCCTGCCGGCACCTTCTCCCCGTCTAGAGACGGGGAGAAGGAAGCTCTTAGGCCGCCGCGCTGCCCTGCCCGGCGAATTCGCGGAACCAGCCGAGCCCGGCCTCGGTGCCGGCCTTCGGCTTGTATTCGGCGCCGATCCAGCCGGAATAGCCGAGCCGGTCGATGTGGTCGTAGAGGAAGGGATAGTTGATCTCGCCCGTCCCCGGCTCGTGACGGCCGGGATTGTCCGCAAGCTGGATATGCGCGATGCGGCCGAGGTTCGCCTCGATGGTACGGGCGAGATCCCCCTCCATGATCTGCATGTGGTAGATGTCGTATTGCAGGAAGATATTCTTCGAGCCGATGCGGTCGATCAGCGCCAGAGCCTGGTCGGAATAGTTCAGGAAGAAGCCGGGAATGTCGCGGGTGTTGATCGGCTCGATCAAGAGCCTGATGCCGGCCTGCTCCAGCTTCTCGGCCGCGAAGGCGAGGTTTTCGGCAAAGACGTTCTCCAGCACCACGCGGTCGGCGCCCCGCGGCGCGATCCCGGCAAGGCAGTTGATCTGCTCGCAGCCCAGCGCATGCGCATAGGTGATTGCCTTGGCGACGCCCTGGCGGAACTCCGGCACGCGGTCCGGCAGCACGGCGATGCCGCGTTCGCCCTTCGCCCAGTCGCCGGCCGGCAGGTTGAACAGAACCTGCGTCAGGCCGTTCTTCTTCAGCCGCGCCGCGACGACATCCGGGGCATGGTCATACGGGCCGATATATTCGATACCCTTGAAGCCTGCGCGTGCAGCGGCATCGAATCTGTCCAGGAACTCATGCTCGCCGAAGAGCATCGAAAGATTGGCTGAAAAACGCGGCATTCCTTTTTCTCCTTCTTTTTCTGCCTGCCCCAGGTCGCCTAGTCCAACATCATGATGGCCGTCGGCGCATCCTCGTTGCGTTCGGCAAGCTCCTCGAACTCGGTGATCTTGTCGATTTCCGTGCCCATGGAAATATTGGTGACGCGCTCGAGGATGAATTCCAGCACCACCGGCACCTGATGCTCCTTCATCAGCCGCTGTGCCTCCTTGAAGGCGCCGGCGAATTCCTCTGGCTTCTTCACGCGGACCGCCTTGCAGCCCATCGCCTCGGCGACCGCGACATGATCGACGCCGTAGCCGGCCTCCGGATCGCCTGCACGGTTGACGTTCTCGAAGGCGAGGCTCACCTCATAGTCCATCGAAAAACCACGCTGCGCCTGGCGGATGAGGCCGAGATAGGCGTTGTTCACGACGACGTGGATGTAAGGCAGCTTGTGCTGAGCGCCGACCGCCAGTTCCTCGATCATGAACTGAAAATCATAGTCGCCGGAAAGCGCGACGATATCGCGATCCGGATCGGCGGCGCGCACGCCGAGTGCGGCCGGCAGCGTCCAGCCGAGCGGGCCGGCCTGGCCGCAATTGATCCAGTTGCGCGGCTTGTAGACATGCAGGAACTGCGCGCCGGCGATCTGCGACAGGCCGATCGTTGTGACATAGGTGGTGTCGCGGGCAAACGCCTTGTTCATCTCCTCATAGACGCGCTGCGGCTTCAGCGGCACCTGCTCGAAATGCGTCTTGCGCTTCATTGTCTTCTTGCGCTGCTGGCATTCTTTTGCCCAGCCCGACCAGTCGCGCAGCTTGCCGGCGGTGCGCCATTCCGTGGCAACGTCGAGCAGGATCTTCAGCGCGGCACCCGCATCCGAGACGAAGCCGAGATCCGGCGCAAAGACGCGGCCGATCTGCGTCGGCTCGATGTCGACATGGATGAATTTTTTCCCCTTGGTGTAGACGTCGATCGAACCGGTGTGGCGGTTGGCCCAGCGGTTGCCGATGCCGAAGACGAAATCGGCGGCCAGCATCGTCGCATTGCCGTAGCGGTGCGAGGTCTGCAGTCCGCACATCCCAGCCATCAGCCGGTGGTCGTCGGGGATCGCCCCCCAGCCCATCAAAGTCGGGATGACCGGCACGCCGGTGACTTCGGCGAATTCGATCAAAAGATCGGAGGCATCGGCGTTGATGATGCCGCCGCCGGCGACGATCAGCGGCTTTTCCGCTTCGTTGAGCATCGCCAGCGCCTTCTCGGCCTGGGCGCGCGTCATCGCCGGCTTGAAGGGGGCAAGCGGCTCATAGGCGTCGATGTCGAATTCGATCTCGGCAAGCTGAACGTCGAGCGGCAGGTCGACCAGCACAGGTCCGGGCCGCGAGGAGCGCATCAGATGGAAGGCCTTCTGCAGCGTCATCGGCACCAGATAGGGCTCCATGACGGTGACCGCCCATTTGGCGACCGGTGCCGCGATCGAAGCGATGTCGATGGCCTGGAAATCCTCCTTGTTGAGGCGCGCGCGCGGCGCCTGCCCGGTGATGCAGAGGATCGGAATAGAATCCGCCGAGGCCGAATAGAGGCCGGTGATCATGTCGGTGCCGGCCGGACCGGAAGTGCCGATGCAGAGTCCGATATTGCCGGCCTTGGCCCGCGTATAACCTTCGGCCATATGCGAGGCGCCTTCGACATGGCGTGCCAGCACATGGCGGATGGTGCCGCGCGCCTTCAGCGCCGAATAGAGCGGATTGATCGCCGCGCCAGGCACGCCGAAGGCATTGGTGATACCTTCCTTTTCGAGAACGAGAACCGCCGCATCGACAGCGCGCATCCTGGCCATGATAAGCCTCCATTTCGTTGGTTGGCTTGACAATGACAGCGAGCCTTCGATTTTTCAATTTTTTCAGAATATTTTTTCATTTCTAGAAAATGGCTGTTATTCCCTGATTTTGCTTCGCTTTTCGTTTTCCAGAAAATCCGTCGCAGCAAAGGCTGAAAAACTTTTTCATTGCATCCCGGTCAAAACCGGCGAGAATGCCGCCTATGGAAACGACGGAAAAACGCCAGCGCGGCAGGCCGCGTGCCTTCAATGGCCCGTCCGAAGCGGTCTCGGTGCAGTCGCTCGACCGAGCGCTGCGGATCCTGGCGATCGTCGCCGAGGCCAGCGGCTTGTCGCTGAGTGAAATCGCGGCGCAAAGCGGCATCGCCGCCTCCACCGCCTATCGCATGCTGACGACGCTGGAGAACCACGGCATGGTCGAATTCGATACGACCGACCAGCTCTGGTCCGTCGGCGTCGAGACCTACCGCATGGGCGCTGCCTTCCTGCGTCGGCGCAAGCTGGTCGATCGGGCCCGCATCGTCATGCAGGAATTGATGGAAAAGACCGGCGAGACCGCCAATCTCGGCGTTGCCGAGGACGATTGCGTCGTCTTCGTCAGCCAGGTCGAGACGCACCAGGCGATCCGCGCCTTCTTCCGGCCGGGGACCCGCAGCCCCTTTCATGCTTCCGGCATCGGCAAGGCGGTGCTGGCGCATCTCGAGCCCGACCGGGTCGCTGCTATCCTGCGCAAGGCGGGCCTGCAGCGCTACACCGACAAGACGCTTTCCGATATCTCGGCGCTGGCCCATGATCTGGCCGTTATCAAGCATCGCGGCTGGTCGGTCGACGACGAGGAGCGCCACCCCGGCATGCGCTGCGTGGCCGCCGCCATCTTCAATGAGTTCGGCGAGCCGCTCGGCGGCGTTTCGGTGTCCGGACCGACGGTGCGGGTCACGCCCGAGCGGCTGGCCGAGATCGGTCCGCTGGTGCGCGACGCCGCGGTCGAGGTGACGAAGATGATCGGCGGCGTGAAAGCCTATTAAGACGCGCCCGGCAATGCGCTCTTTGCCGATATGTCGAAGAAATCGAGCAGGATCGCCAGCCCGACGCCACAGGCCGCCAAGATGAGGCCGGCGATGAAGATCCGACAGGCGCGGTCATGAATGCTTCGCTTCAGGGATTTGACATCGAGCAGAATGGCAAGCGCCCGCATCTGCAGCGCGATGCCGACCAGGATCGGCAGGACGGCAATCAGATGATAGGTCTGCCATGGGATCGGGTTGGCCGCCCAATGGGTGATGAAGCCTAGGGAGAACGCCAGCAGGATGCCGACGATGGTGATGGTGCCGTTGCGGAAAACCGGTTCGACCCGTTCTTCCTTGGGATCCTGATTGTCCAAGCGAGCCTCCCCGCGATTGGCGTCAAAGCCAGATTAAACACTTGCAAAATCGCTGTACATCGTTGGTTGCCCAGCAGGAACCGACCGACCACAGCCAGGCCGGACGCCGGGCTGACCGTCTTGCCGGGGCGCCGGGATGCATGCGAAAGGGCACCGATGCGGAAAACAGTCTACCTTCTATCCGCCGCTTCACTTTGCGGATGCATGGCGGCGGCACCGCCGGTCGAGCCTATCGGCAGCCCCAGCAGCAACCCGCTGGTCGATCCCGTTCCGATCTCGCTGGCTCTGGAGGAGATCATCACGGCCGGCGTTCGCCAGCATTTGAAGAATCCCATCGCTGCCAAATTCGGGACTATGCTCGCCGGAGAACGCAGTTTGAACGGCCGCCACGAGATCATGGTGTGCGGCTATGTCGACGATAGGGGCTCTCCCGGCCGCAGCGAGGCCTTCACCGGCCAGATCTATCCCGATGGCGGAAACAGCTTCGAGCTCGTCGCGATAAATGACGCTTCAGTCAACAGCGCCTGCAAGGCGGCGGGATTGGCACTGCCGGAGCTGAAGCCCAGTTCCTGAATTGCTGGAGGCGGAACCCCGTCCGCTTCGAATCAGGCGGATGCGTAGGCTCAAACGCAAGAAAGGGGCTGCGTGCAGCCCCTTTTTTAGGTCGTTGATTCAGCTCCCTCCTAGAGCCTGCAATAGCGCGGGCCGTCGTAGCTCATATAAGTGTCGGTGCGCTCGTCGTAGCTGGCGTAGCGGGCGTAGCAGCGGCGGACATGGATCGAGTCGTAGCCGTCATCTTCGACATAGACGCTGCGGGGCTGCTGCTGGGCAAGCAGGCTGCCGAGAACGAAACCGCCGACGCCGGCGGCGATGCCGATGCCGAGCTCGCGGCGGTGATGATGGTCGTGGGCGGCAGAAGGCTGGACGGTGCCGACGAGCGAGCCGGCGGCGACGGTGGTGGCGATGAGGCCGGAAACGATGGTGCGCTTGAACATGACGATCTCCTGTTTCGGTGGAGAGGCGAACCATCCGCCTCTTGATCATGGGTCGTCGTGGCCTCGAAAAAGGTTCGAAGTATTTTTGCGATTTTTTTCGGCGGGATTGAGCGAATAGGGAGTAGCGAATAGCGAGCAGGGAAAGCGGGGATATGCTAAATGCAAATCCCCTATTCGCTATTCGCTATTCGCTATTCACTATTCGCTACTCGCTACTCGCTCACTTCATCCCATCCCCGTGATGTGCCTCAGCCAGAAGGCCAACACGATGAAACCGACGAAGGTGGCGACACCGGTCCAGTCGATATTGGCCTTCTTCAGATCCCTGATGGCCTTCACCAGCAGAAGCCAGGTCACGACGATGAGCGGCAGGATGATGACAAATCTGATCATGCGGCACCCGTTCGATGCGATTGCACGTTGAGGAGATGTAGGAAGCGGCGCTCCGCTTTTCAGCATGCCGGCCAAGCCGCGGCATCCATTGGCAACCCAAAACAGAGTTTTGTCTTTACTGGCGCACGAAATGTGCTACCGGAGCGCCGTGCCCTTGTAGCTCAGCTGGTAGAGCAGCGGTTTTGTAAACCGAAGGTCGCGGGTTCGATCCCTGCCGGGGGCACCATCCTGTAGCGGAGACGCCCGCAATGCCTTCGAACAACCGCTGTTCGCGAGCGCACGCGGCTGAGCACGCCTGTTATGATCGCTGGTGGCGTGACGCAGATGCGGGGAAGCAGCCCCGCCAGCAGGATCCGTCGCTCTATATTTCCGGCAGGATGCTATTCCGGCAGGATGCCGCCATGTCGCGAACACTGATCATCGTTGGTCTCAGTTTGGTTGCCATAGGTCTGCTGTGGCCCTGGGTGGCCCGGATCGGCCTTGGCAGGTTGCCTGGTGATATCGTGATCGAGCGCGAGAACTTCAGGCTCTACATTCCCATCACCACGGGAATACTGGTCAGCGTCGTGGTCTCGGCGATCCTATGGCTGATCAACCGTTAGCATTTCGGCGGCAGCGTTTTCGCACTCACACCCCGATCGCCGCCACCAGCACCCTATTCTGCCGCCGTATCGCCGCGCGCAATTCCGGTATCTTCGCCTCATCGCGCTTCACGAACTCGATGAACATCATGTTCATGTTGTTGAAGATCAGCTCGCCCACTGCTGGTCCGTCGATGTCCGGGCGCACAAGGCCGAGTTCCTGCAGGCGGACTATCAGCGCGCTGATCTGCTTGGTCAATTCCCGGTCGAGGGCGGTGTAGGCCTGGCCGAAGGGGCTGTCGGGCAATTGCGTCGAGATCGCCATCGCCTGGCGCCACATCTCCTTGCTCAGATAATTCAGCGAGTGCTCGATATAGATGCCGATCAGTGTGTCCAGCGCATCGCCGACATTGGCGGGCGGGCTGGCGACCACCCCTCGCCCGGCATTCAGCACCTCGTTGACTTCCATCGAGACGATGGCGCCGAGGATGTCGCCCTTGTTCTGGTAGTAATTGTAGATGGTGCCGATCGAGACTTCGGCTTGCGCGGCGATCGCCTCGATCTTGGCGCCTTCATAGCCGGCCTCGCGGAAAAGCTCCGTCGCCGCATCGATGATGCGCCTGTGCCGGTCCGCCTTCTGCCGTTCGCGCAATCCGCTCATATCGGCCTCTCTGCCACAAAATCATAATTGACTCAATTTTAGAATTGGTTCAACTTTTCTTCCAACAAGCCAGCAAGGCAGGGAGAACACTTGATGACCGTCAACGCCCGGACTCCGCTTTCCACCCTGAAATCTCACCTTTCAGCCGCTTGCGCGGCTGCGGCGCTGCTTATCGCGGCGGGCGGCGCCCGGGCTGCCGATCTCAACGCGCTGATCTGGTGCGATCATTCCGATCCGGCGCTGCTGCAGCCCTTTGAGGAAGCCAACAACGTCAAGGTCAACGTCAAGGAGTTCGAAGGCACCGGCGCGGGGCTGGCCATCGTCGACCAGTCGCAGCCCGGCGACTGGGACGTGATGGTGATCGATTCCATCGACGTGCCCCGCGGCGTCGAGAAAGGCCTGTTCGAGCCGCTGCCCGAGGATAAGCTGCCCTTCGCCGACCTCTTCCCCGAAGTGAAGATGGACAAGTCGACCATTGTCGACGGCAAGCGCTACGGCATCACCGAAAAGTTCGGCTACAACACCATCGGCTTCAACAAGACCAAGGTCGACCCGGCCGACATGCAGTCGCTGGCCTCGCTCACCAGCGACAAATACAAGGGCAAGGTTGCGATCTACGACTATTACCTGCCGGTGATCGGCATGGCCGCTCTGGCCATCGGCAAGAAGACCGCCGAGCTCACCGAGGCCGACCTGCCGGCGCTGAAGGCCGAGCTGCTTAAGATGAAGGCCAATGCCAAGCTGGTCGGCGAGGTCACGGCCAGCCAGACGGCGCTCGCCACCGGCGAGGTCGACATATTGGTCGGCGGCGGCGAATGGGTCACGGCGGGGCTCGCCAAGGAGAACCCCGCGCTCGACTTCTCAATCCCGAAGGAGGGTGCTGTGCTGTGGTCGCAGTCGCTCGCCATGTTCAAGGATTCCAAGAACAAGGACATGGCGCTGAAATTCATCCAATACATCCTGAGCCCCGAGGGCCAGGCGCGGCTTGCCACCTCTTCCTGCTATTGGGGCATGCCGTCCAACACCAAGGCGGCGCTCACCGACGATCAGAAGAAGATCCTGCGCTTCGACGAGCAGCCCGGCTTCCTCGCCCGCGCCCAGGCCTATCCGGCGCCGAACGCCGATCTCGACAAGAAGATGCAGGATATGTGGACCGAGATGCTGCAGGCGCAGTAAACCGTCCGATGGCGTTCGCGAGAAACAATTCGCGTGCCCTGCCCTGGGCGCTGGTCACGCCGGCGCTGGCTTGGACATGTGCGTTCTTCGTGCTGCCCTTCATCGCCATGGGGTTTTCCAGCCTCACGGCGCATGAAGGCGGCGGCTTCACTTTAGCCAATTACAGCCAGTTCTTCACCGATCCGTCCTATTGGCGGGCGATGGTGAACTCGCTGGAGGTGACGGCGATCGTCACCGTCATCTCGATCCTGCTTGCCTATCCCTTTGCCTGGATTCTCGCGGAACAAGTGCCGGAACGCTGGCAGCGGCTGGCGCTGATGCTGGCCGTGCTGCCGTTCTGGACCTCCTATGTCGTGCGCTCCTATTCCTGGCTGCTGGTTTTGGCGCAAAACGGCGTCATCAACCGGGCGCTGACCGGCATCGGTCTGATCGGGGAGCCGCTGCAGCTTGCCAATACGCGTTTCGCCACCGTCACCGGCTTCGTGCATTTCTTCGTGATGCTTCTGACGCTGACGATCTTCGCCAATTTGAAGCAGCTCAGCCCGAGCTATCGCAAGGCTGCCGCCGATCTCGGCGCCGGGCCGGTGCGCACCTTCCTGCATGTGGTGCTGCCGCTGACCTTGCCGGGCATCATGGTCGGCGCCTTCCTTACCTTCGTGCTCTGCATCGGCGACTACATCACGCCGCAGATCCTCGGCGGCAACAACGAGTTGGTCATGCCGCAGCTCGTCATGACGCAGATCGGCCGCCGCGGCGATTTCCCGCTGGCTTCCGCGCTGTCGATTATCCTGATGGCCGTCGTCACGATCGCCTATCTCGCCTGCGCGCGCTGGCTGAAGATCGAGCGGGCCTGACGATGCGCGCCGCCGTTCGCCTCGCCGCCTGGGTTTACGCCATCGCGATCTACGGCTTCATCTTCCTGCCGGTGATCGTGCTGGTGCTGTTCTCGCTGCAAGCCACGTCCTTCCCGATCCCGCCCTTCACCGGCCCGTCGCTGCGCTGGTACCAGGCGGTGCTGTCGGATGCGCGGCTCACCTCGGCGCTGGCCAACTCGCTGCTCGTGGCGGTGCTCTCCTCGCTTGCCTCCGTCACGCTCGGCTTCCTCTCCGCCTGGGGGTTTGCGCGCTTCGTGCTGCCGGGCTCGGCCATCCTGCGCGGGCTGATCACGCTGCCGCTCACCGTCAGCTATCTCATCATCGGCATGGGGCTTTTGGTGCTGTTCAACTGGGCCGGCGTGCCGAAGTCGCTTTTGGCCGCCGGCATCGGCCATGTCGTGATCAACCTGCCGCTCTGCTTCGCCATCATCTACAGCCAGATGGGCGATCACCAGATCAACATCGAGCGCGCCGCTCGGGACCTCGGCGCTGCCGAGTGGAAGGTGCTGCTCATGATCACCGTGCCGGTCATGGCGCCGGCGATCTTCGCCGGCTTCTTCCTGTCGATGACCTTCTCCTGGGACGAGTTCGTCATCTCCTTCCTGCTCACCCGCTTCCAGACGACGCTGCCCGTGGAGATCTGGAACCTGCTGCGCTCCGGCCTCAATCCCAAGACCAATGCCGTCGGCTCGCTGGTCTTTGCCGTCTCCATCGTCTTAGTGGTGTTTTTCGAATTGACGCTGTTGCGCAGAAAGCCGGCATGAGCGCGCCTTTGGTCGACATCCGCAATGTCTCGCACCGCTTCGGCCAGCTAGCGGTGCTGAAGAACGTCTCGCTCGCCATCGAACCAGGCAGCTACACGATCCTGCTCGGACCCTCAGGCTCCGGAAAGACGACGCTGCTTTCGATCCTTGGCGGTTTCGTCATGCCCAGCAAAGGCAAGGTGTTCATCCGCGGCGCGGATTGCACCACGGTGCCGCCGGCGAAGCGCCCGACGACCACCGTCTTCCAGGATTATGCGCTGTTTCCGCATATGAGTGTCGGCGGCAATGTCGGCTTCGGGCTGCGCATGCAGGGCGTCGACGGCGCGACCCGGGCGGCCAAGGCGCGCGAGGCGCTTGCCCTCGTCGGGCTGGCGGCCGCCTTCGACAAGAAGCCGCATCAGCTTTCGGGCGGCCAGCGCCAGCGCGTGGCGCTGGCCCGCGCGCTGGTCATCGAGCCGGCGGTGCTTTTGCTCGACGAGCCGCTTGGTGCGCTCGATCTCAAGCTGCGCCGGCAGATGCAGGACGAGTTGAAGGCGATCCAGAAGCGCGTCGGCACCGCCTTCATCCACGTCACGCACGACCAGGAAGAAGCGATGGCGCTGGCCGACCATTGCGTGGTGATGAATGACGGCCGCATCGAGGACGAAGGCCCGCCCGAGCGGGTCTATGCGCGGCCGGCGACGCGCTTTTCCGCCACCTTCATGGGCGAGAGCACGATTCTTGCCGGCGCCGTCACTGAAGCGAAGAACGGGATCGTCACGGCCATGACGGCGGTCGGGCCGATTTCACTGCCCGGTGCATCGCCTGCCGGCGCCACGGTCGCGCTCGCCATCCGACCCGAGCACCTGGCTCTTGGCGAAGCGAAGAGCGATGTCACGCTGGGCATGGCCAAGGTCGGCGATGTCGTCTTCCAGGGCAGTTTCAAGCGCGTGCTGGCCACATCGGCGCTGGATCCTGCACTGCAATTTATCGCGAAGGCGCCCGCTTCCGCTGCCATTCAGGCAGGCGACACGATCCCGGTTTCATGCCAGGCTCAAGACATCATCTTATTAGCGGACTGATCCATGGGCACGCTTCCGGTCATCGAGGCTCCGGACTGGTACGAGACCATCCGCATGAGCGACGACATCACGCTCATCCATGAGCCGTGGATAAAACCGTTCTTCCGCTGCAACATCTGGCATGTGCGCGGGCGCGACCGCGATCTGTTGTTCGACACCGGCCTCGGCCATTTCAGCCTGAAACGCCATGTGCCGCTGGTGAGCGAGCGCAAGCTTACCTGCGTCGCCAGCCACACGCATTTCGACCATATCGGCTGCCACCACGAATTCCCGGAGCGCTGCGTGCATTCGGCCGAAGCGGCAATTCTGGCCGATCCGCGCAACGAATGGACGGTGGCGGACCGCTACGCCAATGAGGAGATGTTCGATGGCGAGCCGGAAGGCTGGGACACGGCACGCTACCGCATCCTGCCCGCGCCGGCCGGCCGGCTGCTCGAGCATGGCGACGTGATCGATCTCGGCGATCGCGCCTTCGAGGCCATCCACACGCCGGGCCACTCGCCTGGCGGCATCGCGCTTTACGAGAAAAGGACCGGCATCCTGCTGTCAGGCGACATCGTCTATGACGGGCCGCTGATCGACGATGTCTACCACTCAGACATCGGCGATTATGTCGAGACGCTGCTTGCCATGCGCGAGCTTGACGTCTCGGTCGTGCATGGCGGTCATTTTCCGAGTTTCGGCAAAGTGCGCTACCGGCAACTCATCGACGAATATGTTGCGGGCAAGCGCAAGGCCGGGTGCCACTTGCAGAGGTGAGGAACACCCACGGCGGACGACACGGCCCAGCCTTCCCAATGGGAACAAGCATCTTTCGACGCTGCCGTGTCACCGTTTTGGATCAGCCCGATCTTTCGGGAGCGTGATCGTATATTTCGGCGGCGTTCCATTGCGGTACTTCTTCCATGGCCTCAGCCGATCCTTCAACCGCACCACCGTCTTCTTGTAGACAGGCGCCGGCAGCCCGGCGAGATGGTAATAATCCTCAAGAATCGTAGTGCCCAGAAGCGCCTTCTCCTGCGGGTAGAAGGAAAAGTGCGCCGCGATCAGATCGCCGAAAACCTTGCCTGGCCGTCCGAGCTTGACGGGCAGGACGGCGGAAAACCACTCTTCTTCGTCTCCCAGCGGGTGAAAAAGGTCGCCCAGTTCAACGATCTCCGACCCGAAAAAGCCGATCGCGTTGATGGAAAAACGCGACGCCTTGACTTCGCGGTCGGGCACCCGGAAATCGCCCAACCGGCCGGTGCGCGCCGCTTCGATCAGCACCGGATGCATCGCGAGCGGGAACGTTGGATGAGACCACGAAAATGGGCACATCGCCTGGCATGTCAGCGGCCCTTCGATCTGAACCGCAGAGAGGTATTTGATGAATGTGTTGCAGATGGCGTTGTTGATGATGAGCGGGGCATACCACAGGGCCGAACCTCGCTCGGTCAGCACCCGTTCCATGTACTTTTCGAAAAAACCGTCCTCGAGAAACACGATGTCATCGTCCAGCCTCAGATAGAAAGCATCCGGATCATCGCAGAAACGGAAAAAACGTCCGATGGCGTCGTTTTTTCCATTGGCCCCGGATAACGTCTTGATTTTTATCCGCGAATCGGCGCTCGCCAATTGCCTGAGATAGGCGCGATCCTGCTCGTTGCGGCAGTTGTCCCACAGATGCCATTCGTGCACACGAGAACTCTTCAGGACATGGTGACTAAGCACGCCAAGATATTTCTCACGTCCGGCCGGGGTAACGACGATCAGCTTCATGGAGAGCCATTCCTGACACGGGACGTTTTGCGCAAATGCCGAACTATCCGTCAGTCGATAACCGGGCGCCGATCTCGCGGCAAGCGTGCCATGCATTCAAACCTTCTGGAGCGAGCAACTTTGGTGTAAGTGCCGCGAGACAGCAAAGCAGCCCACCGAAGCATGAACTCCACCAGCAGATCTCCGCAGCCGACCAGCCACCGCAATCTCGTGATCGTCAGAGCCGGCGACCATTCCCTACATCGTGGTTGGGGCGCGGACGAGCCTGGATGTGACTTCGACCTGATCGTCAGTTACTACGGATCCGATCCATCGGCCTTCGGCTTGCCTTACGAAAGACGAGTGGACCGGAAAGGCGGCAAGTTTGACGGCCTTTTCGCGCTGTTCAGTGAGCAGCCGGACCTGCTCCAGCGCTATCAGTATTTCTGGCTTCCGGACGATGATCTCGAAGCAGATCGAAGAACGATCGAAGCTATATTTGCGAATATGCGCCGGCTCGACCTCGATGTCGGCCAACCCTCTCTGACGCTCGACAGCTATTTTTCGCATCTGCCGTTCATGCGTTGCGACAGCTTCGAGTTCCGCTTCGTGGATAAGATCGAGATTATGGCTCCCTGCATCAGAGCCGACGTGCTGGTCAAGGTGCTGCCGCTCTTCGAACATTCGATGAGCGGCTTCGGCCTTGATTCGGTCTGGACGCGCCTGGGGCCGGACAACCGACGCAAGTCCGCCGTGTTCGATGGTTTATCGATTCGTCACACGCGCCCTGTCGGAAGCGCGCTTGCTCGAACGATGTTGGAAAAGGGCCTTACACCCGAGGCGGAATACGCGCAGTTGAAGGCCAGATTTGGCCTAGATGAATTCTATCCGATCTCCTATGAGGCCGTGGACAGAACAGGGCGCCTTTGGCGATCGAAGACTGCCATAGGCCTGCGCATGGTGCTGCATTACGTCCGACGGCTAAATGCATTTAGACAGGTGTATCGACTGAAGAAAACGCTGTGGCGGCATGTTCGCCGCCAGCATTTCAAGGCGACCGAACTCTCGGCCATCGTGCTCGATCCGCCTCCGGTTCGGAGTGCCGACGGGGCAATGACATGTTGAACGGCGCCGATCTTCTTGTCGTAGGGGCGGGATTCTACGGCGCAACGCTTGCCGAGCGTGTTGCAACCAGGCTGGGCCGCCGTGTGCTGGTGATCGATCGACGCGCACACATAGGCGGCAACGCCTACACCGAGCCCGACGCTGCCACCGGCGTCGAGATCCATCGCTACGGGCCTCACCTGTTCCATACATCCAACAAAGAGGTCTGGGACTATCTGCACGCCTTCACGCAATTCAACTCCTATCGGCACCGTGCGTTTTCGTCATATCGCGATCAGATCTATTCCTTGCCCATCAACCTGGCGACGATCTGCCAGTTCTTCGGCAAACGGCTCAGCCCTGATCAAGCGCGAGCGCTGATTGCCGAGCAATCGTCCGAACTCGGCGACCGGCAACCGGCCAATCTCGAGGAGAAAGCCATCTCCCTTATCGGGCGTCCGCTCTACGAGGCGCTCATCAGAGGCTACACCGCCAAGCAGTGGCAGACCGACCCGCGCGAGCTTCCGCCGCAGATCATCGCGCGTTTGCCAGTGCGCTACACATTCGAGGACGGCTATTTCAATGATCGATATCAGGGACAGCCGCTCGAAGGCTATACGGCAATCTTCCAGAAGATGCTTGCGCACCCGCTGATCGAGACCAGGCTCGGCGTCGATTTCTTCCAGATCAAGGGATCGCTACCCAAAAATATTCCCATCGCCTACACGGGCGCCATCGACCGATATTTCGACTACGCCGAAGGAGATCTCGGATGGCGGACAATCGACATCGAGTTCGAACATATGGACACGCCGGACTATCAAGGCACAGGGATCATGCATTTCGCCGACGAAGCCGTGCCTTACACGCGCATCGTCGAGTTCAGGCATTTCAACCCGGAGCGTGAATTTGAAGGCGACAGGACGCTGATCGGTCGCGAATTCTCGCGTTTTGCTCGTCGCAGCGACGAACCTTACTATCCTATCGACACCCGCGCCGACCAACGTATCTACGAGCGCTACCTGGCGCGCGCACGTCGCGAACAAAACACTCATTTTGGCGGCCGGCTCGGAACATACCGCTATCTCGACATGCACCAGGCAATCGGCGCCGCGCTCAAGGCATTCGAGACCGTCTTCGTGCCGTATCTCGAAGGTCGATCGGAGACGGTGTCGATGAGGGGCCGGCCTTCATGAGCGAAGTCGGCCAAACTCTTAACAACTAAAGCGCGACCCCGAAAAGTGGGAACCGGTTTTCGGAGAAGATCATGCTCCAACAAAGCGTTGGATCAGGATGGCGATATCTAGGCTAAGGCCGCGGCAGGGGTGGCAATCTGGCTGCGGAACCACTCAAAGGTCCGTCGAATACCGTCCTGATAGTCTGTAACGGCTTCCCAACCTGGAAGAATACGCTTGGCCAATCTCAAGTCAGGGCAACGATTTGTCGGATCTTGAGGAACCGGTTCATGATGGACGATCGAGCTGCCGGGAACCAGCGAGCAGACGAATTTCGCGATATCCAAGACCGAAACCTCGCAATTGTTGCCGATATTGAGCGGGCCACGATGTGAAATGTTGTCGCGCCAGAAGAAACGCTCCAATCCGTCGACGATGTCATCGACATAACCCCAACTGCGCGATTGCAGGCCATCACCATAGACTGTCAGTACTCCAGTCGTCAGCGCCTGGCTTATGAAGTTCGAAATCGCACGCCCGTCATCTATACGTGTGCGGGGTCCGTATACGTTGAAGAGCCGCACCACTCTCACGTCGAGACCTTGCGTGCGTTGGGTCTCGAACAACAGCGCTTCCGTGCAACGCTTGCTTTCATCATAGGAGGACCTGGGGCCCGTACAGTCCACCGAGCCTCGGTAACTCTCCGGCTGTGGGGAGATCTGCGGATCCCCATATACCTCCGACGTGGATGAAAAACAGAAGCGGCCGCCGGGCTTGAGCAAACGCAGAAGGTTGAAAGCACCGCCGACATTGGCACGGATGGTGCGAGCCGGATCGCTCATGTACCAGCACGGCGAAGCGGGCGACGCGAGGTGAATAATCTCGTCGAACCGTTGCGAGGTCGTGAAGACCTCTGCATCCCCGATCTCGATGCTCAATCGCGGATCGTTAACATGCGCAAGGTTCTGGCGCGAGCCGGTCCATAAGTTGTCAACCACCACAAGGCAATCGAGATCCGTGCGCTGCAAGAGACGATCGGCCAGATGCGAGCCTATGAAGCCACTGCCTCCGGCGACCAACACCGCGCGACGATCCTTACGACTTATTCCATGCATCATCACGCCGATTTTGTTATCGGAGCGCGCTCGCCCCGAGGTTGAATCGAAAAGACCCATAGAGCCTGGCGAATTGCTAGGCAATCCAGCGAGCGCGTTTTCGCTACCCCGCAGATCTGGCAAATGCGTGCGGAACCGAGCCAGATGGAACTTCCCACGCGATTTCACGAAAGATGGAGTTAGCCGCAGTCATCGCGACCGCGTGCCGTTGATGCCGCATGTCTGGTGAATGTCATCCCCGCGCGGACTAATGCGTTTCATGGGAACGGCAAACCGCTCAGCTCTTGGCGCTGATGCAATTACGAACGGAAACCGCTTCGCACGTTTTGCGGAATGCCTTAAAGCGCCCTTTGCGGGCAAGGCGTTCCCGTGGCGTCGCCGCAACGGGAAGTCGTCGGCTGCGGCCGCTGGCTCATCTCTTCCGAATGACGCACGAGTTCAGCGAACATCAGCGCGAAACTTCCCATCATCAGGAAGACTATGATCAGACGCGTTACCGGCAATAGACAGGTCTCTCGACTGGCCAGCCCCCGCCAACCCATCCACTGTCGGCTAACATGATCGATCCGGCTTTACGAGTGTTTAAGCCCCCTCTTAACCATAGCGGCCATCACATTCATGTCGCGCCTGTCACGAAGCGCGATTATACGGCGTGACCCGCCAGCCCGCGCAGCACCCTTCACAGATGTGGGCGGCGCATGCTACGCCGTCGCCGGCGCGGCCCCGCAGATGGTCGCCCTCCGGGAGCCATGAGCAAAGCCGCCAGCCGTTTCGCCTTCGTCTCTTCCGACACCGACGACGCCCGCGCCGCGCTGGAAAGTCTGTCGGCGCGCTATGGGCGGGTGCCTGTCGCCGAGGCCGAGATCATCATCGCGCTCGGTGGCGACGGCTTTCTTCTGCAGACGCTGCGCGAGACGATGAGCACGGGCAAGAAGGTCTACGGCATGAACCGTGGCACCATCGGCTTCCTGATGAACGAATATCGCGCCGGCGGGCTCGAGGAACGCATCGCCAACGCCGTTGCCGAGACGATCCGCCCGCTCGAAATGGTCGCTGTAACCCATGACGGCGAGTCCGTTTCGGCACCGGCCATCAACGAGGTGGCTTTGTGGCGCCAATCCTACCAGACGGCGAAGATCCGCATCACCGTCGACGGCCAGGTGCGGCTGGAGGAGCTGAACTGCGACGGCGTGATGATCGCGACGCCCGCCGGCTCCACCGCCTACAATCTGTCTGCGCATGGACCGATCCTGCCGCTCGATGCGCCGCTGCTGGCGCTGACGCCGGTCAGTCCCTTCCGGCCGCGCCGCTGGCGCGGCGCGCTGCTGTCCAACAAGGCGACGGTGCGCTTCGACATACTGGAAGCCGAAAAGCGCCCGGTGAATGCCGCCGCCGACCACACCGAGGTCAAGGCCGTGGCTTCCGTCACCGTGCGGGAATCGCCGACGGCGACGGCAACTTTGCTGTTCGATCCCAACCATTCCTGGAACGAACGTATCCTGGCCGAGCAGTTCCGCTACTGAGCCGCCGCAACGATGTTGGTTCGATCAATGCATGTCGCCCAAAAGAGCGCAGCCGTTTAGGAGTACGACATGCATCAAGCAAAGATCTGAAGCGCATAGCCTCAATCCGTTTCGATGCGGCGCGCTTTAAGCATCGCAATTAAGGTTACGACTTCACAATTGCCGGATTCCCGGCTGTTTCTGTTGACAAATCGCGGACTTGCGCCTAACTGCAGGCCAATCTTGCAGGCGCGTGGCGCCTGCCGTGACGGGCACCGTTGCGATTTCCCGAACCAGCCAAAGACATCAAACACTTGTCATCAGACACCACGATCGCTCAAGAAGCGTTGACGTTCACAGATCTAGGCCTTTCGCCCAAGGTCCTCTCCGCAGTCACCGATGCCGGCTACACCGAGCCGACTCCGATCCAGGCCGGCGCCATCCCGCACGCGCTGCTCGGCAAGGACGTACTGGGCATTGCCCAGACCGGCACCGGCAAGACCGCTTCCTTCGTGCTGCCGATGCTGACGCGCCTGGAAAAGGGCCGCGCCCGTGCCCGCATGCCGCGCACGCTGATCCTCGAACCGACGCGCGAACTCGCCGCTCAGGTCGAGGAGAACTTCGTCAAGTACGGCAAGAACCACAAGCTCAACATCGCGCTTCTGATCGGCGGCGTCTCCTTCGACGAGCAGGACAAGAAGCTCGAGCGCGGCGCCGATGTGCTGATCGCCACGCCCGGCCGCCTGCTCGACCACCGCGAGCGCGGCAAGCTCTTGCTCAACGGCGTCGAAATCCTCGTCATCGACGAAGCCGACCGCATGCTCGACATGGGTTTCATTCCCGATATCGAGCGCATCTGCGAGATGATCCCGTTCACGCGCCAGACGCTGTTCTTTTCGGCGACCATGCCGCCGGAGATCACGAAGCTCACCGAAAAATTCCTGCACGCGCCGGTGCGCGTCGAAGTCTCGAAGGCGGCGTCGGCTGCGACCAACATCGTCCAGCGGCTGGTGAAGTCCGGCACGAAGCCGTGGGAGAAGCGCGAGACGCTGCGCAACCTGATCAAGGCCGAAGACGCCGACCTGAAGAACGCCATCATCTTCTGCAACCGCAAGGTCGAGGTGTCGGAGCTCTTCCGCTCGCTGCTGAAACATGATTTCGATGCAGGCGCCCTGCATGGCGATATGGACCAGCGCGCCCGCATGCAGATGCTTGCCAATTTCCGCGACGGCAAGCTGCGCTACCTCGTTGCCTCCGACGTCGCCGCGCGCGGTCTCGACATTCCCGACGTCAGCCACGTCTTCAACTACGACGTGCCGATCCATGCCGAGGACTATGTCCACCGCATCGGCCGCACCGGCCGGGCCGGACGTTCCGGCAAATCCTTCACCATTGCCACCCGCTCGGACACCAAATATGTAGATGCCATCGAGAGGCTTATCGGCACGAAGATCGAATGGCATGACGGCGACCTGTCGACCGTGACCGAAAGCGAGGGCGAGGAGCAGCCGCGCCGTGGCCGCGGCGCACCGCGTAGGGCCGGCCGCAAGGACGAGGGCCGCAAGGACCGGCGCGAGCCCAAGAAGGAGCGTCACACCAAGCGCGAGGAGACGCCCGATGTCGCGCGCGAGGAGCAGCCTGTCGCTGAAGTGGCAGACATTGCCGAACGACGCGCCCGAAAGGACGCTATCCGTTCCGAGAACGACCGCAAGGGCTCGGGAAACCGTCACGAGCAGCGCGCCGATACCCGGCCGCAGCGCGACCGCCCCGCCCGCCACCGTCAGGAGGAAGACGACGCAACCGTCGGCTTCGGCGACGACGTGCCGGCCTTCATGCGGATCGTCGCGAAAGTCTGAGTTCCAGCCCGGTCGACGCGGACATGAAAACGGCCCCGAGCGGGGCCGTTTCTTTTTGCTGTCCTTCGCTCGCCCTGCCCTACATCGGTCCCGGCATCATCTTGGTCGGCTTTTCCAGCATCGGAAAATCGGCCTTGGTGCAGTTCACGTTCGGGTTCGTCGGGCTGAACATGCCGTTCGGGTTGTCCCTGAACAGCCAGGCATGCAGGTCGTAGTGGACGAACTCCCTCGGAATGAGCGGATAATGCCCTTCCATCGGCCCCATGAATTTCTGGCCGAACAGCGTCGGCACCTCCTTGGTGTCCGGCGCAAGCGGCACCAGCCATTCCACGCCGACCAGCTTCAAACCTTTCTTGGTCGGCTCGTAGATCAGGACATTGGGCTTCATCGGGTCGAGCGGCTTGCCGACGCTCGGGACGTTGACGAAATGGATGCCCATGGCGCCCTTCGGATAATACATCGCGCCGGCTGTCTTCTCGCCGGCGTAATGGACGCAGCCGACAGTCGACAGATAGAGATCGCGAACGGCGGCAGTGTAGTCCTCATATTTGGCGAGCGATTTCTTCAGAGCTTCGATGTCGGCCTTGTTGGCATCCTCGGCCTGCGCCGAGGCGGCTCCAAGCCATGCGCCCAAAAGGCCAGTCATAGCGAGGACGCCGCAGCGCCCAAGGCGAGCTGTTCTTGTCATGCATTCCTCCCAGATTCCCTTGATCTGGCCGTGCAAGACCGGGGCGGCAGATGCTGATTGCGCGGCCGGTTGACCACCCCATCCCCTCTTGAACAGCAGGATGGTAGTCCTTTCCCTGGTTCTGGAAAAGCATCAATTAGAAAATTAGAATAAGCTTATATCCTTCAGCCGATCTGCCTTTGGACTCGCCCAACGAAAACGGCCCCGTGCGGGGCCGTTCTGCTTTGATAGATTACGCTATCGGGGTTTCTCTCAGGTGAGCGGCGACAGCTGGATTTCGACGCGCCGGTTCTGTTCGCGGCCTTGGGCTGTCGCGTTGGATGCGATCGGGCGCGTCTTGCCGAATCCGGTAACGGCGAAGCGGCGCTGATCGACGCCCTGGCCGGCAAGATAATTGGCGACGGCAAGCGCGCGCCGCTGCGACAGGTCGAAATTGTGCTGGTCGCCGCCGGTCGAATCGGTATGGCCGAAGACGTCCACTGTGGTCTGGCGGAACTTCTTCAGCACCAGAGCGACCGAGTTCAGCACCGGATAGAAGCCCGGCTTCACCGCGTCCTGGTCGACATTGAAGGTGATGTCGGACGGCATGTTGAGGATGATCTGGTCGCCGCTGCGGGTGACGCTGACGCCGGTGCCCTGCAACTGACGGCGGAGCTCGGCCTCGTTCTGGTCCATGGTCGCGCCGATCGCGCCGCCGGCGAGAGCGCCGATGCCGGCGCCGATCAAGGCATTGCGGCGGTCATTGCCGCCGGCGAGCAGACCAAGGCTGGCGCCTGCCAGCGCGCCAAGGCCGGCACCGGCCGCCGTGTTGGAAATCTTCTGGTCGCCGGTATACGGATCGGTGGTGGTGCAGGCACTCACCAGCACAGCCGTCGCCACGACGACGAGCACGGTCTTCTTCATAAGATTGGTCCCTCTCCAATTCGCGGCCCTCGCGGCCACGCCAAATCAGCCCTTCCGCAGCCTTGTAGCATGAAATGCGGCGAAAAACGGAACGGCAATGCGGCCGCAAAGCCCGGTCGCCGTTCCCGCATCGCCTCTACCACAAATTCTTGCCGTCGATGACAACCACCTCGACCTTGTCCAGGTCGAAATCGTCGAACAGGCGCGAGTTGACGCTGATCTTCGGATTGTCGAAATCCGGCTTCCCGGTCGACCAGTCAGGCGTTTCAGTGAAGGTACCGCAACCGCAATTGGCGCAGAAACCATGCTTCACGGTCTTCGAGCCCCAGCGATAGAACGAGACGTTCTCCGGCGGGCTTGTGAGCTTGAATTGCGACGGCACATAATAGGCCCATAGCGACCCGCGCTTCGAGCAGAACGAGCATGTGCATTGCGTCACCGTCCGCGGCGCCTCGGCAACCTCGAAGGTTGTCGCCTTGCAGTGGCAGCTTGCCCTGATGGTCATGAACTCACCTCTCCCGTTGTCCGCCGCCAAGCCGGATTCCCCTGGCAGCAGGGCAACATAAAGAAGCGGTCCTGACAACTGTCTGTCAGCAGCTTCGGCAGACGTGCCGGCGCTCGAAGCTTTCCCGCACCTCGCATTTGGCTCGCGAAGGCTGGTGCGTTCCACCGCTTTCACGGAAACGGTGGAACGCACTATCTCTCTGTTTTTATGCAATTCCGGACGGAAGGTTACGGCGAAGGCGCCGAACTTAACCGCTCACACTTTTCTCGGAATTGCTCCTAATAAGAGGGCGGCGGCACGAACAGGCAGATGGTCTTGCCGGCGTCGAGCCCGGCCTGATGCGCGCACCAGTGGTACTCGCCGTCGGGCGAATTCTTGATCCGCTTGTCGCTATAGGCCACCACCTCGCCTGTGCCCTTTATGACATAGCCTTCAGGCCGCTCGCTGATGGACGACTGCGGCACTTCCTTGCAGTCGAAATTGGCGCAGCAGGCAAAGGGGTATTTCCAGCCTTGCGGCATGGCCGCCGTGGGTAGGGCGTCGTGCGCGGTGGCCGGCGGCGCCAGCACCGAGATGGCTCCAACAGCGAAGAGGGAGAACAAAAGTCGGCCGGCCGGTCGAACGGCTTTGGCCGATCTTGATATGGCAGCAGACATCGAAACGTTCCTTTCGAGCATCAAGCGTTTTCGCTTGCCCGTTCCCGGAACGTGTTCTTCCCAGTGGCCGGATCGTCAGTCGCAGTTATGCCGCGTCCGGCCATAAATGCTTCTATCCCACAGCCCGAATGCTGAGCTGATTCCATAGCCAGCGCAAGAAGTGGACGCGCCGTCGCGGCGCGCCGGGCTTCAAGCTTCGGCGACGGAAAGGTGCGCAGACTTGGCTGGCAAGAACCAGACGACAGGCCTGCGCCCAGGGTGCCTAAGAACGAAGTTCCGCTGACGGAGGTTCCGGCCTTCAGCCGTCGGCATGTTCACGATATTGCGGCAGATCGTCTGTAATCGTGAACCACGGCGCCTTTGAACCGACGAAGATATGTGCGCTCGGGCGAATGCCTGGATCGTCCATCAACGTCCCCATGGCGACATGGACGTAGGCGCCATCACGCACCAATGAATAGACGAGCGAACCACATCGGCCGCAATGGGCGTCATGGCCGCTCTCGTCGCCGAAGATCAGCAGCCTGTCGTCGCCGGCGGTGAGACGAAACTTGCCGCGCTCGATGCCGGCGAAGGGTTTGAACGCCGATCCGGTCGTGCGCCGGCAGTTGGAGCAGTGGCAATTGGCGGCGTAAACGAATTCGTCCGCCACTTCATAATGGACGGCGCCGCAGAAGCATTTCCCGGCAAGTTTGCGCGTCACCAGCTTCCTCCGTCGTGCAGTGCCGGGAATCCTAGTCGAGGTCCGCCACCGCTTCGCCGGCACCGCCCTCGATGCGATGCGAGAGCGAGGCTTCCATGAACTCGTCGAGGTCGCCATCGAGCACGCTCGACGGCGAGGTGCTTTCGACGCCAGTGCGCAGGTCCTTCACGAGCTGATAGGGCTGCAGCACGTAAGAGCGGATCTGGTGGCCCCAGCCGATGTCGCTCTTCGACGCTTCCGTGGCGTTGGCGACCGCCTCGCGCTTCTTCAGCTCTTCCTCGTAGAGGCGCGAGCGCAGCATTTCCCAGGCCTTGGCACGGTTCTTGTGCTGCGAGCGCTCGGCCTGACAGGCGACCGCGATGCCGGTCGCCAGATGGGTGATGCGCACCGCCGAGTCGGTGGTGTTGACGTGCTGGCCGCCCGAACCCGATGAACGATAAGTATCGATGCGCACATCGGATTCGGAAACATTGATCTCGATCGAGTCATCGATGACCGGATAGACCCAGACGCTGGCGAAGGATGTGTGGCGCCGCGCGTTGCTGTCGTAAGGCGAAATGCGCACTAGGCGATGGACGCCGGACTCCGTCTTCAGCCAGCCATAGGCGTTGTGGCCCTTGATCAGCACGGTGGCGGACTTGATGCCCGCCTCTTCGCCGTCATGGACTTCCAGCACCTCGACCTTGAAACGGCGGCGCTCGGCCCAGCGCGTGTACATGCGCAGGAGCATCGAGGCCCAGTCCTGGCTCTCGGTGCCGCCGGCGCCGGCATGGATTTCGAGATAGGTGTCGTTGGCGTCGGCTTCGCCGGAGAGCAGCGTCTCGACCTGGCGAGCCTTGGCCTCGCCCTGCATCGAACGCAGCGCTGCCTCCGCCTCGGCGATAATACCCTCGTCGCCCTCTTCCTCGCCGAGCTCGATCAGGCCGATATTGTCTTCCAGCGCCTGTGTCATTCCCTTGACGGCAGCGATACCGTCCTCGAGTTCCTGGCGCTCCCGCATCAGCTTCTGCGCTTCTGTCGGATCATTCCAGAGGCTGGAATCCTCGGCGCGCGAATTCAGGTAATCAAGCCGCTTTACAGCCTGATCCCAGTCAAAGATGCCTCCTCAGCAGGGTTATCGCCTGCCTGATCTCGTCGACAATGTTTTGCGTTTCCGCGCGCATGGCGTTTCGTTCGGTCCTGTTCTTTTCGGTCTTTTCGGAATAGGCGCGATACATAGGCACGGCATCGCCGCCTGTAAAGCGAAATGGGCCGGCGGTTTCTCGCCGGCCCATTTCAGAAATGCGCGAGGTCAGTAGAGGCCGCCGCCGCCATCCTGGATGGCCTGGTTGGCCTGGGGCGACAGCGCTCCGCCCGAGCCGTTCGAGCCGTCTGCACCCATGCCGATCACCCAATAGCTGTCGGCCGGTCCGGTGCCGGGCTTGAACGCCTCGACGATGGTGTTGGGATCGCCTTCGGCGGCGCGCATGCCGGTCTTGCGGTTGATGGCGATCAGCTTCATGCCGTCCGGGACCTGGAAGTCGGTGTTCGGCTTGCCGTCGAGCGCGACGCGCATGAAGTCCTTGAAGATCGGCGCAGCGAGACCACCGCCGGTGGCGCCATGGCCGAGGCCGCGCGGCGTGTCGTAGCCCATATAAAGGCCGACGACGAGGTTGGGCGTGTAGCCGATGAACCAGGCGTCCTTCTCGTCATTGGTCGTGCCGGTCTTGCCGGCGATGTGGCGGCCCAGTTCACCGATGGTGGCGCCGGTGCCGCGCTGCACCACGCCTTCCATCATCGAGGTGATCTGGTAGGCGGTCATCGGGTCGAGCACCTGTTCGGAATTGTCGACCAGCTCAGGCTCGGGCTGGTCCTTCCATTCGGTGGCGTTACAGCCTTCGCAGCCGCGCTCGTCCTGCTTGAACACCGTCTTGCCGTAACGGTCCTGGATGCGGTCGATGAGCGAGGGTTTGATCGATTTGCCGCCATTGGCCATGATCGAATAGGCCGACACCATGCGCATGACGGTCGTCTCGCCGGAGCCCAGCGCCATCGGCAGATAGGGCGCCAGATGATCGTAGACGCCGAAGCGCTCGGCATATTCCACGACCAGCTTCATGCCCATGTCGTTGGCAAGCCGCACGGTCATCAGGTTGCGCGACTTCTCGATGCCGGAGCGCAGGGTGGCCGGGCCCGCGACCGTGCCGTCATAGTTCTTCGGCGTCCAGGTGGTGTTGCCGCTCTGGATGGTGATGGGGCCGTCCATGATCACCGAGGCGGGGGTGTAGCCATTGTCGAGCGCAGCCGAATAGACGATCGGCTTGAACGAGGAGCCGGGCTGGCGCATCGCCTGGGTTGCGCGGTTGAACTCGGACTGCGCGTAGGAGAAGCCACCGACCATGGCGAGCACGCGGCCGGTATGCGGATCCATGGCGACGAGGCCGCCCTCCACCTCCGGCACCTGGCGCAGCATGTAGGTGTTGTCGGAGCCTTCGTTCTTCTGCACGTAGATCACGTCGCCGGGCTCCAGCACCTCCGCCGGGGACTTCGCCCTGACGGACTTGCCGTTGACGAAGTGGCGCATGGCGAAGCCCATGTCCTCCTTGCTGACGGTACCCTGGACACGGTCGTTGACGAGGTCGCCGGAAGCCTGTCGCGCCGGCTGAAGGCCGATGGCGAGACCAGTCGCCGAACTGTCGAGCACGACGGCCAGCGTCCATTCCGGCACGTCCTCGAGACCCTTTACATTGCCGAGCGGCACGCCCCAGTCGCCGGAGATGTCGATATGCTTCACCGGACCGCGATAGCCGCGCAGCATGTCGTATTTGAGCAGGCCGTTCTGCATCGCCTTGCGCGCGATGAGCTGGATTTTCGGATCGAGCGTCGTGCGCACCGACAGGCCGCCCTCGTAAAGCGCGTTCTCGCCGTAGCGCGCGATGATCTGGCGGCGGACCTCCTCGGTGAAGTACTCGCCGGCGAACAGGTATGAGCCGTTGCGGCGCGGCGTCACGCCGAGCGGTTCGGCCTTGGCCTTGTCGCCCTCCTCACGGGTGACGTAGCCGTTCGCGACCATCTGGTCGATGACCCAGTTGCGGCGTTCCAGGGCGCGGTCGGCGTGCTTGAAGGGATGATAGTTGTTCGGGCCCTTCGGCAACGAGGCGAGATAGGCGGCTTCCGCGACTGTCAACTCGTTGACCGACTTGTCGAAATAGGTAAGCGCAGCACCCGCAACGCCGTAGGCGCCGAAGCCGAAGAAAATTTCGTTGAGGTAGAGCTCGAGGATGCGGTCTTTCGAATAGGCCTGCTCGATGCGGAAGGCCAGGATCATCTCCTTGATCTTGCGCTCATAGGTCTGGTCGGCGGTGAGCAGGAAGTTCTTCGCCACCTGCTGGGTGATCGTCGAGGCGCCGACCTGGCGCCTGCCTGAGCCGAAGTTCTGCAGGTTGACGACAATCGCGCGGCCGAGGCCGGTGATGTCGATGCCGGGATGGTTGTAAAAATTCTTGTCCTCGGCCGACATGAAGGCGGCCTTGACGCGGTCAGGGATGGCCTGGATCGGCAGATAGAGACGCCGTTCGCGCGCATATTCGGCCATCAGCGAACCGTCGGAGGCGTGGATACGCGTCGTCACCGGCGGTTCGTATTTGGCCAAAACCTCGTAGTCGGGCAGGTCCTTGGTCAGATGGCTGACATAGATGGCAAGACCGGCCGCCACCAGCAGCGCCAGCGTCGTGCCGATGCCAAAGAAATAGCCGATGAGACGAATCATGCCCGCTCCAGTCCGAGGTTCGGGAATTTCCTAAACGAAGCCGACAGTCGCGCAAGCTTCCCGGGGCGGTCCCAATCCGCAATCGAAAAACCCATGTCGCGGCCATGTGGACAAAATACGGCAGCGCGAAATTTGAGGACTCGGTTGCCGAATAATAACGCCTGGTGTTGTTGTCATGCAACGCTGCTTGTGGTTGCAGACATCCGGCGGTTGCGGGCGGATGCGGCAGGCTCAGCCGCCCGTCGCGGTACCGGCCTTGGCGGCGGCAAACAGGCCAACCGCGTTGGTTATGCTTTGCGCCGCCTTGCCGCGCCAGTCGGCGTTGAGCAGCTGCGCCTCGTCCTTGACGTTGGAAAGATAACCGAGCTCGACCAGGACGGACGGCACGTCGGGGGCCTTGAGCACTCTGAAGCCGGCCGAACGCTGCGGATTGTTGATGAGGCCGACGCTGGTCGACAACTGACCGACGAGCGTATGGGCGAAACTCATCGAGAAACTATGGGTTTCGCGGCGGATCAGATCGATCAGGATATCGGTGACTTCTTTGTTGTCGTCCTCGATCTTCATTCCGGCGAACTGGTCGGAGAGATTCTCGCGATCGGCGAGCGCCTGCGCCTCCGGATCGGAGGCCTTGTCCGAGAGCGTGTAGACCGTGGCGCCGCGAAGCCCTTTGACGGCGATCGTGTCGGCATGGATGGAGATCAAAAGATCGGCCTCGTGCTGGCGCGCGATGCGCACGCGTTCGTCCAGCGCCAGGTACAGGTCGTTGTCGCGTGTCATGTAGACATCGTATTTGCCGACCGCCGCCAGCTTGTCGCGCAGTTCCTTGGCAAAGGCGAGCGTGACGTCCTTCTCGACCGTGCCGGCCGAGCTTTCTGCGCCACCATCGACGCCGCCATGGCCCGGATCGATAACCACCGTGAAGCGATGGCCGGGCGCCGAGATCGGTCCGGTGCCGACCCGCTCGCCCTTTTCGGTGGAAACCGTCGAACCGGTTGTCAGCGACTGGTTGGCGAGCGCCGCGTCGAACTCGCGTTCCGAGGCGGCCGACATGTCGATGGCGATGCGATAGCCGCTGCCATCGTCATTCTTGAGCACGTCGAGCTTGTCGACGGCGAAAGGTCCCTTGCCGGTGAGGATCAGGCGCGAACCGTGCCCCTGATCGCCGTAGCGGACGGCCCGCACAAGCCCGCGCGGCTTTACATCCTTGGCGTCGAGGGCGAATCGTGTGCGCGGCAGGTCGATGACCAGGCGATTGGGGCCGCGCAGCAGGAACCATTTGACGTCCGGCTCGCGGTCGAAATTCACGACTATGCGCATCTTTGTGGCGTCGCCGGCCATCTTGTAGCCGGTCGCGCCAAGCAGGGTGTCGGCGTGCGCGGCGGCGAAACAGGACAGGACGGTCAGCAGCAAGGCAGTCCAGGCCAAGCGCAGGAAACACCCGGCGATCCTACCCCTCTTGTCCGCGGTGCCCGCCGGTCCCATCTCTTATCCGTCGCTCCCGGTTCGACGCATTGCGCCCAGCCTTCCCGCAGAGTGCCTGTCAGGCCACCAATTCAATTAACGATTGGTATTCAGAGAAGGTTAACCAAGCCTTTCATAGACGCGATGGAAGGCACCTTCCCCTGCGGAAGCGCTTTTTGCCGGCATCCGAAATCGGGGTTGCCTTCCATGCCGCCAAATCATAAAAGCGACATTGGATCACTGCAATCCTGGAACCGCTCGCCTCAGCAGTTTCCTGCCAAAGGTCGGATGCAAAGGCGGCTCCGTTATCCTTCCAGGCTCAGGTGGTCGCGACGATTTTCGCAGGCGTGCTCCCGTGGCGGGGGAATCGCTTGCGTGAGGAAAACGGCCGGGTTTGCCCCGCGCCGGCTCTTCGTGAGCAAACAAGCTGGTCCGGCTGAGCCCGGGCTTTGGTTCAAAAGGTTCTGCTGGTGCCGATGGCTTCAAGCGCAATCATGGAAAGGTCCGCATCGAACCGCGCCATAGTGGCTGCGGGCGGCACCGCCATCGCGCTCAAGCGGCGGCTAGCGGACATTCAATTATCCGGCATGCACACAGATACAGGCGCACAGCGGCGGGCATTGCCACGCCGGCTGCGGCCGTCGGCTGCCGGCAGGAAACAAAATAATGCCCAACAAGATGCTGATAGACGCCTCCCACCCGGAGGAAACACGCGTTGTCGTCGTTCGCGGTAACCGCATCGAAGAATTCGACTTTGAATCCCAGGACAAGAAGCAGCTCAAAGGAAACATCTACCTCGCCCGCGTAACCCGGGTCGAACCTTCCCTCCAGGCAGCCTTTGTCGAGTATGGCGGCAACCGTCACGGTTTTCTCGCCTTCAGTGAAATTCATCCCGATTATTACCAGATCCCGGTCGCCGACCGTCAGGCTCTGCTGCGCGCCGAAGCGCAGGAAGCCGAGGACGAAGACGACGAGGAAGCCGAGAGCGGCGAAGAGCAGGCGCGCGATCGCGGCGGCCGCCGCAACAGGCGCCGCGGCGGCAAGAACCGCGAGCGCGGCGAGCACAAGCACGATGTTGAAATCGCGGCTTCCCCGGAGAACGGGGAAAGCCAGGCTGAAACCGTAGAGGCCCACGACACCGCTGCCGAGGTTGCCGGCGAGAATGTTGGCGGCGAGACCGCCGATGCCCAGGCTGAAAATGTCGAAACAGCCTTCGAGGCGGTCGAGGCCGCGTCGGAAACGTCTCAAGAAACTGCCGCCGAGACTGGCGGCGACGCCGTAGCGGCCGCCGATGACGAGGACGGCAAGCCGTCCGAAGGCGGCTCGACCTCGATTGCCGCGAGCGTCGACGCCGACGTGATCTCCGAAGCGGTCCGGCAGACGGATCAGCCCGAGCAGAGCGGCGAAGCCGCCGCCAGCGACAATGATCGCGGCATGCTGGAGGAGGTCTCTTCCTCGCATTCGGACGAGCACGAGGTCGAATCGGTCGGAGCCGAAGACGCGCTCGAGGAGATCCGCAACCGCCGCAAGCCGGTGCGTCGCCAGTACAAAATCCAGGAAGTCATCAAGCGCCGCCAGATTCTTTTGGTGCAGGTGGTCAAGGAAGAGCGCGGCAACAAGGGCGCGGCGCTCACCACGTATCTCTCGCTTGCCGGCCGCTATTCGGTGCTGATGCCGAACACGGCGCGCGGCGGCGGCATCTCGCGCAAGATCACCAACGCGCAGGACCGCAAGCGCCTGAAGGAGGTCGTGGCCGACCTCGAAGTGCCGCAAGGCATGGGCGTCATCCTGCGCACCGCCGGCGAAAGTCGCACTAAGGCCGAGATCAAGCGCGACTACGAATATCTGATGCGGCTTTGGGAGAATGTCCGCAACCTTACGCTGCAATCCACGGCCCCTGCCCTGGTCTATGAGGAAGGCAGCCTGATCAAGCGCTCGGTGCGCGACCTCTACAACAAGGATATCGACGAGATCCTGGTCTCCGGCGAGGACGGCTATCGCGAGGCCAAGGACTTCATGCGCATGCTGATGCCGAGCCACGCCAAGGTGGTTCAGCCCTACCGCGACACCACGCCGATCTTCGTGCGCAACGGCATCGAGGCGCAGCTCGACCGCATGCTTCAGCCGCAGGTGACGTTGAAGAGCGGCGGCTACATCATCATCAACCAGACCGAGGCGCTGGTTTCGATCGACGTCAACTCCGGCCGCTCCACCAAGGAGCATTCGATCGAGGAGACCGCGCTCCACACCAATCTGGAGGCCGCCGAGGAAGTCGCGCGCCAGCTCAGACTGCGCGACCTTGCCGGCCTCATCGTCATCGACTTCATCGACATGGAGGAGAACCGCAACAACCGCTCCGTCGAGAAGCGGCTGAAGGATCACCTCAAGAACGACCGCGCCCGTATCCAGGTCGGCCGCATCTCGCATTTCGGCCTGATGGAAATGTCGCGCCAGCGCATCCGCGCCAGCGTGCTGGAATCGACCATGAAGCCCTGCCCGCACTGCGGCGGCACCGGCCATGTGCGCTCCGATTCCTCCGTGGCGCTTATGGTGGTGCGGGCGATCGAGGAATTCCTGCTCAAGGATTCGCGCAGCCACATCATCGTGCGCACGCCGGCCGCGACCGCGCTCTACGTGCTCAACCACAAGCGCGCCAATCTGGTGGAGCTCGAAGCCCGCTTCGGCCTGACCATCACGATCGAGGCTGACGAGACGCTCGGCACCCAGCACTACGCGATCTTCCGCGGCGCCGTTGCCGAAAAGCCGGAAGGCTTCGTCGAGGTGCGCAGCCTGCCGGCCTATGTCGAGCCGGAAGAGCCCGAGGACGAGATCGTCGTCGAGGAAGAGGAAGAAGAGGTTTCGGCGAAGGCCGAACAGCCGCGCCACCCGCAGCAGCAGGGCCAGCACCAGCAGCACTCCGAGGACGGCGAAGGCCGCAGGCGCCGCAAACGCCGGCGGCGGCGCGGCGGCAGGGACCGCGATCGCGAGCACAATGGTGAAGCCATTGCCGCTCCGGCGCCGGAGGAAGCCGGCGATGCCGGCAATGCGGCAACGGACGAGGCAGCCCAGGAAGTGACCGCCGGCGGCGAAGCCGTGGCGGCGGCAAGCGATGAAGGCGCCGGCAAGAAGCGCCGGCGCGGCAAGCGCGGCGGCAAACGCAATCGCCGCGAGGACGAGGCTTCGGAGGCGGTTGCCGGCGAGACTGTCGGCGACACCGAGGACGAAGCGGCGGAGGGTGAGGAAACCGCCGGTGAACCGGTCGTGGCAGCCGCGCCCGAGCCTGCCGCTCCCGAGGCAGCCAATGACGACGCCGAGGTGGCTGAAAAACCGAAGAAGCCGCGCCGTTCGAGAGCCAAGAAGGCAGCCGAGGAAACCGTGGCCGAGACGGTATCGGAGCCTGTGGCCGAGGCCCAGGTCGCGCCCGCGGCTGTCGAGCCCGAGCCGGAGCCGGCGGCTGCTGCTCCCGCGACCACCGAGGCGGAGCCTGCCACCAATGCCCATCCGACGCGGCGCAAGCCACAGTCAGTCGACGCACCGGTTGTTCCCGTCGTGTCTTCGAACGTGTCTGACGAGGCCAAGGCCGAAGACAAGCCGAAGCGCGCCGGCTGGTGGCAGCGCAAGGGTTTTTTCTAAGCCCTTCAGCTCGTTAGACTGATCTTTTAAAAATAATCCCGCGCCTATCTGGCGCGGGATTTTTCGTTTCCGCGCAGGACGGAAAACCGCTGCATGGTTGCTTTACGGGGCGAAGATCGACCAGTTCATCATCCTGGCGAGCTTCTCCAGCGCGATGGAGCCGAGCTTGGAATTGCCGTTCTCGTTGAGGCCGGGCGACCACACTGCCAGCGAAGCTATCCCTGGCACGATGCCGAGAATGCCGCCGTCGACACCGCTTTTACCGGGTATGCCGACACGAAAGGCAAAATCGCCGGAACCGTCATAATGGCCGCAGGTCAGCATCAGCGCGCCGATGCGGCGTGCCCGCTCGACCGACACGACAGAATGGCCCGTCGCCGGGTTCCTGCCGCCATTGGCCAGAAAGCGGCCGGCCATGGCGAGCTGGCGGCAGCTCATGGCAATGGCACAATGGTGGAAATAGACACCCAGCGCCAGCTCCGGCTCGTGGTGCAGATTGCCAAAGGATTTCATGTAGTTGGCCAGGGCGAAGTTACGATAGCCGGTGGCTCGCTCGGATGCCGCCACTTCGCGGTCAATGATGATCGCCTCGTCATCGGCGAGAAACTGGATGAAGCGCAGGATTTCGCCGATCGCCTCGCGCGGCTGATGGCCGGCGAGCAGGACGTCGGAAACGACGATGGCGCCGGCATTGATGAACGGATTGCGCGGGATGCCGTTCTCGTGCTCGAGCTGGACGATCGAGTTGAACGGATTGCCGGACGGCTCGCGGCCGACGCGATGCCAGAGCGCATCGCCGACCTTGCCCAGCGCCAGAGTGAGCGTGAAGACTTTCGAGACGCTCTGGATCGAAAAAGGCTGGTCGGCGTCGCCGGCGAGAATGACGCGGCCGTCATTGGTCACGGCGGCGATACCGAATTTCGTCGGATCGACCTTGCCGAGCTGGGGGATGTAGGTCGCCACCTCGCCGCGATCGGCGCGCGCCGCCATTTCGGCCGCGACTTCGGCCAGTGCTTGGTCGAGCTCCGGCATGGCTTCTATTTCAGCCAGCGTTCGATGCGCGCCAGCGCCTCGACCATGTCGTCATGGCTGCCGGCATAGGAAAAGCGCATGGTGCGATGGCCCTGCACCGGGTCGAAATCGCGGCCGGGCGTCGCCGCGACATGCGCTTCGGCCAGCATCTTGCGGGCAAAGGCCATGCTGTCATTGGTGTGGCGGGTGACATCGCAGAACGCATAGAAGGCGCCGTCCATCGGTGCGGCGAGCGTAAAGCCGAGTTCGGGCAGACGCGTCATCAGAAGGTCGCGGTTCCAGGCGTAACGCGCCTTCACCTTTTCGAGCTCCTCCGTCGCCTTGAAGGCCTCGATGGCCGCGATCTGCGACAGTTCCGGCGGCGAGATGTAGAGGCTCTGGGCGACACGCTCGACCGGCCGCACCAGTTCTTCCGGCAACACCATCCAGCCGATGCGCCAGCCGGTCATGCAATAATATTTCGAGAAGGAATTGATCACGGTGACGCCGGCGCCATGCGCCAGTGCGGTCACATCGGGTCCCGCATAGGCCAGCCGGTGATAGATCTCGTCCGAGATCACGGCGATGCCGAGTTCTTCGGCCGTCTTGACCAGCGCAACGAGCTCGTCCGCCGGTATGACCGCGCCGGTTGGATTGGCGGGGCTGGCGAACAGCACGCCCTTAAGCGGCTTCTTGCGATGCGCGGCCTTCAGATGCTCGGCGTGAAGGTAGGCATCCGTGCCGAGCTCGATCTCGACGATCTCGATGCCAAGCGCGGCCATGATGTTGCGGTAGGCAGGATAGCCGGGCGCGGCGATGGCGACGCGGTCGCCCGGATCGAACATGGTGAGGAAAGCGAGGTTGAAGGCGGCCGACGAGCCGGTCGTGACGGCAATGCGCGACGGCGCGACGTCAATACCGTAATGCTCGCCGTAATGCGCCGCTATCGCCTTGCGCAGGTCGGCCAGGCCCAAGGCGTCGGTATAGCCGATGCGACCATGTCTGAGCGCCGCGGCCGCCGCCTCGCGGACACCGACCGGCGCCGGATCAGACGGCTGACCGACGGCCATCGACACGACAGGCACGCCAGTGGCCTTCAGCCGGTTGGCTTCGGCCAGGATGTCCATGGCGTGGAAGGGCTCGACTTCCCCCCGGCGCGAAAGCGAAACGACCATTTGACCTCTTCCAATTGCCGTTGTTCGGCGACTCGGGACGCAGACCTTCGCTGACTTGCTCCTGAACTGCCCTAGTTAAAGGGCAGCGCCGCACAAATGCCCGATTGATGTGGGGATCACAAGCGCGCAGGAAGTTGCCGGCGCCGACTTTTCATCTTTCGCCCGCTCGTCTACCAGTGGACCTATGTTGAGCCGACCCCGACCATCGATTGGCAACTCGACCTCCCTCAGCCGAACCGCGCGCGGTTTCGCGACGCTTATGCTTGCCGCCGCCGTTGCCGTGTCGAACTCGGTCAGCGCCTTCGCGCAAGGCGTGCCGGTGGTGCGCGACGCCGAGATCGAGGCGCTGGTGCGCGACTATGCCCGGCCGATCTTCAAGGCGGCGGGGCTCGCCAATGACGGCATCGACATCGTCCTGGTCAACGACCAGAGTTTCAACGCCTTCGTCACCGGACGGCGCCTATTCATCAACACCGGCGCGCTGGTGACTGCCGAAACACCAAACGAGATCATCGGCGTCATCGCGCACGAGGCCGGGCACATCGCCGGTGGGCATCAGCAGAAATTGCGCGACCAGCTTGACCGCGCCAAGACCATGGCCATCATCGCCACGCTGCTCGGCGCCGGCGCCATGGTGGCCGGCGCCACCACCAACAGCCGAGGCCTTGCCGGCGCCGGCATGGGCGTCGCCGCCGGCGGCGGCGAGATGGCGCAGCGCTCGATCCTCGCCTACCAGCGCACCGAAGAGATCACCGCGGACCGTTCGGCGATCACCTATCTCAACGCCACCGGCCAATCCGGCATGGGCATGCTGAAAACCTTCGGCCGCTTCCAGAGCGCGCTGTCGCTCGCCGGCACCCAGGTCGACCCCTACCGGATCAGCCACCCGATGCCGCAGGAGCGCATCGCCAACCTCGAAGCGCTCGTCAAGCAGAGCCCTTTCGTCAACACGATCGACCCGCCGGCGTTGCAGCAGCGGCACGACATGATGCGCATCAAGATCGCCGCCTATATGCAGGGCCAGGCAGCCGTCGCGCGGCTGATGCGCAAGAACCCGACCAGCCTCGCCGCCCGCTACGGCGACGCGCAGCAGACCTATCTCTACGGCAATCCGGGCGCGGCGCTGAACAAGACGGCGGCGCTGATCAAGGAGCAGCCGAAGAACCCCTATTTCCAGGAGTTGCGCGGCGACATCCTCATGAAGATCAACAAGCCGAAGGACGCGGCGGACGCCTATGCCAAGGCGGCCAGCCTCGACCCCGCGCGCTCCGGCCTGCTGTTGGTCTCGCTCGGCCAGGCGCTGATGGCGGTCGGTACACCCGATTCGCTCAAGAAGGCGGTCGTCCAGCTCAACAACGGCGTCGGGCGGGACAGAGAGAATTCCGATGCTTATCGCTTCCTGGCGCAGGCCTATGGCGAACTCGGCGACTTTCCGGCCGCGGATCTCGCCACCGCCGAGGGCCACTACTATTCGGGCGACTACAAGAACGCGAAGATCTTCGCCATGCGCGCTCAACAGAAATTGAAGCGCGGCGAACCCCGCTGGGTCCGCGCTCAGGATATTATAAACTACACGCCATCGAACAAACTCAAATGAACCTCCCGGGCGTTGGCCGCGACCAAGGCGCACCGGGAAAGGCAAAAGGATAGACAATCATGAACAAGGCAATCCTGCTCGGCAGTGCCGGCGGTCTGGCGGTGGCGCTCGGCATGCTGGCCTTCGGCTTCATGGCGGGAAATCCGCAGGCCGCGAAGGCCGACACCGGGCAAATCGTGCAGGTCACGTCCGCCACCGACACCAAGGCCTCCGCCGATACCAAGATCGATCGCAAGGAGGTCGAGGGCATCATCCGCGACTACCTCTTGAAGAACCCCGAGGTTCTGCTCGAGGTGCAGGACGCGCTCGAGGCCAAGCAGAAGGAAGAGCAGCGGCTCGCGGCACTCGGCGTCATCAAGAATTCCAAGGACGAGATCTTCAACTCCACTTTCGACGGCGTCGTCGGCAACCCGAAGGGCAAGGTCACGATCGTAGAGTTCTACGACTACAATTGCGGCTTCTGCAAACGCGCCATCGAGGACATGAAGGCGCTGACCAAGTCCGACCCGGACCTGCGCTTCGTGCTCAAGGAGTTCCCGATCCTAAGCCCGGATTCGCAGAAGGCCAGCGTCGTCTCCATGGCGTTCCACCTGATGCATCCGGAGAAATACGGCGAATTCCACACCGCGCTGCTCGGCGGCCAGGGCCGCGCCACCGAAGCAACCGCCATCAAGGTGGCGCTTTCGCTCGGCGCCGACGAGGCGGCGTTGCGCGAGAAGATGAAGGATCCGCGCATCGCCGAAACGCTGTCGCGCACCTATGACCTTGCGACGAAACTGTCGATCACCGGCACGCCGTCCTATGTCGTCGGCAACGAGGTGGTCTTCGGAGCACTCGGCCAGCAGGTTCTGGCGGAAAAGATCGAAGAGGCCAAGAGCGCGCTGTAAGCGCTTGCGGATGCGAAAGCCGGCCGCTGTGGACAGCGCAAGAACGCACTTGCGCTCTTTTCGCGGGCGGCTATGCCCATTATAGAGGCCAGTGCGCCGGCTCGGGGCCGGCGTAGAACAAGGTCGCCATATTGAAAACGATTTTCGTCCTCAACGGTCCCAATCTCAACGCGCTCGGCAAACGCGAGCCGGGGATCTATGGCGGCAAGACGCTTGCGGCGATCGCCGAGGACTGCAAGGCAGCCGGCGCCGCGCTCGGGCTCGAGATCGATTTTCGCCAGTCCAATCATGAGGGCGATCTGGTCGACTGGATCCAGGAAGCCGGCGACAAGGCCGCAGGTATCGTCATCAATCCCGGCGCCTACAGCCACACCTCGATCGCCATCCACGACGCCATCCGCTCCATTGCGCCGCTGCCCGTCGCGGAGGTCCATCTTTCCAACATCCACGCGCGGGAGCCCTTCCGCCACGTCTCCATGGTCGCGCCGGTCGCTGTCGGCATGATCTGCGGGTTCGGGCCGGTCGGCTACACGCTCGCGCTGCAGGCACTGGCGGCACGCCTGTGACCGGCCCCCAAACAGAAGGCTCGAAAATGTCGATAAAAAAGAACGGTGTTGACCAGCAGCTGATCCGCGACCTGGCGGGCATTCTGAACGACACCAATCTGACCGAGATCGAGGTCGAGCTCGGCGACCTCAAGGTGCGTGTCTCGCGCCAGTCGCAGGCCGTCCACGCGGTTGCGGCGCCGCTGCCGGCGCTCGCCGCGGCCCCGGCGGCCGCAGCCGCTCAGCCAGCCGCCGCAGCGCCTGCCGATCCGTCGAAGAACGCTGTGCCCTCGCCGATGGTCGGCACGGCCTATCTGGCGCCCTCGCCCGACGCCAAGCCGTTCGTCGAGATCGGCCAGAAGGTGAAGGAAGGCCAGACGCTGCTCATCATCGAAGCGATGAAGACGATGAACCAGATCCCCTCGCCGCGCGCCGGCACGGTGACGGCGATCCTCATCGAGGACGCCCAGCCGGTCGAATACGGAATGCCGCTGGTGGTTCTTGAGTAGAGCCGGGAACAACCAAGAGATGTTCCAGAAGATCCTCATCGCCAATCGCGGCGAAATCGCGCTCCGGGTGCTGCGCGCCTGCAAGGAGCTCGGCATCCAGACGGTGGTCGTCCATTCGACCGCGGATTCCGACGCCATGCATGTGCGGCTTGCCGACGAGAGCGTGTGCATCGGCCCGCCGCCCTCGCGCGAAAGCTATCTCAACATCCACCAGATCGTCGCCGCCTGCGAGATCACCGGAGCGGACGCGGTGCATCCGGGCTACGGTTTCCTGTCGGAGAACGCCAAGTTCGCCGACATCCTCGCCGCCCACAACATCACCTTCATCGGCCCGTCGGGCGATCATATCCGCATCATGGGCGACAAGATCGAGGCCAAGCGCACGGCAAAGCGTCTTGGCATTCCCGTCGTGCCCGGATCCGACGGCGCGATCAGCGAAGACAAGGAGGCCAAGCGCGTCGCCGCCGAGATCGGCTATCCGGTGATCATCAAGGCCTCCGCCGGCGGTGGCGGCCGCGGGATGAAGGTGGCGCATACCGAAGCGGACCTCGAAGTGGCGCTGCAGACGGCAAAGTCGGAAGCGGGCGCCGCCTTCGGCGACGACGCGGTCTATATCGAGAAATATCTGCAGAAGCCGCGCCACATCGAGGTGCAGGTGTTCGGCGATGGCGCTGGTCGCGGCGTGCATTTCGGCGAGCGCGACTGCTCGCTGCAGCGGCGCCACCAGAAGGTGTGGGAGGAAGCCAACTCGCCGGCGCTCAATGCGGAGGAACGCTCGCGCATCGGCGATATCTGCGCCAAGGCGATCGCCGATCTCGGCTATTCGGGCGCTGGCACGATCGAGTTCCTCTACGAGAATGGCGAGTTCTATTTCATCGAGATGAACACGCGCCTGCAGGTCGAGCATCCGGTGACCGAAGCGATCACCGGCATCGACCTCGTGCACGAGCAGATCCGCGTCGCCTCGGGCGGCGGACTGTCGGTCAGGCAGGAAGATATCAAGTTCAACGGCCATGCCATCGAGTGCCGCATCAATGCCGAGGACCCGCGCACCTTCACGCCCTCGCCCGGCACGATCACGCATTTCCATACGCCCGGCGGCCTCGGCATCCGCGTCGATTCCGGCGTCTATTCCGGCTACAAAATCCCGCCCTATTACGACAGCCTGATCGGCAAGCTGATCGTGCACGGACGCAACCGCGTCGAATGCATGATGCGGCTGCGCCGCGCGCTCGATGAATTCGTCGTCGATGGTATCAAGACGACGCTGCCGCTGTTTCGCGACCTTGTCGGCAATCCCGACATCGCCAATGGCGACTACGACATCCACTGGCTGGAAAAATATCTGGCCAAGGGTGAATAGCACGGGGATGCGATGACCCGCCCCTACGCGCCAGGCTATCGCATTCCGACCGACCTGCTGCTTCGGGCTTACGCTTCCGGCGTCTTCCCGATGGCCGAGAGCGCCAACGACCCGGAAGTGTTCTGGGTGCGGCCGGAAACGCGCGGCATCATTCCGCTGGACGGGTTCCACATACCGCGCAGCTTGAAGAAGACGATCCGCAAACATCCGTTCGAGATCCGCTACGACTTCGATTTCGAAGCGACGATCGACGGCTGCGCCGAAAGGCGCGAGGAGCGCCGCTCGACCTGGATCAACGCGCCGATCCGCGAAGCCTATGTCGAGCTCTATCGCCTGGGCCACTGCCATTCGGTCGAGGCTTGGCGCGAGGACCGGCTGGTCGGCGGCCTCTATGGCGTTTCGCTCGGACGCGTGTTCTTCGGCGAGAGCATGTTCGCCAGAGAGACCGATGCGTCGAAGACCTGTCTCTACTATCTCGTCGAGCGGCTGAAGGCGCGCGGCTTCGCGCTGCTCGACACGCAGTTCACGACCGACCATTTGAAGCGCTTCGGCGCTGTCGACGTGCCGCGCGGCCAGTATGAGAAAATGCTCGCCGAGGCGCTGAGAGGCGAGGCCGTCTTTTATCCTTGAGTTTGTTCTGCCGCCTCGATCGGCGTTTGCGAATGGAACATCATCTTCCAGCCGTCGGCGCGATGGACGTAGCCGGTGCTGGCGAGTGCCGCATAGGGCTCGCCATTTTCGCGCGTGGCGCGCGCTTCGTAAGTGAGCATGACGATATCGCTGCCCGGCTCGACCATGCCCTTCAGCTTGATGTCGAGGTCGCGCCATCTGTTAGGCTTGGCCGCGGTCTTTGCGAGATCGGCGTTGGTCATCGCCTGCGCCATCTGCGGGAACGCCACCAGGCACTCCACGTCGGCATTGGCTTCATAATAGGCGGAATCGCCCGACCAAAAGCCCTTCTCGATGTCGAGAAGCTCCTGCTTGTTGGCGGTAATCGGCTTCGTAGCGGTCATCGCGGAACCCTCCTCGCCTGTCGCAGATTTGCAACGGCTCAAAGGCGGCCAGGTTCCGAGATCAGTTGGTGTCGGTCGTGTCGTCCGGCTCCGGGGCCGCGTCAGCCGGCTCGGACCCGGCGTCGGCCGGTTGCGCCGCAGCCTTGGGCTTGGCGGCCTGGCTCTTGGGCTTGGCCGTGTCGGCCTTGGCCGCGGTCGGCGGCGGCACGTCCGACTTTTGCTTGCAGCCCTTGAGCCAGACGTCATAGACGGCGTGCTCGACGGCGTTGAGACCCGGGCTTTCGGCAAACATCCAGCCGGTGAAGATGCGGCGGATCTTACGATCGAGCGTGATCTCGTCGACCTCGACGAAGGAATCGGTCTTCGGCTGCTCCGTATCCGGCCGCGAATAGCAGACGCGAGGCGTCACCTGCAAAGCGCCGAACTGCACGGTCTCGTCGATATAGACATCGAAGGTGATGATGCGGCCGGTGATCTTGTCGATGCCGGCGAACTCGGCCACCGGATTGGTGATGCGGTCGGAGGCAGCAGGCGCAGGGGCCGGCGCCTGTGCGGCTGCGAAAGCTGCCGTCGAGGCAAGCAGAATGGACGTCGCCGCGATCAGCGCCTTTGAGGTGTGGCTTAGAATTCGGGAACGCAATTCCGGACGGAAAACCGCTGCGCACTTTTCCTGGAATTGCTTAGGAGAGCTCATGCAAATACCGGTGGTTGTGCCCGGGTGATTCTTCAACGCCCAAGGCTAGTCGAGGCTGCGCGATCAGCAAGCAGCTAAACGCCAATTGTGGCGACAAAGGACCGAAGCGGCGTCTGGGACGTGGATTACGATCCGGGCGTCCAGGCGTCGTAGTCGCCGGTCACCTGCGGGCGATGCTGGTTGGTCAGGATGGAACCCTGCGGACGATAGGCGCCGGGCGTTCCGGTCAGGTTCGGCCGATGCTCCTTCTGCCACTCGCGAGCCTTGTAGCTCTCGCTCGATGGAGGTGTATCGACGCGATGATGGATCCAGCCATGCCAGCCCGGCGGGATCTTCGAGGCTTCCGAATAGTCGCGATAGATGACCCAGCGGCGGGTGCGGCCTTCCGAATCGATGCCGCCTTCATAGTAGACGTTGCCGGCTTCGTCCTCGCCGACCCTCTTGCCGAAGCGCCAGGTGTGGAAGCGGGTGCCGAGCGTCTGGCTGTTCCACCAGGTGAAAAACTGCAGCAGGAAAGTTTTCATCCACATCCTCACGGCGGCAGCGGCTGCGCCTTTCCCCTGCTTATGGCGTCACGTCACCGCGAAGGCAAGGGTTTTGCCACACCCCGAATGGAAATGCTCCATGCGCTAAATCGATGCAGTTGCCCTGCCGGCGGCAACGCGGCTTGCCAAGCGTTGCCCGTCTTTCTAAAGCTCGGGCCGGCCCGTTTCGGGGGCGCCTTAGGGAGGTGACGATTGAGCCGGGATCCGTCCGCCGACAGCCGGATCAGCGCCGAAGACATTCGCCGCCGCAAGGGTGGCGTGCCGATCGTCTGCCTCACCGCCTACACCTATCCTGTCGCCCGCCTGCTCGATCCGCATGTCGACCTGCTCCTGGTCGGCGACAGCGTCGCCATGGTGCTGCATGGCCACGCGACCACGCTCGGCGCCTCGCTGGAGATGATGATCGCGCACGGCCAGGCCGTCATGCGCGGCTCGGCCAGGGCCTGCGTGGTGGTCGACATGCCGGCGGGCAGCTACGAGGCCTCGCCGGCGCAGGCCGCGGCGGCGGCGAAGCGCATTGTCGAGGAAACGGGATGCCAGGCCGTGAAGCTCGAAGGCGGTGTCGACACGGCTTCCCGGATCGCGGCGATCGTTGCCGAAGGAATACCGGTCATGGGCCATATCGGCCTGCAGCCGCAATCGGTGGAGAAGGACGGCGGCTACAGGATCAAGGGCCGGACGGAGGACAATATCGCTGCCCTGCTCAGCGATGCCGAGGCGGTAGAAGAAGCCGGCGCATTCTCGGTCGTCATCGAGGGCACGATGGAGGTCGTGGCCGCGAAGCTTACCCGTCACATTTCCATACCGACCATCGGCATCGGCGCCAGCGCCGACTGCGACGGCCAGATCTTGGTGATCGACGACATGGTCGGCATGACTGTCGACCGCGTGCCGAAATTCGTCAAGGAATACGCCGACTTGCGCGGCGTGATGGCGGATGCGGCGGCGCGCTACGCCGCCGAGGTGCGCAGCCGCGCTTTCCCCGGCCCCGAACACGTCTTCACGACGGCTTCCGGCAAGGACAAGACATGAACGCGCCAACCGTCGTCGACAGCGTCACCGCCCTTCGGGCGCATATCCGGGAGTGGCGGCAGGCCGGCCTCAAGGTCGCCATGGTGCCGACCATGGGCGCGCTGCATGACGGCCATATCTCGCTGGTCAGGATCGCGCTCGAACGGGCAGAGCGCTGCGTCGTCTCGATCTTCGTCAATCCGGCGCAGTTCGCGCCGACGGAAGATCTCGATAAATATCCGCGCCAGCTGGCGCACGATCTCGACCGGTTGCAGGACGCCGGCGCGCATCTCGCCTTCACGCCAGGCGTGAGCGAAATGTATCCTGCCGGCTTCGCCACCAAGATCTCTGTAGGTGGCCCCTCCCGCGGCCTGGAAACCGACTTCAGGCCGAGCTTCTTCGACGGCGTCGCGACCGTTGTGGCCAAGCTCTTCCTGCAGGCGGCGCCCGATTGCGCGGTGTTCGGCGAGAAGGACTACCAGCAGCTTTGCGTCGTCAGGCAGCTCTCCCGCGACCTCGACCTGCCGGTTGAGATCGTCGGCGCGCCGACCGTGCGTGACATTCATGGCCTCGCCATGTCATCGCGCAATGCCTATCTCGGCGCGACCGAGCTCGAAATCGCGCGCAAGCTCAACGTTATCCTGCGCCGCACGGCTGCGGCGCTTTCAGCCGGCACGGATGAGGCCGGCGGCACCGAAGATGCCGCAAAGGCGCTCGTCTCAGCCGGCTTCCAAAAGGTCGACTATGTCGCCGCCCGCGCGAGCGTCACGCTCGGACCCTGGCAGCGGGGCCGGGACGGCCGCCTGCTCGCCGCGGCTTGGCTCGGCACGACCCGGCTGATCGACAATGTGGAAATTCCCGTCGCCTGATCGGACAATCGTTCGATGAGGCTCGCCGCCTACTCTTCCGACGGCATATGCAGATACATCGACTGGATGCCGACGCGGCCCGGCCCGGTGAAGCGATTGACGACGAAATTCATGGCGGCGCCGAAGAAGCCGCTGGAAAGCCGGTCGATCCTCGTATCCATCTTCACCGAAGCGTCCTTGAACAGCCAGCCGCCCGGCTCGATGTCGATGGTCTCGCCGTGCGCCAGCACCTTCTCGAAGACATTGCCGTAGCCATGCAGCCAGACGATGCCGTCACCTGTCTCGCCGCGGAAGCGGTCGATGAAGAAGCCGCTCTGGCCAAACAGCATCGTTCCCAGCCCGCGCACGCGCTCGAAAGAGTAGTCGACGCTGGCGGTCGCGGCGAGGAACTGGTGCTCGCGCACCTGGATCTCCTCGCCGCGCCGAAGATGGATCGGCACGATATGGCCGGGGCCATCACGGCTGAAGGCGATGATTCCCGGCCCGGACGCCTCGGTGACGAATATCTGCATGCCGGCGATCATCCGCTTCAGCGCGCCCTTCAGCGATTTCAGGCCGATGGTGATGGTGGTGTTCTTCCAGAGCAGGATGTGGTGCTCGAAATAGACCGGCATGTTGGTCACATCGACCGACAGCACCGGCACCAGTTCGCCGGCGACGTGATAGGTCACGCCGCCAAAAGTCTCATCCGACACCTCGGTCGGCATCAGTTCCGGCAAGCTCGGCATGGCAATCCCCCATTTTGCCGGCGACGCCTCTGCCTAGTGGAGAGCGGGACACCGGCGATGCGCAGCCTTGACCACGCGGGTCGGCGCGATCAAATCAAAACCGCGCGATGAATGGGGGCTCGCCGCCGACCTAGCGGAGCCGCTTCTCCATGATGAGGGCGGGCAGTCCCGAATTGCCGCCGCAATCGGCGGTCCTGCCTGCCGGGCGGAACCCGTTCGCCTCGTAGAAGGCGATCGCCACGGCATTTGCTTCCTCGACTTCGAGGCGCAGCGTATCCATCTCCGGAAAACTGGCTTCGACTTCATCGAGCAGCAATTGGCCGATCCCCTGCCGCTGGCAGGTCGGATGCACATAGAGCTGGTTCAAAAGGACGATCTTCGGGTCGGTGGTGGCGGCGGCGAACGCCATGCCGCCGAGCCGCTTGCCGTCGTCAGCGACCAGGAATTCGGAATTCGGGCGCGTCAGCCGCGCCTTGAGCGAGGCGATCGAATGCCAGTCATCCGTGATTTCAGTTACCCGCTTGGCTCCATAGATGGCGTCGTAAGTGGCATGCCAAGTCTCGACCATTAACGCGCGGACGGCTGCGAGATCGCGTTCGCTCGCCGTGCGCACGAACATCGCTAGCCCTCGATGCCGAGCTTGGCCTTGACCAGGTCGTTGACCACCTGCGGGTTGGCCTTGCCGCCGGTCGCCTTCATCACCTGGCCGACGAACCAGCCAGCCATGGTCGGCTTGGCGCGCGCCTGCTCGGCCTTGTCCGGGTTGGCGGCGATGACCTCGTCGACCGCCTTCTCGATGGCGCCGGTGTCGGTGACCTGCTTCATGCCGCGGTTCTCGACGAGCTGGCGCGGATCGCCGCCCTCGTTCCAGACGATCTCGAACAGGTCCTTGGCGATCTTGCCGGAGATCGTACCTTCCTTGATCAGGTCGAGAACAGCGCCGAGCTGTTCGGGCGAAACCGGAGCATTTTCAATATCCTTGCCGGCTTTGTTGAGTTGACCCAGGAGGTCGTTGATCACCCAGTTGGCGGCGAGCTTGCCGTCGCGGCCTGCCGCCACCTTTTCGAAATAGTCGGCGATCGGCTTTTCCGAAACCAGCACCGAGGCGTCATAGGCCGAAAGGCCGAGCACATCGACCAGCCGCGCCTTCTTGTCGTCGGGCAGTTCCGGCAGGTCCTTGGCGAGCGCGTCGACATAGGCCTGGTCGAACTCCAGCGGCAGAAGGTCGGGATCCGGGAAATAGCGATAGTCATGCGCTTCTTCCTTGGAGCGCATCGAACGCGTCTCGCCCTTGGCCGGATCGAACAGTCGCGTCTCCTGATCGATCTTGCCGCCGTCTTCCAGAATGGCGATCTGCCGGCGCGCCTCGTATTCGATGGCCTGGCCGATGAAGCGGATGGAGTTCATGTTCTTAATCTCGCAGCGCGTGCCAAACTCGCCACCCGGACGGCGGACCGAGACGTTGACGTCGGCGCGCAGCGAGCCTTCGTCCATGTTGCCATCGCAAGTGCCGAGATAACGCATGATCGAGCGCAGCTTGGTGACATAGGCCTTGGCTTCGTCGGCCGAGCGGATATCGGGCTTGGAGACAATCTCCATCAGAGCCACGCCGGAGCGGTTGAGATCGACATAGGACATGGTCGGGTGCTGGTCGTGCATCGACTTGCCGGCATCCTGTTCCAGATGCAGGCGCTCGATGCCAACCTCGATATCCTCGAACTCGCCCTGGCGGTCGGGGCCGACGGAGACAATCACCTTGCCTTCGCCGACGATCGGCTGCTTGTACTGCGAGATCTGGTAGCCCTGCGGCAGGTCCGGATAGAAATAGTTCTTCCGGTCGAAGACCGACTTGTGATTGATCGCGGCCTTCAGACCAAGTCCGGTGCGGATCGCCTGCTTGACGCATTCCTCGTTGATGACCGGCAGCATGCCGGGCATCGCCGCGTCGACAAGGCTGACATTGGCATTGGGCGCCGCGCCGAAGGAGGTCGACGCGCCAGAGAAGAGCTTGGCCTCCGAGATCACTTGCGCATGCACTTCGAGCCCGATGACGATCTCCCAGTCGCCGGTGGCGCCGGGGATCAGACGTTTTGCGTCGGGGGTGCGGGTGTCGATGATGCTCATGGATGGCCTGCGTACTTAGAATTCGCGATATGCAGAACGCATATTTCGGTGCGCAACTTCGCTAGTGCAAACAGCCCCGCGAGACAAGCGCAAAGCCGGAACGCTGGCCTTTTCCGCCACCTTCGCCTATAGGACGCCCTCCAATGGAGAGTGGATGTCCACTTACGCTCAGTCCCGGTGAAGCCCTGACCTCCTAAGCGAGGCAGGGCAGAAAAACCTGAAACCCCGAGCCGCGATGTCTTGCGGCGGCGGCTTTTGTTGTTTTCCCGGGAATTCTCCAATGGACATATCGCGTAACGAGCAGCGCATCCTGCACTTGCTCGCGCAGGGCGGGCGCATCGAAATCGAAAAGAACGAGAGCAGGAAGATCGCCTCGGTCCAGTGCCTGACCCGCGATGGCTGGCGCTATCCGGGCTTCGACCTGGATCTCTTTCGGAAGCTGAGGCGCAAGAAAGCGGTTTCCTCGACGAATGGCGGTCCTTACCGCATTACCCGACGCGGGCTCCAACTCGTCCGCGCCGAGCTCGACAACCGATGGAACGTGCCACAGCCGCCGGCTGGAAACAGCCGGCGGTTTCCTCGCCATGCCTGCTAGGCCGTGGCGATGTAGGCCCTGATCTCCTCGGCCTCGCGCTCGACATCCTCGATGCGGCGCTTGACCACGTCGCCGATGGAGACAATGCCGTCGAGCAGGCCGTTTTTCTCCACCGGCAGATGGCGGAAGCGGCCTCTCGTCATGATCTCCATCACCTCGTTGACGGTGTGGTTTTCGTTGCAGATCTTGACCTTCGGAGTCATTGCCGAGCGCACGGGGATGTCGAGCGCGGCGGCGCCCTCCTTGGCCACGACCCTGACGATATCGCGCTCCGAGAGAATGCCGACGATCTTGCGGTCGCCATTGGTGATGACGAGCGCGCCGATCCTGTGCTCGGCCAGCATGCGAATGGCCTCGCTGAGTTTCTCATTAGGCCCGAGCGTGAACACGTCATGGCCCTTGCTTTCAAGAATTGCCTTAACCGTCATGGCGTCCTCCTCAGCCTTTGACGCCGGCTCCCCTCCCCAACCGGCTTCTGAGCCCCGGCGCCCTTAGGAAGACACTGGGTGCTTAGGCAACATCGTGCGCCGTCATTGGTTGCATTTCAAGTGCGCCTAAGGACTAGATCAGGATGGCGTCGCGTTGAATCGCCATCCTGACCTATCTCTTTGTTGGAGCATGATCTTCTCCGAAAACCGGTTCCCACTTTTCGGGATCATGCTCTAGGCGGCAAGGAGCGGGCGGTCGAAGAAACGCAGTCCGAAAAAGCCGGCAACGAAGCCGCCGATATGTGCTTCCCAGGCGATCTGGCCTTCTATTCCCGGCGCGAAGCCGAGCAGGCCCGTGGCGAGATTTATGACCATCCAGACTCCCAGAAAGGTCATGACGCCACGCGAACGCAATACCGCCGCGATCGGCAAGGGCTCGCCGGCGAAGGCCGCCCTGCCGGATGAACGGTCGACGCGAAAACCATAGCGCGCCGACGCACCCATCATGCCGGAGATCGCGCCCGACGCACCAACCAACGGCACTTCGCCAAGCGGATGCAGCGCCCAGAAGAGCGCCACCGAAGCGAGGCTCGTTACAGCGAAGAACAACGCAAAGCGCAGCGTGCCGAATCGATTGGCCAAAGGCGAACCAAAAGCGGCAAGCCAGATCATGTTGATCAACAGATGCGCCACGCCGCCATGCAGGAAGGCATAGGTGAACGGACTGGAAAAGGTATAAAAATCAAGGTCGTATCGGCCGGAATAGCGAATGGGGACGAAGGCCGCTCGGACGAGCAGGGCAAAATCCTGGTCGTCGGTCAGCAGATAGACACGCACCAGGTGGACAGCCACACAGATGCCGATCACCGCCAGGACTGCGGGCGGCAGGTTGAAGACGGGTTCGCGGCGCGGCGGCCCGGAAGCCTCTTCCGGCGGCGGTTCGTTTTCCGTGGGGCTTACGGGCTCGCTCATGCACCCTTGCAGGTCCGGGACTCGGGATTTTCGACGAGCATGTAGATCACGCCCTTTCGAATCACAAACGGCTATTCGCCACAGCGGCGCGCAGAAAAAGCGCGAATCAGAACAGGGACGAATCAAAAAGAAGGCCGTCCAGGAGTTCCCTGAACGGCCGGTCGAGCCCCCTGCTCCCCATAAACTCGTGACTGAAGTGCTGCCGATCGCTGCGAGAACGACCGTTTTGGAGTGGTTTTGGTGTGTCACAGGCCTCGGCGGCACGCAATGTAAACCACTTGTTAACCTTAACGACCCCGAGGCGTGAACAAACGTTAACGATACTGGCACGCATCCTGCTCCGCACCGCATGAAGGTCATCGGAGGGCGCCCTGTCTGTTCGCCGATGGGACATCAAAAGACAGGTTGTGCGGAGCAGGATGGACATGAACGAAAAAGGATCGATCGCGCTGTTCCAATATTGGAACCAGCTGCGCGATGGCCGCCTCGCCCCGAAGCGATCGGAGGTGGAACCGGCGGACATCAAGTCGCTTCTGGCCGACACCTTCATCCTCGAGCGCGATACGCGTGGCGAAGCGGTGTTCCGGCTGGCCGGGACAAGGCTCTGCGCCTATTACGGCCGGGAGCTCAAAGGCTTCTCCTTCCCTTCGCTCTGGCGCGAGAAGGACCAGCGGCTGATGTCGCGGCTGATGCAAGGCGTTTTCGATCAGAAGTCGGTCCTGCTCATGACCTATGAGGGATTCAGCCGGAACGGCCGCTCCAACAAATTCGAGCTCCTGTCGCTGCCGCTGGATGGGGGCGCCGAAAACCAGCGCTGCCTCGGCATCATCAGCACCGCCGACAAGCCGTTTTGGCTTGGCGCCGATCCGATCGCCGATGCGCTCATCGACACCATCCGGGTGATTGACCCCGACAAGGAGCCGATGTTCCTGAAGAACCGTCCGGCGATCGACGTCCCCTCGCTCGTTCCGGCCGAATTCGATCCTCCGGAGACCATTTCGGCGCTCGGCCGCGTGCGCCGCATCCGCCATCTCGTCGTCCTCGACGGCGGGCGTCACGAATGAGCCTGGCCGGGCGGGATTTGCGCTTCCCTCGAGGTTAATTTTTGCGCATCCCGGGGGCTGCTAGACCCAGGCTTTTGCGGCCGACTTTCCCGTTTGTTAACCTGCATTGCTGTAGCTTTTCGGGCGAAATTCCCCGCATCGTCGCGCGGAATGCCAACGGGATGCAGGCAGTCATGAGGTCAGCGGCGGTAGAATATGCGCCGTCACGAGCTGAGCGGCGCAATTTCCAGCGTGTCCGCGTCAAGATTTACGGACGTTTCATGCTGGAAGACCGCACCGAACATCCATGCCAGGTGATCGATATGTCGCCCGGCAACGTGGCGTTGCGCACGGACCGTATCGGCAAGCCGGGAGAGAAGGTCATCGCCTATATCGACCATATCGGCCGCGTCGAAGGCATCGTGACGCGCACGTCGCAGGACGGTTTTGCCATGACCGTGATCGCCTCGGAACGCAAGAAGGACAAGCTTGCCGCGCAACTTACCTGGCTTGCCAACAAGCATGAGCTCGACCTCCCCGAGGACCGCCGCCACGAGCGCGTGGCGCCGCGCAATCCGATGAGCGTTCTGCAGCTTACCGACGGGCGCCAGTATCAGTGTCGCATCATCGACCTGTCGCTCTCGGGCGCTGCGATCGAGATCGACGTCAAGCCGGCCCTCGGCGTCCAGGTCATGCTCGGCACGATGCGCGGCCAGGTGGTGCGCCATTTCGAGGACGGCGTCGCCATCGAGTTCGCGGTCATCCAGCGTCCGGAAACGCTCGACCAGGAATTCAACGCGCCGCGGTCCTGACCTAAGCTCACCAGCAGCGAAGCGAACCGGCTCTTGGCGGCCGGTTCTTTGTTGCCTTTTTGGGCTGCCGGACGCAGCTGTCGAGCGCCGTGAAGTCCTAACGAAGCCCGGAAAATCCGAATAATTCAAAATCGCGATAGTTCAAATTTTATGTTTATTCTATCGGCGTTTTACTCAATGTCTACTTCGCGTTTTTGCGTCAAATAAATCCCATGGTGGCACAGTCTTCTCAAACGGGGAGACTACCACAATGAAAATGACGAGGGGCAAGCTGTTGCTCTTGGCAATAGCGATGCAGCTTTCCGCGTGGGGCACGGCAAGCGCAGGACCGGCTTTCATGCACACGGGTGGCCGCACCACCCAGCCCGTCGGCCACTACGATTTCTGCCAGCGCATTCCGGCCGAATGCAACCAGCGGACGCCGAAAGTTCCGCCGGTCGAGCTGACGCGCAAGCTGTGGGCGACGATCGTCAACGTCAACAATTCGGTCAACACCCGCGTCAAGCCGCGCACCGATATGGAGATCTACGGTGTGGAGGAATACTGGGCCTATCCCGACAACGGCTACGGCGACTGCGAGGACTATGGACTGGAGAAGCGCCGCGAGCTGATGGCCGCCGGCGTCCCGGCCGGCGATCTGCTGATGACGGTGGTGCGCCAGCCGAATGGCGAGGGCCATGCGGTGCTGACGGTGCGCACCAGCCTCGGCGAATTCATCCTCGACAATCTCGAGCCGAAAGTGCTCGCCTGGAACGACACGGTCTACACTTACCTCAAGCGTCAATCGACCGAGAATTCGGGCGTTTGGGTGACGATCAACGATGGCCGCGAGGACGCGGTCGCCAGCGTCCGCTAAGGCGCTAAAAGCGATCGGGTACGCTGCGGTGACGCGGCGGCGTGCCCAGGGAGAAAGCCCGGTCGAGTCCCCACCCTCCCCGTCCCCAACGACCGGGTTTTAGGAGCCGGCCCCTGTCCCCGGGCCGGCTCCACCATTTCGGGTCGCCACCACACCGGTTGCAACCGATCGGCGCCACATTGCCGAGACACCATGGTCGACACACCCTTCCGCGCCGAGGCGGATGGGAGCAGTATAGCTCGTTCGTTGCGGATGAAGGCGATGCTGGAAGTCCCTGAGGATCGCGGCGCCCGACACCGGCTTTTCAAGACTATCGACGACGCCTTCAAGGCGGGTGACTTCGAAGGGCTTGGCAAAGCGCTGGGCGGCTCGGAGCGCTGGTTCGACGAGAGGATGCCGTTCGAGCTCGGCCTTGGACATCCGCTGGAATACGCGATCTACTGGAGTCCGGCCGCCTTCATCGCCGCGCTTCTCGATGCAGGGTCGAACCCGAATTACGAGGATCCTGCCGGCTTTCCCTCGGTCATCGCAGCGTTGTCGACACAAAGGCCGGACCGGCTGGACGTCATCCATATCCTGCTCGAGCACGGTGCCGACCCGGACATGCGCGGCGTGAACGATTGGACGCCGCTGCACTATGCAGTGTGCCGGCGCGACGCCGAGGCGATCCGTCTCCTGCTCCTGTCAGGCGCGGACCCCTCACTGAGGACCCGCATCGACGACTATGAGACGGCCCTGGAAGGCGCCGAGCAGGCCGGCTTCGAAGCCGGCGTCTTTCTGTTGCGCGAGGCGCTGAACAACCGACGCGTATGACGTTGCGTAGCGCGGCCCGCCGCCGTCATACTGCCTTCAGCTTGGCCATGAAGCGTTTTGCGTTGGCCACATAGTGGGCGGCCGAGACACGCAGCCGCTCGATCGCCGCTTCGTCCAGCGTTCTTATCACCTTGGCGGGCGAGCCGACGATCAGCGAATTGTCCGGGAAAATCTTGTTTTCCGTGACCAGCGCGCCGGCGCCGACCAGCGAGTTGTTGCCGATCCTGGCGCCGTTCAGCACGATGGCGCCCATGCCGATCAGGCTGTTGTCGCCGATCGTACAGCCATGCAGCAGCGCCCTGTGGCCGATCGTGCAGCCTTGGCCGATGGTCAGCGGAAAGCCCGGATCGGTGTGCATGATCGTATGCTCCTGCACATTGGTATCGGCGCCGATCGTGATGGGCTCGCCATCACCGCGGATGGCAACGCCGAACCAGAAGCCGGCATTGCGGCCGATCCGGATATTGCCGATCAGCGTGGCGTCCGGCGCAATCCAGTTCGTATCGGCATCCTCGAACTCAGGCGCTTTCCCATCGATCGCATAAACCGGCATTGTTCGTCTCCGAATCGTCTCAACCAGCGAATTCGAAGGACCCTAAGTTCTCGGTCGTCCAGGATGCAATGGCGATGAGCACGACGCCGAGCGCCAGCGCCCAGGCGATGGCCGTGCAGCCGCAAGACAACAGCGCCATCGTGCCGATGCGCCCTTCGCGCCGGGCGGCCAAGGCCTCGTTGGTGAGCATGAACGGCCCGGCGCAGGCCGTTGCCGCGAGCGAGCGCAGGATATGGACCGGCGAAACATAGGGTTCGGCAAAGGCCAGGCGCCGGCCGGATAGCAGTTCCATGGCCGATCCGGCCAGTCCGCAAGCCGTGACGCCAACCGCAAACGCGTAAAGAACAAGCACAACGGGATCCACGTTTACCAACCGTTTACCATGAAAACGCACAGTCGTGCCAACGCGCTGCAAGAGCTATGCCGCGCCGGCTGTGCCGCCGAAGGACAGGTGGACGGATCGGGGAAGAGCGAATGAGAGACGCAACCGCTGCCGAGAGCCCGGACTTCGAGGTCGTCGATTCGACCCTGATGAAGCGGGTCTTCTACATCTTCGCGGCACTGGCGCTGCTTTCGGTGGCGATCAGCGTCGGCGGCAAATGGCTTGGACGGTCAATCGCCATGGCCGGCTATACGGATGACACGACGGTGCGCCAGATTGTCATGGGCAACAATCTCATCAGCGTGCCGGCAAACTTCATCCGCTTCGACCAGGCCAGGCGCGACGGCATCGCCTCGCGGCTCGATCTCTATCTGCGCTATCCCGAGATGGACGGCTACAGCGCGGCCGCGCGCGACGACTTCAACCGTACGACGACCAGGAAGATCATCTTCCTGTCGTTCGAACCGCGGATGATGTCGCGCGACATGAGCGGCCGCTTCGCGCCGATCTACAGCGCTCTGATCGAAAAACCGGGCACGCCAGGTCCGGCCGGAACGACGGTTTACGCCTTTACGGAAAAATCAGGCTATCTCAACGAGGTGCTGGCCGTCGCCGAACGTCCCGGCAAGGATCCCTTCGTCGCCCGCTGCTTGAGCGGTCCGAGCGCGGAGCAATCGCTGGCGCCCTGCGAGCGCGACATCCAGGTTGGCGACGATCTCAGCCTCACCTACCGGTTTCCGCGCGAGCTGCTCGCGAACTGGCCGGCGCTCGACGCGGCGATTGCATCCAAGGTGGCGAGTATTCTGAAGACTGGGCACTGACGCTTGGCGGCTAGCCGAATATCCAACTAGATCATTTCGGTGCGCAGCCAGCGCTTCAAACCGGCAATCTGGCTCAACGGTTCGATTTCACGGGCGCCAACATACAATCTGGCATCGGGCCGACAAGGCGCGCTAATGGTCAGGCATGACCGATCTGAAGCCTTCCTATCTCGCCTTCGACCCCGCCAGCCGCCGCCTGCGTCTCGACCCGCACGAGCCAGCCTTTGTGCAGAATCCTTATGAGACCTACGCCTTCCTACACGGCACTGCCAACGCGTTCTTCTGGGAAGACTACGGCTTCTGGTGCTTTGGCGGCTTCGACGACGTCAACCGGCTGCTGCGCGACCGCCGTTTCGGCCGCCAGAATCCGGCGGGGATTCCTGACAGCCGGGGCGTCGGCGACGACCGCTCGCACCTCGCGGCCTTCGACGCCATCGAGGCCAATTCCATGCTGGAGCTCGAGCCGCCGGTGCATACGCGGCTCAGAACGCTGGTCAATCGCGCCTTTGTCTCACGCCAGGTCGAGCGGCTCAGGCCACGCATCGAAGCTCTGGCCAACGAGCTGGTCGACCGCTTCGAGCCAAACGGCGTCGACCTTCTGCCCGCCTACGCCTCGCCCTTGCCGATCACCATCATCGCCGAGATGCTCGGTGTGCCGGTCGAGATGGGGCCGCAACTGCTCGACTGGTCGCACCGGATGGTCGCCATGTACATGCATGGCCGCACGCGCGAGACCGAAGAAACGGCGAACCGCGCCGCGTGCGACTTTTCCGATTTCCTGCGCGGTTACGTTGCCGAGCGGCGCAAGAGGCCGGGCGACGATCTGCTGTCGCTCTTGATCGAGGCCCAGGACAACGGCCAGAAGCTCTCGGAAGACGAGCTGGTATCCTCGGCGATCCTGCTCCTCAATGCCGGCCATGAGGCGACCGTGCACCAGACCGGCAATGCGGTGCGCTCGATCCTTGCGCAAGGCGGCGACCCGCGGCGTTTCTTCGCAACGCCTGAGAAAAACGTCGCGACCGTCGAGGAATGCCTGCGCTTCGACGCGCCGCTGCATATGTTTCTGCGCTATGCCTATGAGGAGATGGAGGTTTCGCCGGGTATCCTGGTCAAGCCCGGGGAGATGGTGGCGCTGCTGCTCGGCATGGCCAATCACGATCCCTTGGCCTTTGCCGAGCCCGACACCTTCAGCCCGGCCCGAACGGACCAGAAGAACGTCTCCTTCGGCGCCGGCATCCATTTCTGCATCGGCGCGCCGCTGGCCAGGCTGGAGTTGCAGGTATCGCTGAAGACGCTGTTCGATCGGCTACCTAATTTGCGCCTGGCGGAGACGCCGCGCTTCCGCGACAGCTATCATTTTCATGGACTGGAGAAGTTGGCTCTGGCGTTTTGAGGCCTCACGAACTTCGTCATCCTTGGGCGTAGTGACGCGGAGCGGAACGAAGACCCAAGGATTTATGCCGTGACCTGGGCGAAAGGTGCAAACGGAGCAGAATTCTAGATCGCGGCAATGCCTCGACATCACGGAATGGATCCTCGGGTCTGCGCTGCGTCGCTACGCTCCTTGCTTCTCCCGTGGACGAAACGATAAGCGCCTCAGGAAGCGGAGGCACTTCAAAGCTTGATCACATATTCCTTGCGCGTCGTCTCGAGCACTTCCCAGGTGCCCTTGAACCCTGGGCGCAGCACGAAACTGTCGCCGGCCCGCACGGTGCGCGCCTCGCCGCCGTCCTCGGCGATCACCGAGACGCCGGAGAGGATGTGGCAGAATTCCCATTCGTCATAGACGATGCGCCATTTGCCCGGTGTCGCTTCCCAGATGCCGGCATAGAGGCCACCGTCACGCTCCTCGACGTTCCAGTTGCGGAATTTCGGATCGCCCGACAGCACGCGATCCGGGGCCGGCGCGCCGGCCTCCGGTTCGACGCTTTCGACATTGACCGCAACAAAGGCCGACATATCAGACCTTGCCGAGCGCCTGTTCGAGATCGGCGACGATATCGTTGACGTCCTCGATGCCGATCGACAGCCGCACCGTATCCGGCCCGGCGCCGGCCTTGACCTTCTGCTCGTCGGAAAGCTGGCGGTGCGTAGTCGAGGCCGGATGGATGACCAGCGATTTGGTGTCGCCGACATTGGCGAGGTGCGAGAAGAGTTCCAGCGCCTCGACGAATTTGACGCCGGCCTCGTAGCCGCCCTTGAGGCCGAAGGTGAAGACCGCGCCCGCGCCCTGCGGCGAATATTTCTTCTGCAGCGCATTGTTCTTGTCGCCGGGAAGGCCGGGATAATTCACCCAGGCAACCTTGGGATGATTGGAGAGCCAGCCCGCGACGCTCGCCGCGTTGTCGCAGTGGCGCTGCATCCTGAGCGGCAGCGTTTCCAGGCCGGTCAAAAGCAGGAAGGCGTTGAAGGGCGAGATCGCGGCGCCGATGTCGCGCAGGCCAAGCACGCGCGCGGCAATCGCGAAGGCGAAGTTGCCGAAGGTTTCGTGGAGGACGAGACCGCCATATTCGGGACGGGGCTCCGACAGCATCGGATATTTGCCCGACTTCGACCAGTCGAAGGTGCCGCCGTCGATGATGCCGCCGCCGATCGAATTGCCGTGGCCGCCGATGAACTTGGTCAGCGAATGCACAACGATGTCGGCGCCGTGCTCGATCGGCCGCACCAGATAGGGCGAGGCCAACGTGTTGTCGACGATCAGCGGCAGGCCGTGCTTGCGGGCGATGTCGCCGATCTTCTCGATGTCGACGAAGACGCCGCCGGGATTGGCAAGACTTTCGATGAAGATCGCCTTGGTCCTGTCGTCGATCTGGCTCTCGAATGCTGAGGGATCGATCGGATCAGCCCAGCGCACCTCCCAGCCGAAATTCTTGAAGGCATGGCCGAACTGGTTGATTGATCCGCCATAGAGCTTGTTGGCGGCGATGAAATTATCGCCGGGCTGCATCAGATTGTGGAAGACCAGCACCTGGGCTGCATGGCCGGAGGCGACGGCAAGCGCGGCGGTACCGCCTTCCAGCGCGGCAAGGCGCTCCTCGAGCACCGCCTGCGTCGGGTTCATGATGCGGGTGTAGATGTTGCCGAAGGCCTTCAGCCCGAACAGCGAGGCGGCATGGTCGGCATCGTCGAAGACATAGGACGTGGTCTGATAGATCGGCGTAGCGCGGGCGCCGGTTGCCGGGTCGGGCTTTGCGCCGGCATGAACGGCTAAAGTGTTGAAGCCGGGCGTACGGGTCATCGAAACCTACCTCTCCTGATCTTTCGAAAATCGCCGGGCATTCTTGGCGAAGCGCGGCCGGGAATGCAAAGAAGAAAATACCTTTCGGGGCGCGATTTGCGACGAACGCCGGGAAAAATCCAATTCTTCCCGGAATAATTTTGCGCGAACTACCGCATGCTTATTTCTGTCTTACGCCAAAGCTCTGAAATCCCTGGCGCATCAAAGGCTTTTTCGACGACAACACGCCGGAGTTGACGCCGGTCCAGCCGATCTCGCCCGACAGCTTGCCATATTCGATCTTGGGACAGCGGTTCATCACCACCTTGATGCCGGCGGCCTCGGCGCGGGCGGCGGCCTCGTCGTGACGAACACCAAGCTGCATCCAGACGACCTTGGGCAGCGGGTCAAGCTTCAGCACCTGGTCGACGATGCCAGGCACGGCCGCCGAGCCTCGAAAAATATCGACCATTTCGACCGGATGCGGCAGATCCGCCAGGCTGGCATAGACCGTCTGTCCGAGGATCTGCTTGCCGGCATGACCGGGGTTGATCGGCAGCACCGAAAAGCCTTTGGCCAAGAGGTATTTCAGCACGAAATAGCTTGGCCGCACGTCGTTGGGCGAGGCACCGACCATGGCGATCGTCCTCACTGAATTCAGGATGCCGGCAATGTAGGCGTTATCGTAGTTATCGTGATTCATAGTTCGTCCTCATACAGCGCTTCGGCGAGAAAGGCAGCCGGATCGCTGCAGAAGTCGCGCATCATGCGAAAATGATCGGTGTCCCAGAAATCGATCGGGTCGAGGCCGAAGCGGCTGATGCGAAAGAGCCTTGCATTCGGGCAAGCCATCAGCAGCGGCGAGTGCGTTGCCATGATCACCTGTGCGGTGCCGGATTGCTCCATGCGTTGAAGCAGTTTGAGCAGTTCGATCTGGCGCGTCGGCGACAGCGCGCTTTCGGGCTCGTCGAGAATGTAGATGCCCTGCCGCCGGCAGCGCTCCTCGAAGAAGCGGATGAAGCCCTCGCCGTGCGACCAGGAGAGGAAATCGGGCGGCGCCGCCCCGGCATCTAGCGCTGCTTGGTCGAGATAGCGCGACACGGAATAGAAGGATTCGGCTCGAAAGAACCATCCAGCGGTGACTTTGGGTAGCCAGTGGGCGCGAAGCGTGGCGCCAAGCGCAGCACCGCTCTTGTCGACGGCACGCGAGTGATCGACGGGCATGTAGCCCTTGCCGCCTCCCGCCTCGTCATAGCCGGCCAATGCTCCGATCGCTTCCAGCAGCGTCGATTTGCCAGTGCCGTTCTCGCCGACGATGATGGTGATGGCCGAAGTGAATTCGAACTCGAATTCGCGGTCGCGGAAGATCGGCAGGCTCCAGGGATATTGCTCCCAGTCGACAACACGCGACGGCTCAAGCAGGATACGCTTGAGGTAAGGCGCTTTGAGCCGTGTCAGTTGCTTGCGGGCAGCCACGTCGAACCTTCAGCGATAGAACCGCACGGCTCCGCTCAAACCGGCTACTCGTCGGTCCATTCCGGCTTGCGCTTGCCGATAAAGGCGCCGATGCCTTCCTCGGCGTCGCGGGCCAGCATGTTTTCCACCATCACGCGGCCGGTATAGGCATAGGCGTCGGCCAGCCCCATTTCGGCCTGAGCGTAGAACGCCTCTTTGCCGGTCTTGACCACCAAAGACGATTTTGAGGCAATGGTTTGCGCGTATTTGTTGACGACCTGATTGAGATATTCGCGCGGCACGATGCGGTTGATCAGGCCGAAATCCTTGGCGGTCGCGGCGTCGATCGTCTCGCCGGTGAGCAGCATTTCCATCGCCTGCTTGCGCGAGACGTTGCGCGACAGCGCCACCATCGGCGTCGAGCAGAACAGGCCAATGTTCACGCCAGGGGTGCAGAAGGTCGCTTCGTGCGAGGCGATGGCAAGGTCGCAACTCGCGACCAGCTGCAGGCCGGCGGCGGTCGCAAGACCGTCGACCTCGGCGATCACCGGCTTCGGATGGCGCACGATGGTCTGCATCAGCGTTGCGCAGGCCGCGAAGGTCTTTTCGAAGAAGGCCTTGCCGCGGTCCGGCTCGGCGCGATGCGCCGTCATCTCCTTGAGGTCGTGACCGGCGCAGAACACTTTTCCCGACGCCGCCAGGATGATGACGCGCACGGATTTGTCGGCCTTCACGCGGTCAAACTCGGCCTGCAGCGCCGCCATCGTCGCCAACGACAGCGCATTAGCCGGCGGGCTGGCGAGCGTGAGGCGCAGGATGCCTTTGTCCTGGCTGACAAGAACGGGGCCGTCGGCGACGGCGGGCTTGATGGCAACGACTTCAGCCATTTCTAAACCTCTCGATCAGCGCTCGCGGCTTATGGAGCAACAGAACTACCATGCTGCCGGTTGAAGAACAGCCGCGAGGCGTGTTTTCTCCGTCGCACCTTTTGGTCCAGGCATATCGCCCGGAGCTTGCCATTCATATAGGACGCCGCCATGCCCGCCCAAAGCGATCTGAAGCCAATGCTCAACGCGGCAGAAGTCAATGCGCTGATGGCAAGCGTCTATCCGCAACTCAACGACAATTTCATCTCCTATGAGGCGATCGATGTTTTTCCGGGCGGCTGCACGGTGCGGCTCAACGCCGACGAGCGGCATCTGCGTCCCGGCGGCACGGTCTCCGGTCCGGCGCTGTTCACACTGGCCGACATCGGCGGCTATGTCTGCGTGCTCAGCCATGCCGGCCCGGACGCGCTTTCGGTGACGGTCAACCTCGACATCAACTTCATGCGCAAGGCCGAGGCCGGTCCGATCGACGGCCATTGCCGCATCCTGAAGCTCGGCAAGAGCCTGATGGTGTTCGACATCGATATTGTCGCCGGCCCGGACGGACACACCGTCGCGCACGCCACCGGGACTTATTCGATTCCGAGGAAGCGAATAAGCGATAGGCCGGGCTGACGTCTTGCCGGAACTCCCCAGTCGATACGTTCGTTCTGCGGCATGCCTGATGTTACAACCTACCTTGCCTTTGTCGGCGCCGTGCTCGCCTATCAGCTTTCTGGTGTCGGTCCCGACATGATGCTGGTGATCAGCCGCGGGGTCGGACAAGGCTGGCGCCACGCCTTGGCGACCGCGGCGGGCTGCGTGTCGGCCGGCGTCGTCCAGATTCCATTACTGGCAATGGGGCTTGCCTCGCTGATCACATCCTCTCCATCTCTTTACAGCTTCCTTCAGATTGTCGGCGCCATCTATCTGATCGCCATCGGGATCAAATTCCTGTTGGCCCGTCGGCCGGGCAAAGATGGCGGTGTGTCTACCTTTGTCGAGACGAGCAGTATCCCAGCCGCTTTCCGGCAAGGCATGATCTGCAATCTCACCAATCCCACGACGCTTGCTTTCATGCTAGCGGTGCTGCCGCAATTCGTTCATTCCTGGGTCGGTTCGCCTGCACTGCAGTTCATTATTCTCGGTACGACAATGAAGATGATGGGACTGGTTGTCCTCAGCGCTGTCGCGTTGACCTCCGGCGCGGTTGGCGGCTGGCTGGCGCGCCGAGGCACGTTCCTCGTTTGGCAAGAAAGGCTGGCAGGAGCGTTGATGGTCGCTATCGGCGTCAGGCTTCTTCTTGCCGCCACGACCGGGCGGCGGTGAACGAAAGAAGCTGTTTTGATAACCGGGCATGAGGTAAAATAATACCATATCAGTTAGTCATTGAATTTACACATCTTTTCGCGGCCTTAAACCGCAATCGATGCTTGACGCACCAAGCGCCCTCGCCTATAAGCCCTCCCGAAGCAGCGGCCCGCAAAGGCCGCCGTTTTGTTATTGGCGGGGTGTCTCCGGTCCTTCCGTCAATCCAAGCAACAAAAAACCCCTTCTCCTGTCCCTCCTGGACGGGAAAGGTCAACCTGAGAGCAAAACCATGGCTACCTTTTCGCAGAAGCCTGCGGATGTGGTGAAGAAGTGGGTGCTGATCGACGCCGAAGGTCTCGTCGTCGGTCGTCTGGCCACTGTCATCGCCAACCATCTGCGCGGCAAGCACAAGCCCACCTTCACCCCGCATGTCGATGATGGCGACAATGTCATCGTCATCAATGCCGACAAGGTGGTGTTCACCGGCAAGAAATACACCGACAAGGTCTACTACTGGCACACCGGCCATCCCGGCGGCATCAAGGAGCGCACCGCGCGCCAGCTGCTCGAGGGCCGTTTCCCCGAGCGCGTCGTCGAGAAGGCCGTCGAGCGCATGATCCCGCGCGGCCCGCTTGGCCGTCGCCAGATGAAGAATCTCCGCGTCTATGCCGGCGCCGAGCATCCGCACACCGCCCAGCAGCCCGTCACGCTCGACGTGGCCAAGCTGAACTCCAAGAACAAGAGGGCCTCGTAATGGCTGAGCTTTCCTCGCTCGCAGAACTCGGCACCGTCGCCGCGCAGCCGGCCGCGCCCGTGCATGTCCAGAAGCTCGACAAGTCGGGCCGCGCCTATGCCACCGGCAAGCGCAAGAACGCCATTGCGCGTGTCTGGGTGGAGCCGGGCTCCGGCAAGATCACCGTCAACGACAAGGAATTCGCGACCTATTTCGCGCGACCGGTGCTGCAGATGATCCTCAACCAGCCGATCGTCGCGGCCAACCGCGCCGGCCAGTACGACATCGTCGCCACCGTCATCGGCGGCGGCCTCTCCGGCCAGGCCGGTGCGGTGCGTCACGGCATCTCCAAGGCGCTGACCTACTATGAGCCGGGCCTGCGCTCGGTGCTCAAGAAAGGTGGCTTCCTGACCCGCGACAGCCGCGTGGTCGAGCGCAAGAAGTACGGCAAGGCGAAGGCCCGCCGCAGCTTCCAGTTCTCGAAGCGCTAAGAAGCGCTTGGGGCCAAGTTCTCGAAGCGCTAAGCGCTGCGAAGTCCAAGCATGTCGAAAAGGCCGCCTCCGAGCGGCCTTTTTGTCACCAGTGCCCGGCCGGCGTTTTGATATAGTCAATGAAGGCGCGCAGCGGCGCCGGCACCAGCCGCCGCCCTGGGTAATAGAGGAACGGCCCCGAGAAGCTTTGCCACCACGGCTCGAGCACAGGTTCCAGGACGCCGCTGTCGAAATACGGACGTACCCAGTCCTCGAAGAGCCAAAGAATGCCGACGCCGGCGATCGCCGCATCGACGGCGAGATCGACGCCGCCGCCGATGCTGACGACCAATGGCCCCGTGGTATCGACCCGCACCACCTCGCCGTCGCGCTCGAACTCCCAGGGGGTCATGACCCCGCTCGGGAAGCGGCCGCGTATGCACGCGTGCCCAAGCAGGTCACGCGGGTGTTGTGGCCGGCCATGCCGGTCAAGGTAGGACGGCGCGGCGGAGGAGGTGAAGCGCTGTGCCCGCGGCCCGATCGGCACCGCAATCATGTCCTGCTCCAGCCGCTCGTCATAGCGGATGCCCGCATCGCAGCCGGCCACCAGCAGGTCGATAAAGTTTTCCTCGGCGATCACCTCCAGCCGGATGGCCGGATATGCAGCGAGAAATCCCGGAACAATCTTCGGCAGCACCAGCCGCGAGGCGCTTATCGGCACGTTGAGGCGCAAGGTGCCGGCAGGCCGGTCGCGAAAGCCGTTCACGACGTCGAGCGCAGCCTCCACCTCGCCGAGCGCGGGGCCAAGACGCGCCAGCAGGCTGGCGCCTGCCTCGGTCAGGGCAACACTGCGTGTAGTACGATTGAAGAGCCGCACACCAAGTTGTGTTTCCAAACGGCGGACGGCTTCGCTGAGCACCGACGCACTGCCTGCGGTCACGCGGGCCGCTTCGCGAAAGCCGCCGGCGCGTGCGACGGCCATGAATGCCTGGAGATCGTTGAGATCAGCCGCCATTGTTCTTATTTCCGCACAGGTCGTGCCGGTTATACCCGGTTATCAGGACAGCAGCCATCCCTTATCTCCCTCCCCGACAGCGAAGGAGAGCAACAATGTCCAGTGTAGACAAATCCGGTACTTATAAACTCGGCGACCGCTCGGTGTATCGCCTCGGCTATGGCGCCATGCAGCTTGCGGGCAAAGGCGTGTTCGGTCCACCGAAGGACCATGACGCGGCTATCTCCGTGCTGCGCGAAGCGGTGGCGCAAGGCGTGAACCACATCGACACCAGCGATTTCTACGGCCCGCACGTCACCAACAAGCTGATCCGCGAGGCGCTGGCGCCCTACCCCGACGATCTCACCATCGTCACCAAGATCGGCGCACGCCGCGGCAGCGATGCCTCCTGGCTGCCGGCCTATTCGCCCAAAGAACTCACGCAGGCTGTGCACGACAATCTGAGCAATCTCGGACTCGACGCGATCGAAGTGGTCAATCTGCGCATCATGTTCGACGCCCATGGCCCCGCCGAAGGCTCGATCGAAGCGCCGCTGACAGCGCTGGCCGAACTGCAGCGCAAGGGCCTGGTGCGCCATATCGGCTTGAGCAACGTCACCCGCGCGCAGATCGCGGAAGGCCGAAAGATCTGCGACATCGTCTGCGTGCAGAACCAGTACAATCTGGCGCACCGCGACGACGACGCGCTGATCGACGAACTGGCGCGCGACGGCATCGCCTATGTGCCGTTCTTCCCGCTCGGCGGGTTCAGCCCATTGCAGTCGTCGACGCTATCCGGCGTGGCGGAACGGCTCGGCGCGACGCCGATGCACGTTGCGCTGGCCTGGCTGCTGCAGCGCTCACCGAACATCCTGCTTATCCCGGGCACGTCATCGGTCGAGCATCTGCGCGAGAATCTGGCGGCGGCGGAGCTGGAGCTGTCGGGGGATGTGCTGCGGGAATTGGAGGGCGTGGCGAAAGCGGCGTGAGGTCGGCGCCGTCACCCCGCCCGCGCCTGCGGCGCGACCTCCCCATCAAGGGGAGGTAGGGCGCCGAGCCATACGTTCGAAGGTCCGCTTGGTCTCATCGACTTCGCAGGCGTCCAGCGAAGAGGAGTTCGCACAACGCTCTACCTCCCCTCGATGGGGAGGTCGGCGCGAAGCGCCGGGTGGGGTGAAGCACCAACGCCAGCTAATTGATACTCGCCGTATGCGCCGGCTCAGCCTGCTTGATGCCCGTCGCATACGGCACCCTATAACCATTGGCCATCAGCCACCCGATCGCCGCTTTCGGCTCGTCGGTCTGGATGATGGTGACGCCATGGTCGACCCAGAAACCCCAGGCTTCGCGCGGCAGGCCGGCGGCGACGGCAATCTCGTCGCCGCGCCCGCCGGCAAGGAAGCCGCCCGGCTTATTGACGATCGCATAGGTGTCGGCCCAAAGGTGCCAGTCGCCGCGGGCCGCTTCCGCCCGTATGTGGTTGCCGAACAGCGGCCCGCCGGTCGGCGTCAGCGTCTCGGCGCCGTTGCGCCAGTTGATCAATTCGATGGCGCGCGGCGCGAACGCCTTGTCGACCTCGCCAGCGAAGGCGGCATCGTGCACGGCGTCGTCGGCGAGGATCGGCATGAATTGGAAGCCGCCGCCGGCCTTCGCAAGTGCTGCGCTCGCGGCATCGATGCGCTGCCGGTTCCAGAGATTCTCCTTGACGATCACCTGATCGGCCATGCCGAGATCGCGCGCCTCGGCGATCATGCCCGGCAGGTCCATCACCTCCAGCTTGTTGTCGAGATTGATCAGGATCCTGTCCCTGGTCGTCAGCAGCATCTCGCGCAGCGTCGACACCGTCTCGTTGGTGACGGCGCCCGTGCCCTCGATGACCAGCCGGCATTTCTTCAACTCGGCAAGCGTGTAGTTCGCCACTTCGCCCTTACAGGTGGTCGTTCTGTCGAGCCAGCTGTCATGCATGATGACGAACGCGCCGTCTTTCGCGCGCCTCACGTCGACTTCGACGATCTCGGCGCCGATGGCGATCGAGCTTTCGACCGCGGCCAGCGAATTCTCGGCGTAGAGCATCTTGCCGGCCTGCATGCTGCCGGCGCGGTGCGCGGCGATCATCACATGATCGCGCCACTGGTTGGCATGCTCGAAGCGGTCGAGGATCTGGCTGGCCCGGCTTTCACCGGCTAAGCTTTGCCCCGCAACTGTGGCAAGGGCAGCGGAAAAGGCAAGGCTCAGCCAGAGTGTTCGCATCGGGGAATCGCTCCGTTCCGGGTTGAGACCCGGTTAGGCGATGCCCATGACAGGGCAGTGAACGAAGCCGGCTAGTTTTTGGATCAGATCCGCTTCGAAAGGCGGCGGAACCAGGCCAACGCCGGCATTTCGACGAAGCGCCAGGTGAACCAGGACGCGGCGATGACGGCGATCAACATAGCGATCAAAGCCGCGAAGCCGATCCAGGGCGAGCCGGTGCCGAAGCCGGTCGCATGGTCGCCGCGCAGCATCAGGTCGCCGACGATGCCGAGCCCGAGCTTGCGTTCGATCAGGCCGCCGACATTGATCATGCGGGCCTGGACGAAGATGTGGACCATGTAGATCGAATAGGAGAGCGAGCCGAGCAGCAGCATCGGCCGGCTGCGCAAGGCCACGCTGACCCACCCGCCCTCATGCGCAAAAAGATAGAGCGCCAGAGCGAAGACGACCGGCGCCGCGATGCCGATGTCGTTGGTGTCGGCAAGGGAAACGAACAGCGCGATCCCGGCGATCATCGCCAGCTCGGCCAGGGTCCAGGCGAGGCGCCCTGCCCCGCCGCCGAGCGCCTGTCGCGCCTCTGCAATGGAACCGTGCTGAAACCAGGCAAGCAACGCGCCGAGCGAGAAACCGTAAAGGCAGCGGATGAAGCCGAAATCGAAGGACACGTCCATATGACGCGTCGAGACCGCGAGCAGGAAAAGCGGCGCCGTCACGGCTGCGGCGACGAGCCATATCCAGGCACGCTGGCCGGCGGTGAAGACGACGGCGGCAAAGAGCAGGTAGGTGAAGAACTCGGCCGAAATGCTCCAACTCGGCGCGTTCCAGCTCAGATGATCCTCAACCCCCATGCCTTGCAGAAGGAAGAGGTTGGCGACGAGGCTCTTCAGGTCGAAGCCTCCGGTGAAGGGAGCCGGGCCCGTTCCGTGAAGCGCGGGCAGCACGAGCCGCAGCGCCTCGAAGCCGGCGAAAGCGGCAAGCATCAGGACATGCAGCGGGTAGATGCGGCCGAAGCGCACCAATGCGAACCGGGCAAGGTCGTCCTGCTCGTTCAGCCGGCTGCCATAGGCGCTGGCAATGACGAAGCCGGAGAGCACGAAGAAGAAATCGACGAACAGATAGGAGCCGCCGACAAAGGCGCTCTGCGACACTATCGAGGTGGTCGGGAAGTGGAAGAGCGCCACCAGCAGCGCGCAGATGCCGCGCCAGGAATCCAGCACCAGGAAACGCTCGCCGGCCGTCGTGCCGACGCGGGTCGCGGCGGGCGCGGATGCAAGATTGAGCAAGCCGGTCTCAGCCATAATGATACAGATCCTGTGTTGCCGTGGCACTCGCCGAGCGCCGTTTCGTTTCCGCAAGCTGTGACTGGCATGTTGCGTGCCGGTTCTGTAGTTGTGGCTGCCCGATGAGAACCGAGGACCCGCAATGGCGAATAAAGAGATCGACCACGCCTTCACCGCCCGTTCGAAAACGGGGGCGGCACTTGAGCCAGCCTATTCCGGTGCGCTGTCGTTCATGCGGCGCAAATACACCAAGGACGTGAAGGGTGCGGACGCTGTCGTGTGGGGCATTCCTTTTGACGCCGCAGTCACCAATCGGCCGGGCGCCCGCTTCGGGCCGCAGGCGATCCGCCGCGCCTCGGCTATCCTCGAGAACGATCCGCAATACCCTTTCTCGCGCGACCTGTTCGAACCACTCGCGGTGGTCGACTATGGCGATTGCCTGCTTGACAGCGGCAACCATCAGAAGACCCCCGGCGCGATCGAGCGCGAGGCGGCCAAGATCCTGAGATCGGGCGCTTTCCTTCTGACGCTCGGCGGCGATCATTTCGTCACCTGGCCGCTGCTCAAGGCGCATGCCGCGATCCACGGGCCGTTGGCGCTCGTTCAGTTCGACGCGCATCAGGATACCTGGCCGGATGACGGCAAGCGCATCGATCATGGCTCCTTCGTTGCCCGTGCGGTGAAGGAGGGCATCATCGACCCGGATCGCTCGATTCAGATCGGCATCCGCACGCATGCGCCCGACACGTTCGGTATCAAGATCCTCTACGGCCATGAGGTGGAGGAGATGCGGGCTTCGGATATCGCCTACGCGATCGTCGACCGGACTGGCGGCAGAAAGACCTATCTCACCTTCGACATCGACTGCCTCGACCCGGCCTTCGCGCCAGGCACGGGCACGCCGGTTGCCGGCGGTCCATCGTCTGCCAAGATGCTCTCGACGCTGCGCCAGCTCGGCCAGGTCGATATCGTCGGCGCCGACGTCGTCGAGGTTGCGCCTGCCTACGACCATGCCGATATTACGGCGATCGCTGGATCGATGATCGCCATGCACTATCTGGGCCTCGTGGCCGAACGAAAGGTGCGGCTCGAGGATCTGAACAACGGCACCCATGCCGTGCTACAAAGCGCGCACGGCATATAGGGCTGAGATCGCAAGGAATTTGGCAACCGATGAAACCGAAAATCTTCATTGACGGCGAGCATGGCACGACAGGCCTGCAGATCAGGGCGCTGCTTGCCGATCGCGGCGACCTGGAGATCATCTCCATTCCCGCCGACCGCCGCAAGGAAGCCGCAGCCAGGGCTGAATTCCTCAATGCCGCCGACGTCGCGATCCTTTGCCTGCCGGATGCGGCGGCCAAGGAAAGTGTGTCGCTGATTGCGAACGATACGACAAAGGTCATCGACGCTTCGACCGCGCATCGGGTGGCTGAAGGTTGGGAATATGGCTTCGCCGAAATGGACAAGGACCAGGCGAAGAAGATCGCCAGCGCGAAACGCATCGCCAATCCGGGCTGCTGGCCACAAGGGCCGATCGCGACGCTGCGGCCGCTGGTTGCGGCCGGCCTGCTGCCTGCCGACTTCCCGGTCACCGTCAACGGCATCTCCGGTTATTCCGGCGGCGGCCGGCCGATGATCGAGGATTATGTCAGCAAGGGCGAGGACGCGCCGGAGTTCCTGCCGTACGGGCTGACGCTGCAGCACAAGCATGTGCCGGAGCTCCGCACCTATGCAAAGCTGTCGCACGACCCGATCATGCAGCCGGCAGTGGGCAATTTCGCGCAGGGCATGATCACCGTGGTGCCGCTGCAGCTCGGCGGTCTCGACCGCGTTCCGACCGGCGCCGAGCTTCACGCGGCGATTGCCGACCACTATGCGTCGATCGATGGCGGCGTGGTCGAGGTCGCGCCCTATACACATGTGGAGCGCATGCCGGAGATCGACCCCGAGGTCTATAACGGCACCAACCGGATGAAGGTCTATGTGTTCGCCAATGACGAGAGGGCGCAGGCACTGCTGATGGCCGTCTACGACAATCTCGGCAAGGGCGCGTCCGGCGCCGCGGTGCAGAACCTGGACCTGATGCTCGGCATCAAGCACTGAGTAGTGCAAGCGTTTGCCGAGCGCTGGAAGGTCAGCGCTCCCGAACTCATTCGGACAGACGCCACGCACCATCCTCGACCATACGATCGCCTATGGGCTGCCTATCAGCCGCTTGGCATCGCGAGGACAAGAATGCGGTCGACGAGAACCGCGAGCTGGCCGTCGCCGATGCCGTTCAAAAGGTCCGCCTCAGCTCCTGACGCTCACCTTCGTCGGCAACGGATAAGCGCCCTTGGTGCCGCGCCAATGCGCGGCGGCGAAGCCGAGCAACACAAGCGCGATCGCCTGATGCGTCAACGCCATGTGCAGCGGCACCTGCATCAGCAGCGTGCCGATGCCAATCGAGCCCTGGACGACCACCAGCGCGAACAGAAGCGTGGCCCGGCGGGCATGGGTGGTGCCGGGCTGGCGCCTCCACGTCGCGATCATATGCCAGAGCGCCACGACAAAGATCGTGTAAGCGCCTAGCCGATGGACGAACTGCACCGTCTTCGGGTTTTCAAAGAAGTTCAGCCAGGCGGGCTTCAGGAGAAGCAGATCGGACGGGATCACCTTTCCATCCATAAGCGGCCATGTGTTGTAGGAAAGGCCCGCGTGCAGCCCGGCGACGAGCCCGCCGAGATAGATCTGGATCAGCGCCAAAAGCACGATGAAGCCCGCGAGCCGCTGCGTCGACCGGTCGGCGGCGGGCTCCGAATGAGGCGCCAGGCCGCGCGCGACCACCATGGTGGCGGTGAAGATCAGCGCAGCGAGCGTCAGATGCGTCGCCAGCCTGTATTGGCTGACCGAGACACGGTCGGCCAGGCCCGAAGCCACCATCCACCAGCCGATGGCGCCTTGCAGTCCGCCGAGCAGAAGGACGCCGAGGAGCTTCAGCCCGAGGCCTCGTTCGATGCGGCGCGTCGCCCAGAAGAATAGCAACGGCAAGGCAAAGACGACGCCAACGCTGCGCGCCAGGATGCGGTGCGCCCACTCCCACCAGAAGATCGACTTAAAGTCCTCGACACTCATGCCCTTGTTGATCTCGGTATATTGCGGGATCTGCTGGTAGCGCTGGAACTCTTCCTGCCATTCGGCGTCGTTGAGCGGTGGGATGACGCCGTGTATCGGCTGCCACTCAGTGATCGACAGCCCGGAGCCGGTGAGACGAGTGGAACCGCCGACCAGCACCAGCGCGAACAGCACGAGCAGCACGATGTAGAGCCAGCCGCGCACCAAAGCGCGGTTGTGGCGGTCGCGGTCGCGTGCAGCATAGGGGGCTGTGGCGGTGATGGCAGCCATTTCGCTCTCCCGGCGGTTGAAACGCGCGATTGGTGGACCAAGGCCGCTCAACTGGCAAGACTGGACAGCGCGGCACGCCGTCGCGCCGGGCCGCGACGGTTGCGCGCTCTCGTCATTCGGCCTAAGCGGGGCGGGTCAACGGAACCGCGACATGCCCATTCGCCTGAAAAAGCTGATCGGTACCATATTGCTGGTGGCGCTGGTCGTCATCTACGCGCTGATCGCCTCCGCCATCGCGGTCACCAAGCTTGCCGAATACGGGCCTACGGCGCATCTGCTGTTCTTCCTGCTCAGCGGCTTTCTCTGGGTTCTGCCGGCCATGGCCATCATCAAATGGCTGATCATCGAGCCGCACCCGAAGGGCTGACCCCTCACAGGCGTCAGGCAAGCGCGAGGCAGGCCTAGACGGTAACGACCATCCTGCCCGCATTGGCGAGCGGCGTCGTGATGCCGGACAGCATCGTGCGGATATGCGCCACGCTCTGATAGCGGCCATTGACGGAGATGCGCGGCAGCGCGTGCAGGAAACCGGCATGCTCGGCACGCAGCACACCGTGCCGCGTGGTCACCGCCGAGGCATAGCCTGCGTCGCGGGCAAAGCCCACCTCGCGGCAACTGACGGCGCTGGCATAGCCGTAAGGATAAGCCAGATGACGCGGCTCCTCGCCGAGCTTTTCCTTGAGGATGCGGCGGACGTCGCCGATCTCATGCCGCGCATCGGGTTCGGAAAGCCGCTTCAAGTTCCGATGATTGACGGTGTGCGCGCCGATGGTCACCAGCGGATGGGCGGCCATGGTGCGAAGCTCATCCCAATTCATCAAGGTGCACGGGCGGCCTGTGCCGAATTCATGGCCGTTCGAACGGGCCAGTTCACGCAGCGTAGCGCCCTGCTCTTCCTCGGGGACTTCCGACGTCAGCCAGGCGTTCAGCCGCGCGACGGCCTGGATCTTTCGGCCCTGTGTCGAGCAATCGATCACCGTCGGCTTGCCAGCCATCGTCAGCGTCACGCGCGAACTGATGTCGACGATGTCCTCGATCATGTCCCACCAGAGATCGACGGCGCCGTCGATCAGGCCGGGGGCGACGTAAATGGTGATCGGCGCGCCGTGCTGTTCCAGGATCGGAAGCGCCTCGGTCATGTTGTCGCGATAGGCGTCGTCGGCAGTGATTGTCGCGAACTGGCCGCCTTTGCCACCCAGCTTGATGCGTTCGATCGCTTCATCAAGGGAAACAAAGGCATAACCGCGCCCCTTCATGTCCGCGATCAGCCTGTCGAGGAAGGCGGGAGCGATATTCAGATGCCGATTGAAGCTGTTCGGCTTCTCCGGTGTCGCGGTGACACGGTGCAGCATCAGGATAGCGCCGATGCCGCCGAAAAACGGCCGGGCCAACGGCGCGAGACCGGAGTAGCGGGCAAAGTTCAACGCCAGTTTCCGGATTGCCTCGCCCCCGTCGATCATTCCTTCACCTTTTGCGCCTAGGCTTATTCAAGCACGACATTCGCCTATGCGAACCCCAGGTTGCAACCAATACGTCTTAAGGATTGAGGGATGGTTGACGCCACCGCGTCATTTGACGGCAATCGGGTCGCGGCCAACGAAGCTTCCGCGCGCCCGATGCGAGCCGATCAGGATCGGTGGACTGCGGCTGCAAGCGGCGGCGCGGGCCTTGCCGATTACATTCAATTCTGCGCCTCGGCGCTGTTTGCGCCCGCGCAAAGCGCATCATGGGTGAACAGCTGGGCGGCCGTGACAGGCGCCGACATGGTTGTCGCGACGCTCTCCCGCGATGGCCGCCCGGCGCTATCTTTGGCGCTGGAAGTCGTGCGACGCGGCCCATTCAAGGTTGCCCGTTTCGCCGGAGGTCGGCATGCCAACGGCAATTTCGCCGCTGCTGACCCGCGGCTCCTCCCTGCTATCGACAGCCCTGTGATCCACTCAATGTTCGAGGCAATCGCCCGAAAGCGGCCGGACATCGACCTGATCTCACTGGAAAGGCTGCTGCCCGACCTTGACGGCGTCGCCAATCCGCTCGCCGCGCTGTCCGGCTTCCCAAGTCCGAACCTCGCTCTCGCGGTCGATCTCGACGGCGGTTTCGACGCGCTGCTGTCACGCGCGAGCGGCAAGCGCAAGCGCAAGAAGCACCGCTCGCAGACGCGCAAGTTCGAGGCTGTCGGCGCCTTCCGCCGCATCGAGGCCCGCACTCGCGAAGAGGTCGACAGGCTACTCGATGCCTTCTTCGAGATGAAGGAAGTGCGTTTCGCCAAGATGGGCATCGCCAATGTCTTCGGCGACAGGCAGGTACGCGACTTCTTCCGGGCGCTGTTCGCCGATGCGCTGGCCGAGGAAAAGCCGCCCTTCCTGCTGCACGGCCTGGATGTGGCGGGCAAGCTGCGCGCTGTGACCGGCTCAAGTCGGTCCGGCAAGCGGCTGATCTGCGAGTTCGGCGCCATTGCCGAGGACGATCTCTCCTTCACCAGCCCGGGCGACTTCCTGTTCTTCGACAACATCCAGCAGGCCTGCGAGCTTGGCTTCGACGTGTATGACTTCTCGGTCGGCGACGAGCCTTACAAGCGGCTCTGGTGCGACATCGAAGTCCAGCATTTCGAGGTGCTTGCGCCGCTGACGCTGAAGGGCCGGGTGCTGGCGACAGGGCTGCGGCAAGGCGCGCGCGCCAAGGCCTTCATCAAGAGCAACCCGACGATCTGGAAACTGACCAAGATGCTGCGCCGCAAGGCTGCCGGACAGGCGGCGCCCGCTCCCGCCGAGGACGATAACTGATCGTCGCGCTTTAAACGGACGGCGCGGCTTCAGCACTGTCGCGCTTTTGCCCTCAGGCGGCCGACCGCCTGCCCGGCACAGGCGTTCCGGGCGGTTCATGGCCGATCGGCGTCACCAGCATGAGATTCGGGTAGCCGTTCTCGATCAGCTTCACCGCTGCCTGGGTCACCTGGTCGTCGGCTTCCAGCATCGACAAGAAGACTTCGGTGCCGTCGCCGACCAGACGGCCGATGCCCTGCGCATCGGCCGGGCCGCATTCGACCACGACGAGGTCGTAGGCCGTGGTCAGCGATTGCATGATGATGGGCAGCCGGTCGGCGGCGCGCATGGCGCGGACCGGATCGGCGGTGCCTACCGGAATGACATGCGCATCCGAATAGAGATCGGGATGGATGACGTCGCTGAACTGCGCTTCGGAAGCGAGCAGATTGGTGATGCCCGGGAACAGGCTCGAGTCCAGCATCGGCCGCGACGCCGCGCCCGACGCGGTCAGATCAAGCAGCAACACGCGCAGGCCGGCGTCGGATACTTCGCGGGCCACGAGCACGGCGGACGCGGCCGCCTCGTCGCCTTCCGGCGACACGAAGATCGCGCGCGCGGCGCCTGAGGCGATCAGCTTCTCCGCAGCCTTTTCGACATCGATCTCGCCGAGCCTGGATTGCCTTGGTTCAGGCATCGGTTCGCTCGGTCCGGAGGTCTCCATGGCGGTTGCGCGATCCTCCGCCGGCTCGCTCTCGGCCGGTCTCGGGAGTTCCGCTTCCGCGATCGAATGTCCTGCCGCGGTGTCCCCGTAAGGCGCAAAAGCCCGACCCTCATCATGTGCCTCGGCGACCATGGGTTCCACCCTGGCCGCAGGCATCGCCACCTGCTCGATATCGGTGAAACGGGTGCCGGCGGCGGGACGCATGGCGCGGCCCGAGAACAGCTCGCCAAGCAGCGTGCCGATCGCCATCAGCAGCAGCGAAGCGGCGGCGGCAGCCCCGGTGATAGGCCCGATCTTCGGGAAATAGGGCTGGGACGGCACCTGGGCTCGCGCGATCAGATTCGCCGCGACGGGCGAGTATCTGCGATCCTTGCGCGAGGCGACCGCATTGTAACTTGCCATATAGGATTCAAGCTGTTGGCGCTGGACGTTCGCGTCGCGCTGCAAGGCGTCCAGCTGCACCTGCTGCTCGCCGGCTCTCCCCGAGGCGGCTTTCAGCGTGTTGACGTCCGCGATCAGCTGATCCTCGCGGGCCTTGGCCGTCTGGGCCTGAGCCGACAGCCCCCGGATGATCTTTTGCGCCTCATTGCGAATCTGGCCGTCGAGGTCAGCAAGCTGCGACTTCAGCGCACGGATGCGCGGATGGTTGTCGAGCAAGGTCGTGGAAAGATCGGCAATGTTGGCCCGCAGCTCCACCTGGCGCTCGCGCAGGCGCTGGATCAGATCCGAGGACAGGACTTCCGGCACGCTGTCCAGCGAACCGCCATTCTGCAGCGCCCGGCGCACGCTTTCCGCGCTCGCCTCGGCAGCGGCGCGGCTGGCGCGCACGCGCGACAACTCGCTCGACAGTTCGGCGAGTTGCTGAGTCGCAAGCACCGCATTGTTGCCACCCATCAGAAGATCGGACTGGGCTCGGAAGGCCGCGACCTTGGCCTCGGCGTCCTTCACCTTGTTCTGCAGGTCAGCGATTTCCGGCGCCAGGAAGTCGGTGGCGGCGGCGTTCGATTCGAGCTTGGCGTCGCTCTTCGAGGCGATATAGGCGTCGGCGATGCCATTCGCGATCGCCGCCGCAAGCTTGGGGTCCTTCGAGGCGAATTCGATGGCGATCGCACGCGTCTTTTCAACGGCATAGACATTGAGCTTGTCGTGCATGGCATTCAGCACGCGCTCTTCCGGCGGAATATCGAAGGGATCGCTTTTCAAGCCGACAAGAACGAGCACGCGCCCGAGCGCCGACATCTTCAGCGTTTCATCGAACTCCGGCAGCTTGTCCAGATTGAGCTTGGTCGCCACCTGCTTGAGGATGTCGGGCGAGGAAATGATCTGGACCTGGGTGGCCACGCCCTGTTCGTCGAGAATCGGCTTCTCGTCGTCGTTGGTGCCCGGCGGCCGTGTGTATTCCGATTCGCGCGAGCCAATCTCCAGCTTGGCTGTCGCCTTATAATAAGGCGTCGCGAGCCAAGCCAAGGCGAAGGCGAGCCCGGTGACCACGAGGGTCACCAGAACAATGCGCAACCAGTTTCGCGCCAGGCTGGCGAAAAGCTGCCTCAGATCGACATCGACATCTGCGGCCGCGGACTGAACGGACATGCATCCTGCTCCGAACTTTGAGTCGAGGATGGACCGTAAACAACTATGGTAACTCACCCGTTAAGATCAAAATGCGTGCTTATTAGAGGGCACTCAAAGAAGATTGCTCGAAAGCAATAGAACAATTGGGCTTTTTGCCGATCAGCGCGGTCCCGGACCAGCTCCTTTACCGCCCATTAACCCTAACGGGACGATAACGGTCGCACTTTCCTGGGGTTGTGCCGCGGCTTGCGGCAAGAGCGATGAAGGTTCCTGGCCGGTCATGAAAAGCACTGCTTCCCTCTTTCGCGCTTTGCTTGCCCTATCGCTGCTCACCGGTTGCTCGAGTTACCGCCCGACACCCGCCGCCTTTCACGAGGTGCTCGACCAGCCCTATCGACTCGGCGCCGGCGATCGCGTCCGTGTCACGGTGTTCGAGCAGGACGGGTTGACCAACACATACAGCGTCGACCAGTCCGGCTATCTCTCCTTCCCGCTGGTCGGCGCGGTGCCGGCGCGCGGCCACACCGCGCAGCAGTTGGAAAAAGAGATCGCCGACAAGCTGCGCCAAGGCTATCTGCGCGATCCTGACGTTTCGGTCGAAATCGACCGCTACCGGCCGATCTTCGTCATGGGCGAAGTGGGCGCTGCCGGCCAGTACTCCTATGTGCCGGGACTCACCGTGCAAAAGGCGGTCGCCATCGCCGGCGGCTTCACGCCGCGCGCCAATCAAGAGAGCGTCGACATCACCCGCGACATCAACGGCAAGGTGATGACCGGACGAGTGCTGACATCCGATCCGCTCCTGCCCGGCGACACCGTCTACGTCCGCGAACGCCTGTTCTGAAAAATCCGTCGTGGCGGTGACTCTCAGGATCGTCCACTGCTTTCGCTCACCTGTCGGCGGAATCTTCCGGCATGTGCGCGACCTGGCCGAGGCGCAGGTCGCCGCCGGCCATGCGGTGGGAATCGTCTGCGACTCGACGACCGGCGGCGACTATGAGGAGCGGCTGTTCGAGGCGATGAAGGACCGCCTCGCGCTCGGCATCCATCGCACGCCGATGCAGCGCCATGTCGGGCCGGGCGATCTCGCCTCGGCCTGGCGCACCTATCGAATCATCAAGGAATTGCGGCCGGACGTGCTGCACGGGCACGGCGCCAAGGGTGGCGCCTATGCCCGGCTGTTCGGCTCACTGTTGCGGGTATCAAGGTTTCGCGTTGCCCGCCTCTATTCGCCGCATGGCGGCTCTCTCCACTATGACGAAACGACGGCGACGGGAAAGGTGTTCTTCGGCCTGGAGCGCTTCATGGCGCGCTTCACCGACTGCCTGCTGTTCGTTTCCGACTATGAGCGCAACACCTATCGCCGCAAAGTGGGCGAGCCGCCCATACCCAACACGCTTGTTTACAACGGCCTGCGCGCCGCCGAATTCGAACCGGTGGCGACGGCGGCGAATGCCGCCGATTTTCTATACATCGGCATGATGCGCGATCTGAAAGGTCCGGATATCTTCATCGATGCCCTGGCTTTGGCCGGCAGCGCGTTGGGCCGTTCGTTGAGCGCCGTAATGGTCGGCGACGGCGACGACCTGCCGCGCTACCATGCGCAAGTGGAGCGACTCGGCCTGAAGAGCCATGTTCGATTCCTGCCGCCCATGCCGGCGAGACAAGCTTTCGCTCTGGCCGAGTTGATCGTGGTGCCATCCCGCGCGGAGGCGATGCCCTATATCGTGCTCGAGGCTTTGGCCGCCGGCATGCCGATGATCGCGACCGCGGTCGGCGGCATTCCGGAAATCTTCGGCGAAGACTCCCCCGCCCTTATCCGGCCGGATCCCTCGCAACTTGCGGGCAAAATGGAAACAGTGTTCGGCGACCGCGACGCGTATCGGAAGGCCATGCCGCAGACAAATGAGCTCAAAGCTCGGTTCGGAGCCGATGTGATGGCGGCCGAGATCGAGAAGGCCTATTTCGCCGCGCTGAACAAGTAGGTACGCAGCCGGCTCAACCGCTTCAAAACCACCGGTTGTTTCAAGGGTTTCTTAGCTCTCTTTTGCTATGCAGTTGCGCGAAGCTCGCGGACAGTTCCCATGAATGAGATCGACCCCGCGCACCGCTTTTCCATGGATGCGGTGCGCAACTACGATGCTCCCGCCGATGGCGACAAGCCTGGCGGCATCAACGATGTGGCGCGCCAGGTCGCTTCGCAATACCGGCGCGATACCATGTCGCCGATCATGGTCAGCGGCGTGCTGCGCATGGTCGAGTTCGCAGTGCTCTTCCTGTCGGGGCTCGGCGTCTATTTCTACTATGTCGGCTTCTTCACCTATCTGGCCTGGCAATATCCGCTGGCTATGGCGGCGACATCGTTCCTGGCCGTGGTGCTGCTCGACGTTACCGACAGCTACCAGATCGCGGCGCTGATGCGCCCCCTCGCCAATTTCGGCCGGGTGCTGCTTGTCTGGGCCGGCAGCTTCGCGCTGATGGCGCTCACCGCCTTCGCCATCAAGGCGTCGGAAGACTATTCGCGCCTGTTGTTCGGCACGTGGTTCGTGGTCGGCTTCGTGCTGATCTTCGGCCTGAGACTCGTAATGTCCAGCCTAATCCGGCGCTGGGCGCGCGACGGCCGCATGGAGCGTCGCGCGCTCATCGTCGGCGGCGGCAAGACGGCCGAGCAGTTGATCCGTTCGGTCGAGAAGCAGCCTTACAACGACATCCGCATCTGCGGCATCTTCGACGACCGCAACGACAAGCGCTCGCCGCCGATCGTCGCTGGCTATCCGAAGCTGGGTACGATCTCGGAGCTCATCGAATTCGCCCGCATCGCGCGCATCGACATGCTGATCGTGTCGCTGCCGCTAACCGCCGAATCGCGCGTGTTGCAGCTTCTGAAGAAGCTCTGGGTTCTGCCGGTCGACATCCGGCTCTCGGCGCATTCGAATGCGCTGCAGTTCAGGCCCCGCGCCTATTCCTATATCGGCTCGGTGCCGATGCTCGACATCTTCGACAAGCCGATCAACGATTGGGATTCGGTCGCCAAGCGCGCCTTCGACATCGTCTTCTCGCTTGTCGGCATCATCCTCTTTTCGCCGGTGATGCTCGCCACCGCGATCGCCATCAAGCTCGACAGCAAGGGTCCCGTGCTGTTCAAGCAGAAGCGGCACGGCTTCAACAACGAGATCATCGAGGTCTACAAGTTCCGCTCGATGTTTACCGACCGGTCCGATCCAACCGCCAAGCAGACGGTGACCAAGAACGATCCGCGTGTCACGCGCGTCGGACGCTTCATCCGCAAGACGTCGATCGACGAGCTGCCGCAGTTCTTCAACTCGCTCTTCGGTTCGCTGTCGCTAGTCGGGCCACGCCCGCATGCCATCGCCGCGCAGTCGCATAACCTGCTCTACAACGAAGTGGTCGACGGCTATTTCGCCCGCCACAAGGTCAAGCCCGGCGTCACCGGATGGGCGCAGATCAACGGCTGGCGCGGCGAGATGGACACCAATGAAAAGATCCGCATGCGCACCGAATACGACCTCTATTACATCGAGAACTGGTCGATGCTGTTCGACCTGCGCATCCTGTTCCTGACGCCGATCCGCCTGCTCAACACGGAAAACGCCTATTGAGCGCCGTCGCCCATGAGTTGCAGCCGGGGGCGGTCAACAAATTGCCGCCGCAGGCGGTCAACCAGTTGCAGCCGCAGGCGGTCAACCAGTTGCAAGCGCGGGCGGTCAACAAGTTGCCGCCGCAGGCGGTCAACGCGAAGTTGATCTCGCTGATCGCGTCGGCGGCGATCGGCATCGGCATCCTGCTCTCCGGCTTCGTCATCAGCGAACCCGCGCCTTACGAGATCTACATGGCCGGGCTGATCGCGGTCTTGGCGCTGTTCGGGCTTCGGATCTCGCGCGCGATCGTGCCCTTGCTGGTGCTTCTGGTGGCGATGAACACCGGCGGCATGATCGCCATGACGCAGATGGCGGACCTCGCCAACACGCCGCTCTATCTCGCCGTCTCGCTGTTTTTGGCCTTCAGCGCGGTGTTCTTCGCTTCGGTGACCTCGGTCCAGCCGAGCCTCTACCGGCTGATCTTCATCGCCTATGTCGTGTCGGCGGTGGCGACGTCGCTGCTCGGCATCGCCGGCTACTTCCATGCGTTTCCGGGCGCGGAAATGTTCACCAAATACGACCGCGCCGCCGGCGCTTTCCAGGACCCGAACGTGTTCGGCCCATTCCTGGTGCTGCCCGGCACCTACCTGCTCTACCTGCTCCTGACCGGCCCGGTGCCACGGATGCCGCTTCTGGCCGTGCCGCTGCTCATCATCAGCGCCGGCATCTTCTTCTCCTTCTCGCGCGGCGCCTGGGGCATGTTTGCCGTGTCGGCGGTGCTGCTCACCGCGTGCCTCTTCCTGCAGAGCGCCAGCGGCAAGTTCCGGCTGCGGGTCGTGGTGATGACGATCGCGGCCATGGCGCTGCTGGTCATCGCCTTCATCGTCATCCTGCAGTTGCCCGGCGTGTCGGACATGTTCACGCAGCGCGCGCAACTCGAGCAGAGCTATGATTCGGCGCGGCTTGGCCGCTTCGCCCGCTATTCGATCGGCTTTCAGCTGGCGATGGAGCACCCGTTCGGCATCGGCCCGCTGGTCTTCGGCACGATCTATGGCGAGGACACGCACGACATCTGGCTGAAGGCGCTGATGGACTATGGCTGGCTCGGCTTCGTCTCGTTCCTGACGCTGACGCTATGGACGATCGGGGCCGGCTTCCGCATCCTGTTGCGCGACCGGCCATGGCAGCCCTATCTGCTTTGCGCCTATGTCGCCTATCTCGGCAATATCGGGCTCGGCACCTTCATCGACATCGACCACTGGCGCCACCTCTACCTGCTGCTCGGCCTGGTCTGGGGCGCAATTGCGCTGGAGTACCGGCACCAGCGGGAATTGCGGCTGGCGAGACCTGAATCCCTCCTTGCAATGTCACCTGCGCGATAGGCACCGAATTCGGTTGACCCGCACCGCCTTATCACGATACATCGCCACCCGGTCCGGAGTGTAGCGCAGCCCGGTAGCGCACTTGACTGGGGGTCAAGGGGTCGTCGGTTCGAATCCGGCCACTCCGACCATTTAAAGCCTTGAAATCCCTAGCCTATTTGCCGAGGTGCCTTTTGGCCCCTCACGCAAATTCCGAACATAAGGCGTTCAAATCGCCCGTTCCGGAACGAAGAGGCCCGAAAACGTCCCGAACTGAGCGAACGAATGTTGGCGTGCCGACGCCAGAAAGCCAAGCCGGCTACGGACGGTTCGCTATCCTAATCAAGGACGAAGACGGTGTACTGACCGTCGATGTCGCTCAGCACGTTCAGCGCACGGAGTGATGCCCAATGTTAGCCTGCCACCTTGACATCGGCAAAGACCGCTTACGCTGTTGAACGATATGACAGGCTTTCGACTAGCAAGGGTTCACGAGCCCGACCTGCACAGCAGGCGTGAGATGCTTCTTTAGGAAGCGAGGACCGTGCCCCACCCCTTATCGCCTAGCGGGTTACATGTCGTTCTGCTAATATAAGAAGAGCATGCCGCTCGCCGCGCGGCGGCTGGGAGGGATCCAAGTGCGAAGCCGCTGGACCATTCTTGCTGTCTTGTTCGTCGCTCGCGCCGCCTTCGCCTTTCAGTTTGGCAGCGTCGGGGCTGTAGCGCCACAGCTTGGCCAAAGCCTCGGCGCGAGCTTGGCTGACATCGGGATCCTTATCGGAATCTACTTTGCGCCGGGCGTCCTGCTCGCCTTCCCCGGCGGCGCTATCGGGCGCCGCTACGGCGACAAGGCGACGGTCCTCGCCGCGATCCTGGCGATGCTGGCTGGCGAATTGCTGATGACTGCGTCGGCGTCATGGAGCGTGCAAATCGCAGGCCGGCTGATTGCCGGCACTGGCGGCATTCTCCTGAGCGTTCTGATGACCAAGATGGTCGCCGACTGGTTTGCCGGTCGTGAAATCGCAACCGCGATGGCCATTTTCGTCAACTCGTGGCCGGTAGGCATCGCAATCTCGCTCATGCTCCTGCCATGGATCGCAACAAGGTTCGGGCTTCATCTCGTCAATCTTGCCGTCGCAGGGTGGATCCTGATTGGCCTTGTCCTCATGGCTTTTTTCTACCGCGCGCCGGCGGCGGCCGTCTCCGTTGACGGCGAGCCAGGCAGTGTGACCTCGGAAACGGTCTATGCGGTGATTGCCGCCAGCTCGATCTGGTGTCTCTACAATCTCGGTTTGGTGATGATCTTCAGTTTCGGCCCAACGATGCTCGTCGAGCGAGGCTGGTCCATGGCTGCAGCTGGATCAACGATCAGCATCGTGCTGTGGCTCACGGCGATTTCGGTTCCCTTCGGAGACTTCCTCGCTGATCTGACCAAGCGCGGCGAAGCTATCATTGTCGCAGGCTGCATTGGCTTTGCGCTGTCGACGGTTCTCCTGTCGCGAAGCGGCCAGGTGCTTCCTGTCGTCATGGCCGTCGGGACCGTTTGCGGCCTGCCTGCCGGTGCCATCATGAGCCTTCCTGCGCGCGTGCTCGAGCCAAAGACGCGGGCGATCGGAATGGGAATATTCTATACGACCTTCTATGCCGGGAGCCCGGTTGGATCGGCGATTGGCGGAAAGCTTTCCACGTCGCTCGGCTCCGCCAGCGCGGCGCTGGATTTCGGGGCCGTCGCGCTCCTGGTTTGTCCGGTCATTCTGTTGCTCTTCCGCCGTATCGTTGCTGGCCGGAATCGGCCTGCTGCCCTTCCATCAACGTAAAACACGCAAGCAAAACTATTCCTCTCCACTGTGGAGAAGCTAGTAACCAGAGACTGGAACACGGGAGGATGAGATGACTTTCAATCATTATCTGCTGGTCGTTGTTTTCATGTCGCTCTGCCTCGGATCGGCCCAGGCCCAGTCTGCGAAAGAAGCCATTGAAGCCGCTAATGCAGAGTTCGTGAAGGCCTACAACAGTAAGGATGCGGCCGGAGTCGCGTCGAAGTACGCGGACGATGCGGCCGCATTCCCGCCAGATATGGCGCGAGTCGACGGTCGCCAGAATATCCAAAAACTGTGGCAGGGCGCGATCGATATGGGCATATCGGATCTCACGCTCACCACGCTTGAGGTCCAGGAAAGCGGAGATCTTGCATACGAGTCCGGGACTTTCTCCCTCAAGGCACCGGGTAAGGATTCGAAGCTGGTGGAAACCACCGGGAAGTATGTGGTGGTCTGGAAGAAAGGACAAGACGGCAACTGGAAGCTCTACCGGGATATATGGAACTCCGATCCCGCGAAATGAAGTTTAGCATGGCTGCCCAAGCAGGTCACTTGCCGGAGGAGAACATGGCGAAACTCACCGTTGATCAATACTTGGTGGCGGCGGCTGCGCGACTTGCCCATCTGACGCAGACGTATGCGATCATTTTTTTCGCCAATATCGCGACTATGTTCGCGATATTGGCACGGACCATCAGCGGGACTAGCCGCCAGGTTCGCGCTCGCGACGATTTTGGTCGCGATCACGGTTTATGGGGTCTTGGCAGCCAAGGCCGCCATGGATGACTTAAAGGCAATGCTGGACGATGCAGTCGAGGACTTCTCAGCCAGCCGCTTCGGCGCTCACCTGAAGCAGATACCCACGGCGCTGTTCATCGGAGCAAGCGTCACCCTCGTTCTTGCGATGGGGGTGACGCAGCTATGGGCGATCATTTCGGCCTGACGGGGCTGATCTCGAGCCGACGACGCGCTCGAGCGGAATGCAGATTGAGGGAGGCGGTGGAAGTGAAGCAACTCGACTTCTTCTATTTCTTCGGGAGCGGCTACTCATATCTGTCGGTGATGCGCATTGGCGCCATGGCGAAGCAGTCGGGCGTTGCCGTTCGATGGCGCCCCTTCAATGTCCGCACCGTCATGGCCGAGAACAATATTGCCCTCCGCACCCAGACGGCAAAGGTGAAGTACATGTGGCGCGATGTGGAGCGGCGTGCGGCAACGCACGGCGTGCCATATGTTCGGCCCCCGACCTGGCCGACTGATCCGAACCTTCTGGCCAATCGCACCGCCATGGTGGCGGCCGAAGAGGGCTGGTGCGAGGCCTACACCGTGGCAAGCTTCAGGGCCTGGTACCTGGAAGGCATGGCACTGGGCGATCGCGGCCATCTGGAACATGTGCTGCCTCCCCTGGGGCAAGATGTCGATGATGTGATTGCCAAGGCCGACCAGCCCAGCGCCCATGAGCGTCTCGAGGCGGAAACGGATGCGGCCCGCAACTATGGCATTTTCGGCGCTCCGGCATTCGTCGTGGAGGGCGAAACTTTCTGGGGCGACGATAGGCTCGAAGAGGCGCTGGCTTGGGCCGTCGGCCGACATAAGCTGCAAACATCACCATATTACCCGGCTGTCTGGCGAGACGAACAGCCGGACAGACCCCGGGCCAAATCGTAACCTGGCGCGCTCCTGCCGGTCCGCCGCTCCCCCCGCGAAGGCGGTACGAACCGTGCGTGGTGCGTTTATGCCCGCTGCCTAAGCCCCATGCGCGGCCAGCATGCGCCGCGCGCTTTCCTCGTCGGTGATCAGGATGGTCGGCACGATCAGGTTCATGGCGCCGAGCAGCGCCTCGGTCTTCTCCGCGCCGCCTGAGGTGAGGATGCGGATCGGCGCCTTGCGCAGGCGATCGACATCGACCGACATCACATGGCTGTTGACGGGGTGGTCGACCAAGTCGCCATTGCGGTCGTAGAAATGGAACAGAAGGTCGCCGACGGCGCCGCGCGCAAGCAGCGCCTCGCGGTCCGCTTCCTTGAGGAAGCCGCCGCGCGAGAAGGTGGTGGCCGAAGCAATGCCGCCGACGCTGAGCAGCACGGCGTCGAGCGCGTCGGCCATCTCGAATATCTCCTGCAGGCCGCAGCGTTCGACCAGCGCGATCTTGGTCTCGACGCTGTCGACGACGGCCGGCGTCGGCATCAGATAGCCGTCGCCCTGGAAGATCTGGGCAAAGCGCCAGGCGAATTCTGCCGGATTGACCCGCCGCGCGACGCCGACGCCGCCAAGCAGCGAGATCACACTGAAATCGGTGAGCGATTTGGCGCTGATGAAGGGCAAGGTGTTGAACAACGTCACGCCCCAACCGACGCCGACCCGCATGCCGGATTTCATCGCATCGGACAGGAACATGCCGGTCTTGGCGGCGATTGCCGGGATCGGGTCGGCATTGGGATCGGTGAGCGGCGCCACCAGCGCCTGCTGTAGTCCGAAGGTCTGTTCCAACGCGCGCTCCAGCCGCACGATCTCCAAAAGCTCGCTCTCGATGGTGATCTTCACCTCGTTGCGCGCCCTTGCCTCGGCCAGCATGCGCACGATGGTCACGCGGCCGACGCCGAGCACGTCGGCAATCTCGTTTTGCGTCATCTGTTCGACGAAATACATCCAGGCGGCGCGGATCCTGAGGCGGTCGGTCCGGCTTTCGCTGACGACCTGCTCGGATGCCTCGGCCGCCGCCCTGCCGTTTTCTGGTTCGCCCTGCCGTCGCCTGCCCAAGTTCCCCTCCAACTCCGGCGATGGCACCGCCTCGCCGATTCTGCATGCTGGTTAAATATCGTCTATTGATCTACCAATCGGGACGAACAATCTAGAGAGGGCGACTGGCGCCCCAAGCCGTGAGCGGCTTCAGCATTTCGAGGCGATTGGCGATGCTGCGACAAATCTCCGAGGATGTCCGCGCCAACCTGAAGGACCGGCTTCGGGAACTGCGCGACGCGATCCGCCAAAGCCGCCACGACAGCGCCGGCGAAACCCCACGCGACATCGCCACCAATTTGCCGCCCTTTCCGGGCCGCAGCCTGCTCGGCCATGCCGCGAGCGCCGTCGACGAGGCGCTGACGATCGCCGAATCCTTCGTTCCGCATTTCCGGCCGCTCAAGGTCGACGGCACGACCGTGAAAAGCCTGCGAGCCTATTTCCCGCACGGCGACGAAGACCGGCAGATCAGCGGCGAGCGTCAGTTCAGGCGTGACATGTATTATCTGACCCGCGCGGTTCTCGCCGGCTACGGCATCGACAATCCCCGCGTTCACGAGGCGAGTTTTTCGGCAGTGCATGTCGCGATGCGCAAGCGCCACGCGGATCTTCTGGCCGGCGCGACTGCGGAAACGGCCTCCACGGACCAGGTCGCGGCGGCCTGCGCGGCTCTCCTCGTCGAATGCCTCAATCACCGTCCGGTTCAGCCTGGCGAGACCGGGACAGGCCCGGCGATCGCCGGCGACCGGTCTCTCGACATCAGGTGCCTTGCGCCCGTGGTGCTTGCCAGCGGACTGGCGACCAAGGCGGACGGCGGCACGCCCGAGCCCGACATTCTCGAGATCGCAGTGCTGGCGGCCCAAGTGCGGGAGGATCGCATCCGGCGGGCCTGCGTCCAGGCCAATGCCGTCCAGGAACTGACACCGGTTCTCGCCACCCTGCTCGCGCATCTGACGTAACCGCCGCGAATTATCCGCTATTGCTCGGCCGCCATGGCCGCGATGGTCTTCTTGGCGCGCTGGATCGAGGCCGGGCTCATGCTGAGCTCCGTCAGGCCCATCCCGATGAAGGTCGGGATCAGGTCCGGACGGCCGGCGGCCTCGCCGCACATGCCCACCATGATGCCGGCGGCGACACCGGCCTTGGCCGTCAGCTCGATCGCCGACATCACCGCAGGATTGGTGACGTCATTGAGCTTGGCGACGGTGGGATTGAGACGGTCGGCGGCCATGATGTACTGGGTGAGGTCGTTGGTGCCGATCGAGAAGAATGCCACTTCCTTGGCCAGCGCGGGCGCGATCAGCACGGCGGCGGGCGTCTCGATCATCACGCCGAGATCGAAATCGGCATGCGGCACGCCCTCCGCCTTCAATTCAGCCGCGCACTCGTCGACCAGCGCGCGGGTGCGCGTGACCTCACCAATCTCCGAGACCATCGGCAGCATCACCTTGATGTTGCCGTGGACGGCGGCCCTGAGCAGCGCCCGCAACTGGCGCTTGAAGATGTCTGGCCGATCCAGGCACATACGGATGCCGCGCCAGCCGAGGAACGGGTTTTCTTCGTCCGGAAACTCGATGCCCGCGATCGGCTTGTCGCCGCCGATGTCGAGCGTGCGCACGATGACCGGATGCGGCGCGAATGCCTTGGCCAGCGCGCTGTAGGTCCCGGCCTGCATCTCTTCCGACGGCAGATGCATGTGGCGCATGAAGAGCAGCTCGGTGCGGAACAGGCCGACGCCCATGGCGCCTGCTTTCTGCGCCGCCTCGATCTCCTCCAGCGAGCCGATATTGGCCGCGACCTCGATCACCGTGCCGTCGGCGCGGGTCGGGGTCACGTTCTTGAACACTTTTAGCCCGGCGCGCTCCTGCGCCGCTGCCTCGACACGCCGGCTGAAGTCTGCGCGCGCGGCCTCGTCCGGATCGACGATCACATGTCCGGCATTGCCGTCGATCGCCACCTCCCTGGCGGTGCGCAGCTCGTTGATCTTGTCGCCGAGACCCAGCACGGCCGGAATGCCGTGCGAGCGGGCGATGATGGCGATGTGCGAGGTGGCACCGCCATGGCCGCAGACCACGCCGCCGATGCGCTTCAGCGGCGCGCGCGCCAAATCCCAGGCGCCGATGTCGTCGGCAATGAGGATCGCGCCTTGCGGTATGGTTTCCAGGCTGAGCTCGTCCTGGCCGAGCAGCGCCAGGCAGATCTGCCGGCCGACGGCATGGACGTCGTCGGCCCGGGCGTTGAGATAATGGTCGTCGACCGCGCTGAAATCGGCGGCGATGGTGGCCGCGGCCGCGATGACCGCCGAGACCGCATCGTCACCGCCTTTGATCAACCTTTCGACTTCGCCGGTCAGGCTGTCGTCGGCGGCGATGTCGCGCAGGGCCGCGACGATGCCACGGTCGCCGGCGGAGAGATTGTTCTCGGCAAGCGTGCGGTCCATGCGGGACTGGACGCTGGCGACGGCGCCGCGGAAGCGCTTGAGCTCGCCTTCGATCTCATCGGCCTGCAGACGCCTGCCCGGTCCCTCGATCTCCGGCGGGAAATGGGCAAAGGCCGGCCCGACCGCCACGCCCTCGCTTGCGGCGACGCCTTGAAGTTTCGGGGTTCCATCTACCGCTGTGGCGGCAGGCGGCCCGCCCTCACGAGCGGGCGCCGCGGCTGCGGTTTCAGGGCCAGCTTCACCCCCGTCGTTCTCATCGTCGAGGCCGGCGCGCGGGTTCTCAAGATAGCCGATCAGCGCCTCGATCGCCTCGATCGCGTCGGCGCCGTTGGCGCGCACGGTGACTTCCTGGTTCTCCTTGACCGCCAGGAGCATCAGCTTGACCGAGCTCTTGGCGCTGACCGCCTTGCCGTCCTTGACCAGCTCGACATCGGATTCGAAACCCTTGGCGAGTTTCACGAACCGCGTGGCGGGACGGGCGTGCAAACCTTCGTGCACTCTGACGATTGTCGAGCGTTCCATGGCAATACTCTAGGTTTGGGCGCGGTCGACAGACAGCGCGGATACTATCAGGCGGCGATGGTGATGACAGCGCCTGGCGTCAGCGCCGCCACGAGCGCCCCGGTATCGACCTCGGATGCGCAAACCTCGCCCGGCCGTTCGGCCTCGGATGCTCCGTTGAAGGAGATCACGACATGACCCATTTCGCGGACCTTGCTCCAGGCCGTGGAGCCGACCGCCGTTATCGTCGCCGAAATCGGTCCGAGCGTGATCGAGGCGCCCGTCGCCGGCGCATCGTCGCTCGGGCCTTCTTCCGTCTTATGCAGCACGGAAACCTCCGCCAGTTCGGGAGGCGAGCCATCCGCGAAAAGGATGACCACGCCGCCCTCGGCGAGGTCCGCCACTTCGGGTCCTATAGCTGTGACCCGCGTCTTGAGAAGAACCGACATATGGCGAACCTCGTTGTTACGCGTTTTTAGAACACGATCAGGGAGACGATCCATGCGATCAGCACGGAGACCGGCCCCATGATCTGGCGGCTGATGAGCACCGCCGGGACGCCGATTTCGATCGTCTTCGGCTTGGCCTCACCGAGCGCCAGACCAACGGGAACGAAGTCGCAGCCCACCTGCGTGTTGTAGGCAAACAGCGCCGGCAGGGCCATTGCGGGCGAGATGGTGCCGTTGGCGATCTGCGGGCCGATAATGGCGACGCCGATGACCTGGGCGATGACAGCGCCCGGCCCCAGGATGGGCGACAGGAACGGCAGCCCGCAGATGGCCGAGATGACCAGCAGGCCGACGATGTTGTTGGCTAAAGGTCCCATCGGCTGCGCCAGCACGTCGCCGATGCCGGTGTAGAGGATCAGGCCGATCAGCATGGTCACGAAGGCCATGAAGGGCAGCACGTTGCGGACAACCTGATCGATGGTGCGGCGGCCGGAATTGAAGAAGATGCCGACCACACGGCCCATGACGCGGCCGATCGAACTGATCAGGCCGATAAGCCCGCCTTCGCTCGGCAGCGGCTCGGCCGCCCTGGCAGTGGTGTTGTTGCTTGAACTCATCGATGCTGCTCCCCCCGCAGTGGTGACCGGTTCGGATCCATCCGCCATTGTGACGTTGGCCGGCTTCACGCCCGAAACGTAGATGTCTTCCGTGATGAACTGGGCGAGCGGACCCGCCTGGCCGACCGGCGTCAGATTGACGGTCGGGATACGCTTGCGCGGATAGACGCCGCAGCGCGCGGTGCCGCCGCAGTCGACGACGACGACCGCCATCTCGCTTTCGATCGGCGGCGACTTGAAGCCGTCGACCGCCTGGGCGCCGGTCATGTCGGCGATGAGCTGCGCCACCGGATGAATGCCGCCGCCGGTTACCGACACGACCTTGTTGCGCTGTTCGGTCGGCTCGATCACCAGAGGCCCGCCCCAACCGGTGGAACCCCTCGAGATCTTTACTGCCTTGTATGTCTTGGCCATGGTATCCTCCCGCCCTTAGAGCTCGACGCCCTGGCGGCGTGCCATGATGGCCGTGATGCGCTCGGTCAGGATGCCCTTCAGCAGGATGACGACGAGGCCGACGATGGCGTACCAGATCGCCACCTTGACGTGGTAGCCATTGGCGATGACGCCCCGCTTCTCGAGGTCGAGCAGCGCGACCAGCATGCCGCCCCAGACGAAATATTCGCCGGGGTTGATGTGCGGGAACAGGCCGAGCGGCGGATGCACGTAAGACACTGCCGCGTCGTAGAAGGCAGGCTTGTGCTTTTCTTCCAGGAAGGAGCCGAAGGTGTAGGCCATCGGGTTGGTGAGGAAGAACACCGACAGGACCGGCAGCACCGTATAGCGGGTCAGGGCGATGCGGCCGGCGCCGCGCGCCAGGCCGTGGACACGCTCTTCGCCGACCAATTCGGTGACGGCGTAGAAGGCGGTCATCAGCACGACCAGGGTCGGGATGATGCCGGTCACGAAGCCGGCGAACACTTCGCCGCCCTTTTGGAAGATGCCGATGAAATACTTGCCGATCGCGGTCAGCCAGCCGAGCTGCTCTTCCTGCTGCACGTTCTTCAGCTGTTCCTTCAGCTGATCGGCGGTGACCGGCGCATTGTCGGTCGTCGCCTGCGCCAGGACCACGAGATGATCGGTGGCATGCTCGACGCCGAGCTTGCCGTGCCAGGCAGCATCCGAGACCATGGTGCCTGCGACATGCAGGTTATGCACCGCCAGGTCGGCATGCTGCGCCAATAGTGCAATTACAGACATTTCTCCTCCTTATGACCCCTGCCGGTCATTCCCAGCCGGCTGCCGGCGTCCGTTTAAGCCCTTGCTACGTTCAAGCCGGACAGGCCCGGCTTCTTCCCCGGCTCCGACCGCGCGCGGTCGATCTGCTCGATCGCCCGTTTCACGGCCTCGGCCACACCGGGTTCCCCCTCCCCCATGATCGCAGGGTTGGACCGGAGTCGATCGAGGGGGATGCCCTCGAATTCTTCATGTCGCTTGAACTTGGTCAGCACCGAGCGGCCGCTCATGACCATCATGCGGCGCACGATGAGGTCCGGCGTCACGACAATCAGCGCAATCGTGCCCTTGGCCAGCCGTCCGCGGAAATTACCAGCGCCGACGAAGCCGTCCTTGAACTCTCCGGTGACACCTTTGAAGACGTCCGAATAATGCCGCATCTGCAGCCAGACACCGAGCGATTGCAGCGCCCAGACAACAAACAGCAGAAGCAGCGCCCACTGCCAGATCGCCATTTCGGTTTCCTCCCGATTCTCTTCCTCCGGCACATATTGGACGGAGGCGAGATGACCCGAAAGTGAGAACATTTGTTTCCTAGAATGTCAACATGTATTATATTAGCCGCCGTAACGCTCCACAGGCGGCTGACCGATTTCGGCATCGGCAGCGCCTGTGCTAGCCTGTCGTCAAACGGGAATAGAGACATGGATCTGCCTTTCAGGCACGAACTCGCGCTTATGCCGGACCTTCGTCATCGGCTGCGGCAGCTGCGCTGGTTCCGCGCCACCTTCCGCAGCAGCGCAAAGGTGGTGTCGGAAACCTTCGGCGTTCGTTTCGAGATCGACGAGGCCAAGCTGACGCGCGCCTTTCTCGACTGGATCGAAGTCATGGAAGAGCAGAAGCGATTCGCGGCGATAGACCGCGCCGACTTCATCGTCTTCGCCGCCGGGCTCGTTCTGCGCGAGCTGATCCGGCAGGCGCCGGCGCGGGAGGTCTCAGGACTCACCGAAATGATCGAGACCGAAGCCAATGCCGGCACGGCAGAAATCGTGCGCTTCTGGCCGGAAGGTTTTCTCTATACCAACTATTGCGTGTCGGCGATCCTGGCCGTGCACGAGCAGGAATTCGGCACGGCGCCCAGCATCGACAAATGCGCCGACGACCTGCGCACCTGGTGGTCCTACCGCGAGAACGCAATGGAAATGCCCGCCTATGCGGTTGCCTTCCTCGACCGGTTCCTCGGCGCCGAGCCCAACTGGATCACGCCCGATCGCGCGCAATCGCGCCAGGCCATGCAGCGCGCGCTTGGATCCTCGCCGGTCAGCGAGGCGCTGCGCCAGCTCTGAAGCGTTGGGGACGTAGCCTCCTTACTATTGGACATCTGACTTTTTATCGATAGCGATGTGCAACATCTGATATCGAAGCCGGGAGAAGCGCGTGGCGCGATCCAGACTGATGATTTTCGACTGCGACGGCGTTCTCGTCGACAGCGAGCCGCTTGCTGCCAAGGCCTATGAGCGCGTTTACGAAAGACACGGCATGCCCGGCGTCCATGGCGGCATCATCGCGCAATGCATCGGCATGAAGCAGTCCGACATCATCGTCAAAATCAGGGAACTGACGGGACATCAGTTCCCGCCTGCCGCCGACGGCGACATCTGGGCCGAGACCAAGCTGCTCTTTTCCGAGGAGTTGAAGCCTACGCAGGAGATCGTGCCTTTCCTCAGCGCGCTTGCCGGCGACCGCTGCGTCGCCTCGTCATCCTCGGTCGAACGCATCAACCACAGCCTGTCGGTGACCGGATTGTCACGCTTCTTCGGCGAGGCGATCTTTTCCTCCTCGATGGTCAAGAACGGCAAGCCGGCGCCCGACATCTTCCTCTATGCCGCCGAGAAGATGGGCGCGAAACCGGCCGATTGCATTGTGGTCGAGGATTCGCCGTTCGGCGTCCAGGGCGCGGTGGCGGCCGGCATGGTCGCGATCGGCTATACCGGCGGCGGGCATACCTATCCCGAGCACGGCGCGCGACTGAAGGCTGCCGGTGCCGATTTCGTCTGCGCCGACTGGCACGAAGTCAGCCGGCAATTGGCGGGGCTTGGTGTCCCGGCCTGAGCCAACTCTTGTTGCATGATCTTCTCCGAAAACCGGTTCCCGCTTTTTTGCATTCGGCGCCCTTCGGTTCATGCTCTAGCTAGCGGAGACTGGGAAAGCGACGCCGGGTCCAGTCACCGGGCGGGACCAATCCCCCCACGCGGAAGTTGAAGGACAGGACCCTCGTCGCATCGGCGTCGACCTCGCAGCGGAAGCTCAGATCGTACCATTGGGTTGTCGTGCTGAAGGCCGCCTGCGGAGGGTTAAGAACATTGCCCTGCTTCAAGGGAATGGTCGGCAGCCATTTCGGCGAGTAATCGGCACTTTGCAATTCCTGGTTCAGGACGTTGGCGCAAAGATTGGCAATGCGCTGATCGCGCGGCACGTTCTCCATCGAGCTTGTGGCCTGCGCGTTGCCGGTTGCACCCGGCGAGTAGAGCTTTCTGACACCCGGCAGACCGGAATAGATCGGCGATCCCGCAACCTCGCTGTCGGCGGGGCTTGACCTTCCCGGATTTCCGCTTGGCGCTCTCAAAGCTCTTGCGGATTTGAACTTCATCGCCTTGGAAGCCTTAGGCTTTGCCTTTTCGGCTGGCGCGGGCTTGTCGCCGGCTTCGGCCGCCAACGGCTTTGGCGCTTCGGCAGCTTGCTTTTCGGCTGGTTGCGGAGCCGCCTCCTGCTTGTCCTGCTGCTGTTTGTCGGTGTCCTCGGTCGCCTGCTTCTCCTCGCTTTGCGCGGGTTTTTCGTCCGGCGTGGCGGTTACCGGCTTCTCTTGAGCCGTGCTGGAGTCTGCCTGCTGCTCGGGCGTTGCAGGCGGAGCGGCATCGTTCGGCGCCGGCTTCGGTTCGACCGGCGGCTTCGCGGGTTCATCCTTGGCCGGCGACGGGGCGTTGGCCGGCGCGCTGCCGCCGTTGAGAGATTTCTCCGGGCCGGTATCCTTCTCGCCATATTGGAAAACGCGCTTCAGAACCGGGACGTCCTGCGGTTTCGGCGGCTGCGGCGGCGGTGGCTTTTGCACGGCCTGCTCGGGCGGCTTTTCAGCCTTCTTTTCAGGCGCCGGCTCCGGCGGCTTTGGGGCGGGCTTCGGCTTGGGCTGCTCGGGCGGCGGCACGATCGCGACGTTGACCGGCTGTTCCTGCTGATCCGGCTGTTGGTCGGGTCTCTGCAAGCCGAAGAACAAGAACGCTGCAATCAGGGCATGCAGGAATAGCGATGCGGCCAAGGCCCACCGCCAATTCCGAAACCATTCCCGCATCTTGCCGTTCATTGCGCCCGATGTGGAACGAAATGACGGCGGCTTCAAGCATTTGCCGGGATTTGCGCGAGCTGCAGGCCTGACAAGTCGGTGATCGGAGGCGTAAGAGCAAGCCGGATCAAGGCCCTGCAGGGATTGGCTTACACCAGCATGCCCATCGGGTTTTCGATCAGGCGCTTAAAGGCGCCGAGCAGTTCGGCGCCAAGCGCGCCGTCGACGGCGCGGTGATCGGTCGACAAGGTCACCGACATCACCGTGGCAATCTTGATCTCGCCCTTCTTCACCACTGCTCGCTCCTCGCCGGCGCCGACCGCCAGGATCGTCGCATGCGGCGGGTTGATGACGGCGGCGAAGTCCTTGACGCCGAACATGCCGAGATTGGACACCGCCGTCGTGCCGCCCTGATATTCTTCCGGCTTCAGCTTGCGGTTCCTGGCGCGGCTTGCCAGGTCCTTCATCTCGTTGGAGATGACCGACAGCGTCTTTTCGTCCGCATGCCGGATGATCGGCGTGATCAGGCCGCCGGGGATCGAGACGGCAACGCCGACATCGGCGTGCTTGTGCTTGACCATGGCGTTCTCCGTCCAGGAGGCGTTGGCGTCCGGCACCGCCATCAGCGCCATGGCCATGGCCTTGATCACCATGTCGTTGACCGAGAGCTTGTAGGCCGGAACCTCGCCCTTGTCGGTCTTCCTCATTGGTGCGGCGGCATTCAACTGCGTGCGCAACGCAAGCAGCGCATCGAGCTCGCAGTCCAGTGTCAAATAGAAATGCGGGATGGTGGACTTCGCCTCGACCAGGCGGCGCGCGATGGTCTTGCGCATGTTGTCATGCGGCACGAGTTCATAGGAGCCCTCGGCGAACAGCTTCAGAACGTCCCCCTCCCCCTTGAGAGGAGGGTGTCCTGCCGCAGGTAGGTCGGGCGGGGTCGCTTCGGCTGGGCTCGGCGCCAAATAGACGGTGCCTTTTGAGACGACCCCCTCCGTCCGCTTCGCGGACACCTCCCCCTCAAGGAGGGAGGAAATCGCTGCCTCAACGTCGGCCTTCGTTATACGGCCATACGGCCCGGAACCTGACAAGGCAGAAAGGTTCAGACCAGCCTCACGAGCCAAGCGACGAGCCAGGGGCGTAGCGCGCACAGCCCCCTGCGATTGGCCACTTCCCGGCAGGCCAGAGGGGGGCGCGACAGAACGAGACGTCAGCGGGACAGCGCCCCCCTCTGTCGGCTTCGCCGACATCTCCACCGCGAGGGGGGAGATTGAAGCCTTGTTCTGCGTCGTCTCAGCCGAATACACTTCGTCATCGGCATAAATCCAGGCGACCGGCTCGCCGACCGGAATGTCGACGCGCTCCTTGCCGGTGACGTTGCGCAGCGTGCCGCTTGCCGGCGCGTCGATCTCCATCGCCGCCTTATCGGTCTCGATCTCGAAAAGCACGTCGCCCTTCTTGACGCGGGCGCCCTCCTCGGCGAACCAGCGCGAGATCTGGCCGGTCGCCATATCCATGTCGACCTTGGGGAGAATGACTTCGGTCGGCATCGCTCAGCGAACCCCTTTCACGAGGTCGCGCGCGGCGGCGATGATGTCGGGAACCTGCGGCACCGTCGCCTTTTCCAGGTCCGGATTGTAGGGGATCGGCGTCTCGGCGCCGCCAAGGCGCACGATGGGCGCATCGAGATAGTCGAACGCCTCGCTTTCGGCGACCATGGCGCTGACTTCCGCGCCGATGCCCAGCGTCTTCACCGCTTCGTAGACGCAGAGCAACCGCGATGTCTTCTTCACGCTGTCGATGACGGTCTGCCCGTCGATCGGGCGGATCGTGCGCAGGTCGACCACCTCGATGTCGATGCCCTCGCCTTCCAGCGCCGCAGCGGCGTCGAGCGCCTTCTGCACCATGATCGATGTGGCGACAATGGTGAGGTCGCGGCCTTCGCGGCGGATCTCGGCCTTGCCGATCGGCACGGTGTAGTGGCCTTCGGGCACATGGCCCTTCATCTTGTAGAGCAGCTTGTGCTCGAAGATCATGACCGGGTCCGGATCGGCGATCGCGGCCAACAGCATACCCTTGGCATCGTGCGGTGTCGCCGGCTGGATGACCTTGAGGCCAGGCACGTGGCCGAGCCAGGCCTCTAAGCTCTGGCTGTGCTGCGCGGCGGCACCGGTGCCGGAGCCGGCCGGGAAACGCATCACCACCGGCACCGAAACCTCGCCGCCGAGCATGAAGCGCATCTTGGCCGCCTGGTTGACGATCTGCTCCATGCCGAGCGTGGCGAAATCCGAGAACTGGAATTCGAAGATCGGCCGCATGCCGGTGACGGCCGCGCCCACCGCGACGCCAGCGCCGCCCAATTCCGAAATCGGCGTGTCGATCACCCGATCGGTGCCGTAGCGCTCGACCAGATCGCCGGTCACCTGGAAGGCGCCGCCATAGACGCCGATGTCCTCGCCCATCAGGAAGACGCGCTCGTCCATATCCATGGCGATCGCCATGGCTTCCTGGATCGCCTGGGCGTAGCTCAGTTCACGCAGCGCAGCGTCCATCACGCTTGCTCCGTGTAAACATAGTTCTGCAGGGTGGCGATCTCCGGCGCCGGGCTCGCCTTGGCGAATTCGATGCCGTCGGCGATCTCCTTGGCGACCGCGTCGCGGATCGCCTGGATGCCCTGGTCGTCGATGAAGCCGAAATCGCGGAGTTCCGTCTCGAAGAGCGTGATCGGATCGCGGTTCGCCATCCAATCCTCGATCTCTTCCTTGGTGCGGTAACGGTTGCGGTCGCTCTTGGAATGGCCACGATGACGGTAGGTCTTGGATTCGATCAGCGTCGGCCCCTCGCCCGCGCGTGCCCGCTCGACCGCCTTGAAGGACGCCTCGGCGACCTCGGAGAAGATGTTGCCGTTGACGATGACGCCCGGCATCGAATAGGCGGCCGCCCGCTCGGCAATGTTCTTTACCGCGGTCGAGCGCGCCGTCGAGGTCGACATGCCGTAGCCGTTGTTCTCGCACACGAAGATCACCGGCAGCTTCCAGATCGCCGCCATGTTCAACGCCTCGTGGAAGGCGCCTTCATTGTTGGCGCCGTCGCCGAAGAAGGAGACCACGACCTTGCCGGTCTTCATCATCTTGGACGAGAGCGCGGCACCCACTGCGATCGGAATGCCGCCGGCAACGATGCCGTTGGCGCCGAGATTGCCCTTGGCGACATCGGCGATATGCATGGAGCCGCCGCGGCCCTTGCAATAGCCCGTGGTCTTGCCGAAAAACTCCGCGAACATCCGGCTGACCTCGGCGCCCTTGGCGATACAATGGCCATGGCCGCGATGCGTCGAGGTGATCTGATCATCCGCAGCGAGCGGCATGCAGATGCCCATGGCGCTGGCCTCCTGGCCGATGGACAGGTGCATGGTGCCGTGGATGAGACCTCGCGTGTAGCACTCTTCCGCGCCCTCTTCGAAGCGGCGGATCAGGTACATCTTGTGAAGCACCTCCCTGAGCTGCTCCGGACTGTACTGGCGATAGACGAAAGGCAGGTTGGCCCGGCTATCCACGACGGCGGCTTTGCTGGCTCCGGCCATGATCACGCCTCCACGGCGCCGTAAACGAGCTTGTCCTGGCGGGCACGCAGCTCGGCGATCTTCGAGCCCGGCGCGGGCGCCGCATTGGCATAGGTGATGAGCTCGCCCTTCTTGATGGGCTGGGTAACGGAGCCGCCCTGCAGCAGGCCGCAGGGAATGGCGCGTGCCGCATGGGCTTCCGGCGCCGTCATGATCCAGGCGCGGTAGCAATACTCGCCGATGGCATCGAGCTTGTCGCCGGGCTTCAGATCCTTCTTGGCGACCGCGCAGACCTCGGCCACGGGCTTGGCCAGCGGCACCATGTCGGCTTTGCCGTAAAGCACGACGCGGGCGCAGGTCAGCGGCACTTCGAGCGAGGTCAGATGATAGGGGCGATGGAAGGTGAAATACGGGCCCTTGCCCATCTTCAGGTCTTCCATGCGCTCCGAGATGCGGGGATGCGACATGTCGGCCACGACGAAGACACCGGGCGCAACGCCCTTGCCGATCGAATAGTCGACGACGCCAACCTTCGACAGCACGCCGCCATCCTTCTCGGGCACCAGCACCTTCGACAATTCGCCGAGCGTCGCGGACGGGCCGTGCATGCCGGGCTTGTCAGGGACCAGCCCGGTCGCGTTGGCAATCGCCGCCATCTCGACCATAGTTTTCGAACCGTCGACGAATTCGACCAGCATGCGCACGTTCATATGCCGGCGCTTCGCCTCCTCCTCATAGTCCGGAGGCGTGGCATCGATGTTGAGCGGGTTGTTCTTGCCCTTGCCGGCGGCAACGATCGGATGGCCCATGGCGGAGACGAACTCGATCAGTTCCATGCAGGAAGACGGCTCGTCGCCGGCGCCCAGCGAATAGGTCACGCCGAGGCGGTCGGCTTCGCTCTTGAGATAGGCGCCGATGGTGACGTCGGCCTCGACATTCATCATCACCAGGTGCTTGCCGTGCTCCATGGCGTGGAGGCCGATCTCGGCGCCGACGGCCGGAACGCCGGTCGCGTCGATGACGACGTCGATGAGGTCGTTGCCGATGATCAGGCTGGAATCGTTGGTGACGGCGATCTTGCCCGCCTCCATGGCCGACGTCATCGCCGAGGCGGTCGACACTTCCCGCGCGTGTCCGGTTTCCTGGAAAGCGATATCGACGGCCTTGCTGGCGGCGGGAAGGTTCAATTCGGAGATGGCGCCGATCTCAATGCCGGACATATGGGCGACGCGGGTGACGATGTCGGTGCCCATTTCGCCGGAGCCGATCAGGCCGATGCGGATGGGCTTGCCGGACTTGGCTCGTTCCTCGAGATCGCGGGCAAGGCCCGTCAGCGAAACATTGGACGCCATACCGTGTATTCCTCCCATATCGCACGCTGTTCGGTTGCTTGACGGATATTGAACATATGTATTTCTGTCAAGACTAATGTCCAGAATTTGGCCGTTGGTCGACGCTTTTCGAATTAATCGGGACGCAACGGCGAAATGCTTTGACAGCGAGCGCCTGCGCCGAGCCAAAGGGAAACGAGCGTTCGCGACCGGGTTCCGGTCAAAGCCGCGGGACAGTCCTTTTGCGGACCGCTAAAAAGATATCTAGACGGGAAATGTTACTGGCAAACGTCGACCCATACGGCGCCGACCAGATCGGCCATGCGCCGCGGCGTGATGCGCACCGCGGCATTGGTGGCGCCGGCGGCGGGAACGACTTCGTCGAAAGGCTTGAGCGACAGGTCGCAATAGATCGGCAGCGGCGCCGGCAGGCCGAACGGGCAGACGCCGCCCGGCGGATGGCTGGTGACGGCCAGCACCTCCTCGCCGCCGAGCATGCGCGGCTTGCCGCCCATCCTGTCCTTGAATTTGCGATTATCGAGCCGGGCGACGCCGCTGGTCACGACCAGAATGGTCTCCTCGCCGATGCGCAGGCAGATCGTCTTGGCGATCTGCGCCGGCGTCACGCCATGCGCCTCCGCCGCCAGCGCGACAGTGGCCGAGCTTGCCTCGGTGACGATGACCTCCACGTCCGGCGCGTGCTCGGCAAAGAAGGCGCGAACCGATTCCAAGCTCATGTGAATTCCTCGTCAGGCCTGTCTGGTGTCTCTTTGTTTTTACGCAATTCCGGACGGAAGGTACGGCGAAGGCGCCGAACTTAACCGCTCACACTTTTCCTGGAATTGCTCGATCAGCAGCGGTGGCGAATCGCATGATGCCGCCGATCTTGGCAAGAGCCAGCGTCTGCGCTGTGCAGGCACTAAAAAGCCCACCGGGCGAAATCCCGGCGGGCTCTTCGATGGGCGCTTTTCGCGTCTCTATTGCTGGGTGGGCCGATTCTCTTCGGCCGGCACACTGATCAATTCCTCTTCCGGCATCTGCAGCGCCGAAGCGATGCGCCGGAGCTTGGCGGGGTCGGCGTCCTTGCCGTCCTCGATATCGATGATCTCGCCGACGGCCAGGCCGCAGGTCAAAGAGAGTTCCTCGATCGTATATCCCCTCGTTTCACGAGCGGCTTTCAACGGGTTGAGGCCGGACGCGGCAATGATGTTGTTCGAAACAGCGTTTCGTGCGGTGTTGGGCATGGCAACTCCTTGGGATGAAACAGGGTCTGATGAAATGGTGTTGCCTGAGACGGGCGGGAGAATGCTCGTTAACAAATGATTTGCCAAGAGCACCGATGCGGCGTCACGCCATCGTGAAGCGGCGTTTAGACCGTGCCTCAGGCTTTACACATGTAAGGTCGCGCGGCGCTCAATCAAGTTCTTTTGAGGGTCCGAGACCGGATTCGCCGGCATTTGTCGACGTCCCGATTCGTTCGCTTTTCCGTCACCGGCAGCCGACAGACGGCGCCGGAAGTTTCTCGGAAGGACCGGATCCCATGAATTTGAAATCATTCGTAATTGTGCTTGGCACAATCTCAAGCGTCATCGGCGCGACGCAAGCATGGGCGGCGGGTGCCGCACGTATTCGAGGCACTGTCGTCAGCCTTATCGGATCGACGCTGACGGTGAAGGACGGCAACGGCAAGACCGATGCGATCGCGCTTGCCGACGGCTGGAGGATTTCGGGTGTCGCCAAGGCATCGGCAGCCGATATCAAGCGGGGTGATTTTCTCGGCATCGCCTCGATATCCAAGGCCGATGGCGGCAGCGGCGCGCTGGAAGTCGTGATCTTTCCCGCCGCTCTGCAGGGTACGGGTGAAGGCGACCGCGACTGGGATTTGCAGCCCAACAGCCGCATGACCAACGGCACGGTCGCCGACGTCACCGAGATCGAGGGCCGCACGGTCACGCTCACCTATGACTACGGCCAGAAGAAACAGATCGCGATCCCGCAGACCACACCGATCGTGACATTCGCCAGCGCCACGCCGGCGGATCTCACGCCGGGCGTCGCAGTGTTCGTCAACGCCGAGCGCGGTGGCGACGGCAAGCTCGTCGCCAATCGCGTCGTGGTCGGAAATCACGGTGTCGCGCCGCCTATGTGAGGGCCGCACCCTCGGATTTCGAAAGATCGCGCAATCTTCACCCGTCAGGGGCGGGCGCGGCGCAAGAGAGCCTGTCAGAAGCAATCCAGAAACAAAAATCTACATCTGGGAAAAATTATCGAAAAAAACCAGGAGGATAGTCCTTATCGCGAGGCATGGGTCACCGATTTGCTCAGGTGGATCTCGGAACGCCCCGCGTAAAAAGGAAACGAAGTCATGAAGAAGTCCCTCCTCTCCGCGCTCGGGCTGGCTCTGGCTCTGGCGTTCACCATGCCGATCCTCGGCGCCACCAGCGCCGACGCGGCTCCGATGAAGAAGCACCATCATTATCGTCATCACCACAGGCATCATCACCGCCATTACCATCATCATCACACGAAGATGGCTCCGAAGAAGTACTGATCCCCTTCGCCGATGGGAAGGCAGGCCTTCGCCGCCAGAGCGGACCGGCCTTCCCATCGGATCTCTGCTTAGCATCGGTGATGTCGAACCGCGCTCCGGAATCCGCGTAATGACGCCCGCGCTGATCTGCCGGCCAGAGACCGCCTGGTGCCGGCGGTGGCTCGTGTCGTCCTGACGCTTCGCCATCCGGCTCTCGTTACCCGCTTCGCCCTGAAGCCCGCTATCTGCCAAATCCCGCCGTCCCGACGCGCTAAAACGAGTTGATGTTGTGGCGGAAGATCGTCGACTGCAATCCGCGGTTCGTGACGCTGACCGACAAGCTGGCGGCCGAGTGAGCCGTTTCTATGCCGAGGCGCTGAAGATCGACGCGAAGAGCCGGCTCAAGCTCGCGAACTGCCAAGCGGCATAAGAATGGCGGCTGTCGAGACGGCCGCCATTTCTGTTTCGAATCCACTGATCGATCAGCGCCGGCCGATCAAAAGGCCGACAAGCAATCCGACCACGACGAGGCCGACGGCGGCCGCCGTCGCCGGATGATCGCGCGCCGTACGCTCGATCGCCCTGCCCCTGCGCCTTATTGCCGGCAATGCCTCGTGGAGGCGTTCGGCAAGTTGCGAATAATAGTCGGACGCCGCCTCGCGGCTATCCTCATAATAGGCGTCACCGCGCCTGGCCAAAACTTTCTTGAGATCGTGCAATTGCCGCGAAAGCGCCGCGACCTGCTTGTCGATATCAAGGTCGGAGAGGTCCGAGAACGATGCCATGCCTGTTGTCCTTCTCTTCGAGAAGGCCTAACGCACGGACCGCGAGCCAGTTCCTGCGGGCTGACCGCGCGGCGTCAAGTCGATGAGGACCCGTTCAACGAACCTGGTCGAGCAGGCGCTTGCATTCCAGCAGATCGAACAGCGCCTCCTGCAGCAACGCGCGATTGTCACGCGACAATTTCGAAGAGTCGGGTTGAACCGGCCCTTCGTCGTCGCTCTTGCCGAGGCCGAAGAAACGGCGGCTAGGCTTCACCTTCGGCTGGCCGACCAGCGCGTCCTCGTCGCCGCGCGGCTGCGCGGCCGCAGTCAGCGGCACCTGCTCGGCCTGGCGGCGCTGGGCGATCGCCTCCACGGCGGCCATGTCGCCACTGCCGATCGCGACCAGGAAATGGTTGCCGTTCTCGCGCAACAGCTTCTGCACGCCTTTGATCGTATAGCCCTGATCGTAGAGCATATGCCTAATGCCCTTGATCAGCTCGACGTCCTGAGGCCGGTAGTAGCGCCGGCCGCCGCCGCGCTTCATCGGCTTGATCTGGGTGAAGCGCGTCTCCCAGAAACGCAGCACGTGCTGCGGCAGATCAAGGTCTTCCGCGACTTCGCTGATGGTGCGGAAAGCATCGGGGCTCTTGTCCATGGGCCAATCCTCCACACTGGACCACGATCCGAGCATGATGCCGAATCGCGCCTTATTTCAGCGATTTATGGAACGATATTCAAGCCCGGCTTCAAACCGCCGGCAGTTTTCAACCGTATTCGCCAGCAAATTATTTGCCGCCCTTGCCCTTGCTATTCTGGTGCGAACGCAGGATCCGGTTCTTGAGCACATTCGACGATTTGAACGTCATCACCCGGCGCGGCAGGATCGGCACTTCCTCGCCGGTCTTGGGGTTGCGGCCGATGCGCTCGTTCTTGGAACGGACGTGGAAGGTGGCGAAGGAAGATAGCTTCACCGTCTCGCCGCGAACGATGGCTTCGCAGATCTCATCCAGGACGGCCTCGACGAGCTCCGCCGATTCAGTCCGCGACAAGCCGACCTTCCGGTAAACGGCCTCAGCTAGGTCGGCACGCGTAAGTGTCTTTCCCCCCATGCGACCGTCCCATCTGCTCGCAAAACGTAAATCGATACAGGCAAAGGCAGAGCCTAAGTAATTGATCCGGCAAGGTCAAGAACCGAACCGGCGAGTTCGGCACTTACCAGCGGAGCAACACCGCGCCCCAGGTGAAACCTCCACCCATCGCCTCGAGAAGCACGAGGTCGCCCTTCTTGATGCGGCCGTCGGCGACGGCCACCGACAGCGCGAGCGGCACCGAGGCAGCCGAGGTGTTACCGTGTAGATCGACGGTGACCACCACTTTCTCTTCGGCAATCCCGAGCTTCTTGGCGGAAGCGTCAATAATCCGTTTATTGGCCTGATGCGGCACGAACCAGTCGAGGTCCTCGGCTGTTATGCCGGCCTCGCCGAAGGTCGCCTCGATGACATCGGTGATCATGCCGACGGCATGCTTGAACACTTCACGGCCTTCCATCCTGAGATGACCGACGGTTCCCGTGGTCGAAGGGCCGCCGTCGACGAAGAGCTTGTCCTTGTGCACGCCGTCCGAGCGCAGGCTTGCCGCCAAAACGCCGCGATCGGTGATCGCGCCGGCGCCGTCTTCCGCTTCGAGAACCAGCGCGCCGGCGCCGTCGCCGAACAGCACGCAGGTCGAGCGATCGCTCCAGTCGAGGATGCGCGAGAATGTTTCCGAACCGATCACCAGGACGCGTTTGGCCAAGCCGCCACGGATATAAAGATCGGCGGTGGCAACGGCATAGACGAAACCCGAGCACACGGCCTGCATGTCGAAGGCAAAGCCGTGATGCATGCCGAGCCGGTTCTGGATTTCGACGGCCGTCGCGGGAAACGTGTTGTTGGGCGTCGAGGTCGCCAGGATGATGAGGTCGATATCGGCGGGCGTCATGCCGGCGCTGTCGAGCGCGGCGCGCGCCGCCGCCTCACCCAGCGAGGCTGTCGTCTCGTCGTCGGCCGCGACGTGGCGCTGGCGAATGCCGGTGCGCTGGACGATCCACTCGTCGGAGGTCTCGACCATGCCTTCGAAGTCGGCATTCTTCATGATGCGGCGGGGCAGCGCGGCACCGTTGCCGCGCACGACTGATCTGATCAAGGTTCTTTCCTATTCCTCGGCGTCGGCGGCGACGCCGGATTTCCTGTTTGCCTGCGCAGTCGGGTTGCGCGCATGGAACAGATCGAGGTCGGCCTCGATCCGGTCAAGCAGATTGTTGCGCACCATGTCGTAGCCGAGCTCGATGGCGGCCGCGAAGCCGTCCGAATCGGCGCCGCCATGGCTCTTCACCACGATACCGTTCAATCCGAGGAAGACGCCACCATTGGAGCGACCGACATCCATCTTCTCGCGCAGCCTGTCGAAGGCGCCTTTGGCGAAGACATAGCCGATCTTGGCCATGAGCGTGCGGCTCATGGCGGCGCGCAGATAGCCGGCGATCTGCCTTGCGGTACCTTCGGCCGTCTTGAGCGCGATATTGCCGGCAAAACCCTCGGTGACCACCACGTCGACCGTGCCCTTGCCGATATCGTCGCCCTCGACGAAGCCGCGATAATTCATCGAGGCCATGTTGGCCTCGCGCAGCATGCGGCCGGCTTCCTTGACCTCTTCCTGGCCCTTGATCTCCTCGACGCCGACATTGAGCAGGCCGACGCTCGGGCGTTCGATGCCGAATACCGAGCGCGCCATGCCGGTGCCCAGAATGGCGAAGTCGATAAGCTGATGCGCATCGGCGCCGATCGTGGCGCCGACATCGAGCACGACGCTTTCACCGCGCGTCGTGGGCCAGAGCGCCGCGATCGCCGGGCGGTCGATAGTGGCCATGGTGCGCAGGCAGAATTTCGACATCGCCATCAGCGCGCCGGTGTTGCCGGCCGAGATGCAGGCCTGCGCGCCGCCGTTCTTGACCGCTTCGACGGCCTTCCACATCGACGACTTCCAGCGGCCGTGGCGCAGGGCCTGGCTTGGCTTGTCGTCCATGCGCACGGCGACCTCGCAATGGACGAACTCGCTCACCTCGCCCAGTTTCGGGAACTTGGCGAGCTCGGGACGCACCACGTCCTCGCGGCCGTAGATGACGAAGCGGATGTCAGGACGGCGGATGGCGACGGTCATCAGCGCCGGGATGATCACGCTCGGTCCGTGATCGCCGCCCATGGCATCGATGGAGATCCTGATCACGTAGTATTTTTCTCACGGTTTGCCTGGCTTGCATCGGACGCCTGCCAAGGTAAGGGGGCTCGCGAAGGTTCGGCGAAAATAGCGGTTTTGCGCCTGCGCACAACCAACTTTTCCAAAAGCCGGGTCACTCTGAGGATTTTCCAAGCAGCGAACGCAGCTTTTTCTGGAATTCGCTTTCCTCAGCCTGGTCGTCGCCGGCGACGTCCAGCGAGGCTCCGGGCTTGCGCGGATAAGGGTCGATCGCCAGGCCGAAAAACTGTTCGGCCAGCGCGCCGACATCGATGGTGTCGCCGGAAAATGTCTCCGGACTGTCCGGTCCGTCGGCGTCGAGGATGATCTCGCCTCCGCCCTCGAAACCCTCGCGCCCAAGCTTCGACTGCTCCGGCAGAAACAGCGCCTCGACGGGCTCGTCGATATGCGCGGTCACCGGATCCAGGGTGACGATGCAGGCTTGCGTGATGTCGGCCCCGACGCGACCGGTGACCTTGACGCCATTGCGCTTCCAGGAGACCACAAGCAGTTCGGCACGATAGCTTTCAACCGAAAGCAGTTCGTATTCGGCGGCAAGCGCTTCACGCTGGCGCTCATCGGCCTCGACCAGGACAGGCAGACCCTTTTGCGGCAGCCGCGCGACATTGGCGACAAAGGATACCGGGCTGCGCAATTCGGCGTCTTTCATCACGGTCTCCTTCACGCGATGCCGGCGGCCGGGAAGGCGGCGGTGCCGGCGACGATCGATTCGGTCGGCTGCGCGGCAAGCTTCTGCGAGGCCTCGCACACATAGTCCGCCAGCAGCGGCGCCTGCGGCCAGGAACCGGCGTCCGGCCTGACGTTGCGAGCGAGCGCCGCCGCAAGGGCCACCCGATCGTCCTGCCTGAGCGCGTCGTCATAAGCGGCCGTGCGGCCGTAAAACATCTTTGCGAGCTTCTTCATGCGTTTGGGCACGCCCACATCGCTAATGCCTAGCTCGCGCAGCGAATGGTCGACATCGAGGAAGAATTCGTCGATCAGCACTTGCGCGACCTCGGCGGCCACACCTTGCTCGCCATGCAGCCGATGCTGGATGAGATACATATGCAGCGACAGCATCTCGAAGCGGCCGAGCGGCGTATCCGGCACATTCCAGTCGGAATAAAGAACAGTTTGCCGCGCCGCCGCCACGATTTGTGCGTAGAGCGCGTCGGTGATAGCGCGATTGGCATTGCGTTCGCGGCCAAAAAGGCGCTGGAACATTGAGGGCGGTCTCCCGGGGACCTGTTGTTTAATTTGGCCTTGTTGCATCGGCATCGAAGCTGGTTTACCGGTTTTGCGGCCCAGCGCAAGTTGCGGGGATGTGATGGAGAATTGTTGTTGGGTGCGCTGAAATTCAAGTCATTCTTTGCGCCCGCCCCGGTGGGCGTGGCCTCGCTGCTGGTTGTGGTATCAGCGCTTTCCGCCTGCAATTCGTCCAAGATGTTCGGCGATCTCCATCCAAGCGAGACGCTGACGAAGGGCTACGTCATCGACCAGCAGGCGATCGATTCGGTACCGGTCGGGTCGAGCCGCGAGCAGGTGCTTTTGGCGTTGGGCACGCCGTCGACGACGGCGACCTTCGACAACGAGGCCTTCTACTACATCTCGCAAACGCGCAAGCGCTACGTCGCCTTCGACAATCCCCGGATCGTCGACCAGCATGTGCTGGCGGTGTATTTCGGCGCCGACGGCCGTGTCACCCAGATCGCCAATTACGGTCTCAAGGACGGCAAGGTCTTCGACTTCATCTCGAGGACCACGCCGACCGGCGGCAAGGACCAGAACTTCCTCAGCCAGATCATCAACGGCGCCAGCAAGCTGGCGCCCGGCGTCCCCGGCGGCGGTGGCGGCGGCACGCCCTGAGTTCGCTCGCCCGGCAACCTGACTGAACGAAAGACCTCGATCGACGGTCTTTCGTCGCCTGCCGGCGACCGGCCGACTGCGCTTGCCTATGCCCGCATAGCCACGTATGACGCTTTGGCGATTTCCGGGGGCTGGATATGAGCAACGACGATCGTACCGTACCGCAGGGCTGGATGGCGACCGGCACGGCTGACCAACAGACGGTGACGCCGGACTGGCTCGCCGTCGATGCGCCACCGATCGAAGGCGTCACATTCAAGGAAATCAGACCCGTCGCGACTTCCAACGGCTACCTGACCGAGATCTTTCGCGCGGAATGGGCTCTCGATCAGTCGCCGGTCGGGCAAGTGTTCCAACGCACGATGTATCCGGGCGCGGTGACGGGCTGGCACGCACATGCAGCGACCCTCGACCGCCTGTTCTGCTGCGCCGGCAGCGTGCGAATATCGCTTTTCGACGGACGCAAGGCCTCGCCCAGTTTTGGTACGGTCTGGCACAAGATCGTCGGCGCCTTGCGACCGGCAATCGTCACCGTTCCGCCTGGCGTCTGGCACGGTGTGGTCGCGCTCGGACCGGAGACGGCGTTGCTGCTCAACCTCGTCGACAGGGCTTATGCCTATGACGCGCCCGACCATTGGCGCCTGCCGCCGGACACGGAGCAGATCCCCTACAAGCTGGTGTAGCGTGGAACCGGCCGGCCTCCTCACGCCAACCGGACGGCTCGAGCCGCTGGTTTCGGTCGTGATAGCGACGCACAATCGTCCGGCAGTGCTGCATCAAGCCCTGAAGAGCCTCATTGGCCAGACTCTGCAGGACTGGGAAGCCATCGTCATTGGCGACGCGTGCCGGCCGGACACCGCGACCACGGTCGCCGCTTTCGGCGACGCCCGCATCTCCTATATCGATCTTCCCGTGAACTTCGGCGAGCAGTCGGGGCCGAACAATATCGGCTTTGCCAGAGCACGCGGCCGTTTCGTCGCCATATTGAACCATGACGACCTCTGGTTTCCCGACCATCTGACGTCCATGTGCGGCTGGATCGACGCCAACTGTGCCGATGTGGTGATCGCCCGAGGTGCAGTCATCGAGTCGTCAGCGAGCAAAGGCTCCAGGCATATGATCCTCGGGATGGGGCGGGACGGCTTCTATGACCCGGTCACCACAGTCGGATTCGGCTCCGCGCAAATGATCCGGCGGACGTCGCTGCCAAGGCTTGGGCCATGGCGCCCGGCCAGCCAGTGCGTTTGCGAGAGTTCCCAGGACTGGCTGTTCCGTGCCTGGCGCAAAGGTGCGGTGATTGCGACAATGCCCCATCTGACCGTGCTCATGCTGCATTCGGGCAAGCGCGAAGGCAGCTATGCGCGAGGTACGGCGCGGGAGCAGGAAGAACTGATGGACGCGATGAATGCGCCAGACGCATTGCGCGTCAGGATACTCGGCAACGCCGAGGAACCTGCTCCCCTCAAGCGTTCCCGCTACCTCAAACGCAGGCTTCTGGCCATGTTTGGCATACATCCGCGGGCGCGTTCCTTCCGCCGCCGGTATCGCCGCGGCGCGTTCATTGCCGCGCTGCGCCAGACACGCGGCTTACCGCCAATGCCCGAGCGAGAACCAGACGTCGACGCGTTGCTGGCCCGATATCGTGGCAGCGAAAGGCCCGAAGCCAGCTGAGTGCCCCACTGGGCGCGGAATGCATGATGTCACGCCGAAAAACAAAGCCCGCGGGATCGCTCCCGCGGGCTTTGTGCCGGAATAGCCGCAATCAGCCGTGCGCGAGCACGGCGAGCAGAAGCAGCGCGACGATGTTGGTGATCTTGATCGCCGGGTTGACGGCCGGACCGGCGGTGTCCTTGTAGGGGTCGCCGACGGTGTCGCCGGTGACCGAGGCCTTGTGAGCCTCGGAGCCTTTCAGGTGCTTGACACCGTCCTTGTCGGTGAAACCGTCCTCGAACGACTTCTTGGCGTTGTCCCAGGCGCCGCCGCCGGAGGTCATCGAGATGGCGACGAAAAGACCGTTGACGATGACGCCGAGCAGCGAGGCGCCGAGCGCCGCGAAGGCCGAGGCCTTCGAGCCCGAGATCAGGAGCACGCCGAAATAGACGACCAGCGGCGCGAGCACCGGCAGCAGCGACGGGATGATCATTTCCCGGATCGCCGCCCTGGTCAGGATGTCGACGGCGCGCGCGTAGTTCGGCTTGGAGGTGCCGGCCATGATGCCCTTGTCCTCACGGAACTGCTTGCGCACTTCCTCGACAATGGAGCCGGCGGCGCGGCCGACGGCGGTCATGGCGATGCCGCCGAACAGATAGGGGATCAGGCCGCCGAAGATCAGGCCGGCGACGACATAGGGGTTGGAGAGGTCGAAGGAGATCTCGCCCATGCCCTGGAAGTAGGGATATTTGTCGCCATTGGCGGCAAAGAACCGGAGATCGTTCGAGTAAGCCGCGAACAGCACCAGCGCGCCGAGGCCGGCCGAGCCGATGGCATAGCCCTTGGTGACGGCCTTGGTGGTGTTGCCGACAGCGTCGAGCGCATCGGTCGAATGGCGCACTTCCTTGGGCAGGCCGGCCATTTCGGCGATGCCGCCGGCATTGTCGGTGACCGGGCCGAAGGCGTCGAGCGCCACGATCATGCCGGCAAGGCCGAGCATGGTGGTGACGGCGATCGCTGTGCCGAAGAGACCGCCGAGCTGGTAGGTGGCGATGATGCCGCCGACGATGACGATTGCGGGCAGCGCCGTCGATTCCAGCGAGACGGCGAGGCCCTGGATGACATTGGTGCCGTGGCCGGTCACCGACGCCTGGGCGATGGAGTTCACCGGGCGCTTGTTGGTGCCGGTATAGTATTCGGTGATCACCACGATCAAACCGGTCACCAGCAGGCCGATCAGGCCGCAGATGAACAGGTTCTTGCCGATCACGGCGATGCCCCCGACGGTGCCGATCTCGCCCCAGCCGACCGTGGCGGAGGTGGCGGCGGCGAGACCGATGATCGACAGCAGACCGGTGACGATCAGGCCCTTGTAGAGCGCTCCCATGATCGAGCCGTTGGAACCAAGCTTGACGAAGAAGGTGCCGACGATCGAGGTCAGGATGCAGGCGCCGCAGATGGCGAGCGGATAGAGCATAGCTGCACCCAGCGCGGCTGTGCCACCGAAGAAAATGGCGGCCAGAACCATGGTGGCGACGACGGTCACCGCATAGGTTTCGAAAAGGTCCGCAGCCATGCCGGCGCAGTCGCCGACATTATCGCCGACATTGTCAGCGATGGTGGCGGGGTTGCGTGGGTCATCTTCGGGGATGCCCGCCTCGACCTTGCCGACGAGGTCGCCGCCGACATCCGCACCCTTGGTGAAGATGCCGCCGCCAAGACGGGCGAAGATCGAGATCAGCGATGCGCCGAAGCCGAGCGAGACCAGCGAGTCAATGACGACCCGGTCGCTCGGCTGCAGGCCCATCGGGCCGGTCAGGATGGCGTAGTAGATCGAGACGCCGAGCAGCGCCAGGCCCGCGACCAGAAGGCCGGTGATGGCGCCGGATTTGAAGGCGATGTCGAGGCCGGCGGCGAGACTGTTGGACGCGGCCTGCGCGGTCCGCACATTGGCGCGCACCGAGACATGCATGCCGATGAAGCCGGCGGCGCCCGAAAGCACGGCGCCGATCAGGAAGCCGATCGCGGAGGTGATCGAGAGCAGCCACCAGGCAAGCAGAAGCACGACGATGCCGACGACGGCGATGGTGGTGTACTGGCGCGCCAGATAGGCCTGCGCGCCTTCGCGGATGGCCGCGGAGATTTCCTGCATACGCTGATTGCCCTGATCGGACGCAAGGACCGAACGTGTCGCCCAGATGGCGTACAGAACTGACAGCAAGCCGCAGGCGATGACGGCGGTAATGATGGTCATTGCCGGATTTTCCTCGATTGTTGGCCCAAAAGAACCCCTCCCTGGGCCGTTGGAACGGAGATGAATGCCGCGCACGGATTCCACCCCTTGGCTGGGGTGTATGCGAAACAGGGCTCGGAACGTCAAGATATTGTTCGGTTTTTGCCCGGCTTTCGCCCAAAAGAAGAGGGCAGTAAACGTTGTGCCAGCGCAACCCCGGAATTAGATCGATTGAAATGACGTTGGGGCACCTCGCCCAATCCGCAGACGTCGCGTTATTCCGCGCCCTGCCCCATGCGCCGCGCGGCGTAGCGTTCGATGGCCGACAGACCGTCATAGATCAGCACCGCGAGCGCGGCGACGATCAGGCCGCCCTGCAGCACGAATGCAAGGTTGTTCGAGATCAGGCCGGCGATGATCACCTCGCCCAGCGTCTTGGCGGCTACCGTCGAGCCGATGGTTGCCGTGGCGAGGCTTATGACCACCGAGAGCCGGATGCCGCCGAGGATCACCGGGGCGCTCAGCGGCAGTTCGACCTTCATCAATCGTTGCCAGCCGGTCATGCCTGCACCCCGCGCCGCTTCCATGATGTTGCCGGGCAATGTGGTGAGCGCCGTCAGCGCGTTCTCAAAGATCGGCAGCAGCCCATAGAGGAAGAGCGCGATCAGCGTCGGCTTCTCGCCGAAACCCACAGCCGGCACGGCAAGCGCCAGCACGGCAACAGGCGGGAAGGTCTGGCCGATATTGACCAGGCTGCGCGACAAGGGCAGGAACTCGGCGCCGGCCGGCCTGGTGACCAGGATGGCCAAAGCCACCGCGACGATGGTCGCCGCGACCGTGGCCATCAGCACGATCTGCAGATGCTGCAGGGTCAGCGTCAGCAGGCTGCCCTGGTTGTAGATTGCCGGCGCGCCATTCTCGGTCAGCGGTTTCAGCAGCGGCTCGAACCAGTTCGGGCTGGTGATGAAGACCACCAGCAGCACCAGCACGGCCAGCCTCACCAGCGCGGGCAGCCAGGCTTTCATTGCGGCCTCGCCGCGCGTTTCACCAGGCCTTCGACGGTGACGCGGCCGATGAGCTTGCCGTCGCCGTCCTTCACCGGCAGCGCGGGGCGACCCGACCACAAGAGCTCGGCCAGCGCGTCGCGCTGCGTGGCGCCACCGGGGATCGCCTCGCCTTCGGCGCCGCCCGACTCCACGGCATCGCGCACAGGCCCCAGCGACAGCAGCCGGAACGGCCTTTCGCTGGCGCCCACCAACGTCTCGACGAAGCCGTTCGCAGGCCTCGCCAGAATCTCCGCCGGCTTTGCGTATTGCACCAGCTTGCCCGCATCCATGACGGCTATTTTGTCGCCCAGATGCACCGCTTCTTCCATATCGTGGGTGACGAGGATGATGGTGGTGCCGAAGCGCTTCTGGATCGCCAGCAGATCCTCCTGCGCCTTGGTGCGGATGATCGGGTCAAGCGCGCCAAAGGGCTCATCCATCAAAAGCACATTCGGCTCGGCGGCCAAAGCGCGGGCAACGCCGACGCGCTGCTGCTGCCCGCCGGAAAGCTCATGCGGGTAGCGCGGTCCGTAAGCCTGCGGGTCGAGCTGGTAGAGCGTCATCAACTCGTCGACGCGCGCCTTGATGCGGTCTCGGTCCCAACCGAGCAGCAACGGCACAGTGGCGATGTTCTGCGCTACCGTGCGGTGTGGAAACAGGCCATGCCCCTGGATGGCGTAGCCGATGCTGCGGCGCAGCTGATAGCCGGGCACCGAGCGGTTGTCGGCGCCGTCGAGCTTGACGACGCCGGAGCTCGGCTCGACCAGCCGGTTGACCATCCTGAGCAGCGTCGTCTTGCCGGATCCCGACGTGCCGACGATGGTCGCGATGGTTCGGGGCTCGATGACCATCGAAACATCATCGACCACCGTCGTGCTGTCATAGCGCTTGGTGATGCCTTCGATCTCGATCATGCCGTTTCGACCCTGCGCTTGGTGGCTGTCATCTCGATGATCGCGTCGAGGATGATCGCCGCAGCGAAGGCCAGCGCCACGGTGGGCAGCGCGCCGAGCAGCACGAGGTCCATCGCCGTCTGGCCGACACCTTGGAAAACGAATACGCCGAAGCCGCCGCCGCCGATCAGCGCGGCAATGGTGGCAAGGCCGATATTCTGCACCAGCACGATGCGGATGCCGGTCAGGATCACCGGAAAGGCGAGCGGAAACTCGACATCGAACAGGCGCTGGCGATCGGTCATGCCCATGCCGCGCGCGGCGTCGTTGGCCGCGCGGGGTACACCAGCCAGCCCAATCACCGTATTCGCCACCACCGGCAGCAGCGAATAGAGGAAGAGCGCGACGAAGGCGGGCGCGGTGCCGATGCCCCTGATGCCGATCGCGGCGGCACCCGGCACATACAGGGCGACCCAGCCGAGCGGAGCGATCAGCAAACCGAAGAGCGCGATCGACGGAATGGTCTGGATGATGTTGAGCACATTGAGCACCCCTGCCCGCAATTTCTCGACGCGATGGCACAAGATGCCGAGCGGAATGCCGACGATCACCGCGCCGGCCAGCGAGCCGAGCGCCAGTGTGACGTGCTTGGAAGCTTCGGCCCAGAAACTGTCGGCGCGGCTGGCGTATTCCTTGAGGATGGAAAGACTGTCCCAACGTCCCGAGACGAGCAACACGGCAATGGCTAAAGCGGCCAGCACGAGCACGCCGAGGCGCGCCCAGGGCGACAGGTTGAGCCGGGTCAACACGTCCGCGAGAAGCAGCGTGAAGGCAAAGATCAGCAGCCAGAAACCGGAGGCCGGCGAGACGCGGGCGAAGGTGTTGCCGGCGGGCGTCAGAAAACCGCCGGCAACACCGATCAGGATCGCAAGCGCGACCAGCGCGGCGACGTTGGCCGCCAGCCTGAGGATGAACGGCGTCCTCAGCAGGGCGACGACGGCGGCGGCGATCACTATAGCCAGCAACAGCACGCCAGGCGCGGGCGGCAGCGCTTCGAGGATCGAACGCGCCTGGCCCGGCACGATGCGGTTGGCCCGGAACGTCGCGAACGGGGCAAGGAACGCGGCATAGACCACGATCGCGGCAATGACGACGCCGAGCTTGTCGAGGCGGAGGGTCATCGACCCTCCGCCGAATAACGAACTAGAGGCCTCGCAAACGTTGCTACCTTGGAGATTGGCGAAACCCTAGGCGACATCCAATCTCCCCCCTTGCGGGGGAGATGTCCGGCAGGACAGAGGGGGCGTTGAAGGAACGCCAGCCTCTGAATTCGAGTTGGTTCAAAAGCAAGCCTGCCGAAGGACTTGCCTTTGATTGGCTGACAGGCCGGCGGGACAGCACCCCCCTCTGTCCTGCCGGACATCTCCCCCGCAAGGCGGGAGATTGGCAGCTTCCGCGGTCGCGCTTGTCCCACGTGCGTCGCTATTTCTGGTTTTTACTTCAAGAACCCGTTCTTCTTCAAAAAGTCCTCCGCCACGCCCTTGGCGGGCTCACCACCCAGTTGCACGCGGCCGTTGAGCTGCTGCAGCGTGGTGAGGTCGAGCTTGGCGAAGATCGGCTTCAGCAGCGTCTCGATCTCGGGATGTTCCTTCAGCACCTTCTCGCGGATGATCGGCGCAGGCTGGTAGACAGGCTGCACGTTCTTGTCGTCCTCGAGCACGACGAGGCCGGAGGGCTGGATGCCGCCATCGGTGCCATAGACCATGGCGGCGTTGGCGCCGTTGGTCTGGTTGACGGCGGCAGCGATGGTCGCCGCAGTGTCGCCGCCGGAAAGCGTGATCAGCTGGTCGGGCTTCAACTTGAAGCCATAGGTGGTCTGGAAGGCTGGAAGGGCCGCCGCCGAATTGACGAACTCGGCGGAAGCAGCCAGCACCACCTTGCCGCCGCCGGCGACATATTTGCCAAAGTCCGTCAGGGTGACGAGCTTGTTCTCGTCGGCCACTTCCTTGCGCAGCGCGATCGCCCAAGTGTTGTTGGCCGGCGACGGCGACAGCCAGACGATCTTGTTGGCGTCATAATCGAGTTTCTTGGCGGTTGCGTAAGCCTTGGCGGCATCCTTCCAGACCGGATCGTCGGCCTTCTGGAAGAAGAAGGCGGCATTGCCGGTGTATTCGGGATAGATGTCGATCTCGCCGGCGGTGATCGCCTTGCGCACCACGGGCGTCGCGCCCAGTTGGATGCGGTCGGTCGTCTTGATGTTGTTGGCGTTGAGGACGAGCTGGATGATGTTGCCCAGCACCCCACCCTCGGTATCGATCTTCGAGGAGACGACCACCTGGGCACTGGCCGAGGCCGTGGCAATGCCGAGCGCGATGGCTGCTACGGCGAGCTTTCGGATTGAAAACATTGTGAAAATCCCTTGCTGTGAACCGAGTATCCGGAGGGCGCATATGAGCACGGCCATAACGGCCAGTCGGGGTACACGGTTTCATAACTGAGGGGATCAGCGCAATATCTTTGTTCCCCAGGCCAGGGACGCGCCGCAGGCAGTCCCGACAGCGTGATGTCAGCTGGCAGCGCGCAAGCCCGTCAGCTTCAAGGTCCCGAGCGCCAGGAAGCAGAGCGCCACGACCGGGAAGACGATCCAGTTCAGCATGGTCCAGCCCCAGGCATTGTAGATCGCGCCCGACATCAGCGAGGCAAAGGCGACGGAGCCGAACAGGACAAAGTCGTGGAAACCCTGGACCTTGCTCTTCTCGGAGGGCCGGTAGCTGGCGGCGACCATTGCAGTTGCGCCGATGAAACCGAAATTCCAGCCGAGCCCGAGCAGGATCAGCGCTGTCCAGAACTGCCACAGCGCCAGGCCGGAAAGCGCCACTGCGCCGCACCCGATCAACAGGACAAGGCCGGTGGCGACGATGCGCTCGGCGCCGAAGCGATGGATCAGCGAACCGGTGAAGAAGCTCGGTCCGAACATGGCCATGACGTGCCAGGAAATGCCAAGCGTGGCATTGTCCTCCGACAGGCCGCAGCCGACCATGGCGAGCGGCGCGCCGGTCATGACGAAGCTCATCAGCGCGTAGCTGCCGACGGTGCAGAACAGTGCTGCGACAAAGCGCGGCTGGGTGACGATCTCGATCAGCGGGCGGGCATCGCTTGCGGCGGCTTCGGTCACGGCGTTCGCATGTGAGGAAACCCGCAGGAACGACAGGATGAGCGCGCCGACCGCCGCCAACGGCAGGATCGAGGCGAAGGATCCTGCGAACATCACCGGGGCCAGCAATTCGCGCGTGTAGATGACGATCTGCGGCCCGAGAATTGCAGTGATGATGCCGCCGGCCAGCACGAAGGAGATGGCGCGCGCCTTGAACTGCGGCGGCGCATTGTCGGCGGCCGCGAAGCGGAATTGCTGGACGAAAGCGCCGCCGACGCCAATGGCGCAGAGGCCGAAGGCGAAGAGCCAGAAGCTTGCCTGGAAGAGCGCGAGCGTCGCGATCAGGCCACCAAGCGCGGTGACGACAGTGCCTGTCATGAAGCCGCCGCGATGGCCGAGCCGGCGGATGATGGCGGCAGCCGGCAAGGCCCCCAGCGCCACGCCGATATTGAAACCGGTGACCGGCGCCGTCGCGAGCGACTTGTCTGGGCCGAGCAGATATTGCCCGGCGAGCGCGCCGAGAGAAATGGCGATCGGCGCGGCCGAACCGACGATCGCCTGCGCTGCGGCAAGCAGCACCGCCGTGCGACGCCCCTCCCTGCTGGTCTCGGCGACCGCGGCCGTTGCGGTCGTCACGAAGCGTCCTTGCCGCGTCCCTCGCCGCGAACCCGGCGCGAAACGCGATCCAGCACGGCGTTCACCAGCTTCGGCTCGTCTTCCTCGTAAAATGCCTTGGCGATGTCGACATATTCGGAGACGATCACGGCCACCGGCACGTCCTCGCGTTTCATCAATTCATAGACGCCGGCGCGCAGGATGGCGCGCAGCGTCGAATCGAGCCGCGACAGCGGCCAGTCCTCGGTGAGCGCCTGGCGGATGACGGGATCGATGGTCTTCTGGTTTTCGACGACGCCGGTCAGGATGGCGCGGAACCATTGCGCGTCGGCCTCGCGATAGAGCGCGCCGTCGACTTCCTTGCCGAGACGGAAGGCCTCGTATTCGGCCGTGATCTCGAAGACGCCGCTGCCGGCCACATCCATCTGATAGAGCGCCTGGACGGCGGCAAGGCGGGCGGCACCGCGCTTGTTGGCGTGGCGCACCGCACCGGTCGAGGCGGGATCAGTCACGATTGGGCTCCGAATTTCTCTTTGAGCGCGATCATGGTCAGCGCCGCGCGCGCGGCGAAGCCGCCCTTGTCGCCTTCCGTCTTCCGCGCGCGCGCCCATGCCTGCGCGTCGTTCTCGGTCGTCAGGATGCCGTTGCCGATCGCGATCGCCTCCTGCACCGAAAGATCCATCAGAGCACGGCTCGATTCATTGGCGACGATGTCGAAATGATAGGTGTCGCCACGGACGACGGTGCCGAGCGCAACAAAGCCGTCGTAATGCGGGCCGCCTTCGGCCGCTCCATCGAGCGCGAAGGTTATGACGGCCGGTATTTCGAGCGAGCCGGGAACCGTCACCACGTCATAGGTGGCGCCGGCCTCCTCGAGCGCGCCGGTCGCACCTTCGAGCAGGGCGTCGGCGAGATCGTCGTGAAAGCGCGCTTCGACAATGAGCAGATGCGCCTTCGCCTTCGGACGAATGAACGCTTTGCCGTGTTGGGATGTGCCAGCCATAAAAGTCTCCGGGGGGTTGCCGGTGACTTAGGCCGAAGCCGGGTTGACCGCAAGCGGAAGATTGGCGGACCGATACCAACGCTCTGTCTCTCGAAGGATTCAGGTCCCGGGCAGCACGATGTTTCGGTACTTGTTTGGCTAGGCAGGCGAAGCCTCAAGGATCGAGATCGGTGCGCTGGTGTCGATCACTCGCTCGAGCTTCAGCCCTGCGCCCTGGAACAGCCTGGCATATTGCGCCTCGGTCCGCTCAAGGCCGCCGGTGACCGCGAGCATGACCACATCGATGGCCTTGATCTGGGCAGGTTCGTCGCCCGGAGGGACGAGCGTCTCGGCCACGAGCACCCTGCCATGCGTTGGCATAGCCTCGCGGCAACGGCGCAGGATCAGCCCCGCGCGTTCATCGTTCCAGTCGTGGATGACCTTCTTAATCACATAGATATCGCCAGCCGGGACATTCTCGAAGAAGTCGCCTGCGATGAAGTCGGTCCGCGGCAGATCGCCGCCAGCGCCCCGGCGCGCCGCCGCCACCCCGGACGGCAGATCGAGCAGAACGCCGCTCAAATGGGGATTGCGGGCCAGGATGGCCGAGAGAAGCTGTCCATGCCCACCGCCGACATCGACGACCCGCGTATATCGGCTGAAATCATAGGCGTCGGCGACCGCTTCGTTGCTGCCTTGGCTCAAGGCGACCATGGCGCGCTGAAACAGGGCAGCCTGTTCCGGGTGGGTCGAAAGCCAATCGAATCTCGGGCTTCCGAATACCTTGTCGAAGGCCGGCTTTCCAGTGCGGACGGAATGCAGAAGCTGCTCGAACGCAAGATAGGCCTCGCTGTTGATCATCCGGATGAAGTCGCGCGGTCCGGGCCGATCGGAACGAAGCGCCGCGCCGACCTCCGTCAAGGCAAATTGACGAGGGCGATTTTCAGTGAAGACGCCCTCCGGTGCCAAAAGCCGCATCACGCGGTAGAGCGGCTCCGCGTCCGCGTTCGTGGCGGCGGCCAAGTCTTCGACCGACTGCTCGCCGGCAGCCAGAAGATCGGGAATACCGAGTTCGATGACGACGCGCAGCGCCTGTGATACGGCAAATCCGAAACCCAGCCTCATGACTTGTTGCGACGGGTTGGCCATAGCTTTTCCCTCCGGCCAGGTGAAAAGCTTACGAGGGGCGCGAGCAGAAGTGAAGCGAGACGCAGTGTTGAACGGCGCGGCCTCACGACCTGCTTTAGTTCACAGCCCCTCTTTCGCGGCCTCCGCCAGGCGCGCGGCATAGCGGGCCATGGTGTCGATCTCGATGTTGACGCGATCGCTGGCCTGGCGCTCGCCCCAGGTGGTGACGCTCAGCGAATGATGGATGAGAAGCACGTCGAAGCGGGTGCCTTCGACCTTGTTGACGGTGAGCGAGGTGCCGTCGAGGGCAACCGAACCTTTGGGCGCGATGAACTTCGCCAGATGGCGCGGCGCTTCCAGCGTGAAGCGCACGGCATCGCCCTCTTCCTTGCGTTCGACGATCTCGGCGGTGCCGTCGATATGGCCGGAGACGATATGGCCGCCGAGCTCGTCGCCGATCTTCAGTGCCCGTTCCAGATTGATCCGGGTGCCGGATTTCCAACTCGAAGCGGTGGTCAGCCTGAGCGCTTCCTCCCAGGCCTCGACCTCAAACCAGCGCGCGTTGGACCCATGCTCGGGCAGCGCCGTGACGGTGAGGCAGACGCCGCCGCAGGAGATCGAAGCACCTATCGCGATCGTTTCTGGATGATAGGCGGTGTCGATGCGCAGGCCGATGCCTTCGGCGAGCGGCTTCACGCTCGCAACCGTACCGACATCAGTCACAATTCCCGTAAACATCAGAGAGCGTCTTTCGTTTTGACCGTGATCTTATCCAAAAACCGGTTCTCACTTTTTGGGCTCATGGTCTTACCCACTCGGCGTAACTGTCCTCGCCGAAGCGCATGTCGCGCAGCTTGCGAAATCCAGCCGGGATGTGGTCGGCGTCGATGGGCGATGCAATGCCGTGCTCGCCAATGGCGTCCGGGCCTTGGAAGAGGACAATGCGGTCGACAAGATCTTCCTCGAGGAAGGCCTTGGCCACCGTGGCTCCGCCTTCAACCAAAACGCTCGCCATGCCAAGCGCGGCAAGGTCTTCGAGCAACTCCGGCAAGGCGACGACGCCAGCATAGGTTTCGGTGCCGATGAAGCGCACGCCGGCGCGTTCGAGCGCTGCCCGCCGGTGCGGGTCGGCTTCCAGACATGCGGCGACATAGAGTGGCACGCGGTCGATGCCGGAAACCAGCTTGGACGTCTCCGGAAGCCGGATCTGCCGATCGAGGATGATGCGCGCCGGCGAGCGGTTCTCCAGTCCCGGCAGGCGCACGGTCAGCGCCGGATCATCCTCCAGCGCGGTGCCGATGCCGACCAGGATGGCGTCGGACTCGGCGCGCATCAGATAGACATCGCGCCGTGCGATCTCGCCGGTGATGGCAACCTGGCCGGCGCCTTTGCGGCCGATCTTTCCGTCGCTCGAAAGCGCAAGCTTCAGAGTTACTTCCGGGCGTTTTTTCAGAGAACGAGTCAGATAGCCGGCCATCTGCTCGGCGGCCTCGGCGGCCAGCACTTTCTCCACCACCTCGACACTGGCGGCGCGCAGGATGGCGTAGCCCTTGCCGGAGACGCGCGGATCGGGATCGCTGGCCGCGCCGACGACGCGCGCGATGCCGGCATTGACCAGTGCGTTGGCACAGGGCGGCGTGCGGCCGTGATGGGCGCAAGGCTCCAGAGTAACGTAAGCCGTCGCACCGCGCGCGAGCTCGCCGGCTTCGGCCAGCGCCTCGGTCTCTGCATGCGGCCGGCCACCCACGGCCGTCACGCCGGTGCCGACGATCATCGGACCGGCGCCGTCGTCGCGTACGATGATGGTGCCGACGGAAGGGTTGGTCGAAGTACGGCCGGCATTGCGGCGCGACAGCCTGATGGCCGCGGCCATGAAACGGCGATCAAGGGCCGCCTGCGCGGCCTCTTCCAGTCGTGGTCCCGCCATGATCAGCCGGCGCCCTCTTCGCTTTTTTCCTCATCGCCCTTCAGTTCGCCAAGCAGCTCGTGAAAATCCCTGGCCTCGCGGAAATTGCGATAGACCGAGGCGAAGCGGACATAGGCGACGTCATCCAGCGACTTCAGCGCCTCCATGACCAGCCGGCCGACCTCGCCTGAAGCGATCTCGGTTTCGCCGGAGCTTTCGAGCTGGCGCACGATGCCGGTGACGGCGCGGTCGATGCGCTCGGGGTCGACATTGCGCTTGCGCACGGCAATCTCGACGGAGCGCAGCAGCTTGTCACGATCGAAAGGCACCTTGCGGCCGGACTTCTTGATGACGACGAGGTCGCGCAACTGGACGCGCTCGAAGGTGGTGAAGCGGCCGCCGCAATCAGGGCACACCCGCCGCCTGCGGATCGCCGCGCCATCCTCGGCGGGACGCGAATCCTTCACCTGCGTATCTTCGGACTGGCAATAGGGGCAGCGCATGGGGAGCCTTGGGTTCGCGATTCTCAGATGGCGGAAGGCTTAGTGCCTTTTGCCGTCTCGGCAAAGGAAAGACCTTTTCGTACCTCAGAGATAGCGAGGCGCGAGCAAGATTGCCAGCGCCCTGCCCGGCCGGCCAACAAGCGTCAGGGCGCGACGTCCTTGGTCGAAAACCCGCAGGACGTGCCGAGATTGCGATAGGCCTTGGTGAAGCCATCCATCGGGATGCTCGCGACGGCTTGCTTGCCGAAGACCACATCGAGCGAGGTGACCTTGCGCATGGCGCGCAGCAAGGCAAGGCTGGTCTTGGCCTGGTTGTCGACCATCCAGCTGGGGCGACCACCGGCGGCCGCGTTGGAGCTTACGGTCGTGGCGACCTTCACGCCGGGGTCGCCGAAGGTCGCGGCGATCTTGTTGCCGGTCGGCAGGGTCTTGTTGTCGATAATGAACATGATGGTCGGATACGCATCCGGCGGCAGCGCGTCGCCGGTCGAGATCGACAGCGTCAGGGAGCCCGCATTGCCGTTGCCGTCGAGGAAAGCCGTCGAGGCGGCGCAGGTCTTGTGCGCGTCCTGCCCGGTATCGAGCGTATCGATGATGGTGGTCCACCTGCCGAAGGTATTGGTGGCGGGCAAATCAGCATCCGGCTTCGTTTCGTCCTGGGCCATCACGGCGGAAGTGGCGAAGGCGGCAAGCGAGCCAAGCAAGGCCGCGGCGAGACGGGAAGTACGCATCATCGGATCTCCAGTAAGCCGCGCCGCCCTGGAGGAGCGGCGCAAGCGCAGGATAAAAGATGACGCGCGGCGCCCGGTCAACCGAGGGCGGGCAGCCGGCAGAAGGATCAACCGAGGTAAGGGTAGAGCGGGAAGCGATCGGTCAGCGCCGTGACCTTGCCCTTTACCGCAGCCTCGACCGCCGCATTGCCGTCGTCGGAATTCGCCACCTTCAGACCGTCCAGCACCTCGGCGATTAGCTTGCCGATCTCGCGGAATTCAGCCTGTCCAAAGCCGCGCGTGGTGCCGGCCGGCGTGCCGAGCCGCACGCCCGAGGTGACGAACGGCTTTTCCGGATCGAACGGGATGCCGTTCTTGTTGCAGGTGATGTTGGCGCGGCCGAGAGCTGCCTCAGCGCGCTTGCCGGTGGCGTTCTTCGGACGAAGATCGACCAGCATCAAATGATTGTCGGTGCCGCCCGAGACGATATCGAGGCCCGTCTCCTGCAGGCTCGAGGCCAGCGCCTTGGCGTTGGCGACGATGCTTTCGGCATAGGCCTTGAAGCTCGGCTTCAGGGCTTCGCCGAGCGCCACCGCCTTGGCGGCGATGACATGCATCAGCGGCCCGCCCTGCAGGCCCGGGAACACCGCCGAGTTCATCTTCTTGGCGATCTCCTCGTCATTGCACAGGATCATGCCGCCGCGCGGGCCGCGCAGCGACTTGTGGGTCGTCGTGGTCACGACATGGGCGTGGGGCAGCGGCGACGGGTGCATGCCGCCGGCGACGAGGCCGGCGATATGCGCCATGTCGACCATGAGATAGGCGCCGATCGAATCGGCGATTTCGCGGAAGCGCTTCCAGTCCCAAATCCGCGAATAGGCGGTACCGCCGGCCAGGATCAGCTTCGGCTTCATCTCATGCGCGGTCTTCTCGATCGCGTCCATGTCGAGCAGGTGATCGTCCTTGCGCACGCCGTAGGAGACGACCTTGAACCACTTGCCGCTCATATTGACCGGCGAGCCGTGGGTGAGGTGGCCGCCGGAATTCAGGTCGAGGCCCATGAAGGTGTCGCCGGGCTGCAGCAGCGCCAGGAACACCGCCTGGTTCATCTGGCTGCCGGAATTCGGCTGGACATTGGCGAAGTTGCAGCCGAACAGCTTCTTCGCGCGCTCGATGGCCAGTTCCTCCGCCACGTCGACGAACTGGCAGCCGCCATAGTAACGCTTGCCCGGATAGCCCTCGGCGTATTTGTTGGTCATGATCGAGCCCTGCGCTTCGAGCACGGCGCGCGATACGATGTTTTCGGAAGCGATCAGCTCGATTTCATGGCGCTGGCGACCGAGTTCGTTGCGGATGGCGCCGAAGATTTCCGGATCGGCGTCGGCAAGCGTGGTCTCGAAGAAGGATTCGAATTTGCTGGAGGCTGCCGCTGCATTTGACATGGCTTGCTTTCCCTTGGGGCCGGAGGTCTGCGAGGTCGCCGCGCATTAACACAGTTGTTTTCGGGCCGCCACGTTTGCGGCGCGAAATTTGCTGGCCGGTTTGCGCCAAGACAAGCGCACCCGCTTCTAATCCCGCGGTTCGCGGCCCTTGAGGATCGCTTCGGAGAAGGTGATCTCGGTAAACAGCTTGCGCGCCGTGTGGTCGTTGATTTTGCCACGACGAAGCATGGTCTGCAGTTCGGCGCGCTCACCCTTGATGCCCGCCAGCCTGAAGCCGAGTTCGATCCCTGAATCAAACCCGCGGCTGGCCTGAACAAAAAAGACCGCTACGAGAGCGGTCTTTTTCTTCTTAGATCAGATGCTTAAAGCGCGGAGCTGATCTGCAGCTCGCTGGCGCCGTCGAGGCCGTAGATATCGTCGCGGAACTGCACGACACCCGGAGCGGTCGACCACGCCGACAGATAGAGGAAGTGAACCGGCACCGGGTTGACCACATTGATCGGCGTGTTCTCGCCGGTCTTGATCGCCGCCTCGAAATGCTGGCGGTCCCAGCCGGGCGTGTCGCGCAGGATCCAGGTGACGAGGTCGCGCACGTTCTGGACGCGCACGCACCCCGAGGAATCGAAGCGCATCAGCTTGCCGAACAGGCTCTGCTGCGGCGTGTCGTGCATGTAGACGCCGTCCGGGCTCGGGAAGTTGATCTTGACCGAGGCCATCGCGTTGTTGTTGCCCGGATCCTGGCGGAAACGGTATTTCGCGGCGTCGTCCGTCGACCAGTCGATGGTCATCGGATCCACCTCGCTGCCGTCCGGCGCAAACAGGCGGATGTGGCTGTCCTTGAGGTAGTTCGGGTCCTTCCGCATCAGCGGAATGATGTCCTTGCGCACGATCGAAACCGGCGCATTCCAATACGGATTGACGATGATCTCGTTGATCTTCGAGTTCACGATCGGCGTCTGGCGGTCGATCTTGCCGACGATCGCCGTGTGGCGCAGCACAACGCGGTCGTTCTCGACCGCTTCGACCTGGGCGCCCGGAATATCGACAAGGACGTAGCGGTCGCCCAGCGTGCCGGCCTTTTCCTTCAGGCGCTGTAGGTTGGTCTGCAACTGGCCGAGCCGGACCTGCGCCGACACGTTCATGGCGGCGTAGGTGTATTTGCCCATGGCGCCGTCGGCCGGCAGGCCATGACGGAGCTGGAAGCGCTTGACCGCCGAGTCGACATAGGAATCGAAGGCCGTCGAAATGCCGGCGCTCTGCGGCAGGTCGCCCGAGACCATCAGACGCTTGCGCAGCGGGACGACATCCGGATCGTCGTCGCCGAGCTGCAATTTTTTGGTCGCCGGAACCTGCTCCCAGCCGCCCTGGGAGACGATGTTCTGGTACTGCGCCACCGCCTGCTCGGTGAAGGCCACCGTCTGCTGGCTGAAGATCGGCAGCGTCGAGGCGACCTTGTTGGTGTCGTTGCCGCGAGCGTCGAATTGGTCGTCCCAATTGCCGCGGGTCGAGGATTTCAGGATGTCCCCGATCACGTCCTGGGCGCTCGCATGGCCAGCGACCATTGCGGCGGCGAGCGCGGAGGCTCCAGTTAGGAAGAAACGGCGGCTGGTTCTCATGGCAGACATTCTTTGCTTAATCGCTCTCGCTCAATCGCTTGCCGGGCGGCTTGTCCGCACTCTAGGGGTGGCAAACTTAACAATTCGCCAACCATGACCCGCATCGGTCGGCCGCCGGAAACGTGCCGCCGCAACAGGTTCCAAGGGGCGCAGGGCACAGGCCCGCAGCATCACCCGCAATCGGCATTGACCGCGATTATGGCGGCAACGTGGCCTTGGCCCGCGATTTGCCTGCGGCGGGAAGGTGAAGAAATCATAGCGATGCTTTTTTGCATCGCAGCAATGTCGCCGCGTGCTCGTGAAGTTTGCGCCCTCCCCCTCAGGCACGAAATTTCAACGCGCGCGGAGCGACTGTCAAACTCCCGCAGATGCCCGTCGTCGAAAAAAGAAAAGGACCAGCGCTTCGACACCGGTCCATAGCTTTCCCCGGGCCGTGCTTCTTCGGCGCGGCTTTCCCGTCCCAGTTCCGAAGCTCTTACATCCGATACGCGATCGTATCGTTCCAGAAGCGGTCGAGGCGCTGCAGCGCGCGGTTCATCTGCTTGAACTCGTCGGTGTTGATGCCGCCGACCGCCTCGATCGAGCCGACATGACGCTCGTAGAGGCCAGCGACGACGTCGGCCACCTCGTTGCCCTTCGGCGTCAGCGAGACGCGGACCGAACGGCGGTCGATGCGCGAACGCTGGTGGTTGATGAAGCCGAGGTCGACCAGCTTCTTCAGATTGTAGGAGACGTTCGAGCCGAGATAGTAGCCACGCGAGCGCAGCTCGCCGGCGGTCAGCTCGGAGTTGCCGATGTTGAAGAGCAGCAGCGCCTGGATGGCGTTGATGTCGGAACGGCCGTTGCGGTCGAACTCGTCCTTGATCACGTCAAGCAGGCGGCGGTGCAGACGCTCCACCAGCTGCAGCGATTCCATGTAAAGCGAGCGGATAGCCTCGCGGCGATCGTCAGATACGTTTGCGGTCTTCGCCGCCGGACGCGAATTGATCATTGTCTTTGCCTCTCGTTTGTCGCCTTGGTGATTTTTTGTTTTTCACCTTGATCGCGACACTATCGAATACTCATAAAATTCGACTTAAACGCCAGGGCTAACAAGAGCTTACCGGTAAGAGGTTTCGGAAGACGCTTAACGATCGGTCACCCGAGCAAGAACAATTAACCTAAAGATTTAGCCAATGGATTTTGCAGTGAAAACGGGCTGCGAAACCGGCCCTGAAGGCCGGCCCCGGCGGCTTTATGGGTGGAGCATGATGTCGTCCGAAAACCGCTTCACACTTTTCGGCATCATGCTCATTGGCGGAGCCTGCGCTTCTGCAGCCAGATGGTGACGCGAAAGACGATGTAGAGCAAGGCCACGCAGGCGTGCGAGATCACGATCAGCAGGCGGTGGCCGAAGAGATCGGGGAAGCCGGCATACATCACCGTCTCGGTCGCCGCGCAGATGAACCAGATCACCGGTCCCCAGGACGCCAACATCCAGAGGCCGGCGGCCGCGAAAGGAAAGAACACCGCGAGCATGGCCGCCGCCACCTGCCAGTGCACCGGCATCAGGTCGAAGCGCCAAAGCTCACCCGGATAGATGCCGATCAGGCGGATCCAGTAGAGAATGCCGAACAAGAGGCAGTAGCCGGCGATGACGCGCTGGAACCAGGCGAAGATGACCTCGGTGGTCGAGGGTTGCAGCACCACGCGCCTGGAGGTGACCTCGCTCACAGGGCGAGCTCCTCATCTCCGAGCGGCGCGAAATAGGCGTCGATATCGGCCTCTCGAACCTCATCCAGTCGGGCCGGCCGCCACGCGGGTGTGGACCCCTTGTCGATGATGGCGGCGCGGATGCCTTCGTAGAAATCATGGCCGGCCAGCATGCGGTTGAGGATGCGGAACTCCATCTTCATGCATTCGTCCATCGACAGCGTCGATCCTGCGCTGATCTGGCGCCAGGCGACGTGGAGGCTGGTCGGCGAGCGGGTTTTCAGCGTCGCCAGGGTCTTTGCGGCAAATGCATCGTCGGCCTCCGCTCGCTCTAGACTCTCGATGATGCCGGCGAGCGAGCTCTGCGAAAAATGGCGCGCGATCGCCTCGAGGTCCTGGCGGTCGGTCTCGCGTTTGGCCGGCACGAAAAAATCGCGCAGCTCCGCATTGGCGTCGCCGCTCGTCGCCAATTCGTCGAGCAGGCCCGCCTGGTCCTCGGCCTTGATGGTATGGGTGGCGAGCCCCGACCACAGCGCGTCGCCATAGCGGATGCGGTTTCCTGTCAATCCGAGATATATGCCGAAAGAGCCGCCCAGGTCCGGCAGCAAGTGGCTGGCGCCTACATCGGGGAAGAAGCCGATGCCGACCTCCGGCATGGCGAACTGCGCGTTCTCGGTCAGCACCCGATGCGATCCGTGGAAAGAGATGCCGACGCCGCCGCCCATGACGATGCCGTCGATCAGCGCGACATAGGGTTTCTTGAAGCGCGCGATGCGGGCGTTGAGCCGATATTCGTCGGCGAAGAAGTCGACGGGCGGCTTGCCCGCCCGGCGGGCCTCATAGATGTGCAGGATATCGCCGCCGGCGGAAAACGCCCTGCCCTCGGCCTTGACGACGACAACCCCGATGCCCGGATCCTGTTCCCAGGCGTCCAGCGCCTTGCCGAGTGCCTTGACCATGTTGTGCGTGACGGCGTTGAGCGCCTTCGGCCGGGTCAATGTGACCACGCCCGCTCTGCCCAGCCGCTCGAAGCGGATCTCGTCGCCTCCGCCAAAATCCATCACCAGGAAATTCCTCTCTCCGCCCGCCGGGGGAGAGAAGTGCTAATGGCGGCATGCGGACCCGTCAATGGCAGCGGTTCTTGCGCTGGCGGGCGGCCACGCCAGATGTTAGGTAACCGGCAAAGCACTGCGCCCGCGTCCGACCGGTTTCGAGCAGATCGACATGCCTGGAATTTCCCGCTTCGTGGTTGGATTGGTCGGTCTCCTGTGTCTGGGACTACCCCTCCGCGCCGCGACAATCGCCGAGCTCTACCAGGCGCAAACGATCGTCACCGGCACCGGCGAGGTAAACCGGCAGATCGGCTTCAAGGATTGCCTTGACAAGGTCCTGGTCAAGGTATCGGGCGACCAGCGGCTGACGCAGAAGACGGAGATGCTGGCGCTGCGCGACAAGGCGGCCGACTTCGTCCAGTCCTTCCGCTATCACGACCGGCTCGAAGGCATCCCGATCCATGACGAGCAAGGCACGCATGACAGGCCGCACGATCTGACCTGCATCTACAAGCCGGCCGTCGTCGACAAGCTCCTGGCGCAGCTCGGCAGCAGGCCCTGGCTCGGCGAACGGCGGCCGATCGCCGTCTTCATGACCGCCGAGCAGGGCTCGCGGCATTTCGTGCTGACGCAAGACGAGCAGCGCGGCAACGCGATGCGCGAATCCTTCGCCAATGCTGCCGGTCCGCTGCTGATGCGCGTCACCTTTCCAAAGGCCGGGCAGCTTGGCGGCCTGGATGAAAAGGCCCTTTCCGGGGCCGACATGGCAAGACTCGACAATCTCGCGAGAAAAGCGGGAGCGGCCCGGGCGCTCGCCGGCAGCATCGTGTGGAGCGACAAGGAACTCGGCTGGATCGCCGACTGGCGGATGGCCGACCGCGGCAAGACCTATCGCTGGCAGGCGCGCGGCGTCAGCTTCGACGAGGCGTTCCGTGTGGCGATCAGGGGCGCTGCGCAGATCTTGTCGGGGCACGGGCAGCCGTGACAGCATTTCCTCGCCCCCATGAAATGGGGGAGAGATTGCTCGGCGAAGCCGAGACGGAGAGGGGAGCGCCCTGCGAAGGCCCCTCTCCGTCCGCTTCGCGGCCACCTCTCCCCCCGCCTCTCGCGGGGGCGAGGAACTCGCGCTTCGACGCTGGCACAATCGTGTCGCATTGGTCAGCGGCGGAGACGCGTGGTAAAAGCCTGCGCAAAAGAGAGTTTCGGCGATGAACAAATTCACCCCCGCAAAGCCTGCCGGCGCGCGCAGCGTCGACGAGATCACCGGCAGCCGGCGGCTGCGGCGCATGCGCAAGGCCGACTGGTCGCGCCGGCTGGTGCAGGAGAACCAGCTGTCGGTGAACGATCTGATCTGGCCGATCTTCGTCATCGACGGCAAGAACACGCGCGAGCCGATCGCCGCGATGCCGGATGTCTACCGCCTGTCCATCGACCTCGCGGTGAAGGAAGCCGAGCGCGCGGCCAAGCTGGGCATCCCGGCCATCGCCACCTTCCCCAATGTCGAGCTTGCGCTGCGCGACCAGACGGGATCGCACATTCTCGACCCGGACAATGTCATCAACCGCGCCACGCGCGCCATCAAGGACGCGGTGCCCGAGATCGGCATCATCACCGATGCCGCGCTCGATCCCTTCACCAGCCACGGCCATGACGGCATCCTGCGCGACGGCATCATCGTCAATGACGAGACGGTGGAGCAGGTCGCCGCCGCGGCCGTCATCCAGGCGGCGGCGGGCGCCGACATCATCGCGCCGTCGGACATGATGGACGGCCGTATCGGCGCCATCCGCGACGCGCTCGACGCAAATGGTTTCCAGGACGTCGCTATCATGTCCTATGCGACGAAGTTCGCCTCGGCCTTCTACGGCCCCTATCGCGAGGCGGTCGGCACCGCCGGCCTGCTCAAAGGCGACAAGAAGACCTATTACATCGATCACGCCAATTCGGACGAAGCGGTGCGCGAGGCCGAACAGGACCTTGCCGAAGGCGCCGACATGCTGATGGTGAAGCCCGGCCTGCCTTATCTCGACATCATCCGCCGGCTGAAGGACGAGCTACAGATGCCGACCTTCGCGTACCAGGTGTCGGGCGAATATTCGATGATCAAGGCAGCAGCCGCCAATGGCTGGATCGACGGCGAAAAGGCGATGCTGGAATCGCTGCTTGCGCTGAAGCGAGCCGGTTGCGACGGCGTGCTGACCTATTTCGCGCCGGTGGTGGCGCAGATGCTGAAGGGATAGCCCCGGACTGATCTGATGCCGCTGGATGACCGGCCGGCCACTCTGCCGGCTGGATTTTTTTGCCCGACAGAATACTGATTGCAAAATGCAATCAGTTGAGCTATTCCGCTTGTGTATCACAACTGATCAGGAGGAATTCGTGTCGAAGCTCCGTGTTGATTGTTTTACGCTCTCGCTCGATGGTTACGGCGCCGGCCCCGACCAAAGCCTCGCCAACCCCCTCGGCATCGGCGGCGAAAACCTGCACCAATGGATGATCAAAACCCGCTCGTTCCACCAGATGATCGGCAAGGAAGGCGGAACGACGGATACCGATAACGATTTTGCGGTACGCAGCTTCGAGAATGTCGGCGCCTGGATCCTCGGCCGCAACATGTTCGCGCCGAGCCGTGGCGAATGGCCGGACGACGGCTGGAAAGGCTGGTGGGGCGCCAACCCGCCCTACCACGTGCCGACCTTTATTCTGACGCATCACAAGCGCGCGCCGATCGAGATGGAAGGCGGCACGATTTTCTATTTCGTCACCGACGGCATCCATTCGGCGCTTGAACAGGCGAAGGCAGCGGCAAGCGGCAAGGATGTGCGGGTCGGCGGCGGCGTTTCGACCGTCCGGCAGTATCTGCAGGAGAGCTTGATCGACGAGATGCATCTGGCGATCTCGCCGGTCCTGCTCGGCTCGGGCGAGCATCTGTTCGCCGGGCTCGACATGCTGAAGCTGGGGTACCAGTGCACGGAACAGATGGCGACCGCCGATGCGACGCATGTGATGGTTGGGCGGGCGTAGCTGGACTCCTCCTTCTCCCCTGTGGGAGAAGGTGGCCTCGCGAAGCGAGGTCGGATGAGGGGTGCTCCAGCTTGGCAACGAGCTGGAAATCGTCACCGCCTCATTCCTTCCAACCCGTCATCCGTCTCGGCGCTGCGCGCCGATCCACCTTCTCCCGCAAGGGGAGAAGGAGGGCGCTCAATACTTCTCCGGCACATAAAGCTCGCGCGGCAGGACCTGGCGCTCATATTCCGGGTTGAAGACGCGTTCCGGCAGCGTGATGTCCTCGTGCGGTACCTCCTCATAGGGCATCTGCTGCAACAGATGGTCGATGCAGTTCAGCCGCGCCCGCTTCTTGTCGTTGCCCTCGACGATGAACCAGGGCGCTTCCGGAATGTTGGTGCGGGCGAAGGTCTCTTCCTTGGCCTTGGTGTACTGCTCCCAGCGCACGCGCGACTGCAGGTCCATCGGCGAGAGCTTCCACTGCTTCATCGGATCGTGGATGCGCATCAGGAAGCGCATCTGCTGCTCCTCGTCGGTGATCGAGAACCAGTATTTCACCAGGGTGATGCCGGAACGAACCAGCATGCGCTCGAATTCCGGCACGTCGCGGAAGAACTCCTCGACCTGATCGGCATCCGCAAAGCCCATCACGCGCTCGACGCCGGAGCGGTTGTACCAGGAGCGGTCGAACAGCACGATCTCACCGCCCGCTGGCAGATGCGGCACGTAGCGCTGGAAATACCATTGCGACTTCTCGCGCTCGGTCGGCGCCGGCAATGCCACGACACGGGCGATGCGCGGGTTGAGCCGCTGCGTGATGCGCTTGATGACGCCGCCCTTGCCGGCGGAGTCGCGGCCCTCGAAGACCACCACCAGCTTCTTCTTGTGGTAGGCGACCCAGGACTGCAGCTTGATCAGTTCCGACTGCAGCCTGAGCAGCTCCCGGAAATAGGTCATGCGCTCCATGGAAGGCGGATGCGACTTCCTGTAGATCTTGGCGATCTCGAGCGAGAGCGCCGGTTCGGAAAGCTCCAGCTCATAGTCCTCGTCGAGCGTGTCCTCGAGTTCGGCTTCGAGCCAGTCCTTCGCCCCGGAATTCGGTTTCAATTCATTCATCGCGCAACTCCGTCCTGCCTGTCAGCCATCATCGCTTCGGAATGCCACGCCGGCTCCGGACGGACATTCCTTAAGCCGACTGAGATACAGAGGCGCAATGACGGTTTTATTGCAATCGGCCGACAGCGAGGTCGATATAGCAGATATGTGATCGACCCGTATCGATAGCGGGGCGACAAACGGCGGGAATTGTCCTACAAATCCCCTCGCCTCTTTCCGGCGCTCGCCACGGCGCTTCTTCAAACAAATTGCGAGGACCGACATGGAATACCGCACGCTCGGCCGATCCGGCTTGAAAGTCTCGACATTGACGCTTGGCACCATGACCTTCGGCGGCGCCGGTCCGTTCGCCGCCGTCGGCAATTCCGACCTCGCGGAGGCCAGGCGCATCATCGACACCTGCATCGATGCCGGCATCAACCTCATCGACACGGCAAACGTCTATTCCAACGGATTGTCGGAAGAAATCATCGGCGAGGCGCTTGGCGGCAAGCGCAAGAACGACGTGCTGATCGCGTCCAAGGCGCGCATGCGCATCGGCAGCGGCCCCAATGACGAGGGTCTGTCGCGACACCATCTCATCCGTGAATGCGAAAAGAGCCTGAAGCGGCTCAGGACCGACGTCATCGACGTCTATTTCGTCCATCAATGGGATGGGCTCACCCCGGTCGAGGAGACGATCGCGGCGCTCGACACCTTGGTGAACCAGGGCAAGATCCGTTACATCGGCTGCTCCAACTGGTCGGGCTGGCAGGTGATGAAGGCACTTGCCGTCAGCGACAGCCGCCATCAGGCCCGGTTCGTCACCCAGCAGATCCACTACACGCTGGAAGCGCGCGAAGCCGAATATGAATTGCTGCCGATCTCTGTCGACCAAGGCCTCGGCGTGCTGGTCTGGAGCCCGCTGGCGGGCGGACTGCTCTCCGGCAAATACAATCGCGATAGCCCGACCGCGCGCCAGATCGGCGGCTGGACGGAACCGCCGATCCGCGACGAGGGTCGTCTGTGGCGCATCGTCGACGTGCTCAACGACATCGGCAAGGCACACGGCGTCTCAGGGGCGCAGGTGGCGCTTGCCTGGCTGCTCGGCCGTCCGGCTGTAAGCTCGCTGGTTATCGGCGCCCGGAACGAGGCGCAGCTCAAGGACAATCTCGCCGCGGCCAGCCTGTCGCTCAGCGAAGAGGAGCGACAGCGCCTCGATGAGGTCAGCCGGCCGCCTGTGCTTTATCCCTACTGGCATCAGCAGTTCACGGCCAGGGACCGTTTCGGGCCTGCCGACAAGGTGCTCGACCGCTCTCACGCTTAAAAACGCTCAGCCGGCGATAAAGCGCCAGACTTCCGGGTCGGGCTTAATCTGCCCGCTCAGCACGAAATATTTATAGAGGACGAGCAGCGAGATCGCCTGCTCATGCTGCTCATTGCCGAATTTGCTGCAATAGTCGTTGGCGGCGGCGGTAATCCGCCGTGCCTCGGCGGGATGTTTTTCGAAATAGGCAACCTTATCGACCAGGTCGGAGAAATCCGGCTGCAGGGGCACATAGTGGATGTTGGGCTCGACCTGGGCTTCCGCAAACCAGGTTTCGTAGGTCGGTTCCGGCATCAGGCAGAGCGAATTGGAGCTCATGATCCATTTCAGATTCGTCGCGACATCATTGCCCTCAAGTGAGACGATGTAGCGATAGCGCCGCTGCTGCTCGATGTTCAGGTACGGCTTGCGGTATCCGTCCGGCGCGTCGGCCCTGTGGGAACCCGCATCGCAAATCGGCAGGTTGGCGGCCCTTTCCACGAAGCGGGTGCGAAGCGGATTGTTGAGATGACCGCGCCAGACCACCATCGGGCGCTTGTCGGCAAAAGACAGCTCGTCGGGCGGCATGTAGAAGTGACGGAACTTGTTCAGCTTCATCAGCACGCCGTTGGCATTGTCGTCGCCGATGGGCCGGTCCTTGACGATCCTCGGGAGCTCCGGAACGCCGACGACGTCGCCGAACTCGAAATCGATTAGCAGGCCGGGATCGAAATAGCGGGCGAATTCCTTGAGGTCGTAATAATACATGCTGGAAGAGGTCGGCAGCTTGCCGACGGCTATGGCGTCCGGACTGGGCACGAACGGCTCTTCCAGCTTGTTGTAATAGTTCAGTCGCTCGCGAACCGTCTTGCCCGAAAGCCTGGCTTGCTCGAGCCGGCTGGCCAGACGGCCGCGAAACAGCGATTGCGGTGCGCGGTCACGAGCGAAATTGCGCGCGTAATAGAACAGCTTTGCGGCGGTTCGAGAGAGTGTGGCCATGCGTCCGGGAGTTCAGCAAGATGGTCAATGGTAGTCGGTCGGCCTTCATCCCCCTCGTCTCCTACAGCATTCTCCCGGCCATGTTGCAAGCCTGCTAATGCGATTGGCCACACGACAACTTACGCCGCGACGACGGCGAACCCTCTGGCGCGCAATCCGCGCCGGTCGTCATGCAGTGAGGTGACCAGCCGGTCGCGACTGCCGGCGATGTGAGCGGCAAGCAGCCGCGCCGCTGCCTCGGCATCGCCACGCCTCACGGCAGCGAGGATGGCGTGGTGCTCGGCCCAGGCGCGGCCGAGCGCCTTCTCGTCCCGCACCTCCAGCCAGCGCGCGCGTGACAGTCTCGTCATCGCATCGCGAACGGCCCTGAGCAGAAACTCGTTGCCGGAAAGTCTCGCCAATTCGATGTGGAAATCCAGGCCGACGCGATGCCATTCCTCGCGCGGCGTCTCGGCGCCGCAGGAATCGAGCATCGCCGCGATCACCTCGATCCCGCTGCGGTCTTCGAGTGCCGCCGTCAGGCGAACCGCGGCCACCTCGACCGCCTCGCGATAGACGGCGATCTGCCCGAGCTCCGCGAGGTTGATCGGCGCCACCGTCCAGCCGCGGCCGTCGCGGGCGATCAGGCCTTCCGTTTCCAGGCGCAGCAGCGCCGCCCGCACCGGCGTGCGCGAAGCGCCGAACCGGCTCTCGATCCAGCGCTCGGTCAAACGCTCGCCCGGGCCGATCTCCAGCCCAAGGATCATCTCGCGAAGCTGCCTTTCGACATTCTGCATCTGCGACATTTGTCGTCCCGCTTTCCAAGCCGCATTGACAGCGGCAAGTGCCAGGTTCATGACGGATACCAGCTTGGTATCCCAAACTGGTATCCGTAACAACCCCAGCATTGGCACACGTGACATGACGCCCAACGAATCCGAACAGAGCGGCATCAACATCCATTGGCGGCGCAACCTCGCCGTCTGCTTCGCCGGCTCGTTCAGCACGCTCATCGCCATGACGCTGCTGCTGCCGTTCCTGCCGCTTTACGTCGAGCAGCTCGGCGCCGAAGGCCACGCAGCGATCGTGCAGTGGTCGGGCATCGCCTATGGCGCGACCTTTTTCGCGGCCGCGCTGGTCGCGCCCTTGTGGGGCCGGCTGGGCGACCGCTACGGCCGCAAGCTGATGCTGGTGCGCGCTTCGTTCGGCATGGCGATCTGCATGTCGCTGACCGGCATGGTTGAGAGCGTCTGGCAACTGGTGCTGCTTCGGCTGCTGATCGGGTTCGCCGGCGGCTATTCCTCGGGCTCGACAATCCTGGTTGCGATGCAGACGCCGAAGGAGCGCTCTGGCTGGGCACTGGGCGTGCTGGCGGCGGGCATCACGGCGGGATCGCTGGTCGGACCGCTGCTTGGCGGCCTGCTGCCGCCGCTGATCGGCATTCGCGCGACCTTCCTGCTTTCCGGCGGCGTCATCTTCCTGGCATTCCTGGCGACGACTTTCCTGATCAAGGAGAACCCGCCGGCGCCGAAGCCCGCCTCGATGGCGAAGCCGAAGAGCGGCTGGTCGCAGATCTCCGACAAGCGGCCGGTCATCGCCATGCTGGCCACCGGCATGCTGCTCGCCTTCGCCACCATGTCGATCGAGCCGATCATCACCGTCTATGTGCAGCAGCTCGTCGAGGACCAGAGCAAGGTGACCATGGTCGCAGGCGTCGTCATGTCGGCGGCGGCGCTCGGCACCATCCTCTCCTCATCCTGGCTGGGGAAACTTGCCGACCGCATCGGCCACTGGAACGTCGTGGTCGGCGCGCTGGCGGTCTCGGCATTGCTGCTCATTCCGCAAGCCTTCGTCACCAATGGCTGGCAGTTGATCGGCCTGCGCTTCCTGATGGGCCTGGCGCTGGGCGGGTTGCTACCCTGCATCACCAGCGTGATCCGCCATAACATCCCCGACGGGATCGGCGGCAATGTGCTTGGCCTGGCGATCTCGGCGCAATATGTCGGCCAGGTCGCGGGACCGCTATCCGGCGGCTTCGTCGGCGGGCATTTCGGCATGCGCTCGGTGTTTCTGGGCACAGCGGTGCTGATGGCGCTCGGCGCGGTCTATAACTGGACTGTCCAATCGCGCCGGGCACGGCATATGCTGCTCGAAGCCGGCGAATCCTAACCGGCGCCTCCGCCTCGACCGCAGCATGGAGCATCCAGGATGAGCCTTACCGGGCAAGCGTCAGACGGCGGGAGCCGCGTCCTCGTGCTGGCAGCCGGCCTCGTCGGCGCGGCCGGCGTGGCGCTGTCGGCGGCAGCCGCGCATCGCGGCGGCGCCCTCACCGGCACGGCGGCCAATTTCCTGCTGATGCATGCGCCGGCATTTCTTGCCATCGGTCTTGCCGGCGGCAATCGCTGCCTCAGGATCGCCAGCCTCATCCTGCTCGCGGGCCTGCTTCTGTTCTGCGGCGATCTTTTGGCCCGCGACTTTCTCGGCTCGCGGCTGTTCCCGATATCGGCGCCGATCGGCGGCACACTTTTAATTGTCGGCTGGATAGCGATCGGCGTCTCGGCGCTGTGGCGTCCTCGGCCGTAGGTATTTCCGGCAACTGTTTTTAACCGGCGCGCCGCTTGCGCTTGCGCGCAGGCAGGTCGTTGGCGCGGCGCCGCTCGGGCTGCTCGGCTCCGCGCGTGATGCCCCAATAGTTGCGGTAGATGTCCTGAAACAGATGACCAATCGGATGCATGACTGCTTCTCCTCGAGTTGAATCGATCCAATACTTGGATGCGGAAAATGGCTGCGGTTCAGCCGCGCTTGCGCTCCACGAGGAAGCGCAGCTCGCGGCGCCAGGGACCCGCTCTGCTGCACCGCTTCTGGCTAATGGCGGCCGAGGCGATGCCCCAGTTGTTACCGTAGATGTCCTCGAACAAATAACTGACCGGATGCACGGCACCCTCCTGTTGGTATCGCTTCACTATAAAGCGGATGACTTGGATCGATTCAAAAAATAGGCCTTAATCACGCGGCGTCAAGCGGAATTTGAATCGATCCAACAAAAATGTTAGATGACCGGCAGCAATTCAGCGGTCATGTTCTTTCCGTGACCGGATTCGGAGGAACGACATGGCATCACTCCTCGAAGGCCAGGCAAGACCGATCAGGCTGGCCGACATCGCCAAGGCCGCCGGCGTCTCGCATGGTACGGCCTCGAACGTTTTCAGCCGCCCCGAGATCGTGCGCGCCGAAGTGCGCGAGCGGGTCAAGGCGGTCGCGGAGCAGATGGGCTATGCCGGCCCGGACCCGAAAGGCCGGCTGCTGCGCGCGGGCAAGGTCAACGCCATCGGCGTCGCCACCACCGAGCCCCTCTCCTATTTCTTTGACGATCCCTTCGCCCGCGTGATGATGGCCGGCATTTCCGAAGCCTGTGACGCCACCGGCGCGGGCATCGCGCTGGTATCTGCCGCCAATCAGGAAAAGCTCGCCTGGAATATCCAGAGCGCGCTTGTCGACGGTTTCATACTGTTCTGCATCGAAGGCGGCTCGCGTCTTGTCGACCTGACACGCGAGCGCAGGTTGCCCTTCGTCGCGCTTGAACTCGGTTTCCAGGACGAGACCGTGTCGGCGATCGGCGTCGACAATGTCGCAGGTGCGCGGCTCGCGGCGCGCCATCTCGCCGAGCTCGGACATCGCCGCTTTGCCGTGCTGTCGCTTGGCTTCGCCGACAATCGCACCGGCTTCGTGACGCCGGAGGTGGTTCGCAGCGCCGTCTATACCGGCACGCGCGATCGCCTTGCCGGCTATTTCGAGGAGCTTTCCGGCTTCGGTATCGATACGGCGAAAATCCCGGTCTATGAGACCGAGAACGAGGAAAAAAGCACCAGGGCCGGCCTCGAGGCGATCTTCGCCAGGGCCGATCCGCCGACCGCCATCCTGGCGATGTCGGACCGCATGGCCCTGATCGCCATCGACTGGCTGAGAGCAAGGGGCTTGGCCGTGCCCGGCGATGTTTCCATTGTCGGTTTCGACGGCGTGCCGGACGGCGCGCTGTCCACGCCGCCACTGACGACGATCGCCCAGCCGATCACCGAGATCGGCCGGCGCGCCGCACGCATGATCCTCGATCATGACGGCGCCGTGCGGCGCGAGACGATGGGGGTCGAGTTCGTCGTCAGAGGCTCGACCGGCCCGGCTCCGAAAGCCTGAGCACGCTCAGGCGATCTGCACGCAAATCTACCGGGCGCTTTACCTGGGCCGCGTCAGTAACCGCCCATCCTCACCGGCACTGGGTGCGCGCCGAATGGCGCACGCCCGGGCTCCTCGCGCACCTGCTTGGCGCGGGACGGGCCGAGGCCGGCAAGCCATTCGAGATAGAGCGCGAGCGCGAGCTGCATGGCGATGCCGGCTGCGATCAGCAGCGTATCGTAGGCCAGGCCTCCCGGATTGATCAGCTTCAGCACCTGCGCCGCCATGGCCAGCAGCGTGCCGGCGATGAACACAGGCAGCGAGCGCTTGCCCAGGATCGCCAGGGGGTTGTCGGGCCGGACGCGGAACAGGTTGGAGACCGCCGGCAGCGCCACGATCAGATAGCTGACCGACAGAATGTGCAAGAGCCGCGGCAGCGACAGGAAAGTCTTGTCGAAGCCGCCGATCACCACCGGCAGGTTGAACCAGGTGATCTGACCCCAGAGCGGACTGTGCACCCAGATCGCCGCGCCGACCACATAGATGCCGGCGGCACCAAGCAGCCACGGATTGGCCGGGATCCGCCCGCCGCGCTTCACATGCAGCATGGCGGCAAGGCCGATGTTGAACAGGAACTGCCACGACAGCGGGTTGAGGAACCAGAAGCCGGGCTCCGGATAATTCGGTGGCGCGATCTGCCAGATGCCGGCGGCGAGCCAGAGCAGGCCGGATACGATCAGCGCCGGCACCGGCCGATAGCTGACGAACAGCACGAACGCGGGCGCCGCCAGAAGCAGCGCCGCATAGACCGGCAGGATGTTGTTGTAGCCGAGCTGGTGGCCGAGCATGACGATGCCGAGCAGCGCCTGCGGTGTGTTGCGCATCAAGGGCTCGATATTGATCATCGTCAGCATTTCCGGCCGGTGCACGAACAGCGCGGCGGCGCAAAACAGCGCGATCACCACCATCGTGATGACGATGTGGGAGATGTAGAGCACACCGGCGCGCCGCCACATCTTCAGCGTCGCGAGCAACCGGCCGCCCGGCTTGAACTTCGTGCCGTAAGCCAGCGCCACCGAGATGCCGGAGATCAGCACGAAGGCTTCGGCCGCATCGGAGAAGCCGAAATTCTTGTAGGTCCAGTTCTCGAATACCGTGCCGGGGACATGGTCGATGAAAATGGTGAGCAGCGCGAGCGCGCGCAGCACGTCGATACGTGTGTCACGATCGTTGATACGTGTGTCACGATCATTGATGCGCGTGTCGCGCTCTCCGACCCGCTTATCGCGGTCGTTAGGAACAGGGGTGGTCATCGACAAAAGGCCTCAAAGCTGGTTGTTCATAGCCAGCAATGCGACCCCCGGGGCGCACCGCTTCGATTCCTCCCATGGGGAGTGTATCGCCGCAGAAACGGACTGAAATGCGCCTGGTTCAATCAACTTTCGCGGAGCGCGAAAACAATCCGTTTTGAAGCCGGCAAATCAACAAATCTCTCATGGAATCAAATCGATATGAGCGCTTCCGAATATAGCGACGAAAACAGCATCCTGCGCGGGGATCTAACCTTCCCCTACCGTCTGCTGAGGCCGGCAAACGCAAGCGGCGAGTGCCTGTTCGTGCTGCACGGGTCAGGTGTCGACGAGACGACGATGCTGCCGCTGGCGAGGCAGATCGCGCCGGACGCGATTATCGTCGCAGCGCGCGGCCGCATCCGCCAAGAGGAAGGATTTCGCTGGTTCGAGCGAATCACGCCGACCAGCTTCGAGCAGGTCTCCATCCGTGCCGAGACATCAGCCTATGCCCAATTCGTGACGGACGTCGTGGAGGTGCAGGGGCTCGACCTGAAACGCGCGACCTTCCTTGGTTATTCCAACGGCGCGAATGTCGTCTCCAGCCTGATGCTGCTCCACCCCGGCCTGGTCAGGCAAGCAGCGCTGTTGCGGGCGATGCCGGTGCTCGACAAACCGCCGATGAGCGACCTCGGCGGCAGCCGCGTGTTGATCATTGCCGGCGCTGCCGACCAGACCTATGGTTCGTTCGCGCCCGCATTGGTGACGCTGTTCAGCGAACGCCACGCCGAGGTCGACGCGCGCATCGTCGCCTTGGGCCATGAATTCGGCGATGCGGACGCCGCGATCGTGCGGCAGTGGCTGGCAGCACCTGTAGCGATCGCCTGACCGGTCCGGCCAGGCGGGCTTCGGTGCGGCAATCAAAAGGTCGAGCCCGCTCGCAATACGGGTTCAGGAGCATCGTCCGGATACGCGTTGGGGAACGAGTGCTCGATCAGCCGCAGGGGAAAGCCCTCATCCCTGCCCCATTCGGTTCCAGGCGTCCAGACCGGCGATCTTGTAGGCCTCGGCCAACGTCGGGTAGTTGAAGGTGTTGTTGACGAAGAAATCGACCGTGCCGCCGAGATTGATCACCGCCTGGCCGATGTGGATGAGCTCGGTGGCACCCTCGCCGACGATGTGGGCGCCGAGCAGGCGGCGCGTCTCAACCGAGAACAACAGCTTCAGGAAGCCGCTTGAGACGCCCATGATGTGACCGCGTGAGGTCTCGCGAAAACGCGCAAGGCCGACCTCATAGGCGGCGCCGCTTTCGCGCACCTGCTCTTCCGACAGACCGACGGTCGAGATCTCCGGCACGGCGTAGATGCCGTACGGGAAGCTCTCGGGCGGCGGCGGCAGGTTGACGCCGAAGGCATGGCAGGCCGCCACCCGGCCCTGCTCCATCGACGTCGAGGCAAGACTCGGGAAGCCGATGACGTCGCCGGACGCGTAGATGTTGGGCACGCTGGTCTGGAAGGTGTGCGGGTCGACCTTGATGCGGCCGCGGGCGTCGGCCTCGATGCCGACCATGTCGAGGCCGAGGCTGGCGACATTGCCGGTGCGGCCGGCGGCGTAGAGCACCATCTCCGAGCGGATGGTGCGGCCATCCGCCAGCGTCACCTCGGCATGGTCGGGTTTCGAAGCGATCTCCTTGACCGTGCTGCCCAGCCGGATGGTCATGCCGCGGTCGCGCATCTGGTGGATGAAGTCGTCGACGATCTCGCGATCGATGAAGTCGAGGATGGTGTTGCGTGGCTCGACCAGTGTCACCGGCACGTCGAGCGCGGAAAAGATGGTGGCGTATTCGACGCCGATGACGCCGGCGCCGATCACCGTTAGCGTGCGCGGCAGATGGTGCAGTTCCAGCATCTCGTCGCTGTCGAAGACGCGCGTCCTGTCGAAGGGCACGTCGGCCGGCCGGTGCGGCCTGGTGCCGACGGCGATCAGCGCATTGGCGAAGCCGACCTCGCTGTAGTCGCCATTCTCGGCGGTCAGGCTGGCCTTGTTCGGGGTGAGGAACTTCACTGCGGCGCGCGCGCTCTTCACCGTGTTGCGCATGAACTGATGCTGCAGCACCTCGACTTCATGGTCGAGGGTCTTGTGCAGCCGGTCGACCAGATCCGAGATCGAAATGTCCTGCTTGACCCGGTAGCCGCGCCCGTAGAAGCCGCGTTCGCGCCAGCCCGATAGATTAAGCACCGTCTCGCGCAGCGTCTTCGACGGGATGGTGCCGGTATGCACCGAGACGCCGCCCAGGCGCCGGCCCCTGTCGACCACCAGCACCGACTTACCGAGCTTGGCCGATTGCACCGCGGCGCGGCGGCCCGAAGGGCCGCTGCCGATGACCAGCATGTCGTAGTCCATGAACCCGTCCCCTTTGTGCGCCGCAGCAAGCTAGACCGGGAAGAATGTCATGTTCAACAGACAACACCATTCCCTCGGCAGACGAATCCGCCAATGCAACCGAATGCATGCGAAACCTTAACTGGACGGCAAGGCTTACGTGCAATGGTGCCAGCGAGGGATCACTGGGGTAACAGAGTTGGCGATTTACAAAAGTGAGTCCCTTGTCGGGGCAGAAACGGGGTTTTGGTCCGGGCTGCGAAACAGCGAGACCCTCACCGATCTGCGCGAGGGCCTGTTCCGTTTCATCGCGCTGGCCGTCGCCGCACTCTTCGTCTATCGCGGCGCGTACCATATGGTCATCGATCCGGGCCGGCTGAACATACTGCTGCTCATGATCTCCGATGTGCTGACTTTTACCTGGCTGCTGCTGGCGCGCCGACCGATTGTCCGCGACTGGAGCCCCTTCACGGTGTTCATTTCGCTGACGGCCGGTTTCGGCTCGGGTTTCGTATCGCTCCAGGACGGAATCGCCATCATCCCGCTCTATATCGCGGCGCCGCTGCAATTCCTGGCGCTATGGCTGGTGATCTGGGGCAAGATGTCCCTCGGGCGATCCTTTGCTATCCTGCCGGCCAATCGCGGCGTCGTCACCGGCGGCGCCTACCGCTTCGTGCGGCACCCGATCTATGCCGGCTATCTGGCGGGGCACATCCTTTTCCTGCTTTCGAGCTTCTCGCTCTACAATTTCACCGTCTACGCGATCATCACCCTGTTCCAGATCCATCGCATCCTGCGGGAGGAGCGCATCCTGGCGCTGACCGAAGAGTATCGCGACTATCTCGGGCGGGTCCGCTACAGGCTCTGCCCCGGCATCTTCTGACATCGCGCCCGTTCGTTGCCGGCATGTTCCTTGAATTCCGGGCCATTCTCACCATTTGAGAAGGCAGGCACATACGAGTGCCGCGATCGAGGAACGACATGAACGCACGCGTATTGGACGGAGAGATCATCACGACGAGGTTCGAGGACACCCGCGCTTATCGCGGCGTGCGCACGAGGCGCATCTTCGCCTTCCTGCTCGACTATTTCTTCGTCGCGCTGCTGACCATTCCCTTCGCGATCCTGGTCGCCATTCTCGGGCTTTTAACCTTTGGCCTCGGCTGGGCGCTGTTTTCGGTGCTGGTGCCGATGGTTGCCATCCTCTACATCTGGAACACGCTGGGCAGCCGCGACCAGGCGACGACCGGCATGAAGATCATGGGCATTCGCCTGGAGAAGCTCGACGGCAGCCGCATCGACGGCATGACGGCCGTGGTTCACTCGGTGCTGTTCTGGGCCGGCAACGTCATCCTGACGCCGCTGGTGCTGCTGGTCACGCTGTTCTCGGATCGCAAGCGCACGCTGCATGACCTTTTGCTCGGCACGGTCGTCACCCGCACCGACATCTGACTGGTGCCTGCGCCCACTATCGCTGCGCCATTTGTGCTAGAGTATGAACAGGCTGGGCCGGTGGCGACCACACAATCCTGTTGAATTTTTCGCCGGCCGGGCCAAAGGTAGGGCGATTCGCAGGAGCGTTTCCAAGATTAGATGACGCAGCATCCGACCCAGTCGCCGCAGTTCTTCCTGACCGCGCCGTCGCCGTGCCCCTATCTGGAGGGACAGTTCGAGCGCAAGGTGTTCACGCACCTTGTCGGCGACAAGGCGCCGGAGATGAACGACCTGCTCACGCAAGGCGGCTTCCGGCGCTCGCAGAACATCGCCTACCGTCCGGCCTGCGAGTCGTGCCGCGCCTGTGTCTCGGTGCGCATCCTGGCGCAGGAATTCGACCCCAGCCGCAACATGCGCCGCGTTGTCCAGCGCAACGCCGATCTCGTCGGGGCCATGCATGACGCGCAGCCCTCGACCGAGCAATACTCGCTCTTCCGCAGCTATCTCGACGCCCGCCACCGCCGCGGCGGCATGTCCGACATGACCGTGCTCGACTATGCGATGATGGTGGAAGACACGCATGTCGACACCAAGATCATCGAATACCGGCGGCGCGGCCCCGACACGTTCATCACCGGCAAAGGTCATGGCGAGCTGATCGCCGTCGCACTCACCGACAAGATGGCCGATGGCCTGTCGATGGTCTATTCCTACTTCAATCCCGACTTCGAGGACCGCTCGCTCGGCACGTTCATGATCCTCGACCACATCGCCCGAGCCAAGGCGATGGGCCTGCCCCACGTCTATCTCGGCTACTGGGTCAACGGCTCGCGCAAGATGAATTATAAGATGCGCTTCATGCCGCAGGAGCATCTCGGCCCGAAAGGCTGGGAACGCTACGACCACGAAGCGGTCAGTCGCTAAGACAAGTTTTCCCGAACCCGCCCTTATAGTGTTTCAAGGGAGAAGACGCTGGTCTTGCGCGCCCTCGCGCGAGAAAGTGCGCAACCGCGCCGGCCTTCGCTCCCGCTTTGTTTCGAGAACGATCACATGTCTTCCCACACCGATCACCAGAAAGGCCTCCTGATCACCGCCATCGGCGGCTTGGTGCTGAGCATCGATATCCCGCTGATTCGGCTCGCGGACGGCGAAGCCTGGACCATCCTTTTGCTGCGCACCAGCTGCACCTTGGCGGCAGCGCTGATCATGTGGGCCGTCTGGCGCTCTTTCAGCAAGGATGCGCCGCAACTGATACCCGGCTGGTCGGGGCTGATCGTGGCGGTTATCTACGGGCTCGGCGCGGTCGCCTTCATGACAGCCGTCTACCATACATCGACAGCCGATCTCGTCTTCATCCTGGCCTTCAACACCGTCTTCGCGGCGCTGCTGTCGTGGCTGTTCCTGAAGGAGCGGCCACGGCCGCTGACCCTCGCTGCAATGGCGCTGATGATAGCCGGCGTCGCCATCATCGTCGGCGATTCCGTCGGCACCGGATATCTGTTCGGCGACCTGATGGCTTTGTGCTCCTCCTTCCTGATTGCCTGCGCCATCACCATCTCGCGTGCCAGCGGCAAGGACATGGGCTTCACCGCGCTGATCGGGGTAATCCTGCCTTTCGGGGTGGCGGCGTTCATGGTTTCCAGGACAGGCTTCCATGTGGCGGCGCCGTGGTGGATCATCCTGAACGGCGGTGTCGTCATGCCGATCGCGTTCTTCTGCCTCGCCAACGGACCGAAATACATATCGGGCGCGGAAGTCGCGATGTTCTATCTCCTGGAAACGATCCTGGCGCCAGTCTGGGTGTGGATGATCTTCGCCGAGACACCGTCACGCAACAGCCTGATCGGCGGCGGCATCATGATCATAACGCTGGTCGCGCATTCGTTCTGGCAATTGCATGAGGGCCGCAAGCGCCACGCGGACCTTGCGGTGCATCACCCGGCCTGAATCTTCCTCGGCTCGGCGGCCGCCTCGATCCGGGGCGGCCCGCCGGCCTCGTCCACTGGCGGAATCTCGTCCATCAATTCCACCTCGCGCAGCCATTCGCGCCAGATGGCGACGAGCAGCGCCATCAAGACCGGGCCAATGAACAGGCCAAGAAAACCCATCGTCTTGACGCCGCCGATCAGGCCGAAAAAGGTCGGCAGGAACGGCAGCTTGATCGGGCCGCCGACCAGCTTGGGCCGCAAGGTCTTGTCGACGATGAAGAGCTCGACCGCACCCCAGATGAACAGGGCCGCACCGGCGAAAAGCTTGCCGCTGGCGGCGAGATAGATCGACACCAGGGTGAAGGAAAGCGGCGCGCCGCCCGGGATCAGCGCCATGATGCCGGTGAGCGCGCCGAGCGTGACCGGCGACGGCACGCCGGCGAGCCAATAGGCGATGCCCAGCACAAGGCCCTCGCCGATGGCGATGATGGTCATGCCCGTCACGGTCGAGGAGATGGTCGCCGGCACGACGCGCGAGATGCGCTCCCAGCGCGTCGGCAGGATGCGTTCGCCGAGACGGTCGACCTGGGCCGCGAAAGACTCGCCGTCGCGATAGGCGAAGAACAACGCGATCATCATGAACAGAAGCGTCAGCATCAGGCTGAACGCGCTGCCGCCGGCGGCCAAGGCGCCGCGATAGATGCTGCCGATGTTGGAGCCGCTGATCAGCTGGATCAATTCGCCGATGCCGCCCGGATGGCCGAGATAGCCCGTCCATTGCTCGTTCAGCCACTCGCCGATCACCGGCATGGTGGCGATCCAACCGGGTGTCACCGCGCCGTGCCGATTGGTCTCGATCGCCCAGGTGACCCACTCGCGCAGTTCGTTGATGGCATAGGTGCCGGCAAGCGCGATCGGCACCACCAGGAAGGTGAGGATGAAGAGGATCGCCAAGGTCGCGCCGACGGTGCGGTTGCCGCCGACCGCGGTGAGCAGCCGCCGGTAGAGCGGCCAGCTGGCGAAGGCGATGACAAGCGCCGCCAGCACCGGGAACAGGAAACCGTGGAAGAAATAGACGCCGGCGGCGACGATCAGCACCAGGAGCCAGCGCGCCGCCGACAGCGGTGGGATGACGGCTGCCCTCAACGGCGTCGACAGGCCGAACAGTCGCTGCCCCGGCTTCTGGATCTCGGCCCGCTTCAATCCGTCGTCTCTCCCCTGCCCGATGGTTCAATGGATGCTTATGCACCATCATAGTGCAGCAATCGTGACGATAGTCCAAATGATTGGCTAATCTCCCCCCTTGTGGGGGAGATGTCCGGCAGGACAGAGGGGGCGCGAAGGATCGCTACCTTTCTAGCTAAAGTCTGCCTGGACGGACAAGACCGACGAAGGCCGCTCTGAATTGGACGGAGAGGTCGGCGGGACAGCGCCCCCCCTCTGGCCTGCCGGCCATCTCCCCCACAAGGGGGGAGATCAGCAGCTCATCCAAACTTCCCCGTCCGCGGGAAACCCTTCGGCACCATGCGGCCGGCGGCGGCGCGCGCACCGATCCACTCGGCGAGCTCCTCGCGCGACTTGGTGAAGGTGCGATCGGCCGAATCCTGCCAGGAGAGCCCGGTCTCGAGCGTAAAAGTCTTCAGGTCCAGCACGCCGCCGTCCTTGTATTTCTGCAGGCGCACGCCCTTGCCGCGCGCCATTTCCGGGATTTCGGCCAGCGGGAAGACCAGCATCTTGCGGTTCTCGCCGACGATGGCGAGATGGTCGCCTGACACCGGAATGCAGCGCTTGGCCTCGTCCGGCGCCTTGACGTTCATCACCTGCTTGCCCTTGCGGGTGTTGGCGACGACCTCTTCCTCCGAAACGACGAAACCATTGGCGTCATAGGAGACAAGCAGCAGCTTGCGCTTCGGATCATGGACAAAGGCGGTGACGATGTCCTGGTCGTTCTCCATGTCGACGATGATGCGGATCGGCTCGCCATGGCCGCGCCCGCCCGGCAGCCGGTCGGCGCCGATCGTGTAGAACTTGCCGCCGGTGGTGAAGACCAGGATCTTGTCCGTGGTCTGGGCATGGAAGGCAAGCTTCAGGCTGTCGCCTTCCTTGAAGGCGAGCTGCGAATGGTCTGTCAGGTGACCCTTCATGGCGCGCAGCCAGCCCTTTTCCGACACCACCACGGTGACCGGCTCGCGCTCGATCATGGCATGGGCGATGTCGGTCAGATCATGCTCGGGCGCATCGGCGAACTGGGTGCGGCGCCTGCCGAGTTCGGTCTCGGGACCGAACGTGTCGCGGACCTTGGCGACTTCCCACTTGATCGTCGACCATTGCTTGGCGTCGGACGCCAGCAGGGCCTCGATCTGCTTCTTCTCCTCGGTGAGGCCGTCGAACTCCTTGCGGATCTCGATCTCTTCGAGCTTGCGCAAAGCGCGCAGACGCATGTTGAGGATGGCTTCGGCCTGGTTGTCGGTGAGCGACCAGCGGGCCATCATCACTTGCTTGGGCTCATCCTCCTCGCGGATGATCCTGATCACCTCATCGATGTTCAGATAGGCGATCAGGTAGCCGGCGAGGATTTCCAGCCGCTTCTCGATCTCGCCGAGCCGGTATTTCGAGCGGCGGATCAAAACCTCGCGGCGATGGTCGAGCCATTCCTTCAGCACGCCCTTGAGCGAGAGCACGTTCGGCACCTTGCCGCGCGACAAAACGTTCATGTTGAGCGGGAAACGGCTTTCAAGCTCAGTGAGCTTGAAGAGCGATTCCATCAGGAGGCCTGGATCGACAGTGCGGCTCTTCGGCACCAGCACGATACGAATGTCCTCGGCGCTCTCGTCGCGGATGTCTTCGAGCAGCGGCAGCTTGCGCGCCATCAAAAGCTCGGCGATCTTCTCGATCAGCCTGGCCTTCTGCACGCCGTAAGGGATCTCGGTGACGACGATGCTCCAGGTGCCCCTGCCCTGGTCCTCCTGGCCCCATTTGGAGCGCACGCGGAAACCGCCGCGGCCCGTCTCATAGGCTTCGAGAATCGAGGCGCGGCTGTCGACGATGATGCCGCCGGTCGGGAAATCCGGTCCCTGAACGAAATCCATCAGCTTCGCCACCGGCGCTTCCGGATGCTCGATCAGATGGAGTGCTGCGTCGCAAAGCTCGGCCGCGTTGTGCGGCGGGATCGAGGTCGCCATGCCGACGGCAATGCCCGACGAGCCGTTGGCGAGCAGGTTCGGGAAGGCGCCCGGCAGAACGGACGGCTCCTCGTCCTCTTCATTGTAGGTCGGCCGGAAATCGACCGCGTCCTCGGTGATGCCGGCAAGCAGCTCGCTCGCCACCTCGGTCATGCGCGCTTCGGTGTAGCGCATGGCAGCGGCGTTATCGCCGTCGATGTTGCCGAAATTGCCCTGCCCGTCGACCAGCGGGTAGCGCATCGAGAAATCCTGCGCCAGCCGCACCAGCGCGTCATAGATCGACTGGTCGCCATGCGGATGGAACTTACCCATCACGTCGCCGACGATGCGGGCGCATTTGGCGAAGCCCTGATCGGGGTTGAGCCTGAGCAGCCGCATGGCATGCATGATGCGGCGATGGACCGGCTTCAGTCCGTCGCGCACATCCGGCAGCGCCCGGTGCATGATGGTCGACAGCGCGTAAGCAAGATAGCGCCGCTCGAGCGCTTCCTTCAGATCGACCGGTTCGATTTTATCGCCGCCGCCATTGTCATCAGGCGGCAAAAGCCTTTTTCCCATGGATTTGGACTAGCCGAGCGGGTGATTCGCGGCAAGCGCCGCGTGAAGATCGGCGCATTCGCCGCGGCCGCAGACATGCAGCCCACGGTGTGAAGGATTTCACGGAAGCGGCGCCGCGGCGGCTGCAATTTGCCGCCGATCTGCAACAGGCTTAGTCGGCAACATGACGCCGGCCAACATCAATCCGTTACATGCGACCGCTATCTGGCAATGCAACGCGCTGGCGGAGGAAAGCCGCGGTCTTCATGACAAATTCACCGCATCGCGCAAAGGCTGCCGACCGCAGTTTGCTTTTCATCGCCGTTTTCGACAAATGTGCCGGGACATGCCTTCTTCCCGTCCCGTTCGTCACGGAATGGTGATGGAGCAGGTTTCAAAACAAATTTCATCATAGCCAAATCAGGACAGGGAACTCGCCATGACAATCCAACGCTCGACGCTCAAGAAATTGGCTTTTTCGACCTTTCTGCTGACGCTGCCGCTCAATGCGGCGTTCGCCGCCGATCCGGCGGTGGCCGAGCGCATCAAGGCGGCCCTTGCCGCCCAGGGCGTCGACATTTCCTGGACCGGTGTCTCGGGCGACGATTCGAACGCCGTGCTGCAGGGCGTTTCCATCAAGCCGGCCGCCGAGAAGGAAGCACTGCCGATCGGCGACGTGAAGCTGGAAGGGGTCAGCGAAGCCAATGGCGGCTATGAGATCGCCACCGTCTCGACCTCGCCCTTCGAGCACAGCAAGGACGGCGTGACGCTCAATCTCAGCCCGGTGGTCATCCACGACATGAAGGTCCCGGCCGAAGGCGGCACCGATCCGCTCGGCTCGCTGATGATGTACAAGTCTGCGGAACTCTCCAACATGACGGTCAAGGTCGGCGACAAGACGGCGTTCGCGATGGACGGGCTTGCCGTCCAGATCACCCCGCCGGCCGACGGCAAGGCGATGGACTTCACCGCCAACACCGAAAAATTCACCGCAGATCTCTCGCTGGTCGACGATGCGAAGTCGAAGGAAGCGATCGAGGCGCTCGGCTACCAGAACATCTCGGGCAACATTGCGATGGCCGGCACCTGGCAGCCGAGCGACGGCAAGATGGAGCTGTCGAAATATGACATCTCGGTCGAGAATGCCGGCACGCTCGGCATGACCTTCAATCTCGGCGGCTACACGCTCGACTTCATCAAGTCGATGCAGGAAATGCGGAAGAAGCTCGCCGCCCAGCCGGAAGGCGCCGACAATTCCGCGCAAGGCATGGCCATGCTCGGCCTGATGCAACAGCTTTCCTTCAACGGCGCATCGGTGCGCTTCGAGGACGATTCGCTGACCGGCAAGGTGCTCGACTATGTCGGCAAGCAACAGGGCATGTCGGCCAAGGACGTCGCCAACCAGGCCAAGGCGATCGTGCCGTTCGGCATGGCGCAGCTCAACAATCCCGAGCTGACTGCGGAAGTCTCGGCGGCGGTCAACACCTTCCTCGACAATCCGAAGAGCCTGGAAATCTCGGCCGAGCCGCCGTCGTCGGTGCCGTTCGCGCTGATCATGGCCGGCGCCATGTCCAACCCGCTCGATCTGCCGAAGACGCTGGGCGTCAAGGTCAAGGCGAACCAGGACTGATGGAATTACCTGCCTTCTCCCCGTCCCCATACGGGGAGAAGGTGCCGGTCCACCCTCCGAAGCCGCAGCGCAGCTGCTGCGGAGGACGGGCAGGCGGATGAGGGGCAGCGCCGACGCTTGCGAATGAAATTCGATGCAGGACCGATTGCCGGTCAGAAAGCCCCGCCTGCTACGGCGGCCCGTAAATCGCCAGCATCCGCGCTGCCCCTCATTGTCCTGCCGGACATTTCTCCCCGTATAGTGACGGGGAGAAAGGGCAGTTGAAGAGCTGCCGTCAGTCCTTCTTCGCCACCGCGACGCGCAGCGACAGCTCGCGCAGCTGCTGCGGGGTCGCTTCGGATGGCGCGTTCATCAGCAGGTCATAGGCCTGCTGGTTCATTGGGAACATGGTGATCTCGCGCAGGTTCTTGGCCCCCACGAGCAGCATGACGATACGGTCGACACCGGCCGCCATGCCGCCATGCGGCGGCGCGCCATACTGGAAGGCGCGGTAGAGGCCGCCGAAGCGCTCTTCCACCGTCGCGCGGTCCAGGCCGACCATCTCGAAAGCCTTGACCATGGTTTCCGGCAGGTGGTTGCGGATGCCGCCCGACGCGATCTCGAAGCCATTGCAGACCATGTCGTATTGGAACGCCTTGATGCCGAGCGGCTCTTGGCCGTTAAGCGCGTCGATGCCGCCCTGCGGCATGGAGAACGGGTTGTGGGCGAAGTCGATCTTCTTCTCGTCCTCGTTCCATTCGAAGAATGGGAAATCGACGATCCAGCAAAGCTCGAAGCGCTCGCGGTCGACCAGGTTGAGCTCCTCGCCGGCGCGCGTGCGCGCGGCGCCCGCGAAGGTGACGAACTTCTTCGGGTCGCCGGCGACGAAGAAGGCGGCATCGCCATCGGCAAGGCCGAGCTGCTGGCGGATCGCCTCGGTGCGCTCCTCGCCGATGTTCTTGGCGATCGGACCGGCGCCTTCGAGTTTTTCACCTTCCTTGCGCCAGAAGATGTAGCCCAGCCCGGGCTGCCCCTCGCCTTGCGCCCAGGAGTTCATGCGGTCGCAGAAGGCGCGGCTGCCGCCGGTCTTGGCCGGGATCGCCCAGACCTCGGCCTTCGCGTCGTTGGCGAGGATGTTGGCGAAAACCTTGAAGCCGGAATCGCGGAAATGATCCGAGACCGCCTGCATCTCGATCGGGTTGCGCAGGTCCGGCTTGTCGGTGCCGTAGGTGCGCATCGCCTCGTCATAGGGAATGCGGCGGAATTCCCGGGTCACCGGCTTGCCGGCGGCGAAGGTCTCGAAGACACCGCGAAGCACCGGCTCCATGGTGGAGAGCACGTCGTCCTGCTCGACGAAGCTCATCTCGAGGTCGAGCTGGTAGAATTCGCCGGGCAGGCGATCGGCGCGCGGATCCTCGTCGCGGAAGCAGGGCGCGATCTGGAAATAGCGGTCGAAGCCGGAGACCATGATCAGCTGCTTGTACTGCTGCGGCGCCTGCGGCAGCGCGTAGAAGGTGCCGGGGTGAATGCGCGAAGGCACCAGGAAGTCGCGCGCGCCTTCCGGCGAGGACGCGGTCAGGATCGGCGTCGAGAATTCGGTGAAGCCCACCTCACCCATGCGCTTGCGCATCTCTGCGATGATTTTTGTCCGCGCGACGATGTTCTTGTGCAGCGTCTCGCGGCGCAGGTCGAGGAAGCGGTATTTCAGGCGGATGTCTTCGGGGTAATCCGGCTCGCCGAACACCGGCAGCGGCAGCTCCTTGGCGGCCGACAGCACTTCGATCTCGCGCGCGAAAATCTCGATCTCGCCGGTCGGCAGGTTCGGATTGACGGTTTCCGGCAGCCGCGCCTTGACCTCGCCGTCGACGCGGATCACCCATTCGCCACGCACGGTCTCAGCGACCTTGAAGGCCGGCGAATCCGGATCGGCGACGATCTGGGTCAGGCCGTAATGGTCGCGCAAATCGATGAAGAGCAGCCCGCCATGGTCACGCACGCGATGCACCCAGCCCGACAGGCGGACGGAATTGCCGACGTCGCTCTTTCTCAACTGGGCACAGGTGTGGCTGCGGTAACGATGCGTGGTCATTGGTAAAGTCCGGAAATTGCGGGCGACGGCCCGGCTCGAAAATTGGCGCGAAAAGCGCATGAGAGGCCGGCTTTGTCAAGGCAAGCGGTCACACAGGTGCACCGCTGCGACGTTCAGGCAAAGTGGACCTGCGCACCCCGGCTTTGGAAATCGGCGAGAGTGGCGGCAGGCGCGCTCTTTTCCACCACGAGATGACGGATCGCATCCGCCCCCGCCACGCGATAGGGCGCGGCGGTGGCGAGCTTGTCATTGGTGACGGCAATCACGATGCCGGCGCTGTTTTTCGCCATGGCGCGTTTCACTTCGGCTTCGGCCGAATCGAATGCGGTGACGCCGCGCGCGACATCCAGCCCGCAGGATCCGAGAAAGAACAGATCGGCGCCGAGTTGCGCCACCGCGGCCAGCGTATCTGCCCCGACGCAGGTGCCGAGATCGGGCACGTAGCGGCCGCCGAGCACGATCAGCTCGACCAGGGGAAGGTCCGTCAGAGCCGAAGCGACGCCCAGCGAATTGGTGGCGACGGTCAGCTCCATATCGCGCGGGATCGCCCTGGCGATCGCCTCGTTGGTCGTGCCGCCGTCGATGAACAGCGACTGCCCGGCGCCCAGCAGTCCAACCGCCGCCGTGGCGAGCCGCGTTTTTTCCTCGACCGCATGACGGCTGCGCTGGCTGAGCGTCGCGGCGGCAAAGGGCGCGGAGGCGACCGCGCCGCCATAGACGCGGCGCAACTGCCCGGCTTTCGCCAACTCGCGCAGATCGCGGCGCACCGTGTCTTCCGAGACGCCGAAACGGCTGGCGAGCTCGCCCGCCAGCACCCTTCCGTCCGCAGCCAATTGGTTCCGGATGAGTTGATGCCGTTCTTCGGTGAGCATGCATGATCCTATTTATTTGTGCACGTTATTGCATGTTTTGCCGGTTCATGCAAGAAACGGGGTCGTGAGCAGACCCGAGAATTCGCCCGTCATTACTCCCTGTTGGATTGCCCGCGATGATCCTTGGCCTGAAACTCGCCTCCCAGCACCGCGTCTATGCGGGCTTTGCAATCTATTCCTTTGCCATGGGCAACATCTTCCCGCGCCTGCCCGACATCAAACGAGCCATGGGGATCGAGGATGGCACGCTGGGGCTCGCCCTGATCGGCACGCCGATCGGTACCCTTATCGCGCTGACGCTGGCGACGCCGATCCTGGAGCGTGTCGGCTTTCGTCGCGCGCTGCTCTGGCTGGTGCCGCTGCTTGGCCTCGCCTATGCCATCGCGGTGCACGCGCCCGGCCCCGCCGCTCTGTTCCTGATGCTGCTCCCGGTCGGATTGATGATCGGCAGCATCGAGATCATCTTGAATGTCGAGGCCGACAGGACCGAGTTCCTGCTCAAACGCCGCATCATGAACCGGGCGCATTCGTTCTGGAGCATCGGTTTCTTCGGCGCCGGCCTGTTCGGCGGAGCGCTGGCGCATCTCGGCCTGTCGCCGCAACTGCATCTGGCGCTGGTGGTGCCGATGGTTGCAGCTGCGATGGCGCTGTTCCTCGGCGGCTTCGAACCGGCGCCCGCCCGCTTCGCCGCGTCCGGCGATAAGGCGCCGATGTTCGCCCGGCCGACGCTGCCGATCCTCATCCTCGTCGCGGTGACGCTGTCGGCAATGCTGATGGAAGGCGCCAGCATGGATTGGTCGGCGATCTATATGCGCACAGTATTCGACTCAGGGCCGTTCGTCGCCGGGATCACGGTCGCACTGTTCGCCTTCTCGCAGGCGACGACGCGCTTCTTCGCCGACAGCTTCGTCGATCGTTACTCGCCAAGCGGCGTGGCGCGCGTGCTGTTGGCGACGATGATGGTCGGCGTGTTCATCGTCTTCTTTTCGCCCCTGCCCTTCATCTCGATGCTGGGCTTTGCGCTTCTTGGCATCGGCAGCAGCGCCATCTTCCCACTGGCGATCTCGGCTGCGGCGCAGCGCACCGACCGCCCCGCGGCGATCAACGTGGCGGCGCTGTCGCAGATCTCCTTCGTCGCCTTCCTGCTTGGCCCGCCGCTCCTCGGCTTCGTGTCGGACCATTGGGGCATCCGCTCGGCCTTGGCATCGGCATACCTTTCATTGTGCTCAGCCTGGCGGCAGCGGGCGCGCTCGGCCGGCGACCGTCGTCGAACGCAATACCCGAGGGGACAGGATCCGGCTCGACAGGAGAGAGGGTCCCGGCGCGAGCTTATGAAGCATGAACGGCTCGCGCGGCAGCGCCACTTAGCGAAGCTGGCCGCAGCCGCTTGACGGGCATCGCGGGATGGGGTGCGGGCACGCGGTGCGATTTCGCACGGGAGAACCCGACGATCGAACCACCGCTTACGTCGCGGCGCTTGACGAAAGCGCGCGCGGCTGAAATTGAAAGAGGCCTGATACTGTGCCAAAAGCGATTTGATGCGCGTCATCACCACACAAGAAGAACTCGAGAGCGTTATCGCGGCGTTCGAAAAGTCGGAATTCGTTACCGTCGATACCGAATTCATCCGCGAGACGACCTTCTGGCCGATCCTCTGCCTGATCCAGATCGCCGCGCCTGGGATCGAGGCGCTCATCGATCCGTTGGCGCCCGGTATCGACCTGAAGCCGTTTTTCCGGCTCATGGCCAATGAAGCGGTGCTGAAGGTCTTCCACGCGGCGCGCCAGGATATCGAAATCATCGTCCATCTCGGCGATCTGGTGCCGCATCCGGTCTTCGACACGCAGGTGGCGGCGATGGTCTGCGGCTTCGGCGACAGCGTTTCCTACGACCAGCTCGTGCAGAAGGTCACCGGAGCCCGGCTGGACAAGTCCTCGCGCTTCACCGACTGGCGGCACCGGCCGCTCTCCGACAAGCAGCTCGAATACGCGCTTGCCGACGTCACCCATCTGATCAAGGTCTACCAGCATCTCAGCGCCGAGCTGAAGCGCGAGGATCGCGCCCACTGGCTGAACGAGGAGATGGACGTCCTCACCTCGCGCGAGACCTACGATCCGCATCCAGAGGATGCCTGGAAGCGGCTGAAGATGCGGCTGCGCAAACCGCAGGAGCTGGCGATCGTGCAGGCCGTTGCCGCCTGGCGCGAACGGGAGGCGCGCGAGCGCGACGTGCCGCGCGGCCGCGTACTCAAGGACGACGCGATTTATGAGATCGCCCAGCAGGCGCCGCGCGATGCGGCCGCGCTCGGCAAACTGCGCACCACGCCGAAAGGCTGGGAACGCTCGGCCACGGCAACCGCGCTGCTCGGCGCGGTCAACGCGGCGCTGGCGCTGCCCAAGGACGCGATGCCGAAACTGCCGAAAAGCTTGCAGCCGCCGGAGGGGTCGAGCGCGGCGGCGGAACTGCTCAAGGTGCTGCTCAGGATCGTCGCGGAGAAAGAAGGTGTCGCCACCAAGGTGCTTGCCTCCAGCGACGATATCGACCGCATAGCCGCCGAGGGCGAGGAAGCCGACGTGGCGGCGTTGCAGGGCTGGCGGCGCGCCGTTTTCGGCGAGCAGGCGCTAAGGCTGGTGCGCGGTGAGATCGGCATCAAGTTCGACAAGCGCCGGATCGCGGTGTTCGATCTATAGCGTTAAACCAGCCCCAGCAGGTGCAGCGCGAACCAGATCCAGGCGATGAGAAGTATGCCCGCGCCAAGGAAGAAGGCGCGGCTGCGGTGCAGCACATAGTTTCTGTCGAGATGCACCCAGGCGTGAACATAGCGCGTGACTATGAAGAGCCACATCAGTGCCAGCGTCAGATAGTTCACGCCGTTGGTGACGAACAGCGCCAGGCACAGCGCATAGAAGAGAACCGGCAGCTCGAACTGATTGATCAGATTGTTGGCGGCGGTGACGCTTGAGGTGGGCTCGGTCGAGCGGACCTTGTACTGGCTGATCCTGGCCTCGCCCGACTTCACGGCGAGATAGCGCCGCTTGAACATCACCAGATAGACGATATAGACCAGAAGAACATGCGCCAGCATCGGCCAGAAGATGGCGGTCTGGCGCATCTGCTTCCCCTCAGCGCCGCCGCTGCCCGGCCAGCGCGAAGACCGCGATGACGAAGACCGGAATCGCCAGCAGCGCGAATTTGGTGACGGTCAGCGACGAGGCGAAGGCCAGCGAATCGGGATTGGCCAGCTGGAAGTCGGAAAGCAGCCGCGCCAGCGCGAAATTCTGGGCGTAGTCTGCGACCGCATAGGGCAGCACCAGCACCAGCGAGAACAAGGCCTGGAGCTGCGCCGGCATGGCGCGGAAGGTGCTGAGTCGCCGCCCGAGGGCGAGGATGAGGCTCACCAGCGTCAGCGACAGCAGCGCCGGGAACAAAAGATCGAAGGTCAGATAGTGCCAGACGATGATGATCTCGCCGCCGCGGCGGCCGAGCGCGGTGAGCCAGGCCATGCCTTCGTCGGGCGTGAAACCTGCAATGCGCATGTCGAGCGAAGCCAGGCCGCCGCTCAAGCGCTGGAAATAGAGAAACTCCAGCGCCGTCATAACCAGGAACAGCGCAATCGAGGCGATGGAGAGCGCCGCCGCGTGACGCGACAGCCGCAGCACCGCCACGCTCAAATCACGCCACAGTCCCCGCCGGCGGTCGGACTGATCGTCCTGCCGATCAAATTCCGCCCGGGTAATTGGGGCTTTCGCGGGTGATCGTGACGTCATGGGCATGGCTTTCACGAAGTCCGGCGTTGGATATGCGCACAAAGGTGGCGCGCTCGCGGAAATCTGCAAGGTCACGCCCACCCACATAACCCATAGCGGCTTTCAGGCCGCCTGCAAGCTGGTGCAGCACGCCAGCCACAGGTCCTTTGTAAGGAACCTGCCCTTCAATGCCCTCCGGAACCAGCTTCAGCGTGTCGCGAACCTCGGCCTGGAAGTAGCGGTCGGCCGAGCCGCGCGCCATGGCGCCGACCGAGCCCATGCCGCGATAGGCCTTGAAGGAGCGGCCCTGGTGCAGATAGACCTCGCCGGGGCTCTCGTCGGTGCCGGCAAGCAGCGAACCGATCATGGCCGCACTTGCGCCCGCGGCCAGCGCCTTGGCGAGATCGCCCGAATATTTGATGCCACCGTCGGCAATGACGCTGACGCCGGCCCTGCTGGCCGTCTCGACCGCCGACATGATCGCCGACAACTGCGGCACGCCGACGCCTGCGACGATTCTGGTGGTGCAGATCGAGCCCGGACCGATGCCGACCTTGACCGCGTCGGCGCCGGCGTCGATCAGCGCCTGCGTGCCGTCTGCCGTGGCGACATTGCCGGCCAGGATGCGCACGGAATTTGAGAGTTTCTTCGCCCGCGTCACTGCGTCCAACACGCGCTGCGAATGACCGTGCGCGGTGTCGATGACCAAAAGGTCGACGCCGGCATCGATCAGGCGCTCGGCGCGCTCGAAGCCGTCGTCGCCGACGCTGGTGGCGGCCGCGGCGCGCAGGCGTCCCTGCGCATCCTTGGTAGCATGCGGGTTGAGCTGCGACTTCTCGATGTCCTTGACGGTGATCAGGCCGACGCAATTGCCATTCCTGTCGACCACCACCAGTTTCTCGATGCGGTGCTTGTGGAGCAGGCGCTTGGCTTCGTCCTGGTCGACATTCTCCTTGACGGTGATCAGGTTCTCACGCGTCATCAGCTCGTAGACCTTCTGCGCCGGATCGGAGGCGAAGCGAACGTCGCGGTTGGTGAGGATGCCGACCAGGCGACCGACCGTGTGACCGCCGGTGCCGCCATTTTCGACCACCGGAATGCCGGAGATCGAATAGGTGCGCATCAGCGCCAGCGCGTCGGCCAGCGTTGCGTCGGGGCCGATGGTGACGGGGTTCACCACCATGCCGGATTCGAATTTCTTCACCTGCCTGACCTGCTCGGCCTGCTCGGCCGGCGAGAAATTGCGGTGGATGACGCCGATGCCGCCGGCCTGCGCCATGGCGATCGCCAGCCGCGCTTCGGTGACGGTGTCCATGGCGGCCGAAAGGATCGGCACGTTGAGATCGATATCGCCGGCTATGCGGGTGCGGATGTCGGTTTCGCCCGGCATCACCTCGGAATGGCCGGGCTGCAAGAGCACGTCGTCGAAGGTCAGCGCCAGCGCGCCGGTGGACGTTTCGATGATTTTCGCCATGGCCAGTCCTTTTGAATGCGGAAAAGGCGCCGGGCCGATTGGCCAGCGCCGACTCTCATCTTCCCTTTCAGGATTGGCGCTGGCTGGTAACACGTCCTGTCGCGGTTGAAAAGCCGATCGTTACGCGACGTGACGGCGCCCGTTTCGAGCCAAGGCCTTCATCGCTAGCGTTCGTAAGTATCGTCGCGCGTCCAGTTTTCGACAGCGACAACCGGCTGTTGCTCGAGCCGCGACAATAACGCTGCGCGCGAATGGGGCAATAAATCCTGCGTGTCGGCAGGAACGATCCGCGCCACAGGCCGCCCGTTGCTGACCACGACATAGCTTTGTCCTTCACTGGCTCCGCGCAGGATGAAGGAGATTTTGCGTTCGACGTCAGCTATGCAGACGGTGTTGTCCATGTCAGCACTCCAAGCAGCACCGGTAGTATGACGGCACGCCCGGTACAACTACATTCCGCCGAAAAATTGCGCCACCAGTGGCTGCGCTCCCGCAAAAGTGACAGCAATTTAATGCGACATCCGGAACGAGGCGTGGTAACCGCCCGGTCGCACCGGTTCGCCCCCAGCCGGGCCTAGAATCGCGAAGACAGATCAGGGCGTCTCCCTTGAACCGCATCATCCCGCTCATACTGGCGGTCGCACTTTTCATGGAGAACATGGATTCGACCGTGATCGCGACGTCGCTGCCGGCGATCGCCATCGACATCCACACGAGCCCGATCGCGCTGAAGCTGGCGCTGACGGCTTATCTGGTGTCGCTGGCGATCTTCATTCCGATCAGCGGCTGGATGGCCGACCGGTTTGGCGCCAAGACGGTGTTTCGCGCCGCGATCGGCGTCTTCATCGCCGGCTCCGTCGCCTGCGCGTTCTCCAATTCGCTGCCGGCCTTCGTGGTGTCGCGATTCCTGCAAGGCATAGGCGGCGCTATGATGACGCCGGTCGGGCGCCTGGTGCTGGTGCGCGCCACGCCGAAGAACGAGCTGGTTGCAGCGATGTCCTGGCTGACGGTGCCGGCGCTTGTCGGCCCTCTGGTCGGCCCACCGATCGGCGGCTTCATCACCACCTATTTCACCTGGCACTGGATTTTTCTGATCAACGTGCCGATCGGATTGCTGGGCATCTGGCTCGCCACGCGGTTCTTGCCCAAAACCGAGCCTGCGGAGACACCGCCGCTCGATTTCCCAGGATTTGTGCTCAGCGGTCTCGCAGCGTCCGGCGTCGTCTTCGGCCTTTCCGTCGTCAGCCTGCCGGCGCTGCCGCCGATGGCCGGCTTCATCACGGTGGCCGTCGGCGTGGCCTCCGGCGCGCTCTATCTCCTCCATGCGCGGCGCGCCAGGAGCCCGCTGCTGGCGCTGGAGCTGTTCCGCAACCAGGTCTTCCGATCCTCCGTGCTCGGCGGGTCGCTGTTTCGCATCGGCATCGGCGCGGTGCCGTTCCTTCTGCCGCTGATGTTCCAGATCGGCTTCGGGCTGACGCCGTTCCAGTCAGGCATGATCATCTTCGTCTCGGCGATCGGCGCCATCGGCATGAAATTCGTCACCGCGCTGCTGTTCCGGCTCGCCGGCTTCCGGCGCGTGCTGATCTGGGGCTCGCTGGTCGCGGCCGCCTCGATCGCCATCTACGGTCTGTTCACGCCGCAGACGCCCTATGCACTGATGCTGGCGATCCTTCTGGTCGGAGGCTTCATCCGCTCGATGTTCTTCACCGGCGTCAATGCGCTCTCCTATGCCGAGATCACGTCCGCCGACACCAGCAAGGCGACGCCGATCACGGCGGTTTTCCAGCAATTGTCGATCGCGATGGGCGTGGCGCTGGCCGGCGGCATCCTCGAAGTGTCGACCTCGATCCATGGCGGGCCGCTGACCCTGCGGGATTTCCACATCGCCTTCTTCATCGTGGCAGCCGTCTCGGCGGCAGCCTCGATCACCTTCATGCGACTTGCGCCGGAGGCCGGCAACGCGGTCTCGGGCCACGGCCGGCTGACCAAACCAAAGACGCTGGAAACGGTCGGGACTGCGGGGAAGTGAGCGCCTTCTCCTTCTCCCACAAGGGGAGAAGGGCAAGGCGCTAGCCTTTGAACTCCTTCGCCAGCAAATACAGCTCCACCGATTCATCGCGCGAGGCCGGCGGCTTCACGTGATGGACCGAGCGGAAGTTCTGCTTCAGCAGTGACAAAAGCTCATTCTCGGCGCCGCCCTGAAAAGTCTTTGCTAGGAAATGTCCGCCGGGCTTCAGGACGTGCAGCGCGAAATCGGCCGCGACTTCGCACAGATGCATGGTGCGCAGATGATCGGTGCGGCGATGCCCGGTCGTGGGCGCGGCCATATCGGACAGCACCACATCCGGCTGACCGCCGAGCGCCTCGGCAAGTTTTTGCGGCGCGTCCGGATCGAGGAAATCCATCTGCAGGATGATAGCGCCCGGAACCGCATCCATTTCGAGGTAGTCGATGCCGACGACATGCGGATTTTCCGCGGTCGACTTCGTCCGCGCGGCTGCCACCTGGCACCATCCGCCGGGCGCGGCGCCCAGGTCGATGACCTTCATGCCGGGCTTCAGCAGATGATGCTTGTCATCGATCTCGATCAGCTTATAGGCGGCGCGCGAACGGTAGCCATCGGCCTTCGAGCGCTGCACATAGGGATCGTTCATGTGGCGCTCGAGCCAGCGGCGCGAGGATTCCTTCAAGCCGCTCTTCTTCTTGATCCTGGTCTTGAGGACGCGAATGCTGGCAGATCCTGACTTTTCGGGTTTCTTGGTCATTGCCTGATTTCTTGCCCGAGCATGATCCTGTGCGAAAACCGATCGCCACTTTTCGCTGGCCCGGTCCTGAAATTCGGTATCAGGATTTCCGGTCCGCTTTTTCTCGCTCGCTTCGTCGCGCCGGTTTTGCGACGGCTTCGCGTTTCACGGAGGGCTTCCCCCACTCGGTCGCCGTTTCGCTGCGCCACCTCTCCCCCCTCCAGAGGGAGAGGAAGGGCGCCAAAGCTGGCGAGTTCGCGCCTTTCCTCTCTCCCGTCGATCGGGGGAGAGGTGTCGAGCGTAGCTCGACGGAGTGGGGGTCGACTGCTCATCAAAACAATGCGGCCACTTTTTGGGATCATGCGCGGCGCCCGCCATTATTGCGCCAGACGCCGTCATCGGCCATGAGTTCGCTGAGGATTCCCTCGCGCAGGCCGCGGTCGGCGACGCGCAGCCGCTCGGACGGCCAGACACCGCGGATCGCTTCCAGTATGGCGCAGCCGGCGAGCACGAGATCGGCGCGGTCGGCGCCGATGCAGGGGTTGGCGCAGCGCTGCTGGAAATCCCAGCCGATCAGCCGCTCGATCATGCGGTCGACGCTGTCGCGGTCCATCCACAGCCCATCGACGCGGCGGCGGTCGTAGCGCTCGAGGTCGAGATGCACGCCGGCGAGCGTCGTCACTGTGCCGGAAGTGCCGAGCAGATGGAAGTTGGGGCTGGCCAGCACATGCGCGAGCCGATCGCGGCCATCGAAGGCCTTCAGCCGTGCGGCCACATCGTCAACCATGGCGGCAAAGGTCTCGCGCGTCACGGTGCGGCCGCCGAAGCGCTCGGCGAGCGAGACGACGCCGACGGGCAGCGATGTCCAGGAAACAATGTGGTTGGCCAGACGCGGCGAGCGCCGTCCGGTCAGGTCGATCAGCGCGATTTCCGACGAGCCGCCGCCAATGTCGAACAGCACCACGCCTTGGGTGTCGCGCTCGACCAGCGAGCCGCAACCGGAAACGGCAAGGCGGGCCTCGGTCTGGCGATCGATGATCTCGAGCTTCAGCCCGGCCTCGCGCTCGACGCGATCCAAAAACTCGACACCGTTGGCGGCCGAGCGGCAGGCCTCGGTGGCGATCAGCCTGGCTTTCCGGATCTTGCGGTTGCGCAGCTTCTCGCCGCAGATCTTCAGCGCCTCTACCGCGCGGTCCATCGCCGCCTGGCCGAGCCGGCCGCTGGCGGTCAGCCCCTCGCCCAGCCTGACAATGCGCGAGAAAGCGTCGATGACGCGGAATTGACCGTGGCGGCCGGGCACAGCGACCAGCAACCGGCAATTGTTGGTGCCGAGGTCGAGCGCGGCGAAGACAGGCAATTCCTGCTGCGGCGGACGCTGCGGGGCCGCCGGCCTTGGCTCAACCGGCGAAGGCCCGCTCCGAGGCTGGCTCGCCTGCGTGGCGGCAGGCGCGGCATGCGGCACGGCGCCGTTCTCGTCGCGTGCGAACACCTTGCGGCCGCGCTTGCGCTTGCGTCGCTTGCGCGTCTTGCCTTTCGGTTGATCGCCATGCTGGTCGGCCTGACCTAGGCCAATCTGTCGCTGGCCGGCATGTCTTTGGTGCGCGCCCGCGTGGCGGCTGAATCGCGCCGTGTGCGGGCCCGCCGATTGCGTCGGCGAGGCCCCGGACATGCCCACTGCCGACGCGCCCGCGCCGGTATCGTGGTCTTCCACTTCAGTTCCTTCCGGCGCCGCGCGAACCGGGAAAGGACGCAGCAGGCACCTCGATTTGTTTCAAGTTGGCAACAGAGTAGCAGCGCCGTTCGCAATCACCAAGAGCGCGAAGCCGAATTTCGCCAACGCCGCATTTTGCCAGGATCATGTTGGGGCAATGTCTTGCCGGTTGAATAGCCGGCTTCAATCGGGCATGTCTCAAATGCGGGTTCGAAGGGTTGGGCAACATCAAATCAATGAGCTGCAGCGCATGATGACGACGCCATGAATTGGAGGCGCTATTTCTGGCCGGTCATAGGCATCGCGGCCGTCGCGTTCTCGCTGTGGCTGCTCATCCACGAACTGCGCGGCATTTCGCTCGACGATGTCTGGGCCGGCATTGCCGCCATCCCGCCGCGCGATTGGGTGCTCGCGGCACTGAGCGCGGTCGTCGCCTATGCCTCGCTCGCCGGTTACGACCACATAGCGCTGCTGCATATCGGCAAAAAAGTGTCGTGGCTGTTCGTCACGCTGTGCTCCTTCACCACTTACGCGGTGTCGCACAATATCGGCGGTTCGGTGTTTTCCGGTGCGGTGATCCGCTATCGCGCCTATGCCACGCGAGGGCTGACCGGCCAGGAGGTCGGCGTGCTGGTGGCGATCTGCTGGTTCACCTTCATCCTGTCCAGCGTTTTCCTCGGCGGCCTCGTTCTGCTGTTCGAGCCGCAAATCATCGATCGCTTCACCGGCGCGCCGCATCATGGCGCTGCATTCGCGGCAGGGCTCGCCATGCTTATCCTCGTCGGCGCCTACGCCTTCGGCAGCTGGCTGCGGCTCAGACCATTGACGATCGGCAGCTTCCAGCTCCACTACCCGGCGCTGCCGATCGTGGCGCGACAGTTGCTGATCGGACCGGTCGAACTGCTGGGAGCCGCTGCAATCATCTATTTTGCCCTGCCGGAAGTCGGCAATCCCGGTTATTTCGTCGTGCTCGGCGTGTTCATGGTGTCGTTCTCGATCGGGCTTCTGTCGCATGCGCCGGGCGCGCTCGGCGTGTTCGAGGTCGTCTTCCTCACCGGCCTTTCCGACATGGATCCGGTCGGCGTGCTAGCCGCGCTTCTGGTGTTCCGCTTGTTCTATCTCATCATTCCGCTGCTGATCGGCCTTGGCGTGGTGCTCTATTTCGAGCATTCGCAGTACAGCAAAGGTGGCAGTTGAACCCCCCTGCCCGCTTTCGCGGGGAGCATCGGCAAAAAGCCTGCGATTGAACTCGATAGCGGGCTTGACTATTTTCGGATGGCGGCTACAAGGCAGCGCTCGCGGCACATGAGCCGCCCGCATCGCGCGGCACCAGCTGCGCCTGCTGGGGAATAGGTTAACGGTAGACCCACGGACTCTGACTCCGTTAGTCCTGGTTCGAATCCAGGTTCCCCAGCCAAACTGGATTCCCTCTCGATAAAGCTGTCTGCTGTGCTCCCATTGTTGCGCTGGTTGCGACCGTTTCCGCAAGGAGATCAAACGGTTGCCTGAAGAAAGCGTGAACCTCGCCCTGGTTCCATTGGCAGTTCGACAGCACGAGATTCAAGAGCCGCTTTTTCTCGTGCACAGGCTGTTTCGCAAACAGTCGGCTGGCGTTGCGCGCCAGTTCCAACAGCCGTATCCCGTCCTCCATGTATGATTCTTCGGCACTGCCATGCCGCTCTATCTCGCGAAGCAGGCGCGTCTGTTCGGTTCGCCACTGTGCTGACATACGGTCGTAGAAGGCGTTGTCGATGCGGCCATCGAGCTTGTCGAGGTACATGGCGTGCAGCCGATCCTCGAGCCGCTTGTACTCGACCTGGCATCGATGGATCGCCTGTTCATGCTCGCGGCGCTCGTCGGCATGGCTGGCCATGAGGGCCGCCCTTACCCATTCCAGTATCTCTTCGTCGAAATGCAACCGGTCGAGCAGACTGGCGAATGCCTGATCGAGCACTTCCTCTCGGACATATTTGCGGCGGCAATCTGCGTATCCGCCCCGACCTCTGTTCGAGTGCCCCGTGCAGTGATAGTAGACGTATTTGCCCTTCTTGATCTCCGCCACTACGGCGCAGCCGCATTCGGCGCAGGTCATCAGGCCGGTAAAGGCGAACTCGTTTCCTGTCGGGTGTGTTGGCACCGCATTGCGGCCCGTCAGGATGCCTTGGACCCGCTCCCATAGTTCGATCGATACGAGGGGTTCGTGCTTGCCCTGGTGCAATTTGCCGTCCCACTGGAACAGTCCCGTATAGAGGCGGTTGCGCAGGATCATATGCACGGTGCTGACCGGAACCGGATTGCCGCTCTTGGGATAGATCAGCCCATCGCCATGGGCTGCCTTGGCCAAAGCCTTGAGCGAATACTGGCCGGTGGCGTAACGCTCGAATAGCTGTGTGACGACTGGAGCCAGTTCAGGATGCGGCTCGATAACCTTTCTGCCGTCCTTGCCCGTGGTGTTGACGTAACCCAGCGGAGCCTTAGTCGGCCAGATGCCCTGCTCCGCCTTCTCCATCTGCCCCTTGCGGGCTTCTTCCGACAGGTTGTCGATATAGTTCTTGGCCATCAAGACCTTGATGCCGTGCATGAACTTTTCAGATGAGCGCGAGTCTCGCGACAGCGTCACACCTTCTTTCGCAAGGTGGATTTCCACATCCAACTCATCGAGAGTCACCCAGTCCTTCAGGTTGCGATAGAGGCGGTCGGTTTTCTCGACCAGGATACTTCGAATGCCGGGATGCTTTCGCAGATATTTGACCATCTCGGTGAAGTTGGTCCGGCCGGTGGCCTTGGCCGTCTCAACGTCGATAAACTCCTCGGCGATGTCGAACCGATGTTGCAGGGCGTAGTCGCGCAGCAGCTTGCACTGCGCCGGGATGGAGAAGCCCTCTTTCTCCTGCTCCTTGGAAGAGACGCGCGCGTATAGCAGCGCCTTTACAAGGCCTGCGGGCTTGGCGATCGGGGCAATTCGCTGGTTCACCGGGGTGCCTCCTGTTTCATCGCGCCGTCGCACAACCGAAGGCCATCAGGTAAGCATGAAGCGCCAGCTATTTGCCTCGGTCAATTCGTTCCCATTCGGCAAGGATGCGAAAGAAGCCGCCGATATTGTCGACGATTTGCCGTGCATCCTCCGTTGATAGCGGCCGCCCCATGCGAGGCTCGAACAAGCGAGCCGTTCGTTCCAGGAACGCCTCGTCAACGACGCGCTGGCGCGAAAACAGATCGGCCTGGGCATCGCGCCTAACGCCGTGTTTTGCAGCGCGCCGCGCCGCCTTCACGTTTTCTGTCCCGAGCATATCTGCATCGGGACAAGGATGACCGAAATCGCCTCAGCGCCGAATGGCCTTTGTGTGCGCCTACGTATCCATTTCTACTCTGCATCAACACCAACGACCGGTTCCTGACCAAGCGGGAGGTCAGCGGCATGCGTTTCGAGACCGATCAGATCGGCGGCCGTGGCTTGATACCGCCGACAATCCGCCTGAACGATGGATCGACCAGGCTGCAGGAGCTGCACACTGCCGGCGATTCCCTTCAGGTCACGAAGGATCGACTCGATGTGTGGCCAGGGAAAATCCGTCGGATCGTCGATGTCGCGATCGGCGCGGACGACCATTTCGAGCTTGGCGACAACGCCGAGAAGCGAGTGTGCAGGCGTAAGGGGAAGTCTGTCCTGAATTTTCAAAGCCGCTGTCGCGGCCTCGACTTCCGCTTGGTAGGCGATCAAGTAACCAACCTTTGCATCCGACGCCGCCGATGAGGCGGCGCTGAGAAGGCGCGTCTCCAAGCGTTGTTGAAGGCGGCAGAGAACTTGCGAGACATGCTGCGCCCGCAACCACTCTCGTAGCAGCACAAGCGCAGGGTCTGCCTCCTCGGAAGCAGCTCCATTTATGGCCCCGTCGTCGCTCCCCCCTAGCGTGACGTAAGACAAAGTCGTGCTATTGTCGGAATCAGCCATGATCCGAGCTCCACAACAGCTTGCATGTGGCCAGGCCGGGTAGGTGTTGCGTCACCCGCCCGGCCGCCTAGTTGAAATCGAGACTACACAAAGTGCAGCAGATGATCAATCAAAATCACCATATTATGGTGATTTTATGAACCCGGTGCAGTGCCGCATGGCACGAGCTGCACTGGGGTGGGGTGTTTTAGAGCTTGCTAAGGAGGCTGGCATCTCAACTCAAACGGTTGTGCGATTTGAACGAGGCGAGACGTTGAAGCAGTCCACAATAGTTCAGCTTAAATCAACGTTCGAAGCTGCGGGAATTGAGTTCATTGCCGAAAATGGTGGCGGACCTGGCGTGCGTCTGTCACGCGGTACCGCAAACAGTTAGGGTGAAGGCCACCCATGCCAGCTCCATTGCGGATTATCGGTATGCCCATCAGTGTCAGCAATGCGGCCCGATGACGGAAGTTGCATGCTCCGCGGCACGCGCCCGAAAGCAGACGACCATCAAGCCACTTTTTTGCGGCGTTAGTGCGCAGCCAGAAGCCAACTCTCTATATAGATGGCACCATGCCATTCAGCCGTACGATTGCTGCTTTGCAGCGCCGATTATGCTGTGATTTCACTGCGACGCTATCTATGCTGGCGCTCGTTCCCGCGTATTGTGCGGCATGCAAAAACAGAAACTGAAACCTGAACACGTTTCGTCGGTTACGCCATCTGCCTCGCAGGTCTACGCGATCGAGCCGGTTGCGACTTCGATTTCGCGATTTCCCACAACCCGGTACTATGGAAGTAAGCGGAAGCTTCTTCCCTGGGTGTTTGATAGCGTGAAACTGCTGGAATTTGATACGGTACTTGACGCGTTTGGCGGCACCGGCAGCGTATCTCAGCTTTTTCGGACCATGAGGAAACGAGTCGTCTACCATGACGCTTTCCATTTCAACACTCACGTGGCCAGGACGCTATTGACGGAAGACGCCACGATCACCAAAGAGCGCTTGATTTCTATCATCAATGCGGTCCGGCCTATCAGAAGCACGGTTGCCCAAAATTTCGAGAACATCTTTTTCCTTCCACCGGAAAATGAATGGATCGATGGCTTTGCAACGCAAATCGGCGAAATGACGATTTCCGACGCCGACAGATCATTGTTGTTCTATCTCCTGTATCAGTCGTGTTTGAAGAAGCGGCCATTCAACCTTTTCCACCGGCCCAATCTCGCGATCAGAACGGCAAGCGAAGTCAAGCGATCCTTCGGTAACGCGGCGACCTGGGACAAGGGTTTCCGGGAACACATGTTGCAAGGATTCGCCGAGCTACTTGCATATCGCAGGGATCGGCTGCCCCCGGCTACGGTACTTCCAGCAGGCGACGTCTCTCTTTTGCAGCCTGGGTACGACCTAGTCTACTTAGACCCGCCGTATGTCGCGAAAGATGAACGGCGCAACCGGGACAACTACTGGCGGCGGTACCACTTCCTGGAAGGCCTTTCGAAGTACGGTGAGTGGTCGAAGCTGATCGAGCCGGGCTCCAGTATCGGCATGATGCCCGAGCCAAAACACTTTACCGATTGGTCCCGCAAAAAACATTTCAAGGAAAAGCTCTTCGACCTCATCGATCGCAACAGGAATTCGACGGTGGTGCTCTCCTATGTGAAGGCGGCGTACCCAGACGATACCAGCATCCGCGAGTTCTTCGAGAGCAAGTTTGCTAACGTATCGGTCCATTCAACAGAACACAGCCACGCCCTTAGCAGATCGAAAAGGCGAGAATTGCTTTATATCGGAGTGCCCAAATGAGGTCATTCGAGCAGCTGACTGCACTTGTACCATTGTGGATGATCCTGGTCGCATTTTGTCTTATCTTGACTGTGGGCTCTTGGTACTGGCTGGCCTACACAGATGATCCCCGAATGATGGGCATTGTGAGCGGCCTGTTTTCCGGCATGGTCCTGTATGTATTCGGCCTTATCACGCAGGTCACGGCTTTTAATAAGCTCGAACATTATCGGGCGATGGGTGTAGAGGCTCTGCTTGAGAACAGACACGAAAAGTCCTACTACGGACCTTTACTGTCAGGCGCCCGCGACACCGTGAAAGTCATGGGTGCTTCGGCCACGCGATTTATCGACGACTTTATGGATGCCGATGCGGACGATCATGTCCTGCTTGACCGACTTCATTCGAACAAGCGACTTCAAATCCAAGTGCTGGTCCCCACCGACGATTTCATGTCACGGGACGCGAAGAACCGTTACAATGCGAGGTCGGCACAGATCGATCAGCTGAAACACAAATTTCAGGGCCGGTTTGCAATCAAGCGCTTTCCCCATGAGGCGCGCCATAGCTTTGTAATGGTCGACGGCGCTTTCGTTGGCGGTCCTGTTTTCGACGGCGACAAGAGTAGACACGCGCCTGCCGTTCATGTGATCGCAGACAAGCCATTCGCAACCAAGTACCGTGATTATTTTAATGACAGTTGGGACAAGAGTGCCGACGGTTAACATCGAGATCAGTCCGCGCGTCCACATTGGCCTGATCTCCATGCATGCGGGGGCTCCGAGAAAAAATGGCGGTCTTGGGTTCGCTGTCGAGGGTCCTACTGCGTTAATAAAAACGACATCCTCGCAGAGATCAGTGGTGCTCGACCGCAGGCAGAAGCCTATGCATGGACAGGAGATTGAGCGCCTCCGGGAACAACTGGAACATATAAAGCAACAACTCGAACTTTCCAGCGCGGGGACATTTGAAGTCACCGGGTCACTGCTAACCCATTTCGGGATGGGCTCGGGTACAGCCATTAAGCTTGCGTGTATCGAGGGCTTACTCGAAATCAATCGTCGAACTGCGCGACCGGAGGAGCTGATTACGCTCTCGCGCCGGGGCGGGACTTCTGGTGTCGGAATATCAACTTATTTTTATGGAGGCTTTGCGTTCGACTTAGGCATCGCAGGCGGCCTTTCGCACCAGTTTGTTCCTTCGTCTATGGGTGCTACCGGCGCCTTGCCACTTCAACTGCACCGCCAAAACCTTCCAGAATGGCCGCTGGGTTTATGCTTACCGCGTAAATGCGAGCCTAAAACGCAGGAAGAAGAGATCGATTTCTTCCGCCGGTCGACCCCTTTGCCTTCGGCCACGTCGTTCGAAGCCGCTTATGTGGCCGTATTCGAGGTTCTCGCATCGTTGATGGAGCAGGACTATCCGTCGTTCTGCCAAGCGATCAGTGCGATGCAGCAAACCGAATGGAAAAGGCTCGAACGAGCGGAGTACGCGCCGCACATCGATCGTACTGCCAAAGCGCTTCGCGAACTCGGGGCCGATTGTGTGGGCATGTCGAGCCTTGGTCCTTTGCTCTATTTCTTTGCCTCGCCCGATTCACTCAAACGAGTTTATGCTCACAGCGAGCAGCTTGACGCTGATATCTTCTTGACCGTTCCCAAAAACAGCGGAAGGCGCATGACGAGTTCTTAAATGCTGGCACTGACCTTTTTCACGTCAAATCCAACGAAACTGGCGCACGCACGTTATCTCGCAGAAGGCGAGCCGATCAACGTCCTTGGTTTCCGTCAGCGGACCTACCATGCTGGTTACACAGAGCCTCGGCTGCAATCACGCGAAGATCTGCTGAAGGCCAGCTACGAAAGTGCCGTCCAACAAGCGCGGAAGGCAAGAATCTTGTCGCCCCGCCATTTTTTTATTCTCGAAGACACATCCGTGACGATCGACGCGCTTAGCTCCGCAGCTGAGGAGGTTCCTGGTCTAGATGTAAAGTATTGGATGCGCGAAACCACCTTCAGTTCCCTAGATGCCTCAGTCCAAGCAGCGGGCGGAAATCGGAGAGCAGTTGTTAGATCGGATCTACTGCTCCACATCCCTTCTTACTATCGGAAGCTTTGGCAAGTAGGTGAATATATTGTATTTACCGGCGAGCAGTCGGGAGAAATCGTCAAGCAAGAAAAGACATTCACGACGAATGTCATATATCCGTGGTTGGATAATCAGACCTTCAATAAGTGGTTTGTGCCCGACGGAGCGTCGGGGCCGCTTGGGAGCTTGTCGATCGTCGACGCGAACAAGCACGATTTTAGACGTAAGGCGTTCAATAAGCTTTTCCAGTTCCTCAGAGAACGAAAACTCCTTCGATTCGCCACACCACAGCGTCATCTACCTTTGCAACGGGACATGAACTACATAGTTTGTGGGTACACATGTGCCGGGAAGACTACGGCCAGTCAGTATCTAGCTAGGTCGTTCAACTATCTTCACGTCGAGGCGAGCGACTTCATGCATCTCGCTTACTACATGCGGCACGATGTTCCGGATCATATCTCAATAGGTGATTTCGCGGAGCAGGCACTAATAGAGAAGCCGGAAATCGCCGCTGTGGCAATCGCCAAGTATTTGGAGGCCGACTTAGAATCCCCATGCGTGATATCGGGGTTCCGATCGATTACCGAGATCGACTGGCTGGTCGAAAAGCTTGGTGAATATGGAAAGCAATTCCGTATAGTTTTTGTTAACAGTTCCGAGGCAGCTCGATTTGGCCGAATGGTAAAACGTAGTCGGTCAGGGGATGTCAACGATATTGCTCGATTCCGATCCCGGGACGAGCAGCAGAAACGAATGGGACTTGAGGTCATCGCCAGGCATCCAAGGACCGTCGTCTGGGAAAACGATGGTGATCTATCGGAATACCTCAAGGAAATCGAAAACGACGTCGGCCGCGATCCTCTCGGCGAACCCGATCTAAACAGATGGCTGCCAAAGCTAAGCCAGCAACCGAAGTTCAAACTTGAAGAGGCAATCCTCATCGCCCTTCTGACTCGCTGGGCGGATGACGAGAATCGCCCATCGTTCACGACGTCGGAGATCGCAAAAATCATCAACGAATTGCTGCCTGAAACGTCGCAAAAACATAAAGACAATGTCAGTCGATACTTCAATCAGGACTTCTACGCGTACTACGAGGTTGAGATTGATCCCGTTAAGGGAACAAGGCGATATCGTCTATCAAACACAGGTTATGGTAAGGCTCTTCGGATGTTGCGGGAGCGTGCTCAGGCCTCAGAGCCTGCCCGCTAGTTCGCGAAGGCTTTAGGCAGACGATTTGCACAGACGCACATGCCATGAAAGGATGAACCAGCCGCAGTCAGGTAGGTATCGAGGGTATATTGTTCGGCGCGTAAGTTTGCTGGGGCGTGGGGTGATCGCCACATCACCCCACAGCACTCCAATGAGGGAAGCAGTTTGATGAAGGACCTTGATCTTATAACCGTGTGTCAGGGGATCGTTGCCGTCAAAGATAACGCGCTTGAGCTGTTGGACGATGCAAAGATTCTACGCGCTAACGGCAAGCTGGCCCGAGCTTATGCTGCGGCCTACATGGCCTGTGAGGAGAATGGCAAGCTTTCCGTTCTGCTCGGCGCCGCAACTCAAATCATCATCGGGCGCCCTGTCGATTGGAAATCGACAGCCAAGCGGTTTAGGTCGCATGACTCCAAGGCCAGCCAGTTTATGGGCTTAGCAAATGCCATTCCGTTACTGGAAAGCGCTGTTAAACAAGGGCAGAAATCCGTCAGCATGAGCGAGGTGCTGTTCAAAGCACTCGTCGGTGTCAATGTGGGCCCCATGCTTTTCCAAGGACGGAACGCATCGCTTTATTGCGACTTCGTTGATGGGGTTTTTAAGCGACCGTCGGATGTGGTCACAAGCGAGATGGTGGATCGAATGATCCACGCAGCGGAAATCAACATCCGCGCTGCGACTGTGCTCGCATGCGACACAGCAGAGGCAACCGCAGAGAAGCTGAAGGAACGGACATCAGCTCAACGGCACGACTCGATTATGGACTCGACGCGCGAGTTTGTTGACGATGTCTATGCCAACCTGCCTCCAAAGCAAGAAATGGTGGCGATGATGAAAAAAGTTTACGCCCGCAAGGCCTCAACGAGTTAGCCGCTCACTAGCTGTAACGCTCTTCGCGTGCCGCCACGACGTAGCCATTTTCGGTCCCGTTCGGCGCCAACTAGCCGAGATCAGGTATGGGCCACAGTAGTCGTTGCGGAAACGCCGCGATCGGTTCGGCTGCGAATCGGCAGCTTAAGCCGGAACGGTAGCCACGGGCAGATAGTCCGCTTCTGGCCCGCTTACAGTCTTGACCTTGGTCAGAGTGGAGCGTTCATCGGAGGGCAGCAACGAGCTATTTGATCGCCATCAGTCGCTGTTTTTTCCCGCTTTAGTATGCCAGGAGACAGGATCAGCCACCCACAATGTGATATCGGACTCCCGCCAGCCCGCCCCGTTGATGCTGATCTTGATCTGGGCCGGGAACGTGCCTTCAGCGATTTTGCGATAGATGGTAGAGCGGGATAGGCCAGTCCGGTTAAGGACCGTTCTGAGTCGTATTATACGATCTGGCTCGGGCATAGCTCGCCTGCTCCTTGGTGGTCGTTGGTGGCATCTGCTGGAACCAGACAGGACAGCCAGCGAGGGGACGCAACAAGGTTCGTCGTCTCGTCCGTGATGGCGTATAAACGGCGGCGGATTGGCCGGGTGTCACAGCCCGATGCCCCGTCCCATGCTGATGCCGTGGTTGAACATCAGTTCCACACCAAGGCGGCGGCCGGATTCGACCTGAATGCCGAGCGCCTTCTTATGATTGGCGAGCAAGGATTCCAGTTGCGGATCGCGTTCGAGGCTTTTGGCCATGTCGGACATGGCCGTGCGCGTTGACTTGTAGCCCGCCATGTCGCCGGCTTGGTATTGGCGCTGGCTCGTGCGATCGAGCTTTTGCCAACGCTCCACGAAACGATCTGCGCGGCGGCTCGGATCGTTGTCCAGTCCGGTGCGGATTTCCGTCTCAAGCTGGAGAGCCAGCACGATGCGGCTGACGCGGCCGGCACCTGCCTCGCGGACAAGTTCGGGATTTTTCACATAGGCCGCTTCAGCATCGCGCCAGCCATACGGCCGCACCTTCTCGAAAGCGCTACGGGCATCCCTCAACTCGCGCATCTGCTCGGGACTGCTCTGCCCGTCGGCATTTCCAGTACTGAGGATCGCGTCGAGCGCGCGCGCGTGACGCACAAGCGCTTTCGTACGAGCGCTGCGCAACGCCGCTTCCCCGTCTGCCGGCAGATCCGTGTCGCGCGACTCTCCCGTGGCAAGATTTCCTCTGCCGGGTGTCCGGCCTGCATCTCCGATCTGCGCCGCAACACTTTCCCTTCCCGGCCCAGGTCCACGTTTCTGGCCGGGCTCCGCTTCTCCTGGCGAGCGCAACCCGTTGAGCAGCCCGCTGATCCTGTCGCGCAACTTCTCCGGGACGACCCGGCGCACGATCTCGACCACACGCTCGCGGAACGTGATTCCGCGCCGCTCGGCATAGCTCTGAGCTGGATCGACTTGCTCGTAGTCCGACGCCATGTCCTTGGCGCGGTCGCGTGAGAGCGTCCGGACAAGCCGATCGCGGGTCGCGAAGTCATCGCTGCCGTAATGCAGGTCCATCCCGTCGCGATGCCGCGACAGTGCGACGTAGCTGCCATGCGCATCCATGCCAGCTGTTGCGAGCACATGGGTCCGGTCAACCGTCATGCCCTGCGCCTTGTGAATGGTCGCGGCATAGCCGTGGTCGATGTGCGCGTAGTCTTTGAGGTCGAAGCGAACCGATCTGTCGTCATCGATGCGCACGGCCATGCTCTGTATGCTGACTTCCTCCACAATGCCGAGCGTGCCGTTCTTGACGCCAAGCCCGCGCTCGTTGCGCAGGAACATGACACGGTCGCCGCTGGCGAAGGCCCTTGCACCGCGTTCCACATTCACCTGAACCTCGTCGCCGAGTTCTCCGGCAGCGCGCATGCGCTCGCGCGCTGCCTGGTTGAGTACGCGTACTTCGTCGTTTGTATGGGTGAGAATGATCCGGCTGGCCTCTGGATGCACCTGCCTGTCGCGATCCCAGCGCTCGACGAGTTCGCCTCGCGCTTCGTCGCGCGTTGCCGCCTGATGCACCATGCCTTGCGAGTCGTAGGCGCTGATTGCAGAGCCGATCCTGCCGGTTGCCAGATCGCGCGTGGCATCACGCTGCCAGTCCTCGCGCTGGCGGCGCACTTGACCGATTTCGACGCCGCCATGTCTTTCGTGAATGGAGCGGAATGCAGCGCCGGCTTCGATCGCCTGTAGCTGCTGCGGATCGCCGACGAGAACGACTTTTGCGCCAGCGTCCGCCGCATGGGAAAGCACGCGCTCCAACTGGCGCGTGCCGACCATGCCGGACTCATCGATCACCAGGACATTGCGCGTGGTGAGCAGATCCCTGCCCTGTCCCCAGCCATGCTCCATACTGGCGATGGTGCGTGACGAGATGCCTGATCCGCCTTCCAGATTCTCGGCGGCAATCCCAGACAGTGCCGCGCCTCGAACCTCGTATCCCGCCGCTGCCCATGCCTGGCGCGCAACGCCCAGCATGGCGCTTTTGCCCGTTCCGGCAAAACCGACAACGACACCAAGACCGCGGCTATCGATGACGTGATCCAGGGCATCGGTCTGCTCGCCTGACAGAACAAGGCCGCGCTGCTTGGCATGCGCCAATGCCTCCTCGCGATCTGGGTCACTCACAGCATGACGCTCCCCCCCAGCCATGCGTTCCGCCGCGTAATACAGCCGCTGTTCGGTCTCGATCATCTGCCGGGTGGTGAAGCGATCTTCGCCGCATCCGTCCTTGCCGAGTTCGACTAGGTCGGGCGCGTTACCGATCGCGCCCATGACATCATTGAACTGCTCCATCCCGTCGCTGTGACGATGCGCGAACTTCGCAATGTCCTTTCGGGTGAAGGTCGATTGCTGTTGGGTGATGGCATCGAGCGCCAGGGATGGATCGGCAATGATGCGCACGCCATTGTTGCGCGCGATCTCGCGATGCAGTTCTGCGCGATCGGCTTCAATATCGCCAGCAGCAAGGCCACTGCCCTCGATGCGCTGGGCTGGTGCACCAATCTGGGTTTGCGGCTCCAGGGAAATGCCCTGCGCTTCCAGACTGCGATGATCGATGCGCGCGTCGATGTCGAGTTCGGCCAGGCGTTCATTGGCCAGCTCCGCCCAACGCTCGCGCCAGCGCTCGACCATCTGGGTAGCGTTCCAGTCTCGAACCTTCGCCCCGAAACCGTTCTCATCGACTGAGCGCATGGTGAGCATGACATGGGCATGCGGTTTTGGACTGCCATCCTCCGCCCTGTCCCAATGCACATTGAGATCAGCGACCATGCCTCGGCTGACAAACTCGGCCTGTACGAAGTCGCGCGCCAGCTCGATGCTTTGCGCCTGGCTGAGTTCACGCGGGAGCGCAAACTCAACCTCGCGGGCGAGCTGGGCATCCTTGCGGACCTCGAACGCCTCGACATCGTTCCAAAGCCGTTCGCGGTCGCTCCAGGCCCCCGGTGCATCCTCCGGCAGCATCACCTCGGAATGGACGACACCACGTTTGGCTGAAAAATCATGGCTGCGTTCAATCCGCTCATCACGCAATCGCGAGGCCGAGCGGTAGGCGGCCGACGCCACAACGCTCGAGCCTGCCTTGCGGCCAATGACCTTGACGTGAAGATGATAGATCGCCATCGCGACCAGATCATTTGCACGGCAAAGCGTACGTCGGCACGACGTATAAGCGCGCCCTCCCTCGAAAAATTCTCGGGAGCGACCAGCCCGTCCCGGGCTGTCTCGGCAACCCTGAAGCCTTCCGGCAGGCGCTCCCCTATCATCCTCCGATCGACAACCGACGGAGACAGCCATGCGCAAACAGCGAGACTTCGACGCCGAACTGAAGGCGCTGGAAGAAAAGGCGCGCGAGCTCAAAATACGAAAGGTACAGCAACTTGGCGAACTGGTGATCGCCACCGGCGCCGATCAACTCAGCACCGACGAACTGGCCGGCGCACTAGTCGCAATTGCCGAGACGAAAGACACCTCAAAGCGCGAGGCATGGGTCAAGCGTGGGGTGATGTTTTTCGAGAGCCGGTCCCGGCGAACTGCTTCGGCATCTCAGCGCAACCCACGCGGCGCTCCAGCGCAACCGGTCAGCCCACAATCGCCGGCAAGCGGCACAGGCTCGCAATGATATGCGCACCTGGCAGGTCGAGCGTCGCAAGCGCACACGGCTGCTCATCGAACTTGGTGGGCTCGTCGTCAAAGCAGGCATTGTCAAGCTCACCAATGACGATCGCGCCACGATGTACGGCGCGCTGCTCTGGATTGCCGAGAAGCTGCAGAGCCATGAAGGCGAGCAAGCGCGCGACCTCTGGGTTGCGAAGGGGAAGCAGGCGTTCAATGCGGAAAGGCATGAAGGGGGAAAGGATCAGCGAACTTAGCGGCGCTTGCGCTACGCCGCGGCCCCGACGTCAAATATCTCGAACCGGACTGAAGGAAAGCAAGACCTGCACTTGTTGCTGCGCCCCTGGTGGAAGAGCTGAGGTCGGCGGAGCCTTGCGAAAGCTACCTGTTCCAGGTCTCAGGCCGTCGAGTAACAAACTTCGGAGATCACCGACACAACTGATAACCCACCTTGGCATGGCGCCCACCCGGTCCAGAGCAGCGCAGCGCGGCCGGATTGAGCAGACCCCGTCGCGCCGTTGCCCGGCAGACCAGACATTACGCAGCCAAGCCCTTAGCCTTCGCCTGTGCATGCAGAAACGCCACCGCGCGACCGGCATGTGATGCAGCGGTGAATATCGCCCGCGTGTCGTCCTTCAAGACCTTCAGCCAGCTTGCGACATAAGCTGCATGATCATCGCGCGTCTTGGGGGTAAGCTGGAGATCGGCGCACAGAAAGGCCGCGCCAAGTTCCGCCACCAGCTCTTCCAGGGCCCTCATCGCCAAAGCGCTTGCGGCCTAACTCCCGGTCAAGGCGCTTGGGATGTTTCGTCCATGGCCATTATGCCGATAATCGGCATAAGGGGCATTATGCCGTAAGTCGGATTATGCTGCATGCCTGATTTTGGCCACTGTTGAGCTAGCGTTCAGCGATGCGACAGTTAGGCATAATCAGAGCGGTTCGAGGGGGGCGAGTATGGATGTTTTGCGAAGGTCTGGTTACAGGCAAGCGACCTAGGAAGCGGACTAGGGCTATCACCAAACGTGTTAGCGGACAGGAAGTTGTTTCTCTCGCAATGTCTGCCAGCGCCGACGCAACTCACCATCGCGTAGGGAAATGGCCTCTTCTGAAACCTCCACCGCCACAATGCGATCGGTGCGGAAGTGCCGAAGGTCCTGCCGCAGTTCACACCAGGCCACCAGCAATCGGCTGGTCTCGGAATAACCGAGAATGACCGGCCACACAGTGCGCGTTGTCGTCTCATCGGCTTTCGAGCGATAGCGAAGACGCAGCTTTCGTCCGTCGCGAATTGCCTGGCGGATAGGCGCAATATTGATGGTCTCGTTCGGCGGCGATTGCACCGGCCGTATGGTCATGCTTGGTTCGGCGATGAACGGCCGCAGTGCATCGGGAACGACGGCAGCGATTTTGCTAACGACATCGCTAGCAGCAGTGGCGATGAGCGCATCCGAATGAGAGGAAACCCATTTGGCGCCCAGAACGATGGCTTCAATCTCGTCTGGCGTGAACATGAGGGGCGGCATGTCGAACCCAGGATGGAGAATATAGCCGAAGCCGGCCTCACCGGTAATCGGCACCCGCTGGCCCATGAGGTCCGCGATGTCGCGGTAGACCGTGCGCTTCGAAACCTCCAGTTCCTGCGAGATAGCAGCGGCCGTCACCGGCCGGCTGCTGCGCCGCAGGATCTGGATGAGCTGAAAAAGACGGTCGGCTCTGCGCATATGCTGACTCCTGCTGCCATAATGCTGGCAACAGCGATGTGAGACAAGCCTGTGAAGATGCGGCAAAGGCATCGCCATCTAGGAGTTTTTCATGAAATTCGCATCCGCTCGCATCATCGCCGGCGACATCAAACAGATGGTCGCCTTCTACGAAATGGTCACCGGGGTCACGGCAAACTGGCTGGCGCCGGTCTTTGCCGAACTCGTCACCCCTGGCGCAGTCCTTGCGATCGGCTCGGTGGAGACTGTATCGCTCTGGCAGGAAAACAGCGCCCAGCCAGGAGATAACCGCACTGTTTTTCTCGAGTTTCAGGTCGATGACGTTGATGCCGAATACGCGCGCCTCAAGGATAGCGTTCCCCTTGTGCATGAACTCAAGACCATGCCTTGGGGCAACAAGACATTCCAGTTCCGCGACCCGGAAGGAAGTGCGGTATCGCTCTTCATGCCGGCAACGGAAGATGCCAAACGCCGGTTCATAGGACGATAATCAGAACGACAGATAGGGTGCGCGAGCGCCCCGCGCGCAGTAGGCAATGCAACAATGGCAAACATGGCGTCGCAGACGTAGCGCTTTCCGTCATCGAGTCGAATGACTGCTATCAGGATATCTGGAACTCGATGGCGAACGTCTGTGCTAGGGTCGAAAACTGCCGCTAGGCTGGAAAACAGATATGGATTTGACGTGAAGATTGTCGCTCCAACAACATGGAGCACAAGAGACGGATATATCAAACCAGACTACCTGCCTCGATCCCCACTTCACGTCGTTCGAGGAAAGTCTTTCTTCCAGGACTTACAAACCTGACACCCCTACGAATTATCGCTACCTGCTTCGCGTGGGCGGCAATCGGCGTCCCAACTCGACAGCAAGGTCCGGCGTCAAAGCCGACGGCGCAATGCCCTCGGCCTCGAGCAAGCGGGCGAAGCGACCGTGATCGTCTGGAAGGTTAGCGGCTGGCTGCGGCGTTGTCATTGTCCGCTGGGCCCTCGCGGGTCGTCGGGGTAGACGATTCGGCCCTCTTTCTTTCCACGCAGATTTTCATTGCTTTCCCGGCGGTCTTGCCGCGACGGTAGGCACTCGGGTTTGTAGGGTGGAGTTGGGCTGGTGGACGTTCAAGCCGACCATGGTCGGGCGAGCACCGCTAAAAAGCTTGTCCATGCAGCGCTCCTAAACGCGTTTCCCATCAATGCCGCTATCGTCACCCCCAGTTCGACAGCACTGGGAGACCCCCCTCGACGGTGCTGCGGGCTGTGAGGGTCGGGTCGCTGCGCAGGCAGAGCGCGCTGAGCTGCCGAGCAACTTCGAAACCTACCTTCTGCGACAGCGCGGCCTCAGCCCGCGCATGGTCTATCACGTGCTCCGGTTCGCGGATGCTTTCTCGATCATCGCTTCGGCGACCATATGCTCGATCTGCCCGCTCTGGCGCGCGAGATGTCGTGGCATTCATGGAGCACCTTCTGACGCGCAAGCGACCGTTCCGCGACAAGACACCAGCCACGCATTTGCGCAGCTTCTTTCAATATCTGTTCCCCCAGGGCCTTACGACTACGCACCTGTCGCTTTGCGTCCCTCGGGTGCATTAAACCCTGGGGCGCAAGACTTCCTCGTCATCTGTTGCCTGACGAGGTGGAGGCAGTCGTGGCCTCGCAATTCGCGGCGCGATGCACGCGACTACGCCATGCTGCTGATGGCCCGCCTTGGCTTGCGCGCGCTCGAGGTCATGGCGATCCTACTCGACGATATCGACTGGCGCGCCGGAGAACTGCTGGTTCGCGGAAAAGGCCAGCAACATGATCGGCTGCCTATCCCGCCGGACGCCCGTCGCCGCGAATGCCTCCCTCAATATCGTGTTGATGACTTGGCTATCCTTGAACGAACAGTTGGGTGCCCGATGCGTTTGGCGAAACGGTTTCGATCAAAGAAACCATCGCTGCCGTCCGCGAACAGGGTCCCAATCTCACCGAGACCGATTGCCAACTCACCGAATGCATCATGTACGAGGCGATATTGCTTGGCCGGTTCGTCGCCTTCGACATGCACGAATAGATGCGCACGCATGGCGCGCTATGGTTCTCGCCGCCGGTCTCGGTGAAGACCCGCCAAACGGGCGTCCGCTATGAGGTCAACAACGTCCAGGCAGCCGCCGAGAACCTGCTTGAGTGGCCCGAGCGTGGCCGCCACTGGAATAAGGCGTTGCAGGCTTGCCTCGATCTGACCCCGCCGCATTCGAGACGGCGGCACGCAAGGAAGGCATGCTGCTCGATTGATAGCAGGGCAATTCGATCGGGGAACGATTCCCTCCCGGGTGAGTTCCGCCCTTGAGGGCCGGCCCCCAAGGGATGCCACTGCTCAATGTCTACGCTCAACGAATCTCCCCAAATCTTTCGGCAGCTGGCCACTTCAGAAGGTTTCCGTCGGAGGTTGCGCAAGCAGCTGGACTTGGGCGTTGAACTGACGCTGCCGAAGTCCTTTACTGAATTGCTAGGGGCGCTGGATCAGCAGGAAGAGGAACAGACGCTGGCCCGCAGGCACTGAATTCTCAGCCTACCCAAAGAAAAGCCCATCGCAGCTAATGAGGGTAGGCGACGGGCTTCCCGCGATCGCCCTAGCGACGGAGTTCATATCCTCACCGCCAGCTTGCTGGCCTGGGACTCCTTGGAACAGTGCTGGGGGCTATGAGGGTCGAGTCGCCGGGTAGACGATTCGGCCCTCATCCGATTTGATCACTCGGATGCTCGGGACGGACGAATGGGAAAAGGCTTGGGATAGTCGCGAGCAACGGACCGACTTATTAGGACAGATCGACGAGATTCACCAACGAAGCGCCGACGTCGCGGCCATAGAACAGTTTGTCGGGAAGCGACTGGCGGACCTCTTCCCGAAAGTCTTGCCTTCCGCAACGACCGGGGCGCCCCAATGTTCTCTTTGTTTCTGGCCATATCGAACCCCGAGCCGAAGGCTATTGGGCTGGCAACCAAGATCGGGAATCACATTCTCAAGGCGTCGATGGAACGGGCATCTCGTCATAAAGGCGACCGTTGAAAGTTCGGCCGGCTGCTTTCTTATTCTTCCCGCCCGCCGCCGTCGGGATCATGCTGGAGCTTCTGGGACGGGTGCTCCCCGTCCTAGGTGTCCCCTAGGCCCGGCGGCTTACCACTCCCCCGAAGATACGTTGGCTGCCGGGCCGCCCTTCTACCAGCCATCAGCGCGCATTCCTCGTCGCCGCTCTCTTGGCGCCGCCGAAGCGCCGATCGCGTCTTGGCGCCTCGCTGTGGCCCGATGTAGGTCCCACGGGACGCTGGTGCTATGCTTGCGTAAAGCGTGGGAGCAACAAATGGCCTACACTGTCATCTGGTATGGAGTACGGGGCATTATCGACAAGGTGACCTTTGACGCTGAGAAAATGGCGAAGGATCACGCAATCACCATGTTCCCGACTCGAAAGGGTGACGATGGAGTAGTGTCGGTCGAAGTTCGCAAGGACAACGGCGCTGTCGTCTTCAGCCACGCGGAGAATTAGGAAAAGCTCTCAGGCCAAAGGTTGCGGCCTATGCCGCCTGCCTGCGAACCGCCTGCTGCCTATCCAGGGGCAGCTTGGCGAACTGGCGGACGGTGATCCCGCAGCCCAAGGCCAGCACTGCGGCATGCCGTTTCTCGCCCCGCAGACGGCCAAGGCGCGCGTATTGCCATTCGTTGGGCAGGCGATAGTTGCCGACGAGAGAGCCCGCTTGCGTTGCAGCCTCCAGTTGCGCAATTCTGCTCATGCGAGTCTTTTCGGGGGATAGACAATGTTTCACGACATTTGCCTGGAAGCCTATCGTCTGGGCGGGGTGGACGCAGTCAACTCACTCCTCAAGCAGCAATTTCCGGCCGATGCCGATCGGATCCGCGCTATGGAAGATCTTGAAGACACTGGTTATTGGTCGATCTCGTGGCACGAGAAAAAGCATCCCGACGGCGGGATTTACCGCGACTTCGGAAATGTGAGGGAATACCTAGCCGACGAGGGAGAGCATTGATGGTCCGTTTGTTGCACGAAGCGTTCCAAATGAGGGCTTGCAATTATGCCCGCCAGCTTATGGGCAAGGCGTCGAACCCTTGCGCTGCTTCGGCGTCATCGCATGACTCGTGAACTGTAGATTCCGGTCGTCGCGGCCGGCGGCACGGCACTCGGCGCCGCCGGCGGCCAGGACGGTCGCAAGCGCCAGCGCGGTGAGGATGAGCGAGGCGATCGAGGGGCTCGACGCGCGACCTGGCTGCCACAGGAACAAATGCCGGGCTCGCTTGTTGATTCCGTGAAGGGACCTCAGCCCGCAAGGAAACGGGACGATGCTTGAACTTGTCGTTCTCGAAATGGCGGTTGCAAGGCAACGCGCGCAGCGAGCCGAGCGCACCCTGAAGCAGGCCACGGCTATGCTCGACGAAAAGCACGGCCTCGCGGTCAGCCTTGCACTGTGCCGCCGGATCCGAGCCGGCCAGGCGAGAGCGAAGGCAGCCAAGCGGCGGCGGCTGAAGATAACGCCGCCGACCGCCCATTGAGGAGCCGATACCATGACGACGATGATGTTCGCTCCCCTCGATTTCGACCACCGCGAAGAGCGCTCCGATCTGCACCGGGCAGCGCGGCTGGAAATGCTGCACGATCGTCTGGCGAAGCGTCTTGACCGTATTGAACGCGCTGCCGATGAGGTCGAGAAGGCGGCATCGCTTCTGGTCGACGTCACGCATGGCAAGGCGACAGAGGCATTTGAAGACGCCATTCGCAGCAATTCGTCGGCGGCGTTCCTGCACCTGGACGCGGGGCAGACATTGGGCATGTGAAGCGAGCCGGGCTGTCATGTGCCCCTCATGGCTTCGAGCATTTCGCCTCGTCGCGCCCTTCCGGCCAGCGCCGCCACCATTCTCGCTCGAGTACGCTTGCCACAACGTCGCCGGCCGGCGTCCGTTATGATCGGCTTGGATGGTTGGAGACGTCCTCACGATGGGCTCGGCCAAGGGAGAGGAACGCCAACCGTTCAAGTTCTACGTGTGAGTTCGAATTCCCACGTGTGAGTTCGAACGTTCTTCACGTGGCGCCGAAGTACGAGCCGTGAAAAGGCACCGAAACCCCGCCGGTACGCTTCAGCGGCCCAAAGCAGGAAAGAGGAGTTGCTGCCGACTCGGCATGTGTCGTTGTCGGCCGGCGATGTCCGCTTCCTGGCTTCTGCCCGTTGGTCGGAAATGGCCGACATTCAGTCGGCAATTTGTCGGTCCACCCGACACCTTGGTCTCATCGACAGCGGCAGCTCTCCAGCGGACTATGACTGCCGCAATTGAAGCGGATTGCTAAACAAGGAGAAAGATCATGAGTCTCATCGATAAGGCTCTAGAGGCCAATGAGCGGTATGCCCAGGGGTATGACTCAAAGCTGGGGGCGCACCCTCGGCCCAAGATTGCGATCGTAACCTGCATGGATCCGCGGCTCTCTGACCTAGTGGGAATCTTAGGTTTGAACAATGCCGACATGGACGTAATTCGCACTGGCGGTCCGGCTGTAACAGATGATGTGATGGGGGAACTTATTGTGTCCACCCGGGTACTGGGCTCAGCAGAGATTATGCTGCTCAACCACACGGGCTGTGGATTCACGAGCTTTACAGACGAGGATTTGAACACAAAGTTCAGCGCGCAGACTGGCGACGCAACGCCGGCGCCTATGCGATTCTTCTCATATAAAGATCCTGAAAACCACACGAAAGAGCAAATAACGAAAATTAGATCGCACCCATGGATTGCTAAAGACGTTCCCGTGCGCGGCTTTATTTTTGATGTCGACACCGGTGGTTTGACGGAAGTGACGGTGGAAAGCGAGCAGTTGTCAGAGCGGAAATGAATATATTCGCCAGCGGTGGTGGAGAGGGCCCATCCCGCCGTGGACCGAGTGTGGAGTAAATGGTGCCGTAGGTCGCGGCTAGTGTGGAATTGACTTGCGCCGCATCCCCGACGTCCGATCCGTCCAAGCGCCGCGTGAGAGCGGTCGTTGGTGAGCCGGGCCCGCGGAGGAAGCAATAATCTTGCGCTCTGCTAACTCTGTCGTGCCAGTTGGGCCATACCGTGTTCGAGCACCTCGGGTCCAGCGACCAACGGTCGTGCGACGAGTGCCACCTATGATAATTTGATTTGGTGCTCAAGGCGGGAGCTTCCTGAAGTTGCCTAGCGCTGCTGGCGGGTGTACCGAATTGGCCGGTCATGCCGGGGTCGGCATTTGTGGCGACTGCCGCCCAGGAGCAGCCTGGAATCCTACGCGGCCGAAGGCTTCGACGGGAGACAGGCGGCCAAATGGAAATGGACATACCTCAACTTACGGCGGATCTCGCTCGCGCTAACGAAGCACTCCATCGCGAAGTGGCCGAGCGACGGTTTGCGGAGGACGCGCTTCGGGCCAGTGAAAGTGAGCTGCGCCTGACGCTCGACACCCTTCCAGCGGGCATTATCGTAGTCTCTCCAGAGACAGGAATCATGGACGCAAACAAACGGCTTCTGGGATATCTCGGGTACACGCTTGAGATACTGAAGCAATGGACGACGACCGATATGGTCCATCCCGACGACTTCGGTGGGACGTTGAAGTACTTCCGAACGTTCATGACCCTGGATCGAGAAAGCCGGTTCGAAACTCGGATACGACGATTCGATGGCGTCTATCGATGGTTCCAGGTCCGCAACAATCCGTTGCGAGACGCCGATGGCCGCATCCTCCGCTGGTATGGGGTGCTGACCGACATCGATGATCAGAAAAAGGCGGAGCTAGCGCTGCGCGAAAGCGAGGGTCAACTCCGGCTAGCGGTGAACACCACCCCCGGCCTGATCGCCACCTTCGCGCCGAGCGGTGCCGCCGAAGACGTCAACGCCCAGTTCCTTGAATATCTCGGCCAGACGATCGAGGAATTTTCGAACTGGCCGACGAACGGCACGGTCCATCCCGCCGATGTCGAACACCACGTTGAAGTCCTGAGGGGATCTTTCCATTCAGGACGTCCGATCGACACGGAAACGCGACTGCGGCGCTTCGACGGGGCGTATCGCTGGTTCCAGGTCCGTGGTCTCCCAGCCAAAGATGCCGATGGACGCATCATCCGCTGGTACTGTCTGATGATTGACATCGACGATCGCAAGCATGCTGAGCAAGCCCTCGCGGCCAGCGAGCGCAACCTGCAAGTCACCGTCGATGCCATCCCGGCATTGGCCTGGTCAGCACATCCAGACGGCGCGGCCGACTTCTTCAATCAGCACTATCTCGACTATGTCGGGCGATCGCTCGACGACTTAGCGGACTGGGGCTGGACGTCGGCAGTGCATCCAGAGGATTTGCAGCGATTGGGTGCCGCATTGGAGAAAGCCCGGGAGACCGGCTCGAGCGCCGAGTGCGAGGCGCGGCTATGCGGTGCCGACGCCAAATACAGGTGGTTCATCTTCCGAGCGAGCCCACTACGCGACGAAACCGGAGCGGTCGTCAGGTGGTACGGCATCAATACTGACATCGAGGATCGCAAACGCGCCGAAGACGAGTTGGTGAAAAGCGAAGCCTCGCTCGCGCATGCGCAGCGCGTGAGCTCCACCGGAAGTTTCGTGTGGATCTTAGCGACAAGGGAGATCACGTTCTTTTCGGAAGAACTCTACCGGATCTTCGAGTTCGATTCGAGCGTGCCGATTACCGTTGAGCAGATCGCCACCCGGGTCCATCCCGACGACATCCCGCTGCTGACGACTAAGCTTGCAGAGGCGCAGGCCGGTATTGTGGATCACGATTACGACGTTCGACTCCGCATGCCCGACGGCCGCGTCAAATATCTGCGCACAGAATCGCGCCCGGACACTCAAGTTGACGGGCAGAAGATCTTCGTTGGCACCATGCAGGACATTACAGAGCGGAGATTGGCCGAGGAGGCTGTCAACGAGCTGCGCACAGAATTGGCGTACGTCTCGAGGGTCAGCACCCTTGGGGCGATGACGGCGTCGATCGCTCATGAAGTTAACCAGCCGCTTTCGGGTATCATTACTAACGCCAGCACCGGACTGCGCATGCTCGCGTCCAATCCGCCAGATATCGAGGGCGCGCGCGAAACCGCGCGGCGCACAATCCGCGATGGCAATCGCGCCGCCGAAGTCGTCAGCAAGCTGCGCGCCTTGTTCAGCAAAAAAAGTGAGACCACCGAGTCAGTCGACCTCAACGAGGCTGTGCGAGATTTGCTCGCACTGACGACCATCGAGTTGCGGCGAGGACGGGTGGACCTCGAGGTTGATCTCGCGCCTGACCTGCCGAAGATCGTTGGCGACCGTGTGCAGCTTCAGCAGGTCGTGTTGAACCTTCTTCTTAACGCGGCTGATGCTGTGAGCGAGATCGAGGATCGACCGAGGCGCGTCACACTCAGCACCGCAATGGACGAAGACGGTCAAGTGAAACTGACGGTAAAGGACAACGGCGTAGGTATCGACCCGGAGAGTATCAATAGAGCCTTTGACGCGTTCTATACGACCAAGCCGACCGGCATGGGCATCGGTCTATCTGTCAGTCGGTCAATCATCGAGCATCACCGCGGCCGCATCTGGGCAAGCCGAAACGCCGACACGGGGGCGAGCTTCTCGTTCGCGATCCCGCAGCCTGCGGTGCAGGTTGTTCCAACCGAGCCCGCAGGGCACACGCCACAAGGAGCGAAGGCATCCCACGAAGGAAGCCCCAATGCCTAAGCGCCCCTCGTGACAATCATCGATGATGACGAGTCTGTGCGCGAGTCTTTGCCTGATCTGCTGAAAGTGCTCGGTTACCCGTTCAGGCCTTTCCCTCCGCACAGGCATTTCTCCCCTCGAAAGACCTCGAAAGACGCGATGCCTAATCCTCGACATCGCAATGCCCGATATGACGGTGGCCGAACTGAGAACCGAGCTCAGGCGTCACGGCCACGATATTCCGGTGGTGTTCATTAGGGCACATCGAGACGAGTCGATCCGCCCGTTACTAGGCGGTCGGGACGCGGTTGCATGTCTATTCAAGCCAATTAGCGAAGCCGCTCTCGTGGAGGCGCTCGATAGAGTTTTTTCAAAGCTAATTTAGAAGACGCCGTGTCTCGCCGGAGGTGGAGCGGAAAGGATCGCAAACTCTGAGTTTTCGCTCGGCATGCGATGAATGTGTGAAACCCGAATTTCGCAGTAGATGTGGCATCACCGAAGCATGTCTTGCTTATGCGCGGCTGTCCGGTTGCGCCTGACGGCTCCGAGGCCGAGCAATCGCTTAGCCAGAATGAGAAACGGCGCGGCGACCGCGAACAGCAGGACGAAAGAGAAGAAAGCTTCATCGAAAGAGATAACCGCGGCCTGCCTGTCGAGCGCGTGCTGCAACAATAAGACCGCTCCCTTTGTCGATGCAGTGCTGTCGACACCGTTTGACGCCAAAGCGCTCGCAGCAGCCCTCAAGCGCTGGTCAGCCGCGGGATCGCCACTGAAAACGTGGGCAACCAGTATCGTCCGGTTATACGCATTCTGGTGGTCAATATATGTTTGCAGAAGGGCCGTGCCGGCCAAACCACCAACCTGCTTGCCAAAATTGAACAGGCCAATGCCGAACGGAAGCGCGTCGGCCGCAAGCCCCTGGAGGGTGATCATCGTCAACGCCATGAACAGAAGACCAAGACCGAGTCCGCGCAGGAGCAACGGAACGGCCAGGTCCGCCGAACCGCTGCCGCTCGTCGAACCAGACAGCAGCCACATGGCTCCGGCGAAGAGCAAAATTCCGAATGGAGCAAGCATGATCGCACGTATCCCCGCCTTTTCGATCAGAAGGCCCGACAGCAGAAGTGCCAGCGCAAGCGCGGCTCCGCTGGGCAGCAGAAGCACTCCCGCGCCCGTGGCGGTGAAATCGAGCACGGTCAGGGCAAAAGTGGGAATGAGATAGGCGCTGCCAGAAAGGGCAAAGCCAGCAAGCAGGCTGGCGAGAAGTCCGAAGCGGAAGTCCGGATCGCCAAGTGGCGAGATCGGCAACAAAGAGCCTCGTGGACGGAACCCGATTTCGCCGATAGCCAGAAGGCCGACAGACATGACACCGAGCGCGGCAAGGACAGCAATGTCGGTGTCATCGAACCAATTGAACCTGCTGCCCTGCAGCAGGACGTAGGTCAAAAGCGTGGTACCGATGCCAAGCAAAATTACCCTGCGGATAGGAAGCTTGGCATCTCGCCAAAATGTCGCGTCACCCTCCGCCGCCAGCAGGATAAGGGAGGCGAGGCCCAGCGGAATGTTGGCCAGAAATATCCAGTCCCAGGTGAGATGGTCGACGAGCCAACCATGGAGAGCAGGCGTGATTGTCGTCGGAGCCATCACGGCGCCTGTAGCAAAAACGGCCTGAACGACCGGCTGGTGTCGATGCGGAAACCGTAAAAACAGTAAGGTCTGGCCGGCGACCAGGATTGTGCCACCGGCCAGCCCCTGGGCAACGCGGCAGACGCAAATCCAGACGAGATCGGCCGACAATGTCATTGCAGCGGAGGCCAGAAGAAGGATGACAGCCCCTGCGCGCAAGCAGGCAGTAGGCCTGACCGCTCTGACAAGGAGTGGAGCGACAAGGAAGGAAGTCAGCTTAGCGGCGATGAAAACAATATCGATCATCGCCAGTCCGTCCGGCGTTGCGTGGGTGTCGCCAAGCAGGCCGATCCGGCCGATGGACAGAGCAGTGGATGCGATCGCATCCATGAGCGCGGCCAGTACAACAGCGCCTGTTACGGATAAAGCGCGCAGCCGCGCGTCGAGAAGGTGCTGCGCCGACCGCTTTTCGACAAGGTGGGTCACTGTATTGGTTGTCCGTTCGCGATTCCGCCGGTCTGTGGTTTCAGCGCCGCCGCCCAAGTGTCTCCGGCGCTGACGGCGATAGCAACACGAGCCGAAAGGCCAGGAACCAGGCGGCCGGGCAAGGGGTTGCGCATTATCCTGATCTTGACCGGCACGCGCTGAACGACGCGGATGAAATTTCCCGTGGCGTTGTCCGGCGGCAGCAGGCTAAATGCCGCACCACTGCCGGGAGAGAAGCTGTCGACGACGCCGTCAATTTCGAGGTCTGGATACTCGTCGACAGTCACACGTACCCGTTGCCCTATGTTTACCTGCTCTAGCTGCGTTTCCTTAAAATTCGCGACAATCCAAACGTCTTTTACAGGAACAATGTCCAACGCCGCAGTACCCGCAGTGACATATCGCCCGACACGTATCTGACGATTACCAACAATTCCGTCGATCGGGGCCTTCACCACCGTGTTGGACAGGTCGAGCATAGCTAGGTCGAGCGCAGCCTCCGCCTGTGATTGGGCTGCTTCCGCGCTGGCCAACTGTGCACCCAGGACGTCTAACTTCAGCCTTTGAGCCAAAACATTGGCGTCTGCGCCATCCACCGATGCTTTTGCTTTGTCATAAGCCGCCTGCGCATCTTGCAGTTTCTGATCGCTCGCGGTCCCGTTCCTCTGCAGGGTGACGTAGCGGTCGAGGTTGGAGCGCGCAAACTGCAGATCGGCTGCAGCTGATTGCCTCTGCGCGTCGGCCTGCACGATCAAGGCCTTCTGCAATGCAGAGGTGGCCACGATGTTGTCAACTTCCGCCTTCCTGGCGGCGGCGTTGGCCTTCGCCTGCTCCACCTTGGCCCGATAATCGTTGTCGTCGACTCGAAACAGGACAGCGCCCTTCAAAACACTCGCGTTGTCATCTACGTCGACCTCCACCACATAACCGGCGAGCTTCGGAGCGATACTGGTGATGTCTCCACGCAGATATGCGTTGTCAGTCGTTTCCTCGAAGCGGCCTATTGTGAACCACTGCCAGCCCCACGAAGCCGCCAGCGATGTCACGAAAAGGACAACGATGACGATTGCGATCCTGCGAACTCGGCTCATGGCTGCCTCGGCCTCAAATCGACGCACTCGCCGTCGATGGAGATGTTCGCGCCCCTGACAGCAAGACGATCGGTGATGTTGCAGATCGTGGGTGGCCAGTGGAGTTTCACGAACCTGTCTCCATCAAAATCCAGACGTGCAGGGCGTAGAACGGCGAATGATTATTGACTTCACGGCCTCGCCGCCAAAAAGCCACACAGGGTCTCGTCTGCCCGCCGGGCGGCCGGCGAGCAAGACTCATCCTTCTTCGATCAAGCAGCCACCTGGGCGCGCTCCTGCAGAGCAGCTTCAACGATAGCCACGTCTTCCTCGGCCGTTCCGCCGCTGACGCCGATACCAGCGTACACCTCGCCCTTCTCGGTCAACGGGACGCCGCCACCCATGGGGCAGAAGCGGCCGCCACCAACCGAAGGGAGCACGTAGAGCGATTGACCAGGCTGCACCAATGTCAGCAGATCAATCGTGCGCATCCGCACCAGGGCCGAGGTGTAGGCCTTCCGCTCCGATATCTCGAGTGAGAACAGCGGGGCGCCGTTCATGCGATGCTGGAGCACGAGGTTGCCATGGACGTCGACAATGCAGACGGCTACCGGAATCTTGGCTTTGATTGCTTCAGCCTCTACGCGCTCGGCCAGCTTCTTGGCTGTCATGAGCAGATCCATGAGAGTCATCCTTTCTGAACGTTTGGTGATTGCCTAGCGAGGCAGCTCGCCGAGGTGGAACCCCAGCCGATTTTCAACATCGCCGGGCGTTTGGAAGCCTTTGGCAGTCAGGGCTTTGATGCCACTCTGCGCGGCGGGCCGCCCGAGCGAGGCGATACAGGCCTCCCATCCGGCGCCGAGTTCGACATCCGGCGGCAAGCTGGTATTCACCAGCCGCTTGGTCTGGCCGATGGCCCACTTGTCGAAGCCGGAGATGCGGGTGGCGAGCGCTTCAACGTAGGCGTCGAGTTCAGCGTCGGGAAGCGCCCGGTTGATGTAGCCGTAGGCTTCCGCCTTGTCGGCGGAAATGTCCTCCGAGCTCAGCAGCACCTCCATGGCGCGATTTCGCCCGATAAGGTTAGGCAGCCGAGCCATCGGCCCGCCGCCAGCCACCATGCCCACGCCGACTTCCCACTGCGAGATGATCGTCTTCTCCTTGCTGGCGAAGCTCATGTCGCAGGAAAGCAGCAGCTCGCTGCCGTTGCCAGTCGCGCGCCCACGGATCAGCGCGATCGAAACCACAGGGGCACGCGTAAGGCGCACGAGGAAATCGGGCCAGGGCGGCAAGCCCGTCGGTCCGGGTGACATCGAGGTCATCTCTTCCAGAGGGGCCATGAAGTCTGAATGGTTCAGGAAGAAATCTTCGGCCGCGCTGTCGAAGACCACGACCCTGACGTCACCGTCAGCCTCGATGGCGTCGATCGTGGCCTGGAACTGCCGCACCATCTCCGGTCCCATGACATTGAGTGGCGGGTTGTTGAAGGTGACACGCCAGCAAGCGGCCGTGTATCGGACCAGGCGAATTTGTGAAGCGATTGTCTTGGCGTCCACTGAAACCTCCTTTGGCAAATAATTGCGAGACGCTTGTCAGTTACCGCTCAAGTTCGTGCACTTCGATTGGACCTACGTATCGGCGATACTATCGTCTCGACGATATCGTTCAGTGGGGAGTGATCTAGCCAAGCCCGAAGTGAAGAAGGCCGGCCCAGGCGCATTCGCCTTAGGTATCGGCGATACCTTGGCGCAATAGATCAGCAGGATCGCCTCTGCTCTGAGTGGATCGAGCACCACGCGACAATTCCGTCGATGGCGCGGACTTTGCGAAGGATCCGTTATGCAACTTGTCACGACCAGTACGCGCACTACACCCCGCCAGTTGCGATTGGCAGCCTTGCGCGGCGACGCGGTCGCAATGCTTGCACTGAGCATGGCGGCGCAGCGGATGCGCGCAACACCCTCGGCCCGCCGGGCTCCGGTGATTCCGACTGATGATGGGACCATGGACCTTGGTGGCCACGTGGGAAGCATATGTGCGGCTCTGTCGGAGCAGCTGCGAGTTCGGCTCAGCGTCAAGACGGACGAGATACGGCTAGACGCCGCTTGTTGCCGGCGGGTGGGACTGATCCTATCCGAGCTGGTCCGCAGCGCGGCGCGCCACAATCTCAAGGGCCGGCGAGGAGCTATCGCGGTTACTTTGAGTGGATGGGGCGGCAATGTGCGCTGCCTGGTCAGAAGCAGCCGCTCGACGGCGGCGGACTCCCAGGAGCGTCCTGAGCGGCGGCGGGTCCGAACCCTGGCTGAGGAACTCGGCGGATCGGTCGACTGGTGGTTCACCGAGTCCGGATCGTTCGCCGGCCTGCATTTCTCGATCGAGCGATCCAAGGATTTGCCGTCGCAACTGAACGCGGATTTAACGTGATGCGTGGGTCAGAGATGCTCGGCGCGCGTCGCGACGCAGAGCTCTGACCAACAGAGCGAGGATTGCCATTTCCACGATGCCCGGCGAGCCATTGTTCGCATCAGCCTGGCGAGGAGTTGCTCTTGGCCGTCCGACCGCAAGACATCGCGTGGAAGCGGTTCACTGCCTACCCGCCAGCCACGCCCGCATAGCGATCCTGGTAAGACCGACCCCGGCTCATATGCTGTACGGGTCAGTTGACCAGCGAACTCGCATCGTGGCCTCGCTGCTGGTCTTGTCCTTATGAAGGACAGCAGACGCCTGGTAGCCCAGCAATACAAAAGTATCGGCGATACCATCGTGTGATGGATTCGCCTTCGCCGACAGTTGATCTGTTAGCAGCATTCGAAAAAACCAATTTAGACAGGAGGACGTCATGACACGACGCGAACTACTTGCCGCCGCAGCCGCCGCCGGGGCTGCCAACATGCTTCCCGGAACATCCCAAGCGGCGGAAGGGTTGATCCGTCCCTTCACTGTCAACTTCCGAGACAGCGACCTCGACGATCTGCGCCGGCGGGTGATGGCGACCCGCTGGCCCGATAAGGAGACCGTTGCGGACGATACGCAGGGCGTGCAACTGGCGACGATTCAGAAACTAGCGCAGCACTGGGCGAAGGATTACGACTGGCGCAAGGTGGAGGCCCGCCTCAACGCGCTTCCGCAGTTCATTACGGAGATCGACGGGCTGGACATCCACTTCATTCACGTGCGTTCCAGGCACGAGAACGCGCTGCCGATCATCGTGACGCATGGCTGGCCTGGCTCGATCATAGAACAGCTGAAGATCATCGAGCCGCTTACCAATCCGACCGCGCATGGCCGAACCGAAGGCGATGCGTTTCACGTCGTGATCCCCTCGCTTCCAGGTTATGGCTTCTCGGGCAAGCCGACCGCACCGGGATGGACCCCCGTCCGCATCGCCAAGGCATGGGCAAGGCTGATGCAGCGCCTCGGTTACATGAAATACGTGGCGCAGGGCGGCGATTGGGGGAACGCCGTCTCTGAGCAGATGGCTCTGCAGGAGCCACCGGGATTGCTGGGCATCCACACCAACATGGCCGCAACGGTGCCCGCCGATATCTCCAAGGCACTGGCGGCAGGGGCTGCTGCGCCCTCCGACCTTTCGCCGGACGAGAAGCGTGCTTACGGCCAGCTCGACGACTTCAACAAAAACGGGCTGGGATATGCGATCGAGATGAACAACCGTCCGCAGACGCTGTACGGCATCGTGGATTCGCCTGTCGGGCTGGCCGCCTGGATGCTTGACCACGACATTCGCAGTTACAGGCTCATCACGCGCGTCTTTGATGGGAGCGCCGAAGGGCTGACGAAGGATGACATCGTCGACAATGTCACGCTGTACTGGTTGACCAATACGGCGATCTCGTCGGGCCGCCTCTATTGGGACAATGCACATTTCCCGACGGGGGGTTTCTTCGATCCGCGTGGCATCAAGATCCCAGTTGCCGTGAGCGCCTTCCCGGACGAGATCTATCAGGCGCCGCAAAGCTGGGCTGAAAAAGCCTATCCGAAGCTGATCCACTACAACCGGCTCGCCAAGGGCGGGCACTTCGCGGCCTGGGAACAGCCGTCGGTGTTTAGCGCAGAGCTCAGAGACGCCTTCCGCCCGCTGCGCCAGTCCATCTGAAGCCGAAGGGCAGCCATCAGGTCGTCCGCATTTCAAAACGGCGGTCGGACCGGCAGGTCGGTCCGCCGAGGCGGCGTAGGGCGGCAACATACTGCTTGTGACAAAACCAAGAGAAGGAGAACGACCATGTCATCCACGGTTGAAGCGCGGCAGGTCGAGACCACGTTGGAAACATCAGTCCGCACAGCGAGCGCGCCGCCCCTCGATATGAAGCTCGAAGTGATCGCTATCCCTGTCTCGGATGTCGATCGCGCCAAGAGCTTCTACGGCGGCTTAGACTGGAGGCTTGATGCCGACTTCGTGGTCGGCGACGTGTTCAGGGTCGTTCAGTTCACTCCGCCCGGCTCATCAGGCTCGATCCACTTCGGCAAGGGCATCACCTCGGCCGCTCCGGGCTCGGCGCATGGCCTCTTTCTCGTCGTCTCTAACATCGAGGCGGCGCGTGCCGACCTCATTGCTCACGGCGCCGAGGTCAGCGAGGTGTTCCATCGCGCCGGACCGGGCCAGCCCGCGATCAGCGGTCGCGATCCTGAAGGGCGCAGCTACGTCTCGTATGCTACATTCAGCGATCCTGACGACAACGGCTGGGTGCTGCAGGAAATCATTGCTCGGCTTCCTGGCCGGATCGACGGCAATTCGACAAGCTTCGCCTCTGAAGCGGATCTGGCTGCCGCGATGCGGCGCGCGTCGGTGGCCCACGGCGAGCACGAGCAGCGGAGCGGCGGCCGCCGTGATGAGAATTGGCCGGACTGGTACGCCGCCTACATGGCGGCGGAGCAGACCGGAAAGCCCCTGCCGCAATAGGCCAAGCCCTGGGGGGCATGGGTTGGACGCCCAGGCTCGTCCACACCGAGGAGGCACGCCTACGTCTCCGCGCGGTTCGCGGGATACCTCAAACATGAAGGGACATTCAGATGAAAACACTTCTCGCAGCCTTTGCGATCGCCAGCGCCTCGTTCGGCAATGCATATGCGCAGGCCGACAAACCCACGATCGTTCTGGTTCACGGTGCGTTCGCGGATTCGTCGAGTTGGAACGGCGTCGTCAAAATCCTCGAGAAGGATGGCTATCGCGTCGTAGCTGTCGCCAATCCGCTACGTGGGGTCAAAAACGACGCCGGCTACGTCGCCGACATCCTTGGCTCCATCAAATCGCCTGTCGTTCTCGTTGGGCATTCCTACGGCGGCTCCGTCATCAGCGAGGCGGCCGAAGGCCACGCCAACGTCAAGGCGCTGGTCTATGTCGCCGCCTTCGCGCCGGATACGGGCGAGACAGCCGCGCAACTCGCCGCCCAGTATCCCGGCAGCACGCTCGGTCCGGCCCTCTCGCCGCCAGTCAGCCTGTCAAGCGGAGGCAAGGATCTCTACATCCGGCAGGACAGGTTCCACGGGCAGTTCGCCGCCGACGTCCCCGAGGCCGAAACCAGGTTGATGGCCGCGGCGCAGAGGCCCATTGAAGAAGCGGCGCTGAACGAAATCCAAACTGAAGCGGCGTGGAAAGAGTTTCCAACCTGGTTCATCTACGGGGCCGGTGACAAGAACATACCGGCGGAAGCCTCAGCATTCATGGCTGCTCGGGCCCACTCACGGGATACCGTGGTCATCAAGGGCGCCTCGCATTTGGTGATGGTGTCGCACCCTGAAGCCGTGGCGCGGCTGATCGAGAAGGCCGCTAAGGAGACATCACGATGAAAGCCGTCGTGATGGGGCGTCGACTGGCGCGACATGCGACATTGATGGCGACCAGCGGCTCGGATCTTGATCAGGCATGCCAAGGAAATCGAGATTAGTCCTGCCACAGGAGAGGCATCACCATGGACAGTGTTTCCGACAGGATCGATGAGCGCCGTCGCCACATAATCGGCGCGGCGGCAATGACCCTCGCGATCGCCGAACTCGGTGTGACCACGGCCGCGAAGGCCGCACCCGGCGGAGCCGACAAGACGACCGCGTCAGCGATGCAGACAACACACAACTCGGTTGGCGCACCGAAGCAGATTGACGCCGGCGTCCTGAATGTCGGCTATGTCGAACTGGGACCAGCCGACGGCGCGCCTGTCATCCTGCTGCACGGCTGGCCCTACGATATCCATACTTACGTCGACGTCGCTCCGTTGCTGGCGTCCAAGGGATATCGCGTGATCGTACCTCACCTGCGTGGCTATGGCACGACGCGGTTTCAGTCAGGCGAAACGCCGCGCAATGGCCAGCAGGCGGCAATCGCATCCGACGTCATCGCCCTGATGGATGCGCTCGGCATCGGGAAGGCCACTATAGGCGGCTGCGACTGGGGTGCCCGCACGGCAAACATCATTGCCGCGCTGTGGCCGGAGCGCTGCAAGTCGATGGTCTCGGTCAGCGGCTACCTGATCGGCAACCAGCAGGCCGGCAAGTCGCCGCTGCCGCCCAAGGCTGAGCTTCAATGGTGGTACCAGTACTACTTCGCCACCGACCGTGGCCGGGCGGGGTACGAGAAATACACGCGCGATTTCGCAAGGCTGATCTGGCAGCTTGCCTCGCCGCAATGGAACTTTGACGACGCCACCTTCGAGCGCAGTGCGGCGTCCTTCGACAATCCGGATCATGTCGATATCGTGATGCACAATTACCGCTGGCGGCTCGAGCTGGCGGAAGGCGAGGCGCGATACGACGCGCTGGAACAGCGGCTCGCTGAGGCGCCCGTTATCTCCGTGCCGACAATCACGCTCGAAGGCGACGCCAATGGTGCGCCGCATCCGGAAGCCAGCGCCTATGCGAAGATGTTCTCCGGCAAGTACGAGCATCGGTTGATCGCGGGCGGCATCGGCCACAACCTTCCCCAGGAAGCGCCGCAAGCCTTCACGCAGGCCATCATCGACGTAAGCGGGATGTGATCCGATGGCGCATCCGATCATTTACCGCACGATTTTCGGTCGATGGTCTTCCGATCTTCGACTGCGAAGCAGGAGACCGCGATGCGCCGGTGATCCTGCTCCTCCACGGATTGCCGTCGTCGTCGCGCATGTATCAGCCGCTGCTTGCGCGACTCTCGGACCGTTATCATCTGGTCGAGCCGGACTATCCCGGGTTTGGTCATAGCGCTGCGCCTGTCCCCAACGCGTTTGGCCACACTTTCGACCACCTAGCTGAGGTCATTACCCGCTTCACCGAGGTTCTGGCACTCTCCCGTTACAGCCTGTTCATGCAGGATTACGGCGGTCCGGTGGGCTTCCGCATGGCGATGGCTCATCCCGACCGCCTGCAATCGCGGATCGTGCAGCATGCCCACGACACGGGCCTCGGCGCTGCCTGAGCTCCCCGCCTCGCTTTCTGGGCAACCGCGCAACTCATGAAGAGACGCTGCGCAAGAAGCTCCTGTCGTTGGGGGCGACGCGCCGCCGCCACCGCGGCAGCGATCTGGCCGTCGAGCGCTATGACCTTGATCTGTGGACCGATGAATTCGCGATTCTCAGCCGACCCGGCCAGGCAGATATTCAGACGGGCCCGATAACCTAAAAAATTATCAGCCAAGCGGTGAAACCGCCGACATGAGCGTTGAAGGCCGTCGGCCGCCAACCCGCTTAGCCCCTCCAGTGCTTCGCGGACGGAGATGTCATCATCCACCATATTGACTGTCGAAGTAGCATCCGGCATGGCCGTCCACCGCCGTTGCACCCGGCACGTTGACCTCCACGCGCCCATGCATTTTAAGCCTCCCTTTCCTTGCAGACACAAGACAGGCGAATCACTTCGATCGAAGCACGCCCTGCAGCGCCTCCATCAGGGCGGTATCGCTGAACGGTTTCAGCAGACAATCGACAGCGCCGCGCTCATGAAGTCGGAGCCGTACCGCCCCATCGCCATGCGCTGTGATGAAAACGATCGGAATCTGCAGCTGCCGCCGGCTCAGTTCGCGCTGGAGATCAAGCCCGGACATTCCCGGCATCGCGATATCGAGCACCAGACACTCAGCCTGCCTGAGCTTATCGGATGCTAGAAACTCTTCAGCCGACGAAAATCCGCCCGCCTCGTAGCCGAACTCGCGCAGCAGGTCCGGAACCGACTCGCGTACCGACTCGTCGTCATCGATCACAGCGATGAACCTCCGGCGTTGCGTCATGCGTTCACCTCCGCACCGTCGCCAGCGTCCCCGGACGGGATTGAGACAATAAACGTAGCGCCGGGACCGTCATTCCGCTCGGCCCAGAGCCGGCCCTGGTGGTTCTCGACAATCGACCGGCTGACTGAGAGACCGATCCCCATGCCGTGCCTCTTGGTCGTATAGAACGGATGGAAGAGCTTCTCGGCGATTGCGGCCTCGAAACCCACGCCTGCATCCTGGACGACGACGCGCACGGCGTCGCAACCGTCGCGCTCCGTCGCCACGACCAGCTCCTTGGACCGGTCGGCGATACCGTCCATGGCCTGCATGGCATTCAAAATCAGGTTCATGATCACCTGCTGAAGCTGGACACGGTCTCCCTCCACAGATGGGAGCGCCTCGGCCAGTTGCACGCGCAAGCTCACGTTGGCCTTCTTCAACTCAGTCAACGTCAGCGCTATAACCTCTTGCGTGGCCGTGTTCACATCCACCGCTTCGATGACCGGGTCCTTCTTGCTGAAGAGCGACCGCAGCCTGGCGATCACATCCGCAGCCCGGTTGCCGTCTCGTATAGTTCGTCGTGCGGTCTCTCGCGCACCTGTCACGTTGGGTGGATCGGCTGCCAGCATGCGCAAGCACGTGCTGGCATTGGTGATGATGCCGGCCAACGGCTGATTGAGTTCATGGGCGATCGAAGCGGTGAGATGGCCCATGGTCATTACCCGCGTCATATGCGCGAGCTCGGCCTGGGCATCACGAAGCTCGTCTTGGGCCTGTTTCCAGTCGTGCATGTCCGCGCAGGCACCATGCCATTTGAGGATGCGGCCGTCTGCGTCGCGCAGCGGCAGCGCACTGGTCAACAGCCATCGATAGGTCTGATCCGACGCCCGCAGCGTCCGCACCTCGACCCGATAGGGATCACCGGTTGCGATGCAGTGCAGCCAAGCCCTCACCGTTGGCTCGACGTCGTCCGGGTGCAGCATCTTCGCCCAGCCGGTACCCATCGCTTCTTCGGGGGTGAAGCCGGTGAACTCCAGCAGCCGCTTGTTGCAGTAGTCTATCGAGCCATCCGCCGTAGCACTCCAGAGCATCTGGGGAATGGTTTCTGTCAATTGTCGCAGATTGAGCTCGCTCGCCCGCATGGCCGCTTCGGCGCGCTTCAGGTCTTCGATGTCTGTATTAACACCGAACCAGCGTACGACGTTGCCTGCATCATCCAGCACCGGGCTGGCGCGAAACAGGAAGCACCGATATTCCCCATCACATCGGCGGATTCGCGCCTCGGACTCTCCGCCACGACGCTCCGACATCATGGCGCGCCAATCGGCGATCAAATGCTCCCGATCGTCCGGGTGAAGGGCCAGCATCCAGCCGACGCCCCGCGCCTGTTCAAGTGAAAGTCCGACATAGTCGAGATAATGCTGATTCAAGAAGTCTGCATGGCCATCGGGAAGAGCGGTCCATGCCAAACCGGGAATCCCGCTGATGATCTGATCGAGATTCCGTTCGCTTGCGGCCAGACGGGCCTCGGCCTGCTTCCGGTCGTGAATGTCGATCTGCAGTACGCACCAGCGCACGATGCGGCCTTCGGCGTCCCGCATCGGATAGCCGCGATGGTCATTCCAACGATACTCGCCGTCCGCGCGGCGGATGCGGGCCTCGTGCTCATAGGCCGCGCCGGCCTCAATCGCCCGCTGCCAGGCGGCCTGCGAGGCGACCAGATCATCCGGATGCACGATGTTCTCCCACTGGGAGACCTCCTCGAAGCTCTTGCCGAAATAATCGCCGACCAGATGATTGACCGCCTCCAGTTCGCCGTCGGAATTGAAGAAGCCGATCGGCGCAGCGATGCTGTCCAGCATCGATCGCAGCATCAATTCGCTGGCGCGCAGCGAATCCTCCGCCTGCTGCCGCTGCCGTTCGGTCTGCCGCCAAGCATCGACGTCGGTGTTGATGCCGTACCACCGCACGACCTTTCCGGATTCATCGCGCAGGGGGCTGACCCGCATCAGGAACCAGCGATAGGTGCCGTCGAAGCGCCGCAGTCGCGCCTCGGTCTCGCCGGTCCGGCCGGCGGCCATGACGACTTTCCAAGTCTCAAGCAGATCATCGACATCGTCGGGGTGTACGGCCTGCTTCCAGCTGTCGTCGAGCATGCGGTCGAGCGGCAGGCCGACATAATCCAGGAAATTGTCGTTGAAGAACTCGACATTCCCGCTCGTATCGGCGGTCCAGGCCATCGCCGGCATCGTGTTGATGGTCAGTTTGAGATTGCGCTCGCTGGCCGCGAGAGCTTCTTCGGCCGACTTGCTGTCATGAATATCCAGATGCAGCACGCACCACCGCAGGATGCTGCCATCGGAATCGCGAACCGGAAATCCATGGAGACGCATCCAGCGATAGGGTCCGTGGGCCCGGCGGGCACGGACCTCGACATCATAGGGCTCGCCGGTCTCGATCGATCGCTGCCATGCCGCTTTCACACGCGGCAAATCAGCGGCGAATATCATTTCGCCCGAGGTCCAGTCCATGATCTCTTCGACGGATTTGCGGTGGTATTCCTGGCCGAACCGGTTGACCGCCACCATTTCGCCGGTTGGCGCGCATAGCGTGACCGGTGCCCCAATGCCGTCGATGAAGGATTTCAGCAAGATTTCCCGGAGGTGCGGATTTTCGTTGTCACGGTGCCGCACGGAAAGCTGGCGCCGCAAATCCTCACTGATGGCGGAGAGCTCGGCCGTCCGCTCTGCGACGCGTCGTTCGATCTCCTCGGCAATGCGCGGGTCCGTCGGCCCGTCTGCTGTCAGCATCGAAAATCTCCTCGATCCCAGAATGCGCCACTCGATCTTTCGCGCGCATTATACCTTGGTATCGGTTTGCCGAAGTTTCCGGGATTTCAACACGCTACGGCCATTCCCTTGGGCCGTCCAGTGAGACTGAATGGTTGATGTGCTACGGGTGTTCGATCCCGAGGAACAGGCTGAAATCGTCAGAGCGCTTGACCAGCTCCGTAAAGCGACTATTCGCCGACGTGCGAGAGCGACCGGACGGCGACCATCACTGTAACGCTGCCGGCAAACCGCGGAAGGGTCATTCTGTTCCATGTCTACCCGCCTGAACTGGCCTCCCCGTGGCGAGCGCACAGCTCTGTGTAATGGCACTCGAAACCAGCGGGCGTGACCGTTGCCTGCCAATTGGACGCGACACTTCGCGCTGGAATGGGCCGTATGCCTATATCGGCTTTGCCAAAAATGACGTTGGAAATTAAGACATGCGTTTATGGCGAGCCCTCTGCGGCCAGCGGCCACAATATTCTGAACGCAATCGTCCACCGACACAGCTAAACGGCCGCTTTCACGAATGTGAGCCAAGATTGGCGACTGGAGAGCGGCGCAAAAGTTCCTGCTCTGGTCCAGGCGAAAGTCAGCTATGGGTCAGACCTTCGCATTCGGCAAATGCCGACCCCGACGCAGCCCTGAGATCGCAGAGAGCGGCAATCGGGCCTGCACCCAATTGGCAACAGGTCATTTCGAACGGCGAAACGCGATGCGACGCGCTGGAACAGCGGCTCGCGCAGGCGCCTGTGATCGCCGCGTCGACAATCACGCTCGAAGGCACGCCAACGGTGCGCCGCACCCGGAAGCCAGCGCCTACGCGCGGATGTTCTCGGGCAAATATGAGCACCGGCTGATCAGTGGCGGCATCGGTCACAACCTGCCTCAGGAAGCGCCGGAGGCCTTTGCTCGGGGCCATCACCGACGTGAGCGCAACGTGATCCGGGCCCGCCAATCAGCTACCGCATCATAGCGGTAGTTGGATTTCCGATCTCCTACCGCGAGGCGGGTGGGCGCGACCTCCATAGGGTGGCGGATTCGTCCCGCATGTACCAGCCGCTGCCCGGCGAAGGCCGGAGGACCGTCGGCCGACCGAGCGCATGCCAAAGCGTGCTGCCTCGCCTTCAACGCAATTCAATGCTCTGCCGCAATCTTCGAACTTGGCTTCTGGTAGGGATAGAAAAGCTCCCTTTGGCCCATTTGCCACGCCGACCTGAGTTCGGGTTTCGAAATATCCCAATCCATCCGAGATTTCATAGTCACCGCGCGCATGTCCTGGCGGAGCTCTTCCAATGTGGGTCGACCGAAGAACCAGTAGCCATTGTAGATCTTGTAGACGACCAGGCCAGGCTCCAAGACGACCACGTGAGGAATCATAGGATTGTGCAGGGGGTCCGTGTACTCCGCGATATCAAGGTCCTTTTGGATGATGCGCCGCGGGTCGGAAAGAAAAGGCCAATGGGCGCCAGCCCCCAATCGATACTCGTTCGTTTCCAGAAGATTGTCCGTCGTGATGGTCACGAGCCTGCAATATCCGACTTCCATTTCACCATAGAGCCGTACGAGCCCTTCGGTCTGCCGACGGTCCCGAGGACAAAACCCGCCTCTGCCGAGAACCACCACCATTGGGTCTTCTCCCTGCAGATCGGAAAGCTTTCGCCGTACGGCCGTGTGATCCGGCAACTCGTAATCCGGGAAATTGGACCCTGGAACAATGTCTGAGCGCATTTCGAAAACCTTCACTAACATGAGACCCAGGGCCAACAAGAGCGGAAGAACAATCAAAATCCATTATTCCAAGGTATCGGCGACACCATGGAACAATGAGTACCCCGGTGCGGGTTCCGACCGCTACGGCTGGAGACACCGTCGCAACCCGATGTCCCTCATCAAACCGACACCAACGCATAATGGACCTTGGTATTGGCCGCGTGCATGGTGGGACGGGGCGGAGCTGCGTCCCGTGAGGCAAACATGCATAAGAAGACGCCAGCCATTCCCTTCGCGGGATCCGAACTTGGCGAAATGCGGCACGCCTGCGCATTCTTTAACGGCGACGACGAGGCGTCTCGGGTGTTGCTTCCCTTCATGAAGGATGGCTTCGAGCGCGGTGACAAAGTCATCCACGTCGTCAATCCGGGCGAGCGCTGCAAGCATTTGCATCGCCTGGCAGCGGCGGGCGTTGATACAACGGCGGCGGAACAAAGCGGCCAGCTTGAATTTCGCACCAATACCGAAGCCTACCTTCGGGACGGTCGTTTCGATCAGGATCGAATGTTGGAGATCTTCGAACAGCTGGCGAGCGGCAACGTCAGAGGCGATTTTCCACTTAGCCGCATTGTCTGCCATATGGACTGGGCTTGTGAGGTCAGATCGCACATTGACGATCTGGTAGAGTTCGAAGCGCGGGTGAACGAGGTATGGTCGCGTCACGAGGACGCGGTCATCTGTGTGTACGATCTTGCGAAGTTCGGCGGCGACGCGGTCGTCGATATCATGCGGACGCATCCCATGATCGTCATAGGCGGCATACTGCAGCACAATCCATTCTTTGTACCGCCGGAAAATTTCCTTCAGGAACTGCGCCAACGCAGAGCCGGACAGCTGCTTCAGCCAGAAATGGACCTTTAGCATGGAGCCGCCGGTGGAGACCTCCTGGGAGGAAAATCAACGGCTCAAGCGCTCGATGAACGACTTGGTAAGCCTGCTAGCTCTCCCAGCGATCTGGGTAGGCGAGGATCCTGTTCACATCGCAAGCACATTGCTTGACGTGCTAAGCGCCATGTTGCCCGTTGATTTCGTTTATGCACGGCTGTTCGACACAGATGGCGCATGCCCGAATGAAATCGTTCGGGTCGGCCAGGCCTGTGCATTGGGGATGAGCGAGATAGGCAAAGCCCTCGATCATCTGCTTGGAGAGACGGAATCGAATTGGCCGTCCAGCGCCAGAATGGATGTCGGAGTGGGTGGTGTTTTTCTGGCGGTGGCGCGACTGGGGCTTGAGGGGGAAGCTGGAGTCCTGGTTGTGGGTTCAGCCAAGGCCGATTTTCCCAGCCAGTCCGATCAACTGCTTTTGAGTGTTGCTGCCAACCAGGCGAGCATTGCGCTCCAGGGGGCACGGCAGGCAAGAGATCAGAACCGCCTCGCCAAAGAGCTCGACCAGCGGGTTACAGAGCGAACGAGCGAACTCGTCGCCGCGAATAGAACTCTGATGCTGGAAATTGAAGAACGCCGGCGGACAGAAGAAGCCCTGCGAGAAAGCAAGGAAGCTCTTGCGACGAGCCGGCACGATCTCCAGCTGATTGTCGACACCATTCCGGCCTTCGCTTGGTTGACCCGCCCCGATGGCTATGTCGAGTTTTTCAGCCAGCATTACCTTGACTACGCCGGTCTGTCTGCCGAGCAGTCACAGGGCTGGGGCTGGACCGCCATAATGCATCCCGATGACCTGGATGAACTGACCGCCAAATGGCAGGCGTTGATGATCGCGGGTGTACCAGGCGAAGCCGAAGCACGAGTGCGTCGATCTGACGGAACCTATCGCTGGTTTCTGATCCGCGCCAACCCGTCGAGAGACGAATACGGCAACATTATCAAGTGGTACGGTGCCAATACCGACATCGACGAACGCAAGCGCGCTGAGGAGAAGGTCATCGATGCTGAGCGCGAGCTTCAAAGGATGATCGACGGTATCCCGGCGCTGGTTGGAGCTTTCCGCGCCGATGGCTCACAAATTTCCAGCAACAAGCGAGGACGCGATTTCACCGGGCTTTCTTCCGAAGACATCGCAAATGGTGGTTGGAGAAATAGAATCCATCCAGAGGACGTCGAAGCTGAAGAGAACAAATGGCTCGAATGTATCGCGACCGGAGAACCGCTCGAGCTAGAGTACCGAGTGCAGGCGGCCGACGGTACGTATCGCTGGCACATGGCGCGTCGCATACCGATCCGGGACGACGCCGGCAAAGTGATGCGCTGGTATGGTGTGAGCCACGATATTGATGGTCGCAAACAGGCAGAAGCCTTTCTGGCGGGTGAAAAGCGACTGCTCGAGATGATCGCGTCGGGCAGTTCACTGCGTGATGTTCTAAGCGCCTTGTGCACATTCGTCGAAGAGGCTGCCCCTGACTGCTTCTGTGATGTTCACATGTTCGATCAGGATAGCCTGACAATTGCCTACGCCGTGGCTCCTTCCCTGCCTTCAGCCTACAGCGATCCGATCGCGGGTACGCCTCTGAGCGGTAATTTGCTGCCATGCGGCATAGCGGCCGTTGAGAAAGTACAGGTCGTCACGGAGGACATTGAGCGGGATCCTCGCTGGTATAACTCGCCAGTCAGGTCCCATGTGCTGCGACACGGATATAGGTCGGTCTGGAGCACCCCGGTCTGTTCCAAGGAAGGGCGAGTGCTGGCCACCTTCTGCATCATTCAGCGAAAGCCCTCGTCGCCATCACCACACCAGCAAGATCTTATTGCGCATGCCACGCAGATAGCCAGCATCGCCATCGAGCGCTCGCTGACCGAGGCCGCACTCAGGCGGACCGAAACGTTGCTTTCCGAAGCTCAGCGTCTGAGTTCGACCGGAGCGTTTTCATGGCGTGTGGATACGGATGAAATCGCGTTTTCCGAGGAGCTCTATCGCATTTTCGAGTTTGACCCTGCGCATCCAGTGACGATGAACCAAATTCTCAACCGAATCCATCCGGACGACATTCCATCGCTATCAACGCAAATGGCACGGGTTCGCGCCGGTGAGGGTAATCTGGGCTATGAGATCCGAATACGAATGCCGGACCACAGCGTTAAATTCCTGCGCACCTTCGGCCGCGTCGTGCGTCGCCAGGACGATCGGCTGGAGTGCCTCGCCGCGGTTCAAGACGTGACAGAGTACAGACGCGCAGAGGAGGCGCTTGGGAAGGCCCGGACTGAACTTGCACACGTATCGAAGGTTTCAAGCCTTGGAACCTTGACGGCCTCAATCGCGCACGAAGTCAATCAGCCGCTATCCGGCATTGTCACTAACGCTAGCACGTGCCTGCGCATGCTGGCCGCCAATCCGCCGAATATCGACGGCGCGCTCGAGACGGCGCGTCGTACGATACGCGACGGCAACCTGGCGGCGGATGTAATCGCTCGGCTGCGCGCGCTTTTTAGCAAGAGGGCTCCGATAATAGAGGCTGTGGATCTGAATGAGGCCGTGCGCGAGGTGCTGGCACTGTCGTCAGGAGACATTCGTGACAGTCGCGTGGTTCTGCAATCCCAACTGGCCGAAGGGCTACCGCATGTCGCGGGGGATCGAGTCCAGCTCCAGCAGGTGATCATGAACTTGTTGCGCAACGCCGCCGACGCCATGAGCGAGATCGAAGATCGTCCCAGGCAGGTCATGATCAGGACCGAGCCGGAGGTGAACGGTCATGTGCGGCTGTCGGTACAGGACACGGGCACTGGATTCGGTCCAGACGGCTCCCACCGTCTCTTCGAAGCTTTCTACACCACCAAGAGTGACGGCATGGGAATAGGATTGTCCATCAGTCGATCCATTATCGACAGTCACTCTGGGCGCCTGTGGTCAGCCGCAAATGATGGGCCAGGGGTTACGTTTTCTTTTTCCGTGCCCGAGTTTTCCGAGGCCCTGCTGATGCAAGATATGGATGTGGCCCATAATGATAAAAAATCAGTGGGGGTTAGATGAAGACTGCGCATGTAGTAATTTCTGTTGTCGACGATGACCGGTCCGTGCGCGAATCTTTGCCAGACTTGCTCAAGGAATTCGGTTTCAGCGTGAAGACGTTCTCTTCAGCAAATGAGTTTCTCATATCGGATAGCGTTGATGAGACCAGGTGCCTGATTCTTGACCTAGCGATGCCCGAAATGACGGGGCCTGAACTGCAACTTGAGCTGGCGCGTCGCGGACAGCTAATCCCGATTGTGTACATAACAGCGTGGAAGGATAGCACGGTCCGGCCGCGTCTGATGGAGCAGGGTGCGGTTGAGTGTCTGTTCAAGCCTTTCAGTGACCGAGCCCTTCAGGTGGCGCTTAGCTCGGCACTACGTGCACCTTGAACGCGGTGGTTGTTAACGATGTGCGAGAAGGATACTCTGCGATGCATCCGAATTTGGCGACTGAACTGGGCGTTGGGGCAAGGTCGGCATCCATGTCACAAGGAACGCCTGTCGTGTTCGTCGTTGACGACGACATCTCGGTACGTGAATCCCTTGAGTCACTGATCGGCTCCGCAGGCTGGCGGCCGGAGACGTTCGCCTCGGCGGAGCAATTTCTCAACTGCCCCCCCGCGCTGGTTCCAAACTGTTTGATTCTTGACATCAATCTCCCCAATCTCAGCGGGCTTGACTTGCAAAAGCTTTTGTCTGTCGGTCGCACCGACATGCCGATCATCTTTGTCACAGGCTATGCCGACGTGCCAATGAGCGTTAAGGCAATGAAGGCCGGTGCGGTGGAATTTCTAACAAAGCCATTTAGTGACGAAGAGCTCCTCGCGGCGGTTGGGTCAGCGCTGGAATGGAGCAAGACCTCACTCGCTCTTGGTTCGGAATTGCACGAGCTCAGGGATCGGCACGCGTCGCTCAGCCGTCGCGAACAGGAGGTTATGGCACTGGTCGTCTCCGGTCTGTTGAACAAGCAGGTCGGGTTTGAGTTGGGCATCAGCGAAATAACCGTGAAAGCACACCGCGGTCAGGCCATGCGTAAGATGAGAGCTCGCTCGCTCGCGGACCTGGTGAACATGGCTGCGCGGCTCAGCGGTGCTCAATAGCCAAACTGTCTGCGCCAGATCACGCTTCACATGGGGCAACATGGGAGGATTGCCGCATGGGGAAGTGTTCAAATGCCACGCGGATCAGTTGCCCCCGTTTACCCAGCTGGCGCAGAGGTAAACAGTCCCATTCCTAATGTCACTGGATGGAACTCTCCACGCAAACAAATGGCGGGCACTCGGCCCGCCATCGTTCGGCTCGGACAGGGATCGCGCCCCGGCTTGGAAGATCACGAGCCGGCAAGCGCATTCAAGTCGGCGCAGAACTCCGCATAGGGCTTCGTCATTCCAGCGTCCTGGCATTCCCTCATCATCGCCTCGCGCTTCGTGTTCGGGAGAGTGGCCAGCGCCGCCCTGAACCGCGATCTCATGACGGGACTTGTGTGTCCCGTTTCCCTGATCGAACCGGTATGAACGGGCTGCAGCTGGTTGATTGGGTCAATGACGTCAAGAGCCCCCGCAGCAGCAATCCCGCTGGACGCCGAAAGAGAAAACGCCGCTCCCAAGCACATACCTCTGATATTCATGATAAACTCCTTCCCTTTGTTAATATGCGTTACCGAGCAATGTCGGTAACTACAATGTTTACCCAACCATGGATTCACTGGAGCAAGTCCAGATGGGTGTGAAGTATCAACGTTTCTGCGCGTTCACCATTGTTCGATGGTATCGCCGATACTTTGGAATGGGATGCCGGACAAATGCCCAGATTGGTGCGGGTACCGGCCTTTTGGAGTCCCTAATGTCCAAGGCGCCTCTTCGCCAGGAGCTGCCGAGATTCGACTGTAATCGGCGTCGCCGGCGGTTGCCTATACCAACGTGCAATGGATTTATCTCCATTGGGATCGGATGGTGTCTCAAGCGAGCGTAACGATAGAGCCTGAGGTGGCAGGAACGAGATTGCTGACTCCCTAGGAGCGGCAGCTGGTTGCCGCGACTGCACGTGTGGGAATCGTCGGTGCGCTTCCAGGCACGGCGCAAGCATGGGAGCGCGACCAGCGTGTCGAACCGGCGTGGGCTCAGTCCGCCGGGCTAGGCGGGTATGACGGCCGGAGGATGGCATTCGGCGACGCCATGGCTCGATTGATGCAGTTGACCGGTCTTCGTTTTCGCACGTCCAAAGTGTCCGAAGGCCCAACCCGAGGAGATTGACGTGAGTAATGATGCAATGAGCGTTGCAACTGCGACTGAAATTGCGAAAAGGGCCACCATCGAGATGAAGCTGGAGGCCATCGTCATCGGTGTCTCCGACGTCGATCGCTCCACGAGTTTCTATAGCCGTCTGGGCTGGAGGCTCGATGCGGACTTTGTCGTCGGCAATGCGTTCCGCGTTGTTCAATTCACCCCTCCGGGCTCAGCGTGCTGCGTGCACTTCGGCAAGGGCCTGACTTCGGCCGAGCCTGGGTCCGCGAAGGTAATTTACCTTGTCGTCCCCGACATCGAAGCGGCACGCGCTGAACTCGTGGCGCGTGGGGTCGACGCTAGCGAGGTGTATCATCGGGCCGGCCCAGGCCAGCCACCTGTCGGCGGCCGAGATCCAGAGGGGCGCAGCTATTCGTCTTTTGCCAAATTCGCTGATCCCGATGGCAATGGTGGCTGTTGCAGGAGATCACGCACCGATTGCCTGGTCGCGAGGACGCGCAGGACACGACATTCTCGAGTTTTTGGAGCTTGCCGCTGCGTTGCGGCGGGCGGCTTCGGCACATGTCGAGCATGAAAGGCGGACTGGCGGCCAGCGTGACGACAACTGGCCCGACTGCTACGCGCAGTTCATGGTGGCGGAACAGACCGGTGGCCCGCTGCCGACGTAGTGGCCACGCGCGGAGATTTCCAATCCTGCGAGCGACAGCTCCGGTGTCGAAATTCCCCGGGGCAGATCAAAGGTCGAGAACGACGTCCCCATCGGGCTGCGAGCAGCAAATCAGCGCATTGGCCGTCGCCGGCGCGTCGATTGGCTCGGGGCTATAGGTGACGGTCCCAGTGACGAGTCCCGTCTCGCAAGTATGGCAGACGCCAGTTCGGCATGACCATCGCGTGGGCACGTCGCAGGCTTCGGCAAGTTCAAGTAAGCTCTGAAACCGTGATCCCCAGCGGACGCTCAAGCCACTCCGGGCAAAAGAAACACGGGGGCCCGCGTTGGGAGCTTCAACCAGCGGATGCGGCGATCGCGATGGATCGCTGGCTATCCCGGGCGTCGTCGAAGGACCTGGGCCAAACACTTCGGTATGGATTCTTGCAGGGGCGACGGCGCATGTGGCAAGACCGGCAGTCATGCCACTCATGAACACCGATGGTCCGCAGATGTAGAAGTCGGCATCTGGCGGCACACCCAGATCTTGGAGTGCGCGCACATCCAAGCGTCCGATAGCGTCGAAATCGACACCTAACCTGTCCTCGCGATCGGGCGAACTGTAGCGTATGTGGGAATGGCTGCGCGTCAAGGCCTCAAGCAGGTTTCGGGCCTCTTCGGCGAAAGGATGCTCGCGACCGCAATGGGCCCCATGGAACCACCAAACTTCTTGCGTCGACGCTCGGGCTGCCAATGCGTGAAGCATCGACATCATGGGCGTAACGCCCACTCCGGCGCTCAGCAGCACTATCGGGCGATCCTCGTCCCCGAGAATGAAATTGCCCCGTGGCGCGCTCACGTCCAGGAAATCTCCAACCTGGACGCTCTCGTCTATAAACGTGCTTGCCTCGCCATGCGGTTCCCGCTTTACGCTTACCCGATAGCACGGATCCCCGGGCGCACTCGACAAAGAGTAACTGCGCATAACAGCCGGCCCGTCGGCCGAAACCGCGAGGCGCAGCACGACGAATTGGCCGGGGATGGCGGCGTACAGATGAGAGTCATCCGTAGGCTCGAGGATCAATGAAACCACAGTCCCGCTTTCATGGACCTTGCGAGCCACCTTCAGCGGCCGGAACCCCGGCCATGCTGGTGGCCGTCCGGAGACAGGGTCCAGACCGGCATTTCCCGTCGTGGTTCCCTTCTCCCCTTGTCCGAGAAGTGCTCGGAAGGATCCTTGCCAACCAGGACTCAGCGCGGGAATGCGCAGTGCGCGCTCAAGCTGGCTCCGCGGATGGCTGGGCGTGTAAAGCAGCGCGTCCACCTCGGAGACCGTCATCGCCTCTGGGCCGATTTCCACCCGAGTGATTTCATCTCCCGCCTGAACCTGGCCTTCTTCCAGTACGCGCAGGTAAAAGCCAGGCCTGCCGCGCGCGACCAGCAGCGCGGCCATACGCGGCTCATTCATCCGGATGCCAACACGGTAACAGGTGACGCGCGGCTGCGTCACTTCCAACAGCGCGCCGCCGATGCGGTAGCGATCGCCAATGCAAACCTCACGATCCGGCAAGCCATCGACCGTGAAATTCTCGCCAAATTGCCCGTAAACGAAGTCGTTGCGACCTAGCTCGCTTTGCCAGAACCGATAAGAGTCGATTTGATAAACCAGCACGGCGCGTTGTTCCCCACCGTGCCCCGCGATATCTCCTTGCCGGTCGCCATCGATGTTGAGCCGACGCACCTGGCAGAGGCCCTCGACTGGCGCTTTCCAAACGGCGGTGTCGACGATCTTGCCTTGCCATGGAATGCCGCGCGGCAATCCCACATTGACCGATAGCAAGCGAGCCATGTTCCCTCTTCTCCGTCAGCGTCGCGGGCTGCACCGCTCGCCAACATTTCACCAGAATGCCTTCAGGGTTACCACCAAAAGTACCATCGCGGGCCCGCCGATGCGACCGAGACCAAAGTATTGGAGATACCATCGTGCAATATATTCTGCCTCGTGGCACTGCCACAGTTTGTTCTGCTGAAGTGACGGACAGGTGTTTTCGTGGTCGCGATTTTACAGATGGTACTCTCGTGTCAGGGATAAATGTAGCTTTCGGCTTCCGCTTTGGTTCACAATTCGGAGAACATGATAATGTCTCATCACTATTCAGGCCCTGAGTTTGGCTTTCCTCGTGGAGACGCACGTTTGGACCTCACTGACATTTATGCCTTCCCCAAACCGGGAGACGCGAGCAAGTCGATCCTCATCATGAATGTGCATCCATCCTCGACGGTGATTGATCCACATTCCACAACCGCAGAGCCATTCGCCCCCGACGCGGTGTACGAGCTGAAGATCGACACAAACGGCGATGCAGTCGCCGATGTCGCGTATCGAGTGAATTTTGTGTCCTTATCGGAAGGAAGGCAGATCGCCTCTGTGAGTCGTGTGGAAGGCGCCTTAGCAGCTGGGGCCGACGACGGCGGGGAGGTCGTCGTCACGGCCGCACCAGTCTCGAGAGGAAGCGACGCCCAGGTAACGGAAGCAGGCGATTACCGTTTCTTCGCGGGTTGGCGAAGCGAGCCATTTTTCTTCGATACTCTCGGCGCAGTCGCTGATTTGCAATTCACGGGTGCTGATTTCTTTGCCGACAAGGATATCTGCAGCATCGTGCTGGAAGTAGCCAATTCCACGCTGGGCTCAAAGCCCATCGGTCTATGGGCTCGCATTTTGGACAGACAGGGCGACCGTTGGATACAGGTTGAACGTGGTGCTCGACCCCAGCAGGCAGTGTTCCTCCCCGGCGAGCAGAGAGAGGACTATCTCTCTGCCGAGCCGGCAGACGACAACCAGTTCATCAAGACGTTCGCGCACACCCTTGAGCACTCGGGAGGATACGGGCCTGCTGAAGCAGAGCGCGTGGCAAGAACGCTGCTTCCCGACATTCTCGTTTACAACCCGTCACGACCTGCGTCATTCCCGGAAAACGGCAGAAGCCTGACTGACGATGCCGCGGATGTCTTTATGGCCATTTTCACGAACGGCAGGGTTCCGGGGGATGGAGTGGGGCCGCACCGCGACCTGCTTGCCGAGTTCCCGTATCTGGGGTCGCCGCACAACCCGCACCTTTGAGGGTTGGAGATGTTCCCTGGGTGTTGTTCGATCCACTACCCGGCCGAACGACGCCCGTGTGTTTCATGAGGAGACAGACATGCGATTGATCCTGATTTTGATAACTGTAACCCTCGCCTTGGCAACGCCAACCTTTGCCCACCCCGGCGTTGATTCCGTCGTTTCCTTTAACGCAGGGTTGGGTCATCCCCTCACGGGCCTCGATCACATCACAGCCATGGTGGCCGTCGGGATGTGGGCCGCCGCCAAGGGAAACCGTGCGCTCTGGGTGTGGCCGTTGACCTTCCTTGTGGTGATGCTGATTGGCGGCGCTCTTGGCCTGGCGCACATCACTGTGCCGTTGGTGGAGCCTGGCATCCTGGCTTCGGTGATCATCCTGGGGCTCATGGTGGCGTCGGCGGTAAATCCGCCGGTATGGATCGGAGCTGCCATCATTGCTCTTTTTGCGCTGCTGCATGGTCACGCCCATGGAACTGAGTTGCCTGAGACCGTGAATGGGGTTGAATTCGTTGCGGGATTTGCGTCTGCCACCGCGGTCTTGCAAGCAATCGGAATCGGATTGGCGCTCGCCTTGCAGCGCTCTGCGTCAGTTCCCCTCAGTCGCGCGAGCGGCGCGCTCTGCGTCGCGATCGGGGCGGGCCTGTACGCAGGAGTTCTTTGAAGCGGGGCCAAGCAAGAGCCGTTTCTGGCGTCAGATTCATTGCTGGATTGCAGCACAAGTGGCGCTGTGTGGCTGGGACTGACGCAAGAACTGTCGACCGGGCAAACGGAGGAATGGAATGTCAGGACCAGAGATGGATGATGACGTGTCTCTCAGCCCAGGCGTCGTTCCTGGGGGTCGCGTGCGTTCGCAGTTATCCACGGCGGGGGTGGTCCATGACCTGGGCAATCTCATCCAGGTGGCTTCCTCTGCGTTGAACCATCTGGCTCGCGAGCCCAGCATCTCAGCGGTTCCGGGAATTGATATTGTAATTGCCGGTGCCAGAACCGCGTTGGATCGAGCGGGCGGGCTTGTCAGGCAGACGATCAAGACGGCCCGGGAGATTCAGGGCAATGTCGAGCATGCGAACATAAGCGTGTGCCTGGTCGAGATTGAATCTCTTGTCCGAAGTGCTCGATATGAAAATGTTCGTTTTGAGTTTCGGGTAGATTCCAACCTCCCTTTGGTAAGGTGCGATCGGGCAGGCTTGCAGAACGCGGTCCTGAACCTTGTGTTCAACGCTCGTGACGCAATGCCTGACGGCGGTTTGATCTCAATCGACGCCTTTGCCCCGGAAAGCCTTCGTCAGGTCGCCATTCGCATTCGGGACAGCGGAATTGGAATGACCGGCGAGACAGTGGTCCGGGCATTTGATCCCTTCTTCACGACAAAGGGCGGTGGCTTTGGCGGCGTCGGCCTGCCGATGGTGAAACGTTTCGCCGAAGAGTCCGGAGGAAGCGTCCATATCGAGAGCGTACTCGGGATGGGCACAACCGTGACATTGCGATTGCCCGTAACAAGCTGACGAAGCACTGCGAGCGGTCCAATCGCGACTGCGGCCGGGCACCGGGTGTGCTGTGACAATCCCCTATCACCACGAGCCGGAAACCGTGAGGAGCAACAATGGAAAAGCCGTCCATATCTGAAGGCATCACACCACTGAGTGGGTTGGCGTTGGACGAAGCGGTGGCATCCGCGCACGAGGGGATGATCCCTCCGCCCATCGAAAAATCTCTGATAGCGCGGTTTCCCGCTTCGTTCTTTGCGATCGGCCTGGGGACAAGTTCCTTCGCTGGTTCGTGGCAGTTAGCGCATCAGCTCTGGGCGGCTCCGGAGGGGATTGTTGTGGCATTGGTGTTGCTTGCGGCGTGTCTGTGGGCAGTCCTTCTGACGCTCTACATTCTGAAGTTGTCGCTGGCTCCAATGGCGTTGCGAGCAGAGCTCGCCAATCCCGTTCAGAATTGCTTCCCTGGTCTGGCGGGCGTCGGCATGATGCTCACTGCAGTGAGCATGTTGCCCTACAGCAAGATTGGGGCAGTCGTGCTGCTTTCTACGGGAGGTGTGCTCGCAGCAAGCTACGGCATCTGGCGGACCCAAATGATCTGGCGGGGGACGATTTCGATGTCCGACGCGACCCCTGCCCTATATTTGCCGGTTGCCGCGGCCTCTTTTGTCCTGAGTATTGGCTTGTCGACATTTGGCTGGTTTGACTGGGCCGAGCTGGCGTTAGGGGCGGGACTCTTCTCATGGCTGGCGACCGAATCGCTATTGTTTGGCCGGCTCTATTTTGGTGAGCCGCTAGCCAGCCAGATCCGATCGACGATGGGTGTCCAACTGGCGCCGCCGGCGGTGTGCTCACTGGCCTACGCTGATTTGTCGGGTACCGCTGGAGACGTGTTCGTCCACTCCCTCGTGGGTTATGCGCTTCTGCAAGCAATTGTCGTTGGCGCCATTCTCTCACGGATCCTACGACGCTTCTCCGCCGGACTTTGGAGTGTCAGCTTCGGGGCCACAGCATTGGCAACGTCAATTGAAAAGCTGGCTGTTCGAGGCGACACGAATGTTGCGACGGTCCTTGCTCTGCCGGTTTTTGTCGGCGTCAACCTGCTTATCCTGTGGCTAACCGTCAGAACGATCATTTCGGCTATCTCCGGTTCTCTACTGCCTGTCGCCCAGGAGGAGAAATGATCCCGTGTGCAAATTCCGCCCTGCAATAGCGGCCACGTATAGCCGTGCTTCGTGGGTCTGAAGGGCCGCGACTTGGCAGGTGCTTCGGTCGGCACTGCCACGTTCCCTTGCCACGGGCTGCTCACAACTGCCGATTTGCAAAGGAGACGCCCGCGCAGGATCGGCAGCCAAGGAAGGTCGCGAAGATTTGAACTTTGTCTCAATGGGAGTCCCGGATGACCCAAGCGATCGTAGCGGATCAAATCTATGCAATGCCCCCGCAAAAGGGCTTTACCGTCGCGCATTTTTTGACAGTGGCCGACATCGGTCGTTCGGCGCGGTTTTACGAGAAGGTCTTCGGAGGCCGCATTCTGAGCCTGGGAGATAGCAGTGGTGCGCCCGGCTACATTCAGATCGCGAATACTTGGCTGATCGTAAACGTCGGGGGTGGGCCTACCCCCGACAAACCGTCCGTCATGCTGGATGTTCCCGGCGATCCCAATTTAGTCAGCAGCTTTCTGAACATTCGCGTTGCCGATATCCACGGCTGCCATGAACTATGGCAAGCCCGAGGTGCTGAATTCATTACCGAGCCGATGGAGAAGTACGGCGAGACGCGGTGCTACATTCGCAATCCGGACGGCTATATCATCGAAGTGGGTCAAAGTGAGCCAAGGGTCGTATTTGGTTAGCCAGGGAGGCGCAAGGCCAGAACTGCACGACGAGGAGAGCAAGCATGCTGCCGAGTTGTTGGGTCAAAGCTTGTGACGAGCAGCCTATCGGTCCTGCGACTGATCTGCGGCCCGGGCGCTTCGATGGGAAATCGATGTCAAGTATCGGCGGCCTGGTTCTGATATTGGAGGAGCCAACGTCAAGAGCGTCATTGGCGAGACGTGGCCCGTACAGAACGCCGGCTGCCGCTTTTTCTCGCCTCCCGCGGCTCCCATGCCTAACTTTTTGAGCAGCGATGTCTGCTTACGGGTGGGGGCAAGCTGGCTCCAATGGCCGACATCAGGCGCGAAGCGGCCGTTCGCGTCATGCAGACGGGCGTCGGCTTCGAGTCAGATTTGCCCTCGCCCTTGCAACACCGATACACTCATCACGCCCAACACCGTAGGAAATATCGCGGGGTTTCCGAGTGGGGGGAAAGGCGGTAGCGCTCTCCCGTCTCGAACCCCCGATTGCGAGCGAATGCCTCCGATGATCAAATTTGTCCAGCAGTTTGACCGGACGCCTAACCGAACGCGAGCGTCTTTGCTGTTATCTCATCAAGAACTGGCGAAGGCGTTCAGAGCGACTTGAGCTGAAAACTTTGTCGGGCCGCCCCTCCTCTTCAACAACTCCCTTGTGAAGGAAGACGACTTTACTCGACACTTCCCGCGCGAAGCCCATCTCGTGCGTGACCACCAGCATGGTGCGCCCCTCTTCCGCCAGCGCCCGCATCACTTTCAGCACCTCGCCGACAAGCTCGGGGTCGAGGGCGGAGGTCGGTTCATCGAACAGCATGACGCGGGGGCGCTGGCCCAGTGCTCGCGCGATCGCGGCGCGCTGCTGCTGACCGCCGGAAAGGTGTATCGGATAGTGATTTAGCTTGTCGCCGATGCCGACCTTCGCCAACAGCTCCTTGGCCTCCTCGACACATTCAGCGCGCGAACGGCCCTGGACGTGGAGCGGAGCCTCGATCACATTCTCCAGCACTGTCTTGTGCGACCACAGATTGAAGCTCTGAAAGACCATGCCGACATGGGCGCGCAGGCGGTCTACCTGCGCCCGGTCCGCGGGCTTCGGGCCGGCTTTCGTCTGCTTCATCCGGATGGTCTCGCCACCTATCGAGACTTCCCCTCCGGTCGGAGTTTCCAACATGTTGATGCAACGCAACATCGTGGACTTGCCGGAGCCCGAGGATCCAAGGATCGAGACGACATCCCCATCGTTGGCGTCGAGCGAAACGCCTTTGAGCACTTCGAAAGCCCCGTAAGCTTTTCGTAGATCGCGGATGCGGACGGCTGGCACTATCTCATCTGCCGGCTCGTGCTGTTGTTGCGGCAGGCTCATGCTGCATCCTCTCTCTCGATGACGACCGGTGTCGATACAGATCTCAGATGCGGCGTCAGCCAGTATTCCAAGAGATGAATGACGCGCGTTATGACGTAGTTGATAATCAGATAGATGCTTCCCGCGACGACGAAGACTTCGACCGCGCGGTAGCTCTCGGAAATCAGCTTCGCAGCAAGGCCAGTGATTTCCATCATGGTGATCACCGAGGCCAGCGCCGTCGCCTTCACCATCAGGATGATTTCGTTGCCGTAGGCCGGAAGAGCCTGCCGGATGGCAAGGGGCAGCACGATACGCCGGAACACGGTGATGCGGCTCATGCCACAGGCACGGGCGGCCTCTATCTGGCCTTCGGGCACGGAACGCAGGCCACCCCGGATTATTTCGCTGCCATAGGCGGCCGTGTTCAGCGCAAGCGCGATGATGGCGCACCAGTAAGGCTGGCGCAGGATCGGCCATAGCACACTGTAGCGAACTGTCGGGAACTGACTGAGGCCGTAATAGATCAGAAAGATCTGGACCAACAGCGGCGTCGAGCGAAACAGGAAGATATAGGCGCGCGCGATCCACTCGAATGGGCGGATGCGTGATAGACGCAGCAAAGCCAGGATGAGGGCAAGGACCATTCCGAGCCCCACCGATACGAAAGCCAGTTGCAGGGTCAACGGGACGCCGGGCAGCAGTCGAAGAAAGGCACTGAGAAAGAAGGAAAAGTCCATTACCCCCTCCTGAGCCCGCGAGTGAAGTGCCTTTCGGCGAACTGCAATAACCATCCCGAGGCGGAGGAAATGAGCAGATAGAGGATCGCCGCCGCCAGAAAGAAGGTGAAGGGCTGCTTGGTCGAGCCCGCGCCGATCTGAGACTGGCGCAGGATTTCGACAAGCCCCGTCACCGAGATCAGCGACGATTCCTTGAGAACGAGCTGCCAGATGTTTGCCAGGCCCGGCAAGGCGAAGCGCAACGTGAGCGGCGCGATGATGCGCCGGAACGCGAGCGCTCGCGACATGCCCGTGGCGTAGGCTGCATCGATCTCTCCAAGCGCTACGACCTGATAGGCCCCACGGAAGACTTCGGTGTGATAGGCGCCCGACACGATCGCAATTGCCAAGCAGCCGGCGAAAAAAGCCGGCAGGCTGAGGAAGCCGTTGGCTCCAAAGAACCGGCCGATGGGTGTCAGGACGGCGCTGGAGCCGAAGTAGAAAAGATATATCACCAGAAGGTCGGGAATGCCGCGCAGAACCGTCGTGTAGCCATCGGCGACCGAGCGGACGATCCTTCCTCCGGAAATCTTCGCCCACGCCCCGAACGTGCCTATGATCGCTCCGGCGATGAAGCCTGCCATTGCGACCGCGATCGTCATTGCGCTTGCAGCCGCCATGGCGGCACCCCAGCCCCCGGGTGCAAAGCTGAAGACGGTCATCACCCCGAAATCATTCATGACCAGCCTCCTGCGAGACTTTGCGGTCAGGAATGCACGTGCTCCCCAGCATGTCGTTGCTCGAGAAGCGGCCCGGGTTGAACGCGGCTATCGGAATGGCACTTTCACCAGTGGCGACCAGATCAGCAATGACCGAGCCGACGATAGGGCCGAGCTGGAACCCGTGCCCGGAAAAGCCGAAAGCGTGCCAGAGATTGCGGGCGACCTGACTGGGACCGATCACCGGTATGACGTCTGGCATCAGGGCTTCCAGTCCGGCCCAGCTTCGCACGATGGTCGCGCGGCGCAGGATCGGGAAAAATTCGCAGACGGTCTGGGCGCTCACCACCATTCGGTCCGCAACGGTGTCAGCCGTCTCGCTATTCAGGTCGGGATCGCCGAGAACCCCTCCCCCGATGACGACTGTGCCGGCTTCCGTCTGTTTGAACGAAAGCACCCGGTCGATGCCGATCACCACGGGGTCGATGAAATGGGGCATGCGAGACGTCACCATCAGCGTCGAGGCAAAATGCGTCCTGGGCAGGTGCTCGCCGACCATTTCCGCGACTTGCCAGGCCCACGCTCCGCCGCAGTTGATCAAAATATCGGCCCTGAAGACGCCGCTCTCGGTCACTACGGTCCAGCAGCGGTCGCCCTGCTCGAGCCCGGTCACGCGCGTCCGCTCCATGAAGCGGACGCCAAGCTGCTCGGCACGCAGCCGAAATGATTGCGTCGTGCGGAACGGATTGGCATGACCGTCCCGGCGCGAGATGATGCCGCCACGGCAGATATCGGCTGCGGCAGGAACCAGACGCCTGAGTTCTCTGGCGTCGATCACTTCCTCAAACTCGTGGCCGAGCGAGCGCATTTGGGTCACCCGCGCATGGCACCATTCCATCTCGGCTTCGCTTTCGGCGATGCCAATCTGCCCGACACTGCCGATGAATTCGCAGTTTCTTGCCAGATCTGGACCAAGCAGGTCGTCCAGGCGCTCCCAGGCGTCCATTGCGGCTATGGATAACGGTACTTCGGCTTGGTGGCGCATCAATTGCCGTACGCCGCCCGCGTTGACGCCCGAGGCGTGGCGACCGACGGTGTTTTTTTCCAGCACGATTGTACGTAGGCCCCGCAGCGCGAGGTGGAGCGCCGTGCAGCAACCGTGGATGCCACCGCCGATCACGATTGCGTCTGTCGCGGTCATTGCGGCTTCCCAATCCGTCCCATTGTGCGGCTTCTGCTTCTCATCGCTCAAACGCGCTGGCTCGGGTCGCCGTCGACACCCATTGGCGACGGCCTCAAGTCGCGTTCGGCGTTGCCGAGCTCGGCAAGCTGAGCGACAGGCAGCGGCTTCACCGGCAGGCGCAACCGGTAGTAGCCGACGGTCTCGATGTCAGTTTCGAGGCTCTGCGCCAGGACGCGGGCGACAGTGCCCCCGCACATGCGGCCCTGGCACTGACCCATGCCGCATCTGGAGAAGGACTTGAGCTGGTTGATGTCAGTGAAGCCCTCTGCGACGAACGCGCGCAGCTCGCCAGCTGTCACCTCCTCGCAGCGGCAGGCGATTGCCTCGTCGGCTAACCGGCGTACAGCTTCGGTGGGGCGGTAGGTGCTGTCGAGGAACGCACGGAACCGGGCCTCCCGCTGGAGATGCCGACGCTCGGGAAGCGCACGCTCGTCGCGTTCGGCCCGCGAAATGCGACCGATGCGGCAGGCAGCATCAAGTGCAGCCAGTCGTCCACGATGCGCCGCCGCTCTGGCGCCGGAGATACCCGCGCCATCGCCAGCGACGGCCACCAACTCCGTGCTCGTTGCACCCCACTCGTCCGTCCAGGGACGCCAAGCCATCTGCGCGGTGTCCCACACATGCCTGCAGCGTAGACTTGCGGTGATCTGGTTGTTGGGGACCACACCCTCATGCAGAAGTAGAAGCGACGCCGACAGCCGCTGCCGCTTGCCGCGAGTTTCGAAGCTGACGGCCTCCACGCGCGAAATGCCCTCGACCGCGAGGTTGCACCCACTGAAGACGGGGATGCGGGCCTTTCGCAACGCAGCCATCCAGGACAGGCCCTTCAGCAGATCGCGACCAAAGCCCGATAGCACTGGCAGCGCTGCGAATCCGGTCTCGAACAGTCCTTTTTGCGATGTGTCGATGACGGCACTCAGCGGCGCGCCTGCTTTCATGACCTGAAGCGCCACGAGATAGGCAAGAGGCCCTGAACCGGCGATCACAGTCGGTTCTTCTGGCACCAGGCCGGACGCTTTCATAAGCGTCTGTGCCGCACCTGCTCCCATGACGCCGGGCAGCGTCCATCCTGGAATCGGAACCGGACGCTCCATTGCGCCAGTTGCCAGAATGACCCTGCCGGCTCTCGTCAGATAGGCTCGGCCCTTTTGCGATACACCGAGCTTGCCTGCAGCCGATACCTGCCAGACAGCGCTCAGGGGCTCGTATGCGGCACCGCTCCTGCGGAACCGCTCCACCAGCGCAAGTCCCTTGGCGTAGTCGGCGCCGAGAATATTGCTCAATGCGTCGTGCTTGCGGCTGTTAGCTTCTATGTTCCGATAGATCTGTCCGCCAGGCGTTGGCTGCTCGTCGAACAGTATTGTTTCCACGCCAAGTTCCGCAGCGAGTGCCGCGGCCGCCAGGCCTGCCGGGCCGCCGCCGACAATGGCAAGCTCGCAGTGTGTGCGCGGGGCATCGGTCATGCTGCGTCGAACCTTCCCGTGCCTAGTTGTGATCGCACTTGGGAGCCTTCTCTAACCGGCACCAGGCAGGCCTGCTGGTCGGCCTGCCCATCGATCTCGACCAGGCAGTCGAAGCAATTGCCGATCATGCAATGGGGCATGCGATCGGTTCCACTGACCGGCGTCGTGCGGAACCGCTCAATGCCTGCAGCCAGCAATGCCGCGGCAACGCTGTCGCCTGGCCGGCACCGCAATGGCCGTCCATCGAAGAAGATCGTCGTGGTCAAATCATCGGTCCGGAGTCGTCGAAACATGCTGGGCCTTCCGAGTGGACGCGGATGTGTCGGTTTGGCGTCCGAAGAACCGGGCCGGCCGAAAATCCTGCAGCGCATCGTTGTCCGCGTCGCCCGCGAGTTCGGCGGCAACAACTTGTCCGAGCCAAGGCGCAAGCGTCGCTCCGCTATGGGTGACGGCAGCATAGTAGCCGCTTACTTCTGGGACCGGACCGACGGCCGACACGCCGTCGCCTGGGATCGCGCGATGCGACAGCCGCATTGCGTCGGGCCTGGCCCCTGCAAGCTCCGGATAGATGCGCGATGCGCGCTCGATCATCGCGACAGCAGCGGGGTAAGTATCGTCCGAACTGCTTTCCAGCGTGAACCCTTGTTCGTCGTGCTCGCTGTGCAGCATGATCCGACCCGCGCCATCGGGCCGGAGGTTGACTGCACTCGTGCGGACCACCCGCCGCACACCCGATTGGGCGGGGGCGGTCACAACGAGAAGGCCGATCGTGGGAGCCAGCGGGAAGGTCATGCGCACGTCCTGACCCAGATCATTTGCCCAGCGGCCAGTGCAGTTGACGACCACGTCTGCACCGATCGTCGTTCCTGACGCCGTCTTGACGCCCGTGACCTTGTCGCCGCTCAACTCGACGCCAGTGACGCTCTCGCGGCGCAATTTCGCCCCGAGGTCGCGCGCCTTGCCGAGGAAGAATTCGATGTAGACGCCGGGGTCCATCCAGCCTTCGTCGGCAAAATAGGCGATCTTCGCATCACCTGAAGCCTCCCGAGCCAGGGCGGGCTCAAGCTTGTGTAGCCTGTCCGCCGAAATCCATTCGGCGGCATAGTTCCATCCAATCAAACGGGCGACGCGATCATCGAGTTCTTGCGCCTCATGCGCGTTCGAGCGCCATTCAACCGCTCCGCCACCATGGAACCAGGGACGGGCGCCGAATTCGTTTTCGAGTTCCCGGTGCGCGCGCATCCCCAGTGCATTGATCAGGTGGTAGTTGTAGGGACTCTTTTCGTTCGAGTTGGTCCAGGCAAAGCTCGAACCACTGGTGCCGGCGCCGGGATGGTCGCGCTCAACAATAGTCACGGAGTGGCCTCGTTCCACGAGGCGATAGGCGATCGACGTGCCGAGGAGCCCGGCACCCACAACGACAAACTGGGTCATGCTATCAATTTTTCCGATGGACAAGATGGGCGGGCCGCACATTTGCGCCCGCCCGGCTGAACTCAATCCTTGGGCGTGATATCAACCCCGAACCACTTTTCCGTTAGGGTCCGGTTGAACCCGTCGGTGTTGACCTCGGCAATGGCCGCGTCGAACTTTGCCTTGAGCGCGGTGTCGTCTTTGCGCATGGCCACATTGGCTGTACCGCTGCCGAGAACGCCTTCGATGAATGTAGGTCCGGCAAGGGTTGCGCCGGCCATGTCTGGCTGCTTCATGGCGGCCTTGAGCATAGTGATATTGCCCATGACCAGGTCGATGCGGCCGGCGGCTAGGTCGAGGTTGTGTTCGTCCGTTGTCTTGTATTCGCGGATTTCGACCAGGTCCTTCAGCTCGGCCGTGGCAAATGTCGCCGCCGTCGAGGAGCCCTGGACGCCGAGGACCTTGCCCTTGAGCGCCGTGGCCATCGCAGCGATCGCTTTCTTGGCGCCTTCCGGGTCCTTCTTCAGGCTGTAGTCGACCCTGGAGCCAAGTTCCGAGGCCAGCGGATTGTCCTTCATCATCATGAAGGCGTTGGGCGCCTTGGCGTAAGGCACAGAGAATGAGGCCACCTTCTGCCGCTCGGGCGTTACCGACATTGACGCGATGATGGCGTCGAACTTTCCGGCGTTGAGCGCGGGCAGCATGCCGTCCCAGTCCTGGGCGACGATCTCGCAGTCGGCCTTCATGCGGCGGCACAGTTCCTGGGCGAGATCGATCTCGTAGCCCGCAAGCTTGCCGTCGGAGGAGGTATAATTCCAGGGAGCATAGGCGCCCTCGGTCGCAATGCGTATTTTCGACCATTGGCCGGCCTCGTCCGCGCGGGCGGCTCCGGTGAGGAAAATGAGGACGCTGGCCGCAAGGCCCATCCATCGTATCAATCCCGTTTTCATTGTTACCCTCTTTTTGATTGGCAGCGCGCGAAAGGACCGCCTCGATCTATCTATCGGGGAGAGTGACGCAATCGCGATAGTCTCTGCTCAGTGGCTATTTGCGGCGCCGCAATGGCCAGTTCCGGCGCCAATCAGCTGGAGACTTCTCCCAGCAGGTGGAGAATAAAGCGAAAACAACGGCAATTGACAAATATGAAAAGCTTCGTGTTCTATAGCTTTTTCCTATAGTGATCGGTCGAGAAAAATGAACTACAGACAGTTGCAGGCGTTTCGTGCGGTGATGGATGCAGGAACGGTGATCGGCGCAGCCAATCTCCTGCACATCTCGCAGCCTTCCGTCAGCGCCCACATTGCCAACCTTGAACACGCGCTGAAGATCCAGCTGTTTGTGCGGCAGGGCGGCCGGTTGGCTCCGACCGCGGAGGCCTACCTGTTGCACGAGGAGGCCGGTCATATCGTCAAAGGCATGGCGCGGCTGCGGCGGCTGGCGGCCGATATACAGCAGCTCGATGCGGGCCGGCTGATCATCGGCGCCTATCCCGCGCTGTCCAGCTACGTGCTACCCCGCTTTATCGGTGCCTTCGCCCGCCGCCATCCGAAGCTGCGGCTAGCGCTGGAGCCGGAGGCTTCAGTACGGATCTCCGAACTCGCAGCAAGCAAGCAGCTCGACATTGGCCTGATGACTATGCCGGTAATCGATCCGGCGACGACCTGCGACCTCATTTTCGAGACCGCTTCGGTCTGCATCCTGCCGGCGGAACATCCGTTGAGCGAGAAGGAGACGATCGAGGCTTCTGACATACGCGACGAAAGCTTCATCGCGCTGGGGCGCGAGGACGGATCGCGTCAGGCGGTTGACCGCAGCCTCGACAAAGCGGGGGTTCGCGTCGAGACTCGTTTCGAGGCTCATTACAGCGACGCCGCCTGCGCTCTCGTGGCCGAGGGGCTTGGCGTCTCCATCGTCGACAAGTTCTCTGCGGAACGCTGGCGCGGAACGCTCGCCATCAAGCCGTTCCGTCCCTACGTGCCCTGCCATGTCTATCTAACGCGCAGCCGCACTCATATGTTGTCCCTCCTCCAAGAGCAGTTCGAGCGGGAGTTCCGCGTCTATCTGGAGGAGCACTTTTCCTAAAAACACGATCAGCTGCTCCAATGTGCAGCAAAGGAAAACGAGGGTCGGCATCACCCTCGGGGGATGTCCCGTTTGGGGCGCGTATCAGGGTTCGTGCTGACGCGCTATCAGGAAGGCTTATGTCCCGGAAAGTCGATGCCTCCCAAACTATCCAAAAACCGAATCTAGTCCCCCACCTTGTCCATAAGCACCCGCAATTCGGGTTGAGGCGCGACCCAGAAAGTTCGAAAAGCTTCCAGGAACCCCAGCCAGTTTCTTCGCATCGGTTGCTGATTGGGAATGCGTGCCGACGCCCATCCGCGTTCCGGCGCATAGGCGGCCTTCAACCGCTTACTTTGAGCCTTTCACGGCCAAGTGCCGGTGCCGTTCGAAGATCGCCAGCTTGTGCCCATATGTCATCCGCACCTCGGATCGGCACCCTTCGCATCTGAAGGTTTTGATGCTCTTGATCCAGGAGCCCTTCCTGACGATCGTCCTGGAGCAGCGCTGACATTGAAACATCAGGTTCTTGTCGTGCAGATCGTTTGACAGGGGCATCATCCCTCCTGGCCGAGCAGGCCGTGCCAACAGGCCCCTCGTCCACAAACCCATACCGAACGCTGCAGCACAGAACCGTGACAGAAGTCACACGATAGTTGCAGCCACCGCCAACATTCCTGCTTGGCCAATGCCGGATCGATGGCCAGATATATTAGCAATCAACGATATATTAACAGCTACGGTGCAGCCTGTTCGAATCGGGACTTCTCCCGATCGACGATCCGGCACTCGGTGTGCCGAGACGCTCGACCGATGCGGAGCAAAACGCATGAGTGTCGAAACAGCATTGGCGCAGCTACTGCGCATGATCCACCGTCGCGCCCTGAATTTGGCGGCACTGCCGGACGATGAGAGAGATCCATATTACGACAGCATCCGCCGGTCCTGTTGCGGAGCGGCCGAGCACATCGGTCAATCTCCCGACAATGCCGCCATCACCGCAAACAGCATGGTCGAATTTACCCGGGCGATGGTCGGTATCATCGAGGCAGGGCGCGGGTAAATCGCTCGTCGACACCCTCGCGGCGAGCTCGGGAGGTGCCGAGAAGCGCGGCTACGGCGCGTTGCCTGCGGCTCGCGAGGTGACGATTGCCATGCGCAGATCGACGATTGGGCTTCCGAGCGATCGCTATTTCAGATCCCGCCCCAAATGTTCGAGGACAGATGCTTGGTTGTCGGCATCACCGGCCAGCAAATATCCAGCTGATTGTCGGACGGCATGCCGTTGCGCATCCGCGTTGGGTTGCGGGCATCCTGCGCATATTTCAAGGCCGCGCCCATGCGGTTCAACGTCTTCAGGATCGACATAAAGTTTATCCTCAATTCGCCATGGCTGTAACGGGGCAATCCCGCCGCCTTCATGATGACGCCTTAGATGACCGACGATCGTTTCCGCCGCATTGCACACAAGCGCAGGGCTCGTAACGAGAAGAACAGCCTTTGAAACATTTGTGTGCAAACGAGCCGCCATGGCTTGCGATGCGTCCGGCCGGCTTGGCTACTGCCGTTGCCGTTTCGAAACAAATTTGCGCTCAAGCGCCATCAAACCGAAACCAAACTGCAGGAAAACCGCCATCGACCGGCTCGACCGGAATTTAAACAGAGGAAAAATCGAAATGTCCAAGATTGTTCGCAATGCAATTCTCGCCCTTGTTGCTGTCGCCGGCTTTGCTGGTTCGGCTTATGCTCAGCAGGCGGCCATCAATTCCTGCAGCAACCATGATGATTACTATGCCATGTGCCTGGGCGCCAACAACGGCGGCCACCATGATGGCCGCGGAAGCGAACGTCGTTAATCGACTATCCGCTGAGAAAAGCCCCGCAGGCATCTCGCCGGCGGGGCTTTTTCGCGCTTCACCGCACCCTATCGGAAGACCTATGCCCTCGGGTTGCTAGGTCAATTGCTCGAAGTTCGGAAAGAACGGCCTTCTCGACGTCCGACGGGTTGGTGGACCTCGCTGGTGACCACGCCCAGCTTGCGCGCCGGCAGGGCCATCTCCGCAATGGAATCACCGGTAAGTCGGCGGCCCTTAGGGTAGCCGCAGCATTTCATTAGCGTTAACTAATTGTAGACCGCGCTGTCCTATTCTGACACAGCGCGGTCTACTGCCACACAATGACCGTGCAGGCGGCTCTGGCCCAACGCACCCCCCGCACCCAGCTGGAGCCGCCACTCTCACCATACTCGGCCGGGTTGAATTAACCCTTACCAAATATCCTTTCTGGTGTGTTTCGCAGAAAGGTCGCCTTGCAACCAAATGCTCGGTCGGTCGAGCACGACGCTTGGCCCTGATCGCAGTTCCGTTGCCAGGAATCACTCTCGTTACAACGCGGTAGTCTGGCGGTCGCAGGACTGAAACATTGCTACTTTAACGTGCTATCGTTGGGTGCATAGGGAGCGTGTGGCAAAATGTCGATTCCTCAAAACCTGAATGACACAGATCTCAGATTCGAATGTCCAAGATGCCGGCATCCGATTATCCGGAAAGGCTCCTGGTTCAAGTCCGTGGCTACATTGAAATGCGGGGGCTGCCAAACGTCGATACGGCTTGGATATCCGGCAAAGCTCCGATTGTTCGAGAAACACAGGCAGTCAGCGAGCCCCAATCGCATCAGCCAAGCCTAATAGATACGTGTCATCTCATCCTGACCAGGCGATGTCTCCGCAAGCGCGGGTTGTTGAGCCCCTGTCGGTTGGCAGTGATCGTTCGGAAAAATCGATCATCATAACCTGAATAATTCATTGGAAAGATTGGTTCTGGAATGGCATTTCGGCGTCGAGCGCGTCTGGAGAATTGAATTGTCTTTCCTGCCTGTCACCGCGAACGATCTTCCAAACAGCCTGAACCCGGCCAATGCCGGACGCGAGGGCCCCGCCCTCGCTTCGGCTTCGGCCGGCGTTGTGCCGGGATTGGTCCTGGTGACGATGATCACCAGCGTTGCCTATTCGGCGCGCAGCCTCTCCGGCCTCGCGCTGTTCAGCCCGATGATCCTGGCTGTCGTCGCCGGCATGATCTATTCCAATGTGCTCGGCGCGCCCGCCCATGCCAAGACCGGCATCGCCTTTTCGCAAAAGCGCCTGTTGCGCTTCGCCATCGTGCTGCTGGGCTTCCAGCTCACGCTTGGCCAGGTGGCGGGCATCGGCCTCGGCGGCATCGGCATTGTCGCCGCCACGCTCGGCGCCACCTTCCTCTTCACGATCACGCTCGGCCGGCTGATCGGCGTCGATGCCAAGCTGGCGCAGCTGATCGCCGCCGGCACCTCGATCTGCGGCGCCTCGGCGATCGTCGCCACCAACATCGTCACCGATGCACGCGACGAGGACGTCACTTATGCCGTCGCCGCGATCACGCTGTTCGGCACCATCGCCATGCTCGGCTTTCCGCTGCTGGCGCCGGTCTTCGGCCTCGACCAACACACCTTCGGTCTGTGGGCCGGCGCCTCGATCCATGAGGTGGCGCAAGTGATCGGCGCAGGCTTTCAGAACGGCACGCTTGCCGGCGAGACGGCGACCGTCGCCAAGCTGACGCGCGTCGCCATGCTGGCGCCGATCGTGATCGCGCTCGGCGTCATGGCACGCCGCGGCAGCACCGATGCTTCCGGCGCCAAGCCGCCCATGCCCTGGTTCGTCGTCGCCTTTGTCGCAGTCGTGGCGCTGAACAGCCTGGTTGCGGTCCCGGCCCAGATCCATACCGCAATCGCTTTGGCCGCGCAGGTGATGCTGACCATGGGGCTCGCCGCCATGGGCCTTCAGGCCGATATTTCCCAGCTGCGCTCGCGCGGTCTTCGGCCTCTGGTGCTGGCTTTCTCGGCCTTCCTTTTCATCGCGATCTTCAGCCTGACACTGGTGAAGCTCGTCTGAGGCAGGCCGAGACCGGCCTCACCTCAGTCCTCGTCATCGTCCTCGAACTCACAGGCCGCGACATAGATCGCGGCGAGTTTCTCGATGCCCGCCTGATCTTCCTTGTCGAAGCGGCCGGGCAGCGGACTGTCGAGATCGAGCACGCCGAACGCGCCTTCGGCATCGCGCAGAAGCACGACCAGCTCCGAGCGCGAATCGGCATCGCAGGCGATGTGGCCGGGAAATTCGTTAACGTCCTTGACCAGCATCGACATGTCGAGCTCGATGGCCTTGCCGCAGACGCCCTTGCCGACGGCGATGCGAGCGCAGGCGGGCTTGCCCTGGAAAGGTCCGAGCACCAGCTCGTCATCGGAAGCGAGGAAATAGAAGCCGGCCCAGTTGAGGTCGGGCACCATCTGATAGATCAGCGCCGCGGTGTTGGCGGCATTGGCGACGGAATCGCCCTCGCCCTCCAGCAGCGCCTTCAATTGCACCGCCAACTCCTTGTAGAAGGCGGGCTTATTGCTTGTGTCGATTGCCGTTGCCGCGAACATCGCTTGATCTCTCCGTTGCAAGCCAGCCGCGCGGCCAGCTACAGTTCACCTCTCTCTGCCACCAAAACCGCCGCCGGGAAACAGCCTATCGTGACCTCCAGCCATTCCAGAATACCGAGGGCGAGGACGATCCGCATCGCCGCCGCTGTCATCCGCGACGATGGCGGCAGGCTGCTTCTGGTGCGCAAGCGCGGCACCAGCACGTTCATGCAGGCGGGCGGCAAGATCGAGCCGGGTGAATTGCCGGCCGCCGCCCTTGCGCGCGAATTGCGCGAGGAGCTGGGCATCGTCGTCGATCCGGGCGCTGCTTCGCATCTCGGCTCGTTTTCTGCGCCCGCCGCCAATGAGCCGGACGCCTGCGTCGAGGCCGAGCTGTTCGAACTCTCCATCACCGGCGAGCCGGTCCCTGCGGCCGAGATCGAGGAGATGATGTGGCTGAACCCGGAGCTGGCGAGCGGCATGGAACTCGCGCCGCTTACCGCCAGTATCGTGCTGCCGCGCTACGGTCGCCGGCCATGAGTTCACGCGGCCAGGAAAAAACGGCGGCGGGCGTAGCGCCCCTCACCTTTGCGGTGCTGGTTTTCCCCGGCTTTCCGATGATGGCGTTTTCTTCCGTCATCGAACCCTTACGCGCCGTCAACATTCTTGCGAAGCGGGACTGCTACCGCTGGGTAATCGTCGGCGCCGATGCGGGTACGGTTGAAGCATCGAACGGCGTCGTCATCCAACCCGGCTTCTCGGCCACCGACGCGCCGAAGGTCGACCGCATCGTCGTCTGCTCGGGCGGCGATGCCGATCATATCGTGGCGGACGAGGCGATGGGCTGGATCCGCAAAAGCCTGCGAGGCGGCGCGCATATCGGCGCTGTCGCCGACGCCGCATTCTTCCTTGCTCGCGCCGGCCTCCTCGACGGCCATGCCTGCACCTTGCACTGGACCAGCCAGGCAGCCTTCACCGAGGCCTTTCCGGATATCGAGCTGCGGCGCGATCTCTTCGTCATCGACCGCAAGCGCTTCACCTCGGCCGGCGGCGTCGGCAGCCTCGACATGATGCTGGAAATCATCACGCAGGACTATGGCGCCGAGATCGCGGCGGGTGTCGCCGAATGGTTCGTGCACTCGCCGTTGCGGTCGAGCGTCGACCGCAAGCTGATGCCGCTCAGGCTGCGCACCGGCGTCCAGAACGAGCTGGTGCTGTCGGCCATCGCGATCATGGAAGATGCGGTCGAGGAAAGGCTCGGCATGGCGGAGCTGGCGGAACGGCTCGGCGTCTCGCCCGACAAGCTCGAGCGCAGTTTCCGCGCCGAGCTGGATATCTCGCCCAATGGATATTACCGGCGGCTCAGGCTGAAGCGCGCCGCCGACCTGCTGGCGCATTCGACGCTGATGGTGAGGGATGTGGCGCTGGCCTGCGGCTTTGCTTCGATGTCGAGCTTTGCAAGGGCGTTTCGTGAGGAGCATGGGCACGCGCCGAAGGCGATGCGGCGGCATTAGATATTTGTGCGCGCTGGCGCCATGAAACGCTGGCGGGACAGCGCGAAGGATCACGGCGTTGCCCTTTCGCCTGCGGCGTCCGGCACGACATCTGCGGGAATCCGCACACACTTCGTGTGACGTATAGATCATGGTCTCCGCAACAGGAGGCGCGCATGAGCATCGTCGTATTCGACCCCGACAGCACCGAGGATGTAGATTTCAAGGACCGCATGCGCCATCCGGCCGCGGCCGATCCCGCCGGCGGCATGTGGCTTTCCGACACCGAGCCGTCCTTCATTGATGCCGACGCGCTGCGCAAGGGGCGGCTGGCCAAGCTGCGCGCCTGGATGCGCGAGGCCGGCTATGGCGGCGTCGTTTTGTTCGATCCTTACAACCAGCGCTACGCCACCGGCTCGCGCAACATGTTCGGCTATTTCCTGCGCAACTCGACCCGCTATTTCTTCGTGCCCACCGAAGGGCCGATCGTGCTGTTCGAATATCCGCAGAGCTACCATGTCTCGATGGTGCTCGACACGATCGACGAGGCGCGGCCGTCCAAGCTCGTCTGGTCGTCGGTGTCGGGCCGCGACGACGAGACCGCCGGGCCGTTCGCCGACGAGATCACCGAGCTTCTGAAGAAGCATGGCGGCGGCTCGATGAAGCTCGGGCTAGATCGCTGCAGCCATCTGCAGGCGCTGGCGCTGGAAAAGCGCGGCTGCGAGGTCAAGGACTGCCAGGGCGAAATCCTCGCCGTGCGCGCGGTGAAGACGCCGGAGGAAGTGAAATGCCTGCTGGCATCGATGGCGGGCGCCGAGGCCGCGGTGGCTGCGGTGCGCGAGGCGATCAAGCCCGGCGTTTCCGAGAACGAGCTCTTCGCCATCATGTATGGCGAGGTGATCCGGCAAGGTGGCGAGTTCATCGAGACCCGGCTGCTCACCTCGGGACAGCGCACCAATCCATGGTTCAACGAGGCGAGCGGGCGCAAGATCAGGCCGGGCGAGCTGCTGGCGCTCGATACCGATACGATCGGCTGCTACGGCTATTATTCCGACTTCTCGCGCACCTTCCGCTGCGGCCCGGGCAAGCCGACACCCTATCAGAAATCGCTCTATCGGATGGCGCACGACCAGGTGCAGCACAATATCGGCATCGTGAAGCCCGGCATGGCCTTCCGCGAGATCGCCGAGAAGGCCTGGAAGATCCCCGACCGCTTCGTCGACCAGCGCTACACCTCTGTGATGCACGGTGTCGGCATGCATGGCGAAACGCCTTTCATCGCGCACGCGATGGACTACGAGACCTATGGCCGCGACGGCATCATCGTGCCCGGCATGGTGGTGAGCGTGGAAAGCTATATCGGCGAGAAGGGCGGTCGCGAGGGCGTCAAGCTCGAGGACGAGATCCTGATCACCGAGACCGGCACCGAACTGCTCTCGCGCTTCCCATATGAGGATCAGCTTCTTGACAATTAGCGCCGACGCATCGACAGCACATTCCGCATGAAAGCACCCATTTCCATCCGGCGCGGCACGGTGGCCGCTGTGTTCATCGATCTCCAGGAGGAGCATCGCAAGGACAACCGCTATCTGGTCGAGGGCTTTGCCGACATCCTCGCCAATGTGCGGCGCCTGCAGGAGGCGGCGCGGCGCAATTTCGTGCCGCTCTATCACTGGGCCTATATCGTCGATCTCGCCGCGGCGCGGCCGTTCCACCCCGTCGACGAAAGCGGCAAATCGGCTTTTTCCGACAAGGACGATCCGCTGACCGCGATCTGCGATGAAGTGGCGCCGCAAAATGGCGAAGCCATGCTGGTCAAGCAGGAAGCCAGCGCCTTCGGCAAGAACGATTTTGGCGACAAGCTCAAGGCTTCCGGCATCGAATGGCTGGTCGTCGCCGGGGTCTGGACCGAGGCCTGCATCGACGCCACGGTGAAGGACGCGGTGGCGCGCGGTTTTCGCGTGCTTTTGGTCAAGGATGCCTGCGGCAGCGCCAGTGCCGCCATGCACCAGACCGGCATCCTCAACCTCGCCAACCGTCTCTATGGCGGTGCCGTCACCAACACGCTCGACGCCTGCCGGCTGATGGCGGGAGACACCGTGAACGTGTGGCAGGTCGAGGGCTCGGTGCCGCTGCGCTTCACCTTCGAGAACGCGGCGCAGCTCTACGCCGAGCTTTGACGGCTGTGGCCAGCGCCCCGACCAATCCGGCAAGCCGAGGCAAATATGCAGCCCGGCTCGATCCGGAACTCTGGGATTATATCGACGAGATCAACAGCTGGTACCCGCCGGAGATCGTTGCAGCACCGATTGCCGAGCAGCGGGCGGTCTATGATCGGATGTGCGTCGCGTTTCACCAAGGTCATCCGGAAGGCGTGACGACCGGCGACGGCCTCGTATCGACGACCGCGCATGCGATTCCGATCCGATACTACCGCATGGCGGACAAGACGGCGTCGGCCGCCGTCGTCTATTACCATGGCGGCGGTTTTGTCCTTGGCGACCTCGACAGCCACGACGACATCTGCTCCGAGATCTGCGCCGGCACCGGTTTCGAGGTGGTCTCGGCCGACTACCGGCTGGCGCCGGAACACGTGCACCCTGCCTCCTTCGAGGATGCGCTGGCCGTGTTCGAATGGGTCGCCGCGGCGAGCACGCTGCCGATCGTGCTTTGCGGCGAAAGTGCCGGCGGAAATCTCGCTGCCGCGGTGGCGCAAGCGACGCGGGGCCATGAACGGCACGCTGTTGGCCAGATGTTGATCTATCCGGAGCTGGGCGGCGACGAGACCGGGCGCTCATATGTCGAGCATGCCGAAGCGCCGCTTCTCAGCCTCAGTGACATCGAGTTCTACCGCCGTATCCGGTCCGCGCCCGGACAGGCTTTGGACGACCCGAAATTCTCGCCGCTCAGGGATAGCGACTTCTCCGGCCTGCCGCCGACGATCATCGTCACCGCCGAATGCGATCCGCTGTCCTCCGATGGCGAAGTCTATCGCGACCGCATCCTCGGCGCCGGCGGACAAGCGTGGTGGCGCGAGGAGAAGCGGCTGGTGCACAGCTTTCTGCGGGCAAAGCCGACCGTTCCGCGCGCGGCGGAGGCGTTCGCGAGGATTGTCGCCGATATTGACGCGCTCGGCGCAGCGACGAAGCGCTGATGTCTCCCTTGGAGCCTTAAGCGAAATCCTGCAGGACAGAGGGCCTGTGAAGGATCGCGGCCCCGGAAGATCAAGGTTCCTCGCCCCACGAAAGTGGGGAGAGGTGGCTCGGCGAAGCCGAGACGGAGAGGGGAGCGCCCTACGAAGGCCCCCTCTCCGTCCGCTTCGCGGACACCTCTCCCCCGCTTTGCGGGGGCGAGGAACCCAAGCCTTGGTCACCCTGCGGAACAGCGCACAAGAACTGCGGAAACCCAACCATTTCGCGGCGGAAAGCGGACCTATCATTCCTTCGCAGGCAACGGCGCTCCCGGCGGACGTATCCGCCCCGCATGGCGGCCCGGAGCGCCAACAATAGAGGGAACGACGATGAAATTCATGCTGACCGACAGAAAACTGCACCCGCGTGCCAAGCCGATCGCCGACGATTTCAAGAAGGGCGCGATCAGCCGCCGGGAATATCTGGCTTTGATGGCCGGCTTTGGTGTCAGCGCCGCCGGAGCGATGGCGCTGGGCGGGATCGCTGCCTCGCCTGCCCGCGCCGCCGAGCCGAAAAAGGGCGGCGTGCTCCGCGTGGCGATGAACGTCAAGGGCTTCAAGGATCCGCGCACCTTCGACGGCGTCGAGATGTCGAATGTCGCGCGCCAGTGCAACGAATATCTGGTGCGCTGGAAAACCGACTTCAGCTTCGAGCCCTGGCTGCTGGAAAGCTGGGAAACCAGCGACGACGCCAAGACGATCACGCTTAACGTGCGTAAGGGCATCACATGGTCGAATGGCGACGTTTTCAACGCCGACGACGTAATCCACAACCTCAACCGCTGGTGCGATGCCTCGGTCGCCGGCAATTCGGTCGCGGCGCGCATGGGCGCGCTGGTCAATGCCGACACCAAGAAACCTGTCGACGGCGGCATCCAGAAGATTGACGACTACACCATCAAGCTCAATTTGCCGAAGCCCGACATCTCGCTGATCGCCGGCATGGCCGACTATCCGGCGCTGATCATGCACCGCTCCTATGAGGGCGATGCGGATCCGAAGAAGGCTTTGGCCATCACCACGGGCCCTTGCGAGCTGGTCAGTTGGGACGCCGAGACGGGCGCCGAGGTGAAGCGCAAGGACAAGCCCTGGTGGAAGGGCGAGTTCTATCTCGACGGCATCAAATGGGTCGACTACGGCTCCGATCCCAACGCCACGCTGTCGGCCTTCGAATCCGGCGAGATCGACACCGACCACGAGACCACGTCGGATGCCGTGTCGCAGACCGAGCAGATGGGCATGCAGAATTCAGAGATCGCCACCGGCTCGACGATCGTCGCGCGCTTCAACGTCTCCAACGCGCCCTATGACGACGTCAAGGTGCGCCGCGCTGCCCAGTTCGCCGTCGACAATGCGGCCGTGCTGAAGCTCGGCCTCGACGGTCGCGGCAAGCCCGCCGACAATCACCATGTCGGCCCCATGCATCCGGAATTCGCCGATATCGGTCCGGCCAAGCGCGACCTCGAACAGGCCAAGAAGCTGATTTCGGAATCCGGCAAGGCCGACCACGAATATGAGCTGATCTCGGTCGACGTCGAATGGCAAAAAAGCACCGCCGACGCGATCGCGGCGCAAATCCGCGAGGCGGGCCTGAAGATCAAGCGCACCGTGCTGCCGGCCGCGACGTTCTGGAATGACTGGGCCAAGTTCCCCTATTCCTGCACCGAATGGCTTGGCCGACCGCTCGGCGTGCAGGTTCTGGCTTTAGCCTATAAATCGGGCGGCGCCTGGAACGAAAGCGCCTATTCGAACAAGGAGTTCGACGAGCTTCTCGACAAGGCGCTTGCCACGCCCGACGCCGCCCAGCGCAAGGAAATCATGGCAAAGATCGAGACGAACCTGCGCGATGCCGGCATCATCATCCAGCCCTATTGGCGCTCGGTCTATCGCACCTACCGCAAGGGCGTGCAGGGCTGCGAACAGCACCAGGCGCTCGAGCAGCACTTTGAGAAGGTCTGGCTGGATTCCTGATCCTCCCAGGACCGAGCGGCCGGCGCGACCTTCCCGTCGCGTCGGCCGTTTGTCATTTGTCAGCGATTGTCGACGCAGCCCGAACGCGGCATGCGCTCGGCGGAGAGGCTGGGCACGCCGTGGCGTTCCTTACGAGAGGATTGCCCAAGCCTTGAAGCCGATCCTTACGGTCTACGAGAAGATCTCCGCCAGTTCGTCGACACTGGTGCCTTCCTTGACACGGCGCAGCTCGACATAGGTGACCGCGATAGCCACCGAGATCACCGTCGAGAAGATGCTCGACACCAGGCTGCTTCCGATCGCTCCGACTGCGACCCCGGTGGAGGAGATGCCACCGGGGTCAGCAATCACAAGCCCGAACAGCAAAGAAAAGCCGCCCTGGAAAACCATCGCTATCAAGCCGATGATCAGAAATAGGCCGAAAATTGCCCAGCGGCTACCTTTGGTCAGCTGTCGACTGCGCGATATCGAACCGAAAACGCCCTCCCTTTCTTGAACCACGACAGGGACCGCGACAGAAATGCTAAGCACCCAAATAGCCACGGCGACGATGATCGCGAGCCCGACGAGCCATCCGATGATCGGTATCAACCAAGCGATGATGACAGTCGCGAAGCCGGCCACCATCATGGCGAGAAAGACCACGACACCGATCCCGAACGCGGGCAGGAAGCTGCGCAGCGCTACCTGTATGCAGTCGCCGACCGCCGGGCGCTTGCCGTTCAGATCCTCGACCGTTGCCCGAACCAGCGCCGCCTGGGCAAGGAACGCCAGCACGAAAATGACCAGGGCGGCGATCATCGAAGTGATTCCGTAGTTCGCCAGGGCTGCCTGTTCCATGCCGGCAACGCCGTCTGCTCGGAGGCTGGCGATCCGACTGAAGTTCCAAGAGTTGTAGATCAATGCCGGCAAAGCCGTGAAAAGGCCGACGATCATCGCGAGTGAGCCGAAGCTGCGACCGATGACCAAGAACGTGTTGCTGAACACCCGGCCGATGCTGAACTTTTCCAGCCTGCCGCTTGCAATCGATGCCATGTTACATTTCCCCCTTAATGGATCTGCAAAACTCGAAAAGTATAAACCACCAACATTGATACTTGCGGTTGGGCCCGCTTGCAATTGTCATGGCGTATTGCCAGTGTCGGCCCGAACCGCAGGTTGCAGGGGGGAACGAGCGGGTGACAGCCGCAGGGACGGAAGAGGCCGGACGGCTGGCGCAGTTGCACAAGCAACTGCTGGCCGACGATTCGATCCAGTTCGGGCTGCCGACCTATGTGCAGCCCGAGCCGCCGGAATGGCTGAAGCCGTTTCTGGACGGCTTGGCAAAGCTCGGTCCCTATATGATCTATCTGTTCTGGGGCGCGGTGATCATCGGCGTCGCGATCATCGCTTTTCTGCTTCTCCTTGAAGCCAAAGGCATCGCCTGGCGCCTGCCCTGGCGGCGCAAGCGTCCGGAGACCGAAGCGAAGGAAGAGTGGCGCCCGGACGCGGGCGCGGCCCAGGTCCTGCTCTCCGAGGCCGATGCGCTCGCCGCGCGCGGCGAGTATGACGAGGCGGTGCATCTTCTCTTGCGCCGCAGCGTCGCCGACATCGCCACCAGGCTGCCCGATTTCCTGCGTCCCTCCCTCACCGCGCGCGATATCGCCGCGGCGGGCTCCATCCCCACCCGGCCGCGCGCCGCCTTCAGCGAAATCGCCCGCATTGTCGAGGCAGCTTTGTTTGCCCGCCGACCCGTCGGGGTCGAAGGCTGGCGGCAGGCGCGCGGCGCCTATGAGCGTTTCGCCTTCCGGGACGCCTGGGCATGAGCGCGCAACCGACCGGGGCGGCCGCGGAGCCGTTCAGCCGCAAAACCCTGTTCTGGGGCATTTTTGCCAGCCTGCTGGCGGCGGCCGGATTTTTTCTTCTGTCCACTTACGCGCCGGATTTTCGCCAGCCCCAAGGCGGCGCCACGCCGCTTTCGAAAGGCGGCACCGGCTATGCTGGGCTTGTCGAATGGCTGAAGCTGACCAACGGACGGGCGCCGCCGATGGAACGTGGCAAGAAGGACCTTGCGTCCCCACTGGCATCGACTTTCCTGCTCGTCGTCACCATCGCGCCGGGCAGCGACCCGGCCGCGCTCGATCGCCTCATCAAGCTGCGCTCCGGCAAGGATACGCTCTTCGTCCTGCCGAAGTGGCAGACCTTTCCCTTGTTCGCCCATGACGGCTGGGAGACCAAGATCGAGCGGCTCCCCAACAACGTCGTCAACGACTGGCTCGGCCGCATCGCCAAGGCGAAGCTCGGCGAGGCAAAGAGCACGCTTTCGCAGATCAATATCGCCGGCCGCATGGTACCCGCGCCGGAAGAGCTGCAATGGGTGGCGGACGAGCATCCGCTGATCGCGGCGGGCGACGGCAGGGCTATCCTGACCGAACTCGACAACGAACCCTTCTACATCCTCACCGACCCCGATTTCATCAACAACTTCGCGCTGAAGGACGAGCAGAGGGCGGCCGCCGCGCTCGACCTGATCGCCATGCTGGAGCCCGCCAAGGGCGCCGTCATGTTCGACCTGACGCTGCACGGCAGCGGCGGTAACTACGATCTCGCCAAGCTGCTGATCGAACCGCCCTTCCTGGCTTTGACGTTGTCGGTGCTGGTGGCGGCCGCGCTCGCCTTCCTGCACGGGCTCGGCCGCTTCGGTCCGCCGCGCGCGGAAGGGCGCGCCATCGCCTTCGGCAAGCGGGCGCTGGTCGACACCACGGCGATGCTGTTGAAGCGCGCCGGACGGCTGCAGGGGCTCGGCGACCGCTATGCAACGCTGATGCGCCAGCGCGCCGCCGCGCTGCTTGGCGCGCCGCATGGGCTGCAGGGCGAGGCGCTCGACCGCTGGCTCGATTCCCGCGACGGGGGCGAAGCGCACGGCTTCACCGCGCGGTTCAAGGCAGTTAACGATTCCAACAGTTTGGCCGGAATGCATGAAGCAGCGGAGAAGCTGCATGACTGGACGGCAAGGAGGCTCGGTGAACGTCGATGAAGTGAAGGCCCTGGCGAGCGCGATCAGGGAAGAAGTCGCGAAAGCGATTACCGGACAGCGCGACACGGTCGACCTGATGCTGACGGCGCTGTTTACCGGGGGGCACATCCTGCTCGAAGGCCCGCCTGGCACGGCCAAGACGATGACGGCGCGCTGCTTCGCCCAGGCGCTCGGCGTCGCCTATGGCCGTATCCAATTCACGCCCGACCTGATGCCCGGCGATATCGTCGGCGCCAACATCTATAATTTCCAGACCGGGCAGTTCACGCTGACGCGCGGCCCGATCTTCTGCGACTTGCTTCTCGCCGACGAAATCAACCGCACGCCGCCGAAGACGCAGGCCGCCCTGCTGGAGGCCATGCAGGAACACGCCGTCACCTTCGACGGCACCACGCATCCGCTGGGTCGGAATTTCATGGTGGTGGCGACGCAGAACCCGATCGAGCATCAAGGCGTCTATCCGCTGCCTGAAGCGCAGCTCGACCGCTTCCTGTTCAAGCATCGGGTGAGCTATCCGGACCTCAGGGAAGAGTGCGCCATCATCGTCCATCACGGCGGCGGCTCGGCCTCGCATGATATCCAGCAATACGGCATCAGGGCGCAGACCGACCGCAAGACGTTGGAAGCAGCGCTGGCCACGGTCGGCGATGTCACGCTGGTCGACGATGTCGTCGGCTATATCGCAGCCCTTGTGCGCGGCACGCGCGAAAGCCCCGACCTCGAGGTCGGGGCCAGCCCGCGCGCGGGCGCCATGCTGGCGAGAGCCGCGCGCGCCAGGGCGGCGCTCGACGGCCGCAACTATGTCATCCCGGACGACGTCAAGGCTTTGGCCGTGCCGGCACTGCGCCACCGCGTCGTGCTTTCGCCGGCCGCGCAGATCGACGGGCGGCTGGTTGAGCAGATCGTTTCCGACCTCGTCGATCATACGGAAGCGCCGCGTTGATCTATCCGAGCGGGCGAGCGGTCTGGGCAGCGGCGGCGGGGGCAATCCCCGGCTTCCTGATCGCGCTCGCTTTGCCGCATGTCTGGTATCTCGGCCTGTTGTGGATCTGCGTGCTTCTCGCCTTCCTGGCGGTGGACGCTGCCGCGGGCAGAGGCCGCGCCTCGCTCAACGCCACACTGACGGCGCCGCCGCAGGTGGGTATCGGCGGGCGCTTCACGCTGCACATCGCGACCGGTGTCGGGGCAAAGCTACGGCGCCTGCAGGCGCGTGTCGGGCATGACCAGCGGCTGCAGCCAGTAGCGGGCACCGGCGGCGCGCTGCCGGTCAATGGCGGCACGCTCGATCTCGAATTCGAGGCGATCCGCCGCGGCATCGCCAGCTTCGACCGGCTGTGGCTGCGCTGGCAGGGCCCGTTCGGTCTGATGTGGAACCAGGTCATATTGCCGGTCGACCGCAAGGTTGCGGTGCTGCCCAATGTCAACAGCGCACGCGACGAGGCGATCACGCTCTTGCAGCGCTCGGCCCTTGCCGATGGCCATGCGCAGAAGCGTGCCGGCCAGGGCCGCGAGTTCGAGTCGCTGAAGGATTACCAGCCCGGCATGGGCCGGCGCATGATCGACTGGAAGCGCAGCGCCCGGCACGGCAAGCTGCTGGCGCGCGAGTTCCGGATCGAGGAGAACAACAACATCGTTCTGGCCATCGATAGCGGCCGACTGATGTGCGAGCCGGTCGACGGCGTGCCGAAGGTCGACCGCGCCGTGACGGCGGCGCTTCTGTCGGCCTTTATCGCGCTAAAAGGCGGCGATCTCGTCAGCCTGTTTTCCTTCGATGCCAGGCCGCGCGTCTCCAGCGGGGCGGTGCGCGGCTCGCCGAGCTTCACCATGATCCAGAAGCGCGCCGCCGAGATCGACTATTCGACCGAAGAGACCAACTTCACCCTGGCGCTGACCACGCTGTCGGCGAAGCTCGACCGGCGCTCGCTGGTCATCGTCTTCACCGATTTCGTCGATCCGATCAGCGCCGAATTGATGCTGCGCACCGTGGGCCGGCTGACCGAGCGGCATCTGGTGCTGTTCATGCTGATGAAGGATGTGGAGCTTGAAACGCTGGCCGACATGGCGCCGGCGGCGCCCGAGGATATCGCCCGCTCGGTCACCGCCGGCGACCTCCTGCGGCAGCGGCAGGTTGTGATCGGGCGCCTCAGGCTGCTTGGCGCGCATGTCATCGAGGCCGACCACCAGCGGCTCGGTCCGGCGCTGGTCGAGCGCTATATCCAGCTCAAGGAGGAGAACCTTCTATGACGCTGTCTGCCGGCACCGACGCGGTTCGCCAGTCGCTGGCAAGCTTCCGCCAGGAGCGGGAGGCCGACTGGAAAGCCTTCGAGGCGCTGCTTGCGCGCGTCGAAAAACGCGCGCCGCGCGCGCTTTCGGAAGACGAGCTGCTGTCGCTGCCGCTCCTCTACCGCTCGGCGCTGTCCTCGCTCTCGGTGGCGCGCGCGACCTCGCTCGACAGCGCGCTGATCGCCTATCTCGAGGCGCTCTGCCTGCGCGGCTATTTTTATCTCTATGGCGCGCGGCGGAGCTTGAGAACGCGCATCGGCGACTTCTTCCTGCACGATTGGCCGGCTGCGATCCGCGACCTTTGGCGCGAGGTGTGGACATCGGTCGGGTTGACGGTGATCGGCGCGATCGCCGGCTATTGGCTGGTCGCCGCCGACAAGCGCTGGTACGACGCCATCATCGCGCCGAGCCTGGCGGGCGGGCGCAACCCGGACTCGTCGGCCGAGACGCTGCGCAGCGTGCTTTATGGCGGCGGCGACCATTTCCTGTCTGGGTTCGCCGCCTATCTCTTCACCCACAACACACAGGTCTCGATCCTGGCCTTCGCGCTGGGCTTTGCCTTCGCCGTGCCGAGCGTGCTGATCATCCTGATGAATGGCTGCATGCTCGGCGCCATTTTCCAGATCTATGCCGCCAAGGGCCTAGGGTTCGAGCTCGGCGGCTGGCTTTCGATCCACGGCACGACGGAGCTGTTCGCCATCGCCATCGCGGGAGCTGCCGGCATGCGCATCGGCACCAGCATCGCCTTTCCCGGCGAGCTGACCCGCATGGCTGCCGCAGCACGGGCCGGACGCGTCGCGGCAACCGCCATGATCGGCGTCACGGTGATGCTGCTTTTTGCCGGACTGTTGGAAGGCATCGGCCGGCAGACGATCACCAGCGACCTCGCCCGCTATTCGATCGGCGGCGGCATGCTGGCCTTGTGGATCTGCTATTTCTACCTGTTCCGGATGGTGCGTCATGGCGACCGCTAGGACAGCGAAGGTCAAGAACCCGGCAGCACTGATCCGTCCGCTGGTGACGCCGGAAGGTGTCAACCTCAGGGTCAAGCTGGCCGACGCCGGCACCCGGGCTTCGGGCTTCCTGCTCGATGTGGTGATCATTATTGTGGCGGCGGTCGTGGTAAGTATCGTCGCGCTGTTCGGCCTTGCCGGGCTTGGCATACACGATGCCGAACCGCTGTTCATCGTCTGGATCATCTTCATCTTCTTCCTGCGCAACGTCTATTTCATCGCCTTCGAGGCGGGACGGCGGGCAGCCACACCGGGCAAGCGCATGGTTGGCGTCAGGGTCGCGTCGCGCAGCGGCGCCGGCCTTACGCTCGACCAGGTCATCGCGCGCAACCTGATGCGCGAGATCGAAGTATTCCTGCCTCTGTCGATCCTGGCTGCGCGCGCCAGCGCCGATGTCGCCGACACGCTGACGACCATCTTCGGTCTGGTCTGGGCGTTGCTGTTCTCGCTGTTTCCGCTGTTCAACCGCGACCGGCTGAGGATCGGCGACCTGCTCGCCGGCACCTGGGTGGTCGAGGCGCCGAAAGTGGCACTGGTCGAAGACCTTTCGCAGCGCAAGGACCCGGTCGCGGCCCGCTTCCAATTCAGCCCCGCGCAGCTCGACGCCTATGGCATCGCCGAACTGCAGAAGCTTGAGGAAGTGTTGCGCCGCGACGATTATTCCGCGCTGAAGGCGGTGGCGGAGACCATCGCCCGCAAGATCGGCGCCCGGGTCGAGCCGGTCGATTCAAAGGCCTTTCTCACCGCCTATTACGGCGAGCTTCGGGCGCATCTGGAGCGCAAGCTGCTGCTCGGGAATAGGAAGGCGGACAAGTACGCGCGGTAGCGAAGCGTCCCTCGCTACCCCACCCACTTCTCATAATCCGACACCAGCAGGTGCAGCGGGGCGACGTCCTCGTCGATGTTGGAGAAGCGGCCGATCGGATCGCGGAAGACATTGTCGGTGAGGTCGTCATTGACCGTCGAGACCTCGCCGATCAGCACGTCCTTGCCCTCAGCCCAGAAGGCGTGCCAGACGCCGGGCAGCAGTGTGACGCTCTGGCCCGGATCGAGCTTCAGCAGCCCGCCCGCCGGCAATCTAGTCATGGTGCCGTCGACCGGCACCGATACTTCGGCCTTCGGGTCGATGCCGCCGTCGCGGTCGTGCATGAACAGTTCCAGCACCAGCTTGCCGCCGCCGCGGTTGATGATGTCCTCGGCCTTTATGTTGTGGCGGTGCATCGGCGAGAGCTGGTCCTTGCGCGATATCATGATCTTCTCGGCATAGAGCATGCCCATGCCGAGCTTCATGTCCTCGTAACGACCATTGCGCACGGTGAACAGGAACAGACCGAGCTCGTCGAACTTCTCCTGGCCGTAGTCTGTGATGTCCCAGCCGAGGCGCGAGGTGAAGATGGCCGGGGAGTCGGCCTTGCGCGCCTTCATCTCTTCCGGCGACCAATAGGCGAAGGGCGGCATGATATAGCCGAAGGAGCGGATGAAGGCGTCGGCTTCGCGGATGATGTCGTTGATCTTGGAGCGCTTCATGGGTTCTCTTCCTTCCGGCCGCCGCCTGCTGAAACCTTTCCTTCCGAATAGCCCAATGCAGGTCCTCTGTCGACGCAAACCGACGGGTCTGGCCCCGTGACATGGGCCGCGTTCGGGGCCATAAACCCAGCTGATTTGTTTTAACGCAATGTCTTTGTCCCACAGCGGATCGCCGCTCGGAAGGCATGTTCGGACGGTGATCTCATGGCAAGCATAGACGACCTCGACACACCGGCGATCCTCATCGATGCCGCCCGCGCCGAGGCGAACATCAAAAAAGCGCAGGCCCATGCGGACGCTCACGGGCTGAAGCTCCGCCCGCATATCAAGACGCACAAGCTGCCTTACTGGGCGAAGAAGCAGGTGGCGGCAGGCGCCGTCGGCATTACCTGTCAGAAGATCGGCGAGGCCGAAGTGATGGCCGATGCCGGGCTGACCGACATTTTTCTCCCTTACAACATCCTTGGTCGCGCCAAGCTGGAGCGGCTGAAGGCGCTGCATAGGCGCGTGACGCTATCGGTGACGGCGGACAGCCGTGACACTTTGGAGGGCCTTGCCGCCACTTTCACCGATTCTAGCTATCCACTGCGGGTGCTGGTCGAGTGCGACACTGGCATGGGTCGCTGCGGCGTGCAGAGCGCCGACGAAGCGCTGACGCTGGCGAAAGTGATCGACCAGGCCACGGGCCTCGCCTTCGGCGGGTTGATGACCTATCCGGCGGCGGGGCGCGCCGCCGAGGCCGACGCCTGGCTGAAGACCGCACGCGGCTCGCTTGCCGCGGCAGGGCTCGAATGCGAACGCATCTCCAGTGGCGGCACGCCGGATATGTGGCGCTCCGGCGAAGACAGCGTCGTCACCGAATACCGGCCTGGCACCTACATCTATCTCGATCGCTACCAGGTCGCCAAAGGCGTCGGCACGCTGGACGACTGCGCGCTGACCGTGCTGGCAACCGTGGTCAGCCATCCGACGGCGACACGCGCCATTCTCGACAGCGGCAGCAAGGCGCTGTCTTCCGATACGCTCGGCCTGCCGGAGTTCGGCGAGCTGCTCGGCGTGCCGGGCGCCCGCGTCACGGGCTTGAGCGAGGAGCACGGCACCGTCACGCTTTCGGACGGCGCCAAGCTGCGCATCGGTGAACGCGTGCGCGTCGTTCCCGATCATTGCTGCGTGGTGACGAATTTGTTCGACCAGGTGCATCTGGTCGACGGTGACAAGGTGCTGGAAACGCTGCCGGTGGCGGCAAGGGGACGGATGGGGTGAGCGGCCTTTCCTTCTCCCCTTGTGGGAGAAGGTGGATCGGCGTGTTAGCGCCGAGACGGATGAGGGGTGTTCCAGCGGAGTGAGACGCTGGCTTTCCCTGGAACACCCCTCATCCGTCGCCTTCGGCGGCACCGCCCGGCCCTTCGCAGGCTCAGGGCGTTCAAAGCTCGAAAAGCCAAGCAATTGGCTTTTCGTCCGCAAATGCGGACCGCTTCTCACCCCCACAAGGGGAGAAGGTTAAGTGCGCTCCGCCTGCCGCGCGGCAACTCTGCGCATCGCGGTCACGCGCCGCCTGAAAATCTCCGTGCGCATCGCCATCAGGTGCAGGGCGAAGAACAGCACGGTGAAGCCGAGTGCCATCACGGCCAGCGGCCACAGCATCGAAGGATCGATGGTCGGGCCGCCGAGGCGGAAGACCGAGGCCGGCTGGTGCAGCGTGTTCCACCAGTCGACCGAGAACTTGATGATCGGGATGTTGATGAAGCCGACCAGCGTGATGATGGCGGCGGCCCAGGCGGCGCGACCGGCGTCGTCCAGCGCGCGGGTCAGCGCAATAATGCCGAGATACATCAGGAAAAGCACGAAGACCGAGGTCAGCCGCGCGTCCCACACCCACCAGGTGCCCCACATCGGCTTACCCCAGATGGAGCCGGTGATCAGCGCCAGCGCGGTGAAGGTGGCGCCGATCGGCGCCGCCGCTTTCAGGGCGACATCGGCCAGCGGATGACGCCAGACCAGCGTGCCCAGCGCCGAGATCGCCATGATCGTGTAGCACATCATAGCGAGCCAGGCGAAAGGCACGTGGATATACATGATGCGCACCGTGATGCCTTGCTGGAAATCCTCCGGTGCGGTGAAGCTCAAATAGAGGCCCGCGCCAAGCAGGATCGCTGCGACTGCAGCAAGCCACGGAACGACCTTGTCGGCCAGCCCGACGAAGCGCGTCGGGTTGGCGAGATCGGTCCAGCCGGCAAGGCGTGAGGTGGTATCGCTCATGCCGACTTAAATAGACCTGCAATGTGTTCGGGGCAATTCCCCTTCTCCCCTTGTCGGAGAAGGAGAGAACTTACGCTGCTTCGTTCACCGCGCGGCTGAGGCGGCGGACCTCTTCGTCGTTGAGCAGGCCGCCGGCGCGCAGCAGGGCGGCGAAGCGACCGTTGCGCAGCGACAGCTCGGTGAAACCGCCCATCTCGACTACCTTGCCGTTGTCCATGAAGACGACGAGGTCGGCGTCGCGAACCGTGGTCAGGCGGTGGGCGATGATGAAGGTCGTGCGGTTGCGGCGCAGCTCGTCGATTGCCTCCTTGACGCGATCCTCGGTTTCGACGTCGAGCGCGCTGGTCGCCTCGTCGAGCACCAGGATCGGCGCATCCTTGAGCACGGCGCGGGCGATGGCGATACGCTGGCGCTCGCCGCCCGAGAGCTGGCCGCCGCGCTCGCCAACGACGGTGTCGTAGCCGCCGCTCTTGGCCAGGATAAAATCCTGGGCGGCCGCGGCATTGGCGGCGGCGTGGACTTCGTCATTGCTCGCATCGGCGCGGCCGACGCGGATGTTGTCCTCGATCGAGCGGTTGAGCAGGCCGGCGTCCTGGAAGACGGTGGCGATCGAATGGCGCAGCGACTTGCGGGTCACCGTGCGGGTGTCGATGCCGTCGATAAGGATGCGGCCGCTGGCCGGCGTGAAGACGCGCTGCAATAGATTGATCAGCGTCGTCTTGCCGGCGCCGGTCGGGCCGACGATGGCGACCGTCTGGCCGGCCTGGACCTCGAAGGAGACGTCCTCGATGCCGTGGCCCGAATTGGCGAACTCGAAGCTGACATCCTCGAAGCGAACGTGGCCGGTGACGTTGGTCAACTCGCGCAATCCGTCCGGCTCGGCGGTCTCGGCAGCCGAATCCTCGAGGCGATAGAACTCCTCGAGCTTGGCGCGAGCCTCGGAAATCTGGGTGGTGAAGGCCGACATCTGGTCGAGACGGGCGATCAGCATTCCGGCAAAGCCGGTGAAGGCGACGACGTCGCCGACGCGGAGCTGGCCACGGGTGACGAGATAAGCGCCGATCGAGAGCACGATCATCATCGAGATGGTCGACGACAGGCGGTTCAGCGCATTGGCGATCGCCCACCAGTCGAGCACCGGGTTCTGCGCGTCGAGCAGATCCTTCACATAACGCTTCAGCGTCGCGGTCTCGTGGCCGATGCGATTGTAGCTCTGCAGCACGGCAACGTTGCTGACGCTGTCGGTCACGTGGGCAAACACGGTGTGGTAGTGGCGTTCGACGGCAGTCTGCCCCGACTTGGTGCGGCGCATGACGACGCGGCCGATGCCAACGTAGAGCACGCCCAGGCCAAGCAGCACGACGGACATGCGGATGTCCATGGACAGCGCGGTCGGAACCAGCAGCACCAGCGCGATGGCCGTCGAGAGATGCACGCGCATGAATTCGAGCCACAGGCTGAACAGGGTCTCGACCGCGCGCAGCAGCGTGTGGAGGGAATTGGATGTGCCGCGCTGATGGTGCCAAGCAAGCGGCATGGTGATGACGCGCTCGAAGGACTGGCACAGCACTTCGGAGCGGCGGGCATGGGCGAAGCGATCGGCGCCGCGCGCCACCAGCACGAAGGCGACGACGTTGAAGGCACCGAGAGCGGCCCAGACGGCGAGCGTCGAAAACACCGCGCCCTTTTCGGAGATCGCACCGATCACCCGGCCCAGCAGGATGGGCTCGAGGATCGCGATCGCCGCGAGCGCGACGTTGGCGCCGCAAATCAGCGCAACGCGCTTCTTGTCGGACGCCAGATAACCCAGCGCTCTAAAGTAGATCTGCAGAAGTGACACTTCAGCTACTCCGCCAAACTCTTGTCTGTGCTCAATGCCCGAATTGTGCACCGCACCATTTTCTGACACGTATCGGTTAACGTGTCGCGAAACAATGCGTCGTCTATCGCTTCCGTTCCCATTTAGCGAACAAAAGATGACGACGGTACGAAATCTGACGTGATCACCTAACGGTTTGAGATAAAAGGTGAAATGTCAGGCTTGCGGCAAAATAATGGCACCTGCCTCGCGCTGCCACATTTTTAATCACAAGCCGCTTGCTTAGCCAGCCCTAAAGGAAGGCGAGCGGTCGGACCCGAAAGCCGCGCCAAGTAAAAAACAGCGATCGGCCGCGCACCCCGAAGGATGCGCGGCCGACGAGCCAAACCTTTGATTTTACGCAGGTATCCTGACGAGGACCTCGGTCTTGTCGCCGGCTTTCGGCTCGAAAGAGGCCGATTTTTTCTTCGAACCATCGACTTCTAGCGAGATCGACTTGGTCTTTTTGTCGCGGATGACGCGAAGCTTGATCTCGCCGTCAAACATCTTGAGCGTCGCGGCGTAGCCGTCCCAGTGTCCGGGCAGCTTCGGCCTAAACGTGATCTCCTTGCCGCGCCGCTCGATACCGAGAATGCCCTCCACCGCGGCGCGGTAAAGCCAGCCGGCCGAGCCCGTGTACCAGGTCCAGCCGCCGCGGCCGCCCTTGCCTTCGCCGGCATAGATATCGGCGGCCACGACATAGGGTTCGACGCGATAGTGCTCGGCCGCCGCCTCGTCCGAGGCGTGGTTGACCGGGTTCAACATCGAGAAGCAGCGATAAGCCTCGTCGGTGCGGCCCATTTCAGCCAGCGCGATGACGAACCAGGTCGCGGCGTGGGTGTATTGGCCGCCATTCTCGCGCACGCCCGGCGGATAGCTCTTGATATAGCCGGGATCCTTCTCGCTCTTCGAGAAGGGCGGCGTGAACAGCTTGACGATCTTGAGCTCGTCATCGACCAGTATATTGGTCGCCTGTTCCATGGCCGTCGTCGAACGGGCAGGATCGCCCTCGCCCGACAGCACGCTCCAGGACTGGGCGATCGAGTCGATCCTGCACTCGTCCGAATTGTGCGAGCCGAGCGGCGTGCCGTCGTCGAAGCTGCCGCGCCGGTACCATTGGCCGTCCCAGGCGGTGCTTTCCAGGGCCCGCTTCAGCGCCTCCGCATGCTTGGTCCAGGCCTGCGCCCGCTTGGTGTCGCCCTGCCCCTTGGCGACAGGCGCAAAGTCGGTGAGCGTCTTCAACAGGAACCAGCCCAGCCACACGCTTTCGCCCTTGCCGCCCTCACCGACACGGTTCATGCCGTCGTTCCAGTCGCCGCCGAGGATCAGCGGCAAACCGGCAGGGCTACTGCGCTTGATCGCGAGATCGAGCGCCCGCGCGCAATGGTCATAGAGCGGCGCGGTGTTCTTGGTGATCTCCGGCGTGAAGAAAGCGTCATGCTCGCCCTCGCCGAGCTGCTGGCCGTCGATGAAGGGCAACTGCTCCTTGAGGATGCCGGTATCTCCGGTCACCTCGATGTAGCGGGCCGTCGCATGCGCCAGCCAGACGACGTCATCCGAGATCATGGTGCGCACTCCGGCATCGGTGCGTGGCAGCCACCAATGCTGCACGTCGCCTTCCGGGAATTGCCGGCGTGCCGCGTTCAGGATCTGGTCGCGCGCCAGCTTCGGATCGTGCGCCAGAAGGGACAGCGTGTCCTGCAACTGATCGCGGAAGCCGAAGGCCCCGCTCGCCTGGTAGAAGGCCGAGCGGGCGCGGATGCGGCAGGCCAGGCTCTGGTAAGGCAGCCAGTGGTTGACCATGGCGTTCATCGCCTCGTCCGGCGTCTCGACCTGGATGGTGTCGAGAAAGCCGCGCCAGGTCTTTTCGTTGTCGGCCAGGCGCTGATCGAAATCCTTGCCGCGATGGGTCTGCACCAGCGCGCTTGCCTCGGCGGGCGTGGCCGCGTCGCCAAGCAGCCAGAGCAGCGTGACGTCGCCGCCGGCCGGAATGTCGATATCGCTGGCGACAACCGCGCAAGGGTCGTCGCCGGCCTCGATACGGCCCGAAAGCGCAAGCCCGCCAAGCACGGCCTGCGGGTATTCGGTCGTGCCGTGCCTGCCGATGAACTCGCTGCGGTCGGCGGTCACCGAATGGACAGGATGGCTGGCCGCCAGGAAGGCAACCCGCTCGCCGAAATCCAGACCATAGGGGTTCTGCGCCAGCATGGCGCCGGTGGCGGCGTCGCGCGACGGCACGATGGTCGCCGCCGTGCGCGAGCGATGGCCGCCCAGCACCCATTCGACATAGGCGTAAATGCGCAGCCGCGCCGGCGCCGGGCCGGCATTCTGGATGCGCAGCCGCGTGATCTTCACCGGATCGGTCGGATCGACCACCTGCGTCAGGTCCATCGAGAGCGAACCGCGCTTGGAGCGGAAAGTGGAAAAGCCCTGGCCGTGCCAGGTCTCATAGGTCATCGACGGATCGCGCACCATCGCGGCCATCGGCGAGAAGGCCTTGCCGCTCAACTGGTCGAAAACATAGAAGCCTTCGCCCGGCCGGTTCGACACCGGGTCGTTCGACCACGGCGTCAGCTGGTAGTCGCGGCTGTTGCGGCTCCAGGTGAAACCGGCGCCTTCCGCCGAGACGTGGAAGCCGAAGGAGGCGTTGGAGATGACATTGATCCAGGGCTGCGGCGTCGATCGCCGCCCGGTCAGCCGCGTCACATAGTGGCGGCCGTCGCCGTCGAAGCCGCCAAAACCGTTCCACAGGCGCAGACCGCTGCCATCGGCGGCGATGTCGCCTCCATCCCGACTTGCCGGCACCGGCAAGGGCAGCGGCGGAACAGGTTCGCGCGGCGAGCCGCCCTCCGCCTGCAGCAAGGCATCGCGAGCCTGGAGGGCCGCCGTTTCGGCGCGTTCCAGTTGGTCGAAGATCGTGCCGTTGCGGGTATGCAGAACGACACGCGCGACCGACAGCAAGGTCTTGTAGGTCGGCTCGTCCATCAGGTCGCGACGGACGGCGAAGATGTGCTGGCGAGGCCCGAGCTCGCGGCCGCGCAGGCGGCTGTTCTCGCACAGCGTCTCCACGGCGCGCTGCAGGTCCTGCACATAGGACGAGGCCTGCTCGTTGACGACGACGAAGTCGATCATCATGCCCCGCGCCCGCATATATTCCTGGAAGCGCAGCGCCTGGGCGACGATCTCGAGATCGGCGACGTCGCCGATGCGCACGAGGAAGATCGGGAAATCGCCCGAGATGCTGGTCGGCCACAGGCTCGACTGGCGGCCGAGGCCCGAGGCGATGGATTCGGCCGGCAGGCGCAGGAACGGATCGGGATAGATCAGGTAGCGCGCCAGCTTCTGCACATTGGCCGCGTCGGTGAGGCTGAGCCCCATATGGCGTGTCTGCACCTGGCTGCGCGTCCAGGCAAGCATGGCCTGGCGGGCGAAGCTTTCCTGGTGGTCTAGCCGGGCGATCGCCTCGTCGAGCTCGCCGCGATGGGCGCCGACGGCGGTCCAGAAGGTCAGCGAGATCTTCTTGTTGGCCGGCACGCGCACCTGGCGGCGCAGCGCCGCCACTGGGTCGAGCGTAAAGCCCTGGCTGCCGGAAAGCCTGACGCCGGGGTCGAAGGCGATGGCGTCGGCGATGGTGCGGCCGCGGCCGATGAAGGCGCGCCGGTCGGTCTCGGCCTCGGCGTCGCGCGACGGGCCCGACGGATCGGTGACGAAATGCACCATGGTGAGGTCGGGGTCGTTGTTGTCGCGCTTGCGCCGCGTGGCGAAGATCGCGCCGTTGTTCTGCGCGATCTCGGTTTCGACGAACATCTTGGAAAACGCCGGATGGGCGTTGTCCGAGACCTCGTTGCCAAGCACCAGCTCGGCGAAGGACGTCACCTCGATATGCCGATCGGTGGCGCCGTCATTATAGAGAGTGATGCGGCGGCCTTCGCCATTGCCCTCGGAAATGACGATGCATTCGACCTCGGAACGCAGCGAGCCGACCGATTTGGTGAAGCTCGCCTTGTCGTCGGCAAACAGCGTCTGCACGCGCTCGCCCTCGGCGCGCTTCGGCTCGGCCGTGGCCGACCACCAGTCGCCGGTCGCGGTGTCGCGCAGGAAGATGTAGGAGCCGAGGCGATCCTCGCTCGGATCCGGCTGCCAGCGGGTCACGGCAAGTTCGCCGAAGCGGCTGTAGCCGGAGCCGGTCGCGGTGACCATGACCGAATAGCGGCCATTGGACATGACGTTCGTCGCCCGCAGCGCCTTGATCGGGTCGAGGATGATGCGGCTGTCCGGGCTCTCCGTCTCGGCCGCGTCCTTGGAGCGCTCGTCGGCTTCCGTCCTGACGGTCGCGGTCGGAATGTCGCGGGGCGCCTTCTCCTGCAAGAGAAGCTCGGCCGACTCGATCACCGGATCGCTGTGGAAACGCTCGCGCAGCCGGCCCTCGAAAATGGCGTCGGCGACCGCTGCGATCGACATGCCGGAATGGTGCGCCATGTAGTTCTGCACCACGGCGTGGTCGGCGCCTTCGGGCACGCGCTGCGGGGTGAAATCGACGGCGTCGTAGAAGCCGTGACGGCCAAGCGCGCCGATCGAGCGCAGCCGCTGCAGGTTCTGCACCGCCTCGCGCGGGCTGAACTGCGCGGCCAGGATCGTCGCATAAGGCGCAATCACGGTGTTCTGGCCAAGACCGCGCTTCAGGCCGAGGCCGGGCACGCCGAAATTGGTGTATTGATAGGTGAGTTCGCGGTCGCGGGCATTGTAGGCCGCTTCCGAAATGCCCCACGGCACGTTCTTGGAACGCGCATACTGGATCTGTCGCTTGATGATGAGCTTGCTGGTCTGGTTGAGGATCGAGCCCTGCGGCTCCTTCATCACCAGCGGCGGCATCAGATACTCGAACATCGAGCCCGACCAGGACATCAGCGCGCCCTGGAAGCCGATCTCGACGATCGGCCGTCCCAGACGGAACCAATGTTCGGTCGGCAGGTCGCCCTTGGCGATGGCGAACAGGCTGGTGAGCCGCGCCTCGGAGGCGAGAAGGTCATAGCAGCTCTCGTCGAGCTGGCGGTCCTCGACGCGGTAGCCGATCGAGAGCAGCTTGCGCTCCTGGCGCATCAGGAAGGAGAAATCCATCTCGAAGGCATAGCGGCGGCAGCGTTCGCGCAGAGCCAGCAGCTTGGCGCGCAGAGCCGCGACGGCGCTCTCGTCATTGTGCGAATCGTGCACATGCGCCTCGCAGGTCGCCTCCAGCCTGGCCGCCCAGTCGGCGATGACATCGCTTTTCGGCGAGGCCGCCTCGGTGTGGATGGCGGTGGCGAGCTTGCGGATCTCACCCGCGAGCACGGCAAGGTTGATGGTGCGGATCGATGCCATCTCAGGCTGCGCCTTGATGGTCGCAACGGCGCGGCGCATGCCGTCGAGGCGATCGGCCAGGCGCTGGCGCAGCGGCCGCAACTGCCGGCGATCGTCCGGCAGCTCGTCCAGGCTTTCGTCGAGAATGGTGACGGTGTCGATGATGCCTTCGAAATCGCCCTGCAGATGCACGGACGGCGCTTCCGCCCATTCGGCGCAGGACGCCGCCACCGCGACCAGATGTCCGGCGAGATTGCCGCTGTCGACCGCGGAGATGTAGAGCGGATAGAGCGGCTTCAGTGTCGTCGTATCGTACCAGTTGTAGAGATGACCGCGATCGCGCGGCATGTTCTCGATCGTCGTCATCGTGGCGTCGATGCGGGTGATGGCGTCCGACAGGCTGATCCAGCCGAAATCGCGCGCCGACACCACCGAAAGCAGATAGACGCCGATATTGGTCGGCGAGGTGCGCGGTGCCACCACCGGCGCCGGGCTCTCCTGGAAATTGTCCGGCGGCAGGTGATGCTGCTCGGCCGTCACGAAGGTCTCGAAATAGTGCCAGGTGCGGCGCGCGAAGGTGCGCAACGCGTGGATGTCGGCGCTCGAGATGCGCAGCCTGTCCTCGGTCTCGGCCGAGCGGCTGATCCAGCAGGCGACGGCGGGCGAAGCGATCCAGAAGATGGCGAAGAAGAAGGCGACGAAGGCGCCGGTGGAATCGGCCAGCACGGGAATCGCGAGGCCGACGACGCCGATGATCACCGCGCCGTACATCATGCCGTAATAGGCGCCGAGATCGTTGCCGCCCTTGGCGGCTTGCGAGGCGGTGCGCCATTCCAGAAGATTTTGCCGGCTGACGAATAGCCGGTAGATGGTTCGGATGATGGCATCGCCCATCATCCAGGCGAGATGCGCCATCAGAAGCACCTTCAGCGCCACGAGTGCTGTGCCGAACACGGTGTCGCGGGCCAAAGCGGAGAAGTGGCCACGCGGGGTCTGGTCGCCGCTCTTCGGCAGGATGCCGTTCACGATGTCGAAGGTCGGCGCCATGAACAGGCTGAGGATCATAAGAGCCTGCCACTGCGCCGCCTGGGTGAAGGGCAGCAGCGTCCAGCCGGCGACGCAGGCCATGACCCAGAAGATCGGGGTGACCGAGCGGCGCAGATTGTCGACCATCTTCCAGCGCGACAGCGCAGGCACGCCGGAGCGCGGATCGAAGATATGGCCGAGCAGCTGCCAGTCACCGCGCGCCCAGCGATGGTGGCGCGAGGCGTCGACCGAGTAGCGGGTCGGATAATCCTCGACCAGCTCGACATCGGTGACCAGCGCGGCGCGCGCAAGCGCGCCTTCGAGCAGATCGTGGCTTAGGATGGTGTTTTCGTCGATGCGGTTCTTCAGCGCCGCCTCGAAGGCGTCGACGTGGTAAAGGCCCTTGCCGGTGAAGGACCCGTCGCCGAAGACGTCCTGATAGACATCGGAGACGGCGAACACATAGGGGTCGAGGCCGCGATTGGCCGAGAAGACGCGCTGGAAGAAGGAGGCATCGTCGCCGCTGGTGAGCGAAGCCGTGATGCGCGGCTGCAGGATGGTGTAGCCGGCTGTGACGACGTGCTTGACCGGATCGAAATGCGGACGGTTGAGCGGATGGGCGAGCTTGCCGACCAGACTTGAAACCGCATCGCGCGTGGTGCGCGTGTCGGCGTCGAGCGTCATCACATAGACGACCTTTTCCGGCAGCGGCACGTCGAGCGGCAGGAAGGTGGTGTCGCTGTCGCCGCGCAAAAGAAGGTTCAGCTCATGCAGCTTGCCGCGCTTGCGCTCCCAGCCCATCCAGCAGCCCTGCGCCTGGTTGTAGAGCCGGCGGCGGTGCAGGAGGTAGAAGCGCGGCGAGCCTTCCGACGGATAGCGCGCATTGAGCCTGGCGATCTCGTCGCGGGCATATTGCAGGATCTCGATATCGGCGGCGTCGATCTCGGTCTTGGAGTCCGGCCAGTCGGACAACAGCGCGAAATGGATTTCCTCGGCCGTGTTGGCGAGGTGATGCACCTCGATGTTGCGGATGTTTTCCTCGACATCGTCGCGCGAGCCGATCAGTGACGGAACCACGACCATCGTGCGCGACTCGGCCGGTATGCCGTGTTTGTTGTAGTCGTAGCCGACAAGCCGGGTCGGCTTGAGGAACAGCGCTACCACGGTGTTGAAGAAGGCCAGCGCGCCCTCGCTGGCGGGCACGGCGAACAGCGCCAGCATCAGCGTGATCGATTCCACCGACAGGCCGAGATTGACGAGCGCTTTGCCCGACAGCACCAGCAGCAGCACCGTCAACAGGAAGACCGGCACGACAATGCCCAGCCAGCCGGCGCTGGCAAAGCCTCGCTTGAAGGTCACATAGAAGGGCGGCCGGTAGTCAATCGCCTTTTCCAGCTCCTGCCGGCGCGGGCCGACCAGGAAGAAGCCGACATCGGTGTGCACGGCCGGGTCCGCTGTTTCCGGCACGCCGGACGCATCGGTGAGGCCGGGCGTGTGGCCGGCAAGCTCGATCGCCTTTTCGGCGACGCGGTACTCGGAGAGATGCGAGCGGCGCGCCAGCTGTTCGATCGCAGTGCGGTACTGGTCGCGCGAGAAGAAATCGAGGTTGGCGAAATCGGTCTTTTCACGCAGCAGCGTGTCGATGCGGCTGACGCCCTCGAACCAGACCGTCCAGTCGACGTCGTTGATGAGGCGCAGACCGCGGATGATGTTGCCGGTGGTGACATTGCCCGAGGACAGCGTCTGATGCTCGGAGATGATGATCTCCTCGGCATCGGAGCCGGTCTTTTCGAGCTCGCCTTCCAGCCATTCCAGCGCGCGGCCGGCGTTCTGCGACCCGTCGCGCAGGCGGTAGAGCAGTTGGGTGGCGAAAGTGGTGTCCTGCGCATGCGCGCTGTAGTTGGACAGAATCCTGGTGCGGTCGGCATTGTCGTCGGTCGCCAGAACCCGGTCGGCGACCTCGTTGGCGGTCTGGCGCATCTGCCTAGTGCGCTCGACGCGCACGGCGATGCGGCGCAGATTCTCGATCAGCACGAAGCGCAGCAGCGACGGCAGCGCCCAGAGCTCGCCGATCTTCATCGGCTCGACCGACTGGAAGCCCTCGACGATAGCCTTGAACATGCTGGCTGAGACAGAGCTGTCGGAATGCTCGACATAGCTCCAGGCGACGACGAAGGCGCGTGGCAGCACCGTGCCGTCGCCGAGAGTGAGCGTCGGCAGCTGCCGGTAGAAGCGGCGCGGCAGGTCGCGCTTGACCTGGAAGATGGTCTCCTCGACCAGGTAATTGTTGTCGAGCAGCCATTGCGCGGCCGGCGTGATGGTCTCGCCCTTGGCTTGCGCGGCATTGGTCGAGCGGTAGACTTCGAGAATCTTCTTGGCGCTGTCGCGGATGCGGGCCTGGAATTCGAACGGAGCGAGGCCGAACAATTCCTTGACCTCGCCCTTGGCGAGCGCGACGCCCAAGGCGCGCAGCCGGTCCTCTGGCAGGAAATTGGAGCGTATCGGCGCGTCCGTCGCCGCCGGGAAGCCGGCGCTTGTCTGTTCGATCTTGTTGGGATTGGTCTGAATGTTCATCGAAAATTCCGTAAGCGGGGGCGCAATGCGGCGTCACCGCCACGGCAATGGCCCTAAAACCGGTTCAATTGCAATTGGTTGCATCACTGATCGGCCGAAAGTTTGTTTTGCGCACCACAACCGGGGCGTGCCCTTTCGACAGCTCGTGGGCGAACGCCCCTCGCTCTCCGCCCCTGGTTGGATCAGGGCAAGGATTCGGGCTTTTTCGTGATACATGCAAGGGGCCGGTCGATAATTCGCCCGAGCCGCGATCATGTTTGGCAACAGCCGTTAATGGTTGGCGGGGAGGCGGTGGAGCCCGACCACGAAAAGCAGGCCCTGGCCCGTGGGCTGAAGCCGCAATTCCGGACTGTCGCGGTCGAGGATCAGCGTGTCGAGCGGTCCAAGGCTCGGCGCATCGTCCGTGAAGAGCGTGGCACCGGCGCCGACGGCAAGAACGAGCGTAGTGTCGGCGCGCGGCGCGATCCGAATCTCGACGCTGAAAGACCGGCGCTCGACCTCATGGGCCATGCGGCCACGGCGGGTCATGACGTTGAGATCGGTGATTGGACCGCCGATCAGCGCCGCTCCGGTGGGTATGTCGCCCGGAAAGGCGAGCGGCGCCGAAGCCGTTGTCAGCCGCACCGGCGGCCGGCCGGCGACGTCGAGGACAATCCCCTCGCCTTCCAGCACCGACAATGTCCGGTCTATGCCTGCGAAGCTTGAGAACGGCCCGCTGGTCTCGACGCGGGCCATGGAGATGCGCCAGTCGAAATCGTCGAGCCCGGCGCCGTCGGGCGAAACGGTGATTTCGGTGGTCGTGCCGCCGCCATTCTTCCACGGCATGGCGCGGTAATCGGCGGCACGAAGGATGCGCATTTGGCTCAGACCCGGACGATTTCAAGTCGATTCGACCTGAAATCATCCGGCTCTGTCTTTTTGGTTAGGAGCATGATGTTGCCCGAAAACCGCTTCACACTTTTCGGCATCATGCTCAGCCCAGGATGCCCGGCAGGTTCAGCTGGTGCTCCTTGGCGCACTGGATGGCGATATCGTAGCCGGCATCGGCATGGCGCATGACGCCGGTCGCCGGGTCGTTCCACAGCACACGCTCCAAGCGCTTTGCCGCCTCGGGCGTGCCGTCGGCGACGATCACCATGCCGGCATGCTGGGAAAAACCCATCCCGACGCCGCCGCCATGGTGCAGCGACACCCAGGTGGCGCCGGACGCGGTGTTGAGCAGCGCGTTGAGCAACGGCCAGTCGGAAATGGCGTCGGAGCCATCCTTCATTGCTTCGGTCTCGCGGTTCGGCGAGGCGACAGAGCCGGAATCGAGATGGTCGCGGCCGATGACGACCGGTGCCTTGAGCTCGCCCTTGGCGACCATCTCGTTGAAGGCAAGACCGAGCCGGTGGCGGTCGCCGAGGCCAACCCAGCAGATGCGCGCCGGCAGGCCCTGGAAGGAGATGCGCTTGCGCGCCATGTCGAGCCAATTGTGCAGATGGGTGTTGCCGGGGGTGAGCTCGCGCACCTTGGCGTCGGTCTTGTAGATATCTTCCGGATCGCCCGAGAGCGCGGCCCAGCGGAACGGACCGATGCCGCGGCAAAACAGCGGCCGGATATAAGCCGGCACGAAGCCCGGGAAGGCGAAGGCGTTCTCAAAACCCTCGTCCTTGGCGACCTGGCGGATGTTGTTGCCGTAGTCGAGCGTCGGCACGCCGGCGTTCCAGAATGCCACCATCGCCTCGACATGCTCGCGCATCGAGGCCCGGGCGGCCTTTTCGACGGCTTTCTGATCCGAGATGCGCTTCTCGCGCCACTCGGCCATCGTCCAGCCCTTGGGCAGATAGCCGTTGATCGGGTCATGCGCCGAGGTCTGGTCGGTGAGGATGTCGGGGCGGATGCCGCGCCTGAACATCTCCGGCACGATCTCGGCGGCGTTGCCGAGCAGTCCGACCGATTTTGCTTCGCCGGCCTTGGTCCAGCGATTAATCATCTCCATCGCTTCGTCGAGCGTCTCGGCCTTCTCGTCGAGATAGCGGGTGCGCAGGCGAAAATCGATCGAGTCCGGATTGCACTCGACCGCGAGGCAGGAAGCGCCGGCCATGACGGCTGCCAAGGGCTGGGCGCCACCCATGCCGCCGAGGCCACCGGTCAGGATCCACTTGCCCTTGAGGTCGCCGTTATAGTGCTGGCGGCCGGCCTCGACGAAGGTCTCGTAGGTGCCCTGCACGATGCCCTGTGTGCCGATATAGATCCAGGAGCCGGCCGTCATCTGGCCGTACATCATCAGGCCCTTCCTATCGAGCTCGTTGAACTTCTCCCAGGTTGCCCAATGCGGCACGATGTTGGAGTTGGCGATGAGCACGCGCGGCGCGTTGGGATGGGTCTTGAAGACGCCGACCGGCTTGCCCGACTGCACCAGCAACGTCTCGTCCTCGCCCAGCGTCTTCAGCGAAGCGACGATGCGGTCGAAATCGTTCCAGGTGCGCGCCGCCCTACCGATGCCGCCATAGACGACGAGCTCGTTCGGGTTCTCGGCGACCTCCGGGTCGAGATTGTTCATCAACATGCGCAGCGGCGCTTCCGTCGTCCAGTAACGGGCGTTGAGCTTGTCGCCGCGCGGGGCGCGCACTTCACGTATGTTGTGACGAGGATCGGTCATCATTGTCCCTTTCAGGCAAGGCGGGCGGCGCGGGTCAGCGCCCAGCCCAGTCGATGGCGGTTTCGAGGATTGTTTTCAGCGTGGCGCGGATCGGCGCCGCATAGGTGGCATCGTAAGGCACCGGCCAATTTTCCGGCGAGCCCTTCGCGGCCGGCTCGCGCATGTAGCCGCGGTTGGAGAGCTCCATCTGGAGAGCGTGGACGCCGTTTTGAGGCTGACCGAAGCTGCGGGTGATCCAGCCGCCCTGGAAGCGGCCGTTGACCACCCAGCTCTCGCCGGTCGCGGCGAGGATGGCGGCCACTTTCTCCTGCAGCAAGGGATCCGTGCTCTTGCCGTCATTGGTGCCAAGATTGAAGACCGGCAGCGTGCCTTCGAACAGGCGCGGCAGCACCGAACGGATCGAATGGCAATCGTAGAGCACGATCTTGTCATGCATGCCGCGCAGCCGGTCGATCTCGGCCTGCAGGGCGGCGTGATAAGGCTCGAAATAAGTCTCGCGGCGCTGGTCGATCTCAGCCGGCGTCGGCTCCTCGCCGATGCGGTATAGCGGGTCGCCGTCAAAAGTTTCCGTCGGGCAAAGGGTTGTCGTCGCCTGCCCGGGATAGAGCGAGACGCCAGACGGGTCGCGATTGACGTCGATAACGGTGCGCGAGATGGCGGTGTGGATGACCGTGGCGCCGAGGTCGGCGGCGAAATTATAGAGCTTGTCGATCCACCAGTCGCAATCGCGCTGCCCCAGCCAAGTCGAGACCAGGCGGCTGTCGAGGCCGGCAAGGTCGATGCCGGTGTGCGGGATCGAGACCAGCAGCGGCGCTGTGCCCTGGGTGACGGTGAGCCAGGACGGGTTCATGTGAGACCTCCGCAAGCTGGAGCTCTACGGCACCCCCCTCTGCCCTGCCGGGCATCTCCCCCTCTTGGGGGGAGATTGGCTATCGCGCCGGCCTTCGCCAATCGCCTGCATTGAAGGAAGAGCGGCGCCAAAGACGCTGCTGATCTCCCCCCTAGAGGGGGAGATGGCCGGCAGGCCAGAGGGGGGCGCGAAGGAACTCGATCTCTCATAGCGTGAAGCCTCACGACGCGATGCCCGGCAGCTTCACGCCGCCCGCCGCCTTCACCGCGGCGCCGCTGCGGACCATGGCGATCGCCTTTTCCATGTCGGGATGGAAATGGCGGTCATTGTCGAGATGCGGGACTTCGGCTCGCACCAGCCTGCGCACCGCCTCCAGTGCTTCGCTGGACGCAAGCGGCGCGTGAAAATCGCAGCCTTGCGCGGCGGCCAGCAATTCGATGCCGATGACGGCGGTCGCATTCTCGATCATGCCGAGCAGCCGGCGCGCGCCGTGCGCCGCCATCGAGACATGATCTTCCTGGTTGGCCGAGGTCGGAATGGAATCGACGCTCGCCGGATAGGCCTTCTGCTTGTTTTCGGAAACGAGCGCCGCTGCCGTCACCTGCGGGATCATGAAACCGGAGTTCAGACCGGGCTTCGGCGTCAGGAAGGCCGGCATGCCGGACAGCGCCGGGTCCACCAGCATGGCGATGCGACGCTCCGACAGCGAGCCGATCTCGCAAACCGCAAGCGCGATCATGTCCGCGGCGAAGGCCACCGGCTCGGCGTGGAAATTGCCGCCTGAAAGCGCGGTGTCGTCCTCGGCGAAAATCAGCGGATTGTCGGTGACACCGTTGGCTTCGGTCTCGAGCGTATCGGCGGCCTTGCGCAGCACGTCGAGGGCGGCGCCCATCACCTGCGGCTGGCAGCGCAGGCAGTATGGATCCTGCACGCGCTCGTCGCCGACACGGTGCGATTCACGAATGGCGCTGCCGGCCATCAGGTTGCGCAGCGCGTCCGCCGTCTCGATCTGGCCGCGATGCTTGCGCAACAGATGGATGCGCGGGTCGAAGGGGGCGTCGGAGCCCTTGGCGGCGTCGGTCGACAAGGCGCCGGCGACCAGAGCCGACTGGTAAAGCACCTCGGCCTCGAACAGGCCGGCCAGCGCGAAGGCGGTCGAGAATTGCGTGCCGTTGAGCAGCGCGAGACCCTCCTTGGCGCCTAATGTCACCGGCTCCAGCCCATGCGAGACGAAGGCGACCTTGGCCGGGAACCGGCCATGCGGGGTAAAGCATTCGCCAACGCCGATCATGACGGCGGTCATATGCGAAAGCGGCGCGAGGTCGCCGGAAGCGCCGACCGAGCCTTGCGCCGGCACAACCGGAATGACGTCGTTGGCGAGCATCCCTTGCAGCAGGTCGATGGTCTCGGCGCGCACGCCGGAAGCGCCCTGAGCAAGGCTGGCGAGCTTCAGCGCCATCATCAGCCGCACCACGGCGACCGGCATCGGCTCGCCGACGCCGGCGGCATGCGAGAGCACGATGTTGCGCTGGAGCGTTTCGAGGTCGTTTGCCGGGATGCGGACACTGGCGAGCTTACCGAAGCCGGTGTTGATGCCATAGACCGGCTCGCCCTTGGCGAGGATGCGGGCGACCGCCTCGGCGCTGGCCTTGATCTTCGGCCGGCAGGCATCGTCGAGCTTCGGCACGGCGCCGCGATAGATGGCGCGCCAGTCGGCAAGCGTGGCGTTGCCGGGCGTCAGGGTAAGTTCGGTCATTGTCCTCTCCAGATGCGGGCATGGAGCGGGTTGAAGCCCATGCGGTAGACGAGTTCGGCCGGGCGCTCGATGTCCCAGATGGCGAGATCGGCCGATTTGCCGGCTTCCAGCGTGCCGGTTTGTTCGAGCAAGCCCAGCGCGCGCGCGGCTTCGCGGGTGATGCCGGCGAGGCATTCGTCGACAGTCATGCCAAACAGCGTCGCGGCCATGTTCATGGTGAGCAGCAGTGAGGTGAGCGGCGAAGTGCCGGGATTGGAGTCGGTGGCGACAGCCATCTTCACGCCGTGGCGGCGGAAGAGATCGACCGGCGGCTTCTTCGTCTCGCGGATGAAGTAGTAGGCGCCGGGCAGGATGGTCGCCACGGTGCCGGCCTTGGCTATCGCGGCGGCTCCCTCCTCGTCCGTATATTCGAGATGGTCGGCCGACAAGGCGCCATAGCGGGCGGCAAGCTCCGCACCATGCAGGTTGGAAAGCTGGTCGGCGTGGAGTTTTACGGGCAGGCCGAGCGCCGTCGCCTTGTCGAACACGCGCGCCATTTGCCCCGGCGAGAAGGCGATGCCCTCGCAAAAGCCGTCGACTGCGTCGGCGAGTTTTTCGGCGGCGACTTGCGGCAAGATCGTGCCGGCGACGAGATCGATGAAGGCGTCCTTGTCGGCCTTGGCTTCCGGCGGCAGCGCGTGCGCGGCAAGGCATGTCGTGCGGACCGTGACGGGGCGTTCGCTGGCCAGACGGCGGGCGGCGCGCAGCGACTTTTTCTCATTCTCGGCATCGAGGCCGTAGCCGGACTTGATCTCGACCGTGGTGACGCCTTCGGCGATCAGCGCGTCGAGCCGCGGCAGCGTCTCAGCGACAAGCTCGTCCTCGCTTGCGGCGCGCAGCGACTTGACTGAGGAAACGATGCCGCCGCCGGCGCGCGCCACTTCTTCATAAGTGGCGCCGGCCAGACGCATCTCGAACTCGTTGGCGCGGTTGCCGGCATAGACAAGATGGGTATGGCAGTCGATCAGGCCTGGCGTGATCCAGCGTCCAGAGCAATCGGCCGTCTCGGCGCCCTGCCCGACCGAAGCCGGCATGTCGGCCTCGGCGCCGGCATAGAGAATAAGCCCGTCGCACGCGGCGATCGCGCCTTTTTCGACGATACCGAGACCGGCCGAGCCCTCGGCCATGGTCGCCAGGCGCGCATTGCGCCAGACCCGATGACCGCTCTTCCCGTTTGCTCCACCCATCATCTTTTCCATTTGCTTGGATGGCGATTATGTATATACATATTGGGACGCGACGCAAGCGATAATGTCGCATGGGCATTCAGATTCGGAGATGGACGTGACGGCGATCTTTGCGGAACAGGCGCTTCTGCCGGAGGGCTGGCAAAGCAATGTCAGCATCGCCTTCGAGGATGGCCGCATCTCGAAGGTCGAGACCGGCGCTGCCGCTCGGTCCGGCGACGAACGCCATGTCATCGTCCTGCCGGGCATGCCCAATTTGCACAGCCACGCCTTCCAGCGCGGCATGGCGGGTTTGGCCGAATTGCGCGGCCCTTCGGCCGACAGTTTCTGGAGCTGGCGCGAGGTGATGTACCGCTTCGCGCTGTCGATGACGCCGGACCAGGTCGAGGCAGTCGCATCACAGCTCTATGTCGAAATGCTGGAGGCCGGCTTTTCGCGCGTCGGAGAGTTCCACTACCTCCACCATGATCGCGACGGACAGCCTTACGCCAATATCGCCGAAATGGCCGAGCGGATCGCGGCTGCCGCCGCAGACGCGGGCATCGGCCTGACACTGCTGCCGGTCTTCTATGCCCATTCCGCCTTCGGGGGCGCCGCTCCCAACGAAGGCCAGCGGCGATTCATCAATGATGTCGAGCGCTTCGGACGTCTGCTTGAGAAAGCCCAAGAGGGCGTTCGCACACTGGAACAGGCCGTCGTCGGCGTCGCGCCGCACAGCCTGCGCGCCGCAACGCCGGACGAACTCAATGCGGTCGCCGCGATGGCGCCGGACGGACCGATCCATATCCATGTCGCCGAACAGATGAAGGAGGTCGAGGACTGCGTCGCCTGGTCGGGCAAGCGTCCGGTGGAGTTCCTGCTTAGCCAGGCGTCCGTGGACAAACGCTGGTGCCTGATCCACGCCACGCATATGACCGAGGCCGAGACGGTCGCGATGGCGAAGAGCGGCGCGGTTGCCGGGCTCTGTCCGATCACCGAAGCCAATCTCGGCGACGGCACTTTCGCGGCCCCACTCTTCATCGAGCATGGCGGACGCTTCGGCGTCGGTTCCGATTCCAATGTGCTGATCGGCCTGCCGGACGAGCTGAGGCAGCTCGAATATTCGCAGCGCCTCGCCCACCGTGCGCGCAACGTGCTGGCCCGCGCCGGCGGCTCGACGGGGCGCGCCCTGTTCGACGCCTCGTTCGACGGCGGCAGCCAGGCGCTCGGCGCCGGCCAGTCGCGGATTGCCGCCGGCGGCCCTGCCGATCTCGTCTCGCTCGACGGCGGCCATCCTTCGCTTGCCGGCAAGGCGGGCGACGCGGTCCTCGACGCCTGGATTTTTGCCAATGGCAGCAAGGTCGATTGCGTGTGGGTGCATGGCAAGAAGCAGGTCAGCGGCGGCAGACATGCCAAGCGCGAGGCGGTTGCCAAGCGGTTCCGCGAAGTCATGACCGCATTGTCGCAGGGCTAAACAGGAACATCCGATGAGCCTTGTCGAGATAGATGACATCGAAGGCGGCGAGATCCTCTCGCTGCATCAACGCATTCTGTCGGATATCCGCGAAAAGATCCTGTCGGGCGCCTGGGTGCCTGGACATCGCATCCCCTTCGAGCACGAGTTGACGGCTCAATATAATTGCTCGCGCATGACGGTGAACAAGGCGCTGTCGCAGCTCGCCAAGGCCGGACTGATCGAACGCCGCCGCCGCTCCGGCAGTTTCGTGCGCCAGCCGCAGTCGCAGGCGGCGGTGCTGGAGCTGCACGACATCAGGATCGAGGTCGAGGCGCTCGGCCTGCCCTATCGCTATGAGCGGCTCGAGCGCCTCAAACGGCGCAGCGGCGCCGAGGACCGCGCGCTGCTCGGGCTTTCCCAATCAGGTCCGGTGCTCGCGCTGGAGGGCCTGCATTTTGCCGGCGAACGGCCGTTCGCGCTAGAGCAGCGCCTGATCAATCTTTCAGCAGTTGCCGAGGCTGCCGAGGAGGAATTTCTCGAGATCGCGCCGGGCCCTTGGCTGATCGGCCGCGTGCCGTGGAGCGAGGCCGAGCACCGCATCCGCGCCATGGCCGCGGACGAAGCAATCGCCGATGCGCTCGACATCGACGCGGGCGCGCCCTGCCTGGTGGTCGAACGCCGCACCTGGAGCGCCGAGTATCCGGTGACCCATGTACGGTTTGTCTATCCGGCGGAGAGCCATACGCTGGTGGCGCGATTCACGCCTTCGCAGGGGTGACTCCCCCTCACCCAGCCTCCGCTCTGCTCGGCTGACCTCTCCCCAAGGGGAGAGGAAACGGTCAGCGCCGGCGCAAATCTCTTCTCCCCACCGGGGAGAAGGTGGCCGCGAAGCGGCCGGATGAGGGGGGAGTGCCGCCTCAGATTGCCGCCGTGACAATAATCTCGACCAGATATTCCGGAGCGGCGAGCTTGGCTTCGCCGGTGGCGCGCGCCGGGGTGTGGCCTTGCGGCACCCACTTGTCCCATTCCGAATTCATTTCGGCGAAGGTGCCCATGTCGGCCAGCCAGATGATCGCCTGGACGATCTTGGTCTTGTCGGTGCCGGCCTTGGCCAGCAATTCGTCGATGGTCTTAAGGATGTCGCGGGTCTGCGAAGCGACGTTGCCGCCGGGCTCGCCGACCTGGCCGGCCAGATAGACGGTGTTGCCGTGGATGACGATCTGGCTCATGCGCGGGCCGACATCGATGCGACGAATGCTCATTGGAGGTTCCTTCGTTGTGGGAGTCGCTGCTCTTTAGAGTCCGTGCCGGCCTGGAGCAAGGCCGGCGGCCACGAAACCAATTGAGCCAAATGTCTGATCTCTGCCCATCCGCCTACACGGCGAGTTGACCGGCATGACACAATTCCGCCGGATCGCCATATTGACTAATGTAATAACATCACATATCGACGACCCACTCGATTTCGCGGACCGACTGTCTGATGACCAATGCCTGCCTGACCTTCCGCGACCTGACGCTTGGCTACGGCAGCCATCCGGCGATCCATCATCTCAACGGCATCGTCCGCAAAGGCTCGCTGACCGCCGTGGTGGGCGCCAACGGCTCGGGCAAGTCGACGCTGATGAAGGGCATTGTCGGCGTTCTGAAGCCTATGGAAGGCGCGGTGGTCCGCATGCCGGGCGTCCGCACGGCCTATCTGCCCCAGCAGTCGGAGCTCGACCGCTCCTTTCCGGCGCGCGTCGTCGATCTGGTCTCGCTCGGCCTATGGCCAAAGCGCGGCATGCTCGGGCGCTACACCAAAGAGGACCGAGAATCCGTCAGCAAGGCGCTGATGGCGGTCGGGCTCGGCGGCTTCGAGAAGCGGCCGATCGACACGCTGTCCGGTGGACAATTGCAGCGCACGCTGTTTGCCCGCGTGCTGTTGCAGGACGCCGACCTCATCCTGCTCGACGAGCCGTTCAACGCGGTCGACTCCAAGACGGTGGGCGATCTCATCCAGTTGATAAATCGCTGGCATGGCGAGGAGCGCACGATCATGGTCGTGATTCACGACCTCGACCTGGTGCGGCAGAATTTCCCGGAGACGCTGCTGCTTGCCCGCCAGCCCGTCGCCTGGGGCGACACCAAGGAAACGCTGCGGCCGGAAAATCTGCTCAAGGCAAGGCGCTTCCACGAGGCGTGGGAAGAAAACGCGCCGTGGTGCGAGCCGGACGATCACGACCATGGCCATGATCACGCGCACCCCGATCACGCGCATGATCACCACCATGACCGTCAGCATGGCTCCGGACCGAGGGCGGCGTGATGGATCTCTACGGCCTGTTCATCGCGCCCTTTGCCGATTTCGCCTTCATGCAACGGGCGCTGTTCGGCTCGCTGATGCTGTCGCTCGGCGCCTGCCCGGTCGGCGTCTTCCTGATGCTCAGGCGCATGAGCCTGTCCGGCGACGCGATGGCGCATGCCATCCTGCCGGGCGCCGCCGCCGGCTTCCTGCTCTATGGGCTCGAAATCCTGCCTATGACCGTCGGCGGGCTGATCGCCGGCATCATCGTCGCGCTCGGCGCTGGCGCCGTCTCTCGCTTCACCATCCAGCGCGAGGACGCGTCGATGGCGGCCTTCTATCTCATCTCGCTTGCCGTCGGCGTGCTGATGGTGTCGATCCGCGGCTCCAGCGTCGATCTCATGCATGTGCTGTTCGGCACGGTGCTGGCGCTCAACAATGAGGCGCTGATCCTGATCGGCGGCATCGTGATAGTGACGCTCGCCTGTCTCGCCATCTTCTGGCGCGCGCTTGTCGCCGAGTGCCTCGACCCGCTGTTCCTGCGCTCGGTGAGCCGCATGGGCAGCCCGGTGCATTTCATCTTCTTAGGCCTTGTCGTGCTCAACCTGGTCGGCGGTTTCCAGGCGCTGGGCACGCTGCTCTCGGTCGGGCTGATGATGCTGCCTGCCGCCGCCGCCCGCTTCTGGACGGTGCGCGTCGAACCGATGTGCGCGCTCGCCGTGCTTATCGGCTTTGCCTCCTGCATTGCCGGACTGCTTCTGTCCTACCACGCCTCGCTGCCCTCCGGCCCGGCAATCATCCTTTCGGCCGGCGTCGTCTATTTCTGCTCGATCCTGTTCGGCACGCGCGGCGTGCTGCGCGCACGCATCGTGCATCACCGCCACCGCACCGCCTGATCCCAATTCCCAAAGCAAGGAGACCGACCTAATGCTGAAATCCATCCGTGCCGTGCTGGCGTTGAGCGTTATAACATTAAGCGCTTTGGCAACCTCCTCCGCGTTCGCGGCGCCGTTGAAAGTGGTGGCGAGCTTCACCGTCATTGCCGACTTTGCGAAAAATGTCGGCGGCGACCGGGTCAACATCACCACCATTGTCGGACCGGACGGCGACGCGCATGTCTATGAACCGAGCCCGGCGGACGCGGTGGCGATGGCCAAAGCCGATGTGGTGCTGGTCAACGGCCTGCATTTCGAAGGTTTCCTGCAGCGCCTGGTCGATGCCAGCGCCACCAAGGCTGCGATCGTGACGCTGACCAAAGGTGTGACGCCGATCGACTTCAAGCCGGAATTCGCCGAAGCGGATGCCGCCGAAGGCGCTGGCACAGGCGGCGGCAAGACCGTCACCGATCCGCACGCCTTCCAGTCGATCGCCAACGCCAAGATCTATGTGAAGAACATCGCCGAGGCGTTCTGCACGGCCGACAGCGAGGGCTGCGACAGCTACAAGGCCAACGCCGCCGCCTACACAACCAAGCTCGATGCGCTGGAGGGCGAAGTGAAGGCGGCGATCCAGTCGATCCCCGAAGCCAAGCGCGTCGTCATCACCTCGCATGACGCCTTCGGCTATTTCGAGCACGAATACGGCCTGACCTTCCTCGCGCCGCAGGGCATCTCGACCGATTCCGAACCGTCGGCGGCCGATGTCGCCAAGCTGGTTAGCCAAGTGAAGCAGGACAAGGCGGCGGCGATCTTCGTGGAAAACATCACCAATCCGCGGCTGATCGAGCAGATCGCCGGCGAGACCGGCATCAAGGTTGGCGGCACGCTCTATTCGGACGCGCTGTCTCAGCCCGATGGCCCCGCCTCGACCTATATCGACATGATGCACAACAACATCACGCAGATCAAAGGCGCGATCCTCGGCAGCTGAGCGGCCAACATCCAACCGGACCAGGATCGGCCCGGTTGGATTTTTCGATCGGCCGTCGCTATTTGGCAGGGAATTCCTTCAATGCGGATTGCCGCCCCTCTCCCGGAGTGGCAAGACTGCCGTCAAAGAGATCGCGAGGACGACACCATGGAATACCGCCAGATCAGCGACGACTATTCGGTCTCCGGCCAGATCCAACCTGAGGATATCGCCGCCATCAAGGACGCCGGCTTCAAAAGCGTGATCTGCAACCGGCCGGACGACGAACAGCCCGGCCAGCCTTCGGCCGGGAGCGTTCAGGCCGCGGCCGAGGCGGCCGGCCTCGGCTTCCGCTACATCCCGGTCATCAGCGGCCAGATCACCCTGGACAATGTCGAGGATCAGGCCGCCGCGCTGGATGAGTTGGAAGGCCCGGTCTTCGCCTATTGCCGCTCAGGCGCGCGCTGCACCAATCTTTATGGGCTGATCCAGCAGCAGCGGGGGTGACGGATTAGAAAGCCAGTCAGTCTGGCAGGCCGGCGATTCTCCGCGCCCCCTCCGTCCCTTCATCGTAAATTAGATCGGCAGCGCGGCGGTTTCCTTGAGCGTCTCCAGCACGATCGCGGTCTTCACATGCTGCACGGATTCGTGCGGCAGGAGCACGCCGTTGACGAACTCGGACAGTGACTTGAGGTCGGGTGTCACCACCTTCAGGATGTAATCCATCTCGCCGGTCAGCGCGTGCGCCTCCTGCACTTCGGGCAGGCGGGCCACCAGCTCGCCGAAGCGGCGGGCATTGTCGCGGTTGTGGGTGGCTAAAGTCACCGAGATGACGTTGACCAGCGAAAAGCCCAGACGATCGCGGTCGAGCACGGCGCGGTATCCTTTGATGTAGCCATCATCCTCCAGCCGCTGGCGGCGGCGCGAGCATTGCGAGGGCGAGAGGTTCACGCGCTCCGAAAGGTCATTGTTGGTATAGCGTGCATCATCCTGCAGAAGCGCCATTATCTTGCGGTCAAATTGATCGAGACGCGTATCATCCACGAGCAATCCTCCATTCCTGCACAATTTGCGCACATCATGACCATTTCAGGCGGTTGAATGCAAGCACCGTGCGGCTGCTCCGCGCTATTATGGCGAAAGATGGCCAAGCTTGGCCGCAACAGCTTTCGGAGGACTGCCATGGGCCCCTTCCCGCACGACGCCCCGCCCGCCAGGATCAGCAAGCAAAACCCCGCCGGCACCGACGGCTTCGAATTCGTCGAGTTCGCGCATTCAGAGCCCGAAAAGCTCGCCGATTTGTTCACCCGCATGGGCTATGTCGCGGTGGCCAAGCATCGCAGCAAGGACATCACCGTCTGGCGCCAGGGCGACATCAATTATGTCGTCAATGCCGAGCCCGGCTCGCATGCGATGAAGTTCGTCGAAAAGCACGGCCCCTGCGCTGCCTCGATGGCATGGCGGGTGGTCGATGCCCAACATGCCTTCGACCATGCCGTCTCAAAGGGTGCCACGCCCTATGAGGGCACCGACAAGGCGCTCGACGTGCCGGCCATCGTCGGCATCGGCGGCTCGCTGCTGTATTTCATCGAAGCCTATGGCGAGAAGGGCTCGGCCTATGACGCCGAGTTCGAATGGCTGGGCGAGCGCGACCCCAAGCCCGAGGGCGTCGGCTTCTACTATCTCGACCATCTCACCCACAATGTCTATCGCGGCAACATGGACAAATGGTGGGATTTCTACCGCGATCTGTTCGGCTTCAAGCAGATCCATTTCTTCGACATCGACGGCAAGATCACCGGCCTTGTCAGCCGCGCCATCACCTCGCCCTGTGGCAAGATCCGCATTCCACTGAACGAGTCCAAGGACGAGACCAGCCAGATCGCCGAATACCTCAAGAAGTATAATGGCGAGGGCATCCAGCACATCGCGGTCGGCACCGACGCCATTTACGAGGCGACCGACAAGCTCGTCGCCAACGGGCTGAAATTCATGCCCGGCCCGCCCGACACCTATTACGAGATGTCGCATGAGCGCGTGCACGGCCATGACGAGCCGATCGAGCGCATGAAGAAGCACGGCATCCTCATCGACGGCGAAGGCGTGGTCGACGGCGGCATGACCAAGATCCTGCTGCAGATTTTTTCGAAGACGGTGATCGGACCAATCTTCTTCGAGTTCATCCAGCGCAAGGGCGACGAAGGTTTTGGCGAAGGCAATTTCCGCGCGCTCTTCGAATCGATCGAGCAGGATCAGATCAAGCGCGGCGTGATCAAGCTCGACGGCAAGGCGGCATAGGGCCGAAAGCTCGTTTGCGGCTCGACCGGCATTGATCTAAGCCCCGGTCCCAAGGGGTGGAGCCGTGAACGTCTCTATAACCGAAGCCGGGGCCAAACTGTCGGAACTGTCAGGCGCGCCAACGCTGGCGAGGAGATCGTGATCACCCGGCGCGGGAAAGCTGTAGCGCGTCTTTTGCCGCCTCCGGCGAAGCACGGCATTTCGCCCGGCGACGGTGCGGTTTCAACCGAGTTGGATAGGTCGAGTGCTTAAGGCTGCAGCCCCAGCCGCTCGACTTCATCCTTTCTGAGCTTCAGGTCGTAGTCGAGCAGGAACTCATCCAGTTGCGGTGGCGGAACGGAGGTGCCGGAAAGCATGGCGTGCACCTGGCCACGATGGTGGGTATCATGCAGGAAAAGATGGGCGAGGATATCGCCGATGCGCTCGGGAATCATGCCGTACTCGCGCCGGTCGGTGATGACGCGGCGGTCGAGATCGGCTTCGGAGAGTCCATCGCAAAAGGCAGTCAGCCGGCGGTCGAAATCGGCTTGTGCCTCAGCCAGGCTCGCCGCATCGTCGAACGGCACGTAGTCATCGTACGCTGCGGCACCACGGCCTCCATCCGTCAGGAAGTCGAGATAGAGAAGGTCGACCGCGAGGATGTGGTTGAGAGTCTCCCTGATCGACGGAAAAAAGCTGGTGCGGCCGGCCTCGAACTCGCCGGGCTGAAGCGCAAGCACCGCGCGGTAGAGCCGGTCGTTCGACCAGAGATTGTTGCGCGCCATGCGGCGCAGATGCTCCAGCATGGTCACCGCCTCAACGCCCCCTCACCTCTCGTATTTCTCGACCTTCTGCTCGATGGCGCCGAAGATCGAATGGCCGGTTCTGTCCTTCATCTCGATGCGCACCGTGTCGCCGAAACGCAGGAAAGGCGTCTTCGGCTCGCCTGACTCGATGGTCTCGATCATACGCAGCTCGGCGATGCAGGAATACCCGGCGCCGCCCGCCGAGACGGGCTTGCCCGGCCCGCCATCGAGCTTGTTGGAGACGGTGCCCGAGCCAATGATGGTGCCGGCGGCGAGCGGTCGCGTCTTGGCGGCATGCACGATCAGCGCCGGGAAATCGAAGGTCATGTCGAGGCCGGCATTGGCGCGGCCAAACGGCTTGCCGTTGACGTCGACCAACAGCGCGAGATTGACCTTGCCGCCGTCCCAAGCATCGCCCAGTTCGTCGGGCGTGACCGCGACCGGCGAGAAGGCCGAAGAGGGTTTCGATTGGAAGAAGCCAAACCCTTTTGCCAGTTCCGGCCCGGTGACGGCGCGCAGTGTGACGTCGTTGACCAGCATGACGAGGCGGATTGCCTCCTTCGCTTGTTCCAGACTGGCGCCCATCGGCACATCGTCGACGACGACCGCGACCTCGGCCTCCATGTCGATGCCGAAGGTTTCGTCCGCCATGCGGATCGGGTCGCGCGGCGCAATGAAGGAGTCCGAGCCGCCCTGGTAGATCAGCGGATCGGACCAGAAGCTCGCCGGCATCTCGGCGCCGCGTGCCTTCCGCACCAGCTCGACATGGTTCACATAGGCCGAGCCGTCCGCCCATTGATAGGCGCGCGGCAGCGGCGAATGCGCGTCGTGCTCATGAAAGCGCGCCGAAGGCACCGCGTTGGCCTCCAGCGATTCCGCCATGGCCGCCAGATGCGGCGCGATGCGCCGCCAGTCGTCGAGCGCGGCCTGCAGCGTCGGCACCAGGAAGGAGGCATCCGTGAACCGCGTCAGATCACGCGAGACCACGACCAGCTTCCCGTCGCGCGTCCCGTTCTTCAGTGTGGCAAGCTTCATGCGGTTTCCTCTCCTGACGCGGCGTGTTCGCCGCTTAGCGGTACAACAAGGCCGTCGCGGGCAATCGTCAAGTCGCCGGACCAAGTTTTCCTGACGGCGTCGATCCAGTCGGCTTCGCCGATCGCCGGATCGTCGGCTGGAATGAGATGGTTGAGCACAAGCCGCTTCGCCCCGGCATCGCTGGCGATGCGGCCTGCTTCCCCGGCAAAGCTGTGGCTGGCTAGGAGATGCTCGCGCAGCCGCGCGCCGTTGCCAGTCCTGGCGACCAGTCGCTCCACGCCTTCCTCCAGCATGGCCTCATGGACAAGGATGTCGGCAGCTTTGGCAAACTCAGCCAGTGGCGGAAAGAAGGCGGTGTCGGCGGAAAACACCACGCTCTTGCCGCCCTGCTCGAAACGCAGCGCGAAACAGTCGGTCACAGGCGGATGGTCGACACGCAACGCCGTCACCGTCAGGCCGCCGTCCTGCAGGACCAGCCCTTCGCGGAACTCCTCGACCGAGACGAAGTCGCGAATATCCGGCCTGCCTTCGTCGGCAATGCGGATCTCGATGTCGAACTCCATCGCCTGGCAGAAATGCTGCCAGCAGTGGTTGGTGCCGGGCGGGCCGTAAATGGTTACCGGCGTCGCCAGACCAGCGGTCCAGGCGGTGTGGATCAGCGGCCCGAGTTCCAGCACATGGTCAGAATGGAGATGCGTGATGAAGATGAGGTCGAGCGCCTTCAGGCTTATGCCGGCATCGACCAGGCCGCGCGTGACGCCAAGCCCGCAATCGACAACAATGGTTCGTCCACCGAGTTCCAGCAGTGAGGAGGTCGGCCATGGACCGCCCGGCCGCAACGCCGGGCCGCCCTTGGAGCCCAGAAGCACCAGCCGGTCATTCATCGGGCGTGCCTCAAGACCAATCGCCTTCCGGGGTCCCGTTGAAGCGCTTCTTCAGGTCGGCCCAGCAGTCGATATAGTTCTCCTGCAAGGTGCCGAGCTCGGCGGCGTAGCGGGTCAGCATCTGCGGAAAGCGCGTCTCGAACATGAAGGCCAGGGTGTTGTCGAGCTTGACCGGCTTCAGGTCGGCGCGCGTCGCCTTCTCGAAGCCGGACGCGTCCGGTCCATGCGCCAGCATCTGATTGTGCAGGCTGATGCCGCCAGGAACAAAACCCTCTTCCTTGGCGTCGTACTGGCCATGGATCAGCCCCATGAACTCGCTCATGATGTTGCGGTGGTACCAAGGCGGCCGAAACGTGTTTTCTGCCACCAGCCAGCGCGGCGGGAAGATGACGAAATCGACATTGGCCGTGCCCTCCTCGCCGCTCGGCGCCGTCAGCACGGTAAAGATCGACGGGTCCGGGTGGTCGAACAAGATGGCGCCGACCGGGGAAAACGTCGCCAGATCATATTTGTAAGGCGCGTAGTTGCCGTGCCAGGCGACGACATCGAGCGGTGAATGACCGAGTTCGGTGACATGGAAGGTGCCGCACCATTTGACGATCAGGCGGCAGGGCGTCTCTTTCTCCTCGAACCAGGCGCAGGGTGTCTTGAAGTCGCGCGGATTGGCCAGGCAATTGGCGCCGATCGGGCCGCGGTCGGGCATGGTGAACTTGGCGCCGTAATTCTCGCAGACATAGCCGCGCGCCTCCTTGTCGGCGAGCTCGACCTTGAAGACCAGGCCGCGCGGCAGCACCGCAATCTCGCCGGGGCGAAGCTCGATCACGCCCATTTCGGTGACGAAGCGCAGCGCGCCCACCTGCGGCACGACCAGCAATTCGCCGTCGGCGTTGAAGAAATGGTCGTCCACCATCGATCGGTTGGCGACATAGACATGCGCGGCCATGCCGGACTGGCCGACCGCATCGCCGGCCGTGGTGAAAGTACGCATGCCGGAAATGAAATCGGTCGGCTCGGTCGGCATCGGCGTCGGGTTCCAGCGGTATTGGCCGAGCGCCAGCTCGTGGTCACCGATATTGGGGCCTGTCTTCCACCAAGGGTAGCTGGCGCCCTTGAAGCGGCCGGTGTGCTTTACGCTCGGACGGATGCGGTAGAGCCAGGAGCGCTCGTTGGTACCGCGCGGCGCGGTGAAGGGCGAGCCCGAAAGCTGCTCGGCATAGAGGCCGTAGGCCGGCCGCTGCGGCGAGTTGCGGCCCTGCGGCAGCGAACCAGGCAGCGTCTCGGTTTCGAAATCGTTGCCGAAGCCCGGCATGTAGGAAAAGCCCATCCGATCCTCCCTGATCCCGGCTTGCAGGCGTCCCGAGACGCGGCCTGCCGGCGATGTTGACCAAACTGGTTTCATTTGTAACCATCGAAAATGTAACTATCAACGGCCACGATGCATACCGGGAGCGCTTCATGGAACCGGATATTCTCGAGCTGGAAAGGTTCCTGCCCTACCGGCTCTACCGGCTTGCCGACACCGTCAGCCGCGAGTTCTCGCGCATCTACAAGGAACGCCACGGCCTAACGCGGCCGGAATGGCGCACGCTCTCCGGGCTGGGTGAACGCGGAACGATGACGGCGACGGAACTCGGCGAACAATCGGCCATGCACAAGACGAAGGTGTCGCGGGCAGTGGCGGAGTTGGAACGGCGACGCTGGCTGACACGCACGCCGGATGAGAATGATCGGCGTGTCGAGCATCTGGCGCTGACCAAGACGGGGCTCGCGACTTATCGCGAGATGGTGCCGCTGGCGAAGGCGTTTGAGGGGGAGCTGCTGGCGAGGCTGAGCGACGAGGAGCGCGTGGCGATCGTCAGGGGAGTGGCAGCGCTGGAAGGGGCTTTGGAGAGAAAGTAGATGAGAGGCTGGCGGGCCAGCGCCCCCCTCTGTCCTGCCGGACATCTCCCCCTCTTGGGGGGAGATTAGCAGCTTCAGCGACGGCGCCTTTTCTGCGACGCTGGTTATTGGCGAGGGCCGGCGTGACGGCTGATCTCCCCCCTTGAGGGGGAGATGTCCGGCAGGACAGAGAGGGGGGCGAAGGAACTCGACATCTCTCCAGAGGCCTCACCAGTTCATCACCACCTTGCCCGAACTGCCGCTCCTCATCGCGTCGAACCCCACCTGGAAATCGTCGATCCCGATCCGGTGCGTGATCAGCCCCGAGACATCCAGCGGGCCTTGCACCAGGGCGATCATCTTGTACCAGGTCTCGAACATCTCGCGACCATAGATGCCCTTCAGATGCAGCATCTTGAAGATGACCTTGTTCCAGTCGATCTCGAAGCCGGTCGGCGCGATGCCGAGGATGGCGATCTTGCCGCCATTGTTCATGGTGTCGATCATGTCGCGGAAGGCGGGGGCGGCGCCCGACATCTCCAACCCGACGTCGAAACCTTCGGTCATGCCGATCGACGGCATGACGTCGCGCAGCTTTTCCTTCGAGGCGTCGACGACATGCTGGACACCGAGTTTTCGCGCCAGATCCAACCGCACCGGGTTGATATCGGTGATGACGACCTTTCGCGCGCCGACGCATTGCGCCACGAGCGCGCCCATGATGCCGATCGGGCCGGCGCCGGTGACCAGCACGTCCTCGCCGACGAGATCAAAGGACAAGGCCGTGTGCACGGCATTGCCCAATGGATCGAAGATGGCTGCGATCTCGTCGGGCACGTCGTCGGGGATCGGCACGACATTGTGCTGCGGGATGGCCACATACTCGCCGAAGGCGCCGGGGCGATTGACGCCGACGCCGAGTGTGTTGCGGCAGAGATGCCCCCTGCCCGCGCGGCAGTTGCGGCAGTGGCCGCAGACGATGTGACCCTCACCCGAGACGCGCTGGCCGACCTTGTACTCGGTGACGGCCGCGCCGAAATCCGCAACGGTGCCGACGAATTCATGGCCTGTCACCATCGGCACGGGCACCGTCTTCTGCGCCCACTGGTCCCAATTGTAGATATGGACGTCGGTGCCGCAGATCGCGGTCTTCTTGACCTCGATCAGCACGTCGTTGGGACCGATCTCCGGCACCGGCACCTGTTCCATCCAGATGCCAGGCTCGGCCTTGGCCTTCACCAGCGCCTTCATCATGTTCGACATTCTTTTGTCCTTCGAATCTCTTGATCCGGAATCGCTTTTCGATATCGGCCGGTCAGGAAATCACGCCCAGTTCCTTGCCGATCGCGCCGAAAGCCGCGACCGCCCTGTCGACATCGGCGCTGGAATGGCCGGCAGACATCTGCGAGCGGATGCGAGCCTGGCCCTTCGGCACCACCGGGAAGGAGAAGCCTATGACATAAATGCCGCGCTTCAGCATGCGCTGCGCCATCTCCTGCGCCAGCGCCGCGTCGCCCAGCATCACCGGGATGATCGGATGATCGGCGCCGGCCAGCGTGAAGCCCAGCTTGCCCATCTTGGAGCGGAACCGGTCCGCATTGGCATATAGGCGCTCGCGCAGCGCGTCGCCATGACGGATCAGGTCGAATACCTTGATCGAGGCGCCGGCGATCGCCGGCATCAGCGTGTTGGAGAACAGATAGGGCCGCGAGCGTTGGCGCAGCCAGTCAACGACCTCTCTCTTGCCCGATGTGTAGCCGCCGGAGGCACCGCCCAGCGCCTTGCCGAGCGTGCCGGTGATGATGTCCACCCTGCCCTCGACGCCGCAATGCTCGGCCGAGCCGCGGCCGTTCCTGCCGACGAAGCCGACCGCATGGCTGTCGTCGACCATGACCATGGCATCGTATTTCTCGGCAAGGTCGCAGACGCCCTTGAGATTGGCGATGATGCCGTCCATCGAGAACACGCCGTCGGTGGCAATCAGCCGGAAGCGGCAGTCCTTCGCCTCCTTCAGGCGGGCTTCGAGATCGGCCATGTCGTTGTTGGCGTAGCGGAAACGCTTGGCCTTGGAAAGCCTGACGCCATCGATGATCGAGGCGTGGTTGAGCGCATCGGAGATGATGGCGTCCTGCTCGCCAAGCAGCGTCTCGAACAGGCCGCCATTGGCGTCGAAGCAGGAAGAATAGAGGATGGTGTCCTCCATGCCGAGGAAGGAGGAGATCGTCGCCTCGAGTTCCTTGTGCTCCTCCTGCGTGCCGCAGATGAAGCGCACCGAGGCCATGCCGTAGCCGTAGCGGTCGAGCGCGTGCTTTGCCGCGTCGCGCAGATCCGGGCTGTCGGCGAGACCAAGATAGTTGTTGGCGCAGAAATTCAGCACCCTCTCGCCGCCGACCTCGATCTCGGCGGACTGCATGGAGGAAATGACCCGCTCGGACTTGTAGAGCCCGGCCGATTTCAAGCCCTGGAGCTCGCTGTCGATGTGGGAAAGGAATGCTTTGCTCATGGTCCGGCCCTGTTCGGTTCGAGGCCGGAACTGTCGCGCTATGGCTGCAAAAAATCCATCGCAAAAGCGACCGCTTCGGTGGCGTCGCGAAAGCTCGAGCGCAATCCTTTGCGACGGTACGATGGTGATGCGATCAAAAATGGGGTGTGCGGGAAAGGACGTGATAACCATCTTGCGAGTTTTGCCGCGCCACCGCGATCACCCTTGCCGGCCTGTTAACCCTCTCAAGGTAATCGTTTTCCCGCCACGAAATCCTTGGCAGGAAATCGGTCGACCGGAGGGTCAGCAAGTTATGTCGCAGCAGCCCGTGCAGAGTGTTTCGCGCAAGCTGATCCTGCTCATCAAGACCGGCTACTGGCTGGCGCTGACGATCATTGCCGCCATGGTGATCGCCTCCTTCATCCTTCTGCAGCAGTTGATGGCGCAGCAGCAGCACAATGAGGCGCTGCTCGACATCGTCTCGACCCAGAAGGCGTTGTCGCAGCGCATCGTCTTCCTGGCCAGCGCCACGGGCGCTGCCTCGCGCGACAAGCAGCCGGCGCTGGTCACTGCGCTCAAGCAGGCGACGGGCGAGTTCGAGACCAATTACGATCGGCTGCTCAGGGAGACCGGCGCCGATCCGCTCTCGCCGGCGCGCAACGACCCTAAGTCGATTGAATATGTGCTGTTCAGCAAGCCTTTCCACCTCGACTACTTCTCGGTCGGCCTCGTTGCCAATGGCGACAGGCTGGTCTCGTCCTTCGCGTCGCAGCTCGGGATGCAAACCGATGGGTATAAGGGCGGCGGCGACCGCGTCGGCCTCGACGCTTCCGTCGCCAACGCCACTATGTCCGGCTATGCCGCCCTCGGCCAGCGCATCAGCGCCTTCGCCGACGAAAAATCCAGCAACATCCTCGACTTGCACCGCACGCTGTTTTTCGCCACGCTCGGCGTCATCGTGCTGGTAGCGCTGTTCATCTTCCGGCCGATGTCCAACGCCATCCTGCGCAAGACGCGCGAGCTGGTCGACGCGCGCAACTCGATGGCTTTCATAGCTGTGCATGACGGTCTGACGGGGCTGCACAACCGCACCTTCCTCACCGACCATTTCGACACGCTGATCAAGGGAGCGCACCGCCGCCGCGAGCGCCTGGCAGTGATCCAGCTCGATCTCGACCGTTTCAAGCAGATCAACGATACTCTGGGGCATGCGGCAGGCGACTACGTGCTGGTGGTGACCGCCCAGCGCATGCGCGATTCCTGCCGCGCCTCGGATCTGTGCGCGCGGCTCGGCGGCGACGAGTTCGTCATGATCCTCAACGGCGCCGGCACGACCGAGGACATCCATGCGCTGGCCAAGCGCATCCTCGACGAGATCAACGAGCCTATCACCTTCCAGGGCACGACCATCATGCCCGGCGCCAGCGCCGGCATCGCGGTCTATCCGGTCGACGCCGACAACGCGCAGGACCTGCTCGTCCATGCCGACCTGGCGCTCTATTCGGCCAAGAAGCTCGGCGGCGGCAATTTCTCCTTCTTCTCCGAGGAACTGCGGCGCGAGCTCGATTACCGCAAGCAGCTCGAACAGGACATCCGCACGGCGATCGCCAACAAGAGCTTCGAGGTCTATTTCCAGCCGCAAGTGTCGCTGACCAGCGGCAAGATCAGCGGCATCGAGGCGCTGGTGCGCTGGAAGCATGCGACGCGCGGCATGATCTCGCCCGGCGAATTCATCCCCGTCGCCGAAAAATGCGGCTTCATGCCGGATGTCGGCCGCATCGTCATCGCCAAGGCGATCGAGGAAGCCGCCGAATGGGACCGCGCCGGCATCGATTTCGGGCGCATCGCCGTCAACGTCTCGGGCACGGAACTGCGCGAGCCCGATTTCGACAGCTTCCTGTTCGGCACGCTGGAGCGCGCCGGACTGCCGCCTCAGAAGCTGGCGCTGGAGATCGTCGAATCCGTCATCCTCGATGACGAGAAGACCGGGATCGCCGCGAAGCTGCGCCACATCCGCGCCGCGGGCGTGCATCTCGAGCTCGACGATTTCGGCACCGGCTATGCCTCGCTCAGCCACGTCAACCCGAACGAGATCGACCGGCTGAAGATCGACCGCCGCTTCGTCCAGAACATCAACGAGAATGGCGACAACTCCAAGATCGTGCGCGCCATCACCGAGCTTGCCCGCGGGCTCGGCATCTCGATCGTAGCCGAGGGCGCCGAAACCGAGGCGGAGCTCGACTCGCTGATGGCGATCGGCTGCGACCAGGTGCAGGGCTATTCCATCGCCTTCCCGATGCCGCAGGACAAGGCACGCGAATGGTTGACGGCGCGCAGCCCGAAGAAGGCTAAGCTGAAAGTACTGCAGGGCAACTTGGCATAGCGGACAAACCTGACATGCCCGTATGGGCATGGCGGCCTATGTGATCGCAACCGGATCTCGCGGATGCCGCTTCGTCTTATCCTGCCGCTGCTGTTGTTGGTTGTGTCGCCGGTTATGGCCGCCGATCGCACCATTTATCTCACTTTCGACGACGGTCCGCTGAACGGCACCAGCAACATTCTCGACGTGCTGCAGGCCGAACAGGTGCCGGCGACGCTGTTCATGGTCGGCATGCATGCCGAGGCCAACGCCATCAACCGGGCGCTGTTGCAGCGCGCGAAATCGATGCCGCTGGTGACCATCGGCAACCACAGCTACAGCCATGCCTACAATCACTACCGGCATTTCTACGGCGACACAGAAGGCGTGGTCGCCGATATGCTGAGGGCCAATGCCGTGCTTGGCCTGAAGCCGGCCGTGCGCGCGCGGCTGCCGGGGCGCGACGTGTTCCGGCTGCCCAATTACTCGAAGGACGACAATTCACTCGGATTGGCCGAGGCCGGCCGCGAGGATCCGGACTACGAATTCGTCGCGGCCTCCGGTTTCTGGCTCTATGGGTGGGACCACGAATGGGTGCATGAAGACAGCGGCAAGCCGGTGCAGAGCGTCGATCATCTGGTCAGCGAGATCGACCATCTGTTCGGCTACGGCCATTTCGCCAAGCCGAACAAGCTGATTCTGCTCATGCATGACGAAATGTTCCAGGACGCCTTCGACGGCAAAGCGAAACTGACGGCGTTGATCGCGGCGCTCAGGCTGCGCCACTACGCCTTCGGCGCGATAGCGGGTTACGACTGAGGCGGCTCGGCGTTCCGCCTAAGTGCCGCAAGCACCTCCGTGAATTCGGCGAGCTTGTCATCGGGGATACCAGCCCGCAGACGCTTGTCGAAGGCGACCGCCGCGAGGCGCAATTTTTCGAACAGCGCTTCGCCGGCCTCGGTCAGCGCCACCTGGTGGACCCTGCGGTTTTCCGGATCGCGGCGGCGTGTCAGCAAGCCTTGCGCCTCCATGCCGTTGAGGTGATGGGTAAGCGTCGCGCCCTGGATGCCGATCATCCCGGCAAGCTCGCGTTGGTTCGCCAGTTCCTTGGACTTGACCGAGAGCAGGGTCACCCAGACCGGCAGCGTGCCGCCGGCCTCGACCATGGCGGCATCGAAAGCCTGCGCCACCACTTTCGAGGTGCGGGCGAGATTCATGCCGACGGGCGGGCGGTCAAACGGTGTCATGACCTGACAGTAGAGCAAAGCGATTGGAACATGAAACCTGGCTTCATGATTGACATCTAACCATTAGATATCTAACTTTGTCTTATTGATGGCGTCGACATGCTGCGACGCGCGGCGGGCGGCAGAGAGGAATGCGGTCATGCAATATGTCTATATCGTCACCATCGGCCTGCACGTCATGGCCGGCGTGTTCTGGGCCGGCACAACCATTGCGGTTGCCCGCGATCCGGAGATCAGGGCGGAGCGCTTCATCCGACCGCAGCTCGGCGCTTCCGGCCTGGCGTTCCTGACCGGCATACTGCTTTGGTATTTCTTCCATGAGGGCGCGTTCGGGCCGATGGAGAAGGTGCTGGCGCTGGGCATTTTGACGGCGCTGATCGCCGCCGGCGTGCAGGGCGCGCTCGTCGCCTCCGCCAGCAGGCAGCTGGCCGGCGCCGATCAAGCGACGCAGACCCAATTGCGGGCGAAGATGACCAGAGGCGAACGCATCGCGGGCGGGCTGCTGGTCATCACCGTGTTTTGCATGGCGACCGCCAAGCTGTTTTGACATCGCACGGCCGGCGAAGCCGACCGGGCGCGGCGCGCAACGGACCGAAGCGGCAGGTGGCTCTCCTTGCAAAGGTCCGTTGCGCGTCTTCTTGTTTGAGCACGATCTCTTCCGATCATGCTGCCCGATCAAATCCTGATCCCGAACCGGATGCCGTCATAGATGGCGGCGTGGATGTTGCGCGAGGCGACAGCGTCGCCGATGCGAAACATCACGAAGCCGCCTTCGGCATTGCGGGCGGGGAAGATGTCGCCGCCGCTCACCAGCCGCTCATAATCGACTGCGCCGCCATTCTTCGACAGGGGCTTGAGCGACAGATAGAGATCGTCGAGCGGCGCAGTGCCGTGCTCGACCACCACCTGGTCGACGCGCCGCTCGCCGCGCCAGCCATTGGCAAAGTCCGATGCCAGCTCGGCGACGAGTTGGTTGCCCTCGCGCCGCACCGAGCGCAGGCGGGTGTTGATGGTGACGGTGACGCCCTTCTCGTGGAAGGCGCGCATATAGGGCACGTGGTTCATGCCGCCCATTTCCGGTGCGAAGAAGCGCTCGGGCGAAACCAGTTCCAGCTTCGAGCCGCTGTTGGCGATGAGTTCGGCGGCGCCCATGCCCTGATGGCCGCCATTGTCGTCGTAAAGCAGGACATTCTCGGCCGGCTTGACGCTGCCGGCCATGATGTCCCAGCTCGAGGTGACGAGATTGTCGCCTTCCGTCAGCGGCGGGTTCTGCGGCATGCCGCCGGTCGCCACGATCACCACATCCGGCGCCAGCGCCAGCACATCGTCCTTCTCGGCCCAGGCGTCGTAGCGGATCTCGACGCCGAGGCGGTCGAGCTCGGCCAACCGCCAGTCGATGATGCCGATCAGTTCCTTGCGGCGCAGGTTCTGGGTTGCCAGGCGCACTTGGCCGCCTGCCTGGCTGGAGGCTTCGAGCACAGTCACCTGATGGCCACGCTCGGCCGCGACGCGGGCGGCCTCCAGGCCACCGGCGCCCGCGCCCACCACCACGACTTTCTTCTTCGGTCCCTCGCTCTTGGCGATGACGTGCGGAATGGTCGCCTCGCGGCCGGTCGCGGCGTTGTGGATGCACAGCGCCTCACCGCCTTCATAGATGCGGTCGAGACAATAGGTGGCGCCGACGCAGGGGCGGATCTCGTGCTCGCGGCCCTCCATCACTTTGCGGATGATATGCGGATCGGCGATATGGGCGCGGGTCATGCCGACCATGTCGAGCTTGCCGGTGGCGATGGCGTGGCGGGCGGTGGCGACATCGGAAATGCGCGCCGCATGGAAGGTCGGGAATTTCGTCGCCGCCCTCACCTCGCCGGCGAAATCGAGATGCGGCGAGGACCGCATGCCGGTCACCGGGATGACCTTGGTCAGCGACGCATCGGTCTCGATCGTGCCGCGGATGATGTTCAGGAAATCGACCTTGCCGGATGAGGCCAAGCGCCTGGTGATCTCGACGCCCACTTCCTTCGAGATGCCGTTTTCGATGTCCTCGTCGGCGACCATGCGGATGCCGACGATGAATTTCTGGCCGACGGCGGCGCGCACGGCATCCAGCACCATGTCGGTGAAGCGCAGCCGGTTGTCGAGCGAGCCGCCATACTCGTCGTCGCGGTGGTTGGTCAAAGGCGACCAGAAGCCATCCATCAGATGGCCGTAGGATTCGAACTCGATGCCGTCGAGGCCGGCTGCCTGGCAGCGCTGCGCGGCCGACGCATAGTCGGCGACGATGCGCTCGATGTCCCATTCCTCGATCGCCTTCGGGAAGGCGCGATGCGCCGGCTCGCGCACCGGCGAGGCCGAAAGCACCGGCAGCCAGTCGGCCTTGTTCCAGCCGGTGCGGCGGCCGAGATGAGTGATCTGGATCATAACCTTGCAGTCATGCTCATGACAGGCGTCCGCCAGTTCGGCGAGCCAGGGAACGATGCGGTCCTCATAGACATGCAGATTGCCGAAGGCGGCCGGGCTGTCGCGCGAGACGATTGCCGAGCCCGCCGTCATGGTCAGCGCCATGCCGCCCTTGGCTTTCTCGGCATGGTAGAGCCGGTAGCGCTCCTTCGGCATGCCGTCCTCGGAATAGGCCGGCTCATGGCTGGTCGACATCACCCGGTTCTTCAGCGTCAGGTGCTTCAGCTGATAGGGTTGGAGAAGCGGGTCGTTGCTGGTCATTGTCTTCCTGCCGTTTCAAATTGTGCGGGAGCGCAGCGCTCCCGCTTCCATTTCACGCATCGGATTTATCCGAAAACCGCTGCGCACTTTTCGGTCCGATGCTAATGAGCGGTCAAACGCGCTGCGCCCGTGAGGACTGCAACGCTTCTTTCAACCTTCGTTTCGCGCCCGCCGCATTGAACTGCGCTTCCAACGGCCGGGAGCAAGGAGCCCGCCCATGACCGACGCCAAAAACCTCACCCAGCTCGGCAAGCACGTCGAGACGCCACAGAGCCCCGAACAGGCGGTCCTGGAAACCGTCCCCTTCAATCGCGGCGACGGCCCGCCGGCGATCGTGCGCTTCACCTGCCCGGAATTCACCTCGCTGTGTCCGGTCACCGGCCAGCCGGATTTCGCCCACATCGTCATCGACTACGCGCCCGACAAGACGCTGGTGGAATCGAAGTCTTTGAAACTGTTCATGACCTCGTTCCGCAACCACGGCGCCTTCCATGAGGAGTGCACGGTGATCATCGGCCGCCGCATCGTGGACGCCACGAAACCGCTCTGGCTGCGCGTCGGCGGCTACTGGTTCCCGCGCGGCGGCATCCCGATCGACGTCTTCTGGCAGACCGGCGCGCCGCCCAAGGACGCCTGGCTGCCCGACACCGGCGTTGCGCCCTATCGCGGGCGCGGTTGAGATTTGTTGCGAAAGGCTGGCGGGACAGCACCCCCCTCTGTCCTGCCCGTCCTTCGCAGCAGCTGCGCTGCAGCTACGGAGGGTGGACCGGACATCTCCCCCGCAAGGGGGGAGATTGGCAGCTTCGGCGTCCCGCTTATCCTGCAACGTCGGAGATTGGGGAAAGCCGGCGTGACATCTGATCTCCCCCCAAGCGGGGGAGATGGCCGTCAGGCCAGAGGGGGGCGCGAAGGATCGCCAGCCCTGATCTTCAATCACCACTATCATTCGCACTGGTACTGGCTGAGCGCCCATTCGCCGGTGACCGACAGAAGATCGGAGACCTTCCAGGCGCCACCGACCTTCTTCAGCTTCCATTCCAGCCGGTGCTGGTCGCCCTCGACGACGAAGGCGACCACCACCTTGGCCCCGTCGCCATTGACCGCCTCGATGGTGCGCAGGCTCCGGTCGATGGCGAGCTTGTCATAGTCGGCATTGTCTAGCGCCATGTTGGGGTCGAGGCATTCGCCCTGCCCCGAGGCGCGCAGCGCGTCGCTCTTGTCGAGCACGGTTTTCGCCGGATCGACGAAGTTCTTGCGCTGGGCGGGAGCAAGCTCGAGACCAAGATGCTCGTAGAATGGCTTGACCACCGCCGTCGGCGATCCTGGCAGGACGGGCGCGGCAGGCGCCGGTTCGGCCGGCGCGGTTTGCGGCGTCGGGGTTGTGGCAGGCGGCGCCGCATCCGGCGCATTGTCGTCGGGTGAGGCTTTTGGCGGCGGCGAGCCGAAGAGCCCCTGCGCGCAGGCGCCGCCGCTCAGCCCCGCGACCAGCATCGACAAGCTCGACAGCGCGAGGACGAGACGGCGAAGCACGGCGTCACTCCGTCGAGGTGCCGCATGCCAGCGCGCTGAGCTTCCAGTCGCTGGTCTTGGAGGTGATGTCGGCGATCTTCCACTTGCCGTCCACTTTCTTCAGCGACCACACCATTTCGCGTTTGGAGTCATCGCCTTCCGGGAAAAGATTGAAGCTTGCCGTCACCTCGGCGGTATCGCCATTGACGGCCTCGGTGAGCTTCAGCGTCTTCGATAGGGTCTTCTGATCGAAATCCTGGGCGTCGAGGCCGGGGTCGAAATCGATGCAGGACACCTCGTCGGGCTTCTCCTTCTGCGCCTTGTCGTTGGCTTCGAACAGCCTGGTGACCGGCTCGGTGAAACGGTCGCGGTATTTGGCGTCCGCCTCGAACTTCACCGCAGGCACATAGAAGAACTTCACGGCGTTGGAAGCCGGCCCGGCAAACGCGGCGCCGGGCAAGGCAATCGAAAGGACAGCGGCAAGCACTATCGGCTTCATGCAGGATCTCCGGGTTCGGTGCGTGGCGGCAAGCTCGCCGTCACGCATCCTGCATATCGCCTTTTTTGCGGCTCATGAAGTCCAGGCGCGCTCAGGCATCCAGCCAGACGTTCTGGAAGTCCATTTCGTAGGTCTGGTGCATCGAATAGTTCTTCACCTTCTTGTTCATGTGGCAATAGAGCTTCTGCCAGAAGGGCTGGATGATGACGCCGGAATCCTGCAGGATCGCCTCGACATCCTTCATCACCTCCTTGCGCTTGGCGACGTCGATCTGCGACAGCGCCTCCTTGAGCTTGGCGTCGAACTCCGGATTGGAGTAGGCCGTCTCGTTCCAGGCCTCGCCGGTGCGGTAGCCGAGCGCCAGCACCTGCACGCCGAGCGGGCGCATGTACCAGATGGTCATGGAATAAGGATATTTCGTCCAGTCGTTCCAGAAGGTCGAGCCCGGCAGCACCGTGCGCTTCACCTTGATGCCGGCGTCGCGCAACTGGCCGGCAATGGCATCGCCGGTGTTCTTCTGCCATTCGTCCTCGACGGTGATCAGCTCATGCTCGAAGTCGGCCTGGCCGGCCTCCGCCATCAGCTTCTTGGCGCCGGCGGCATCGCGCTGCTTCTTGGGCAGCGGGTAGTATTCGGGATGGATCGGCGCGACATGATGGTTCTCGCCGACCGTGCCGCGGCCATTATAGCCGAGCTGCATGACCTGGTTGTTGTCGACCGCCATCTGCAGCGCATTGCGCACCCGCTTGTCGTCATAGGGCTTATGCGTGATGTTGGTGCGGGCAACGAGCGTGGTCGCCGTCGCGACCTCCGATTTCACCAGATTCATCTTGTCGAGCGGGTCGATGAAGTCGGCGGGCGTTTCGAAATCGAGGTCGATCTCGCCTGAATCGAAGGCATTCAGCGTGGCGTTGAAGTCGGTGCCGTAGTCGATGAATTCCACACCGTCGAGTGGCGCTTCGCCGCCCCACCACTTGCCGTTCTCGCGGCGCTTGACGACCGCCTTCTGACCAACCGAATAGGACACCAGTTCGAAAGCTCCGGTGCCGATCGGCTTCTTGATCGGATCGGCGCCGTCCTTGTCGAAATCGCGGTGCACGACCAGGGCCGGATAGTCGGTGAAGCCTGGGATGATGGCGATATCGGCTTCGTTGAGCTTCAGCTTGACCGTATGGTCGTCGACCTTGGTGATCGCGCCATCCTTGGCCTTGCCGGTCTTGGTGTCGATCAGCGCACCGACACGGGCCGCCATGGAATTGCCGGAAGCACCCTTCTCGCACCAGCGATTCAGATTGGCGACCACATCATCGGCATTGAAGGCATCGCCATTGTTCCAGGTGACGCCCTTGCGCAGATGCAGCGTGTATTCGGTGGCGTCGTCATTGACGTCCCAGCTTTCGAGCAGCACCGGCTCGAAGGTGAATTGGTGCGTGTAGCGCACCAGCGGCTCCAGCCAGGTGCGGGTGACGTTCGCCATCTCCGTCCAGTCATACGTGCGCGGGTCCTTCTGCGCCTTGACCGACATCGCGACATGCAGCGTTCCGCCCTTCTTGGGCTCGTCGGCGAGCGCCTTGGTCGGCGCGGCAAGGCCGAGCATGCCATAGGCGAAAGCCGTCGACGCGCCGAAGGCGCTTGCCAGCGCCAGGAATTCGCGCCGGTCGACGCGTCCCGCGCGCGCCTCCTCGGCCATCGCTTCGATAGCGGCCGGAACCCGGTCGCCATTGCTTCTGAACAGTGTCATTCTCTTTCTCCCATTGATTTCTTCAGGTCTTCGCCCGGTTGGTTTCAACTATCGCAGCTATCCCTCAACTAACGCTGTCCGGCAGTTTTTCCTCACGCCGGGCGATCAAATCCCGGAGACCCTCGGCGATGCCCTCGTCGAGTTTCGGCTCCTGGTAGTCGGCGAGCATGGCGCGCGCCTTTTCGAGGCCGCGCGTATCGTGGTCCTTGGCGCCTTCGGCACTCCACTGCTCGAAGGAATTGAAGTCCATGATGTTGGGCATGAAGAAGGCGCTCTCGAAATGCTCGAGCGTATGCTGCGTGCCGAGGAAATGCCCTTGCGGGCCGACCTCGCGGATTGCCGCCATCGCTTCCTTGAAATCGTCGAAGGGAACGCCGCCAGCATATTTGTACCAGCCGACCAGCTGCTCGCTGTCGGTGGCGAATTTCGAATAGCCGCAGGTGAGGCCCGCCTCCAGCCAGCCTGCCGAATGCCAGATGTAATTGGCGCCGGAGAGGATCGCGGCATGCATCAGCATGTTCGCCTCGTAGCCCGCCTGCGCGTCATTGAGCTTGGAGCCGACATGAAAGCCGGATGTGCGCCATGGCAGCTTGTATTTCCTAGCCAGCGCGCCCATCAGATACATCATCTGTGCCGCTTCGGGCGTGCCGCCCATCGGCGCGCCAGTCTTCATGTCGACGGTCACCATGAACTGGCCGTAGAGCTGCGGCGAGCCGGGCCGGATGAGCTGGGTCAAAGCCACGCCGGCAAGCGCCTCAGCATTGACCTGCGCCACCGCGCCGACGGCGGAGGCCGAGGTCGAGGCGCCGCAGAGCGCGAAAGGCGCCAGGATCAGCGGCTGGTTGTTGCTCGCATAGACCCGCATGGCGTCGATCATGGTGGCGTCCCAGACCAGCGGCGAATTGCAGTTGGTGATCGCCACCAGCACGGGGTTGTCGCGCACGAACTCCTCGCCGAAGACGATACCGGCCATCGCCATTGTGTCCTCGGCGCGCTCCTTGGACGTCACGATGCCCATGAACGGCTTGTCGGAATGTTTCAGCGCCGAGTGGATGATGTGCAGGTGCCGCTTCGGCACCGCGATTTCCATCGGCTCGCAAATGACCGAGCTCGACGAATGCAGCGCCGGCGCCATGTAGGCGAGCTTATGGAAATTGTTGAGGTCGGCGAGCGTGCCGTAGCGCCGCTTGTTGTCGAGGTCGCGGACATAGGGCGCGCCATACATCGGCACGAAAATCGAGTTCTTGCCGCCGACGCGCACGGTGCGCTCCGGATTGCGCGCGTTGAGCGTGAACTCAGCAGGAACTTTCGAGACCAGTTCCATCAACAGCGCGCGGTCGATACGGACACGCGTTTGCCTGACATCGGCGCCGGCCGCTTTCCAGAGCTCGATCGCTCCGTCGTCGCGGAATTCGCACCCCACTTCCTCGAGGATCTTGAGTGATTCCTCGTGGATCAGCTCCACCGCCTCGTCGGGCACGATCTCATAGGCAGGAATCTTGCGCACAAGGGTCGGGAAGGACGCGATCGGCGCGGTTCTCAGTGCCTTGCGGCCAAGACGGCCGCCGCCGCGGCGGTGGGTCTGTTCGGTCAATTCAACGGCCGGTGCGTTCATGGAGGCTCCTTCTTCCCGCCACTCACGTTAGCGAGGCAAAATATGGCTGTGACGCTGGAAAATCCTGATCTTCTGTATAAGTTCACCTTATGCGAAGCCTGCGCCACCTTCTGCCCTCCGCCGGCAGCCTCATCGTCTTCGAAGCCGCCGGCCGGCTGTCGAGCTTCACCGCCGCCGGGCGCGAGCTCGGCATGACGCAGGCCGCCGTTTCCTATGCCGTTCGCGGCCTGGAAGAGCAGCTCGGCGCCAAGCTCTTCCAGCGGCGCCACCGCCAGGTGCTTCTGACGGAAGCCGGCGAGCGCTTCCACGCCGATGTCTCGCTCGGCCTGTCGCACATCCGCAAATCGGCGGAGGACCTGCGCCTGCAGGCGACCGGCGGGCACGTGACGTTGGCCGCCTCGACGGCTTTCGGCTCGTTCTGGATGATGCCGCGCCTGCAGCAGTTCCGCGACGAGCTACCGGGCATCGACCTGCGCATCCAGACCGCCGACCGCGACCTCGACATCATCGCCGAGGGGATTCCTCTCGGGGTGCGCGGCGGCGTGCCGCGCGACTGGCCGGACTATCACTCGCTGTCGCTCTCCGATGAAGAGATCTTCCCGGTCGCAGGCCCGAACTATCTCGCCAAATTCGGCAAGCCGAAGACGGTCGAGGAACTGGCAACGCACCGGCTGATCCATCTCGAGGAGCCCTATCGCGAGGCGCCGAACTGGGACGAATGGTTCGCGTCAGCCGGAACCAGCCTGCGCAATGCGGAGCGCGGCCTACGCATCAACGATTATGCCCTGGTGATCCAGGCGGTGATGGAGGGACAAGGCATCTCGCTCGGATGGCGGCATTTGGTCGAGCGGCTGGTGGCGTCAGGGCTGCTGGTGCCGGTGACCGACCATGTGATGCGGACCGGCATCGGCTTCCATGTCATCTGGCCGAAGAACCGCGACCTCAGCGACAATGCGCGCAGGGTGAGGGACTGGCTTGTGGCGCAGGCTTAGATTGCATCGTCGGGCAATTGCCGTCGTAGCGATCCTTCACACCCCCCTCTGTCCTGCCGGACATCTCCCCCGCAAGGGGGGAGATCAGACTTGACGCAGGCCCTCGCCAATCTCGTACGTTGCAGAAGAGCGAGGCGATGACACAGCCAATCTCCCCCCTTGCGGGGGAGATGGCCGGCAGGCCAGAGGGGGGTGCTGTCCCGCTAGCCTCTCCATAATACGCGCAGCTTTTGCCCACGCCATCCGAATCCGCCTATAATCGCCTCATGCCCATCCGCCAGCTTTCCGAAACGATGATCAATCAGATCGCTGCCGGCGAGGTCATCGAGCGTCCAGCGAGCGTGGTGAAGGAACTGGTCGAGAATGCGCTTGATGCCGGCGCATCGCGCGTCGAAGTCGTCACGGCGGGTGGCGGGCTCAATCTGATCCGCGTCACCGATGACGGCTCGGGCATTCCCGAACAGGAACTGGCGCTGGCGGTCGCGCGGCACTGCACCTCGAAGCTCTCCCACGACATCCACGATATCCGTTCCCTCGGCTTCCGCGGCGAGGCGCTTCCCTCGATCGGTTCCGTCGCGCGGCTGTCGATCCGCTCGCGCACGGCCGGCGGCGACAGCGCGGCCGAGATCGGCATCGACGGCGGGCGTGTCTCGGCGGTGAAGCCGGCGGCAGCGAACCGCGGCACCACGGTCGAGGTGCGCGACCTCTTCTTCGCGACGCCGGCCAGGCTGAAATTCATGAAGGGCGAGCGCGCCGAAAGCTCGGCCACCAGCGACGTGGTGAAGCGCATTGCCATCGCCTTTCCGGCTGTCCGCTTCACGCTGACCGGCGCCGACCGCTCGACGCTGGAACTGCCGGCAACCAGCGACACGCCGGAGGGCCGGCTTGCCCGCGTCGCGCAAGTGATGGGCAAGGATTTCCCGGACAATGCCATTGCCATCGATGCCGCGCGGGAGGGAGTTCACCTCGCAGGTCACGTTTCGATCCCGTCCTACACACGCGCTAATGCGCTGCAGCAATATGCCTATGTCAATGGGCGGCCGGTGCGTGACAAGCTGATCGCCGGCGCTATCCGCGGCGCCTTCGCCGACGTGCTGCCGCGAGACCGGCATGCGGTGACGGTGCTCTTCCTGTCGCTTGACCCCTCGACTGTCGACGTCAACGTCCATCCCGCCAAGGCCGATGTGCGTTTCCGCGATCCCGGCCTGGTGCGCGGGCTGATCGTCGGCGCCATCCGCGAGGCGCTGGCCGCCGCGGGCATCCGCGCGGCGACGACGGGTGCCGCCGGCATGATGGCGGCATTCCGGCCGGGGGCTACGCCCTACGCGCATCCCGGCCCGGCCAACGGCCATCGCAGCTACGAGGCCGCTTATTACGCTTCCGGCTCGGGAGGCTTCGATCCGTTGCGCTCGGCGCAGCGGCCGCTCGAAATGGGCGAAGCACGGGCGCCACGAAACGGCTTTGCGGAGAGCGACCAGGCGGCCTTCGACACCGGCCCGCTCGCCAGCGCCGATGTCCGCGCCGGCATGGCCGAGCCGACTGAAGCGCTGCTCGGTATGGTGCTGGGCGCGGCGCGCGCGCAGGTGCATGAGAACTATATCGTCGCCCAGACCAGAGATTCGCTCGTCATCGTCGACCAGCATGCCGCGCATGAGCGGCTGGTCTACGAGGCGCTGAAGAATGCGCTGCATTCGCGCGCGGTGCCGTCGCAGATGCTGCTTTTGCCCGAGATCGTCGACCTGCCGGAAGAGGATGCAGAGCGGCTGGCGATGCATTCCGAGACGCTCGCCAGATTCGGCCTCGGCCTCGAACGCTTCGGTCCCGGCGCCGTGGCGGTGCGCGAGACGCCCTCGATGCTCGGCGAGACCAATGTGCAGCAACTCGTGCGCGACCTCGCCGACGAGATTGCCGACAACGACACCGTCGAGACGTTGAAGGAGCGGCTGGACAGAATAGCCGCCACCATGGCCTGCCACGGCTCGGTGCGGTCAGGGCGCCTGCTCAAGGCCGAGGAGATGAACGCGCTGCTGCGCCAGATGGAGGCGACGCCCGGCTCCGGCACCTGCAACCATGGCCGTCCGACCTATATCGAGCTCAAGCTCGCGGATATCGAAAGGCTGTTCGGGCGGCGGTGAGCGCCAAAGCCCTTCACCCAGCCTCCGCTTCGCTCGGCCGACCTCTCCCCGGTGAGGAGAGGAGACTTTCAGCGTCGGCGCCAACCTCTTCTCCCCGGCGGGGAGAAGGTGGCCGCGAAGCGGCCGGATGAGGGGGCAAGAAAGGAGCCGCTCGAAGCGGCTCTTTCTTGAGTTAAGGCTATTCAGCCCGCGGCTTACCGTTTCAAATTCACCACGATTACGCCGCCCAGCGCCAGCGCGCCGCCGAGGATGCCGAGCAGCGACGGCACTTCGCCCAGCCAGAAGAAGCCGATCAAGGCGGAGGTCGGCGAGACGAGATAGAGGAAGTTCGAGGCGCGCGCGGCGGGCAGGCGCGACAGCGCGGTCGCCCAGGCGGCATAGGCGATCAACGAGGGCACAATGCCGAGATAGATGACGGCGCCAAGACCGGCGGTGTCAGCGACCGCCGCCTGCGAAAACGCTTCCGGCAGAAAGGGTGACAGGCAGAGCGCACCGAGCACCATGTTGGAAGCGGATATCGTCAGCGGATGATGGCGGGCAAAGAGCGGTTTCTGGACAATGGTGTTGACGGCGGAGCAGAGCGCGGAACCCAACACCAGCAGCGCGCCGGCGTTGAAATGCAGGCCATGCCCGTCGGCGACCGCAATGATGCCGATGCCGGCGAAGGAAATGACGGTGCCCAGCCAGGCGAGCCCTGAGAAGCGCTCGCCGAGCAGGGCCATCGCCATGATGGCCGTGAAGATCGGGCTGACATTGATGATGAAGCCGGCCGCGCCCGCCGAGACGGTCAGCTCGCCGAAATTGAGCATGGCGGTGTAGAGCGCGACGAAGATGGCGCCGCCGAAGCCGAAGCGCCACAGCTCGTCGATCCTGGGCAGCGCCGGGCGCTTCACGGCGAGAAATAGGGCGGCCGGAACCGCCGCGATGGCAAAGCGCAGCGCCCCGAGCTCCAGCGGCTGGAAGGCGGCAAGGCCGGCGCGGATCGCCGGGAAGGCCGAGGCCCAGCCGATAACCGTCAACGTCACCGCGATCGCTGCGGCGGTGTCCATGCGCTGTGTCTCATTCAACGTGCCGGTGTAAGCGCTCATTGTCGTAGCCTCGTCTTTCTGCGTCATGGATGCAGAGAACGCCATTGCCGGCTAATTGACAAACGACCAATTCGAAGGTCAGCTGTGAGGATGGATCACAGCTCTGACCAGATACTGCCGCTGGAAACCCTGCGCGCCTTCGATGCGGCGGCGCGAACAGGGAGTTTTTCCGCGGCGGCCGAAAAGCTCAACCTCACCCATGGCGCCGTGAGCCGCCAGATCGCCAAGCTGGAGGACTGGCTTGGCTTGAAAGTGTTCGAGCGCAACGCGCGCGGCGTGACGTTGACGATCGAAGGCAACCGCCTGCATCTGAGGACCGCCGAAGCCTTCGCGCTGATCTCGTTCAACTCCGACCGCTGGGTCGAGCCGCGCGGCACGGCCGTGGTGCGGCTGGCCTCCATCCCGTCAGTGAGCGGGCTGTGGCTGATGCCGCGCATGGCGGCGCTCGAGAACCATCCGACCAAGCTGCGCATCGTGCTCGACGTCGACAACCGCCAGGCCGATCTCGCCGACGAAGGGATAGACCTTTCGGTGCGCTGCGGGCGCGGCCGTATTCCCGGCCGCATCTCGGTGCAGCTTTTCGAGGAGCATATTTTCCCGATCGCCTCGCCGGAGCTCGCCAAGGAGATCGGGCGTGGCGATCCTGCGCGGCTGCTGAAGTTCCCGCTGATCAACGATTCCGACGCGTCCGCATGGCGCGCGTGGTTCACCGCACAAGACGTCGATTATCGCCCGCGTCCGCAGGACAGGCGTTTCGAGGACTACAATCTGGTGCTGGACGCGGCGGCGCATGGGCTGGGCATTGCGCTGGCGCGGCCGCCGCTGACGGCAGACCAGCTCCAATCCGGCCGCATCGTTGCCGTCGACGAGCGCGTTACGCTCAATCCGGTGTCTTACTGGATGGACCGCCCGGTCGGCCGGCCGCGCGCGGCTGCGGCTGACCTTGCCAGGCGCATTGCAGAACAGGCAGGGCTTGCTCCGGAAAAGCTCGAGGCTTTCCTTCAGGACGACGTCTGAGCGAGCTTATCGAAGCAACAGCACCATGATCGTCGCGGTCACGGCCGAGACGATTGCCGTGACGACCGATATCGTCCAGAGCGACACCGCGACGGAATCGGATCGCGGCGCGTGACCTGCCGGACGAACCGCGGCACCGCGAGGCTGCGGCGCATTGGCGTTGGCCGCGACCAGCATTGCGGCGGAAGCGACGGCCGGCGAAAATGTGGACAATGCCGGCGCAGCCGCGGGCCTGGGCGTATTGTCGGCGACCGCTGCGTGGGCGACGCCGCGCGGAGGCTGATCGATATCCATCGCCGCCCTGCCCGTCGAGGATCTTGCCGGCGCATCGCCGGGGGCGGCATCGAGCTCCATGACGGCCCGGTAGGCATCCTCGGCCTCGGAGGACGACAGGCGTTGTGATGCCTGCGCGGCAGGGCGCGGCTGCGCGCTTTGCAGCGACTGGGCCGCGATTTGCGCCGCCTGCCCGGTCGAGGGCGCCGGCGGCTGGACCAACGTCCTGATCAAAGCCGCCGTCGCCGGATCGGCCTTGGGCGATGGCACCGGCTGCGGGGTGAGCGCTTCACCGATCAGTGCGTTCAAGCGGGTCGAGGTGATGTCCATGCCGGCTTCCGGAAATTAATTTTTCCGCTTGAGCCATACTGGATGAGCATTGCGTCAAGCTTGACGTTGCCGGCGATTTGTGGCGATTGAAACCCGATGAACGCAAGCGCCCTTTCATGATGAACCGTTTCGAAGGCCCGGGCGGCAGGGAAGCCCGGATCCGCTACCTCGACGGCGACTTCCAGGTCACCAGTCCCGGTTCCTTCGTGCGCTGCGCGGTGACGGGCGAGAACATTCCGCTCGACGAGCTCAAATATTGGAGCGTCGCGCGGCAGGAACCCTATGTGAACGCGGCGGTCTCGCTTGCCCGCGAGATCGAGATGCACCCGGAATTGCGCAAGCGGGGATAGGTCTTGCGAGCCCATGGCGCCGTGGCAGCCAAGCTCGACCGCTTAGGTACTGCATTGAAAAACTTCAAGAAATCTCTTAAGACCCTTGTTCGCATGCCGCTTATCATGCGCGCGAGGATGCGCGATCGGGCGGTGTCGAGGGCGCCCCGATACAAGCTGACGGCCTGCGCCATCTTCCGCGAGGAAGCGCCGTTCCTGGCCGAATGGATCAGGTTCCACCAGAATGTGGGATTTGAGCATTTCTATCTCTACAACAACTTCTCGACCGATGACTTCAAAGCCGTATTGAATCCGTTCATCCAGGAGGGGCTGGTTACGCTGGTCGACTGGCCGCGGCCGGTGGGGCAGCTGTCGGCTTATAGGGACTGTATCCGCAGGCGCTGGCGTGAAGCGTTGTGGATCGGATTCTTCGACGTCGATGAGTTTCTTTTCGCGCCCGACGGACGTGACGTACCCTCGGTTCTGAGGGAGTATCGCGATCTGCCAGGCGTTTGCGTATGGCAAGCTTTCTATGGCTCCTCCGGCCATGTCGAGCGGCCGGAACGGCCAGTGGTCGAGGCCTATATGATGCGAGCCGGGCCGGACATCACGACGGTCAAGACAATCCTCAACCCGCGCATGGTCTACAGGGTGGGCGTCCATCAGTCGAAATTCCTGTCCGGTGAAGGGATGGATACCCGTCGACGGACCATCGCGCCCGGCATGCCTCCCCAGTTCGATATATTGAGGATCAACCACTATTGGTCGCGATCTCTCGCCGACCTCGACCAGAAAATCCGGCGCGGCGACGCCTCGACGTCCGCGCTGCGGGACAGGGATCGGCATTTCGCCTTCGAAAGCAAGCTCAATGTCGAGCGCGACGAGACGATCCTGCAGACGATGCGGCGCGCAGGATAGCCGCGGCCGCCTCTTCGCCTCCCCTCATCATGCTCTGCCCCGCATCTTGCGCTGGCGCCAGGCGTCGAGCGTCTCGTCGACGATGCGTTCGGGCACATGATCGAGTTCGAAGACTGCCTCGATATCGAGCACATCCAGTCGATCGAGGAAACCGGCGGGCGTCGCGCCATGGCGCAGCCGTGCTGCGTCCTTTGCCGTGGTGACGAGCCGCAGCCCCTCCTGCCGGGCAAGCGTCAGGAGATCGGCCAACTCGTCCTGGGCGTAGAAATGATGGTCCGGAAAGGCGCGCGACTGAGCCACTTCGCCGCCCGCGCCGCGCACCGTGTCGAAGAATTTCTCCGGATGGCCGATGCCGGCGAAGGCAAGGAAGCGGCCACCTTCGAAGCGCGACGGGTTCGCCGGCTCGACATGCGCCAGGAAGATCGGCCGCCCGGCGCGCGCTGCCTGGCGCACGACGCCATCGGCGGCGGTCCCCTCGCCCATCTTCAGCAAGCCGCTGGTGAACACCAGTTGGTCGACGACCTTGGCGCGCAGCGGGCCGCCGGGGATGACGCGGCCGTTGCCGATGCCGAAGCGGGCGTCGACCACCACCAGCGCGTAGTCGATATGGACGCGCGCCGACTGGAAGCCGTCATCCATGATCAGAAAGTCGCAGCCATGTTTTTCGATGAGCAGCTTCGCGCCGGCAGCGCGGTTCGCCGTCACCGCGACCGGAGCATGTTCGGCCAGAAGCAGCGGCTCGTCGCCGACATGCTTGGCGGCGTCGTGATGCGCGTCGACGACATGCGGCTTGGCGAACGAGCCGCCATGGCCGCGCGACAGGAAGCCTGGCGTGAGTTGCATGTGCTTGGCCTGCTTGGCTAAAGCGATGGCGACCGGCGTCTTGCCGCTGCCGCCGACGGTAAGGTTGCCGACGCATAGCACCGGTGCTGCGACCTTCTCGCGCGGAGCATGGCGCATGCGGCGGCCGGCGACCAGTCCATAGATCGCCGATGCGGGCGACAGCGCAAGCACCCGCCAGTCCGGCTTTTCCCACCAGAAGGGTGGCGCTTCGCTGGTCATCGCGCCTGCCCCATGCGTCTCGGCTTCGCGCATGGACTTTTCCAAAAACCGGTCCCGATTTTTGGCATCATGATCTAGCGCCCGTTTGCGCCTTTCAGGCGCGCCTTGACGACCAGCGGCTGGATATAAGGCTCCAGCGATTTCAGCGTGCGGGCGAGCGCGCCGCGCATCTCGTCGACGGTGGCGGCACCCGCCGCCATCATTTCGTGGCGCGCCGCTTCGTTGGTCAAAAGGAAATTGACGGCGCCGGTCAGCATGTCGCGGTCGCGCACCAGCTTCGCGCCGCCGCTGTCGAGCAGGCGCTGATAGGCCTCGCGGAAATTCTGCACGTTACGGCCGGCCAGCACGGCGGTTTCGAGCATCGCCGGCTCAAGCGGGTTCTGGCCGCCTTGCGAAGTCAGCGAGCGGCCGACGAAAGCGATCTCGGTCAGTCTCAGGTAAAGGCCCATTTCGCCGATCGTGTCGCCGAGAAGGATGTCGGTATCGTGGGAGATGCGGTCGCCCTTGCTGCGCCTTGCCACGGACAGGCCCATGCCGGAAATCTGCGCGGCCAGCGCATCGGCGCGATCGGGATGACGCGGCACGATGATGGTCAAGAGCCCGTGATGGCGCCTATGCAGGCTTGCATGGACCTCCGCGGCCACGACCTCCTCGCCATCATGGGTCGAGATCGCAGCCCAGGTCGGACGACCACCGATCTGACGCTGCAGGGTGGCTAAGGCCCGTTCGTCGACCGGCGGCGGGTTGGTGTCCACCTTGAGGTTGCCGGAAACGGTGACCGGCCGGGCGCCCAGCGCGCGGAACCGCTCGCCGTCGACATCCGACTGGGCGATGACATGGGCGAGATTCTCGAACAGCGCCTCGGCAACGCCGGCGCGCTTCTTCCAGGACATGAAGGAGCGGTCCGACAGCCGGCCATTGACCAGAACCTGGGGCACATTGCGGGCGCCAAGTTCCAGGATGGTCATCGGCCAGATTTCCGATTCGGCGATGATCGCCAGTTCCGGCCGCCAGTGATCAAGAAAACGGCTTACCGCGGGCTTGAGATCGAGCGGTACATATTGGTGGATGATGCGGCTGCCGAGGCGCTCTTCGGCCACCTTGGCCGAGGTCACGGTGCCGGTGGTCAGAACGATGTTGACGCCATAGTCGAGGATGCTCTCGACCAGCGGCACCACCGCGATCGTCTCGCCGACGCTGGCCGCATGGATCCAGATCACCGGCCCTTCCGGCCGCGGACGCCCGGCAACGCCGTAGCGCTCCCGCCGGCGGGCGCGATCCTCCTTGCCGCGCGAGGCGCGCCAGGCGACATAGGGACCGATCAGCGGATAGGCGACCGCCCCCGCATAGCGGTAGGCCGTGAGGGCAGCGCGCGCCCAACGCTCGCTCATTTGCCGCCATCCACGAGGCGATAGGCCTCGGCCGTCGCGGCATTGAGGGAGGCCGTGACCTCCTGCCGCTTGCGCTCCATCTCGGCATCATCGGCATCGGCCGGCACGAAGACAGGCGGGCCCACGATAACCGCCGAGCGGCCGAAAGGCAGGTTGATGGTGGTCTTGTCCCAGCTCTTCTCCAACACCTTGCGGCGGCTGGTGGCGATGGCCGAGGGCAGGATCGGCCGGCCGGAAAGCCTTGCCAGAAGGACGATGCCGAGCCCGGCATCGCGCGGCGTGCCGTTCGGAATGTCGGCGATCATGGCGACGTTCTTGCCCGCGACGAGCGATTTCTTCAGCGCGATCAGGGCCTTGGCGCCGCCTTTGTCGAGATGCCTCGAACTGTCGCGGCCGCCGGAACCGCGCACCGCCTCGATGCCGAATTTCTCGATCATCAGCGCCTGGAGCTCCGCATCGGCGCTGCGCGAAACCATGGCGACCAGCGGCCGGCCCTTGGGATAATAGGCAGGGGTGAGAAGATGCTGACCGTGCCAGAGCGCGATGATGCCGGGCTCGAGATGCGCATATGCGCCGCCCGCAACCTGGGTGGAGCCCTCGACAATCGGGCTGGTGAGCCGAATCAGGCGCAGGAACCAGGCGAACAGGCTGGCAATGAAGTTCTTGACGAAACTCGACTGCGCCAACGGCTCGCGGATGCGCCGCCAAAGCATGCGCGTTCCGCCGCGCCTGGCGGCGCGCCGCCCGGTCGTGCCTTTCACCGCTTCATGCTCCATCGACGTCAAATGCCGACCTTCGATTCTGGATCGAGCAAACGGTGCAGATGAACAACGAAATAACGCATCTGGGCATTGTCGACACTGGCTTGCGCCTTCGCCTTCCAAGCGGCGTGCGCCGATTGATAGTCGGGGTAGATGCCGACGATGTCGAGCGCGTCCAGGTCGCGAAACTCGGTTCCACCCAGCTTTTTCAGCTCGCCACCGAACACCAGGTGCAAAAGCTGCTTCTTTCCGTCTTCCACGGCCATGCCGATCCTTCGCAGATTCATGAGTTTTGTGAAACGTTTAGCCCAAAGCAGCCGATTTTGGAACTGCGGGCCGACTCACCCTCGGTCAATCCCCGCGATGACCCTGGCGAGCACGCCGAGCAGTTCGCCGCTGCCGGCGGCAAGCGCACCATGGTTGATCACCTCGCCGGCATAGCGCGGCGGCTTGCCGGTGCGGTCGAGCAATGCGCCGCCGGCCTCGGTGAGAATGAGATCGGCGGCGGCGATGTCCCAGTCATGCGCGTTGGGCTTGACGAAGGTCGCGTCGAGCTTGCCGGCGGCGATCATCGCCAGCCGATAGGCAAGCGAGGGAATGTAGGCCGTCCGCCGCAGCCTGTCGTGCCAGGCTTGCGGCATCAGGTCGACCAGCGGCTTGGGTCCGCCGATATCGACGCTTTCGCCCAGCGGACGCACATGAATCCGCTTATCGTTGAGATAGGCGCCCTCGCCCGGCAGCGCACAATAGGTCTCGCGTTTGGCCGGGCATTCGAGCACGCCGGCAAGCGAGCGCCCGTCCTCGACCACGGCGACGCTGACGCACCAGGAATGCAGGCCATCGAGAAAGCCGCGCGTGCCGTCGATCGGGTCCACGACGAAGGTGCGGCGAGCCGACAGCCTGGCATGATCGTCGGCGGTCTCCTCCGACAGCCAGCCATAATCCGGCCGCGCCTTGAGCAGGGTCTCGCGCAGATAGGCGTCCGCCGCATGGTCGGCCTCGCTGACCGGCGAGGTGCCGCCCTTCATCCACACCTGCGGGTTGTTGCCGAAATAGCGCATCGCGATGGCGCCGGCCTCGCGAGCGGCCTCGCGCAGCAGAACGAGATCGTCGCGGGCAGCGCTCGAGGTCAATTGGTCAAGCGCCGGCAAGGGTCATCCCTTCGATCAGGAGTGTCGGCGCCGCTGTGCCGAAATTGCGGTCGAGATCGTTCGCCGGCACCATGTTGAGGAACATGGTTTTCAGGTTCGACGCGATCGTCACCTCGGCCACCGGATAGGCCAGCGCGCCGTTCTCGATCCAGTAGCCGGAGGCGCCGCGGCTGTATTCGCCGGTGACCATGTCGACGCCCTGGCCGAAGACCTCGGTGATATAGAAACCGCGCTTCAACGACGCGATCAAATCTTCCGGCGAACGTTCGCCGGGCTCGATGGCAAGGTTGGTCGAGGACGGTGAAACGGACGAGCCGCTGCGCGAGCCGCGTCCATTGGTGACAAGGCCGAGCTCACGCGCGGCCGAGGTCGACAGGAACCAGTGGTTCAAGATGCCCTTCTCGACCATCAGCAGTTTCTCGCCCTCGACACCTTCGCCGTCGAAGGGACGCGATGCCTGGCCGCGCCGCCGCAAAGGCTCGTCGGTGACGGTGATTGCGGCCGAAGCCACCTGCTTGCCCATCATGTCGCGCAGGAAGCTGGTCTTGCGGGCGACCGCAGCGCCGTTGATGGCGCCGGCGAGGTGGCCGGCTATGCCGCGCGCCACGCGCGGATCGAACACCACGTCGACCGGGCCGGTCGCTGCCTTGCGGGCGCCGAGGCGGCGCACCGCGCGTTCGCCCGCCTTGCGGCCGATCTCTTCCGGCGCGTCGAGGTCGGCGAAATGCTGGCGCGACGAAAACTCGTAGTCACGCTCCATCGCGGTTCCCTTACCCGCAATGACGCTGGTCGAGCGCGAGAAGCGCGAGGCGACATACTGGCCGACAAAGCCATGCGAGGTGGCGAGAACCATACCGCCCAAGCCGGCGCCGGCGCTGCTGCCCGAGGAATTGGTGACGCCCTTGACCGCCAATGCGGCCGCTTCAGCGGCAAGCGCTGCGTCCTTCAATTGATCTGCCGGCACCTCGGTCGGGTCGAAAAGGTCGAGATCGCGCAAATTACGGGCGAGCAGCGCGGGGTCGGCGAGGCCCTGGAACGGGTCCTCCGGCGAGACTTTCGCCATCGCCACCGCGCGTTCGGCAAGCGCCTTCGGATCGGATGCGGCGGTGGCCGAGACGCTCGCCACGCGCTGGCCGACGAAGACGCGCAGCGACACATCCTCGCTCTCCGACGATTCGGTTCCTTCGACCTTGCCCAGCCGAACCGAGACGCCGGTCGAGCGGCCGCGCACCGCCACCGCGTCGGCCGCGTCCGCACCGGCGCCCTTGGCCGCCTCGACGAGCGCCGCGACGCGGTCGGTCAATTTCGCTGCGTCGAGCTTATCGGTCATAAGGTTGTTCCTGTTTGTTCAAGCAGTCCATCAGGCGAACCTCGCCGGCTTTGGATGCTTGGGTGCCATCCATTGATGCCTTGGACACCATCATGGATTCATTCGCACCATCTATTGTTCCACCGACGCTTGTGCAATGGCGGATGCGGCAATCTCAAGGCAATCGCTGTGGTTCACGCGGGATGCTTTGCCGCAGCGCCATGAAGAGCGTCAGCTGGCCACCGGCGCCCAGATCACGTCATCGATCCTCGTTGCTCCCGTCGCCAGCATCACCAGCCGGTCGAAGCCCAAGGCCGAGCCGCTTGCCTGCGGCATGACGGCCAAAGCCGCGAGGAAATCCTCGTCCAGCGGATAGCGCTCGCCATAGACGCGCTCTTTCTCGTCCATCTCGGCAGTGAAGCGGCGGCGCTGCTCGGCCGCGTCGGTGAGCTCGCCAAAGGCGTTGGCGAGCTCGACACCGCAGCAATAGAGCTCGAAGCGCTCGGCGACGCGCGGATCCTCAGCGCTCGGCCGGGCGAGCGCCGCCTCCGAGATCGGATAGCCGTAAAGGATGGTGGCCCGTCCCTGCCCCAGCGCCGGTTCGATTTTTTCCACCATCACCCGGCTGAACAGGTCGGCCCAATTGTCGTCGGGCGCGGTGCGCAGGCCGGCTCCGGCCAGCGCCCCGTAAAGCGCATCCCGGTCCGTGCTGCCGTCGACTGAAACGGTCGCGAGCAGATCGATACCGGCATGGCGGGCGAAGGCTTCGGCCACGCTCAGCCGCTCCGGCTCGGCGAACGGATCGGCCTTGCGGCTGCGAAAACGGAAACTCTTGGCGCCGGCCTTTTCCGCGGCGAGCGCCAGGAATTCGGCGCAGTCAATCATCAGGGTCTCATAGCTCTCGCCGACGCGATACCATTCGAGCATGGTGAATTCCGGATGATGCAGCGGCCCGCGCTCGCGGTTGCGCCAGACCGGGCCGAGGCTGAAGATGCGCCTCTCGCCGGCGGCAAGCAGCTTCTTGCAGGCGAATTCCGGCGAGGTGTGGAGATAGAGGGGCCGGCGCGACGCGTCGGGCCCGATCGACTCGGTGGCGAAGGCGGCAAGATGCGCCTCGTTGCCCGGCGAAACCTGCAGCGCCGAGGTCGTCACCTCGATGAAATCGCGCTCCCCGAACCAGCCGCGAAGCGCGGCGGCTATGGCGTTGCGCGCCATCAGCCGCGGCCGGCGATCGGCGTGTATATCAGGCGTCCACCAGGGCGAAGCGGCTGTCATGGGCAGGAAAATCGCACCGAAGGCTGGCGGTTCAGCGCAAGATGCGCTAGGGCGCACGCGATGGCCGCCGTCGCTGCTTCGCGGAAATCGACGCTTGCAGGCCGAAAAACTCGAACGGGATCGAATATCGTGGTCAAGGTCATCGCCAGTTCCTTACGCAAAGGCAACGTCGTCGATAAGGACGGCAAGCTCTATGTCATCCTCTTTGCCGAAAACATCCACCCTGGCAAGGGCACGCCGGTGACCCAGCTCGACATGCGCCGCATCGGCGACGGGGTGAAGGTGTCGGAACGCTACCGCACCACCGAAATGGTCGAGCGCGCCTACGTCGAGGAGCGCGAGCACACCTTCCTCTATTCCGACGGCGAGGGGTTCCATTTCATGAACCCGGAAAGCTACGACCAGGTCGTGGCTTCCGAAGCCGTGGTCGGCGACATGGCGCCTTATCTGCAGGAAGGCATGGCCGTGCAGCTCGCGCAATTCAACGGCGTGCCGATCTCGCTGGTGCTGCCGCAGCGCGCCACCTTCGAGGTGGTGGAAACCGAGCCGGTCACCAAGGGCCAGACCGCATCTTCCTCCTACAAGCCGGCCGTGCTCTCCAACGGCGTGCGCACCGCCGTGCCGCCGCACATCTCCGCCGGCACGCGCGTGGTGGTGATGACCGCCGACGGCTCCTATGTCGAGCGCGCCAAGGACTGAGAGTCCGGAGTTTCACAGCAGCCCAAGCCAACGGCGCGCCCGCGACCAAGCGGGCCACGGTCGGCCGGTATCCGCAGTCTGGATGCCAGGCTCTGCCCCGAAGCGGGTAAGGCGATCCTGTCAGCGATGACAGCTGCAAAGGTGGTGACCTTGGCCCCAAAGCCCAGCTTGGCTAGAGTTCGAAAGATGCTGGACGCCATTCACCACGTCGCGCTTATCTGCACCGATTACGATCGGTCGCGACGGTTCTATGTCGAGCTCCTCGGCCTGGACCTGATCCGAGAGGTCTATCGGGAGGAGCGGCAATCTTGGAAGGCCGACCTGCGGATCGGATCCGCCCAGCTGGAATTATTCTCCTTCCCGGCCCCAGCGCCGCGGCCGTCTTATCCGGAGGCGACAGGGCTGCGCCACTTGGCATTTGCTGTGGGGAACCTCGACCCCGTAGTTGCGCGCCTGGAAGCCGCCGGCGTTGCCGTTGAGCCAATCCGGATCGATCCATATACGGATCGGCGCTTCACCTTCTTTAGCGACCCGGATGGATTGCCGTTGGAACTCTACGAAGCGCAATAAAGTACCGTTTAATGCGACAGTCTGCGTATCGCGCGCAGCATCGATCCAGGCGGAACCCTAAGGCGGATGACCAGTTGAAAGGGATTGGAAAGGAGACAACGTCATGGCCGACGGTTCCGCCCTGCAACCCGCTGCTGCGATCGCTCACAAGAACCGCGCCCGCCAGCCGAACGAGAGCGCCGAGTACCGCAAGGCGCGCGAGGCCCTGTTGATAGAGGAGATCGAACTCAACCGCCACATCGCGCGCGTCGCCGCCCAGCGTCGCGCCTTGCCGCCTGGCGGCGAGGTCAAGGGCGACTATCAGTTCATCGGCGAAGCCAGTAGCGTGGCCGGCGCCAATCCCGTCGGCTTCGAGGAGCTCTTCGGCGATAAGGACACTCTGTTCGTCTACAACTGGATGTATGGCCCCAAGCGCCAGCGCCCTTGCCCCATGTGCACCGCGCTGCTGAGCTGCCTAGACGGCAACGCCGACCACCTCCGCCAGCGAATCGCCCTCGCCGTCGTCGGCCTTTCGGCCATCGAGCGGCAGATCGCCTTCAAGGTAGAGCGTGGTTGGAAGAACCTGCGTTTCTACGCCGACGTCAACGGGAATTTTAGCCGGGATTACCACGCGATCATGGACGATGGGACCGACACCGCCGCCGAAAACGTCTTCACGCGGCGCGACGGAAGCATTCGGCACTTCTGGGGTGCGGAACTGGGTTTTGAGTCAGCCGATCCGGGCAAAGACCCAACAACCGAGCCCGACTTGATGATGTTGTGGAACGTCCTGGACTGGACGCCGGAAGGTCGCGGGACCGACTGGTACCCGAAGATCACCTACTAAGCGGCCGAGATGGTTTGCTGGGGGTCTGGCGTAGCGGAAAGGGTGGAGACCTGCCAATCCGCTCACGGCCCGCTCAAGGCATTCGCCATGTTGTCACCAAGCGTCTGCAATTGGCGCTCAGCGGCCTTTCGGCGTCGAGCGTTCCGCGCTGTCACGATCAGGCCAGCACTTCCACAGGCAGGCCGGCCGCTTTCCATTCCGGCATGCCGTCCTCCAGACGGCGCGCCGCATGCCCGAGCGAGCGCAACGCGGCCACCGCCTCGAAAGACATCACGCACCACGGTCCACGGCAATAGGCGACGACTTCCTTGACGGCATCGGCACTGCCGGACCAGGCTCTGACTTCCCCCAGCGGGACATTGATGGCGCCCGGTACATGGCCGAGCGCGAACTCGTCCGCCGGGCGGACGTCGATCAGCGTAACAAGGCCATCGCGCATCAGCGTCTGAAGCTCATCGCGCGTGACCGGTCGCATGTCGTCGCGCGCGTCGAAATAGCCGCGCACGATGCGGTCGACCTCGGCAAGCTGCCGCTCGGCGACGCCGCGCACCGAAGCGAAGGCGGAAAGCACGCTGTCATCGGCCAGCGAATAATGCACGAACTTGCCGTCGCGCTCGGCCGAGACGATGCCGGCGCGGCGCAGCGCCTGCAGATGCTGAGAGATGTTGGCGACGGGCAGGCCGAGCTTCGCGGCGAGCGCCTCGACGCTGCGCGCGCCTTGCGCCAGATGCTCGATCATTTCCAGGCGCAGCGGATGCCCGAGCGCCTTGGCGACGATCGCGAACTGCTCGTACAGCGCCTGCTTTGGATTGCGGATTGACATCGACCTTTCTGCCGTCATTCAATGGAATAATTGAATGACGGTTTCGACCATTGCTGTCAAGCAGAGCGGCTCCCCGGGGCGCAGCCGCTCGTTCGGAGGAAAAAGCGATGATTCTCAGGCAGTTCCTGCACAACGATCCGGTTGCCGCCTCCTATCTGTTCGGCTGCGGCGGCAAGGCTTCCGCGGCCGTGGTCGACCCGGTCGGCGACATCGCGCCCTATGTCGATGCAGCGCGCGCGACCGGCATGCGCATCCTCTATGTCGTCGACACGCATATCCATGCCGACCACATCTCGGCCGGACGCTCGCTGGCCGAGGCGACGGGCGCGGAATACGTGCTGTTCGAAGGGGCCGATGCAGGCTTCCCGTTCCGGCGTGTCAAGGATGGCGAGGTGCTCGAGCTCGGCAATGTCACGGCGACGGTCTTGCATACACCGGGCCATACGCCGGAGCATCTGAGCCTGTTGGTCACCGACCGGACGCGGTCGGCCGAGCCTTGGTTCGTGCTCACCGGGCACACGCTGATGGTCGGCGATCTCGGCCGCACCGAGCTTGCTTCAAGCGCCGAGGACGGGGCGCGTGCGCTTTATGCCAGCGTGCGCCGCCTAAAGGAGTTGCCCGACCATATCGAGGTACTGCCCGGTGCCTATTCCGGCTCGGTTTGCGGCCGCTCGCTGAGCGGCAAGCCGACATCGACCATCGGCTTCGAGCGACGCTTCAACAAGGCGTTCCGCATCGAGCACGAGGATGAGTTCGTCGCCGCCATGACCGCCGATATCCCTCCCCCGCCGCCGGAGGCCGCCCGGAACCGGGCCGTCAACGCCGGAGCGAAACCTTGAGCACAGCGGCATCCGCCGTCGCGCTCGGCCTCAAGGCCAACTGGAAGCAGTTTTCGCTCCTGGTGCTGATCAACGCCTTCGTCGGCGGCATGGTCGGAATCGAACGGACCGTCGTGCCGCTGATCGGCGCGGAGGAGTTTGGCGTCGCATCGACCACGCTGGTCGTGTCCTTCATCGTCAGCTTCGGCATGGTCAAGGCCTGCGCCAACCTCGTCTCCGGCCAGCTTGCCGACAGATGGGGCCGCAAGCGCGTGCTGATCCTCGGCTGGCTATTCGGCCTGCCGGTGCCGTTCATCATCATCTGGGCGCCGAGCTGGGGCTGGATCGTCGCCGCCAACGCGCTGCTCGGCATCAACCAGGGCTTCGCCTGGTCGATGACGGTGATCATGAAGGTCGACCTGGTCGGGCCCAAATCGCGTGGGCTCGCCGTCGGCCTCAACGAGTTCGCCGGCTACCTCGCGGTCGGCGTCACGGCCTTCCTCACCGGCTATCTGGCGAGCCGCTACGGTCTGCGCCCCGTGCCGATCTATCTCGGCGTCGGCTATGCGATCCTGGGTGCGGCGCTGTCGATCCTGCTTGTGCGCGACACGCGCGAGCACGTGCGGCTGGAGCTGGCCAACCATCCAAAACAGGGTTCACCGCTGGGCTTCCGCGAGATCTTCATGCTGACTTCGTTCGGGGATCGCAATTTGTTCGCCGCCTCGCAGGCCGGCCTGGTCAACAACCTGAACGACGGCATGAGCTGGGGGCTGTTTCCGCTCTTCTTCATCGCCAATGGGCTCGGCATCGAGCGCATCGGCATCCTCAAGGCGGTCTATCCGGCGGTGTGGGGCATCTTCCAGGTCGCCACCGGGCCGTTGAGCGACCGCTGGGGCCGCAAGGGGCTGATCGTCGCCGGCATGTGGGTGCAGGCGGCGGGGCTTCTCACCACCGCCATGACGCGCGAATTCGGCTGGTGGCTGCTGGCCAGCCTTTTGCTCGGCCTCGGCACGGCAATGGTCTATCCGAGCCTGATCGCAGCCATGTCGGACGCATCGCATCCCTCCTGGCGGGCACGTTCGCTCAGCGTCTATCGCTTCTGGCGCGACCTCGGCTACGCCATCGGGGCGCTGTCCGCCGGCCTGATCGCAGACTTCTTCGGCTTCGTCGCGGCGATTGCGGCCATTGCCGCATTGACTTTCCTGTCGGGCGCGATCGTCGCGGTGACGATGCGTGAGCCGCGTTCCGCCACCGTGGTTCCGATATCGGGCGATAGTTGAGACCGCCTCGGAAACGAAGGCCGTGTTTACGTTAATGGAAGCTTGATGCTGCGCGGGAAGTGCCTGTCCGCTACAGTCTGGACAGGTACATTTCCCTCGAGATCGTTCATGAGCAATCCGGACCGCATGCCGTGGGTGGACACGGCAAAAGGCCTTTCCATCATCCTGGTGGTGATGATGTATTCGGCCTACAACACCGGCGAATATACCGGTGGCGTCGGCTTCCTGCACTATGTCATCGGCTTTGCGACGCCCTTCCGCATGCCGGAATTCTTCCTGATCTCGGGCCTGTTCCTGTCGCAGGTGATCGACCGGCCATGGCGGCGCTATGTCGACCGGCGCGTCGTCCACTACCTCTATTTCTATGTGCTCTGGGCGGTCATCTCGATTGGGCTGAAGATAGGCATCTTCAGCGGCGATCCCGCCGGCATGCTGCACGACCTCGCAATGGCGATTGTCCAGCCCTATGGCGTGTTGTGGTTCATCTACATGCTTGCGGTCTTCGGGATCGCCATCCGCGCGCTGCGCGAGCTTCGCGTGCCGCACTGGATCGTCATCCCGCTCGCCGCCGCGCTGCAAATGTGGGCGCCGAAGCCGGACAGCTACGCGCTCGAGCAGTTCGCGGCTTATTTCGTGTTCTTCTATCTCGGCTTCGTGCTGGCGCCGCTGATCTTCCGGCTGGTGGAGTGGACGCAGGCACGGCCGGCGACCGCCGTTGCGGGCCTGCTCGCCTGGGCCCTCGTCAACGGCCTGCTCGTCTATTCGCCGGGCTATGCGATGCAACCGGTCGGCATGCAGATGGGCCTGGCGGCATGGCCGCCGCTGCATCTGGCGCTGGCCGTCGCCGGCGCCGTGGCGCTCTGCGTCGCCGGCGGTTTCCTGTCGAGATTCGCCGCGATGGAATGGCTGCGCTGGCTGGGCGAGCATTCGCTGGTCGTCTATGTCGCCTTCACCATCCCGATGTCGATCTTCCGCGGGCTCATGCTGGCGAGCGGCCTTCTGACCGACACCGGCATGCTGAGCCTGGCGGTGCTGCTCGTCTCGGTCATCAGCCCGGTGGTGCTCTACTTCATCTTCAAGCGCATCGGCTTCGGCGCCTTCCTGTTCGAGCGGCCGGCTTGGGCGCATGTCGACAGGCCGAATGCCGGTCAGCTCTCAAACAAGGGCGTTGCTCGGCCGGCGCGCGAGGCGGCCTGACTGGACCGCCTGTCCGGGGTCACCTGCCAGCGTCATGTCCCGGCCGGCGCACCGTCCTGATCTTGCCGCTGCCGCCGCCGCCGCAGAAGAAGCAGCCGGCGCCGTCCGACTCCAGGCCGGACACGCCGGTTCCGGCCGGCATCTCCAGGGTCTCCAGCACCTCGCCCGAGCGCGGATCGACGCGGCGCAGATCGCTTTCGTCGCCTTCCCAGGTGCCATGCCAGAGCTCGCCGTCGACCCAGGTGACGCCGGTGACGACGCGCTTGGATTCGATGGTGCGCAGCACCTTGCCCGTTTCGGGATCGATCTGATGGATCTTGCGGGCCCGATGTTGCCCGACCCACAATGAGCCCTCGGCCCAGGCAAGACCAGAATCGCCGCCATTACCCGGGGCTGGGATGCTGGCGAGCACCTTGCCCGTCGCCGGATCGATCTTCTGGATGCGGTCCTCGGCGATCTGGTAGAGATGCTCGCCATCGAAAGCGGTTCCAGCGTGCGCGGCGACGTCGATCGAGCTCGTCGTGGCGCCCGTCGCGGGGTCGAGCGCGTTCAGCTTGTCGCCCGAGGCGAACCAGACTTTCTCGCCGTCGAAGGTCACGCCAGCCACGGTCTTAACCCCCGGAAAGGGTCCGTATTCACGCAGGATCTCGGCAGTCGCTTTCTTCATCTTGCTCTCCATCGCTCTTGACCAATCTTGCCTGGACCGTCGGCTCCACGCATGTCTCTTTTCCGAGACCGGAGTCCACTTTCGGCGGACATGCTTACTCGCTCGGCAGCGGACCCGGGAGTAACAAGACGGTCGGGAATCCGGTCATCGGCGGCATCATCCAACGGCGCGCCCGGCCGCGGCCGACCGCCTGCACCTTGTGCTCGGCCGACAACTGCTCCAGCGCCCTCTGCACGGTGCGCGCGCTGGCACCAAGCGCGATCGCCAGCGCCGAGCTCGACCAGGCCTCGCCATCGGTCAGGAACGCCAGCACAGCGCCATGCTCGTCCTCGACCGGCGGCGCCAGCACGACGATCTCGGCGGCGTTGAGCGGCGTCAACGCAAAGCCGCCGGCGGTCGCATTGATCTCGGCAAGCCCGGCGAGCTCGGCGCGAAGCCGACCCATCTCGACCCTGAGCCGCGCACGATGCGATTCATCGGCGTGCTTCGCCCGGAAGGCGCGCTTAAGCAGCATCTCGCGCGAGGCGTCAGCCGGCCACGCCTCGGCGAGCGTGCGCGCCAGCGCGAACAGCACCGGCCGGGTCGCCAGCGAGACCATGGTGCCGCCTTCGCGCACGACGTTGCGGCAGGCATCGATGACCAGCGCGCCGGAGGTCAGCAACGCCTCGACTTCGTCGAGCAGCAGCTCCTTCTCGGTGCCCCGCGCGATCAGCCGGCCGACCGGCGTGTTCAGAACCAGGGACGCCGCTTCGACTTCGGCCTTCAACGCCGGAATGTTGGCTTCATAAGCGGCAAGCGATGCCCGGCCGAAGGCCGAGCGCGCCGCCTTTGTCCTGAGGCGCCGGACGGCGATGCCGGCTGCGGCCAGTTCATGCGCGACGCGCGCCACCGGCGGCAGCGGCGCCGGATCGAAGTCCGACAGCAGGCGCTCGGCCTCGTCGAGACGGCCGATCAGGATGAGGCGGCGCGCCTCGAGGCTGCCCGCATAGGCGGCATTCAAGCGATCACCATGCGATTGAAGCGTCGCCCTTGCGGACCGCAGCGCCTTCTCCGGCCAGCCGAGGTCGCGCGAGACCAGCGCGATCTCAGCCTCGGCGACGATGCAGCGGGCGCGCGCCACCGCTTCCCTCGGGCTGAAGGCGCGGGCGGCGTCCTTCAGCAGCGCCTTGGCCTTGGCGAAATCGCCGAGCTGCGCCATCGCGATGCCGCGCAGCGCCAGCGCCGGGGCGTCGTCGCGCAGCGCGACGCGCTTCAAGGCGCCGAGCGGATCGCCCGCGGCAAGCGCGCGGCCGGCGGCGTTGATCAGCGAATCCATGCCATCGCCTCAAAGCCCGCCGCAGCAAATCGCGTCACACTTGTAACTCTCATCATCAACGGATGCGGCCCTATGTCTGTCCTCGTCACCCCCAACCAAACCCAAGAACGGGACAAGAGCAATGACCCAACACATGAAGACACCGCCGGTCGTTTCGCAGGAAGCGTGGGAAGGCGCCTATGAAGAGATGCTGGTGAAAGAAAAGGCGCTCACCCGCGCCCGCGACGCTTTGGCCGCCGAACGCCGCCGCATGCCGTGGATGGAAGTCAAGAAGGACTATGTGTTCGAAGGCCCGAACGGCAAGATGAGCCTGCTCGACCTCTTCGAAGGCCGCCGCCAGCTCGTCATCTACCGCGCCTTCTTCGAGCCGGGCGTCTATGGCTGGCCCGAACATGCCTGCCGCGGCTGCTCGCTCGGCGCCGACCAGGTCGGCAACCTCGCCCATCTCAATGCCCGCGACACCACGCTTGCCTACGCCTCGCGCGCGCCGCAGGCCGATATCCAGCGGCTGAAGCAGCGGATGGACTGGAAGATGCCCTGGTACACCATCACCGACAGCTGGGATAAGGATTTCGGCGTCGACGAATGGCACGGCCACAACGTCTTCATCCATGACGGCAAGCGCATCTTCCGCACCTATTTCGTCAACAACCGCGGCGACGAAGCCTTTGGCACCGTCTGGAGCTATCTCGACGTCACGCCGCTCGGCCGCCAGGAGGTGTGGGAGGATTCGCCCGAGGGCTATCCGCAGACCCAGACCTACAAATGGTGGAACTGGCACGACAATTACGAGGAAGGTGCCGCGCCCGACCAGAGATGGGTCGAGGTGTCGGATGCCGGCGAAGCGGCGTTCCGCAACAAGAACGCCTGAACGTGAAGCGACTCCGGCGGCGCGCGCCGCGTGCCGCCGGAGCCGATCTCGCCGCGCCCTTCCCTCTCTCCGGCGCTTGCAAACCTGACCGCTTCAGAAGGTGGACACCATGAGCATCGACAATCCAGCGCCCCGCCTGAGCGGCTTCGGCCTCGCCGACTGGCTTTGCCTCGCCGCGGCGCCGACCTTTGCAGCAATGGCCTTGCTGACAGTTGCCTATGACGGCCACGACATGATGTGCATGCCGGGCGCCTCGGTGCTCAGCGGAATGGCGCCGATGTATCTCCTGATGGCGGCTTTCCATCTTGCGCCATGGCTGCGGCTGGTGGCGAGGAGGGGGTGAAATCGACGATATCGCCGGTCTCCATCTCAGCTCCGACCAAACGTCTGTTTCGCCAGCAGGATAGAGTTGACAAGCTCCTGGTCTTTGTAGGGTTTCGCGAGCAAAGGAACATCCGCCGGCAGATCGCCGATTGCCTTGGTGTCGGCGTAACCGGTAATGATGACTGCTGGCCAATCCGCCTTCAGGTTGCGCGCAAATCGGATCACGTCCAGACCTGAAACAAGCGGCATGGCAAAATCGGTGACGATCACGTCGAAATCCTGCGGCGCTTTCTCGATTCTGGCCAGCGCCTCGGCACCGCCGGCCGCGCATGTCACATCGAAGCCGCTTTGCCTCAACGACGCCGCCGTCAACTCGCGCAAGGCATCGCTGTCGTCGACCAACAGGATAGACGGCTGGGCGCCGTTGCCGTTCATGCGAGGTTGGTTGACCTGGCGCTGCTCGACCGACCGGGCCGGTTGCTTCAATGATCGCGGCAGCCACAGGTGCATCGCCGTGCCTCGCCCGACAACGCTCTCGATCCGAAGCGTGCCGCCCGACTGCTTCGCAAACCCGTAGACGGTACTCAGGCCAAGGCCGGTGCCCTTGCCGACGGCTTTCGTCGTGAAGAAGGGCTCAATGACCTTCGCCAGGAGATCGGCCGGAATGCCCGAGCCGGTGTCGATGACCGAGATGACGACATAGTCGCCTGCCCCCAGTTCGTCGGAGTGACCGTCGGTCGTGCGATTTTCAGCGCATATCGTGATCGAACCGCCTGTGGGCATCGCGTCGCGCGCGTTGAAAACCAGGTTCATGAGGGCGAGCTCGAGCTGGCCTGCGTCTACCAGCACCGGCCAAACCGAATTGTCGATTTGCCATTCGAAACGAACCAGGCCTCCGAGCACTGGCCCGACGAGCCCGTACAGCGGCTCTACCAGCGTTGCCAGTTGCAAAGGTTCGGGCTTCAGATGCTGACGCCGGGAAAAGGCGAGCATGCGATTGACCAGGTCGGCGCCTTGTTTGGCCGAGCGCCTTGTAAGGTCGAGCACTTTTTTTCCTTGCTCGTCGAGCGCGGTGCTGCGCTCGAGCAGCCCGAGCCCGCTGAGAATTGCCGCAAGCAGGTTGTTGAAATCATGGGCAAGTCCGCCGGTAAGCTTGCCGATGGCGTCAAGACGCTGCGCCTTGAGCAGCCGGTCTTCAAGCTCGCGCCGCTCGGTGATGTCGAGCAGCGTGCCAACAATTTCGTCCGTATTTTCCAGGGGATTATGCAAGATGACGCCCTGGTCCAGGAAGCTTCGGTATTTGCCATCCGCGCACTGCCATCGGAATTCGCAGCTATAGGAGCCGGCCACTTTGGCGCCAAGCAGCGCGGCCTCGACATCGGGCAAGTCCTCCGGATGCACACGGCTAAGGCCAAAGCCGGGCTCCGATGTTAGCCGCTCGGGAGAAAATCCGGTCAACCGCTCGATCCCGCTGGTGACGAAGCGGGCGTCAAAAGGCGGTTCGAGGGATCGCGCATGAAAGCAAACCGGCACCGATTGCAGGATGGCCTCCTGGCGCTGCTCGGCGGCGCGCAAGGCTCGTTCCGCCTCGAGCCTCGACCTTTGCGACTCCAGGGCCCGCTCCAGCAATTTCTGCTCCACAATCGCCTTGCGCTGGATTTCCAGGGTCTTCTCGTGCAACTCGACGAACACGGCCACCTTTGAACGCAGCATGACCGAATCGAAGGGTTTGAAGACGAAGTCGACCGCACCGGCGCCATAACCGCGCAACATGTGCGCCTCTTCCTTGTTGATCGCGGTCAGGAAGATGATGGGGGTGCGTCTCGACTGCTCGCGTTGGCGAATCAATGAGGCAGTCTCGTATCCGTCCAGCCCCGGCATCAGCACATCCAGCAGAATGACGGCGAAGTCTTCTTTCAGAAGAAACCGCAGCGCCTCCTCGCCAGTGTGCGCACAGACGACTTCGCCCACTCCGGCCAAGACTTCGCTGATCGCCATGAGATTGCGATCGTCATCGTCAACAGCGAGGATCCTGGCGCCTTCTGTGACCTCCGGCAAGCCTGGCTGGTGCTCGGGTTCGGTCTTCAGAATTCTTTGCATCGATGAACCGTCACATGACCGCCAGGAGCTTTTCTGATGGCTGCGCGTGTTGTCTCGACCGCCCTATCCAGACCCGGAGCAGCGCGAGCAGAAGGTCAAGATCCACGGGCTTGGCCATGTAATCTGAAGCACCCGCATCAAGGCACTTTTGCCGGTCGCCCTTCATTGCCTTGGCGGTCACCGAGATCAGGGGGACGTGCGCGATTGGCGGCATGCCGCGTATCTGCCGCATCGTTTCATAACCGTCCATCTCAGGCATCATGATGTCGATGAGCGCGACGTCCATGTCCGGATTTTGCTCGAGCAACGCGATGCCGTCGCGACCACGCTCGGCATGCAAAACCTGAATGCCATATGTTTCGAGCACGCTGGTCAGCGAATAGATGTTGCGAATGTCGTCGTCGACGATGAGAACTTTGGCGCCGGCAAGATCGGACCGATCCGATCGTTGGGAGGCCGCAGCCCCGTTGGTACGACTATCCCGCGGCAGGGTTGCCGACATCAGCAGCGCCAACTGGCCAAAATTCTCGGCACGGGCAAGATCCGCCAACTCCGGTCTCAGCCCGATCAGTTGCTCCAGAGCCTCCGGATAGGGTGCGAAGAACACAAGCTTGGATGACAGGCTCTCGAGCGAGGCTGCGATCTCCTCGATCATCTTGGCGTTGTCCTTGCCCGATCTCCCGAAGCCCAGCACGATCGCGTCATAGGTGTCGAAGTCTATTCCCCGGCCATTTGCGGCGATCCGACCGACAGGCGTGACGGAAGTGACGCCATCGCGGATCGCTTCGACCAAGGCAAGCCGCCGCTCGGGATCGGCATCCACGATCAGGACATTGCGCTGCAGGCGCAACTTGGTCGAATGAATGTCCTCGAACACCTTCATGAGGTCGTCCGACGATGCCGGCTTTGTCGAGACGCTGGCGGCGCCATTGCGCAACAGGCCAGCCGTATCTTCCGCACCCGAGATGACATGTATCGGGATGCCTGCAGTCTTGGGGTCGTGCCGCAGAAGATCGAACAGCACCCAGCCATCTATATCCGAAAGGCCGAGATCCAGAGTGATTGCATCCGGCACCAGCTTCCTCGCCAGCGCCACCGTCCCGGAGCCCGCGGTGGACAAGACGCCCTTGAGGCCTGCCGAGCGCGCCATGCCCAACAGCAATCCCGCAAAGGTGGGATCGTCCTCGACGATCAGCACGACCCGGTCTTCGGGAGAGAGCGCATCCCGGTCGTCGATCAGTTGGGGAACCGAAACTCCGCCGGTTGGAACCATCACGTCCTGTTCGACGATCACGGGTTGCGGAACCGCCCGCGGACCTTCGATGGGGATGACGAGCGTGAATGTCGAACCCTTGCCGGGCGTGCTCTCAACCCTCAGCTCGCCTCCCAGCAGCCGCGCGATCTCACGGCTGATGGATAGGCCCAGCCCGGTGCCGCCGTATTTTCGGCTGGTGGTGCCGTCGGCTTGTTGGAAAGCCTCGAAAATCAGCTTCTGCTTGTCCTCGGGAATGCCGATGCCGGTATCCGTGACCGCGATGGCCACTGCCTTGGGCGCATGGACACCGTTGCGCCGCCCGGTCTTCTCGGGCTTGAAGGTGAGGCTGACCTCGCCCATCGACGTGAATTTGAACGCGTTCGACAACAGGTTGAGCACGATTTGCTGCAGCCGCTTTTCGTCGGTGCGCACCGTCTCCGGAAGGGCGGGATCAAGTTCTATGGTGAAGCCCAGTCCCTTGTCGGCCGCCAACTGACGGAATGTGCGTTCCATGTGCTGGCGAAGATGCGCCAGCGGCATATCATTGATCTCGACGGAAACAGTGCCGGACTCGATCTTCGACAGATCGAGAATGTCGTTGATGAGGCTGAGCAGATCTGTCCCGGCCGAATTGATGGTCCGGGCAAACTCGACTTGCTTGTCGTTGAGGTTGCCCTGCTGGTTGCTGGCCAGCAGATTCGAGAGGATGAGCAGCGAGTTCAGCGGTGTCCGCAGCTCGTGACTCATATTTGCCAGAAATTCGGATTTGTACTTGGAGGTAAGCGCGAGCTGTTCGGCTTTCTCCTCGAGCGCCCGCCGAGCCATTTCGATTTCCAGATTCTTGTTCTCCACCTGCTTCTTTTCGTTTTCGAGCAGCTGGGCCTTTTCCTGGAGCTCTTCGTTGGTGGCGTGCAGTTCCTCCTGCTTCTTGGTCAATTCCGTCTGGCGCGCCTGCAATTCGGAGGTCAGAAGCTGCGACTGTTTGAGCAGGCCTTCGGTGCGCATCGTCGCCGCGATCGTGTTGAGCACGATGCCGACCGATTCCATCAGCTGATTGAGGAACGACTGGTGCGTGTCGCGAAATTCGCTGAAGGAGGCGAGCTCGATCACCGCCTTGACCTCGTCTTCGAAGAGCGCGGGCAGGATGATGACATTGGCCGGCGCGGCGTTGCCGAGGCCGGTTGTGACGCGCAGGAAATCCGGCGGCACATTGTCGAGGACGATCGCACGCTTGTCGGCAGCGCTTTGGCCGATAAGGCCCTCGCGCAGGTCGAGGCGCTGTTTCATCGAGGCCTTGCTCTCGGCGCCATAGGACGCCGCGAGCTCGAGATAGGACTCGTCTTCTTCCCGGTTGGTTACGTAGAACACGCCATATTGCGCGTTCACCAGCGGCGCCAGCTCCGACATGATCAGACGCGACACCGTCGCCAGATCGCGCTCGCCCTGCAGCATGCGCGAGAAACGCGCCAGATTGGTCTTCAGCCAGTCCTGTTCGGCATTCTTGAGCGTCTGATCCTTGAGGTTGCGGATCATCTCGTTGATGTTGTCCTTGAGCGCCGCCACCTCGCCTGACGCCTGGACGCTGATCGAGCGCGTCAGATCACCCTTGGTCACGGCGGTCGACACTTCAGCGATGGCACGCACCTGGGTCGTGAGATTGGCTGCGAGCTGATTGACGTTGTCCGTCAGGTCGCGCCAGAGGCCGGCCGCGCCCGGCACGCGAGCCTGGCCGCCAAGCTTGCCTTCGATGCCGACCTCACGCGCGACGTTGGTGACCTGGTCGGCAAAGGTAGCGAGCGTCTCGATCATGCCGTTTATGGTATCGGCCAGCGAGGCGATCTCGCCCTTGGCATCGACAGTGAGCTTGCGGCGCAGATTTCCCTGCGCCACCGCGGTCACGACATCCGCGATGCCGCGCACCTGGTTCGTGAGGTTGGTGGCCATCAGGTTGACGTTGTCGGTAAGGTCCTTCCAGGTGCCGGCAACGCCCTCGACGCGGGCCTGGCCGCCGAGCTTGCCCTCGGTGCCGACCTCGCGTGCCACGCGCGTCACCTCCCCGGCGAAAGAGTTCAGCTGATCGACCATGGTGTTGATCGTCGATTTCAGCTCCAAAATCTCGCCCTTGACGTCCACCGTGATCTTTTTCGACAGATCGCCGCGTGCGACGGCGGTGGTCACTTCAGCGATGTTACGCACCTGGCCGGTGAGATTCTCGGCCATGGAATTCACGTTGTCGGTGAGGTCTTTCCAGGTGCCGGCGACGCCGCGGACCTGGGCCTGGCCGCCCAATTTGCCCTCGGTGCCGACCTCTCGGGCGACTCGGGTCACCTCTCCGGCGAATGAGTTCAGCTGGTCGACCATGGTGTTGATCGTCGACTTCAGCTCCAGGATTTCGCCTTTGACGTCGACAGTGATCTTCTTGGAAAGATCCCCAAGGGCGACGGCGGTGGTCACCTCGGCAATGTTGCGCACCTGACCGGTCAAATTCGCGGCCATGGCATTCACATTGTCGGTCAGGTCCTTCCACGTGCCGGCTACGCCGCGAACCTGCGCCTGGCCGCCCAGCTTGCCATCCGAGCCGACCTCGCGCGCAACACGCGTCACTTCCGATGCGAACGAGTTGAGCTGATCGACCATCGTGTTGATGACGTCCTTGATCTGCAGGATCTCGCCCAGCGCATCGACCGTGATCTTCTGGGTCAGGTCGCCGGTGGCGATCGCGGTCGCGACCTTGGAGACGTCACGCAGCTGGACCGTAAGATTGCCGGCCATTGCGTTCACATTGTCGGTCAAATCCTTCCAGGTGCCGCCGACGCCTTCAACGTGGGCCTGTCCGCCAAGCTTGCCTTCCGAGCCGACTTCGCGGGCAACGCGCGTCACTTCCGAGGCGAAGGAGTTGAGCTGATCCACCATCGTGTTGACGGTATCTTTCAATTCCAGAATTTCGCCCTTGACGTCGACGGTGATCTTCTTCGACAGGTCGCCGCGCGCGACGGCCGTGGTCACTTCGGCGATATTGCGCACCTGGCCTGTAAGGTTGGCCGCCATCAGGTTGACGCTGTCGGTCAGGTCCTTCCAGGTACCGCCGACGCCTTTCACGTCGGCTTGGCCGCCAAGCTTGCCTTCGGTGCCAACTTCGCGCGCAACGCGCGTCACCTCCGAGGCGAAGGAGTTGAGCTGATCCACCATGGTGTTGATGGTGTCCTTGAGCTCCAGGATCTCGCCCTGGACGGCCACGGTGATCTTCTTCGACAAATCGCCAGACGCGACCGCCGTCGTCACTTCGGCGATGTTGCGAACCTGCCCGGTCAGGTTTTCGGCCATCGAGTTCACATTGTCCGTCAGATCCTTCCACGTGCCGGCGACACCACGTACCTGGGCCTGGCCGCCCAGCTTGCCCTCGGAACCGACCTCGCGCGCCACGCGCGTCACTTCCGACGCAAACGAGTTGAGCTGGTCCACCATGGTATTGATGGTGTTCTTCAGTTCGAGAATTTCGCCTTTCACATCGACGGTGATCTTCTTCGACAGATCGCCGAGCGCGACGGCCGTCGTCACCTCGGCGATGTTGCGGACCTGGCCGGTCAGATTTTCGGCCATTGAATTGACGTTGTCGGTAAGGTCCTTCCAGGTGCCACCGACCCCCTCCACGCGCGCCTGACCGCCGAGCTTGCCTTCGGTGCCGACCTCACGCGCCACGCGCGTCACTTCCGAAGCGAATGAATTGAGCTGGTCCACCATCGTGTTGATGGTGTTCTTCAGTTCCAGGATCTCGCCCTTCACGTCGACGGTGATTTTCTTCGACAAGTCGCCCGAGGCGACGGCCGTGGTGACCTCGGCGATATTGCGGACCTGCCCTGTGAGATTGGTCGCCATGGCATTGACGTTGTCGGTCAGGTCTTTCCAGGTGCCGGCCACGCCCTTCACCCGCGCCTGGCCGCCCAGCTTGCCTTCGGTGCCCACCTCGCGGGCAACGCGCGTAACCTCCGAGGCGAAGGACCCCAACTGCCCGACCATCGTGTTGACGACCTTGCCGATACGGAGAAACTCGCCTCGCAGCGGCCGACCGTCGATCTCCACCATCATGGTTTGCGACAGATCGCCCTTGGCAACCGCACCAATGACGCGAGCCACCTCCGTGGTCGGTTGGACCATGTCCTCGATCAGATCGTTGACGGAGCGGACGCTTTTTTCCCAGCTGCCTGTGGCATTGCGTACATGGCCGCGCTCACCGATCCGCCCATCCTTGCCGACCATCCTGCTCAGCCGCTCGAACTCGCGCGTGACCTGATCGTTGATCTCCACGATCTGGTTGAAGGTGTCTGCGATATCGGAATCGAGCCCTTCATAGACATTGTCGATGCGCACAGAGAAGTCGCCCCGCCGGAAGGCTTTGAGGGCATTCAAAATCTGGCGGCGGTCCAACTGCGGCTTGGATTTCAACGTAGTCACAGCGCCCCCTCACAGCCCTGGGCTGATAACGATGAAGTTGTCGCGAATGAAAAATTCCCCTCGCGGACACACTCCCGCGAGGGCCACAACGCGCGAACGGTATTTCGGTTCCATTTATGGGCGAGGAGATCTTCGTTAAGCGCCGCGTGGTGAATCGGCGGATGCCGATTCCGCCAAAATCGAAAGTCAGGCCGCCGCCCCCTCCAGGTCTTGACGAAAATAAGCGCGCCTGTTTGAGACATTGGAGCAAATGGAGACATTTGTTCCATGGGAGACGAGCGGGCGGTGGGCAGGCTTTGAAGCGCGTTTTTCGATTGCTTGCCGCGGCGATCCTGGCGTCCGGCCTGACCGGATGCACCAGCATTTCCTACTATGCGCAGTCGTTGGAGGGCCACGTTGAGATCATGGCCGCGCGGAAGAATGTTGCAAAGCTAATCCGTGATCCGTCGACGCCGGAACCATTGCGCGCCAAGTTGACGTCGGCGAGCGCCATACGCCGCTTTGCCACCGAAGAACTGGCGCTGCCCGATAACAGCAGCTACCGCAGTTATGTCGACGTCGGTCGCAACGATGTGACCCTGGCGGTCTTCGCCGCGCCGCAATTCTCGCTCGCGCCGGTAACATGGTGTTTTCCGGTGTTCGGCTGCGTTCCCTACAAGGGTTATTTTTCCCGCAAAGACGCGCTCGAAAATGCCGCCGAGCTGCAGAGACAGGGGCTGGATGTCTATGTGACAGGCATCACCGCGTACTCCACGCTGGGCTGGTTCAGCGATCCGCTGCTGAGCACCATGCTGCGTCAGAACGACACCTATCTCGCAAGCCTTATCTTCCACGAGCTGGCGCATCAGAAAATCTATGTGAACGGCGACTCCGCGTTCAACGAGGCTTTCGCGGTTTCCGTCGAAACCACCGGTACGAGGAAATGGCTCCGCGCCACCGGCAATCGCGCCGGATTGCGCAGCTACGAAATTGACCGCAAGCGCAAGGCGGATTTTCTCGAACTGATCTCGAAAACGCGGGACGGGCTGAGGGAGGTCTACGGGAGCCCGCGTCGTCCGGAGCAGATGGCCGCTGCCAAGGCAGCCACGATCGACAGGCTGCGGGCGCGCTACCGGCAGATGCGCGACAAGCGCTGGGCCGGATACCGTGGATACGATGCCTGGTTCGACAGCCCCATCAACAACGCAAAGCTCGCGGCGACTGCTGTCTACGGCGAAGAGGTTCCGGCGTTTCTCCGCTTGTTCGACTTGTGCTCCGGCGATTACCCAAGATTCTATGCTTCCGTTCGGCGGATCGGGAATTTGCCTGCACCTTCCCGAGCCGAAGCGCTTAGGACCGTGGCCGCGTGTCATTGACCATGTAAGGGATTTTACATCCGGAGGCCGCGCGGGCAATGTTGGATAATTACGAGGTGGACAGGTTCGGCGTGATCCACCAGATCGACTTCACACCGATCAAATACGACAAGAAATACATCTCCTATTACGAGGACCTGAGCGACCGGACCATCAAGCTCGGCTATCAGCGGCTTGGCTGGGTGCTCGGCGTCACCGGCGAGATTCCTCGCTCGGTGCTGGAAATCGGATATGGCACGGGCACGTTCATCGAAGCCGCGAAGATAACCGGAGTCGCCGATTGCGCCGGCTGCGAAATCGCCGAGTTTCCCCTGCCCAAGGGTGTCCGCTTTGTCGATTGGGATCAGGCGCTCGCCGGCACATGGGACCTCGTCGCCATGTTCGACGTGCTCGAGCACATCCCGGATCTCAGCTTCCTCTCCCGCCTCCAGGCCCGCCACCTGGCCGTCGCCGTCCCCTATTGCCGCTGGCGCGAGCTCGGCGCCGACGGCGACGCATGGTTCGCCAAATGGCGCATGCGCCTGCCCAACGAGCATCTGCACCATTTCGACCGTGACGCGCTGGTGGCGCTGCTCGCGCATAGCGGCTTCGAATGCGTGACGCTGAACTGCTTTGAGGACGGGATCAGGCTGCGGCCCGGAGAAGCGGGCCCGAACATTCTGTCGGGCTTCTTCAGGAAGCCCTAGGCCGGCGGCCCTGCCGATGTATCTTCTGATGAACCCGGTCGCGGAACCGGCCGAGCGGATGAGCGCGGTTCTCGCCGCCCGGTCGGGATCCGAATGAGCGCGAGAATGCCCCATCCGCATTGCCTTCCGCGCCGGCTCGCACAATAGTCGGGCCGATGTTCGAGGCGATTGCGAGTCACTGGTCGACGCTCATCCTGATCCTGTCGCTGGCGATGGCGGCGGTGGGCATCGTGCATGCCATAATGACGAAGGAAGACGTGCGCGCGGCCACCGGCTGGGTGGGCGTGATGCTTTTGTCGCCCTTCCTCGGCGCGATCATCTATGCCATCGCCGGCATCAACCGCATCCGCCGCGCGACGATCAGCGCCATGCGGCCGGTCTCGCCCGAGGCCGCCGCCGCCAGGCATGACCGGGACGTCGCGCTGGAAGCCTTGATCAACGCCGAATACGGCCAGCGTTTCACCGGGCTGAAGACGCTGGGCGACAGGGTTACGCGGCGTCCGCTCACCTCGGGAAACACCATCGCGGTGCTCAAGACGGGCGACGAGGCCTATACGGCGATGTGCCGTGCAATCGACGCGGCGCAAAGAAGCGTGCTTCTGGAAACCTATATTTTCGACAATGACGCGGTCGGAGCGCTTTTCGTCCAGTCGCTCGGCAACGCCGTCAAGCGCGGCGTCACCGTGCGTGTGCTGATCGACGCCGTCGGCGTGCGCTACTCGGTGCCCAGCATCCTGAAGCAGCTCAGGGAGGCCGACATCACCGTCGACCTCTTCAACGGCAACATCGTCATGGGCCTGAGACTCCCCTATGCCAATCTCAGGACCCACAGGAAGATCTTGGTCGTCGACGGCACGGTGGCGTTCACGGGAGGGATGAACATCCGCAAGGGTTTCTCGGCCGAATTCGCCGGTTCCGACAGTTCGCGCGACACCCATTTCGAGGTCACCGGGCCGGTGGTGGCCGATCTGTTCTCGGTTGCCGCCGAGGACTGGCGCTTTGCCGGCAACGAGGCGTTGAAGGACGGATCCTGGCAGGTCGAGCGCACCGTGCCGCCACCAGGGCAGCCGATGCTGGTGCGCGCGGTGGCGACCGGGCCGGACGCGTCCAACGAAACCAACCTGAAACTGCTGATGGGGGCGTTCTCGGTCGCCCGCAAGTCGATCCGCATCATGTCGCCCTATTTCCTGCCGGACCGGGAGTTCATCAGCGCGCTGACCACCGCCGGCCGGCGCGGCGTCGAAATCGACATTGTCGTGCCGGCGGTGAACAATCTTTTCCTTGTCGACCATGCGATGACGGCGCAGTTCGACCAAGTTTTGAAGCACTATTGCCGCGTCTGGCGGCATGAAGGCTCGTTCGACCATTCGAAGCTGATGGCAATCGACGGCGTGTGGGCCTATGTCGGTTCCTCCAATCTGGACGCCCGCTCGCTGAGGCTGAATTTCGAGATCGACCTGGAAGTCCTGGATATAAACTTCGCCGCTGAGATCGACGCCCGCATCGCGGCCGCCATCTCGACGGCCCAGCCGGTGACGCTGCAGACGCTGAAGGCAAGGCCATTCGCAATCCGCGTCTTCGACCGTTTGCTGTGGCTGGGATCGCCCTATCTTTAGAGCAGGAAATCGAGCAGCAGGATCATGGAGATAGACGACATCAAAGGACGCAGCCTGCCCGAGACCGTGCTGCTCTCGATCCGCAGCAGAAGCGCGCGCAAGGCGAAGGCGACGCCGCGCAAGCGCGTCAACGACACGGAAATCGTCGTTGCCTCCTACAACGTCCACAAATGCATCGGCACCGACCGCAAATTCGACCCTGAAAGAACGGCGCGCGTCATCCGCGAAATGAGCCCCGACGTGATCGCGCTGCAAGAGGCCGACAACCGCTTCGGCGACAGGGCCGGGCTGCTCGACCTGGCCCGCCTGGAGCTGGAGACGGGGCTGGTGCCGGTGCCGGTCAGCGGCAACGGCAAGGGGCATGGCTGGCGCGGCAATGTGCTGTTGTTCAAGCGCGGCACCGTGCGCGACGTCCACCAGATCAAGCTGCCGGGGCTGGAGCCGCGCGGCGCGCTGGTCGCCGAGATCGATCTCGACGAGAAACGGTCGCTGCGCGTCATTGCCGCCCATCTCGGCCTGCTGCGCCGCTCGCGTTCGGAACAGGCGCGCGTCGTGCTCGACATCATGAGCAGCGCCGACGAAAGGCCGACGCTCTTGCTCGGCGACCTCAACGAGTGGCGGCTCGGCAACCGCTCGGCGCTGAACACGCTGCACACGACCTTCGGCCCGACGCCGCCGGCGGTGCCGACTTTCCCGTCGGGCCTGCCGGTTCTGGCGCTCGACCGCATCATGGGTAACCGGCACGATTTGGTTTCAGGCGTCGAGGCGCATGACACGCCGCTGTCGCGCGTTGCTTCCGACCACCTGCCGCTGACGGCGTTCGTGCATCTTTAGAGAGGCCGCGTTCAGCCTTCCCTCAGCCAGACCAGCATCTCGCCGGGATCGCGATTATCCCAGGCGAAATAGGGAACGGCCTTGAGTTTCGTTTCCCGCGTCGCCGGCGGTTCGGGGCGATAGAGATCGGCGCCCCAGTCTTCCGCCTCGGCCCTGCTGCCGATGGCCGAAAGGGTGACGACCCCGCCGAGCAGGTTCGGCTCTTTGTGCGCCTCTAGCCTTGCCTCGCGCGGCAGGGCAATGCGATGCAGCCCGCCGCCGTTGTCGGTTTCCTCGACGCAGTAGATCAGCGGGCCGCGCGCGAGCGCGACGCGGCCGATGTCCTGGCGCACCTGCGGGTTGGCGAAGAGACGCGCCATCGATATTTCGAGGTCGAGCTCGACCTTGTCGCCCTGGCGCCATTCGCGGCGGATCGCTGCGTAGCCGTCGACCGTCGCCGCTTCGAGATCGACGAGCTTTCCGTTGACGCGCAACGCCGCCTTGCGGCACCAGGCGGGTATGCGCAAGTGAAGCGTGAACTCTACGGGCGCCTCCGGCCCGATCTCGATCGCGATCGCGCCGTCCCAGGGATAGCTGCTGGTCTGAACGAGCGTCACCTGCCGGCCGGCGATCTCGAAGCGGGCGCTCGAATCGCCATAGAGGTGCACCGCCAGCGCATCGTCGGCAAGACCGTAGAAATAGCTGCCGATGGACGCCACCATGCGGCCGATATTGGGCGGGCAGCATGGGCAGCGGTGCCATTTCCAGCGGTGATGGCCGCCCCGGCTCTCCAGGGGGTTTTCGTAGAAGAACAGCGAGCCGTCGAGCGACAGGCCCGATATCGAGCCGTTGTAGAAAGCGCGCTCCATCATGTCGGCGTAGCGGCGATTCGGCCCCATGCCGAGCATACGGCTTGCCCAGAACACCAGGCCGACCGAAGCGCAGGTCTCGGCATAGGCGGTCTCGTTGGGCAGGTCGTAGTCGTTGGTGAAGCCTTCATTGTCGGCCGACGGCCCGAGGCCCCCGGTGACGTAAAGGCTCTTCGTCGTGAGATCGTCCCAGAGCCGCTCGAGCGCGACCTTGAGTGAGTCGTCGCCATACTCCGTCGCGATGTCGGCCATGCCGGAATAGAGATACATCGCCCTCACCGCATGGCCGACGACCTTGTCCTGCTCGCGCACCGGCTTGTGCGACTGGTTGTATTCATAGGTCTTGAAGTGGAAATCCTTGGGGTCGGCGCCGCGCGCCAGCGCCTCCTCGTCGAAATAATGCGGCTGCTGGCCGCGCTGGTCGATGAAATATTTAGCCAGCTTCATATATTTGTCGTTACCGGTGACACGGGCGAGGCGGACCAGCGCCAGCTCTATCTCCTCATGGCCGCAATATCCCTTCCGCTTGCCGGGCTCCGGGCCGAAAGTGTCGGCGATGTGGTCGGCATAGCGGCTCATGATGTCGAGGAGCTTGCGTTTGCCCGTCGCCTGGTAGTAGGCGACCGCGCCCTCGATCAGATGGCCGGCGCAATAGAGCTCGTGGCAGTCGCGCAGGTTCGTCCAGCGCAGGCCGGGCTGGATGCGCTGGTACCAGCTGGAGAGGTAGCCGTCCTCCTGCTGCAGCTTGCCGTACATATCGATGACGGCGTCGATCTTCTTTTCGAGATCGGGATTGCGGCGGCGGTAGAGCGAATAGGCGGCGGTCTCGATCGTCTTGCCCCAATCGGAATCCCAGAACATCTGCGTCGTCACGGTGCTCGCGGTGAAGCCGTCGCTGACGTGGAAGGGAATGACCACGCCCGGCGACGGCACGTCCGGATCGATCTGCTCCAGCATGCGGGCCTCGACGCAGCGGTCGTAGAGGATGCCGGCGGTCTTGGCGGCGACCGCGTCGACACGGTCGCCCCAGAAGCCGCGGACATCCACCTGCGGCACTGGCAACGGGCGGAAGGCGAGCTTCGGCCTGGCGGAGGTGCCGGTCTCTTTGGCGGGCTGCGATGCGGTCATGATTCACTCCATTCGAACTACTTGACGGCCCCGGCCATGAGGCCGCGGATGTAGAAGCGCTGCAGCGCCAGGAACAGGATCAGGCAAGGCACCATCATCACCGTGACGCCGGCCTGCACCGCGCCCCAGTCGATGGCGCCGAAGCGGCCGGACTGGAGCGCGGTCATCATCACCGGCAGAGTGAATTTGGACTGGTCGGTCATCAGCACGAGGGCTGCCAGGAACTCGTTCCAGGCGCCGAGGAAGGCGAACAGCGCGATGGTGACGACGCCGGGCCAGACCAGCGGCAGCATAACCTTGACGAGCATGGTAACGTTGTTGGCGCCGTCCATGCGCGCCGCCTCCTCGATCTCGCGCGGCACGGCGTCGAAGGCGTTGCGCATCATGAAGATCGAGAAAGGCAGCTGCAGCGTGACATAGACGCAGACCAGCCCGGTCAGCGTGTTGTGCAGGCCGAGCTTCGTCAGCACAAGGAAAATCGGCGTCAGGATCGACTGGAACGGGATCATGATCGTCGACAGGATCAGGATGAAGAAGAAGTCCCGGAACGGAAAGCGGAAGCGCGAGAAGCCGTAGCCGGCGAGCACGCTGACCAGCACCGAGAGCAGCACCGTCATCACCGAGACATAGATGCTGTTCTGCGCTGAAGCCCACAGCCCGTCGCCGAAGGAGTTCAGCGTCTGATAGTTCTCGATCGAGAAGCCGGTGGTCGGCCAGGGCGGCAGCGGCGGCTGTCGCGCCTCCTGCGCAGGCTTGAAGGTCGACAGCACCGTCCAGACGATCGGCGCCAGGAACAGCACCGAGGCGACGATGCCGGTGGAATGCCTGGCGAGGCTGAAGCCGACTTTCCGGTTTTGCGACATCGCTTCGGCCATCAGTCGAGCCCCTCGGGCTTGCGCAGCAGCCAGAGCTGGATGAGGCTGAGCGCCACCAGGATGACCAGCAGCACCATCGAGAGCGCCGCGCCATAGCCGAGCTTGAACGAGACGAAGGACTGGTTGAAGATCCAGTAGACCGCCGTCAGCGTCTGGTTGCGCGGACCGCCGCGCAGGATGATATAGAACTGGTCGAAGGCGAGGATCGACCCCGCGACCGACAGGATCAGCGCCAGCGCCAGCGTGCGGCGCATCAGCGGCAAGGTGATCGCCCGGAACCTGGCGAACGGCCCTGCCCCGTCGATGACGGCGGCCTCCTGCAGATCCTGCGGGATCGATTGCAGGCCGGTCATCAGGATGATCATGGTGAAGCCGGCGACCTTCCACACCACCATGGCGATGATCGACCAGAAGGCCGGCTGGAAGGTGGCGAGAAGATTGACCTTCTTTTCGGTCAGGCCGAGGTCGTAAGCGGCTGGGCTGAACAGGCCGGAATCGACATTCAAGAGCCAAGACCAGAGCAGGCTCGCCGAGGCGAAGCCGACCACGGCCGGCATGAAGAAGGCGGTGCGATAGAGATTGGTGAGCGGGCGCGGCTTTTCGATGAAGATCGCCAGCGGAAAGGCGACGGCGAAGATCGCGATAGTGACGATCACCGTGTAGTAGAAGGTGAATTTCAGCGCATTCCAGAAGCGCGTGTCGCGCAGGATCGCGAAATAATTGTCGAGGCCGATGAAGGCATGCTCGCCCATCAGCGGCCAATTGTGCAGCGACATCCACGCAGTCATGCCGAGCGGAATGACGAAGAAGACGGTGACCAGGGCGACGGCCGGCAGGACATAGAGCAGGCCCACCCATTGCCGACGGCTGACACCGGCGCGCGAGCGGGCGGGAGCGGAGGCGGCGGTGATGGCGGTCATGGCTGCATCTCTCCTTCCCGCCTTGTGGGGGAAGGTGGATCGGCGCGAAGCGCCGAGACGGATGAGGGGTGTTCCAGGGAACGCCAACGCCTCACTCCGCTGGAACACCCCTCATCCGTCGCCTTCGGCGACACCTTCTCCCACAAGGGGAGAAGGGGGAGAGAACCTCGCGGCGCCTCAAATTGGCGATACTGGTGGGTGTGCTTTCTCAACGCGATAAAACCCTGCCGTTCAGCGATACAGTCCCCGGCCGCCCGGCCAGGGAGACGGGGCGGGCGGCCGGTCAGAGCCTTGGCGGCGAGGCGTTGCGCTATCCTCGCCGCCGGCTGGCCCTGGTGTCTACTTGTTCGGCGCCTGGTCGATGATCGACTGCATCGTCTCCTGCGCGTTCTTGATAGCGCCATCGACATCGTCACCGAAGAACACCTCGTTGATCATCTGCGTCCAGGGACCGTTGGCGGAGTTGATCAGGTCGTTGAACACCACCGAATAGGGCGTCCTGCCCTTGGCCATCGCCTCGGCCGCCACCTGGTAGCGCGGGTCGAGGTCCTTCAACGCGTCCTTGGCGATGTCGTTTCGCACCGGCAGGCTGCCATATTTGGCGAGGATGGTCTGGCCTTCGAGCGAATAGGCGAAGTCCAAAAACTCCTTCACCACGGCGATCTTCTTGGTGCCCTTGGTGACGACGAAATTGTCGCCGCCTGCGAAGGACGACCAGCCGCCATCCTTGCCCGGCAGGAAGGTGATGCCGTAGTCGACGTCCGGGTATTGCGTGTTGAGCGCGCCGATGGCGAAGGCGCCGGACGGCGAGATGCCGATCTTGCCGCCGGCGAAGGCGGCGAAGAAGTTGGCGCCGGTGTCGGTCTGCGCGCCCTCGGGCACCAGCCCCTTCTTGACCATCGAACGGTAGAGGTCGATCGCGCCGCGCAGCTGCGGGCTATCGAGCGTCGCCTTCGAGCCGTCCTCGGACAGGATGTCGGCGCCCGAGGCCCAGATCAGCGGCGTGAAGGTGAAGATGTTGCAGCCGCCGCAATTGCCGGAGAAGTAGAAGCCCTTGATGTCGCCGCCGAGCGCGTTGACCTTCTCGGCGTCGGCCTCGATCTCGGCCCAGTTGGCCGGGCCCTTCTCAGGATCGAGCCCCGCCTGCTTGAACAGCTTCTTGTTCCAGATCAGCACCGAGGCGTCGGCCGAGAACGGCAGGCCGTAGATGCGGTCCTTGTAGGTGCCGGTCTTCACATGCGCTGGCGACAGGCTGGCGAAATAGGGCAAGGATTTCGCCCAGTCGGTGATGTCCTCCAATTGGCCGGCGGCGGCGAAGGACGGCGTGTAGATCAGGTCGAGCGAGAGCGCGTCGGGCGCGGTGCCGCCGGCGGCGGCCGCGCCATATTTCGGAATGATCTCGGCATTGGGGATGATGTCGAGCTTGATCTGGTCCTTATGCGCCTTGTTGAAGGCGTCGACGATGCGCGGCATGAAGTTCGAGCCGTCGGCGCGCACCCAGATGTTGGCGGTCTCGGCGGACGCCGCCTGCAGGCCGCCGCCGATGACGGCCGCGGCTAAAGCCAGCTTGGCAAACATGGTCTTCATTTTACTCCTCCTCATGGTTCTCCTCCCTGTTTTGGCCATGCCGCCCGGCGGATCCGGGCGCGTAGCCTTGTTGCTTCATTGCGGCGGACTGCCGCATGACTGACGCACCACCAGCCGGCACGGCAGTTTCCTGATGCCCGGGGCGGCCGGCTGGCCGTCGACGAGCGAAAGCAGGGCAAGCCCGGCCTCGCGCCCGAGGCTCGCCAGGTTCATGTCGATCGAGGTCAGCGGCGGGCGCGTCGCCTCGGCCACGATCTCCCAATTGTCGAAGCCGATGACGCCGACATCCTCGGGCACGCTAATGCCGCGCTCGCGCAGCGCATCGATGACACCGCGGGCGATCTGGTCGTTGCCGCAGAAGACGGCATCCGGCCATCCTTCCCTGCCCGCTTTGCCGAACAGTTTTGCCACCGCATCGTGGCCCCAGCCTTCCGACCAGGCGCCCAGCAGCGGCTCGGCTGCGGGCAAGCCGTTCTCCGTCAGGACATCGCGGTAGGCCCCTGCCCGAGCGTGCACCACGGCGAAGCTTGCCGGGCCGCTGACATGGGCGATGCGGCGGCGCCCGAGCCGCAAAAACTGCTCGACCGCCAGCCGCGCGCCGCCGGCATCGTCGGAGACGAGGCCAACCGCGCCGGGATCCGGCTGGGTGAAGGCGTAGACGACCGGAATGCGCAGGTTGGAGAGATCGACCGGCAGATGGCGGTCGATGCGCTTTCCGGTGGCGACGATGCCGTCGACGCGCTTGTCGAGCATGGCTTCGACATGCAGTTGGCCGAGCCGCTGATCGTCCTCGACATTGCACAGGAACACCGACACGCCCTTGTCGACCAGCGCATCCGAAACGCCGGCCATCAGCGGCAGCGAGAAGCGGCCATAGGTATCGTTGGTGAGCAGGCCGACGGTGAAGGAGCGTTTTCGCAACAGGCTCTGCGCCAGGCTGTTCGGCCGAAAGCCAAGCCGCCGCGCCGTCTCGCGGATGCGCTCGCGCGTCTCGGCCGTCATGCGCCCCTGCCCGTTCAGCGCCTTGGACGCCGTCGCCACGCTGACGCCGGCCGCGGCGGCGACCTCGCGCAGCGTGACCGGCGGCTTTGCGGAAACTGGCGCTGACTCGGCGTCTGAAACCATTTTCGGTGCAGGACCTCCCAAGTTGAGAAAACCTTTGCTCACAGAGGCCTGCCGCGTTCGAACCGGGGGCGGATGTCGAAAGCAACCATTTGGGAAAAGGTTTTCTCAAAGCGGAGAATAGGGTGAAGATGAGCATGAAGGCAAGAATTTTTTTGACAATCAGTCCCGCGAAGGGCGTCAGGCGGACGGGGCTCCGGAACGTCGCACATCAACCACTTTGAACAGAATGGGCAAACGACTGACGCACCACCCGCGGTAGCTAGCGCGCGCCTTCCAACCGGACAGCCCTACCCCAAAGAGCGAAAGCTGGACGGCGGCCGCGACACCCACGCCTCTATCTCGCGGCTTACCAAACCGGCGGCTTGGTGATGGATGAAATGCCCCGCGTCAGGGATGGCTATAAGCGAGGTGACGTTATCGACTTCACGGAAGGTGCCATCATAGGCGTTGGTCGGAACATAGGGATCGTCGGTTCCGAACAGCACCAAAGTCGGCGCCCTGACCAGCGGCAGCGGGCCGATGTCCGGCACCCTGCCAAGCGGTATATTGGCCCGATAGTAACCGAGCATCGCCTCCGGATCGGAACCTCGAAGCGACTCGACGAGCGCCTGCCTGTCGGCGACATCCGCAATCCACGCGCCAAGCTCCTCCGGTGCCGGCAAGGCTGCCGCGCCCGCTTCTTGGAAACGGCGCATATAGCTGAAAAAACCTGCGTTGGCCGGATCGGCGATGGCGCGAATGTAATTTCGCGGATGCGGCGTAGACAGAACAACAAGGTGGCGCACCGCGTGCGGCACGCGCATGGCGAGCCACCAGGCGATGGTCGCACCCCAGTCGTGGCCGACGATCGAAGCCTGGGAGAGTTGTTCCGCCGCCAGAACGGCCAGCACATCCTCGACCAGATGCGGCAGCAACGCATAGTGGGCGTGCCCTCGCGGCGCATCGCTTCGTCCGAAACCGCGCAGATCCGGCGCCAGCACCCGATAGCTGCCGCAAAGGGCTTGCATCTGCGGACGCCACCCGAGGCAATGGTCGGGAAAACCGTGCAGGAAAACGACCGGCGGGCCGGAGCCCGCCGCGACGTAGTGCAGTTTGACGTTGCCGTTGAGTGCGAAGCGGGATTCGAGAATTGCTTCCGAACTCACCTTCCGCCAGCCGCCGCCGTCACATCTTCACTTCAAGGCGAATGAACGGGCCGTCGAACGTCTGATTCTTGTGGTCCGCGTTCACGATCAGATTGTGCCACTGCTCGATCTTGTAGCCGGCGGTGAAGGTGGTATTCGTGATAGGCGCCCAGCTCAAGCCGGCCGAAGCCTCCACATTGTAAACCGTCTCGCTCGAATGCTGGCTCTCATCAGAGAGAGTCTGATGGGAATCGGGATTCGTGGTCGTTTCAGTCAACAAAAACTCGTCTTTACGGCGACCCCACATGACGGACCCTGCAACCGAGCCTGTCAGCCCCCAGCTTTCGCCGATCGGGTAATAGGCTTCGGCGCCGACGCGCGGACCGATACCCCAGAATTCCGAGGTGCCAAGTTTGTCAAAGGAGCCGCCCTCGGCGGCGGGATCGGAGGGGGTAAAGCTTTCGGAAAAATCGATTGCCGTTTGATCGGCATGCAAGAGCCGCAACCCGCCGAAGAAGCGGACGTCCGCCGACTGCACCTTGACGTGCTTGCCGACATCGAAGTCGACCGTCTGGAAGTCGAACCCATGACTGAGCGATGCGCTGAATACGCCGCTACCCTCGGCCAAACTCTCGCCCTCCGACCAGTCCCTCCCCGTGTGAAAGGCGCCGGCGAGGCGCCAATCCATGTCCGGGGAAATCTGCTTGGTCAATGAGACGGCGCCGTTGAAACCGGCCTTGCTGTGCCCAAGCTTGTCGGGCGTGAGACCGAGCTTGTCGCCGTCGTGGATTTCGTTTCGAAAGAACGAGCCTTCAAAGGCCAGCTTGATGCGCGAATCGATGACCGTTTGATCAGTCGCCTGCCCCTCCGTCGCGTGAGCTGTCGCCACGCCGACGGAAGTGACCGAAGCGGCCGAGGCCGCCACGGTCGCCAATAGTTTACCCTTGCCTTGCATTTCCTGCCCCGCCCTGGAATCCAGCCCGGCGCAATATTGCAGACGCTTTCATAAAGGCATATTGCCGCTACGCCGTGTCAGCAACTTTGCGGGACCGGTGTCACGTCTTTGCAACAGTAACAGGCACGTGCATTGAACGTTGCAAGCGTGGGGTGTTTTCCGACATGGGGAGTTAGGGTGAACAGTCCGGCGCAAATTGACGGCATGCTCAATAACCTCGTCTACGCTCTGTTCGCGCGTAGCGGCCTACAAGACGAGGGCGAGCTTGGAAAAATTCCCGGGGAAATCGGCAATCTCGTCGTCTTCGACCATCCGGAGGCCGTGGACAGGATCGCCAAGACTCCCGCCCTTTATCGCAAGAATTTCTCTCTGATCTCGGCGCTCGGCTTCAGCCGCTTCAACACCAATGACGAGGAATGGGCTATCAGGCGCGCGGTCACCCAGGACCGCTATCTCGCGGCGGCGAAGCCCGCCCATGAGCAAGGCGTGGCTGAAGTCTTCGGCAACTGTCTTGCCGGCTGCGAGACCTCGCTCGCCGGCATCCAGCAGGCGCTTTTCGCTGGTGCCATGACGACTTTCTACCAGGCGTTCGGCCTTGTCGCGCAGGCGGGGCCAACGGCCACGCTGCTTGACCGCACGCGCGAGGTGCTGCGGCGCCTGCAATATTATTCCTGGGTCACGCCCACCGATGCCGAGCGCAACGGCGCCATTCAGGATGCCCGCGCGATCATCGCCGATTTCGGCTCGCAGCTTACGGCAGACCCACGCACGATGGCCGAAATGGCCCGCTTCTCGGAGAAGGCTGGCGGGATTGACGGTTTTTCGCCAATCGAAGAGTTTGTGATGAACCTCTTTGCCGGCGTCGAGACCACCGTGACGACGGTGCTATGGGTTATCGACAGGCTCGGCGCCAACCAAAAGGCCCAGGAGCGCGTGCATGAGGAGATCGCCGGGGACGAAGAAGAGACACCGTTTACGGACTGCTTCATCAACGAGACGATGCGCTATTTTCCGCCGATCCCGTTCCTGACCCGCGAGGTGGGCACCGATACGGTCATCGATGGCACCGTACTGAGGGCCGGGCAACTTATCATGCTGTCTGTCGTCGGCGTTCACCAACATCCCGCCTTCTGGGAAAACCCGAGGACTTTCGATGCCAGCCGCAAGGAGTTCATCAACAACAGTTTCGACCGCCGCGCCTTCATCCCCTTCCTGACTGGACCGCGTATGTGCGGAGGCGCACGCCTGGGCCGACTCGAGGTGGAGCAGGCGGTTCGCGCGGTCGTGCGCCAGTTCGCCTTTACGCGCGCCGACGACGTTATCCGCTTCGACTATGCGCTGGCGCTGCGCCCGGCGAGCGGCATGTCGGTCACGGTATCAAGACGCTAACGGGCGCTTGCCTGTTTCGACCGACATTTAAGCAAGTCCGGAAAGCCGCTATATCAATTTCCCGGCCGCCTGTTGGGGTCGAGATCGGCTGGGAGCCTATATTTTCATCGAAGTGCGATCCCGCCGTGATGGACTGCTCATATGGCGGATAGAAAACCGAGAATCAGGAAAGCCTGATCGGGCGTCATCAGCGACGGCGGGTTGCCGGCATCGATGTAGTCGACGATGCAAAGATCGGGTCGGGCGCGGCGTGATTGTTCGAAGGCTTGCCTGTCGATAAGCCCGCTCTCGCGGTCGTACATGAGCATGATGTGGGCCTCGAGCTTGGCGACCATTGGGAACAGGTCATATTTGCGGCCGGTCATGGCCTCGAAATTCCCGGTCGTCGCCGGATCGTAGGCCAAACGAAACCCACCAGTCCCTGCGGCAATTCTGCTATCGATGAACCGGTCGAGGACCCGCGTCTCCACCCGCCCCATGCCCGGATTTGCCCCACGCAGATATTCCCCTGCCTGGGCGCGCGTCTGGAATACAAGCGCTGCTTCGCGGATGGCCTCGTTTCGCAAAGCATCGACCTTCGGCCCGCCAACCAGGGGAACATCGTTGAGGACAATCCTGTCGACGCGGCTGCGGTTCGCATAGAGGAACAGAACGAGGATCAGCCCGCCCCATGACGTGCCGACGAAATGGTTCTCCTTGCCGGAAAACTGGCTGAGCGCGCGCAGGCACCTGGAATAGAGATCAATATCGTAGCCGGAGCCGAGATAGGCGCTGCGCCCCCGTCCGAGCAGGTCGGGGCAGATCACCAGATAGCCGTTGCGGCAAAGGAACGCCGCAAGGTAATCGAAATCGGAGCCATTGCCGGCAAAGCCGTGCAGGCAGAACACGGTGCCGCGCGATTGTCCGGTCGGCTGCCAGATGCGCACAAACATCGAGGCATAACGATCGCCAAGACGGATGAGGATTTCCTGCGTCAGCACCTTAGTGTGCTTGGCCTCGTCCATCAGGCGTCCCGCTTGCGGACGGCGCGTTTCATTGCACCGCGGGCGTCGATGAAATCGCGCTTCCAGTAGACCGACTTATCGAGGTTGAGCAGTTTCGCCTCCTTGATCAGCGGCAGGATGTGCGAGGAAGAGCGCGTCGCCATCACGGTCGCGGCAATCGCGTTGCCGCCGGGATCGGGATTGAGCGGCCCCCTGTTTGCAACCCACGTCTCGGCAATTTCGCGGTTGGTCACGATCCAGCCGACGTAAGCAACGATCGCATCGTCGAGGGAACCGATGAGATGCGTCTGCTGCTCGATCTGGTAGCGCAAGGACTTCACCATCTGTCCAAACTCGTATCCATCGAAGGGCGGATAGTGCGCAATGAAATTGCAGACGAGCCCGAGAGAAACCGGGTTGAAAGGAACGCGGGTAAAGAGAAGCTTGCTCATGCGGACTCGGGCGTTTCGATTGCGCGCGGGAGATTATGATCAGCAGCAGGGGCGCGGCTAGTGGGAAAGCGCAGCCACACGACCGACCTTGAGCAGATCCAAGCCATACGAGATGGCGCGGCATCTCAGGGTGGGAGGTCATCGGCGCCGCGATGCCGCTCCGGCGCCCGGCTCACACCAGCCTCTTGCCCTCGCTTGCCACCATGGCCCTCCAGCGGTTTCTCGGTCGGCGCGGGCCTGGAAAACTGCCCTGTCGGACAAGATGACCGTCGGCATCGAATACCGTTACTCGCAGTTCGAGAAGGAAGACTTCTCGGACGTGTTTCCGATCCCGATCGGGCTCGCGACGACGACGCCGTCCTTCCACACCGTGCGGATCGACGCCAAGTACAAGTTCAACTAAGCAAAGGCCTCCAGCCAAAGCGAAAGCCCGCCGGTCATTCCGGCGGGCTTTTTTGTTTTGTCGGGAACGCGCCGGCGTGGCCGTCCTATGGTGCGAGACCTAACCAATAGAGGATGCCATGAGAAAGCTCATCGTCACCGAATTCATCACCATCGACGGAATCGCCGAGCACGAGAAACTGCCAGAAATAACCTGGAACGATGAGATGCAGGCATTCAAGGAGGATGAGCTTGCCGACAGCGGCGCCATGCTTCTCGGACGCGTGACCTACGAAATCTTTGCCGGCCACTGGCCTGCCGAAAAAGGCGACTTCGCCGACCGCTTCAACGCGCTGCCGAAATATGTCGCCTCGACGACCTTGAAAGCGGTCAATTGGCATCCGGCCGAATTGCTCGAAGGGCCCCTTACCGATGCGGTCACCCGGCTGAAGCAACGAAGCGGCGGCAACATCTATGTGCATGGCAGCGTGAATCTCGCCCGGCAACTGCTTGGCGTTGGCCTTGTCGATACCCTCAGACTGCTCGTTTATCCGGCAGCCGCAGGCCAAGGCGAACGGCTCTTTCCTTCGGACAAACCGACAGCGCTCGAGCTTGTCTCGGCGGTGCCGTTCAGCAATGGCGTGGTGGCGATGGAATACAGGGCGGTCGTGAAAGCTTAGACTAGAGGGGCGGTTTTCCGTCCGGAATTGCGTCAAAACAAAGAGATAGGCGTTTCGCCGTTTCCATGACGGTGAAACGCACTAGTGGCCTACTGCCTAAACGCCCGGCTGATCTGGTCCTGCAGCGGCTTGACCAGGTAAGACATCACCGAGCGATCCTCGGTCTTGATGAAGGATTCGACCGGCATGCCGGGCACCAGCTTGACCTCGCCGAGCCGCGCGACCTCCGCAGCGGTAGTGGTGATGCGCACAGTGTAATAGCTGACGCCCGTGCGCTGGTCGGTGGTGATGTCGGGCGAGGTCCGTTCGACCACGCCGTCGATCTGCGGTGTGGTGCGCTGGTTGAAGGCCGAAAAGCGCAGCGAAGCGGGCTGGCCGACCCACAGCTGGTCGATGTCGCTCGGCGCGATCTTAGCTTCCACCGCCAGATTGTCGTTGTCGGGCACGACCTGCATGATCGTCTCGCCCGGTTTCACCACGCCGCCGATCGTATAAGCGATCGACTGCTGCACGACACCGTCCTGCGGCGCGCGGATGTCGACCCGCTTCAATTGGTCCTCGGCGGCGACCTTGCGCTCCAGAAGCTCGCCCATCTGGCCGTCGACATCGCGCAGATCCTTGTTGACTTCGGTGCTGAGGTCGAGATCGATCTGGATGATCTGCAGCTTGATCTCGGCGATCCGCCCCTGCGCCTGAGCCTGGGCCGCAATAAGCTGGCCGCGCTCACCGTCGAGGCGCGTGGCCTCTCGCTCGGTCTGGGTCAGCCGGTCGATCGAGATGAGCTTCTTGGCCCAAAGCGTTCGCACCGAAGCGAGCTCCTTCTGCACCAGCTCTATCTCCTTGCCCTTTGCCTGCGCCTGCGCCGTGTCGCCGACGATCTCCTTCTCCAGCTGAGCGATGCGTTCCTCCAGCTGGCTCTTCTGGCCGGCGCGGGATGTGCGCCGCGTCTCGAAATGCTGCTTTTCGCCGGCCACCGCCTCGGCGACGTCAGGATCGGCAACGCGGTCCAGAAGATCGTTCGGAAAGATGATGGCGTCGCTGCCGCGGCGCTCCGAATCGAGGCGCGCCTTGCGCGCGGCGAGCTGGTCGAGCGCCTTGCTTACCACGCCAAGGTTGGCTGCGGGCACGGTACGGTCGAGACGAAGCAAAAGGTCGCCGGCTTTCACGTGATCGCCGTCCCTGGCATCGATCTCCGCAACAATGCCGCCGGTGGAATGCTGTACGTCCTTGACGTGGGAATCGACGACGAGGGTGCCGGGGGCGATGATCGCGCCGGCGATCTCGGTGACCGATGCCCAGCCACCGACGCCACCGGCAAGCAGGATTACGATGCCGACGCCGAGCCGCGTATAGAAGCGGATGGATAAATGTGAGGCGCTTGATGTAGCCATGTCAGCGCCCCGCCTCGGTTCCGTCGGCCACGGCAAGATGAGGACCTTCGGAAGCTACTCTCAGTTGCGGAGCGCCGGCCGGCACCGGCCGCAGCGTCGGGAACATCTTGGCGAAAACCTCGTCCTTCGGGCCGAAGGCATGGACGCGTCCCTGGTTCATCGCCAGCACGAAATCGACGGCCGCAAGCACGTTCGGCCGGTGCGCGACGATCACGACAATACCGCCCCGTTCGCGCACGGCCAGCATCGCTTTGATCAGCGCCTGCTCGCCATCAATGTCGAGGTTGGAATTCGGCTCGTCGAGCACAACGAGGAAAGGATCGCGATAGAGCGCGCGAGCCAGCGCAATGCGCTGGCGCTGACCGGCCGAGAGCGCCTCGCCATGTTCGCCGATCTCGGTCTCGTAGCCTTCGCGGAAACCGACGATGAGCTCGTGCGCGCCCGCCGCCTTCGCCGCTGCGATGATGGCGCCGGCGTCTGCCTCCGGCTCGAAGCGCGCGATGTTCTCGGCCACCGTCCCGGCAAAGAGCTCGACATCTTGTGGCAGGTATCCGATGTGGCGGCCACGCTCGGCCTGCGACCATTGATCGAGGTCGGCGCCGTCCAGCTTTATTCGGCCGATGGCCGGAAGCCAGGCGCCGACTAGCGCGCGGACCAGCGTAGACTTTCCCGACCCGCTTGGCCCAATGATGCCGACGCCATGACCAGCCTCCAAGGCAAAGCTCACATCCTGAACCAGCAGCCGCTGGGTGCCCGGTGCAGCGACGCCGATATTGTACATGCCGACATTCGCGCTCGGCGGCGGCAGCAACATCGGCGCGCTCTCAGCTGGCAGCGCCGCCAGAACCCTGTTCAGCCGCTGCCAGCCCTGGCGCGCTGTGACGAAACCTTTCCAGTTGGCAATCGCAAGATCAACCGGAGCCAGCGCGCGGCCGCTGAGGATGGAGGCGGTGATGATGATGCCCGCCGTCGCCTGCCCTTCGATGACCAGCCAGGCGCCGAGACCGAGCATGGACGACTGCAGCAGCATGCGCAGGACCTTCGATATCGCGCCGAAGCCGCCGGCGACGTCGCTCACCTTGCGCTGCTCGGCGATGTAATCGAGGTTGGCCTCTTCCCACCGCGCGGTAAGACCGCCGGCCATGCCCATGGCGGCAACGACTTCCGCATTTCGATTGGCCGCGCTGACCAGGCCGTTGCGGCGGATGCCGCTGGATGTTCCGGACGAAACCGGCTTTCGCGTCAGCCGTTCGGCCATGATCGTGAGCGCGACCAGCACGATCGCGCCGACCAGCGCCGTCACGCCGAGCAGCCAGTGGAACATGAAGATGATGAACAGGTAGAGCGGCAGCCAGGGCAGGTCGAAAAGCGCCGTTGGCCCGCTGCCCGACAGGAAGACGCGGACGCTGTCCAGGTCGCGCATCGGCTGCAGGCTGTCGCTGTCGCGGCCCGCCTTGAGGGGCAGACGCAGAATTGATTGATAGACACGGCCCCCGAGCGCTTCGTCGAGCGCTCCGCCGATGCGGACGAGCACGCGTCCGCGCACGAATTCGAGCACACCCTGCCCGCTATAGAGGATGAGGAGCAGGATGGAGAGGCCAACCAGCGTCGGCAGGCTGCGGCTCGGCAGCACGCGATCATAGACCTCGAGCATATAGAGCGAGCCGGCGAGCATCAGAACGTTGAGGATGCCGCTGAACAGCCCGACCGCAAGGAAAGCGGAGCGGCAGGCGCGAAGGGCCTCAGCAAGCTCTGAGCCTTGCGGGCGCTTAGCCGGCTTTGCGGCCGGCCGGGTGGACGCGGCAACTTTGCCAGCCGCATCGCGCCCGCCGAAATCAGATGGACGTGCACGAAACAAAACCAGACCACCGAAACCGGCGACCGCTGTTGCGCCCAATATCGTGCCCCCTGAGAGCGATCCGCGCGCAACAATCGCCACGCCAAGGATGAGAAGGACTAGGCCTGCCAGCCTCGTCCTCGCCTGCCCTGTGCCGAGCATGCCGGTTGTTGCCATGGCGGTTTTTCACGAGGCCCGATTACATCACACCGCTCAGCTGACGCCCGTCAGCCCGCCCACCTCATGGAGGGTCACCCAGAATTGATCGAGCGTGTTGGGATGCTCGTCGATGATGCTGGTGCCGTTGAACCAAGCGACATGGCCGCCGGGGCCGGAGGTCACCAACTGGCCCTGGTTGAACCACATCAGGGCGTTCTTCAGGCCTTCGCCGTCGGCTTCCTTGCCCCCGTTCCAATCGGTGATGCCCGTGCTGGCGTCGGTAACGTCGACATAAGTTGTCCATGCCGCCGACGAGGTCTTGACCGCAGACCCTGCAAGCGCGGTGTGAGCGGCATTCTCGTCCACATAGCCGTTGTTGTCGGCGTCAATGTTGACGCCGACAGTTGACCAGGCACCTTGCTTGGTCAGCCACATCACCGCCTCGCCGACCAGATCGTTGGGTTGGGTGACGTGATTGTCGATGTTGAGCTGGGCGGCAATCGCCTGCTGCAACATGATCACTCTGGCGTCACCGCTGGTCGAGGACGATTCAATGGATTTCGCCAAGCTTATCGAAATCAGCAGGGTATGTTCGTTGGCGTCTGCCGTGCCATTGCCGTTACTGTCACCCAGCAGCAGATAGCCGTCGATGCGCGGATTGACGTCCAGACTGGACAAAACGTGACTGGCGAAGGCGCTCTTGGTCGGATTGCCTTCGTTATTGGCGACATTGTCCCAGGCATCGGAGTGACTTCCCCAGAAGCCCTGCGTCAGGGCCTTGTTGGAGAAACCCTCATAGTCGCTGCTGTCCGTGGCCGACGGCGTACGCGAATGGCCGGCGGTGTCCGTATACGCGTCGGTCGTGGCCGTCGCGTTGTTGACGTAGCTGCCCAGTTGCGCGGTGCCCGTAGCCTGGTAGTGCCAGGTTTCGCCGATGTCGAGGACGCCGTTTCCATTGGTGTCGCCGGTGTTGAACCCGCCGCTGGTGATCGCCGTCGCATTGAAGTCATCGCTAGTGTTGCCGGGGGTGCCGTTGTCGTCCTTCACAACCACGTTGGTGAGCGCGACATTGCCGTCATTGGTGACATCGTAGGTCCAGGTAACCGGCTGTCCCTGGAAGATGTTCAGGCCGTGGTCAACACCGTTGGTCTTCTTGTCGAGCGTGATGTGCGGATCGGCGCCGAAGTAGCTGGAGCCGTCAGTTGCGGTATCGGTGCCGGTGTGGCTAGCGTCGTCGGTGAATGAACCCGAGGCCGTGCCGATGTTGCTATAGGAGCCCGTGCCCGCGACACCACTGGCCGTGTAGACCCAAGCTTCGCCGAGATCTAGCTTGCCGTCATCGTTGGTGTCGCCAATGTTATGGATATTGTCGGCCCCAAGCACAGCTACCGGCGCCACACCAGCATCGCTGTCGGTGACCGTCACACCAGACAGCGCGACATTGCCAATGTTGGTGACGGTGTACTCCCAGGAGATAGCTTCGCCTGACAGGATGTTGAGGCCGTCGCCCTTGGTCCCGCCATCCACCGTCACCTTGTTGATGGCGACCTCGGGATCGGCACCGAAATAGCTGGAATCATCGGTGTCCGTCACGGTGGTGCCATTGGCCGATGCGGAGACCGAACCGATATTGGAATAGTCGCCGATCACCGCTTGGCCGGAACCGGTGAACTTCCAGACTTCGCCGACATCAAGCAGCCCGTTGTTGTTGACGTCGCCGACATTGTGAGAGGCGTCGCCGCTTCCGACTTGATTGTCGACGCCCTGAACGGCCGAAACGGCCACATTTTGATTGTCGGTGACCACGACATTCGACAGAGCGACATTGCCGATGTTGGTAACCGTGTACTGCCAGGAAATCGCATCGTTGGCCAGCACGGTCAGGCCATCGCCCGATACAGCGCCGTCCACCGTCACTTTATCGATAGCGATCGCGGGTTGATCCTCCACACCACCGGTGGTCGTGATAGTGCGCCATTCCTCGAAGCCGCCATTCGCCCCCGAGAAGCTCGAATAAAGCGTCACGTATGAGTCCGCGGTCGCCCCTTTGAAAAGGCTAACGGGAACGAGGACCCGGTAGTCGTCCGTCCCAGATCCGTGATTGGCGTCGATGAGGAGTTGGGGGTCGGAAAGATCGAAGACGGTTGTGAACCCGGCGAATCCATTATTGTAATCGGCAAGTGTGGCGTCAGTGCTCGAAATATAGATTTTCAGGTCTTCCAGCGTAATCTCGCCGTTGTTGGCGTTGTTGCTTTCGTTGAGGTCGAGGCGGAATTCGATGTAATCGATCCCGCCGACATTGATCGACTGAATGTCACCATATTGCAGGCTGTGCGTGAACGACGACTTGTCGTCGAGAACGTTCCCGTTCTGATCGGTGTTGAATCCTTCCTCGATACCTGTCGCCTGCAGGCGCAGGAAGGAATCATAGTTGCCCGTGCCCGAGCCAATGGTGGTTGCATCAAGAAGAACGCCGAAACCTATGTCGAGACTCATGTCATCCTCCACGGCGCAAGCGCGCCTTATTGGCCGCCGATAGCGGCGAACTACCCATGCCAAAGGCGCCGAGATCGGTGCCCGAATTCAGTGAGGAGGATCAGCTTGGCGTTCGGCAAGCCGCGCCCACCGGCTCCGGCCAGCGAGCAGCAGATAGCGGCTCACGACGGCTGGCGATCCGATTGTGACGGCTGAAGCGGCATAGATGCCGCGCTGTGTTTCCCCTACCCCAGTAGCGCGGTACCCCGTTGTTGCCGGTCGGGAGATTTTTCACGCTACTCTATATTAGCGTATTATTAACTCTACTGCAGCGTGCGTCAACGGGCAATTCGATGAAGAGTTAATGACAAAAGTCAAACCTGCGCGCAAACACGGCCAATCAGCGTAAAGAATACTTGATGCTATTCTTAGGTCTTATTTTATGAGGGACCTTTGCGTCGCCCCTATCAGACCTCGGGCTGCCCGGTTTCGGTCGATCCCGTTCCGTAAAACGGCGCGGCCGCCGGGGCTCTCAGATCACCTTCTTGCCGCGCCGGCCGTCATGCGCTTCCACGGCCCTCTCGACGGCGCGCTTCAGCTCGTCCTTGATCTCCGCCGTCTCGGCCATCAGCGCCTCGATCTTGAGGAATTCGAGCACGCGGTATTTCGAGACATTCGGCCGGATCAGAATGTCCGGCGGGTGCTGTCTGAGCTTGTTGGCGATGATCGACTGCATCATCAATTGCGTGGCGCCATACATCAGATCGACGGTGGTCGGATGCCTGCGCTCGGCCTCGCTCGGCGCGCCGACGACGTCGACGGCGATGATGATGTCGGCGTCCTCCTCGATGAGATCGAAAGGCACGGGATTGTAGATGCCGCCATCGATCAGCACGCGGCCCTCGCGCGTCACCGGACGGAAGACCGCCGGGATGGCCGCCGAAGCGGCAAGCGCTGAATGCAGGTCGCCTTCGGTAAACACCGCAAGGCAGTGGCCAAAATAATCGGTCGCCGTCACCTTGAGCGGGATCTTCAGCGCCTCGAATGTCTGCGGAATCGCCTCCGGCAGGAAAGCCTTCAGGATGCGCTCGATGTTGAACTGGCTGACGCGGATGCCGCCCTGCATGGCCTCGGCGATCGTGCCCGGCCGCGAGCGCCACATGCGCGCCGCCACCTCGGCCCGGCTGCCGAGGATCGATCGCGCATAATCGTGAATCTCGGCACCCTTCATGCCCGACGCCATGCCGGCGCCCATGATGGCGCCGATCGACGAGCCGGCAATCGCCGCCGGCCTGATGCCAAGCTCGTCGAGAGCCTCGATGATATGGATATGCGCGAGACCGCGCGCGCCACCGCCGCCGAAGGCCACCCCGAAGGTCGGGCTCATCCCTTGCGGACTCCCGCCACCTGAACCAGCGGCGGCCCGATGACCATCACCGCGGGGTCGGACGACAGGAGCTTCTTCGCCGCCGCCTTGACGTCGGCCAGCGTCACCGCGTTGATGAGAGCCGCGCGCCGCTTGATGTAGTCGATGCCGAGATGATCGATCTGCAGCTCCACCAGCGTCGTGGCGATGGAACTGGAGGAATCCAGATTGTTGATAGCGTAGGCGCCGACCATGTATTTCTTGGTCGCCGCGAGCTCTTCCTCCGTCGGGCCGTTCTCGGCCATGTCCTTCACCACCTGGCGCACGATGACAAGCGTTTCGGCCGCGCGGTCCGAACGCGTCGCCGTCGTCACCAGCAGCGCGTTGGAATGCTCGTGATCGACGAGATCGGAGCTGACGCTATAGGCAAGGCCGCGTTTCTCGCGCACCTGCTCGTAAAGCCGCGAGGTGAATGTCGAGCCGCCGAGAATCTCGTTCATCAGCGCGGCGGCGTAGAAATCGGGATCGCTGCGCTTCACGCCCGGCCAGGCAAGCTGCAGGGAGGTCTGCGGCAAGTCGTAATTCACTTCGAGCTGCTGGCCGAGCTTGGGCTTGACGTCGGCAACCTGCGCCAGCGTCTGCCTGTCCGGCAGGTCGCCGAACACCTCGTCAAGCCTGCCGCTCAACGTGGCGGCGTCGATATCGCCCACCACCGCTACATGCAGGCCGCCACGGGCGAAATTCGCTTTGTGGAAGGCCCTGAGGTCGTCGGCAGTGATGGCGGCGAGGCTGTCTTTGTCGCCCTCGTCCGGCCGCGCATAGGGATGCTGGCCATAGATCGCGCGCAGCCAGCGCTGCTGGCCGATCGTGTTGGGGTCCCGCTCATTGGCGAGGATGCCGGACAGTATCTGGGCGCGGATGCGGTCGATCGGCGCCTGATCGAAGCGCGGACTGTTCACCGCCAGCTTCAGCAGGCCAAAAGCCTCGTCCTTCTGCTCGGACAGCATGCGCATCGAGCCATAGGTGCCATCGCGGGCGGCCTGAAAACTCATCTCGGCGCCGGCATCGTCGAGCTTCACCTGGAAGGCCTCGCTGTCGAGGCCGCCGGCGCCCTCATCGAACAGCCCGGTCATCAGGTTGACCAGGCCTTCCTTGCCGGCAGGGTCCTGCGCCGTGCCGCCGTCGAAGACGAAACGGATCGCAATCAGCGGGATCGAATGGTCTTCCACCAGCCAGGCGGTGACGCCCTTCTTAGACTTCACCTCCTGGATGTTCATCTCGGCGCGCGCGGCGAGCACCGGCAAAAGCAGGAAGAACAGGGCAAAGCAAAGGGTGGCGACGGCGCGGTAGAGCTTGCCTTCCTCTCTCGCCGGGGAAGGAGACGCGATCGTGCGGCCAAGAACCATGCTCATCATCAATTCCCCGCCTGCTGCTGCGGCAAGAGGTAGCCGCTGGTGGAGCGATCGAGCACCAGATAGCGGGCGGCGACCGCCTTGACCTCAGCGGCGGTTACCTTGCGGATGCGGTCGGGCCATTCCTGGACGTCCTTGACATTGCCGCCCGTGGCAAGCGTCGAGCCATACATGTTGGCCATGTCTTCCTGCTTGTCGCGCGCAAAGATCATGGAGCGCACATAACGGGTCTTGGCCCGCTCCAACTCATCTTCGCTCACGCCGTCCTTGACGATGCGCGCGATCTCGGCATCGACCGCCGCCTCGATGTCGACAAGGTTGGCGTCGCCGCGCGGGGCGCCATAGACGGTGAAGTTGGTGGCGTCGAGCATGGTGCCCTGGAAGTAGGCGCCGGCCTCGGAAGCGATACCCTGCTTGACGACGAGCTGCTGGTACAACCTGCTGCGGTTGTCGCCGCCGAGGATCTCGGCAAGCAGGTCGAGCGCCTCGGCTTCGCCCGGCTTGGCCGTATGATAGGACGGCACCACCCATTGCGTCGAAAAGCTCGGCACCGAGACGCGTGCGTCGGTGAGCGTCACCGTGCGCTTCGTGTTCTGCTCGGGCTCGACCGGACGGATGCGCGGCCGCAGGTCCGGGCCGCGGGCGACCTTGCCATAGGTCCTTTCGGCCATCGCCTTCACCGCGTTGGGATCGACATCGCCCACCACCACCAGCACGGCGTTGTTCGGCCGATAGTAGGCGTCGTAGAAGGCTTTCGCGTCCGGACGGTTCAACTGCTCCATCTCCTGCATCCAGCCAATGACCGGAATGCGGTATGGCTGGTTCTGCCAGAGCGTCGCATCGACTTCCTCGTCGAGCACCGCCTGCGGATTGCCGTCGATGCGCGAGCGGCGCTCCTCCAGGATCACGTCGCGCTCGGTCTTGATGACATCGTCGGTCAGGATGAGGTTGCGCATGCGATCGGCCTCGAAGCCCATCATCTCTTCGAGCGCGGAAGGTGGCACCGTCTCGTGGAAGGCGGTGTAATCGTAGGAGGTGAAGGCGTTATTTGAGCCGCCGATCTCGGCCACGGCACGGTCGAACTCGCCGGCGGCGTGTTTGGTCGTGGCCTTGAACATCAAGTGCTCGAAGAAATGCGCGATGCCGGATTTGCCGGGCGGCTCGTCAGCGCTGCCGATCTTGTACCAGACCATATGGGTGACGATCGGGGCGCGGTGGTCCGGGATGACGACCACTTCCATTCCGTTGTCGAGCAGGAAATCCTTGACCGCGCCGTCATCGGCCGCGCGGGCCGGAACTGCGGCGAGCGCCAGCGTGCCGGCAAGAAGCGCCGCTCGCAGCCCAATCCCCGTTGGTGTCATCAAGGTCTCCGGTTCCGGTTGCGCGACGATAGGCAAGGTTCGCCGGCGAGGCAAAGCGAATTGTTCGGCATTTTCGAGGCGCTTGCGCCTTTTCCTTCTTCCCCTGCCGGAGAAGAGGAAGCATCAGGCTCAGCCAACGACGATAAACCGAATAACCGTTTCGCCGTAATTGCGCTCATCCATCACCGAAAAACCGGCGCCCGGTTCGAATGGCGCCGAGGCAGCCTCCTCGACGACGCAGAGCGCGCCAGGCAGAAGCCAGCCGCCGGCCTTGGCCGAGCGCAGCGCGCGCTCGCCGAGCCCTTTGCCATAGGGCGGATCGGCAAAGACCAGCCCGAAGGGCGAGATCGTACCGACTTCGCCGAGATGCGCGGCGTCGCGACGAAAAATCTTGGTGCGACCGCTGAGCCCATAGGCCTCGACATTTTCGCGGATCAGGCCTCGCCCTTCCGTCGATTCCTCGATGAAGACACAGTAGGAGGCGCCGCGCGACAGCGCCTCAAGCCCGAGCGCGCCGGTGCCGGCGAAGAGATCGAGCACGCGGCCGCCTTCGAGCCTTTCCGCGTAGCGATGCGCAAGGACGTTGAACACCGCCTCGCGGGTGCGGTCAGTGGTTGGGCGGATGGCATTGCTTTTCGGCGTCGCCAGCGGACGCCCGCGGAACTCACCGCCGACGATCCGCATCGCCGCCCCTCTTCGGACCGCGCGGCCTGTCGCCGCCATCGCCTTCAGGGCGATCGCCGCGCGGCTTGCCGAACGGCTTTGCGCCTGGCTTGCCCTTGCCGCCCGGTTTGAAAGACGCCTTGCGCGCCTTGGCCTCGGCGGCCTTGGCGGCATCGGCTTCTGCCCTGCCCTTGCCGATCGGCCTGGCGCCCGGCGCCATCCAGACATTGGCCTTGCGCTGGCCCGGCGGTTCGATCGGCCGCTGCTCGCGTTCGGATTTCTTGCCGCCGAAGCGGGGCTTGTCGCCGAACCCACCGCGAGGCTTGTCACCGAAACCGCCGCGGTCGGAGGGCGCGCCGCGCTCGCCAAACGCCCGGTCCGGTTTCGTCGAGAGCTTGCTCAGCGCCTCGTCGCGGCTGCCTTCGCGGCGCTTGCGCGCCTTGATCAGCCCGCCCTCGCCGATCGGCCGGCGGTCGCCGTCGCGCGTGAATTTCGGCCGGTCGGCCTCTTCGCGGCGCGGCGCGCCGCCGCGCACCGGCTTGTTGGAAAACGGCTTTTGGATCTCGGCATCGAAATTGGCGCCGGATTCCTCGATCAGCCGTTCGCCGAGCTGTTCGCGCAGCACACGCCCCTTGATCTCGAGCACATGGCCCTCCGGCAGATCCTCGAGCTGGAACGGCCCGTAGGAGATGCGGATCAGCCGCGTCACATCGAGGCCGAGCGCGCCGAGGATGTTCTTCACCTCGCGGTTCTTGCCTTCGCGGAGCCCGATGGTCAGCCAGGCATTGGTGCCCTGCTCGCGGTCGAGCGAGGCTTCGATCGAGCCGTAGAAGACGCCGTCGACGGCGATGCCTTCGCGCAGGCCGGCGAGCGCGCTCTCCTCGACCTTGCCGTGGACGCGCACACGATAGCGCCGCAGCCAGCCTGTGGCCGGCAATTCGAGCACGCGCGACAGCCCGCCGTCATTGGTGAGCAGCAAAAGGCCCTCGGTGTTGATGTCGAGCCGGCCGATCGTCATCAGCCGCGGCAGGTCGGACGGCAGCACGTCGAAGACGGTCTTGCGGCCTTCCGGATCGCGGTTGGTGGTGACGACGCCCGCCGGCTTGTGGAACAGGAAGAGGCGCGTGCGCTCGATCGGCGGGATCTCCGTGCCGTCGAGATGGATAACGTCGTTGGCGCCGACATTGAAGGCCGGCGAGTCCAGCACCTTGCCGTTCACCTTGACGCGGCCGGCGGCGATCAGCTCTTCGGCGTCGCGGCGCGAGGCGATGCCGGCGCGCGCCAGCCGCTTGGCGATGCGCTCGCCGCTCTCCGGCGCGGCTTCCGAGGGACGCGGCCGCGGCTTGAAGCCGCCTTCCGGATTTCTTGCGATGCCGTCGCGCGGCGGGCGATCGCCGAATTCGCGCTTCGGCCGGTCGGCTAAGTCGCGTGCCGGGCGATCGCCGAATTCGCGCTTGGGACGGTCGAAACGTCTTTCTCCCCGCTCGCCGTCGGCCGCCATCGGCCGCTCGCCACGCGGTGCGTAGGGCTTGCGGTCCTTCTCGAAGGGCTTGCCGTCGCGCGGCGGACCTTTGCGGAACGGCCTGTCGCCACGCTCCCCGCCTTCCCCCATTTCACGCGGCTTGTGGCTGCGCTTGAAATCGCGGGCCGGGCGCTCGCCGTCGGCAGCCGCCGGCCGGTCGCCGCGCGGTGCGTAGGGCTTGCGGCCCTCGCGCTTCTCGAACGGCTTGCCTTCCGGGCGCGGGCCTTTGCGGAAAGGCCTTTCGCCGCGCTCGGCGCCCTCGCCCGCTTCGCGCGGCTTATAGCTGCGCTTGAAGTCGCGGCGTCCGCCGTCGACATCACGGCGTTGGCCATCGGCATCGCGGCGCTCGCCTTCGGCGGCCATAGGCCGCTCGCGCTTCACGAACGGTTTCTTGGGACCGAAGGCCGGCTTGCCGCCGCGGCCTCGCTGGTCCGCCGGTTTCGAGCCGCCTTTGCGCGGCCCGCGTGGAGATTTCTTGTCGTCGTTCATTACTTTGCTCGTCTTCGCCTGCTACGACGCCGCGCGCCCTTGCGGACGCCCAACGCAGGCAGTGTCATTCTTGATTTTGCGCATCCAGCCGCGCGGCAAAAACCGATTCCGGTTTTCAGAGTCTCGCGCTAGATAACAGGATCACTCTCGGGTGGCGAGAAGTAATCGGAATGGAGACCGCGTGAAACGACCGGATTTCATGGCCCTGGCACTTGAAGAGGCCGCGGCGGCCGCCGGCCGCGGCGAAGTGCCGGTCGGCGCCGTGATCGCCAATGGCGGCACGGTGATCGCGAAAGCCGGCAACCGCACGCGCGAACTCTCGGACCCGACCGCGCATGCCGAGATGCTGGCGATCCGCGAGGCCTGCCGGAAGCTCGCCAGCGAACGCCTCACCGGCCACGATCTCTATGTGACGCTGGAGCCCTGCGCGATGTGCGCCGGCGCGATCTCCTTCGCCAGGCTGCGGCGGCTCTATTTCGGCGCCGCCGACGAGAAAGGCGGCGGGGTGATCAACGGCGTGCGCTTCTTCGCTTCGCCCACCTGCCACCACACGCCCGACATCTATCCGGGAATGGGCGAGAGCGACGCTGCCCTCATCCTCAAGGATTTCTTCCGCGAGAAACGGAATGGCGGGTGAAGTGAGTAGTGGTTAGTGAGTAGTGAAGCTACTGACTACTGACTACTGACTACTGACTACTGACTATTTCACAGACCCAGCCAGTCGAACCAGCCACCCTTCTTGCCTTCGGCCTGCGCCTTGAGGCGGCGCTCCTTCTTGTACTCGTCCTCGCCGAGCTCGTTCTGCGGCGCGGTGGCGGCTGCCTGGCGATAGGCAAGCGGCGGCTCGCTCAGATATTTGCGAGTGGTCGGGTCGCCCTGCTTCTGTTCGGCCAGCCGGCGCTGAACCTCGGCGCGGCGCGTGGCGCTGGAATCATCCGGCGACCAGCGCGGTGGGTGGCTGGAACCCGACTCCGCCATCGCCTTCTTCACCGCTTCGGGATCGGTCTGCACGTCCTCGGCCGCCTCAGGCTGGTAATTCGGATCGTTCTGGTGCGCGGTGGCGTCGGCGCGGATGCGGGCGCGGCGCGCCTCCGGCGATTCGGGCCACTCGGCGCTCGCCGTCTGGATGCTCTGCTGCGGCGCCGGCAGATTTTCCTTCTGCCCGGGAGCGGGCTTCACCAGTTCAGGACGCGGCTTGTAGTCGATCGGGTCGCGATGCTTCGGCGTAATCGAGGCGGCGCCGGAAACATCGTCGAAGAGCTGCGCGGCTGCAGTCTTGCCGGTTCCGTAGGTGGGCGAGCTCATGCAGCCGGACATTGCGATGGCCGATACCACAAGCGGCGCCAGCAGCGCGGCGCGCGCAAACGTTCTGTCGGTCATGCCAAAAAGTCCCACTCTAACAGCCTTTCGGTCGCTACCGGCCAACGGCACGATCCCCTTGTTCCCCGCACTTGCGATGGAAATCCGGCGACAATTTGTCTGCCGGAGTGTCGCGTGTTTACCTCAACCGCTTATTAAGGGCAACGCACGGGCGGCTATGGGCCGCCCGGCGTGGCACTTTTGCACCGGCTTATAAACGGCCGAGCGCCTTCAGCTCGTGCAGCACGGCCGCATCGCGGGCCGAAACGTCCGGGAATTCCGGGTCCTGGCCGACATCGGCGGTGTAGCGCCAGGAGCGCGCGCATTTGGTGAGACCGCGATCCTCGGCTTTCTCCACCACCACCGCCACGCCCTTGACGTCGTCGAGCGTGAAGGCGCCTTCCGGCGCCTTGCCGTGGCTGATGACGAGGTAGCTGGTGATCGCCATCTCGGCCATGTCGACATCGGCGATCGCCGCCTCCAGCGCGGCGTCATCGATGGTGACCACCGGCACGGCCTCGAGCGAAGAACCGATCAGCTTCTCGGCGCGCGCGATCTCCAGCGCGCCGGTGACGACGCGGCGCACCTGTCTCACCTTGCGCCATTTCTCGGCCAGCGCCTCGTCGCGCCAGTTCTGCGGGATCGCCGGGAACTGATCGAGATGCACCGAGACGGCTTCGGGATGGCGGTCGAGCCAGGCTTCCTCGGTGGTGAAGGGCAGCATCGGCGCGAGCCATTTCACCAGGCATTCGAAGAGGTGGCGCACCACCTGCACGGCCGCCCTGCGGCGCAGGCTCGACGGTCCGTCGCAGTAAAGCGCGTCCTTGCGGATGTCGAAATAGAAGGCCGAAAGCTCCACCACCATGAAGTCGAGCAGCGCACGGGTGATGCGCTTGAACTCGAACGCGTCGTAGCCCTGGCGCACCACCTCGTCCAGCTCCGACAGCCGGTGCAGCATCAGCCGCTCCAGTTCCGGCATGGCCTCGACCGGCACGTCCTGGCCGTCGTCATGGGCAAGCGTGCCCAGCATCCAGCGGATCGTGTTCCTGAGCTTGCGGTAGGCGTCGATATTGGTCTGCAGCACGTTCTTGCCGAGGCGCTGGTCTTCCCAATAATCGGTCGTCACCACCCAGAGCCGCAGGATATCGGCGCCGGACTGTTTGATGACGTCCTGCGGCACGACGGTGTTGCCGAGCGACTTCGACATCTTGCGGCCTTCCTCGTCCATGGTGAAGCCATGGGTGATGACCGTGTCGTAAGGCGCCCTGCCCCTGGTGCCGCAACTTTCGAGTAGCGAGGAATGGAACCAGCCGCGATGCTGGTCCGAGCCTTCGAGATAGACGTCGGCCGGCCATTTGAGGTCCGGACGGTCTTCCAGCGTGAAGACATGCGTCGAGCCGGAATCGAACCAGACGTCGAGGATATCCATCACCTGGTGCCATTTCGAGGCATCATGATTGCCGAGGAAGCGCGCCTTGGCGCCCTCGGCGAACCAGGCATCTGCGCCTTCCTTCTCGAAAGCGTCCATGATGGGCCGGTTGACGGCCTCGTCCTTGAGCACATTGCCGTCCTCGTCGGCGAAGACGGCGATCGGCACGCCCCAGGCGCGCTGGCGCGACAGCACCCAGTCCGGGCGCTCCTCGATCATGGCGCGGATGCGGTTCTGGCCAGCCGCCGGCACGAAGCGCGTGTCGTCGATCGCCTTCAGCGCGCGGCTGCGCAGCGTCGTGCCGTCGCCAAGGTCCTTGTCCATGTAGACGAACCATTGCGGCGTGTTGCGGAAGATGACCGGCTTCTTGGAGCGCCAGGAATGCGGATAGCTGTGCTTCAGCCGGCCGCGCGCGAAGAGCGCATTGCGCTTGATCAACTCGTCGATGACCGCCTGGTTGGCGTTGCCCTTCTTGCCGTTGTCGTCGATGACGCGCGCCGCACCGCCCTCGCGTCCTGGGCCGAAGCCCGGCGCGTCCTTGGTGAAGAAACCTGCATCGTCGACCGTGAAGGGGATCGTGGTGTCGACGCCGCGAGCCCGAAGGTCGGCGGCAGCTTCCATCCAGGCGTCGAAGTCCTCGCGGCCATGACCGGGAGCGGTGTGCACGAAGCCGGTGCCGGCATCGTCGGTGACATGCTCGCCGGCAACCATCGGCACCGGGAACTCATAGCCGCCGCCGAGCCCCTTGAAAGGATGCGAAAGCGTAAGCTTCCCAAGCTGTTCGGCCGAGACGCTATGAAGCCTGTTGAACGTGACCTTGGCCTTGGCGGCGCTTTCCTCGGCCAGCGCGTCGGCAAAGATCAGCTTCTCGCCGGGCTGCGGACCGAAGGCGTTCTCGGCCGCCGTCACCTCATAGAGGCCATAGCCGATGCGCGGCGAATAGCTCACGGCGCGGTTGCCGGGGATGGTCCAGGGCGTGGTCGTCCAGATGACGATATGCGCCTCGACCAGATCGAGCGCGGCCTCGTCCAGCGCCGGCGCGGCGCCGGCGACCGGCTGGGCGAGGCTCGCGACCGGGAACTTCACCCAGACCGTGTCGCTCTCATAGTCCTGATACTCGACCTCGGCCTCGGCGAGCGCGGTGCGCTCGACCACGCTCCACATCACCGGCTTCGAGCCGCGGTAGAGCTGACCGGACATGGCGAATTTCAACAGCTCGCCGGCGATGCGCGACTCGGCATGGTAAGCCATGGTCGTATAGGGATTGTCGAAATCGCCGATGACGCCGAGGCGCTGGAACTCGTCGCCCTGCACCTTGATCCAATGCTGGGCGAAGTCGCGGCATTCCCTGCGGAACTCGTTGACCGGCACCTCGTCCTTGTTCTTGCCCTTGGCGCGGTACTGCTCCTCGATCTTCCATTCGATCGGCAGGCCGTGGCAGTCCCAGCCCGGCACGTAGTTGGCGTCGTAGCCGCGCATCTGGAAGGAGCGGTTGATGACATCCTTGAGGATCTTGTTCAGCGCATGGCCGATATGGATGTTGCCGTTGGCGTAGGGCGGGCCGTCATGCAGCACGAATTTCTGTCGGCCGGCGGCCTCCTCGCGCAGCTTTTTGTACAGATCCATGTCCTGCCAGCGCTTGACCAGGCCGGGCTCCTTCTCGGGCAAGCCGGCGCGCATCGGGAAATCCGTCTGCGGCAAATAAAGCGTTTTGGAATAGTCGATCGTTTCAACGGTGTCGGTCATTGATCTGCCATCTCAGGGTACCCGACGACAAAAGCCGGGCGTCAAGTCTTGCTTTGACGCATATCGTTTTCCCAAAACCGAAGCCACCTTCGGGCGATATGCGTTGATGTTCATGAAAAAACGCGAGGGGCGCGCGCGAAAACTCCCGGCGGCTCCAGCGGCGCTCAGGCCGCCCGGAACACCGGGCCCGTAATTCGTATCGCGATCGCGAAAAGGCGCGAAAAGCTCGTCATGGCGTGGCTTTTAGCGGATGGCGCGGCAGGAATAAAGCGCGGATTTCAAGGCATGAAGCGGCTTTCGCGACCTACATCGTGAAGTTGAAGCGGTAAGTGGTCGAGACACCGAAGGTCCACTGGTTGCGGTCGCCGCGTTCCTTGACCAGGCTGGAATCGGCTGCAGGCCCCATCAGGCGCGAATATTCGGTGAAGACGCTCGCCGTCATCGGCTCCGTCACCTTCCAGGTGATTGCGCCGCCGAGGCCTGTCGACTTCACACCGCCGCCCGGATGGTATTCGCTCAAGCCCGAAGCCGCCGCTTCCTTGGCGTTGACGCCATAATAGGCGTCGAAATAGTCGGTCGAGGCGAAGGAGACGCGCGGGCCGCCGGAAATGCGGACCGTCGGCGTGACGTCGTAGAAGGCGTCCGCGGCGATGTCCGCTACGAAACCGTTATGGGCTCGAATGCCGTGCCGCAGCTCCGCCCGTGCCCTCACCCAATCCAGCGGATAGAATTCGAAGAAGCCACCCACCTCGCCGCCCCAGCGCACCGGATCGAGGCCTTTCAACTCGTCGTCGCTCTCGCGCGAGAACAGGAACTTGCCGGTTAAGCCGGCGCGAACGGAGCCGTCATCGATCAGCGCCAGCGAGATGTTGTCGTTGCGCGAGGTGAAGCGCGCCTCGGGGCCGACCTTGCCGAGCGAGATGATCGGCTGGGCGCTGAGCATGTATTTCTTGCCGCCCTCGAAATTCGGCGCGACGAGTCCCGTGGCGCCGAGGGTGAGATACCAGTCACCCGATATCCAGCCGCCTTCGCCCGCCTGAGCGACAGGCGCGGTGAGCAGGCTCATGGCGATGGCCAGAGGAATCGTCCCGACAATACGCATCGTCACCCCTTACGCGAAACGCGCCGGCAGCACCACTCGCCAGCGCTCAAGCCATGCCGTGCGTTCGGTAAAATTTGACTTAAAATCCGTAACGTGGACGGCAGCTGCGAAATATGAGAAAGGCTACCGGATCAAGTGCTGCGTGGCGCGACCGGAAGGTCCAGCAGCCCCGCCACGGCCTTGGTGCCTTTTCCGCCAATACGCGCAGAGCCGTCGTCGCCCACCTCCACCGTGGCACCGTTGGCGAAGCTGAGTGACCACCCGTCGTTCCTGACGTTGCGCCGGCGGTCGGTGAGTTCGATACCGCCGGCGGTGACCAGCGCGACAATCCTGTCGGCGTCCATCCTCGACCTCCGGATGCGGGCCATCAATTCAGCTCGAGCCCGTCGGTAAGGTCGCCGAGCGGTGGCTCGCCATGCGCCGCAACGGCTCGGTCGCGAACCACTATGCCGTGCAGCACGGGCAGTTCGAAGCGCTCGGTAATGAGGCGAAGGATCGAGGTCGTGTCATAGGGCGTATGATCGACATAGCCGTGTTTGGCGAAGGGCGAAACGATGATTGCCGGGATGCGCGTGCCCGGACCCCAGCGATCGCCCTTGGGCGGCGCGACATGATCCCAGATGCCGCCATTCTCGTCATAGGTGACGACGACCAGCATATGCGGCCATTGCGGGCTCTTCTCCAGATGCGCGATGACATCGGCGATATGGCGGTCGCCGGCCTGGATGTCGGCATAGCCGGAATGCTCGTTGAGATTGCCCTGGGGCTTGTAGAAAGAAACCTGCGGCAGGACGCCATCGTCGATCGCCTGGATGAAGCTCACGCCGCCCAGTCCGGCATCGCGCAGATGTTCGCGCCTGGCTTCGGTGCCCGGCGCGAAATTGGCGTAATAGTTGAACGGCTGGTGGTGGTACTGAAAATTCGGGATCGGCGTGTGATTGCCGTGTTCAAGCGTGTACTGCCAGGCACCCGAATACCAGGCCCAGCTGACGTGCTTGAGGCTCAGCATGTCGCCGATGGTCGGCTCGGTCTGCGGGGGCAGGGTCGTCGGCTTGGCCGGATCGGCCAGGCGCGGATCGCCGCCCGGCGCCGGATCGTTACCGCTCGGCTGGTAAGGCGGCTGCATCGTGTTCACCGCGTAGAAATCCGGCGTCAGATTGCCGTCGGAGACGAATTTCGGGATGCCGTCGCGCGCCGATTTCGGTGAATTGTCGGCGAGCTTCAGCGCCGTGCCGTTATCATCCGTCACCGCGATCGATGGCTTGGCCGTGCTTTTGTCGGCATTAGCGTAGTAAGGCGCGCAGGCGCAGATCAGCCACTGATGGTTGAAAAAAGAGCCGCCGAAGCCACCCATGAAGAAATGGTCGGCCAGAACGTACTTCTGCGCAACGGCCCACATATCCCCCTTGGAAATGTCCCAATTGCTCATCGGCATGGCGCCTGAATCGCCCCAGGCGACGAACATGTCATTCTTGCCGCCGTTGATCTGCATCTGGTTCTGGTAATAGCGGTGCCAGAGATCGTGCGTTGTGGCGCTGAGCGGGACGTTGAAACCTTTCGCGTCGTTCACGGTGAACGGCGCGTTCGGAAGGTGTTCGGTCATCGCCTGCGTCACCGGCGGCGTGACGCCCTTGGCAGTCAGCCCGTCCCATACCGGCGGAAGCTCGGACAGCACCGAACCGTCACGGTCGCGCTGCTCAAGACTTTCCTTGCTTGCCTTGTCGATGCCCTCGGCACCGGGAAAATGGCCGTAAAGATTGTCGAAGGCGCGGTTCTCCGCGAAGATGACAACCACCGTTTCTATTTTTGACATGCCGTCCGGGGGATCGCCGGGCTGGGCTGCGGAAGCTGAAGCGGCAGCGCACAGAACGAAAGTCGAGGAAAACAGGGCAATCCCAGAGGAGCGCGTCATCACCGTACCTCACAGTCGTGCAAAACGGGATGACACCAGCTTCGGCGTATCTTTGCAATAGCAGCGAGGATCGTGGTGCCATTTGGGATACCTTCCCAACGACAGGATGCGCTGGCCACATGTGGAGAGAAGTCCGACCACGGCAGGGCCATGACGGACGCGATCGGCCGGCGGCGACCGTCTTACGTGATGATGCTCTTCAGCGGCACAACCTTTGGCAAACGGTAACCGCTTACGCAGATTTCATGCTACGCGGCGCGCCGGTTCCGGCGCGACGTCTCTATCAGGTCGCAGGCCGTTTCCAGTCCGCCGGTAAGCGGGTTTGAGGCGCCGTAGGCAAGGGCCGCCTGGTGCCATTGCGCGCGGACCGCCGGATCGCCGGCTTTCTGGATCGCCTGCCGCCAGATTTCGGGATCGTCGCGATTGGCCACGACCAGTCCCGCCCCGCTGGCCTCGACATATTTTGCATATCCGCAAGCGTCCGAGGCGATGACCGGCAGGCCATTCGCGAGCGCCTCGAGGATTACCGTGCCGGTATTTTCCAGGCGAGCCGCGTGGAGCATGAAATCGCTCACGACCACGATCGCCGGGATATCTTCCTGGATGCCCAGGAGCGTAACCCGTTCCGACATGCCGGATTTGGCAATCAGGCCACGAAGCCGCGTCTCTTCCTCGCTGTTCTTTCGAAGGCCGGCAATCAGCCAATGAACGCCCGGAAACGGCTGAAGAGCCTTTACCGCCCGGTCGAGACCCTTCACCTTCAATCGATTGGCGATGGTCAAGGCGATGACCGCCTCGCGGGGAAGCCCGAAACGATCGCGGATCTCATTGCGGTCGACAGTCAGCAGGTCCGGCCTGCGGCGTTTCGGATCGAGCGTCGGCCCGACGACGTGAACGCGCGATTCCTCGGTTCGCCAGAAGCCGCGGTAAAGCGCTGCCTGCTGTTCGCTGAGCGCAATGATCTGGACGGCGTTGCCGGGGGCAAAGATCATCGATTCGAGGTTCTGCTGGCGCATGAAGCGGGGGGAAAACGGCCGCCACCATCCGAGCTTCGAGGCAAAATAAGGCGGGTCGCCAGCATAGTAGATATCCAGCCCGGCCATCTTGTTGAAACCGACCACGCAGTCGAAGTCGCGTCTGGCAGCCAACACGGCCCTTCCCAGCGCATATTCGGTGCCAGGGTTGGAGAGAACCCGTACCGCATGGACTTTTATGGTCGCCGAACTCTCGACATGACCGACCTGGCGCGTTGTCAGGATCGTCACGCTATGGCCGCGCTCCACCAGTCGGTCACTGATATTCAGACAATCTCTCTGCAGACCCCCGTTCATAAAGAGGGCAGAGATTGCACAGCAGATTCTCATCACATTTTCCGGAGCGCCGCCTTACCCCCAAGATCGGCGGAGAGAGACCCCGGGTGCACCCCAGACTTCCCCGTTCAAACAAACACGGCCGGCGCTCAAATGTTGGTCGTGTTGAAATCACGAATATGCTGTATATAGCTGGTTATCAAGAGACTTGGATGCTTTCGGGTTCAAGCTTCTTCCCAAAAGAACCCTGCTGGAGCGCGCCCATGAAAATTCCACAGGGCGATCGCGGCTGCCAAGCCGGCCCCGACGGAAAGCCGCGATAGCCGTGCCAAAGGCGCTGCGTGAATATGACTGGCGGCAATGGCTGAGGCTGCAGCCGCTGCTGCATGCCATCAAAACTGCCCGTTACCGGAGAATCGACCGGAGCTTTGTGCGTCAGCCGGCCAAGGGTGGCGATATCCCTGATATTCGTGCCGCCGCCCGGGGCCGCCATGTCCTGCTAACTGTCGCCTTCGACGATGCCCAATGCCTGGAGCTACAATTGCGGCTGACGGGACAACTTGTTCGCCACGATCTCCACATCGTCGCCGACAACAGCATCAGCGATGCTTCCGCAGACGAGAACAGGCGGGTTTGCGCGGACCATGGCGCCACCTATGTCAGGCTGCCGGCCAATCCGTGGACTGCGAAAAACCCGAGCCGGTCGCACGGCGCGGCGCTCAACTGGATGTGGCACAATGTCCTGAAGCCTGCCGCACCGGCCGCGTTCGGATTCCTGGACCAGGATCTTTTCCCGACGCAGCCCTGCGACCCCTTCGAACCTCTTGAAGCCACGGCTTTTTACGGCGATCTGCGCTGGGCAGGCGCGCGATGGTATTTGTGGGCCGGCTATTGCTTCTTTCGATTTGACGCCGTCGGCCGCGAGCCTCTCGACTTCGGGCTCGACTGGTTCGCCGGCCTCGACACCGGCGGAGCCAATTGGGAGGTGCTCTACCGGGATGCGGACCCGAACACGATGCCGCAACGGCCGATAACCGCATTCGCCGCCTTGCCGGGGATTGAGCTCAGACAGGCCTATTGCGAATGGCGGGGTAGCTGGCTTCATGAAGTCGGCCTCGACGGCGACCGGTCGTTGAAGGCGAAAAAGCGTGAAGCAGTCCTGCGGCTGCTCGCCCCCGTCCTTGAGGTCTCGCTCGGATCAGCCAGACAAAGAAATTGACAGTCGACAGATCGACGGAACTTTGGAATTGGAATTTTGAGATCGGGCCGCCGACATCCGGCAACTTAACGGCCATCCGATCCCGGCCGGTTATCGCAAGGACCATTCTATTGCTGACAGTAAGCGTGATCATTCCGGTGCGAGACGGCGCACAATATGTCGGCGAGGCCCTGCAAAGCATCCTGGACCAGGATCTGGCGGATATCGAGGTCATCGTCGTCGACGATGGATCTTGCGATGACAGCGCCGCGATCGCGACGTCGATCAGCGACCGTGACGGCCGCGTCAAGGTTGTAGCCAACCGCGGCAAGGGGATCGTCGATGCGCTGAACATGGGGATTTCGCTCGCGCGGGCCCCTCTTGTGGCGCGCATGGATTGCGACGACGTTTCGCTGCCCGACAGGTTGCGCCTGCAGGTGGCGTGTTTCGAGGCGGACCCCGATTTGCAGTTGCTCGGTACGGCGGGACTGCAGATCGACGGGGACGGAAAGCTGCTGAGGCCGATCGACGTCCCCGCCGGCAACGACCCGTTGCGGGAGGCGCTTGCCAGATATAATCCCATGCTTCATCCGACGGTGATGTTCCGGACCGAAGCGGTCCGGCGCGCGGGAGGCTACCGTCGCGCGTTCACCTATGCCGAAGATTACGATCTATGGCTGCGGCTTTCCGAGACGGGAAAACTGGCCAATATGGCAGTGCCGCTGGTGAAGCTGAGATCGCATCCGGGACAAGTATCGCGCGTGAAACAGGACCAGCAAAAGGCGGCCGCGGCACTGGCCAGGCAGTCGGCGCTGTTGCGTCGCCATCGCGCCGAGCCGTTCGACGCGAACGGCCAGCCCGCGCAGGCCATTGCAGGTTTTCTGGCATCGCGCGCCGCCACGGGGATCGGCGTCTCCAGCCTGGAAAGACGCGACATCGAGTTGCTGCTGCGAACCGCGGGCATACCCGTGGCCGTCACGTGCAAGCTGCTGTTCCTCGCGGCTGTCGGCGCCCCTTCTTTCAGGACGCTCGCGCTCGGACCTCGACTGGCCTGGCGCAGGATGATCGCGCGCCCTGCAAAGATGCGGCCGAACTGATGCGGCTCGGCTGATGCGGCTTGTCGTCGATCTCACGAGCATGGCGCGCTGGCTCGGCCCTCCGGTCGGCCTCGTCCGCGTGCAGCGGCACTACACCGCGGCGGCGTTCAAGGCCGCCGGGGTGGCGTTCACCGTGTTCGACCCGATCGAGCGGGTCCTCAGGCAGGTTTCGCCGCAGATGGCGGCAGAAATTATCGCCGGCGACATCTCGTGCGACATGAGTTTCTATCCCGACCCGGCGCGCATCAAGATGCGGTTTTACGATCGCTGGCCGAACTGGGCCCAGCGATTGCTGATGGCGATCATAAAGCCGCGCCGTGTCCTGATAACGGAAATCGGCGCGTTCGGCCGGCGCAATCCCGGCAGCCCTTTTCTTCGTTTCCTTGAGCGGATCGAAAACCGGCTGATGAAGGAAAACGAGCGGCGGCAAGTGGCTCGCGAGGACGGTTTGCGCACCCGGATCGTCCCGCTCCGGACGGTGGCCGGCGACAAATACCATCTTTTGCCCGGCGACCATCTGCTCCTGATGAACAGCGACTGGGCGCATACCGATGTCGCGGTCATTTCGCGCGCGGCGCGCTCCGCCGGCGCAAAGCTCATCGTGCTCTTGAACGACATCATTCCGATCCAGTTTCCCGAATGGTACAAGCCGCACGACGTCAAGAGATTCACGGACTATGTGAAGCTGGCGGCCGGGCTGGCAGACCGCTTCATCCTGACTTCGAAGCGCGTCACCACCGATGTCGAGGAATATGCCGCCAAGCTCGGCATCCACCTGCCGGAGCTGAGACTTGTCCCTCTCGGCTGCGACAGCGCGCGGAAGTCGAAGGCGGGCGGCCGCCTGCCGGACGGGCTCGAGACGGATCGCTATATCCTGTTCGTTTCCACCATCGAACCGCGCAAGAACCATTCGCTGCTCATGGATGTCTGGCGGCGCCTCGTCCTTGACGGAACGGTCGCGCGCAGCGGCATGAAGCTGGTTTTCGTCGGCCGCAGCGGCTGGATGGTCGATAAGGTCCTGGCGAAGCTTCACAGCCATCCCGACTACGGCAGTAGCCTTGTCCATCTCGACAATGTCGATGACGGAACGCTGTCCCTTCTTTACCGCAACAGCGCGTTCTGCGTGTACCCCTCGTTCTATGAAGGATACGGGCTGCCGCCCGTCGAGGCGCTGGCCTACGGAAAGGCGCTGATCGCCTCGACGGGCGGAGCCATCGCCGAAGTCGTCGGGTCGTCGGGACTCCGTCTTGATCCGCTCGACGTCGAAGGATGGGAAAATGCCATGCGGGGATGGATCATCTCGCCCGCGGCCCGTGCTCCGTACGAGGCGAAGGCTGCCGAATTCGTGGCGCGAAGCTGGGAGCAGGCCGGCCGGGAGACGCTGGAGGCGACGCTTGCGCCATTCGCGGACGAAACCCGGGCGCCGCGAGAATGACCGCCTTGCGGCCGGGGACGGCCGGCCGCCCGCGGTTCGGCCCGTGTTGCTGGACGGACAATACCATTGGGTTTAGCTTCCTCTCGCCGCACAACCGGTGGTGAGTTTCGAGGGAGATGAAACCATGACTCTGCCAAGCGATGCACTCAGAGATACGATCGGCCAGACGCGTGACAAATGGGGATGGTTCGTGGCGCTCGGCGTGTTGCTGCTGATCTTCGGCGGCATCGCCTTCGGCAATCTGTTCATCGCCACCGTCGCCTCGGTCTATGTCGTCGGCTGGCTGATGCTGATGGCCGGCATCATCGAGATCATCCACGCCTTCGGGGTCAAGACCTGGGGACGTTTCCTCTATTGGCTGCTGAGCGGGCTGCTCTACGCCGTCGCCGGCTTTTTCGCCTTCGACAACCCGTTGCTCGCCTCGGCGGTGCTGACGCTGCTATTGGCCATCGCGCTCGTCGCTTCGGGGCTTCTGCGGTCCTGGGTGGCCTTCAGTCACCGGCCGCAGCAAGGCTGGGGATGGCTGCTCGCGGCGGGCATCATCACCATTCTGCTCGGCCTGATGATCGCCATGGGCTGGCCGGTGAACAGCCTCTGGGTGCTGGGCATATTCCTGGCGATCGATCTGGTGTTCCAGGGCTGGAGCTTCATCGCCATCGGGCTCGCCTTGAAGCGATAGAAACAACAGGGCGACCTAAAAGCGCATCGCGATCTTTTAGATTCGCTCCCTGCGCTTTAGGCTTTTGATTTTGCGCATGTCTTTGCCCCGAAACCGGTTCCCACTTTCGGGAGACATGCTTTAGAAAACGATTTCGGCGTCGAGTTGCGAGAGCGGGCGCACGCCCGCCAGCAGCGCCCTCGCCTCCGCCTCGTCGTTCTTCATCTGCGCCACCAGCGCGTCGAGGCCATCGAATTTGAGCTCCGGCCGCAGGAAGCCGAAGAACGAGACCTGGCAGGCCTGGCCATAGAGTTCGCCGGAAAGATCGAAGACGTATGTTTCGAGCAGCGGCGCGCCATTGTCATCGACAGTGGGCCGCCGGCCGAAGCTGGCGACGCCGTCATGAAGCGTGCCATCGGCGCGGCGGAAGCGGACGGCATAAATCCCTTCCTTCAAGGCCGCTTCCGGCGAAAGCCGCATATTGGCGGTCGGGAAGCCGAGGGTTCGACCAAGTCGCTGGCCGCCGATCACCTCGGCCTCGACGGTGAAACGGTAGCCGAGCAGGCCGGCGGCCTCCTCCACCTTGCCCTCGGCGAGCAGGTCCCGGATGCGACTCGACGAAACCACCTCCGCGCCTTCGTCGCGGAAGGCGTCGACCAGCGTCACGCCGAAGCCGTGCCGTTCTCCGGCCGCCATCAGAAAGGCCGGACCGCCCTGGCGGTCCTTGCCGAAATGAAAGTCGAAACCGGTGACGGCGTGGCGGATGCCGAGGTTCTTCTCCAGCACATCGGTCACGAAGGCCTCGGGCGAGAGCGAGGCAAAATCGCGCGTGAACGGCTGCTCGACCAAAGCGGCAAAGCCAAGCCCGGCGAGCAGCCGCGCCTTCATCGGCGGCGGCGTCAGCACGAAGAGCGGCACCTGTGGCCGGAACACCTTGCGCGGATGCGGCTCGAAGGTGAGCACCAAAGCGGGCGCGCCGTTGCGGCGGGCTTCGCTCAGCGCGCGCTCCAGAACGGACTGGTGGCCGCGATGGACACCGTCGAAATTACCGATCGCCACGACGCCGCCGCGCAGATGCGGGGGCAGCGGCGAGACCGCCGAAAGATGTTCGAAGGCTTGCTTCATGTCGAGGCGCCCGTCATGGCCAGACCACCAACCTATTGCAGACGCGCAATGACGGCGACCGGCCGGTAGCCGTGCTTTTCAAGGAAGCCCGCCAGTCTTTCCGGATCGGGCCGCAGCGGATCGCCATAATCGCGAGCGTGGATGCCGCCGGAGACATAGAGCACGTCGAAGCCGTTGTCGGCCGCGCCCTTGACGTCGGTCATCATGCCGTCGCCGATGGCGAGAACCTCGCTGCGCTCGACGGCGCGGCCGAGAAGGCCGGCGACTTCCTTCATGGCGACATCGTAGATCGGCGCGAAGGGCTTGCCGGCAATCAACGTGCGGCCGCCCAGCTGCGCATAATCTCGCGCGAGCGCGCCGGCGCACCAGATCGTGCGCTCGCCGCGCTCCACCAGTATATCCGGATTGGCGCAAATGAACGGCAGATTGCGGGCACGCAGCCGCTGCAGCAGCTCGGCATAATCGGCGGGTTTCTCGACCTCGTCGTCATAGAGGCCCGTGCAAACGATGCCCGAGGCCTCGAATTCCTCGACGAGATCGACGTCGAGCCCGTCATAGAGCGTGAAATCCCGCTCGGGACCGATATGGAAGATCTTCCTGGGTCCTTCGGCGATCAGGTCGCGGGTCACATCGCCCGAGGTAACGACCCGGTCAAAGGCGTCGGCAGGCACGCCGATCACCTTCATCTGGGCGACGACGTCGGCGCTGCGACGCGGCGAATTGGTGATCAGCACGACCGGCACGTTGGCCGCGCGCGCCCTTGCAAGCGCCGCGGCGGCGGCTGGAAAATGCCATTCGCCATTGTGCACGACGCCCCAAACGTCGCACAGGATGGCGGCGTAGCGCCCCGCAAGATCGTCGAGCGAAGCGATGATGTCAGGCGAATCCGCCATGCTGTGTCCCCTGATTTTCATCCCTGGCAAGGCGACAGCCGGGCCCGCCGTGGCCGGTCCCGCATAACGGAAGCGCTTCATCCTGTCACGAGCTTTCCCCGTCGCTACCATCGGGGCGATACCCCAAGCTCGCGAGCACAGAGTTAACGCGCAGTCAAAAAGGTGGCGCGTGGTTGATTGTTTCGCGCAAGCTGAAATTTAACGATTTACGACCATGGTATCATATCAACTGCGACCATGGTCGTATTCCAACATGGGTCCTTGGCGGGGGTAAGCACAATGATCCGCGATTTTTTTCGCGACATACGAGGCAACTATGCCTTGGCGACGGTCATCACCATGATACCGCTGATGGGCGGCGTGGCGCTGGCGGTCGACTATACCGAACTGGTGCGGGAGCGCCAGGAGACGCTCAACGCGCTGGATGCCGCGGGCATCGCGACGGCACAGCAGATTGTCGCCGGAGCCAGCGACACCGACGCCAAGGCCTACGCCAAAACCTTCTTCGAGGCCAATCTCAGGCACGTCCTTCCGGCGAACACGACGCTGACGGTGACGCTGCCGAACAACAATGCCGGCGGCGGCACGCTGGTGCTCGAGGCGGCCCTGAAGTACCAGCCCTACTTCCTGCCGGCCGCGGTCGCGCTGCTCGGCGGAACACCCGGCCAGACCACTATCAACTTCTCGGCGCGGTCCGAAATCCGCCTCAAGAACACGTTGGAAGTGTCGCTGGTGCTCGACAATTCGGGCTCGATGACCGAGCTCGGCCACGGCTCGAACCAAGTGCGGTTCGATCTTCTGAAGAGTGCCGCCAAGCAGCTGGTCGACCAGCTTGCTGGCCAGGCGCAGCTGATGAAGCAGGTTTCCAAGCCGGTTCAATTCAGCCTGGTTCCGTTCGCCGCCTCGGTCAATATCGGCCCGGCAAACAAAGATGCGGCCTGGATGGATCAAGATGGCATCTCGCCCATCCAGCACGAGAATTTCGACTGGACGACGATGACCCAGGGGAATTCGCCCTGGCCGCAGAGATATGTCGAGAAGGTCGGCAGCATCTGGTATGCGCGCGGCACGGACTGGGACGCCAGCCAAAAAGACAAGCCGCTGACGCGTTTCTCACTCTACAAATGGATGCAGCGAATTTCGGCTTGCACCAAAGATTCGAACAATGTTTGCACGTCCAACATAACCTACGCGCCAATCGCGAGCTGGAGCGGCTGCGTCGAGTCGCGTCCCTACCCATACAATGTCCAGGATACGGCCGCCTCGACCTCGACGCCGGCGACGCTCTTCGTGCCGATGTTCGCGCCTGACGAGACCGACTATACGGACGGCAACGGCCGGCCAGCAAACAACAATTGGCACCTCGACGTGACGCCCAGCACCGACAGCCCGACCCGCCAGAAATTCATGCCGAAATATTTCAATTACGGGACCAAGGTAACACCCGCCTACGGCTCGAATGCCGGTCCCAACACCAGCTGCAGCACGACGGCGATCACGCCGCTGACCGATGTCTCCACCTCTGCCGGCGCCACCACGGTCAAGAACGCGATCGACGCTATGGTCGATGTCGGCGCCACCAACGTGCCGGAAGGCATGGCCTGGGGCTGGCGGACGCTTTCGAGCACGGCCCCGTTCACCGACGGTCGGCCGGAGACCGAAAAGGGCAACGACAAGGTGCTGATCGTGCTCACTGACGGCGCCAATACCTATTACACGCCGGATTCGGTGAGTGCCCAGACGTACTCGGGCACCTACTACAGGAGCGGCGGCAACGATCTTTCCGGCAACAAAGCCATTTATTCGGCCCTCGGATATCTTGCCTACGGCAGCCAGACCAAGCCGTTCGGAAGCTCCTACACCTACGGCCGGCCATTCCTCGGCACCAGCATGAACGTCAGCAAGAGCGATTATTCGAACGCCAACTATACCAAGGCCATGAGCGAGCATCTGGCAACGCTCTGCGACAACGCCAAGGCGGCCAATATCATCGTCATGACCATCGCGCTAGACCTCGATTCCAGCAACGCGGCCGAGGCGGCGCAGATGGCAGCGCTGAAGACCTGCTCGTCGGATTCGCGCTACGCTAAGGATCCAGCCGACCCGACAGGCAAGACGCCGAAGAAACTGTTCTGGAACTCGACCGGCGCCACGCTGTCGGACGACTTCAAGGCAATCGGCAACGAGCTATCGAACCTGCGCATCGTCAGCTGAACGGCACGACAGACGATCGACCACGCCCGGCCGCGAGGCGCGCGTTTTCCATCGCGCAGCATGTATCCGGCAATGATTTGGCTAGCGGTTGGTGGAGTCGCCATTAAGCAATCAACCCGCTAGCCAAACCGCGCCTTCAGCGCTTTGTGGAAGTGTGACCTGACAGAAATCCGCCGGCGGGGGGCCGCTTCAAGTACAATGCGCAAATTCTGGCACCAATTCTGCCGCGACCGGCGCGGCAACTATGCGCTCATGACGGCAGTCGCGATGGTGCCGATAATGGGCGCAGTGGCCGTTGGTGTCGATTTCGGCGAGCTCAACCGCCAGAAGCAGATGGTGCTGAACGCGCTCGACGCCGCCAATTTCGCCGCCGCGCGGCGGCTTGGCGAAGGCGCCACCGACGACCAGATAAGGACCTACGCGGCCAGCTTCTTCAATTCCAACCTCAATGGCATCGACCCCGGCAACCTTTCGCTCGATGTCACACTGCCGAGCAGCCAGACCGGCGGCGGCCTGATGAAGCTTTGCGCGACGCTCACCTATCACCCCTATTTCTATCCGGCCGCGGCATTGCTCAATGGCGCATCCGACGTCGACGCGCATAAGCCGATCCAGATCGAGATGTGTTCCCAGGTGCGGTTGAAGAACACGCTGGAAGTGGCGATGGTGCTCGACAATTCGGGCTCCATGACAACGCCCGGCACAGGCACGGGACAGAAGCGCATCGACTTGCTCAAGCAGGCCGCCAAGCAGCTCGTCGACACGCTGGCGCAACAGGCGGCGCAGATCAAGCAGATCGACAAGCCGGTCCAGTTCAGCCTCGTGCCGTTCGCGGCCTCGGTCAATGTGGGGCCGGAAAACGACAATGCCTCCTGGATGGACACCTACGGGCTGTCGCCGGTCGCCAATGAGAATTTCGACTGGTCGACGCTGAATGCGCCGGACAAATACGCCCAGAAGACCAACGGCATCTGGTATAAAAAGGGTACCGGCTGGGGCACGGAGGAGGGTCAGATATTGACCCGCTTCGAGCTCTATCGGGACATGAAGGTCGTCACCAGCCACGAACGTATCGCCGGCAGCAAGCGCGTCGTCTGCGACGAATATCGCGACAACCACACCTGCAAGCGCAGCCACGACGAATACGACTATATCGACACTTACGGGCCGTTCGCCAGCTGGCAAGGCTGCGTCGAGGTCCGGCCTTATCCCTATAATGTCGACGACACGCCAGCCTCCGGCGGCCCCAACAACACCGGCATTGGCGTCGGAGACCCCGCGACGATGTTCGTGCCGATGTTCGCCCCGGACGAACCCGGCAACCACTGGTACGTGACCCAGGACCCCGACGAACCGAGGCCGGTGACCTATGGCGCGGCCAACAGCTGGTGGAACGACGATCCCTCGAGCACCACCGGCAAGACCAGGCAGTCGAACATGGCCAAGTATTTCATGCCCCGGCCAATCAATGCGCCGGTGCTGTCGAAAGGCGCCGGCCCGAACTACAGCTGCACCACCACGCCGATCACGCCGCTCACCGACGTCACAACCACGGACGGGCTGGCAGCCATCAAGGCGGCGATCGACCTGATGCAGCCCAACGGCAACACCAATGTGCCCGAAGGCATGGCCTGGGGCTGGCGCACCGTCTCCAGCGCCCCGCCCTTCGCCGAGGGGCGGCCGGAAACGGAACGCGGCAACGACAAGGTCGTCATCGTGCTCACCGACGGCGAGAACACCTATTCGACGGTCAATCCCGACCCGGCCGGCAACAAGTCGACCTATGCCGCCTATGGCTATACCGGCGTCGGCTATAACGGCACTTCGGTCACCCGCCTGTTCGGCGGCACGTCGAGCGCCATCGGCCAGTTCAACTATTCGTCGAGCAACTACACCGCGGCGATGAACGAGCAGATGGCGAAATTGTGCGACAACGCCAAGGCGGCCAACATCATGGTGATGACGGTCGCTCTCGACATGTCATCGACCGACACCAGCGACCAGAAGGCGATGGCCGCGCTGAAGGCATGCTCTTCCGATTCCCGCTTCCGCAAGGATCCGACCAACCCCAGCAAGCCGGCCAAGCTGTTCTGGAACGCCACTGGCGCGACGCTCTCCGACAATTTCAAGGAGATTGCCAACGAGCTGTCGAACCTGCGGGTGGTGGGTTAGCAGGTAGCGCCGGCGCAGAGATTGCGGATTTCCCCCCTTGCGGGGGAGATGGCCGGCAGGCCAGAGGGGGTCGTCTCACGTAGAGCGCAACTTCCCTTCATCAAAGATGAGGTCGTGCCGGCTGAGGTGCCTCCCTCTGTCGCCTTTGGCGACATCTCCCCCCTCAAGGGAGGAGATTACGCGCTTCGCCGCTTCCGCCAATCTTCAACGCTGGTGCAAAAGCTCCCGCAATCAAGGCCTTGCAGCCGGCGAACGGTCGTGATGATTGTTTGCACGAATGGAGCCGCCAATGCCCGACGCCGCCAACCATCTCACCTTCGCGCTGATCTGCCTCGGCATGGTGCTGACACCGGGCCCGAACATGATCTACCTGATCTCGCGCTCACTGTCGCAAGGGCCGAAAGCCGGGCTGATCTCTCTCGGCGGTGTGGCGCTGGGCTTCCTGTTCTACGTGGTGTCGGCAGCCTTCGGCATCACCGCGCTCATCTTTGCCGTGCCTTACGCCTATGACGCGCTTCGCTTCGCCGGCGCGCTCTATCTGCTGTGGCTCGCCTGGCAGGCGCTGCGGCCCGGTGGGCGCTCTCCGTTCCAGGTGCGCGAGCTGCCCAGGGACCGGCCGCGCAAGCTTTTCGTCATGGGGCTGATGACCAACCTGCTCAATCCGAAGGTGGCCGTGCTCTATCTGTCGCTCTTGCCCCAATTCATCAATCCGGCCAAGGGCCATGTTCTGTCGCAGCTTCTGGTGCTCGGCGTGACGCAGATCTCGATCAGCCTCACCGTCAACGCCATCATCGCGGTAACCGCCGGCTCGATCGCGAATTTCCTCGCCGGACGGCCGTTCTGGTTGGTCGTGCAGCGCTGGATGATGGGCACGGTGCTGACGGCGCTGGCCTTGAGGATGGCGACCGAGGCGCAGCGCTAGGGCACATCGAGATTCAGGTGAGACCGGCCTGCGAATGACGGCTGTCTGCGCTTCCGGTGCTCACGTACTGCAGTACGCTCCGCTCCGGTTCTCGACAGCCATCTTCTCGACTCGGCCTGACCTGAATCTCAACGTACCCTAAGGGCGAGCCATCAGATCTACATCGGCCGACGTACCGGCCGGATCTGCTCCGGCTCGACCACCTTGCGGTAGAGATGCCAGGTCGCGTGGCCGAGGATCGGCATGACGACGGCAAGCCCGGCAAACAGCGGGATCGAGCCGACCACCAGCAATACGGCGACCGTAAGCCCCCAAAGCGCCATCGTCAGCGGATTGGCCATGACGGCGCGGGCCGAGGTTTCGATCGCAGAGACGGCGCCGACATCGCGGTCAAGCAGCAGCGGAAAGGCAATGACGGTGGTGGCCAAAACGACGGCGGCGAAAACGAAGCCGACGGCGTTGCCGACGAGGATCAGCGTCCAGCCCTTGCCGGTCGTCAGCACGTCGCGCAAAAAAGCGCCGACGGAAGCGGGCGGCTCGGCGCCGAACAGGGTAGTGTAGAGCGACTGCGCGGCGAACAGCCACAAAAGGAACAGCGCGAAGAGCAGGATGCCGATCACAGCGATCGACGGCAGCGCCGGCGAATGCCGCACGTCGAGCGCGTGATGCCAGCGGCTGCTCATGCCGAGCTCGCGCCGGCGGCTGATCTCATAGAGGCCGATGGCCGCGAACGGCCCGATCAGCGCGAAGCCCGACATCAGCGGATAGACGAGCTGGATGGCGTTGGAGCCGGAGCTCCACCGCGTCAGGATCAGGCCGACGATCGGATAGATCAGGCACAGGAACACATAATGCGACGGCTTGGCCCAGAAATCCGCAGCGCCGAGCCTCAACGCATCCCAGAGATCCGACGTGGTGATGTGGCGCACCGCGGGCTGCACATGCATCCCGTGCGCGTCCGTCATGACATGAAAACCGGCCATAACCGTCCTCCGTTTGTCAGCGCAGGAGCCCGAGAACCGGAAGGTTCTCGTCAAGCAATCATGCGCCAGATCAACGCGGGTCGGTCACCGCCTGCGGTGGCCGCCCGTGGCTGCCACTTCAAGAACGGCCGCATCATAACCGATATTCCGGGGAAAGTCGCCGCTTCACGCGATTTTCATCCCTGGCCTTCATCCCCCGCCTGGCAAAAGCCACGATCGGCGGTATCAGAGGCCGGATGAGCATCTCGATCACAGCCCTCCCCGATCTGAACCGCCGTTCGCTGCTCAAGGCCGCCGGCCTTGCAGCACTTGCCGGCATCGCGGCCTGCAGCACAGTCACGGTGCCGACCGGCGAAGGCGCCGGCGTCTCCTCCTCCGCCACGGCGACTCTGGCCGGTATCCGCAGCTCCGCCGGTCTGCCCACGCTGACGCCGGACGCGCAGCTCGAACAGGCGGCGCTGCAGCAGGCCGGCTACATGGCCTCGCGCGAGCGCATGAGCCACACCACCGGCTGGGGCAAGGATTTTGCCTCGCGCATGAAGGACAATGACGTGCGGGGTGCGGCGGCCGAAAACATCGCCGAGGGCCGCTTCGACCTGCAGAAACTGTTCGACATCTGGATGCATTCGGACGGACATCGCCGCAACATGCTCGACCCGGATTTCAGCCGCTTCGGGCTGGCCTATGTGCGTGACGGCCGCGATCCGGCGCTGCGTTACTGGGCGCTGGTGCTGGGCAGATAAACTAGTCTAGTCCATGTGGGCTGCGGGCGCCCCGGCCGCCGGCGCCGCCTTGGGCTTGCGCAGCAGAATGACGAATGGAATGGCGGCCAACGTCATCACCATCAGGATCTTGAAGTCGTTGATATAGGAAATCATCATCGCCTGGGCATTCACCGCACGGTCGACCTGCGAAAGTGCTAGGGGATTGCCGGCGGCGGCCGCCGGAGAAGCGGCCCACAGGTTCGGATTGTATGGGTTGATGAAGGCCGACAGCTCGGTGTGGTTGATCTGGGTGTTGCGCACCATCAGCGCCGCGACAACCGATACGCCGATGGACGAGCCCAGATTGCGCACCAGGCTGAACAGCGAGGTGGCGTCGGTGCGATAGCGCGCGTCGAGCGTGGCGAAGGCGACCGTCGACAGCGGCACGAACACCATGCCCATGCCGAGGCCCTGGATGACGCCCGAGGAGATGATCAGCCAATTGTCCATTTGCGGCGTGAAGCTCGCCATCGTGTAGAGCGACTGCGCGGTGAGCAGGAAGCCGATGGCGACGAGGATCCTGGCATCGATCCTGTGCATGATGCGGCCGACGACGAGCATCGAAATCATCGTGCCGATGCCGCGCGGCCCCAGCACGACGCCGATCGTCACGGTCGGATAGCCGAAGATGTTGGCAAGCATCGGCGGCAACAGCGACATCGAGGCCAGGATCAGCACCCCCATGACGAAGATGAAGCCCAGCCCGGTCACGAAATTGCGGTCGAGGAAGATTTTTGGGTCGATGAAGGGGTGCTCGGCCGTCACCGTGTGGATGATGAACACCCAGAAGCCGGTGAGCGACAGAGCGAGCTCGATCCAGATCTCGGCCGAGTTGAACCAATCGACCTCGCCGCCGCGGTCGAGCAGAAGCTGAAGCGCGCCGACGCCGAGCGAGAGCATGGCGAAGCCGAAGAAGTCGAAGCCGCGCACGCGCTTGGCGATGACGGGGAGATAGGCGGCCATGCCGAGGAAGGCGAGGATGCCGACCGGCAGGTTGATGAAGAACACCCAGCGCCAGTTGAAGTTTTCGGTCAGCCAGCCGCCGAGCGTCGGGCCAAGGATCGGCCCGAGCATGATGCCGGCGCCCCAGATGGCCATCGCCTGGCCATGGCGCTCCTTCGGGTTGATGTCGAGCAGGAAGGTCTGCGACAGCGGCACGATGGCCGCGCCGAACACGCCCTGCAGCAGGCGGAAGAGCACTATGGTCTCGAGGCTCCAGGCAAGACCGCAGAGCATGGAGAAGATGGTGAAGCCGACGACGGCGGTGAGGAACAGCTCCTTGCGGCCGAGCCGGTCGGCCAGCCAGCCCGTGACCGGCGTCATGATCGCCGCGGCCACGATATAGGAGGTCAGCACCCAGTTGATGTTGTCGGGCGACGCGCCGAGGTCGCCGGTCATGGTCGGCAGCGCGACATTGGCGATCGTGGTGTCGAGCGCCTGCATGATCGTCGCCAGCATCAGCGCGACTGTGATCAGTCCGCGATGCGGCACTTCCTTGAAGGCTTCGGGCGTGCTCATGATGCTGAACTTCCAGCAGGTAACAAAAACGTGTACGTTAGAGCATGATGCCGAAAAGTGTGAAGCGGCGTTCGGACGCCATCATGCTCTATCTCTTTGAGTCAGAGGCGGATTCAGATTTCAGGTCGAACACCTGAAATCATCCGGCTCTAGGTTTCCGGGCGGCAAAGCCTCCCGTTGAGAGACCTTCATCGCGGTGGGACGCGACGATCGATGTGGGGGTTACATCGACCGAAAGTCTCTGCTGGAGCGGATACCTGCCGCCCGGAAACCTGAGGACCGACGGAGTCCGTGCCCAAGCCTCAGCTTTCGAAGAAGCCGCCATGCGGCTTGCCTTGCTGATCCTTGCCACGTCCCAGCGGACCAATCCCCTCAATGCCCGCCGGATCGCGACGGGCTTCGCTGTCTTTACTGCGCCTGCTCCCCTGCGGTGGCATGACCGAAGATCGACGGCAGGCCGCGCGCCACGCCGGTGTCCACCGTGACGGTGGCGCTCATGCCGGTGCGCAACGCCATCTTGGCGTCGGGATCGGTCAACTCCAGGCGCACGGGAATGCGCTGCGTGACCTTGACCCAGTTGCCGGTAGCGTTTTGCGCGGGCAGCAGCGAGAACTCCGCGCCCGTGCCGGCGCCAATCGCCTTGACGGTCGCCTCGAAGGTGCGGCCCGGATAGGTGTCGACGACGATCTCGGCCTTCTGGCCCGGCTTCATATTGGTGAGCTGGGTCTCCTTGAAATTGGCGTCGATCCAGGTGTCGCCGGTCTCGACGAGCGCGAACAGCGGTGTGCCGACCGAAACATACTGGCCGACCTTGAACGAGGCGGCCTGGTAGACGATGCCATCTGCCGGTGCCTTGACCGTCGTCTGCGCTAGATCGTAGGCGGCCTTGTCGCGCGCGGCGAGCGCCGCCATCACGGTCGGATGCTTGTCGGTCTCGATGTCCGGATTGCCGCCGAGTGCTGCCTTAGCGCTGACGATGCCCTGCTGGGCGACGGCCAGTTGCTGCTTGGCCTTGTCCAGATCGTTGCGCGCCTCGTCGAGCGAGGACTTGGCGTTGATTCCCTTCTGGGCAAGATCGGCAGCGCGGTCATATTGCGATTGCGCATAATCGACCTCGCTGCTCGCCGATCTCTCCTGCGCCATCGCCTGGCTGTAAGCGGCGCGCAACTGCTCGACATTGAGGCGCGCGGCGGCGACCGCCGCGTCGGCCTGGGCGAGCGCGATCTTGTAAGGCTCGGGATCGATGACGAAGAGAAGGTCACCCTGCTTGACCAGCTGGTTGTCGGCGATGCCGACCTGAACGATACGGCCGGCCGTGTCGGAGGCGACCGAAATCCTGGCTTGCTGCAGGTTAGCGTTCTCGGTTTCCTGGTAGCGGCCGCCCGTGACCCAGACATACGCGCCGCCGGCAAGCAGGGCCAGCGGCAGGGCGACCATCAACAGGAAGCGCCCGAGGCGGCGCTTCTTCTTGGGCGCGGCCGGAGCCGGCTGCGGCTCGGGAACCGCCGCGACCGGAGCGGCCGCCGGCTGCGCCGGGGCTTCTGCAACCGGCTGCGCCGGCGCAAGCTTGGTGACGTTGTCGTCTTCTATCTTGGCTGCCGCGTTCATGCTGCTGCCCCTTCCGTATTCTTGATCTTTTCCAGGGACGACGTCTCGCCGTCCGTCAGATTCTGCACGATGGTGTCCAGCACGCGGATCAGGACGCGGCGCTCTTCCGCCGACACGCCGGTCAACGATTCCTCATAGACCTCGCCGGCTAGGCTCTTGACGTCGGCATAGGCCGCGTTCGCCTTCTCGGTCGGGAAGATCATGCGCACGCGCCGGTCAGTCGCGTCCTGGCGACGCTCGATCCAGCCGCCCTCCTCCATGCGGTCGACCAGGCGGGAGACGCTGATCGGCTCGATTTCGAGGAGCTCGGCAAGCCGCGCCTGCGCGACGCCCGCCTCCTTGGCAACGCGCACAAGCAGGCGCCACTGCGCCGAGGAAAGACCCAACCCACTGGCGCGCGCCTCGAAACGCTTGCGCATCAGGCGCTGCACGTCGTGGATCAAAAATCCCAATCTGTCGATACCGTCTGAAACCATGAGCGGAACATATAATAAGCGTGCTCACTATTCAAGAGGCAGCTTTGTTCCAGAAGCCGGCAAATCGACATGGCAGGCATGCGGTGCATTCATGGTTAGCGGTCAGTGAATTCGCCGATCCGCCGCACGGCGAACCCATACCGGCCGATGCGATCGCTTGGGCGATGCATTCACAGCAAGGCCTCAACCGTCTCAATATTCACCCGGGTTTCTGCGCACGCTAGCGCCTTTCGGCTCGCTCATGGTAAAGGTTGCGCCGTGGATCGGGGGATCACGCAATGCCGACGCTCTATGCGCTGAAGCCGGCTTTCCAGGACAGGCTGCGGCCGCTTGTCGATCGGCTGGCGACAATGGGCGTGACCGCCAATTCCATCACCATGCTGGCAGCCGCCCTCTCGATCGCGGCCGGAGTGGCGATCGCGGTGGCGCCCGGCTCGCGCCTTCTTCTGCTGCTCGTCCCCCTGGTGCTGTTCATGCGCATGGCGCTCAACGCCATGGACGGCATGCTGGCGCGCGAGCATGGCCAGGCCTCGACGCTTGGCATGTATCTCAACGAAATCTGCGATGTCGTCTCCGACCTCGCGCTGATCCTGCCGTTTGCGGCTTTCCCGCAGTTTGGCGTCTGGGCCGTCGTTGCCTTTGCCGTTGCAGCGATGCTCGCCGAATTCGCCGGCGTGCTCGGCATCGCTGCTGGGACGGGGCGCAACTATGCCGGGCCGTTCGGCAAGAGCGACAGGGCGCTGGGGCTCGGCGTGGTCGCAGCTTTGTGCGCCATAGGTTTCTGGCCAGCCTCGATCGCGCCTTTTGTGTTTCCGGCCATGGCTACGCTTTCGCTGCTGACCGCCATCAACCGGATACGCACCGGCCTTACTGGCAACACCGGCTAAGCATCAAGGGCTCGCCATGCCATCCGGGGGAAACGCCATGCTTCACGAACAGATCGCAGCCGCGCCCGCGGAAAAACTTGCGCGGCAGGCGCAGGAACGCAGCTTCCGCAGCCACGACGGCACGGAGATATTTTACCGTTTCTGGCCGCCCGTATCGCCCCAGACAGAGGTATCGACCGCGGCAAAGGGCGCGGTGGTGCTCTTCCATCGTGGCCATGAGCATGGCGGCCGCATGGCGCATCTGGTCGACGAATTGCGCATGCCGGACCACGCCTTCTATGCCTGGGATGCGCGCGGCAGCGGGCGCTCTGCCGGCGAGCGCGGCTACGCGCCGTCCTTCGCCGCACTTGTGCGCGATATCGACTGTTTCATGCGCGAGATAGCCGCCAAAGACAGTTTTGGCACACAGGATATCGCGCTCATCGCGCAGTCGTTCGGCGCTGTGCTCGCCGCCGCCTGGGTGCACGACTATGCGCCGAAACTGCGCGCCATGGTGCTCGCCTCGCCCGCCTTCTCGGTCAAACTCTATGTGCCCTTCGCCAAGGAAGGCATCGCGTTCTGGCAAAAGATCAAGGGACGCTTCTTCGTCAATTCCTACGTCAAGGCGAGCCTGCTCACCCATGACCCGGTGCGCATCGCCTCCTTCGAGAACGATCCGCTGATCACCAGGCCGATCGCATCGAACATCCTGGTCGAGCTCTACCAGCATGCGGCGCGCATCGTCGTCGATGCCCGGGCCATCACAGTGCCGACCCAGCTTCTTTTGTCGGGTAGCGACTGGGTGGTGCGGCACGGTCCTCAACACGAGTTCTTCGTCAATCTCGGCAGCCGCGTGAAGGAGCGGCATGTGCTGCCCGGCTTCTTCCACGACACGCTGGGCGAGCGCGATCGCGCCAAGGCGCTCGACTTGATCCGGCCTTTCCTCGAAGAGCAGTTCGCTTCGCCGGCCGAAGCTGTCGACCTGAAGCAGGCGGATGTCGCCGGTTATACGCGCGACGAGGCCGACAGGCTTGCCTCGCCGCTCGATCTCCTCTCGCCCAAGGGCCTCTACTGGGGCTTGAGCCGCGCCTTCATTCGTATCGGCAGCTGGTTTTCCCGTGGCATGAAGATCGGCGTCAGCACGGGCTTCGATTCCGGCTCGACGCTGGACTATGTCTACGAGAATGACGCCCGCGGCATCGGGCCGATCGGCCGCATGGTCGACAGGACTTTCCTCGATGCCATCGGCTGGCGCGGCATCCGCCAGCGCAAGCTCCACCTCGAAGAGCTGATCGGCCAGGCGCTGGCAACGCTGAAGGCGGCCAGACGGCCAGGCCACATCCTCGACATCGCCGCGGGTCACGGCCGCTATGTGCTCGATGCGATCAGCAAGAGCTCGGAGCAGCCGGCCAGCGTGCGCCTGCAGGACTATTCCGACATCAATGTCGAGCTCGGCCGCAAACTGATCGCCGAACGGCATATGCCGGCGACTGTTTCGTTCCGGCGTGCCGACGCCTTCGACGGCGACGAGCTGGCGGCGCTCGATCCTGCGCCTGACCTTGCGATCGTCTCCGGCCTCTACGAGCTCTTCTCGGACAACGCTCAGGTTACCCGCTCGCTGGGCGGCCTCGCCCGCGCCATGCGACCCGGCAGTCTGCTCATCTACACCAACCAGCCCTGGCATCCGCAGCTTGAAATGATCGCGCGCAGCCTGACCTCGCATCGCGGCGGCCAGGCCTGGGTGATGCGGCGGCGCACGCAAGGCGAGATGGACCAATTGGTGGAAGCAGCCGGCTTCGAGAAGCTCGACCAGCGCATCGACCAGTGGGGCATCTTCACCGTCTCGCTGGCAAGGCGGGTTTAGGAACCGTCCACGCATGCCCGCCAGCGCCGAGCCCCCGCCACTTTCAGCCATCGCCGAGCCCTATGGACGTGTCGTCCTGCGGTCAGCGCTTTGGCTCGCGTTTCTCGCGCCATTCTTCTATTCGACCTATGGCTTCGCCAACTGGCTGGCCTCAAAGCGCTTATATGTCGGCAGCATCGTCTTCTCCTGGGAGCACCACGTTCCCTTCCTCGCTTGGACGATCGTACCCTACTGGTCGATCAACCTGTTCTACGGCCTGTCGCTTCTGCTCAATGACACCCGGCAGGGCGTCGACCGGCTGGCCGGCCGCTACCTCACCGCGCAGATCGTCGCCGTTTCCTGCTTCATCCTGTTTCCGCTGACTGCCACTTTCGTGCGGCCGGCAACGACCGGCCTGCCCGGCTTCCTGTTTGCCATGCTCGGCAGTTTCGACAAGCCGTTCAACCAGGCTCCTTCCCTGCATATCGCGCTTCTGGTGATCATCTGGGATCACTGGCGCCAACGCCTTTCCGGTCCCGTGCTCGCGCTCTGGCATTTTTGGTGCTTACTGATCGGCGCCTCGGTGCTGACGACGTGGCAGCACCATTTTATCGACATCCCGACCGGTGCGCTGCTCGGCTTCCTTGCGCTGTGGCTCTTTCCGGCTGAAGGAGAATTGCCCTTCGCCGGTTTCTGCCTGACCGCCGACGTCAAGGCGCGGAGGCTTTCGCTCTGCTACGCGCTGGGCGCCGCTCTGGCGCTTGCCGGCGCAACCGTCGGCGCCTTCTTCTCCGCCCTCGCCTTCCTGCTCTTGTGGCCGGCGCTGGCGCTGGCCATCGTCGCCTTCGGCTATGCCGGGGCCGGGCCAAAAGTGTTCCAGAAGACGGCTAACGGCCGTGTCTCGCTGGCAAGCCGCGTGCTGCTCTGGCCGTACCGGTTGGCCGCCAGGGTCAATGTCTGGGCCTGGACCCGCAAGCTGCCGCCGGTCGTTGCCGTCGCCGACGGCGTCTTCCTCGGGCGTTTTCCCGATGCTGCCGAAGCCGATAGCTTCGGCACGGTGATCGACCTTGCAGCCGAGCTGGAGCGGCCGCGCGATGCGATGGGACGATGGACGAGCTTTCCCATGCTCGATCTCCTTTCGCCCCCCGCCGATACACTCGACAAAGCGGTAGAGGCGATCGAGCCGGCGCGCAAGCAGGGCACGGTTCTGGTCTGCTGCGCGCTCGGCTTCCAGCGCAGCGCCAGCGTCATCGCCCAATGGCTGGTCACCAGCGGCCGCTCGCACACGCCGGCGCAGGCGCGCAAGCGGCTCGCCGCATCCGGCCGGCCGGTGCATCTTCAGGTCGGCTTGGACGAGCCGGCATGAACGACGACGCCTATCAGCGCGAGACTGCCGCCTTCGCCGCGATGCTGGTCAAGCAGGCGGCGTGGCCGGCCGTGATCGTGATCGCCGCCGACAGCGTCGCGCCGCTGGTCGCTTCGGCTCGCGGCGCGCTCCACGCGCCCCTCGCGGTGCTGGCGCTAGTGGTCGCGGCGGCGAGCGCCGTCGTGGTGCTTGGACTTTCCACGCTCCTCCTTTTCGACGCACTGCTGTTTCGTTTGATGGCGAGCCATGGCGACGAAGTGTCGGGCGGCAGCGCAGTCGACGACATGCTGGCGCGCATGCGGCTGAAGGCCGCTTCGCCAACGCCGCGCCCGATCGACGAGCGGATCGCGGGAACGCGAAAACTGCTCGCCCGCCAACGCATCGCCTTCGCGATCTTCGTCGTCACGTTCCTCACCGCCGGTTTCTGGATGCCGAGATGAGCAAGCTGGCGCTGCGCACCTACACCTTGCTGCAGACGGGGACTTCGGTCGGCCTGTCGGCGCTGGCCTGGGCGGTCACCGGCGTGCGGCCGATCTGGAACGGCAGCCAGCCGTCCGACCGTCAGCGCATCTATTTCGCCAACCATACCAGTCATGGCGATTTCATCCTTCTATCGACCTGTCTGAGCGAAACGGAGCGCGCCAAGACGCACGCCATCGCCGCTGCCGAATACTGGGGCAAGTCGCAGCTGCGTCGTTTCATCGCCGAGGACATGCTGTCCTCGGTGCTGATCAGTCGGCAGTGGACAAGCGAAGCGGAGCACCCGATCTCGATCATGCTCTCCGTGCTCGACCAAGGCCATTCGCTGATTATCTTCCCGGAAGGCACCCGGAACACCAGCGACGAGCTGCTGCCCTTCCGCTCGGGACTCTACAATCTGTCGATAGCGCGGCCGGACGTCGAGCTGATCCCCTGCTGGATCGAGAACATGTCGCGCGTGCTGCCCAAAGGCCAGTTCCTGCCGGTGCCGCTGCTTTGCCGCGTTGTCTTCGGCGCCCCTGTGGCGGTGGCGCCCGGCGAGGAACGCCGCGCCTTCCTGCAGCGCGCCCGCGCCGAGCTTATGGCGCTCAACCCGCGCCCCGACCGAGACGATTAATGCGCCACGAAATCAGCATTTTGATCATCGGTCTTTTCGTGGTGCTGAGCACCGCCAGCGTCACCGCCGGCATCCTTTCGATGCGCGCGCCGAAGCCGCTGAGCGCGACGCTCGTCAACCTCACCCAGCGCATCAACGCCTGGTGGGTGATGGTGGCGCTGATGACGATCGCCTTCTTCTTCGGGCGCTACGGCATGACCATCCTGTTCGCGCTGATCTCGTTCGCGGCGCTGCGCGAATTCGTGACGCTGACGCATAGCCGGCGCAGCGACCACTGGGTGCTGCTCGGCATGTTCGGCATCGTCATCCCGTTCCAGTACTGGCTGGTGTGGACCGCCTGGTACGGTCTCTTCGTGATCTTCATCCCGGTTTACTGCTTCCTGCTGATGCCGGCGATCACGGCGCTGCACGGCGACACAGAACGTTTTCTCGAGCGCGTCTCGGCCCAGCAATGGGCGATCATGATCTCGGTCTATTGCGTCAGTCACGTGCCCGCTTTGCTGACGCTCGACGTGCCTGGCTTCGAGGGCCGCAACCTGCTTCTCATCGCCTTCCTGATCATCGTCGTGCAAGGCAGCGACGTGCTGCAATATATTTTCGGCAAGCTGTTCGGAAAGCACCGCTTCTCGCCGACCGTCTCGCCGTCCAAGACCTGGGAAGGCCTGATTGGCGGGCTGGTGGCGTCGAGCCTGCTTGGCGCACTCTTGTCCTTCATCACGCCGTTCTCGCCGCTGCAGGCCTCGGCCGTCGCCTTCATCGCCTGCACGATGGGATTCCTCGGAGGACTCGTCGCCTCGGCGATCAAGCGCGACCAGGGCGTCAAGGACTGGGGGCACCTGATCGAGGGCCATGGCGGCATGCTCGACCGCACCGACAGCCTGGTCTTCGCCGCGCCGATCTTCTTTCACATCGTGCGCTACTTCTGGACGGTGTGAGCGGCCGAATTCGACGCGCGCACCGGCAATGGCGGGCTGGAGATCTGGGTGCCGGTCAAGGGGTGAGCGTGGCTTTCCCTTATCCCCCTTGTGGGAGAAGGAGGACTATAGCTCGAGGTTCCACGTTTGCCCGACAAGATCCTTGCCGAAGGAATGGTGGCGCTCCTCGTCGACCAGCCTGAAGCCCGCGGCCTGATAGATGCGGCGGGCCGAGCTCAATATGTCGTTGGTCCAGAGCGTCAGCGTCTTGTAACCCTTGGCGCGCGCGAAGGTGATGCATTCGTCGACCAGGCGCCGGCCAATGCCAAGGCCGCGCGCCGACGGCTCGACATAGAGCAGCCTGAGCTTCGCGACCTTGGGCGATTTGCGCATGACGAAGACCGAGCCGACCACCTCGCCTTCGCGCTCGGCGATCCAGCTGCGCTCCCATTGCGGGACGAAGTTCTTGACGAACTCACCGAGGATCTCAGCGACCAGCGCCTCATAGGTTTCGTCCCAGCCATAGTCCTGCGCGTAGATGAGGCCCTGGCGGTGCGTGATCCAGCCGATGTCGCCAACCTGCAGCGGCCGCAGGATATAAGACACCTTCGGTTCGGGTCTGTCGCCGAGCAAGTCTTGGACGGTGCGCATGGCCTTGACCAGCCGGTCCTGGTCGGCCGGCGCCAGGCGATCGAGCAGCGCGCGCACCTGGTCGTGCGAGTCCTGGTTGAGCGGCGCGAAGGCCTCCCTGCCGGCCGGCGTCAGCGCGATCGAGGCGCGGCGCGCGTCGGTCTCACTGGCTTCGCGTCCGACCAAGCCGCGCTCCTCGAATTTCTTCAAGAGCCGGCTCACGTAGCCGGGATCGAGGCCGAGGTCGCGCACCAGGTCGCTGGCGACGAGCCCATCGCGATGGGCGAGCTCGTAAAGCACCCGCGCCTCGGTCAGCGAGAACGGGCTTTTCAGCAGGCCCTCGTCAAGCAGGCCGATCTGGCGGGTATAGAAGCGGTTGAAGGCGCGCACCGTATCAATGCGCTCCTTGCCGGGATGGTCGTGGATGGTCATGGGAAGTCCTCCTGTCATTGACAGGATCAATCATTTAGTTGACTGAGTCAATAAATACGGCGAGCGAGACACTACACAACTTCGTCATTCCAGAGCGGAGCAAGGAGCGAAGCGACGCGCAGACCCTGAAAGTCGCGGAGGCCAGCGCCAATCACGACCCCGGTGGCCCTACCCCATTGGTAGCGCTGGCCAAAGCTCCACGATCCGCCCGCCGGCAAACACAGCGATCGCCCCGAAATGCTGCAGCACCGCCTCGCTCTGCGTTGGCCGCAGGAAGGCATAGTCGCCGGGCTTCACATCCGCGCCTGCCGGCAGGCCCATGAATTGCTGGTTGGACGACAGGCCGATCAGTCCGTTCGGTTTCATGCCTTCGGGAAACACCGGTTCGGACATCCATTTGCCGCCATAGAGGTAGCAACCCTTGCGCGGGAAGAGGCCAAGCGCCTGCAGCGCCCTGGAAACCGCCGGCGGGCCCGGCAGCATCGGATCGAGCGCCTTGAGGATCGGGGTGGCGATGAAGGCCGCCGGTTGGAAGCCTGCCAGCCCGGGCGTGTCGAAATCCTTGGGCAGCACGAAAGCCGAGCCGACCGACACTTCGTTGGCGACGCCGCCGCCGTGCAGCAGCGCCGTCTTGGAGCCGCCGATGTTGAGGATGCGGCGCTGGTCCGGATCGAGGGCAGCGGCGAACTCCGCGGCCTTGGCAGATGCCTGCTTCAGCGCCTTGGCCGCGCCGCCGAACAAACCGGGGATTTCCGGCGCATGCGCCTCATAGCCCATGATGCCTTCGCAGCGCAGACCTTTTGGAATCGGGAGCGCGTTAATCCCGGCGGGATCGCGAAAGCCGCCGCGATGCAGGCCGACATCGACCTCGAAAGCGAAGCGCAGTTCAGTGTCGAGCGCAGCGGCCAAGGCCCCATAGTCGGCCAGCCGCTCCGGCGTGTCGATCAGCCAGCAGACGCGCGACCACCAGCCGGCGCCGCCTCTGGTCAGCGCGGCCCTGGCGGCGCCGACCGGCATCGGCTTGCCGTAGAGCAGGTCGGCCTCGGGAAAGGCGTCGAGCACGGCCTGCGTCACCGGCGGATGGAAGGTCATGAAGCGTTTGGTTTCAAGTGCTCGCGCGATATGCGAGAGCAGCGGCACGCAAGGCAGCGATTTGTCGACCAGCCGCACGCCAAGGCCCGGCGCCAGCCTCTCCTTCACCAGCGCGATGTTGCCATCCAGCCGGTCGCGGTCAAGCACAAGGCAGGGCCGGAAAATCTCGGCGGCCTTCAATGCATCGGACAGGGCAGCGAAATAGGCGCTCATTGTCGGATGCTGAACAAGTCGGCCATGTAGCGCGAGACGAAGCGGTTTTGCGGATCGATGTCGCGCCGCACTGCCATCGCGTCGTCCCAACGCGGATAAAGCTTCTTGAATTCCGCCGCCTTCAGGCTGTGCATCTTTCCCCAATGCGGTCGGCCGCCATGCTTGCGGAAGACCGGTTCGGCGGCGCGCATGAAAGGCAGCGGGTCATTCGCGGCATCGTGATGAATGGCGATCGAGCAGCTCAGCCTTTTGTAGAAAGGCGAAAGCCAGAACTCGTCGGCCGCTACGGAACGCACCTCCATCGGGAAATAGACTTCCGGAAAGTGCTTTTCCGTCAGCGCGATGATCTCGGCCAACGCCTTGGGACCTTCCTCGTACGGCAGGTGGTACTCCATCTCGTTAAATTTGGTGCGACGCTCGCTGGCGTAGACGTTGAGCCAGTCCTGCACATAGTCTTCCGCCGGCACCTTCTTCACCGCCCCTCTGATCAGCGCCCGGCGCAGCGACGGCAGCCAGCGCAACGCGGTCCGCAGCTTGCGCAAAGTCGCCAATCCTTCTTCGTCGTCTTCGGTCGGCCGCGTCGTTGGCGCCGCGTCGCTGAGGTCGCTGGCGATGAACTGGGCGTAGCCGGAGAACGGGATGTAGTAGAACTCGGCCGAGCGATGCGCGGCCATCATCGTCTCGAAGTTTTTGAGCATGTCGCCGATCGGCAGAACCCATTTGCGGCGGCGCAGCCGATAGGTGGCGATGTTGTTCATCGTCACTTCGGTCAGCACGCCAAAGCTGCCCAGCGCGACGCCGGTGGCGTAGATCATGTCCAGGTCGTCTGCCCGGCTGTACTCGCGCAGCTTGCCTTGCCCATCCACGAGCTGCAGCGCCTCAAGCTGCGTGTGATAGGCGCCGAGCGTCGGGCCGGAGCCATGCGTTGCCGTGCCCAACGCGCCGCCGATCGCCTGCTTGTCGATGTCGCCCATATTGGGCAGACCCTGGCCGATGTCCTGCAGGATGCGCATCAGCGGACCGAGCCGCGTGCCCGCCCTCACCCGCGCCCGGTTGTTCGCGGCATCGTGCGAGACCAGACCCTCGATCTTCTCCAGCGAGACGACGGTGCCGTCGGACTGCACCAGCGGCGTGAAGGAATGGCCGGCGCCGGCGACGCGCAGCGGACCAGGCGCCGAGCGCACCAGTTCGGCCAACTCGCCGGCATCGGCCGGCGTCGCGATCAATTTCGGAGAAGCCGTGACGAAGCCGGACCAGTTGCTCCAGGCGGTTGCCATCTGACCTCTCCGGCTCAGGCCCGGCCGCGCCGCCGCGCGACCAGCACGAAAATGCCGAGCAAAAGGACGCTTGCCAAAGCGGTGGCGGCGGCGAATTCCGGCACGGGCCGGAAATCCGCGCCGTCGATCAGCAGCGAGGCGGCGATCGGGCCGATGGCGAGGCCGAAGAGCTGGGCAGCCGGCACCAGCAGCACCGCGGTGCGCGTCTCGTCAGCGGTGATGGCCAGCCGGATCTGGTAAGGCACGATGAAAAGCAGGATGAAGCCCATCACCAGCGCCACGGCCCAGAACACCGAAAGCCCGGGGCCGGACGCAAGCAGCACCGAGCTGATCGCCGCGACGATCCCGATGACGGTGATGGCAAAACGATAGTCGATGCGCGCCTCGAAGATTGTCGCGGTCATCGCGCCGATCACCTGCGCGGCAAGGCTCGCCGAAACCATCAGGCCGACGGTGCGGCGATCGATACCGAACTGCGCGCCGATGGGCTCGAGAAAGGCCCAGACAGCGCCGAAGAACATGAAATAGCAGAAGATCGACAGCAGCGCGGTGATCGCCGGCACAGTCGCCACATTGGCGAACTGCTCTTGCTTGTGAAGGTCGGCATAGTCGTCCGGCACGATCCAGGCCACGACGAGGGAAAGCAGGCAGACGACGCCGAGCGCGATGAAGCCGCCGGCCGAGCCCGCTCGCGGCACGGCAAAGAGCGCGAGGATCAGCGCCAGCGCGCATTGCGCCAGGGTCTGCAGCGTGACGAAATAGCCGCCGATGCGCTCGGCCCGGCGCGAGCGGGCGATCAGCTCGGTCGCGACGGCGACCAGCCCTCCCTCCGCGAGGCCGGCCAGCGTGCGCGCGCCGATCAGCGCATTGGGGCTGCCGGCATAAGCGGTCCAGACATTGGCGAGCGCCAGCAGCATGAGCAGTGCCGCGCTCTTCCAGCGCATGTTGCGCGCCGGCAAGAGCATCGCCACCACGCCCGAGCCGATGGCGATGGCAATCATCTCGGCGGTGGCGACCAGCGCCAGCTCATCGCCCGTGACGTGACCTTCGCTGTAGAGCGCGCCGAGCAGCACCGGCTGCAAACCGAGGATCAGCAGGCCGACCGAACCGATCCAGAGCGCCGAGGCCAGTTGCAGGCCGGTGGGATTGCCGACAAGCCAATCGCCATTTTCCGCCTGCACGGCTTGCGATGCGGTCACGAGGCGCCCTTCCCTTGCAGCTCGATCGGAAAACTGACAATCTGTCAGCATTTAGCGAAAACTGATACTTGATCATGTTTCTTGTCAACCGCGAATTCGCACTCTCGAGAGAGATTTGGCGCATGACGCAGATGAAGCGAAAAGCGACCGAACCGCGACGCAGGCCCAAGCAGGAGCGCAGCCGCGAACGTATCGACGCGATCCTCGCCACCACCATGCGGCTGATCGGCGAGAAAGGCATCGACGCGGTGACGATGAAGGAAGTCGGCGCGCTGGCCGGCGGGCCGATCGCTACCGTCTATCATTACTTCCCCAGCAAGTCGGCAATTCTGGCAATGCTCTATGAGCGGTTTTCCGAGGAAAGCCGCGCACGCTTCGGCGCGATCATCGCCGAGATAGGCCGGCTGGACGACGTGACCGCCGCGGCCGACCGCCTGCTCGACGACTATTACAGCCGCGTGGCGGCGGACCCGGCCATCCAGGATCTGCAGAATGCCATCCAGGCCGACAAGGCGCTGCAGCACCTCGACATCGCCGAGACGCGGCACCAGGCGAAGATGTTCTGTGATCATGTCGCGCCGATGCTGAAGGCCGAGCAGCGCGAGGCGTTCGGGCGCGTCGTGTTCCTGATCTTCCAACTCGCCGGCGGCGTCGTGCGGCTGGCGCTGACGCAGGACAAGGAAGAAGGCCGGCGCACGATCGACGATTACCGCTCGATCATCCACGCGCAATTGAGATTGTTTCTCTGAGCGCGATCAGGGATCCAGCTTCGGCCCCAGAATCTCCACCAGCCAATCAACGAACATCCTCACCCTTGGCGAAAGCTGGCGGCTCGGCGGATAGAGCACCGAGATCGGCGTCGGCGTCGGCAGATTGCCGGGCAGCACCTCGATCAGCCGGCCGGCATCGATGTCGGCGGCGAAGCGGCGGCGCGGCGCCTGGTAGAGGCCAAAACCCTGGAGCACCAGCGTAGCGGCGGTGTCGGAATTAGAGACCGTGACGCGCGACGGCAGGACGATCTCGCGGATCTTGCCGTCGACGGTGAACTCCAGCGGCATCACCTGGCCGGTGCGGGACGAGACGAAGCCGATCATTATATGTCCGGCAAGTTCGTCCAGTGAGCGCGGCAGGCCGTGGCGCTCGACATAGGCGGCGCTGGCAACCGTCGCCTCGCGCGCCATGCCGATGCGACGCGCGATCATTTCGCTGTCGGGGAGCGTGCCGGCACGGACCACGCAGTCGACGCCCTCGCGCACCAGGTCGACGAACCGGTCGCCCTCGCCGATATGCAGGCTGAGCCCGGGATAGCGGGTGAGCAACGCCGGCAGTTCCGGGATGACCAAGGTGCGGGCCATGTTGCCGTTGATGTCGACGCTCAGCCGCCCGCGCACCTCATGCGCGCCGAAGCCGCCTTCGGCGTCCTCGATGTCGGCGAGGATGCCGATGCAGCGCTCGTAATAGGCTTCGCCGTCGAGCGTCGTTGTGACATGCCTTGTCGTGCGCCGAAGCAATTGCACGCCAAGCCGCTCTTCAAGCTGCTTGATCGCGGCGGTGGCGCTGGAGCGCGGCAAGCCGAGATCGGCGGCGGCCGCGGTGAAGCTGCGCCGTTCCACGACGCGGGTGAAGAGCCGCATACTGTCAAACCGGTCCATCGCTGATTGTTCGCACGGACTGAATAGTGTTGGCAATCCATGGCCGATTATATCGACCGGCCGGGCGAGTATATGCATCTCCATCCAGACAGAAGGAGATTTCGCCATGATCACTCGCCCCATCGCCCTCATCACCGGCGGCAGCCGCGGTCTCGGCCGCAACACCGCGCTCAACCTCGCCCGCAAGGGCGTCGACGTCGTCCTCACCTATCGCTCGCGCGCCGACGAGGCGAAGACGGCAATCGCCGAGATCGAGGCGGCCGGCGGCCGCGCCGCCGCGCTTGAGCTCGACACCGGCGCCGTCGCCACCTTCCCGGTCTTCGTTGCGGCGTTGAAGAAGACGCTCAAAGACACCTGGCAGCGCGACCGCTTCGACTATCTCGTCAACAATGCCGGCACCGGCCTGCGCAAGATGATCGCCGAGACGACGGAAGAGGAATTCGACACGCTGATGAACACCCATCTGAAGGGTGTGTTCTTCCTCACCCAGGCGCTGCTGCCGCTGATCAATGATGGCGGACGCATCATCAACATCTCGAGCGGGCTCGCCCGCTTCGCCGCGCCCGGATCTTCCGCCTATGCGATGATGAAAGGCGGCATCGAGGTGTTCACGCGCTACCTCGCCAAGGAGCTCGGCCAGCGCGGCATCACCGCCAACACTGTGGCGCCCGGCGCGATCGCCACCGACTTCAATGGCGGCCATGTTCGCGACAATGCCGAGATCAACCGCATGGTGGCCGGCGTCACCGCGCTCGGCCGCGTCGGCGTCGCCGACGATATCGGGCCGATGATCGCCTCGCTGCTCTCCGACGACAATCGCTGGGTCAACGCCCAGCGCATCGAGGTGTCCGGCGGCATGAATATCTGAGCCCCGTATGGACAATCGAGGAAGCGCAAGCGCTTCCCGTCGGTCCCGTGAAAACCGGCAGTCGGGGCGGCTCAACGAGAGCTGGGCCGCCCTAACGCATGTCGCATCAGGTCCTCGAAGCCGTCGGCCGGCGACCGAAGGTGACGGGCCTCGCCGATCCCCACCCCAACCGGCGCATTCCCAACCGGGAAATCATGCGAGAAAAATTTCGCGCCGCCGCCCCGTCGCGCGCGCCTTGACTCTCGCAATTCGCCAGCCTATTTCAGCGCCACGTTAGCACTCGCCTTTGGTGAGTGCTAACTCATATCCGGCGGCCTCGCCGGATGGAGGAACAGTTCTCACCGTTCTCATTCGAGGAAGACAACATGGCAAAGTCCAAGTTCCGCCCGCTTCATGACCGCGTGGTCGTTCGCCGGGTCGAATCCGAATCCAAGACCGCCGGCGGGATCATCATCCCGGACACGGCGAAGGAGAAGCCGCAGGAAGGCGAGATCATCGCCGTCGGCTCCGGCGCCCGCGACGAAAGCGGCAAGCTCGTCCCGCTGGACGTCAAGGCCGGCGACCGCATCCTGTTCGGCAAGTGGTCGGGCACTGAAGTCAAGCTCAATGGCGAAGACCTTCTGATCATGAAGGAATCCGACATCATGGGCATCATCGGCTGATCATCGGCCCTCACCTGAATCTTCATCTTCGGGCTCTTCCCGAGCCCCTGCCAGGAGCTAAAACATGGCTGCCAAAGACGTAAAATTCTCCCGCGATGCCCGTGAGCGCATGCTGCGCGGTGTCAACATCCTCGCCGACGCGGTGAAGGTCACCCTCGGCCCCAAGGGCCGCAACGTCGTCATCGACAAGTCGTTCGGCGCCCCGCGCATCACCAAGGACGGCGTCACCGTCGCCAAGGAAATCGAGCTTGAGGACAAGTTCGAGAACATGGGCGCGCAGATGGTCCGCGAAGTCGCTTCGAAGACCAACGACATCGCCGGCGACGGCACCACGACCGCAACGGTTCTGGCGCAGTCGATCGTCCAGGAAGGCCACAAGGCGGTCGCCGCCGGCATGAACCCGATGGACCTGAAGCGCGGCATCGACCTCGCCGTCACCGAAGTCGTCACGGCGCTCGGCAAGGCCGCCAAGAAGATCAAGACTTCCGAGGAAGTCGCCCAGGTCGGCACGATCTCGGCCAATGGCGACGAGTCGGTCGGCAAGATGATCGCGGAAGCGATGCAGAAGGTCGGCAACGAAGGCGTCATCACCGTCGAGGAAGCCAAGACCGCCGAGACCGAGCTGGAAGTCGTCGAAGGCATGCAGTTCGACCGCGGCTACCTGTCGCCCTACTTCGTCACCAACGCCGACAAGATGGTCGCCGATCTGGAAGACGCCTACATCCTGCTGCACGAGAAGAAGCTGTCCAACCTGCAGGCCATGCTGCCGGTCCTGGAAGCCGTCGTCCAGACCTCCAAGCCGCTGCTCATCATCTCGGAAGACGTCGAAGGCGAGGCCCTGGCCACGCTGGTCGTCAACAAGCTGCGCGGCGGCCTGAAGATCGCCGCCGTCAAGGCGCCGGGCTTCGGTGACCGCCGCAAGGCCATGCTGGAAGACATCGCCATCCTCACCGGTGGCCAGGTCATCTCGGAAGACCTCGGCATCAAGCTCGAGAATGTCGGCCTCAACATGCTCGGCCGCGCCAAGAAGGTGTCGATCTCCAAGGAGAACACCACCATCGTCGACGGCGCCGGCAAGAAGGCCGAGATCCAGGGCCGCGTCGCCCAGATCAAGCAGCAGATCGAGGAGACCACCTCGGACTACGACAAGGAGAAGCTGCAGGAACGTCTGGCGAAGCTCGCCGGCGGCGTTGCCGTGATCCGCGTCGGCGGTGCGACCGAAGTGGAAGTCAAGGAAAAGAAGGACCGCGTCGATGACGCCCTGAACGCGACCCGCGCGGCCGTGGAAGAGGGCATCGTCGCCGGCGGCGGCGTTGCGCTCCTGCGCGCCTCGGGCAACCTCAAGGCCACCGGCGCCAACTCCGATCAGGCCGCCGGCATCAACATCGTGCGTCGCGCGCTGCAGGCTCCGGCCCGCCAGATCGCGGCCAATGCCGGTGCGGAAGCCTCGATCGTCGCTGGCAAGATCCTCGACAACAAGGGCGCGACCTTCGGCTACAACGCCCAGACCGGCGAGTATGGCGACATGATCGCCATGGGCATCGTCGACCCGGTCAAGGTCGTGCGCACGGCTCTCCAGGACGCGGCCTCGGTCGCCGGCCTGCTCGTCACTACCGAAGCCATGATCGCCGAAGCTCCGAAAAAGGAGTCGGCCGGCGGCGGCATGCCTGGCGGCATGGGCGGCGGCGGCATGGGCGGCATGGGCGGCATGGACTTCTAATCCAGGCTACCAAGCCAATGCATACGGAAAGGGCGCCGAAAGGCGCCCTTTTTGTTGCATTTGGAGATCAAATCCGAGTCCTCAGGCGGCACTCTCGGCCTGCCGTGCGACCTTGCCAGCCAGCACCGCCTGCTCGACCAGCGCTGCGACCTCGTCGGCCACCGCCTGGACCGGCGTGCGGTCGCGGGTGGCGCGGGCGATCACCATCAGGCCTTCCAGCGACGATTCGACCAACAGCGCCAGCGCCTGCGCGCGCCGCTCCGGCACCCCTGCCCTGACGAAAGCCTGGCGCAGCAGCCCGATCCACTGCTCGAAGGCCGAGCGGCAGATTTCAACCAGGTCCGGAACATCGTTCGGTGCGTCGAGCACCACCGGCGCCACCGGGCAGCCGAGGGAGAACTCGTTCTCCTCCAGCATGCGGGCGACCGACTGGTAGATGTGGTGGACGGCAACGGCGGGATCGCTTTCCTCCAACAGCGCGGCGCCCAGCCGCTCCGTCACATCGGCGACGCTGGCGCGCGTCACCTCTATGACAAGCTGGTCCTTGCCGCCGGGAAAATGAAAATAGAGCGAACCGCGCGGTGCTGCGCTGGCGCTCAGAATGTCGTTCAGTGACGTGCCGTGATAGCCGCGCTGCCGGAGGAGCAGCGCCGTCGCCTCGATCATGCGGGTGCGTGTGTCCGTCGCCACGTCGACCTCTCGAATGTCAACCTCTGTCAGGAATGCGCATTATAGGGCTTGCCCCAAATATGACAATCGGTCTACATAATATGTAAATCGGTCTATATATTTCGGAGGCAACAATGCGGACTTATCGGCTTGAGGAATTCGGCGACATCGAGAAACTGGCAGTACGGGAGGTGCGAATCCCCGAGCCGGGGAGAAACCAGATCCTGGTGCGTGTGCGGGCAACCTCGCTCAACCGCCGCGACACGATGATCCTCAACGGCACCTATCCGCTGACGCCGCATGCGGGCATCGTGCCGCTAAGCGACGGCGCCGGCGAAGTCGTCGCGGTCGGCGGCGACGTGACCCGCTTTGTCGTCGGCGACCGCGTCACCGGCAGCTACTTCGCGCGCTGGATCGACGGCCGCATGCATCCGGGCGTCGTCGATCAGCTTGGCTGCACACTGGACGGCATGCTCTCAGAATATGCGCTGCTCGAGGAGCAATGGGCGGTGCGGCTGCCCGACCATCTCTCATGGCAGGAAGCGGCGACCTTCACCTGCGCCGGGCTGACCGCCTGGAGCGCGCTGACGGGCGCCGAGGTTCCGAAGCCCGGACAGTGGGTCCTGGTGATCGGCTCGGGCGGCGTTGCGCTGTTCTCCTTGCAGTTCGCCAAGCTCATGGGCTGCCGCGTGGCCGCCGTCACCTCGCGAGCCGAGAAGGCCGACAGACTTTGGGCACTCGGCGCCGACCTCGTCATCGCGGCGGCCGAAACACCGGAATGGGGCATGAAGCTGCGCGAGACGACCGGCGGCATCGATCTGGTCGTCGAGACCGGCGGTCCAGCCACCTTCGCGCAGTCGCTGATCGCCAGTTCGCTCTACGGCCGCATCGTGCTGCTGACCGTTCAGGACCAGAAGGGCAAGCCGGTCGAGATCCCGGGCGCCGTCTATCAGCGCAGCCTCGTCACCATCAGCCGACTGTTCGTCGGCAGCCGCAACGGGCTGGAGGCAATGCTTGCCGCGGTCGCCACGCACCGGCTGAAGCCGATCATCGACAGGGTCTTCCCCTTCGCCGAGCCGCGCGAGGCCTACCGCCATTTCCAGCAGGGCGACGTCTTCGGCAAGGTCGTCATCGACGGCGCGTAATCGTCGCTTTTTTCGCAAACAGAGAGGAGATCAGCCATGACAATTCGAGAGGCCTCGGCCCAATGGCAGGGCACGCTCAAGGAGGGATCCGGCCGACTGCAGCTGGGCAGCGGCGTGTTCGAAGGCGCCTATTCCTTCCCGTCGCGCTTCGAGAGCGGTCCGGGCACCAATCCGGAAGAACTGATCGCGGCCGCCCATGCCGGCTGCTTGTCGATGGCGCTCACCGCCATACTCGGCGCCGAAGGCCACACGGCCGAGAACATCCATACGATCGCCAAGGTGCATCTCGGCGCCACCACGGCCGGGCCGACGCTCACCCGCATCGAGCTCGAAACTCGGGCCCGCGTCGCGGGCATCTCGGCGGAGGATTTCGAGCGGCTGGCGCAAAAGGCCAAGGCGGCCTGCCTTGTCTCGCGGGCGCTGGCCGGCGTCGCAACCATTACGCTCAAGGCGAGCCTCGTAGCTCAATGAAACGACAGGAGAAGATCCAATGATCCAGGAATTGATCATCGACATCGCCGCGGCCAAGCGCTCCGCCGAGACGGCGGAAATCATGCGGCGCTACAATGACGTCTTCCAGCATCACGATCCGGCGGCACTGGACGAATTGGTGGCGCAGGACTGCGTGATCGAGAACACCACGCCGGCGCCCGACGGCGCCCGCCGCATCGGCAAGGCGGCTTGCGTCGAATTGTGGTCGGCGATCGCCACCGGACCCGGAACGCGCTTCGACATCGAAGAAACATTCGTCGCCGGCGACCGCGCCACGATTCGCTGGCGCTTCTGGATGTCCGACGGCAAGTCGCTGCGCGGCGTCAACCTGATGCGCGTCGCGGATGGCAAAATCGTCGAGGCGATGGGCTACGTCAAAGGATAGTCGGCTAGCTTATCTGTCGGCCAGCGCCAGCTTGGCGCCGAGCATGACGAAGGCGCCGGCGAAGGTGCGGCGCATCCAGGTCAGCACCTTCGGCCGCGACACGATGTGGCTGCGTACCGAAGCGGCAAACACGCCGTAGATGGCAAAGACGACGAAGGTCATCAGCATGAAGACGCCGGAGAGCTCCAGCATCTTGGGCAGCGCGTGCGGCTCGGTGGTGCTGACGAATTGCGGCAGGAAGGCGAAGAAGAAGATCGACAGTTTGGGGTTCAGGATGTTGACCAGGACGCCGGAGGTGATGGTCCTTGCGGTCGAGCGCGGCACGGCATCCTCATCGATGCTCAAGCCGCCCTTCTCCTTCAGCGTGTTCCAGGCCATGTAGAGCAGATAGGCGACGCCGAGATATTTCAGCGTCTCGAAAGCGACGGCGCTTGTGTGCAGCACAGCGGCGAGGCCGGTGATGGCGGCCGCCATATGCGGGATGATGCCCAGCGTGCAGGCGAAGGCGGCGATGATCGAAGCGCGCGCGCCGCGCGAGAGGCCGGCGCTCAGCGTGTAGAGGACGCCGGTGCCTGGCGAAGCCACAATGATCAGCGACGTCAACAGGAATTCGATGCTCATGGATTTCCTCCGCAGTCCTGCCCGGCGCGAAGGTACCGACAGACGTGCGACCGGGCAAGCGGGTGAAGAGCGTGATCTTCGCCTTGCGCCAACCCCTTGCGCGACAAGACGACGTCGGCGCTATGCGAGACGACCCCTCTGACCGCTTCGCGGCCATCTCCCCCTCGAGGGCATAGGCGCTAAGATAGGGTATTGCGGCGCGGAATCGGTTGTGATTCTACGCTGGGGATGAGACACGAATCGCTTGTTGATGATGGCTGGGCCGAGACACTTGAGCTTCTCGGCGGCGAAGAGTTGATCGCAGGAAGTGCGCGCGAGACGAAGGCGTTCGTGCGACCACGCGGCATCAGGTCGGCGAGCGACCTGTTGCGCCTGACGCTGGCTTACTGCCTTGGCAAGGTAGGGATGCGGGGTGTCGTGGCCTGGGCGGCGGCAAGCGGGATTGCCGACATTTCGGACGTGGCCTTGCTCGGCCGGCTGCGCAATGCAGGGCCATGGCTGCAGCAGTTGATCGGGCATCTTTTGAAGCGCGAGGAG
>NZ_JAIUHR010000029.1 GCF_020165195.1 Mesorhizobium sp. CA14 | reverse complement strand
ACTGCCTACTGCCTACTGCCTACTGCCTACTGCCTACTGCCTACTGCCTACTGCCTACTGCCTACTGCCTACTGCCTGAGGGGGACTTCATGCATTCAATCCACCGGACTTCCATCGGCGGCATCGACATCGCCCGAATCGCCGAGTTGCGCGAGGCGGAAGCGGCCGCCTTCCGCAAGGCGCGGCCGAAATCCGAGGCGAAGCTCGGCAACGGCATTGCCGGCTTTCTCGGTGGCGTGCCGATGCACTGGATGACGGACTGGCCGACGCCGTTTCCGATCCTGGTCGACGGCGCCAAAGGCGCCACCATCACCGACATCGACGGCAACAAGCTCGACGATTTCTGCCTCGGCGATACCGGCTCGATGCTCGGCCATTCGCCGCCGGCCGTCGCCCGCGCCATCCGCCGGCAGTCCGGGCGTGGGCTGACCTATATGCTGCCCAGCGAGGACGCGCTGGCGATCGGCCCGCTCCTGCAGCAGCGCTTCGGACTGCCCTACTGGCAGATCGCCACCACCGCCACCGATGCCAACCGCTTCGCGCTGCGCGTCGCCCGCGCGGTGACCGGGCGCGAGAAGATCCTGGTCTTCAACGGCTGCTATCACGGCTCGGTCGACGAGACGATGGTGCGGCTGATCGACGGCAAACCCGTCAACCGGCCTGGGCTGGCCGGCGAATTCCGCGACCTGACGCGAACAACGAAGATCGTCGAGTTCAACGATGTTGCCGCATTGGAAGCAGCGCTGGCGGGCCGCGACGTCGCTTGCGTCATCACCGAGCCGGTGCTGACCAATTCCTGCATGGTGCTGCCGGAACCCGGCTTCCACGACGCGCTGCGGCGCCTGACCCGCGCGGCCGGCACGCTGCTGCTGATCGATGAGACGCACACCATTTCGACCGGCCCCGGCGGCTACACGCGCAAGCACGGGCTGGAGCCGGACCTGTTCGTGCTCGGCAAGCCGGTGGCCGGCGGCGTGCCGGCGAGCATCTGGGGCATGAGCGAAGAGGTCGCCACGCGCTACGGCGCCTACAACCGGGTGAAGGAGCCCGGCTATTCCGGCATGGGCACGACGCTGTCGGCCAACCCGCTGCAATTCGCGGCGATGCGCGCGACGCTGGAAGAGGTGATGACCGAGGCGGCCTACGCCCATATGGACCGGCTGGCGCGCCGGCTCGATGCGGGGCTCTCCGCCGTCATCGAGCGAAACAAGCTGCCCTGGCATGTGGCGCGGGTCGGCGCCCGCGTCGAGTTCATCTGCGCGCCCGGACCGCTCGGCAATGGCGGCGAGGCGGAGAAGGCGCATGCGCCGGAGCTGGAAGCCGCCATCCATGTCGCGCTGGTCAATCGCGGCGTGCTGATCGCGCCGTTCCACAACATGATGCTGATTTCGCCGGCAACGACTTCCGCGCAAGTGAGCCGGCTGATCGCCGCCTTCGCCGCGGTTGCGGCCAGGCTTGCGGCATGAGAAAAGCGGCGATGGACAATCTGAACGCCGTTACCACGTCTCCTTCCGGCTCGACGCCCGCCGAGGCGAAGGCTTTTCTCGACACGCATCCTGAGATCGAGGCGTTCGACATCGTGCTCACCGACGCCAACGGAATCGGCCGCGGCAAGATCGTGCGCCGGCACGAGCTCATGGGCATTTTCGAGAACGGCCGGCACCTGCCGATCTCGATCCTCGGCCTCGACATCACCGGCGAGGATGTGCACGAAACCGGACTGGTGTGGGACACAGGCGACGGCGACCTCAGGGCATGGCCGATCCCCGGCACGCTTGTGCCGCTCTTCGGCACCAACCCGCCGCGCGGCCAGGTGCTGATGTCGATGCACCATCTCGACGGCCAGCCGATGACCTCCGACCCGCGGCTGGTGCTGGCAAGGCAGGTGGAATTGCTGGCGGCGCGCGGACTGCATCCGGCGGGCGCCTTCGAGCTTGAATTTTTCCTGCTGTCCAATGAGCGCGACGCGGATGGCAAGGTTCAGCCTGCCCGCGCGGTGCTCGACGGCCGCCGCTCGGCCAAGACCGAGGTCTATTCGGTCGACCATCTGCATGGCATGGAGCCGCTGTTTTCCGACATCTATGCCGCGGCCAAGGCGCAGGGCATTCCGGCCGAAACCGTGATTTCCGAATACGCGCCCGGCCAATACGAGCTGACGCTGAATTACCGCAAGGACGTGATGCGGGCGGCCGACGACCTCGTCATGCTGAAGCGGCTGGTCCGGGCGCAGGCGCGCCGGCACGGTGTCACCGCCTGCTTCATGGCCAAGCCCATCGAGGCCTATGCCGGCTCCGGCATGCATTTCCACGTCTCGCTGCAGGACGACGCCGGCCGCAATGTCTTCACCGAGGGCGCCGGCGAGAAATGGTCATCAAAGCTGCTCAACGCGCTTGGCGGCCTGATCCACACCATGGCGGAATCGATGCTGGTGTTTGCGCCGCACGCCAATTCATGGCGCCGCTTCGTCTCGCAATCCTACGCGCCCGTGGCGCCCAGTTGGGGCGTCAACAACCGGTCGGTGGCGCTGCGCGTGCCGGCGGGCGACACCAAGAACCGCCGCATCGAGCATCGGCCGTCGGGCGTTGACGCGAATCCCTATCTTGTCGCCGCAACGGTTCTGGCCGGCATCGTCAAGGGCCTTGACGAGGGTCTGGACCCTGGTCCCGAGACGACCGGCAACGGCTACGAACAGGCAGCGGAGAAGTCGAGCATGCCGGCCGACTGGCGCGCCGCGATCGAGGCAGCCAGAGGCTCCGATTTCCTGAAATCGGCGCTCGGCCCCGACCTGCACCGGACCTTCGTGGCGATCAAGCAAGCGGAATATCTGCGCGTCGCGCGGACGGTCAGCGAACTGGACTATCATCTCTACCTGCATGAGGTTTGAGCACAGCGCCTGACAGGCGCGGCGATCTCGTTTTGCCCGACGGAAGGAGATGCCGAAGAAATATTGGCGGAACCTTCCCGAGGCCTCGCTCATTCCACATTTGATAGCAGGAGCAGACAGAGCCGCGTCAGAGATGATCGACCGGATGCCAACCACCCCAGCACCGCGCCATGCCAAGGTGAAGGCCAAGAATTGGCCGACGCCCGAGCCGGCCGATGTGGTGGCGCCTGAAGCCGAAGATATTCCGGAGTTGCGCGAAGAGGCGAAAGGCTGCCGCCGCTGTCCGCTTTGGCATGACGCAACGCAGACCGTGTTCGGCGAAGGACCGGAGAGCGCGGACGTAGTCTTCGTCGGCGAACAGCCGGGTGATCAGGAGGATCTGGCCGGCAAGCCTTTCGTCGGCCCGGCCGGCAGAATATTGGACGGCATTTTGGACGATGCCGAAGTCGACCGCCGCAAGGTCTACGTGACCAATGCGGTCAAACATTTCAAATTCGAGCCGCGCGGCAAGAGGCGCATCCATTCCAAGCCCAATGCCGGCGAAATCCAGGCCTGCCGCTGGTGGCTGGACAAGGAGCTAGACCTCGTCAAGCCGAACCTCGTCGTGGCGCTCGGCGCGACGGCGGCGCAGTCGCTGCTCGGCAAGGCGGTGCCGATCACCAAGATGCGCGGCGATCTGATAGAGCGCGAGGATGGCTTGCGCGTGTTCGTGACCATCCACCCGTCCTTCATCCTGCGCATCCGCGATCGGGAGGACAAGGAGGCCGAGAAGGAGCGGTTTTTGCAGGATATGCGGAAGGTGAAGCAGCTGATGGGGGCGTGATCAATTTAGGCGCCCGAACGAGCCTCGCGTAGACGCACGTATCCTGCGACTTAGATTGGCGGAAACGCTCGTCGCGTCGTCATCCACGGGCGGAGCAAGGAGCGAAGCGACGCGCGCAGACCCGAGGATCCATTCCGTGACATACGAGCGCCGCAACGGTGCAGAGTTCTGCTCCGCTGCATCCTACGGCTCAGGTCACGGAATGGATTCCAGGGTCTTCGCGACGGAGCTTCGCTCCTGCTTCGCCCTGGAATGACGACCTTTAAGCTTTGCCGCTAGCGGATGAGAATCGCCCTCAGATCATTCACATTCGTGCCTGTCGGCCCGGGCACGAACAGATCCCCGACCGCGTTGAACGCCGTCCAGGCATTGTTGCCGGCAAGCATCGCCTTGGCATCGACGCCTGCCGCGCGCATGCGCGCCACGGTCGAGCCGTCCGCGAAGGCGCCGGCGTTGTTCTCCGAGCCGTCGATGCCGTCGGTGTCGGCAGCCAAGGCATCGATGCCATTCACGGCGTCGATGCCGATCGCGAAGGCGAGCAGGAATTCGGAATTTCGGCCGCCCTTGCCCTTGGCGCGCAATGTCACCGTCGTCTCGCCGCCGGAGAGGATCAATACCGGCTTGGCGAAGGGGCGGTTGCGCGTCGCCACCTCGCGCGCGATCGCGGCATGGACGCCGCCGACTTCACGCGCTTCGCCCTCGATAGCATCCGACAGGATGACAGCCTCGATGCCTTGCCGCTTCGCTTCGGCGACTGCGGCTTCCAGCGACACGCCGGCCGAGGCGGTCAGGTGCACCTCGTTGCCAGCAAAGCGCGGATCATTGGGACGCGGCGCGTCCGCGGCCGAAGACTGGATATGCGCCATTGCCGAGGCCGGCAGCTTCATGCCATAGGCGGCGATCGAGGCCAGCGCATCCGCGCGGCTGCCGGTGTCGGGAACAGTCGGTCCTGATGCGACCAGCGCCGGATTGTCGCCCGGGATATCGGAGACGACCAGCGACACGACCCGGGCCGGGTGCGCCGCGGCGGCCAGGCGTCCGCCCTTGATGGTCGAGACATGCTTGCGGATGGTGTTCATCGCCGCGATCGGCGCGCCGGAGGCAAGCAGCGCCTCGTTGACGGCGATCTCATCGGCAAGCGTCAGCCCGGAAGCGGGCGACGGCAGCAGGGCCGAGCCGCCGCCGGAAATCAGCGCCACGACCAGATCGTCCGAAGTCAGCCCGCGCACTTTCTCCAGCAGCCGGCGCGACGCCTCGAGACCGGCGGCATCCGGGACCGGGTGCGCCGCCTCGATGATCTCGATGCGCTCGCATCTGGCGCCATAGCCGTAGCGGGTGACGACCAGCCCGTCGATCGGCCCGTCCCAGACCTTCTCGAAGGCCGCCGCCATCTGCGCCGAGCCTTTTCCCGCGCCGATGACGATGGTGCGGCCCTTCGGCTTTGCCGGCAAATGATTGCGGATCGTCTTTTCCGGGTCAGCAGCGGCGACGGCGGCGTTGAAGATCGATGTGAGGAAGCTTTTCGGGTCGGTCATTTTTCTTCCGGCGGCAGTGCGAGCCCGCTCGGGTCGATGCCAAGATGGGCGCAAAGCGCATCGACCACGACGCCATGGTCTTCGCGCTCCGGCAGGCCAGAGACCGCGATGACACCGATGACGCCGGCACCTTTCACCGTGACCGGAAAGCCGCCGCCGGCGAGCACATAATCGGCGATGTCCAGTCCTTCACCGACCTTGAAGGTGCGGTCGGGCCGTTGCTGCTCAAGCACAAGACGATAGGTGCTTCCGAGATAGCGCCTCACGACATTGATCTTGCGCCGCGCCCAATCGGGATTGGACGCGTTGGATCCCGGCATCGCGGCATAGAAGAGCGGCCGGTCGAAAGTCCTGATGTCGACGATGATCGGAAGATCTTCCTTCAGAGCCCGGTCCCTGATGGCAGAGCCGATCTTGAAGGCGACGGCCTCATCGAAGGCCGCAAAGACCAGCGTGGCTTCCTGTTTCTTGATCAGAGCGATGTCGTCGGCGAAGGCCATGGCGTTCCCCTGTCAAATGTCGACGCACGCTTTGGCCGATGGCTGACGCCGGGTCAAGCGCCGAGGGCATGGAATGGCGTTATGCCACAATGGCGCTCTTCGCCGGCCGGCCCGCCACATAGACCTCACGCACGACGCGATCGTCGCCCAGCGTCTGCAGCAGGAAGAGCTCTTCCGCCAGCGTCTCCACAGTCTCCATCCTAAGCCGCATGCCGGGCGTCGCATGAGCATCGAGCACGACGATATCGGCATCAGTGCCTTCATCCAGCGTACCGACCCTGTCAGCCACGGAAAGCGCCTCGGCATTGCCGCGCGTCAGCTGCCAGAAGGACTGGTACGGGTTGAGCTTCTCGCCGTTCAGCGCGATCACCTTGTAGCCCTCGTCCATGGTGCGCAGCATCGAATAATTGGTGCCGCCGCCGACATCTGTGGCGGCAGCGATCCTGAGCGGCTTCTCGCGCCGGCGGTAGCGCTGATAATCGAATAGGCCGGAGCCGAGGAAAAGGTTGGATGTCGGGCAGAACACGGCCACGGAGCCCGATTGCGACAGCGCATCCGCCTCGCGTTCCGACAGATGGACGCAGTGGCCGAACAGGCTCTTCTTGCCGAGCAGGCCGTAATGCTCATAGACGTCGGTGTAGTCGCGCGACCAGGGATAGAGCTCCTGGGTGAAGGCGATCTCGGCGTGGTTTTCCGACAGATGCGTCTGCATGTGGAGATCGGGATGGTCGCGGCAGAGCACGCCGGCCATCTCCATCTGCTCGGGCGTAGAGGTGATGGCGAAGCGCGGCGTGATGGCATAAAGCTGGCGGCCCTTGCCGTGCCATTCGGCGATCAGCGCCTTGGTATCGTCATAGCCGGTCTGCGGCGTATCGAGCACGCCGTCCGGCGCGTTGCGGTCCATCATCACCTTGCCGGCAATGTTCAGCATGTTGCGCTCATGCGACTCGGCGAAGAAGGCCTCGGCCGAAGATTTGTGCACTGAGCAATAGGCGACGACGGTCGTCGTGCCCTGGCGCAGCATCTCGTCGAGGAAGACCCTGGCGATGCGGCGGCCGTGCTGCGCGTTCTGGAACTTCGACTCTTCCGGAAAGGTGTATTTGTTCAGCCAGTCGAGCAGCTCGGCGCCGTAGGAGGCGATGATCTGCATCTGCGGCACATGAACGTGGGCGTCGAGGAAACCCGGCAGGATCAGATGCGGGCGATGGTCGATCGTCTCGACGCCGGCGCCCGCCTTCTTCAAGACCTCGGCATAGGAGCCGGCTGCGGCGATCCTGCCGTTGTCGACCAGCAGCCCGCCGTCTTCCTCGTAGCGCCAGGCGGAATGGTCGTCGATCGTTTCGGGCCAACGCAGGAAGGAGAGCGTGCGGCCGCGCAGAATTTTCGCTGTCATGCTTACTTTCCGGCGCCTTCGAACCAGGCGACCAGAAGGGCCCTTTCCTGGTCGGTGATCTGGGTGACGTTTGCGGGCGGCATGGCATGCGCCCGGCCGGCCTGGATGTAGATTTCGCGCGCATGCTCGGCGATGCGCTCGTCGGTGTCGAGCAGCACGCCTTTCGGCGCATGGTAGATGCCTTCATAGACCGGCTCCTCCGTATGGCACATGGAGCAGCGGCCAACCACGGTGTCGCGCACGGCCGGGAAATGCGCCGAGGCGATGTAGACCTGCGCGGCGGCGGTTGCGGCGGAGGTCTTCGGCTCGCCGGTCAGCACCTTCGGCACGGTCGACAGCCAGATGATGATCATGAACAGCACGGCAGCGCCGAGCCAGGTCCAGGTCGGGTTGCCCTTCCTGGCATGCACGGTGTTGAAATAGTGCCGGATCAGAACGCCGATGATGAAGACCAGCGAAGCGATGACCCAGTTGAACTGGGTGCCAAAGGCCAGCGGGTAGTGGTTCGACAGCATCAGGAACAGGACCGGCAAGGTCAGATAGTTGTTGTGCAGCGAGCGCTGCTTGGCGATCTTGCCGTATTTCGGGTCGGGCTTGCGGCCGGCTATCAGGTCGGCGACGACGATCTTCTGGTTGGGGATGATGACCATGAAGACATTGGCCGACATGATGGTGGCGGTGATGGCGCCAAGATGCAGGAACGCGGCGCGGCCGGTGAAAAGATGCGTCAGCCCCCAGGCGATGAACACCAGCACGCAATAGAGCACCAGCATCAGCCCGGTGTCGCTTTTGCCCAGCGGCGAGCGGCAGAGCAGGTCATAGACGATCCAGCCGACGCCGATGGTGGCCAGCGACAGGAGGATGCCGACCGGCACCGAGATGTTGAGCACGTTGGGATCGATCAGGAAGAGGTCGGCACCGGCGTAATAGACCACGCAGAGCATGGCGAAGCCCGACAGCCAGGTGGCGTAGGATTCCCATTTGAACCAGGTGAGGTGCTCCGGCATCTCGGCCGGAGCGATCAGATATTTCTGGATATGGTAGAAGCCGCCGCCATGCACCTGCCACTCCTCGCCGAAGGCGCCGGCAGGCAGGCCGGGCCGCTGGCGCAGGCCGAGGTCGAGCGCGACGAAATAGAAGGACGAGCCGATCCAGGCGATGCCGGTGATGACATGCAGCCAGCGGACCGCGAAGCTCAGCCAGTCCCAGAAAATCGCGAAATCCATCATTGCATTCGTCCCTGCCGATGAGAGCGACTTTACGGTCTGGCGCGCAAACGAAAAGAGGCGAGGTGCGCGATGACTTTCAAAAAAAAATGGAAAATACTAGGGTTGCCTAAGGTGTGTGAGGATTCAGGTCAGGCCGAGCCGAAAACAGCGGGTTCCGAGAACCGGAGCGGAGCGTACTTGAAGTAGGTGAGCACCGGAAGCGCAGGAACCCGGCGTTTGCAGGCCGGCATCACCTGAATCTCCACACAGCTTCGCGCAGCCGCTCAAGAGCCACGAAACCCGCATGGCCTATCTCGACAACATCGCTGTCTTCGTCCGTGTCGTCGAGCTGGGAAACCTGTCGGCGGCGGGGCGCGACATGCGAATCTCGCCCGCTGTCGCCTCCAACCGCATCAAGGAGCTGGAAAAACATCTGGGCGTCCGGCTGTTCAACCGCACGACCCGTCAGTTGATGCCGACGGAGCACGGCACGGTGTTCTACACCGGCGCCAAGCAGGTGCTGGATGCGATCACCGAGGCGGAAGCCGCGGTCGCAGCCCTTTCCGGCCAGCCGCGCGGCACGATCAGGGTTACGGCACCGCTCGGCCTCGGCCGCCGGCTGATCGCTTCCGGCATTCCGGACTTCCACGACAAATACCCCGATATCGAGGTGCGGCTGAGACTCTCCGACCACAATGTCGACATCATGAAGGAAGGCATCGACGTCGCCTTCCGCCTCGGCATCATCGAGGATTCCAGCCTCAGGATGCGCGGCATCATGGAATGCGAGCGCGTGCTGGTGGCCGCGCCGAAATATCTCGAAGCACGCGGCGAGCCGGCCGAGCCGCAGGAACTGGTCGGCAAGAAGCACGATTGCCTGATGCTGCGCTATGCCGGCGCGCGCGAATTCGTCTGGACCCTGCAGACGCCGGGCGGCGTGCAGAAATTCGAGGTGCACGGCCCTTACGACACCGACGACGGCGACGTGCTGACCGGCTGGGCGCTGTCGGGGCGCGGCATCATCAACAAGCCGCGTTTCGAGGTCGAGCCCTTCATCCGCGACCGGCGGCTGAAGGTGATCCTGGCCAAGACACCGCCGACACCGGTGCAATTCGCCGCCGTTTATCCGCACAAGAAGCTGCAGGACCCGAAGGTGCGGCTGCTGCTCGACTTCATGGCCGAGCGCTGCCAGCGGCTGATCAAGGATATCTTGGCGGGGAAGTAGCGTTGCACGGCTTGGGGACTGGCCGAAGGTTCCGTGACGTCGTCATCCACAGGCGGAGCGAGGCGAAGCGCTCCTTGCTCCGCCATAGAATGACGACGAGAGGGCGCTTCGGGCTAATCGCCAAAATTTATGACCGCCAACGCAACATTCGGGCCGTCAAGACATCTACGCCGAGGTACGCGACGCTGGTTGGCAAGTCACAGCCCGGTGGCCCACTTGTTCCCGTTGCCTTGCGCGAAAGCGCGCCTAGGTTGGTAGCCAAAGCGGCTGCCCCGATTTCAAAGGCAGCCGAAGGGCCACACGATGCATCTTGCCGTTTCGCTCAACATTGCCGCCGCCAACGGACAAGACATCCTGGACTTCGGCCAGATCAGCGCCTTCGTGCGGAACCTGGAAGCGGCGGGCGTCGACATGGTCATCATCTCCGATTCCGCGGATGCGCCATCGAACAGCCCGTTCGAAGCGACGACGTTGCTGGCCGCGCTGGCGACTGTGACTGACAGGATCGGCCTCGTCGCAAGCGCCTCGACGCTCGCGCATCAGCCCTACAATCTGGCGCGCCGGCTTGCTTCGCTCGACATCATCAGCCATGGCCGCATCGGCTGGAACGCTACGCTGAGGCAGAACCCGCGCGAGGCAGCGAACTTCAGCCGACCCGAAGGTTTCTCGGACGATGATTTTCGCCGTCGCGCGGAAGAATATATCGACATCGTTCAGGGCCTATGGCGCGGCTGGGATGCCGACGCCTTGCTGTTCGACAAGGCGGGCGGACGGTTCCACGATCCCGACAAGATGCATGTTCTCGACCATAAGGGCGAGTTCTTCGCGGTGCGCGGGCCGCTGAACATCGCCCGCTCGCCGCAGAACACGCCAGTGCTGGTCATGTCCGCCTCAGGCGGAGCTGATCGTGATTTTGCGAGCCGTGTCGCCGACGTCATCCTGATCGAGGAACAGTCGGCCGAGGCTGCCAATGCTGTTAGCGCCGACCTGAGACGCCGGGCGCTTGCCGCAGGCCGCAAACCGGCGGCCGCGAAGGTGCTGCTGACGGTCGCCATCGGATCCGAGCCCAATGTCGACAGGCGTCGAGCCTTGCCGGGCTCGAGCGGCTGCGATGGCCTTCATCTTGCTTTGCCGGCTGACGTTCAGGGGCTTCAGAGTTTTACTGACCGCGTTCTGCCGGAGATCCGCCGCCACGAGCTGGCCAGCCAGAGCCGGGAAGGCGCGACGCTGCGTGCCCGTCTCGGGCTCGGCGAAGGAGGCGCAAAATGAGCGCGCGCCAGATGAAGCTCGGCCTGTTTTTGTGGGCGACGGGCCATCACATCGCCGCCTGGCGTCATCCGGACGCGCATGTCACGGCTGGCACCGACATCGACCACTACGTACAACTTGCCCGCACGGCCGAAGCGGCGAAGTTCGACATGGTGTTCTGCGAGGACGCCGCCGGCCTGCGCGAAGCCGATGTCCAGATCGCCAGCCAGACGTCGCGCTCGATCGGCTTCGAGCCGATCAGCCTGCTTTCCGCCCTTGCCATCCAGACGGAGCGCATCGGTCTCGTGTCTACCGCATCGACCAGCTACAACGAGCCCCATGGCCTGGCGCGGACGTTTGCTTCGCTCGACAATCTGAGCGGCGGCCGGGCCGGCTGGAACCTGGTGACTTCGGCGAGCCCGATCGAAGCCGCGAATTTCGGCGCGACGGGTTTGAAGCCGCATGCGGATCGCTATGCGCGGGCACGCGAGTTCGCCACGGTGGTCACCGGCTTGTGGAATCGGCGCGTTGCGGGCCATGACGGCGAGAGCTTCTCGGTGCGCGATCCGCTCGACATACCGCCCTCGCCGCAGGGAGTGCCGGTGATGGTGCAGGCCGGCGCCTCCGACGACGGCAAGGACCTTGCCGCCCGCACGGCCGATGTCGTGTTCTCGGCGGCGCAGACTTTCGACGAAGCCAAGGCCTTCTATGACGATCTCAAAGGGCGGCTCGCCGCTTACGGACGCCAGCCGGACGATGTGAAGATCATGCCCGGCGTCGCGCCGATCGTCGCGGCAACGAAAGCCGAGGCGCAGGCGAAATATGATGCGCTGCAGGAATTGATCCCCGACGATGTCGGCGTGGCGCTGCTCTCCAGCTATCTCAGCATCTCCGACCTCTGGCGCTATCCGATCGACGGGCCGCTGCCTGAACTGCCGGAGAGCGAAGGCATGAAGAGCCGGCAGGCGCTGGTCATCGAGCAGGCGCGCCGGGACGGGCTCTCGATCCGCGAGCTCGCGCGTTACTTTGCCGGCGCGCGCGGCCATTGGCGCGTCGTCGGCACTCCCGAACAGGTCGCCGACGAGTTGCAGGCCCGTTTCGAAGGCGGCGCGGCAGACGGCTTCAATGTGATGCCGTCCTGGTTCCCGGGCGAGCTCGACGCCTTCGCGATGCTGGTGGTTCCGGAGCTGCAGCGGCGCGGCCTGTTCCGCAAGGAGTATGAAGGCCGTACGTTGCGCGAGCATCTCGGCCTCAAGCGGCCGATTTAGGGCTTTAGTCCATCAGCCGCGCCGTGCCGGAAACCCTGATCGAGCTGCCGGGAGCCGGTGGAATATCGGCATGAAGGCGTGAGCGCATGCCCATATCCTCGCCCTGGACGATATCGATGGCGCCGCCATGCGGCCAGCCGAGATCGCGTAGATAGCCGGCAAAGGCAGCGGTCGCGGCACCCGTCGCCGGGTCCTCGTAGACGCCGCCGGACGCGAAGGGATTACGCGTGTGAAAGAGGCGCGGTGTCTCGGCACAGGCGAGCAGGATCGTGACCAGGCCTTCGCGCCGCATGAAGGACTGGCCTTGCTTCAAGTCATAGGCCATGGCGGCCAGCGCCTCGCGCGACTTCAGCGCCAGCACGAGATGATCGGCGCCGCCATGGATGAGCGCCGGTGGAAGCGCGGGATCGAGATAGCCCGGCTGATAGCCAAACAAGGCGAGAGCCTCCCCGGCCAGTTCGGCCGACGCAGGCCTGCTGCGCGTCGGTGGCGACTGCAACGCGGCGGCAAAGTTGGCGCCATCGCGAAAGCCTTCGACGGTGATGTCCGCCTGATTGAGGGTCAGCTTGAAAATGCCGTCGCCGAATTTCCTGACCAGCGCCGCGCCGAGCGCGATGGTCGCATGGCCGCAGAACGGCACTTCCGACTCCGGCGAAAAGTAGCGCATGCGCCAGCCGTCGCCCTCGGGCGCCGCGAAGGCGGTTTCGGAAAAACCGACTTCGGCCGCGACACGCTGCATGTCGGCGGCGTCGGGCAGCGTCTCGCCGATCACCACGCCGGCGGGATTGCCGCCGGTGTTCCCGTCCGAAAAGGCTGCGATCCTCAATACGTCCATGTTCGTGGCCTCGTTGTCGCGCGAGGCGCAACAAACACGTTTCAAGCCGCTTTGGGAAATGAAGAAAGCGGCGAGCAGCGGTGAGCGCCAGTCACACCTGCAATCGGAATGATGCTATTCAATCCGATGAGGAACGAAATTCGACCCACCGCCGTTCTGACGGTTGGCGGTCGTTCGGGCCGCCTTCAGCTTTCATCAAGCGACGCAGCGGGACAGGAGCCGACCATGGACGCCATCGTCACCAAGAACGACCTCAAATCCGATGCCAAGAAGGAATCGATCGATCTGCTCAACGCCAGGCTTGCCGACGCCATCGACCTGGCGCTGATCACCAAGCAGGCGCATTGGAACGTCAAAGGCCCGCAATTCATCGCCATCCACGAGATGCTCGACGAATTCCGCGAGGAGATCGACGGCCATGTCGACATCATCGCCGAGCGCGCCGTGCAGCTCGGCGGCACCGCGCACGGCACCTCGCAGGAGGTGTCGAAGGCGACGAGGTTGAAGCCTTATCCGACCGACATCCACAAGACCAAGGATCATCTGGCAGCGTTGATCGACCGCTATGCCACGGCCGCCAAGCTGGCGCGCGAAGCGATCGACGAAGCGGACGACGCCGGCGATCGCGACACAGCGGACATCTTCACCGCCTATTCGCGCTCGCTCGACAAATTGCTGTGGTTCCTCGAGGCACACACGCAGGAAAAGGAATAGCCAGACTTTCCTTGCCCGGCCGGCTGGATCAGCCGGCCATCGCCTTGTCAACGCTGGCTGAGCTTGGCACTTCCGCGGCGTGCGACACCAGCGCCGTCATGATCTCGGCGGCCGCAAGTGCTGCGATCACCGATGGGCGCTTGTCCTTCACCGCATTGCCGCCGATCGGCGAGATAAGCCGGCCGAACTGCGCTTCGCTGCCCTCTGCGGATTTCAGGAACCAGCTCCTGAAGGTTGCCTTCTTGGTCTTCGAGCCGATCATGCCGACATAGGCGCTGTCGTCGCGCTTCAGCGCCTCGGCGACGATCAGGAAATCTAGCGCATGATCGTGGGTCAGGACAGCGAAGGCCGCGCCCGCCGGCGCATCGCGCACCACGGCTTCGGGCATTGGCGTCAGCCGCGTCTCCACCGTTTCCGGCATGCCTTCCAACGCCTCGGATCGGGTCTCGACGACGACCACATGGATCGGCAGCAGCGCCAGCGACGCGGCCAGCGCCTGGCCGACATGGCCGCCGCCGAAGAGATAGACATGCGGCAGATGCGCCTCTTCCGATTCAGCCTTGGCGATCAGTTGCTGCTCCAGCGAAGCATCGACGAGGCGGATCAGCACCTCGACGCGGCCGCCGCAGCATTGGCCGATTTCTGGCCCGAGGGGGACATCAAGCGTGGCGCAGACTTCATCAACCTCGATGCGGACCCCCCTCCCCCTCGAGGGGAGGGTGGCGGCGGAGCCGCCGGGTGGGGTCGCCCGCGCAGTGCTCCGCGCTTTGGCGGTGCCTTCTGTGGCGTCCCCCTCTGGCCGCTTCGCGGCCATCTCCCCCTCACGGGAGGAGAGCATCTGCCGCGCCTTGTCGATCGCCATATATTCGAGCTGGCCGCCGCCGATGGTGCCGAAAATCGACGATGCCGAGACAAGCATGAACGCACCGGCTTCGCGCGGCGTCGAACCCTTCGTCGCCGCCACTTCAACCAATACAGCCTGGCCGACCCGGCCGAGGAATTCCTTCAGCTGTTGTGCTTTCGAGTTCATCATCTGCATTTCCACTTGGGAAATATAGTGTTTTTCGGCCCGAATTGCACGTTTCAAGCCGGCTTCGCGGCTTCCCGCTTCAATCGCTCGATCGCCATCAGCACCCGTTCCGGCGTCGCCGGAGCATCGAGACGTGGACAGATCTTGTGATCCGCGACGCTCGCGACAGCATCCGAAAGCGCATGCAGCACTGACATGCCATGCGGCAGGGGCGGCTCGCCGACAGCCTTGGAGCGGTGGATGGTCGGCTCATAGGCCGAGGACCAGTCGGTCAGCTTGACGTTGAAGATTTTCGGACGGTCGGACGCGAGCGGGATCTTATAGGTCGACGGCGCGTGTGTGCGCAGCCGGCCGCTATTGTCCCACCAAAGCTCCTCCGTCGTCAGCCAGCCCATGCCCTGTATGAAGCCGCCCTCGACCTGTCCAAGGTCGATCGCCCGATTCAGCGAACGGCCGGCGTCGTGCAGGATATCGGTGCGCTCGACGACATATTCGCCGGTCAGCGTGTCGACCGAGACCTCCGAGCAGGCCGCGCCGTAGGCGTAATAGTAGAAGGCATGGCCGCGGCCCTTGCTGCGGTCCCAATGGATCTTGGGCGTCTTGTAGAAGCCGGCCGCCGACAACTGGATGCGGTTCATATAGGCCTGCTTGACCAGATCGTTGAAGGCCACTTCCTGATTGCCGATGCGCACCCGATTGGGCAGGAACACGACCTGGTCGTGCGGAACCTGATATTTGTCGGCGGCAAAATCGGTCAGCCGCTTGCGGATCTGGCGGGCGGCGTCCTGCGCGGCCATGCCGTTGAGGTCGGCGCCGGAAGACGCGGCCGTCGGCGAGGTGTTCGGCACCTTGGCGGTGGTGGTCGCGGTGATCTTTACGCGGTAGAGATCGATCTGGAACTCTTCCGCCACGACCTGCGCCACCTTGAGATGCAGGCCCTGGCCCATCTCGGTGCCGCCATGGTTCATATGAACCGAGCCGTCGGCGTAGACATGCACCAGCGCGCCGGCCTGATTGGCCTCCGTCTTGGTGAAGGAAATGCCGAACTTGACCGGCGTCAGCGCCAGGCCGCGCTTGATGAAGCGGCTGTTGTTGTTGAAGGCGCTGATCTCACGGCGGCGGCGCGCATAGCTCGCGCTTTCCTCCAACTCGGCCACGATGCGCTGGATGATGCAGTCCTCGACCTTCTGGTGGTACGGCGTGATGCTGCGCTCGCCGATGGCCTCCATCGGGTCGTAGAAATTGAGCTTGCGGATTTCGAGCGGATCCTTGCCGACGGCGAAGGCCACCTCGTCAATCACCCGCTCCGCGCCGACCATGCCCTGCGGACCACCGAAGCCGCGGAAGGCGGTGTTGGAGACGGTGTTGGTGTAGAGCGGCGCCGATTTCGCATGCACCGCAGGATAGAAATAGGCATTGTCGCAGTGGAACAGCGCGCGGTCGCCGACCGGACCGGAGAGGTCGGCGGAGAACCCGCAGCGCAACGCATAGGTGAAGTCGACGCCCAGGATATTACCCTCGTCATCGAAGCCGACCTCGTAGTCGATGGCGAAGTCGTGCCGCTTGCCGGTGGCGGTCATGTCCTCGTCGCGGTCGAGCCGGATCTTCACCGCGCGCTTCAGCTTCTTGGCGGCGATCGCCGCGATGGCCGCGCACTGGTTGGCCTGCGTCTCCTTGCCGCCGAAGCCGCCGCCCATGCGGCGCACTTCGACCGTGACCGCATGGCTCGGCACGCCGAGTGCATGGGCGACCAGATGCTGCGTCTCGCTCGGGCCCTGCGTCGAGCAATAGACGATGACCTCGTCGTCCTCGCCGGGGATCGCCAGCGAGACCTGGCCTTCGAGATAGAAATGGTCCTGGCCGCCGAGCCACATGCGGTTCTTGATGCGGCGCGGGGCGGCGGCGATCTCCGCGGCCGCATCGCCGCGCTTCAGGATCAGCGGCGTGGTGACCTGCTTGTCGTTGACCGGGTCGAGGTTCCAGATGTCGATGACGGCCGGAAGCTCGTCATACTCGATTTTTGCGAGACGCGCCGCGCGGCGCGCTTCCTCACGCGTCTCGGCAACCACGGCGAAGATCGGCTGGCCATAAAACTCGACCTTGCCTTCGGCAAGCACCGGATCGTCATGCATGTTGCTCGGCGAAACATCGTTCTCGCCGGGCACGTCGGCATAGGTCAGCACATCCACCACGCCCGGCGCCGAGCGCACGGCAGACAGGTCGACGCTCTTCAGCGTGCCGTGTGCGACCTTCGACAGGCCGAGGCCGATATGCAGCGTGCCGGCAGGCTCCGGCATGTCGTCGATATAGACGGCGGCGCCGCTGACATGCTTGTGCGCGGAATCGTGCCGCTGGTCGGTGGCGACACCGCCGGCGATTTTTTCCGCCTTGAGGTTGGGAGTGGCGTGCTTGTTCATCAGGCTGCCTCGTTGCGCGAGACCTGGAAGGGCGCCTTCGTTCCGGTCGTCTCGATATAGAAGCGTAGCAGAAGGTTCTTTGCCGCCAGCGCCCTGTATTCGGCGGTCGCGCGCATGTCGGTCAGCGGCGTGAAGTCGCTAGCGTATTCGGCCATCGCGGCCTCCACCGTTGCTTCGTTCCAGACCTTGCCGATAAGCGCCTTCTCGACCGCAGTGGCGCGCTTCGGCGTCGCCGCCATGCCGCCATAGGCGATGCGGATGTCTGCCACCGTGCCGTCCCTGGTCAAGATCAGGTAGAATGCCCCTAGCGTCGCCGTGATATCCTCGTCGCGCCGCTTGGTGACTTTATAGACGGCAAACTTTTCGCTCCGCGTCGGCACCGGAATATGCAGTGCTTCGACGAATTCGCCGGGCTGACGATCCTGCTTGCCATAGGCGATGAAGAAGGTTTCAAGCGGTATCGTGCGGCGCGCCTTGCCCTTGCGCAGCGTGAGCTGCGCCCCGAGCGCGATCAGCGGCGGCGGCGTGTCGCCAATCGGCGAGCCGTTGGCGATGTTGCCGCCGATGGTGCCCATGTTGCGAACCTGTTCGCCGCCGATGCGGTCGACCAGCGGTCCCAATGCCGGGATGCGCTTCGACAGCGTCTCGAAGGCTTCGGTGTAGGTGACGCCGGCGCCGATGGTGACGACGCCGTCTTTCTCCGAGGTCGCACGCAAGCCGTCGAGGCCGCCGATGAAGATCGCCGGCGAGATGTCGCGCATATGCTTGGTGACCCATAGGCCGACATCGGTTGAGCCGGCGACGATGGTGGCGCCCGGCGCTTTCTCGAGCAAGGCGGCGAAATCGTCGACGCTGGCCGGCACGATCAGCCGCGCCTTGCCCGACCCGATCTCGAGCCTGGCGCCATCGCGCAGTGCCTTCAGCCGCGCGGTAATGTCCTCGCGCTCCACGGCCAGCGGATCCTTGGCCGCCGTGCCATAGCTCGAAATGGCATGCGCGGCGCGCATGATCGCCTCATAGCCGGTGCAGCGGCAGAGATTGCCCTGCAGCGCCTTTTCGATCGCCGCGTTCGACGGGTCGGGCGTTTTCATCCAGAGCCCATAGAGCGACATGATGAAGCCCGGCGTGCAGAAGCCGCATTGCGAGCCATGGAAATCGACCATCGCCTGCTGCACGGGGTGCAACTTGCCAGGCTCGCCGCGCAGATGCTCCACGGTGACGACGTGGGTGCCGTCGAGCGAGCCCATGAAGCGGATGCAGGCATTCACGCTCTCATAGACGAGACCTTCGGCGGAGAGCTTGCCGACCAGCACCGTGCAGGCGCCGCAATCACCCTCGGCGCAACCTTCCTTGGTGCCGCGCAGCGAGCGGTTGAGCCGCAGCCAGTCGAGCAGGGTCGCATCGGGCGCGACATCGGTCAGCGCCACGTCGGCACCGTTCAGGATGAAGCGTATCTCGTTGCGGATCTCTGCCATGTCTCAGCTCCCCCGATAGGTCGAGTAGCCATAGGGCGAAATCAAGAGCGGGACATGGTAGTGGCGCGCTTCCGCCATGCCGAAGCGGATCGGCACGATGTCCAGGAAAGCGGGCTCAGGCAGGTTGATGCCCTGGCCGCGCAGATAATCGCCGGCGGCGAAGATCAGCTCATATTCGCCGGTGCGGAAATCGGCGCCGGCAAGCAGCGGCGCATCGCAGCGGCCATCATCGTTGGTGGCGACCGTCTTGAGATGCGTGCGGTTCTGGCCCTCGATGCGGAAAAGCCCGATCGACAGGCCCTTTGCCGGCCGGCCGGTCGCGGTGTCCAGCACATGGGTCGTCAGGCGCCCGCCATCGGCTTTCGACGTTTCTGCCACTGGCCGCCTCCCATCCCGGTTCAGTTTCAGGTCAATTGTGCGCCAATTAAAGGCGACGCATAAGCCCGGGTCGAGCGGAGTGCGGCAAAAAGCACTTTCAAAAATTTTCGGGGGAATGCAGCAGCACTCCTTTCGATATCTTCAATGCAGCAATCGGGCAGGAGCGGCAATGCGTTACGAACGGGACATGCGCGGTTACGGGGCTAATCCGCCGGATCCGAAATGGCCCGGCGGGGCCTATGTCGCGGTGCAGTTCGTCGTCAATTACGAAGAAGGCGGCGAGAACTGCGTGCTGCATGGCGACAAGGCTTCGGAGGCTTTCCTGTCGGAGATCGTCGGCGCGGCGCCCTGGGTCGGCCAGCGCCACTGGAACATGGAATCGATCTATGAATACGGCGCCCGGGCCGGCTTCTGGCGACTCCACCGGCTGTTCACCGAAGCGCACGTGCCGGTGACCTGCTATGGCGTCGCCACCGCGCTCGCGCGCTCGCCCGACCAGGTCGCGGCGATGCAGGAGGCCGGCTGGGAAATCGCCTCGCACGGCCTGAAATGGATCGATTATCGCGACCACGCGGCCGAGGATGAGAAGCGCGATCTCGAAGAGACCATCAAGCTGCATTACGAGGTGACCGGCGCGCGGCCGACTGGCTGGTACACCGGCCGCACTTCGGTGAACACCGTGCGGCTGGTCGCCGAGGAAGGCGGCTTCGACTATGTCTCCGACACCTATGACGACGAGCTGCCCTACTGGTTCGACCGCGACGGGCTGGAGAAGCCGCAGCTCATCATCCCTTACACGCTCGACGCCAACGACATGCGCTTCGCGACGCCGCAAGGCTTCAACTCCGGCGACCAGTTCTTCGCCTATCTGAAGGACAGTTTCGATACGCTCTATGCCGAGGGCAAAGCGGGCAGGCCGCGCATGATGAATATCGGCCTGCATTGCCGGCTGGTCGGCCGTCCAGGCCGTGTGGCAGCGCTCAAGCGCTTCGTCGACTATGTGAAATCGCATGACAAGGTTTGGCTGACGCGGCGCATCGACATCGCCAAACACTGGCGCGAAACGCACCCCTATGAGGCGCCGGCGCTGCGGCCGTCGCGGATGGGGTTCGAGGAATTCGTGCATGCCTTCGGCGGCGTTTTCGAGCATTCGCCCTGGATCGCCGAGCGCGCCTACGAGCTGGAACTCGGGCCCGCACATGACAGCGCCGGCGGCCTGCACAACGCGCTCTGCCGCATCTTTCGCGCAGCGACGGAGGCCGAACGGCTTTCCGTGCTCAACGCCCATCCGGACCTTGCAGGCAAGCTGGCGGCGGCCAAGCGGCTGACGCCGGAATCGGCCAAGGAGCAGGCCTCCGCCGGGCTCGACGCGCTGACCGACAAGGAGCGCGAGCTGTTCTCGAAACTCAACGCCGCCTATGTCACCACCTTCGGCTTCCCCTTCATCATCGCGGTCAAGGGCAAGACCAAGGACGAAATCCTGGCGGAGTTCGAGGCGCGGATCGGCAACAGCCGCGGCACCGAGTTGGAAACCGCCTGCAAACAGGTCGAGCGCATCGCACTGCTTCGCCTGAAAGACATGCTCCCGCAATAACGCCAGGGATCCCCATGGATATGATCAAGACTGCCGAGCGAACCTATTACGCCCCGCATGGCGGCCATCCCGGGCAGAACGAGCTTTTGACCGGCCGCGCCGTCTTCACCGAAGCCTATGCGGTCATTCCCAGGGGCGTGATGCAGGACATCGTCACCAGTCCGCTGCCCTTCTGGGACGAGACGCGGGCCTGGATCATCGCAAGGCCGCTCTCGGGCTTCGCCGAGACCTTCTCGCAATATATCGTCGAGGTCCTGCCGGGCGGCGGCAGCGACCGGCCCGAACTCGACGCCGAAGCCGAGGGTGTGCTGTTCGTCGTCGAGGGCGAGCTCACCGTTTCGCTTGCCGGCCAAAAACATGTGCTTGCCGCCGGCGGCTTCGCCTTCCTGCCGCCGTCGAGCGGCTGGACGGTGCGCAACGAAAGCGGCGCTGCTGCCCGCTTCCACTGGATCCGCAAAGCCTATGAGGCTGTCGAAGGCCTCGACGCGCCGGAAGCCTTCTTCTCCAGCGACCAGGACGTGGCGCCGAGCCCGATGCCGGGCACAGAAGGGCGCTGGGCAACGACCCGCTTCGTCGACCCGGCCGACATGCGCCACGACATGCATGTCACCATCGTGACGCTGAAGCCCGGTGCGGTCATCCCCTTCGCAGAGACCCATGTCATGGAGCATGGGCTCTATGTGCTGGAAGGCAAGGCGGTCTACCGCCTCAACCAGGACTGGGTCGAGGTCGAAGCCGGCGATTTCATGTGGCTGCGCGCCTTCTGCCCGCAGGCCTGCTATGCCGGCGGCCCCGGCAATTTCCGCTACCTGCTCTACAAGGACGTCAACCGGCATGCCAGGCTTGGCGGCTATCTTGGGGGCAAGGCGCGGTGAGCCGCATCGTCGCCCGACCGCTGACCCGCGAGAACTTCGCGCCCTTCGGCGACGTCATCGACATGGGCGGCGACAACCGCTACCCGATCAATGGCGGCAAGGCGATGCGCTATCACGACCTCGCCACCGCCGAGGCTGCGGGCCCGAATGCGCGCGTGCTGATCTCGATGGTGCGCGGCACGCCTTATGAGATGCCGCTGAAGCTCACCATGGTCGAGCGCCATCCGCTCGGCAGCCAGGCCTTTATCCCGCTGTCGCCGCGGCCGTTCCTGGTGGTCGTCTGCCATGATACCAAGGATGGCCCGGGTGAACCGCATGCCTTTCTCGCCGGCCCCGGACAAGGCATCAACTACCGCCGCAATCTCTGGCACGGCGTGCTGACGCCGATCGGCGAGGAACAGGATTTCCTCGTTGTCGACCGCGGCGGCGACGGCTCCAATCTCGAAGAGTTCTATTTCTCGCATCCTTACGAGATCCACCTTCCCTGAAAGCTTGCGATTGATATGACCGACATTTCGCTGATCGACCGCCTGCTCGATGTGATCGAGCACGACATCGTGCCGAAGACGGTGCAAGGCGTTGCCCATGGCAACAAGCTGTTCGGCGCCGCGATCCTCAGGAAGGACGACCGGTCGCTGGTGCTGGCCGAGACGAACAACGAGATGGAAAATCCGCTCTGGCATGGCGAGGTGCACTGCCTGAAGCGCTTCTACGAAATGCCCAAGGCCGAGCGCGTCGACACAAAGGAAGCGCTGTTTATAGCCACGCACGAGCCCTGCTCGCTCTGCCTGTCGGCGATCACGTGGACCGGTTTCGACAATTTCTACTACCTCTTCAGCCATGAGGATTCGCGCGACAGTTTTGCCATCCCGCACGATCTGAAAATCCTGAAAGAGGTCTTCACCCTGGATCCGGGCGGCTACAGTGCGGAGAACGCCTATTGGAAGAGCTTTTCCATCCGCCGGCTGGTCAGGGCTTTGCCCGAGGCTGAGCGCCAGCGGCTGGAGGCTCGGATCAGGAAAATCGGGGCGCGCTATGACGAGCTCTCGAACGCCTACCAAGCCGGCAAGGCCGAAAACGACATCCCGCTGAACTGACGTAGATTGACCAGCCGATTTCGTCGGCTGGCCCATGACGCGCTGTTGGTCGCCGCATCATGTGGCGACGCTTGGAGCGCGCCCTATGAAAACCGTCACCGAATTCCCCCGCAAAGTCGTCGAGTTTCCTGATATGGGCATCGTCATGCCGGATGGCTGCCGGCTGTCGGCGCGTATCTGGATGCCCGAGGACGCGACTGACGATCCGGTGCCGGCGATCCTCGAGCACCTGCCCTACCGCAAGCGCGACGGCACTATCTTCCGCGACCAACTGACCCATCCCTATTTCGCCGGCCACGGCTACGCCTCGATCCGCGTCGACATGCGCGGCAATGGCGATTCCGAAGGGCTGATGGATGACGAATATTCCGAGCAGGAATTGCAGGATGCCTGCGACGTCATCGCCTGGGCGGCCGCGCAGCCCTGGTGCAACGGCAATGTCGGCATGATGGGCATTTCGTGGGGCGGCTTCAACTGCCTGCAGGTGGCTGCCAAGCAGCCGCCGGCGCTGAAGGCAGTGATCAGCCTATGCTCGACCGTCGACCGCTATGCCGACGACATCCACTACAAGGGCGGCTGCCTGCTCTTGGAAAATTTCGGCTGGGCCTCGACGATGCTGTCCTATTCGTCGCGGCCGCCGGATCCGGCGATCGCCGGCGGCAACCGCTGGCGGGATTTGTGGCTTAGCCGGCTGGAGAGCCAGCCTTTCCTTCTGCCGCTCTGGCTCAGCCACCAGCATCGCGACGCCTATTGGAAGCGCGGCTCGATCTGCGAGGATTTTTCGGCTGTTCAGGCGGCCGTGCTGTCGATCGGCGGCTGGCATGACGGCTACCGCAACACGATCTCCAATCTCGTCACCAGTATCCAGTCGCCGGTCAAAGGCATCGTCGGCCCCTGGATCCACAAATACCCGCACTACGCCGGCCCCAAGCCGGCGATCGGCTTCCTGCAGGAGGCGCTGCGCTGGTGGGACCGCTGGCTGAAGGGCGCGGAGACCGGCGTCGAGGCCGATCCGGCCTACCGCGCCTATGTCATGGACAGCGTGCGGCCGGCGCGCTGGCACCCGGAACGGCCGGGCCGCTGGGTGGCGGAGCAGGAATGGCCGTCGCCGAACATCAAGATCGAGGCGATCGGGCTCATCCCCGACGGCGCCGACCCCTCGATCGTCGCTTCGCCGCAGACCTGCGGCCTTGCCGGCGGCGAATATTTTCCCTTCACCTTCGGGCCGGAACTGCCGGGCGACCAACGCCCCGACGATGCGCTGTCGGTGTGCTTCGACCAACCGCAGCTCGGCGAGGCGATCGACATCGTCGGCGCGCCGGAGCTCGAGGTCCGGCTTGCCTCCGATCGGCCGCAGGCCAACATCGCGGTGCGGCTTTGCGACGTGCATCCCGACGGCGCCTCGGAGCTGATCTCCTATGGCGTGCTCAATCTGACCCACCGCAACTCACATGAATTCCCCGAACCGTTGGTTCCCGGCGAGATGGTTTCGGCGCGCGTCGCGCTCGACCAATGCGCCTATCGGGTGCCGGCCGGCCACAAATTGCGCATCGCCGTTTCGACCGCCTACTGGCCGATGATCTGGCCTTCGCCGGAGCCGGCGCGGCTTGATCTCGCGCAGGCGACGCTGAAGCTGCCGCTGCGTCCACCGGCGAAAGGCAATGAGGCTTCGTTCCCAGAGCCGGAAGGCGCGACGCCTTGGGCGACCGAGACGATCCGGCCGGCGAATTCCGAACGCCATGTCGATCGCGACGATAAGACCGGTCTTGTCACGCTTTCCATAAGCGACGATTTCGGCGAGGTGCGCGACCTCGACCACGGGCTGGTCAATGGCAGCATCGTGCGCGAGACATGGACGATCCATCCCGACGACCCGCTGTCGGCTACCGGAGCCACGCATTGGACGCAGACCTTGTCGCGCAATGAATGGTCGGTGCGGACCGAAACCTTTGCCGGGATGCGATCGGACGCCGCAAACTTCATCGTCAGCGCCAGAATCGAAGCCTATGAGGGCGAAAAGCTGGTCTTCGAACGCGACTTCGAGCAGACGATTCCCCGCTCCATGGTTTGAGCCGAAGCAAGATTGGTCCAATTGCGACGTGCGATTTACGCCACCGTATGTCGCATTCGGTCTTGCCTGCCGCTTTCCCTTACGGTCATTATCTCCTCCAATAGCAAGAAACGACCATAAGGTCGGATACCCAGAGTGAGGAACCATAATGTCTAACGAACTCGACTATCTCAGCCGGCGAGTCGCGGCCGGAAAACTTAGCCGTCGCGACTTCCTCGGTCGCGCCGCGGCGCTCGGCATCACCGCGACCTTCGCCAATTCGCTGCTCTCCAGCGCCGTGCGCGCTGCCGGCCCGGTCAAGGGCGGCACGCTGAAGGCCGGACTGCAGGGCGGCGAATCCACCAACAGCCTTGATCCCGCGACCTTCCTTAGCCAGGTTCCGTTCGCCTTCGGCAAGTGCTGGGGTGAGACGCTGGTCGAGCTCGCGCCGGGCGGCGGCGTCGAATATCTCATCGCCGAGGAGATCGGCAGCTCCAAGGACGCCAAGACCTGGACGATGAAGATCCGCAAGGGCGTCCAGTTCCACAACGGCAAGGAAGTGACGCCGGACGACGTGGTGGCGACGCTGAAGCGCCACAGCGACGAGAAGTCCAAGTCGGGCGCGCTGGGCGTCCTGAAGAGCATCGACACCATCAAGGCCGATGGCGGCAATGTCGTGGTCACGCTGAAGGACCCGAACGCCGACATGCCGTATCTGATGGCGGACTATCACCTGATCATCCAGCCGAATGGCGGCATGGACAAGCCGGACGCCGGCATCGGCACCGGCCCGTACAAGGTCACCGTCAACCAGCCCGGCGTGAAACATGGCGGCGAGCGCTTCGCCAATTACTGGCAGGCCGACAAATACGGCCATGCCGACCAGGTCGAGATCGTCGTCGTCAACGACCCGACCGCGCGCATGGCGGCGCTGCAGGGCGGCCAGGTCAACATGATCAACCGCGTCGAGCCGAAGATCGTCGACCTGGTCAAGCGGCTGCCCGGCGTGAAGATCCGCGCCGCCTCTGGCCGCGGTTTCTATCCCTTCAACATGTTCTGCGACACCGCGCCCTTCGACAACAACGATCTCCGCATGGCGCTGAAGCTCGCCATGGACCGCGAGGAGATGCTGACCAAGATCCTGCGCGGCTACGGCGAGGTCGGCAACGACATGCCGGTCAACAAGGCCTATCCGCTGTTCGCGGGCGATTTCGAGCAGCGCAAGTTCGATCCGGAAAAGGCATCTGCGCATTACAAGAAATCCGGCCACAGCGGCTCGATCCTGCTGCGCACTTCGGACGTCGCCTTCCCGGGCGCCGTGGACGCCGCGCAGCTCTATCAGCAGAGCTGCGCCAAGGCCGGCATCAAGATCGAGATCAAGCGCGAGCCGGGCGACGGCTACTGGACGGAAGTCTGGAACAAGCAGCCCTTCTCGCTCTCCTACTGGGGCGGCCGCCCGACCCAGGACCAGATGTACTCGACCGCCTATCTGTCGACCGCCGACTGGAACGACACCCGCTGGAAGCGCCCAGATTTCGACAAGATGGTGCTTGCGGCGCGCGGCGAGCTCGACGAAGCCAAGCGCAAGAAGATCTATCGCGACATGGGCGAGATCATGCGCGACGAAGGCGGCCTGATCGTGCCGTTCTTCAACCAGTTCGTCGACGCGACCGGCAAGGGCGTCGAGGGCTGGGTCGACAACCCGGCGCAGGAACTCAGCAACGGCCATGCCCTGATCGAGTGCTGGCTGCAGGCTTGACGAAGGATAAGGAAGGGCCGGCGCGAGCCGGCCCTTCCCGGCTTCATGGCCCGCCCGAAGGCGGGCGTAATCCCTTCTTCACCATTGCAGGTAGCCGATGTCGTCTCCGATCCTGAGATTGGTCGCTCAGCGCATCTTGCTGGGCCTGGTTCTTCTTTTGGCCGTTTCGGTGCTGATCTTCGCCGGCACGCAGATCCTGCCGGGCGATGTCGCCCAGGCGATCCTCGGCCAATCGGCGACGCCGGAGGCTCTGACGAACCTGCGCGAGCAGCTCGGGCTCAACGACCCGGCATGGCTGCGCTACGTGCACTGGCTGTGGGGCATCCTGCATGGCGATTTCGGCACGGCTCAGTCGAGCGGGCTCGACATTGCGAGCTCGATCGGCACCCGGCTGAAGAACACGCTGTTCCTGGCCGCCTGCGCAGCAGTCGTGGCAGTGCCGCTGGCAGTCATTCTCGGCCTGATCGCGGTGCGCTATCGCAACGGCTTTGTCGACAAGCTGATCTCCGGCCTGGCGCTGGCCTCGACATCGTTCCCGGAATTCTTCATCGGCTATGTGCTGATCTTCCTGTTCGCCGTGCACTGGCAGATTTTCCCGAGCATCTCGACGGTGGATGATTCCACGCCTTTCCTCGAAAGGCTGCAGGCCGTGGTGCTGCCGGCCACGGCGCTCACCTTGGTGGTGCTCGCTCATATGATGCGCATGACGCGCGCGGCGATTCTCAACGTCATGCAGTCGGCCTACATCGAGACGGCCGAGCTCAAGGGGCTGAAACCCTTCGACATTATCCGCAAGCATGCTTTCCCGAACGCGATCGCGCCGGTCGTCAACGTCGTCATGCTCAACCTCGCCTATCTCATCGTCGGCGTCGTGGTGGTCGAGGTGATCTTCGTCTATCCCGGCATGGGACAATATCTGGTCGACCATGTCGCCAAGCGCGACGTGCCGGTGGTGCAGGCGGTCGGCCTGATCTTCGCCGCGGTCTACATCACGCTCAACATCGTCGCGGACATCGCCGCCATCGTGGCCAATCCGCGGCTGAGGCATCCGAAGTGACGGGAGCATCCGAAATGACGGGCCGGATGCAAGACGACCAGAAGGGGAACTGAGGCGAATGGCGCTACGACAAATCCCAGTCACCGCCTGGATCGGACTGATCCTGACCGGCGCTTTCGCGTTCTGCGCCATCTTCGCGCCCTGGGTCGCGCCGCATGGCAATGGCGAGATCGTCGGCGACGTATGGGAGCCGATGTCGGCGGTGCACTGGCTGGGCACGGACAATCTCGGCCGCGATCTTATCTCGCGCATGATCTACGGCGCGCGCATCACCATGGAGATCGCGGTGGCGGCGACGGCGCTGTCCTTCTCGCTGGGCTCGATCCTCGGCTTCACGGCGGCGGTGTTCGGCGGCTGGTTCGACACGCTGCTGTCGCGCTTCGTCGACCTTCTGATGTCGATCCCGACGCTGATCTTCGGTCTCGTCGTGTTGTCCGTGCTGCCGACGAACACGCTGACTCTGATCCTGGTGATGGGCATCCTGGATTCCACCCGCGTCTATCGCCTCTCGCGCGCTGTCGCCGTCGACATCAACGTCATGGATTTCGTCGAGGCGGCGAAATTGCGCGGCGAAGGCAAGGGCTGGATCATCTTCCGCGAGATCCTGCCCAATGCGCTGTCGCCGCTGGTGGCCGAGCTCGGCGTGCGCTTCATCTTCGCGGTGCTCTTCCTGTCGGCGCTGTCCTTCCTCGGCCTTGGCGTGCAGCCGCCGGATTCGGATTGGGGCGGCATGGTCAAGGAGAACAAGGACGGCATCGTCTTCGGCATTCCGGCGGCGCTGATCCCGGCGGCGGCAATCGCTGTGCTGGCAATCTCGGTCAACCTCGTCGCCGACTGGGTGCTCAACCGCACGACGAGCCTGAAGGGAGGGCGCGGCTGATGGCCGACACCAAGGCAAATTCAGGCAAGCTCCTCGACATCCGCAATCTGCGCATCGAGGCGACCGTCTACCCGCCGGGCGAAGCACCGAAGACGATCACGCTGGTCCATGACGTCTCGCTCACGCTTGAGAAGGGCAAGGTGCTCGGCCTGATCGGCGAATCCGGCGCCGGCAAGTCGACCATCGGCCTGTCGTCCATGGCCTATGGCCGCGGCGGCGTGCGCATTACCGGCGGCGAAGTGATCCTCAATGGCCGCGACATCCTGAAAGCCGGACCGAAAGGCGTGCGGGCGTTGCGCGGACGCGAGGTCTGCTATGTGGCGCAGTCGGCGGCCGCCGCGTTCAATCCGGCGCACAAGCTGATCGACCAGGTGGTCGAGGCGGCCATGCTGCATGGCACCGCGACCCGCGCCGAGGCCGAGAAGCGAGCCGTTGCGCTGTTCAAGAAGCTCAGTCTGCCCAATCCCGAAACGATCGGCGAGCGCTACCCGCACCAGGTCTCCGGCGGCCAGTTGCAGCGCGTGATGACGGCGATGGCGCTTTGCTCGGAACCCGACCTCATCGTCTTCGACGAGCCAACCACGGCGCTCGATGTGACGACGCAGATCGACGTGCTTGCGGCGATCAAGGACGCTATCCGCGACACGCATGTGGCGGCCCTCTACATCACCCACGACCTTGCCGTCGTCGCCCAGGTGTCGGACGAGATCATGGTGCTGCGCCACGGCAGGCTGGTCGAGTGGGGCGGCACGCAGCAGATCATCAAGGAGCCGCGCCAGGAATACACCAACGCGCTGGTTTCGGTGCATGAGATCGAGCACCAGGAACAGCAGCCCGGCACAACGCCCTTCCTGTCGGTGAAGAATGTGACCGCCGCCTATGGCGGCGGCCACGTCAAGGTTCTGAAGAACGTCTCGGTCGACATCTATCCGGCACAGACGTTGGCCGTCGTCGGCGAGAGCGGTTCGGGCAAGTCGACGCTGGCGCGCGCCATCACCGGCCTGCTGCCGCCCGAGCAGGGCACCGTCACCTTCGACGGCAGGTCGCTCGCCAACAGGCTGGCCGACCGGCCGAAGGAGGATCTGCGCCAACTGCAGATGATCTATCAGATGGCCGACGTGGCGATGAACCCGCGCCAGACGGTGGGCACCATCATCGGCCGGCCGCTGGAGTTCTATTTCGGCATGAAGGGCCGCGAGCGCGACAAGCGCGTCGCCGAGCTGCTCGACGAGATCGAGATGGGCAAGGGCTTCGTCGATCGCTATCCGGCCGAGCTGTCCGGCGGTCAGAAGCAGCGCGTCTGCATCGCCCGCTCGCTCGCCGCCAAGCCGAAGCTGATCATCTGCGACGAGGTGACCTCAGCGCTCGACCCGCTGGTCGCCCACGGCATCCTCAAGCTTCTGCTGAACCTGCAGCAGCATGAAAAGGTCGCCTACCTGTTCATCACCCACGATCTGGCGACGGTTAAGTCGATCGCCGATTCGATCGCGGTGATGTATCGCGGCGAGGTGGTGCGCTACGGATCCAAGAGCAAGGTGCTGACGCCGCCCTTCGACGCCTACACCGACCTGCTCCTCTCCTCCGTGCCCGAAATGGAAATCGGCTGGCTGGAAAAGGCTATCAGGGGCCGGCGCATGGAAAGCGCTGGAAACTGAGGCACCAGACTTTTCGCGGCAATGCTGCCATGCGACTGCAATGCGAAGCGGAAAAGATGCGCGACGAAGCGCCTTGATCGTGCCGTTCTTCAACCAGTTTGTCGATGCCGCCAACACCAAGAAGGTCGGTGGCTGGGTGAAGAACCCCAATGGCGAGATGATGGACGGCTACGCGCTCTGCGAGTGCTGGCTGAACGCCTGATATCAGGCTATCCAAAGGAGCGCCGCGTGTCCGCGCGACACGCGGCGCTTCTGTTTCGAAGAACAACCACAGGGACGTTCCGTGGCGCTCAAATCCAAACTGCTGCTCATCATACTCGACGGCGTGCCCTACCGGAACTGGCGCCGGCTGATGGGCAATCTCGAAGGCTGGGCGCAATCGGGCGAGGCGCGGGTGTGGAAGATGCGCTCGGTGCTGCCGTCGACGTCCGCCTGCTGCTACGCCTCGATCCACACCGGTGTCACGCCGCAGGTGCACGGCATCCTTTCCAACGAGAACCGCTTTCGCGTCACGCAGCCGGACATTTTTTCGGAAGTGAGCAAGGCCGGCGGCAAGACGGGCGCGGTGACCCATTCCTACTGGTCGGAGTTCTTCCGTTCGTATCCGTTCGACCTTGTCGAGGACATGGAGTTCGACGAGCCGGGCGGGCCGATCACGCATGGCCGCTTCCACACCATGACCGGTTACAATCTCAAGAACCAGATGACGCCAAGCGACGTCGACCTGTTCGCGACGCTGACGATGCTGACCAAACGCCATGGCATCGACTACGGCATCCTGCACACCTGCACGCTGGACTCGATGGGCCATCGCTTCGGCCATGACTGCCACGAGATGGATCACGCCTGCTACGCGATGGACGGCATGCTCGCCCCCTTCCTGCCGCAATGGCGCCAGGCCGGCTATGAAGTGATCGTGACGGCCGACCATGGCCAGACCGATCGCGGCCACCATGGCGGCCATGACGACGAGATGCAGGATTTCGCGCTTTATTATTTCGGACCGGCGAAAGGTCCCGAGGCCGGCACGCAGCTCGACCAGCTGCAGCTCGCGCCGACAGTGCTGAGCCGGCTTGGTGTGGAAATACCGGAGACGATGAAGGCCAAGGCGTTTTTGGGGTAAGCGCGGCCTTTCTTTCTCCCCTTGTGGGAGAAGGTGGATCGGCGCGCCAGCGCCGAGACGGATGAGGGGTGTTCCAGCGGAGTGAGACGTCGGCTCTCCCTGGAACACCCCTCATCCAGCCGCTTCGCGGCCACCTTCTCCCGCAAGGGGAGAAGGAGAAACCCTGCCCTCTGGCAACACTCACTTTCTTCGGTTAGCCTCCGAAAATCCTTGGCGGAGGGTGAACCTTTTTGGACCGATCAGCGACAGAGCTTCGAGGAGCCAGGCGGCTCGACCGGCCATGAATGCGGCGACCGAAACCGATCGCGCGCTCGTAGACCGGGTCGCGAAGGGCGACCGGGCTGCCGTTCGGCTCCTGTTCATGCGTCACCACGCGCGGATCTACCGCTTCGTGGCGCGCCAGACGGGATCGGAAATGATGGCCGACGATATCGCGAACGAGGTTTTTCTCGAACTGTGGAAGCAGGCGCCCGGCTTCGAGGGCCGTTCCGAAGTCTCGACATGGCTGCTCGGCATCGCCCGCTTCAAGGCGCTCTCCATGCTGCGCAAGAAGAAGGAAGACTGGATCGACGACGACGATGCGGCGCAGGTTCCCGACGCCGCCGACACGCCGGAAGTCGTGACCATGAAAGAGGACAAGGCAGCCGCCTTGCGCCGCTTCGTCGACGCCTTGGCCGAGGAACACCGCACGGTGATCGACCTTGCCTATTACCACGGGCAGTCGGTGAGCGAGATCGGCGAGGTGCTCGGCATTCCGGTCGCCACCGTCAAGACCAGGATGTTCTATGCCCGCAAGAAACTCGGCGAAGCCCTCAAGGCCGCCGGTTACGACAGGGGGTGGCCATGAGCGCCGCTGAAAAGATGTCGCGCCGCGACGAGATGGAAACGCTGCTGCCGTTCTATTTGAACGGCTCGCTGGAAGGCGCCGAGCTGGAGGCCGTCGAGGAATGGCTAGCGACCGATCCGGCGGCGCTTGCCGCCCTTGGCGAGGCCGAGGCCGAATTCTCCGGCACCGCCGCCGCCAACGAAGCGATCCGCCCGCCCGCCGATGCGCTCAGCCGTTTCACCAGGGCGCTCGACGCCGAGGCCGGGCCGGTGCGCGCGCCCGGCCAATCCTGGCTGGCAAAGGTCTTCGGCCGGGTGACGGCAATGCCTGCCGGCGTCGCCTGGGCGGCTGCCGCGGCGCTGCTTGCGCTGGTCATCGTGCAGTCCTTCGAACAGCTGGGCGGCAGGGGCAACAACTTCGAAGTGGCCGGCACCCAAGACGATCTGGCGAAGCTGCCTTTTGTGCTGGTCAAGTTCAAGCCGGATGCGAAGATGGCCGATATCGCCACCTTCCTCGGCCAGAACGGGTTGAAGATCGCCGGCGGCCCGACCGCGGACGGCGTGTTCCACCTGACGATCCCGGCCAGCACGGCGGCCGATTACGACAAGCTCGTCGGCCTTATTGCCGCCCAGCCTTTCGCTGAGGCTGTGGTGCAGGGAAGGAAACCGGCCGATGGCGGCTAAGGCGGTCATTCTTCATGCGGTGATCCTCGCGGCGGCTTTTGTCGCCGCGCCTGCATTCGCGCAGACCAACGACCCCAACCTGACGCAAAAGCAGCTCGATTGCCTGAGCCGCACGACGGCGGCCGGTGGCTGCGACAGGGACGGCGGCGCCAAGAACGGTGCTGGGACGCCGGGCCCGGCCGCGGGCGGCGCGGTGATCCTGCCGGCGCTGATCGTCGATCTCTTTCCGAACTCGCCGGCGCCCACGGTCCCGCAAACGCCAGCACCGCCCAACGGAACACCGTCGTCGAACGGTTCGAACAACACGCCGCCACCCGCTCCGGCGCCGAGCGGACCCGTCACGGTGCCGCAAGGCCTCAACCTGGCGGAGCCGCCGCGCGCGATCGCCGGCGAGTTCGTGCCCGACGAGGTGCTGGTGACGGTCGACGGCGGCGCCAGCGTAGTACAGCAGATCGCCAATTCCTTCGGCCTGCAGGTGCGCTCGCAGCGCCAGTCGCGGCTGCTCGGCACCACCCTGGTGCGCTTCGGCATCACCGACGGGCGGCCCGTCGGCGTGGTGCTGGCGCAGCTTGCCGCGGACGGCCGCACGCGGCGCCGCGAGCCCAACCATATCTACACGCTGCAGCAGGCGGCCGGCATCGTGAACTATGCCTTCGACCGCATCGCGCTCGACGCCAGCCAAGCAAGCGGCGAGAATGTGCGCGTCGCGGTCATCGACACCGGCATCGACGATACCAATCCCGCGCTGGCCGGCGTGATTGCCGGCCAATACGACGCCATGCCCAATGTGCCGATCGAGAAGCGCGACCACGGCACCTCTGTCGACGGGCTTATCGCCGGCGTCGGTCCGCTGGAAGGCATGGCGCCGGGCGCCAGGATCTATCACGCGCGCGCTTTCGAAGGCGGCAAGTCGACCATGGACGTCATCTTGTCGGCGCTCGATTGGGCGGCCGAGCAGAATGTGCGCATCATCAATATGAGCTTCGTCGGGCCGAAGAACGACCTGCTCGGCACCGCCTGCCGCAATGCGCGGGCGATGGGCATGGTGCTGGTGGCCGCCGCCGGCAACAACGGCCCGAAAGCGCCCTATGGCTATCCGGCCGCCTTCGACGGCGTGATCGCGGTGACGGCCACCGACGCCAAGGACGGGCTGATGCCGCAGGCCAATCGCGGCGCCTATGTCTTCATCTCGGCGCCGGGCGTCGAGATGGTGGCGCCGAGCGGCGCCGGATCGGACGTGGTGACCGGCACCTCCTTCGCCGCCGCAATCGTGTCCGGCGCCATCGCCAACCTGCTCCACGCCGCGCCGGACCGCACGGCTGACGAGATCGAGAAGGCGCTCGCCGCCACGGCCAAGGATCTCGGGCCCAAGGGGAGGGACAATGATTTCGGCTATGGGCTGATCGATACGAAGGCGGCCGAGGCGACGAAGTAGAGAACTTTGGACACTTGCATTAGGGTCAAGACTAGGCAACTTGCCGCCGACGTCTGTCGGTCCGCGATCGAAATCGAATTCAGTGGATTGCTGCATTCAGCAACCAACCTTTTATGAAACCTTCGGCTCTCCGCAAAAATGCCCGCTTCGAACCTGTATAGGAGATGGCCTTAGACAACGCGGCTGTGTATTTAAGGACTATGGCGGTTCCAGATTTCTCCAAATCAACGATTGATACTCTTGCCAGACGAGCACGCTTCCAGTGTTCGCATCCTGATTGCGGCGCTCTGACCGTCGGTCCGAACAGCGATCCCGCGAAAGCGACGACGATTGGCGAGGCTGCCCATATCATGGGCGCACAGCCGGGAGCGGTGCGCTACGATGCGACCATGTCAGACGTGACACGTGCGGCGATCACGAACGGCATTTGGCTCTGCCGAAATTGCCATGGACAGATTGATCGGGACGCGGCGAAGTATCCTGCCGAACTGCTCTTCGCTTGGCGGAAAGACCATGAGGACCGTGCCGCTCGCGAGCTAGGGACTCGCGGAGATCGCATTCGATACGAGACAGAGATGGCGTCCCTCGACTTCCTTGCGCGTTATCCACCTATCATTCAACGCATCGTCATCGACAAACCTGACGGGTGGGAGTGGCGCTTCGTCGCGGAGCTGATGAGGCATCTAAACAAGCCGCAGTTCAAGCGCCTTAAGAACCTCCAGTCCGGTCACTACTACATCCCGCAGGCTCGAGTACAACGCGACCAGTTCCTTAATTGGGTGACGGAACGCACACACATTATGTCGAACCTCGTCGGCCCTCTCGCAGCGCTTGTAGACCGGCTGACCGCAAGCTGGGGGGCCCCCGGGCAGCCCGCCGATATAGAAGAAATGCACGACGTCTGCGTCCTGATCCGGGACGCCGTTACTGCGATCGTCGATTGCGAGGAATCTCTGCATTTCGCGCATATTCCCGAGGAAGGCGAAGCCATACGAACGGTCCTGACGAACGCGCTCGGACGCAACGCAGCCAGGTTAGCTGAGATTCCTGGGAAGCTCGATGAGATGGTGGCGATGATCGGCACGGACCACGGAGGAACAGTCGAAGAGCCGCTAATTATCCATTGGACGCTCACCTTCGATCTTCCCGACGACTTCAGCGAACGCTTCAATGAAGCCTTAAAGCAGTACAAACGTGAAAGCTTGCAGTAATCCAAGGTCGACCGGCCGGACCTCGCCGCCCGCGCCTTCTTCCAACCCCGATGTACGAGCCGCCAATTGTTCAGCGACGCAGGCGTCGGCGAGGCGGATCGAGCAAATCCAAGACTGATCGGATAAAGCCACACGCGACCTATTCAAAGAGCCGGCCCTAACCGTACCGGGCTTCCATCGTAGAAGCGCGGCAGCCGGAAGCGGCTTAGATCGTGCCCGATGGCGTTTCCCCGGATCATGTCGGAGACGACGCGGCCGATGCCAGGCCCAATGCCGAATCCATGGCCGCACATTCCCGTCGCGACGAAAAGACCACCGATCGCCTGGACCCGATCCACCACGGGAACGACGTCGGGCATGGCGTCGATCATACCGCCCCAGCCGGCCTTCAGGCGAACCGTTTCGAACCGGGGGAAAAGCTGCTTGAAATTGCGCTCGATCGATCGAAGCTTTGCCGGCTCAGGGGCCGGACTGAGCACCCGCATTCTCTCGAATGGGCTCTCTGAATCCGGCGCCCAATCGCGCGGCGTCGACCAGCCATCGGGATAGCCCGACGGCGCGAAGGGGAAATAGCGCGTGCCGAACGGATTGTCCCTGAGGGCGGGAAGATATTGGGTGAAGTGCCGGAACGCGTCGGGCCCCAAATAAAGCAGGTGGCTGCCGCCGGCGGCGAGCGTGTATCCACCATCCTGCCTGCACCGGAAAGCGATGTGATCGTCGGCGGCCGCGCCTGCATAGATCTCGGGCAGGGGTTCCGTCGCGGCCACGGTTACCCGGACGCTCAGCTGGGGGATGGACACGCCGTGCCTCGCCAGGAACAAGGAAGACCACGCGCCGCCGGCGACCAGCACGGTGGAGGTCTCGATATATCCCGCCTCGGTCCAAACGCCCTTGATCCTGCCGGCCGCGATGTCGAGGGTGCGCGCGGCGCAACTCTCCACGATCCTGACGCCCTTTCGCACGGCAAGCCTGGCCAGCGCCGGCACCGCCAGCCAGGGTTCCGCGCGCATATCGGAGGGTGTCGTCATGGCGCCCGCGAATCTACGCGACATGCCGGTGATGAGTTTCGCGGTCTGGTCGGTGTCCAGAAGGCGCGTGTCGAGCTCATGGATCGCGGCGATCCTCATGAACTCTTCGAACTTGGCCATGTCCTTGTCGGCGTTCGCCAGGTAGGTCACGCCGGTCTGGTTCAGGCCGATGTCCTCGCCGCATTCGTCGGCGAGTTGCCGCCACAGGCGACAAGCCTCGATGACGATCGGCAGCTCATCCGCGTCCCGCCCCTGCTTTCTGATCCAGCCCCAGTTTCGCGAGGACTGTTCGGCCGCGACACGGCCTTTTTCCAGCAGCGTCACCGGAATGTTGCGGGAGGCAAGGAAGAGCGCCGTGGTTACGCCGATGATGCCGCCACCGACGATCACCACCTCCGAAGCCTTGGGCGGCGGCCCAGGGTGTTGGATTGGATCCGCTTCGGTGAACGGGAATGTCGGCAAGTGGCGCACCCGGCAGGATTGATTGACGGTTCTGGCTTACCGGTTGTCATCGCCCAAGATCAGGAGCAGCGGAAGGCGGACCGTTGTCCCACGACAGCAAAGATGGGCTTGAAACGGTTGGCGAAGCTGTTGGGTCCGGCCCTATACCGGCGCCCCGGCCACGGACCCTCGCACCACCAGATCGACCGGCCATACCTCGCCGCGCGCGCCCTCTTCCAGCCCCGATATGCGCGCCGCCAGCCGTTCTGCCACACGCGCGCCGGCGAGGCGGATCGAGGAGCGTGTCGTCGACAGCGGCACCGGGAAATTCTCCGGACGCAGCCAGGGGAAGACGTCGTCATGGGCAATCAGCGAGAGGTCGCCCGGAATGGTGAGGCCGAGATCGCGCACGGCGCGCACGACGCCCAGCGCCATGATCAGGCTGGAGCAGACGATCGCCGTCGGCGGCTCAGCCTCCTCGAGCAGGCGGCGGGCGGCGCGGTAGCCGTTTTCCTCGGTCATGGCCACCGAGCGGATGTGGCGCTCGCCGAGCGTCAGCCCGCTCGCGGCAAGCGCGCGGCGCATGCCGCGCTCGCGGTGGATGGCGAAGGTCTCGCGCTCGTTGCCGTTGATCAGCGCCAGGCGCTTGTGGCCAAGCTGAACCAGCAGGCGCGCCGCTTCGTGGAAGGCGCCCTCATTGTCGATGTCGAGATAAGGATAGTCGAAGTCGAAACCCTCGCTGCGGCCATGGACGATGAAGGGAATGCCGAGTGTGTTGACCAGCGCCAGCCGCTTGTCGGCCGGACGCGGCGAGGAGATGTAGACGGCATCGACCTGGCGGTTGGCGACGATGCGCCGGTAGGTCGTTTCCTCATCGTCGGCATCGGCGGGCGACAGCGCGAGGTCGAGCTCGTGCGAACGGGCATAGTCGCCGAGGCCGGAGAGGAATTCGACGAAGTGCGGATCGATGTCGACGGCGGCACCCGTCGGCATCACATAGCCGATCATTCCTGACTTGCCGGTGGCGAGCCGGCGCGCACTGGGGTTCGGCCGGTAGCCGTGGCGCTTGGCGGCATCCATCACCCGGCGCCGGGTTTCCTCATTGACCTCAGGATAGCCGTTCAGCGCCCGGCTGACCGTGGTTTGCGAGAGCGACAGCATGTGCGAGAGTTGCTTGAGGTTCATCGGAGGCCTCCAGCCTCAAAGCGCTTTCAAATATGGATCGATCCGATGATTGTTGGCAAAGCCGCCAAGCACAACTGGACTTTAGAGGTCTGCCTACGTTGTTTGAAGTAAAATTGCTGCTGCAGCGCCAAAAAAGCATGCTGCGGCGCACCCTTCTCGCAGCCGATTCCGTGAGATTTAAATCGATTAACGAACTCTCCCCCTTGACTCTCTGGCGATTCAATGGCGAGATCAAAATAGCCAAAGCGCTTTGGAAGCCTCTTCGAAAGGTTGCGGTTGCCCTTTCGTTGAGTCACAGTTCCGCGGGCGTCGGCGGACGAAATGGAGGTTTCGTCCTGTTTGTGACCACTGGGAGGACTTGCGATGAAGAAAATGCTTCTCTTGGGTGCGGCATTCGCGGCACTCACCCTCAGCCTGCCGGCGCAAGCCGAACTGAAGTTCAAGCCGGGCGAGGATCCGAAATTTCATTGGGCGAACTACGACGACCTCAAGAAGGTGGACCTCAAAGGCGAGACGCTGACCATCTTCGGGCCGTGGCGCGGCGAGGACGAGGCGCTTGTCCGTTCCGTTCTCGACTATTTCCAGGAAGCGACCGGCGCGGACGTGAAATATTCCTCGTCCGAGAACTATGAGCAGCAGATCGTCATCGACACCCAGGCCGGCAGCCCGCCCAACATCGCCGTCCTGCCCCAGCCCGGCCTCATCCAGGATCTTGCTTCCAAGGGCGTGCTCACCCCGCTGGGCGACGACGTCGCGGCCTGGATCAAGGAAAACTACGCCGCCGGCGACTCCTGGGCCAAGCTCGGCACCTATAATGGCAAGGACGGCAAGCCGGGCTTCTACGCCTTTCCCTACAAGATCGACGTGAAGGGGCTGGTCTGGTACTCGCCCGACAATTTCGACGAGGCCGGCTACAAGGTGCCGAAGACCCAGGAAGAGCTTGCCGATCTCGAAAAGAAGATCATCGCCGACGGCGGCAAGCCCTGGTGCATCGGGCTGGGTTCGGGCGGCGCCACCGGCTGGCCGGCGACCGACTGGGTCGAGGACATCATGCTGAGGACGCAGCCGCCGGAGGTCTACGACAAGTGGGTCAAGAACGAGATCCCGTTCACCGATCCGGCCGTGGTCAACGCCATCGACATCTTCGGCAAGATCGCCACCGACGACAAGATGGTGGACGGCGGCGCCAAGGCGGTCGCTGCGACCGACTTCCGCGACAGTCCGAAAGGCCTCTTCACCGTACCGCCCAAGTGCTACATGCACCATCAGGCATCGTTCATCCCGTCCTTCTTCCCCGAAAACGTGAAGCTCGGCCAGGACGCCGACTTCTTCCCCTACCCGCCTTACGCCTCCAAGCCGGAACTGGGCACGCCGCTGGAAGTGGCCGGAACGCTGGTGATGATCACCAAGGACTCCAAGGCCTCGCGCGAGTTCATCAAGTTCCTCGAGATGCCGCTCGCGCATGAACTGTGGATGGCGCAGAAGAGCTTCGTCACCCCGTTCAAGGCAGCCAACAAGCAGGCCTATGGCAGCGAGGCGCTGAAGAAGCAGGGCGAGATCCTGGTCGGCGCCACGACGGTCCGCTTCGATGGTTCCGACCTGATGCCCGGCAAGATCGGCGCGGGCTCGTTCTGGACCGGCATGGTCGACCTGGTCGGCGGCAAGTCCGCGAAGGACGTCGCCGCCGACATCCAGAAAAGCTGGGACGGCATCAAATAGGCCGCCGCGCGCGACCCAATTCCGGGCGAAAGGCTACGGCGCTGTCGCCCAACCTGGCCGTTACCGCTTCTCCTGGAATTGCTCTGAAATCCTCTTCATCCTCCACCTGGATCCGGGCCACGGCCCGGGTCCGACCGGCGGCCACGCCGGAAGCCTTCGCGTTTCGATTGTTCCGAATAACCGAAAGTCAGTGCATCCGATCGCCAGCCCCGGCTGGGCGGTCATGCGCAGGGAGAGGGACCAATGGCGGCTCAGATTTTCTCGGCCATATTCGTCATCATCATCGGCGTCGGCGGCTGTGTCGCCTATTTCTGGGGCGCAAACAGACTGCTCGACCTCATCTTCCCCTCACGCGGGGTATCCGGCGCCGCCGCCATCAACAATCTGCGCCGGCAGGGATATGTGCGGCCGTGGCTGTTCGTCGGCCCGGCGCTGATCATCCTTGCCGTCTACCTGATCTACCCGGTGGTCGCGACGCTGTGGCTCTCCTTCTTCGACCGCGGCGGCACCAGTTTCGTCGGGCTCGCCAACTATGAATGGGCGGTCGGCGATCACGACCTGCGCAACTCGATCTTCAACAACATATTGTGGCTGGCCGTGGTGCCGGCCGCTTGCACCTTCCTCGGCCTGATCATCGCCGTGCTCACCGACAAGATCTGGTGGGGCACCATCGCCAAGAGCCTGATCTTCCTGCCGCTGGCGATCTCCTTCGTCGGCGCCAGCGTGATCTGGAAATTCATCTACGAGTATCGCGGCGAGGGTCAGGTGCAGATCGGTCTGATCAACGCCATCATCCAGTATTTCGGCGGCCAGCCGCAGGTGTGGATATCGCTGCCGTTCTGGAACAATTTCTTCCTGATGGTGATCCTGATCTGGATCCAGACCGGCTTCGCCATGGTGATCCTGTCGTCGGCGCTGCGCGGCATTCCCGAGGAAACGCTGGAGGCCGCGGTGATCGACGGCGCCAATCCCTTCCAGATCTTCTGGAAGATCATGGTGCCGCAGATCTGGGGCACGATCGCGGTGGTGTGGACCACCATCACCATCCTGGTGCTGAAGGTGTTCGACATCGTGCTGACCATGACCAACGGCCAGTGGAACACCCAGGTGCTCGCCAATCTGATGTTCGACTGGATGTTCCGCGGCGGCGGCGATTTCGGCCGCGGCGCGACCATCGCCATCATCATCATGATCGCGGTCATCCCGATCATGGTCTGGAACATCCGCCAGGCCAACAAAGAGACGGGAGGGCACTGAGATGGCGACCAAGACCGGAAAGTCCTTTATCGGCCGCTTCGGCGTCCATATCGCCGTGCTCGTCTTCGTGGCGATCTGGACCATCCCCACCCTCGGCATCCTCGTCTCATCGCTGCGCGACAAGGACCAGATCGTCGCGTCGGGCTGGTGGAACTCCTTTGCCAGTTCCAGCCAGAGCGAAGCGGGACGGTTGCCGGGCGCGTCGGCGCAAACTCAGAAGGACGGCAAATACGTCATCGAGGGCAACATCTTCGGCGATGGCCCCAAGCGCGAGATCAGCGCATTCGGCGTAAAATCTTCGGCGCCGACGCAATACAAGGCGGGATCGGTTGCCGACCTCAATGACGGCGTCACGCTGCAGATGAATGCCGACGGCGGCTTCGTGCTGTCGTCATCGAAGGCCTTCGAGGGCGACCGCGGCCAGCGCGTCTATTTCGCTTCCTCAGCGCCGCCGAAATTCACCACGGACAACTACGATGCCGTGCTGTTTTCCGAAGGCATCGGCCGCTCGTTCATGAACTCGCTGACGGTGACCATTCCGGCGACCGTGATCCCGATCCTGATCGCCGCCTTCGCCGCCTACGCGCTGGCTTGGATGCGCTTTCCCGGCCGGGCGCTGCTGATCGCGGTCATCATCGGCCTGCTGGTGGTGCCGCTGCAGATGTCGCTGATCCCGCTGCTCAGGCTCTATAACGGCGTCGGCGCCTTCTTCGGCGTGCCTTCCAAGACCTATCTCGGCATCTGGTTGGCGCATACCGGCTTCGGCCTGCCCTTCGCCATCTACCTGCTCAGGAGCTATATCGCGGGCCTGCCGCGCGAGATCATGGAATCGGCACGCATCGACGGCGCCAGCGACTTCGAGATCTTCGTCAAGATCGTGCTGCCGCTGTCCTTCCCGGTGCTTGCCTCCTTCGCGATCTTCCAGTTCCTGTGGGTATGGAACGATCTGCTGGTGGCGATGGTTTTCCTCGGCACGGGGCCCGATCAGATCGTGCTGACGGCCAAGCTCAACGCGCTGCTCGGCTCGCGCGGCGGCAAGTGGGAGATCCTGACCACATCGGCGTTCATCACCATCATCGTGCCGCTGTTCGTGTTCTTCTCGCTGCAGCGCTATTTCGTCCGCGGGCTGCTTGCCGGCTCGGTGAAAGGAGGTTGAAGACATGCAATCGGCTTTGAAGGCGACGTCGCAACCAGACCCCGCCGTCGACCGCGACTGGTGGCGGGGCGCGGTGATCTACCAGATCTATCCGCGTTCCTATCAGGACTCGAACGGCGACGGCATCGGCGATCTGAAAGGCATTGTTCAGCGCCTGCCCTATGTCGCCTCGCTGGGGGTCGACGCCATCTGGATCTCGCCCTTCTTCAAATCGCCGATGAAGGATTTCGGCTACGACGTGTCGGATTATTGCGACGTCGACCCGATGTTCGGCACGCTGGCCGATTTCGACGCGCTGGTGGCGGAAGCCCATCGCCTGGGCCTCAAGGTGATGATCGACGAGGTGCTGTCGCACACCGCCGACATCCACCCCTGGTTCAAGGAAAGCCGTTCCAGCCGCAACAATCCGAAGGCCGACTGGTATGTGTGGGCCGACGCCAAGCCCGACGGCACGCCGCCCAACAATTGGCTGTCGATCTTCGGCGGCTCGGCCTGGCAGTGGGACACCAGCCGCCAGCAATATTACATGCACAATTTCCTGGCCGAGCAGCCGGACCTCAACTTCCACAATAAGGAGGTCCAGGACGCGCTGCTCGACATTACCCGCTTCTGGCTGGAGCGCGGCGTCGACGGCTTCCGGCTGGACACGATCAATTTCTACTTCCACAGCCAGGGGCTGGAGGACAATCCGCCGCTGCCGCCGGAAGAGCGCAACGACCAGACGGCGCCGGCGGTCAATCCCTACAATTACCAGGACCATCTCTACGACAAGAGCCGGCCGGAGAATCTCGGCTTCCTCGAGCGTTTCCGCGCGCTTCTCGACGAATATCCGGCGCAGGCCGCCGTCGGCGAGGTGGGCGACTCCCAGCGCGGTCTGGAGGTGGTCGCCGCCTATACCGCCGACAGCAAGCGCGTGCACATGTGCTATTCCTTCGATTTCCTGGCGCCGGAGAAGATCAGCGCCGCCAAAGTGCGCGCGGTGCTGGAGGCCTTCGGCCGGGTCGCCAGCGACGGCTGGTCGTGCTGGGCCTTCTCCAACCATGACGTGATGCGGGTCGCATCGCGCTGGGCCGCCAACGAGGCGGATCCGACCGCCTATCTGAAGGTGATCTCGGCGCTTTTGATGTCGCTGCGCGGCTCGGTATGCATCTATCAAGGCGAAGAACTCGGCCTTGGTGAAGCGGAGCTGAAGTTCGAAGACCTGCAGGACCCCTACGGCATCCGGTTCTGGCCGGAGTTCAAGGGTCGCGACGGCTGCCGCACGCCGATGGTGTGGGATGCGGCCGCCAAGAATGGCGATTTCTCGACCGCCAAGCCCTGGTTGCCGGTGCCGGGCAAGCACCTGTCGCAGGCCGTCAACGTGCAACAGGGGGATGCAAGCTCGCTGCTTGAGCACTATCGCCGCTTCCTCGCCTTCCGGCGCCAGCATCCGGCGCTGGCCAAGGGCGACATCGACTTTATCGAAAGCGATGGCGACACCGTCGCCTTCACCCGCCGCGAGGGCAATGAGCGGATCGTCTGCGCGTTCAACCTCGGCAGCAAGCCCGCCGAGGTCGATCTCGGCAAAGGTGCGCTGCAACCCTTGCCGGGACATGGCTTTTCGGGACAGACTGGCAGCGGGCCGGTCCGCCTCGGCGGCTACGGCGCCTGGTTCGGACGCATCGACTGAACTTGCAAACAGAGATCAACGGGAGAGGAAAAACATGGCCGATGTCACGCTCAACCAGGTGAAGAAATCATACGGCAACCTCAACATTCTCCATGGCATCGACCTCGATATCAAATCGGGCGAGTTCATCGTCTTTGTCGGGCCGTCGGGTTGCGGCAAGTCGACCTTGCTGAGGTCGATCGCCGGCCTTGAAGAGATCACTTCGGGCGAGCTGAAGATCGACGGCGAGGTGGTGAACGACGTGCCGCCGTCGAAGCGGGGCATTGCCATGGTGTTCCAGTCCTATGCGCTTTATCCGCATATGACGGTTTACGACAACATGGCCTTCTCGATGAAGATCGGCAAGGAAAGCAAGGCCGAGATCGACAAGCGCGTGCGCCAGGCGGCGGAGATCCTGCAGCTGACCAAATATCTCGACCGCCTGCCCAAGGCGATGTCGGGCGGCCAGCGCCAGCGCGTCGCCATCGGCCGCGCCATCGTGCGCAACCCGAAAGTGTTCCTGTTCGACGAGCCGCTGTCGAACCTCGACGCAGCACTTCGCGTCGCCACCCGCATCGAGATCGCCAAGCTGAAGGAATCAATGCCGAACACGACGATGATCTACGTCACGCACGACCAGGTCGAGGCGATGACGCTGGCGGACCGCATCGTGGTGCTGAAGGAAGGCGTTGTCGAGCAGGTCGGCACGCCGATGGAACTCTACAAGCGTCCAGGCAATCTGTTCGTCGCCCAGTTCATCGGCTCGCCGGCGATGAACATATTGCCGGCAAAGATCGAGAAGGCCGGCAATCCGACCGTGGTCAGCCATGTCGGTGGCCGCAAGGCGACGGTGCCGATTGCGACGCCCGTCTCGGCGAATGGCGCCGCGGTCAGCTTCGGCGTGCGGCCGGAGGATCTCGCGATCGCCACAGGTGCGGACTATCTGTTCGAAGGCAAGGTCGACTATATCGAGCAGCTCGGCGAGGTTCAGCTCGTCTATGTCGATATCGGCCGCACCGACCTGCCGCTGGTAACCAAACTGCCGGGCAATGTCGAGGTCAAGCGTGGCGAGACGCTGCGGCTCAACGCCGGCGCCGGCGATCTGCACATCTTCGATGCCGACGGCCATTCCTTCACGCTGCATCGCGAGGAAGCGAAAGCGGCCTGACGCCATCGGCAGACTGGCTTTCCCGGCAAATAAAAGAGCGGCGGGCCAAGCCCGCCGCTCTCTCCTTCAAATCACAGTCGGCTGTCAGCGGTTGCCGAAGTGGTCGCGGTCGCTGCCCTGGGGGGCCGACTTCTGTACGTCGCGCGACGAGTTCAGCAGCTTGTAGACAGGCGAGTCGGCGCTGATCGACGACGTAGGGGTTGTGTCGACCGCCGGGGCCGGATGGTTGACGCCACTGTGGTTGTAGTTGTCGCTGCCCGCAAAAGCGGCGCCGGAAACAGCCAACAGGGCGGCCGTAACAAGAACGATCTTCTTCATTTCAGTGCTCCTGAATCTTGTGATCCGACCGATGCGGCGGGCGAGCCCGCCGCCGGTTCAAGGCCGGTTGTTAGTTGTTGCCGAAAAGGTTGTGGTCGGCGCCCGTGGTGACAGGCTTCTGGTCGGCCGGTTCGGACTTGTGAACCGAAGCGGTGTACGACGAATCAACCGTGGCCGGCGGATTTGCTGCCTGCGAACCATAATTGTCGCTGCCAGCGAAAGCGCTGCCGGAAATTGCCAGAAAGGCTGCGGCAGTGAGAACAATCTTTTTCATTTTTGCTACTCCAGTATCTTTATATTCCGTCCGTCTAGCGGCGTGTCTTGGGAATGAAATCGCGTCGTTCGGACAGCGCTGATTTGGGTGAGCCGAGTGCCGGATTCCAATCACGAAGTTTTTCCGTCTGGACCATGAATCCGCCTCTTGAAGTTTTCATAAGCATGCCTATGACTTTATTTTTATCTAACTTAATCAATGTGTTATTCTGATCTGACAGTTGGCTCACCAAATGTATCTGAGCACCGGCGTTCACAGTGTCCTGCACGCACCGTCAACAGAAACGAACCGTTCAGTTCGATTTTAGAATCCGCTAATAGTCACTTTTCGATACTATTAACCATCCAACCCAGTTCCAAGGGGCGAGTCGGCTCGCTTCAATCCGCGTTCTGGCTGATAACCGAGGGGCTTCCTGCCGGATGGGGCAGCGGCGTGGCGCTGGGGGGTCGGCAGTCCAAGCTCTTCCATCAAACCCCATAGCGCTCGGTGCGGATAGTCCCTGCCGGAACGCCGGCGCCGATCAGGGCATCGGCGGCGGCCGAGACGAACGCGTTCGAACCGCAGACATAGGCGAGCTTCGGAGCTTTCGGCAGGCGCTCGACGGCCTGCGCCATCATGCGGGCGTCGATGCGTCGGGAATAGTCGGACGGCCGCCTTGCCGGTTCGCGGGTCAGCGTCAGCACCAGATCGAATCCGTCGCGGCGATCGTCGAGACCGATCAGCTCGTCGCGGAAAATCACCTCGTCCCAGACCCGCGCCGAGAACACCAGCGCAACGGGCACCGCCGTGTTGCCCAGCATACGATGGCGCACCATCGCCATCAGCGGCACGACGCCCGAGCCGCCGCCGACCAGAAGGACCGGCCCGCCGTCGCTCTCCTCCCAGATGAAATGGCCGCCCAGCGGCCCGCGCAGCTCGATCTCGTCGCCGACGGCAGCGACATCGTGGAAGAAGGGCGAGACCTCGCCGTCGTCGAGCCGCTCGATCGCCAGCTCGACGCCGCCACCCGGCGCCGAGGCGATGGAATAGGAGCGGCGCGCCTGATAGCCGTCCGGCGCCGTCAGCCTGACGTCGACATGCTGTCCGGCCAGATGGACGAAGGGCCGCGACGGTTGGAACCAGAAGCTGGTGACGCGCGGCGTGCGCTTTTCGATGCGGGTGATCGTGGCTGCCTGCCAGGGCGATTGCGGCGATGGCTCGGCACTCATCGATTGCTGCTCACAAATCGCCTCTCACGGGTCACTGGAATAGCGCTGCTCGCGCCAGGGGTCGCCATACATATGATAGCCGCGCAGCTCCCAGAAGCCCGGCTCGTCGCGCTCGGTGAACTGCAGCCCGTTCACCCATTTGGCCGATTTCCAGAAATAGAGATGCGGCACCAGAAGCCTCGCCGGCCCGCCATGATCGGGCGTGATCGGCTTGCCTTCATAGAGCAGCGCCACCATCGCCTTGCCGGTGACGAGGTCCTTGGTCGGCACATTGGTGGAATAGCCGTCAAAAGACAGCGCCAGCGTGTAAGCCGTCGGCGGCTCGATGCCGGCATCGGCGAGGATGTCGTCGATCATCACGCCCTGCCAGGGCGTGTTGAACTTGGTCCAGGCCGTGACGCAATGGATGTCGCGCGTCATCTTGCTTTGCGGCAGGGCATTGAACTCGGCCCAGTTCCATTTCTTGATCGGTCGCGGCCCCTGCTTCAAGGTGAAGGACCAATCCTCGGTGCGCACGCGCGGCGTCGGCCCGGCCGAGAGAACCGGGAAGCCTTGTTCCAGGTACTGGCCCGGCGGGATGCGCGCATCGGTGTCGGAAGGAGGACGCCGTCCGGAAAAGAAGCCGCGCGTGACCATCGAGACGTCTCCTGCACCGGATTTGGTCGATCGCGGGGAGTGTTCTCGAAGACGCCTTCCGGGGCAACAAGAATCTTGGCGACCCGCCTTGCACCGATAGGTCGCCACGAAGTCGTCAGCCGGCCGCGAAAGGCACTGCGACGAAGATCTGCTGGTCGCCGCGATCGACAAGCAGCAGCACCGACTTCTTGCCCGACTTGGCTGCCTCGGCGATCGCCTGGTTCGCCTGTCTGGCGTTCTTTACGGGCGTCTGGTCGACGCCGACGATCACGTCCCCCGGCTGGAGGCCCGCTGCCGAGGCCGCCTTGTCCGGATTGACACGCTCAATCACGGCGCCGTGCTGTTTGTCGGCAAGATTGAGCTCCTGCCGGATGTCGGGAGTGATATCGGTCAGCCCGAGGCCGAGCGACGGCACGCCCTGGCCCGCCGACGGCTTGCTGCCTTCGCCATTCGAGGCGGTCTGCACCTGGTCGGTGTTGCGGCCGACGTCTGCGGAGACCTGAACCGCCTTGCCCTTACGCCAGATATCGACCGTTTCCTTGTTGCCAGGCGGGACATCCGCGACGGCACGCGACAGGTCCTTCGGATCCTTGATCTCCTGGCCGCCGAAGCCGGTGATCACATCCCCGACTTCGATGCCCGCCTTGGCCGCCGGCGAGCCCGGCGTGACCGACGAGACCAAGGCTCCGGCAGGATGGTCGAGGCCAATGGCGCCGGCAACATCCGGCGTGACCGGCTGGATCTGCACACCGAGATAGCCGTATTCGATGTCGCCGCCCTTCATCAGCTTGGCCACGACTTTCTGGGCCTGGTCCGACGGGATGGCGAAGCCGACGCCGACGCTGCCGCCATTGGGCGAGTAGATGGCGGTGTTGATGCCGATCACATTGCCATGGATGTCGACCAGCGGACCGCCCGAATTGCCGTGGTTGATCGGCGCGTCGATCTGGATGAAATCGTCGAACGGCCCGCTATGGAGATCGCGGCCGCGCGCCGAGACGATGCCGGCGGTCACCGTGGTGCCGATGCCGAACGGGTTGCCGATCGCCAGCACCTGGTCGCCGGTCATCAGCTTGCTGGAATCGCCCCACTTGACGGTCGGCAACGGCTTGTCTGCCTTGATCTTGAGCACAGCTAGGTCATGCTTCGCATCGTGGCCGACAAGCTTTGCCGGAAGCTCGGTGCCATCGTCGAGCGTCACCTTGATCGAGGTGGCGCCGTCGATGACGTGGTTGTTGGTTACGATTGTGCCATCCGCGCTGACGATGAAGCCGGAGCCGAGCGCCTCGCTGCGTGGTGCTCGCTGAGGCGGGGTCTTCGGCATCGGCATGCCCTGGTCGCCAAAGAATTGCCGGAAATACTCGTCGAAAGGTGAGTTGCCGTCGAAGGGCGAACCCTCATTCATGGCGTCCGCCGGGCCCTTCATCATTGTCGTGACTGTCACGACCGCCGGCTTTGTGGTGGCAACGATGGGAGCGAAGGAGCCGTTAGGCGCAGTGACGCCGGCGGCGGGAGTTTGCGTGGTGGCGACGGCGTTGCTCAATCCGGCGTTGTTCGTGCTCTCGGCAAAGGAACCAATAACGGGAGAAATGATCAGCGCAGCGCCCAACAGGGCCGCGACGCGATGTCTGCGAAGAATGTTCATGGGTGACATGGTCGTTTCTGTCCGGGCGAGAGGTTGATCCGGCGCCCCGGATGGCTCTCGAAGCACGCATCCGTTGGCGTGTCGGCGACCGGATTGCCTGCCTCGCCTTGCATGGCAGCCGGCCGGATCGACAATCAAGATTTAGGGTGCGGAATGGCCTGAATCAGGGCCTTTGGATGACCTTACGAAGATTTAATTCAGAGAGCGCTTACGAACCGCTCTCTCCGGCGCAGATAAGCGGAAGCGATCTCACGCATTCGCTGGCCGGTAAAACTCGGGCCATGGCCGCCATGGCCGATGCGTACCGGCAGGTCGAGCAGCCGCCGCATGGTGCGGCAATAGGCGGCGCGGTCCGAATCCGGCAGATCGTCGATCAGCATGCCGTCATAGATGGCGTCGCCGGCGAGGAAGAGGCCATCGGCCTCGTCGAAAAGCGCGATCGAATCCGGCGAGTGTCCAGGCAGATGCAGCACACGGAACTTGCGGTCGCCGAGATCGACTTCATCGCCTTCGTCGAGCGTGCGGGTCAGCGGCGCGGATGGAATGCGGTAATCGGCAGCCCTCCAGTCCGGCGCCGGCAGCTTGGAGACCGCGCCGTCGAGATTGTGAAACATGTAGGCGTAGGTAGCGGCATCGTTCATGCCGTCGAACTGCGCCGCGCTCATCTTCGGCCCCATACGCAGCGGGAATTCATGCAGCGAGCCTACATGGTCGAGATGGATGTGGGTCGCGACGACAATCAGCGGCTTGCCGGGCGGAGTGTCGATCTCAGGCGCCAGCGGGCGGATACCCATGCCGGTGTCGACCAGCAGATCGGCGTCGCGGCCCTTCAGATGCCACATATTGGCGCGCACGAAATCATGCACGAAAGGCTCGGTCAGCATCGTCGTACAGGCATCGACTTTCGCCTTGCCGAACCAGTCGCCAACCGCAAGCTCGGGGATCGAGCCGCCGCCCATCAGACGAACGGCTTCCCGACCTTGTATTTTTCCGGCACCAGCCGCTTCAGATAGGCCATGCCGGCGTCCGAAAGCTGGTTGGCGTCCGGCTTCATGAAATCGTCGGGCATATGGCGGGTCTTGCCGGCCACCGCCTTCAGCGGCACCTTTTTCAATACCGTCTTCGACCCGTCATATTGCAGCGCGACCGAGCCGCCGCCTTCGCCCGCGACAGCAACCGCGAAAGCGCCGGCATCGAAGGCTTCCTTGGCGTCCACGGCGCTGATCGCGCCGACATAACCGCGCGGCATGTAGCCCAGCGCGTCGACCCGCGCGCGCTTGCCGGGCAGGCCTTCGGCCAAGGCCCGTTCGAGCGCCGCCGGCAGGTCGCTGCCCGACAATTTGACGTTACCGTGCTGGTCGCGCTCCAGCTTGTCCGGCGGCACCAGGCTTTCGACCAGCGCCTTGCCGTCGGCAGTGCTGACGCCCTCCGAGACGGCAACGATGCAGCGCTTGTGGCGGTCCAGCTTTTCGCGCACTTCCTCGATGAAGCGCTTCGCCGAGAAGGCGCGCTCGGGCACGTAGACCAGATGCGGTCCGCTGTCGGGATCGAGCTGCCATGCGGCCGCGGCGGCGGTCAGGAAGCCGGCATGCCGGCCCATGACGATGCCGACATAGATGCCGGGCAGGGCGCGGAAATCGAGGTCGACGGAGAGGAAGGCGCCGGCGACGAATTCGGCAGCCGAGATGAAGCCCGGCGTGTGGTCGTTCTCCTCGAGGTCGTTGTCGATGGTCTTCGGCGCATGCACGAACGCGATCGAGCCGCCGGCGGCATCGGTCAGGATCTGCTGCGTGCCCGAGGTGTCGTTGCCGCCGATATAGATGAAGGCGTCCGCGCCGACCTTCTTCAGGCCGTTGAGGATGACCTCGCAATAGGCGGCGTCCGGCTTGTCGCGGGTCGAGCCGAGGGCGGCGCTCGGCGTGCCGGCGATCAGCCGTAGCCTGTCCTCGGGGATGGCGGAGAGATCGACATAATTGCCGTCGCGAATGCCGCGCACGCCATGGAGCGAGCCCAGCACCTTGGCACCTGGATGACGCTTGCGGATTTCCAGCGTGGCGCCGACGACCGTCTGGTTGATGACGGCGGTCGGGCCGCCGCCTTGCGCGATGACGAAGGTTCCAGCCATGCTCGATTTCTCCCGAAGCGAAGGTTTTCAGGTACCTTGGCCTGTCTTGCGACCTCGCGCAACGGAAGAAACGGGATCTCGAAAAGGCGGCCGCACAGGTCGCCTGGAAAGATCAGACCACGACAACCGGGTTCTTCTTGGAAACGCGGCTGTAGAGGTCGATGATGTCCTGGTTGATCAGGCGCACGCAGCCCGACGACATCGCCTGGCCGATGCTCCACCATTCGGGCGAGCCATGGATGCGATAGCCGGTGTCCTTGCCGTTCTGGTAGATGTAGAGCGCCCGGGCGCCTAGCGGATTGGTGAGCCCGCCGGGCTGGCCGCCCTGCCATTTCACCAGTTCCGGCTTGCGCTGGACCATCTCCGGCGGCGGCGTCCAGACCGGCCATTCGCGGCCATACTGGATATTGGCGCGGCCAGACCAGCGGAAGCCGTCCTTGCCGATGCCGACGCCGTAGCGGATGGCATCGCCGCCCGGCTGGACGAGATAGAGCATGCGCTCCTCAAGATGGACGACGATGGTGCCGGGCGCCTCGCCGGTCTTGTCGACGACGATCTGGCGGCGGAACTGCGGCTTGACCTTCTGCCACGGCACGGCCGGAACCTGGAAGCCGCCATCGGTGAGCGAGGCGTACATCACATCGGGGCCGGTGACGTTCTTGTCGACGCTGATCGCCGGACGCATCGGGGGAACGGAACCGGTGACGGTGTTGTCGAGCTGCATCTGCGGCAGGTCGAGCGTGTCGGTGGTGCTGCAGCCGGCCAGGCCGAGCAGCGCGATGGCGCCCGCGCCGGAAAACACGGCGCGGCGGGAAAGCTGAATTTCGGTACCGATTGCGGCGCCGTCGGAAGGCGGCGTCAGACGTTGCGGCAACTCGCGCATGCACCAAACCCTACGCTGCCGGCGGGAAGCACGGTCCGGCCGGATGTGCGCATTTTCGCGATTCATGGTTGAAAAAGGGTGAAAGACCGGAAGCCCGGCTTAACCGCCGTTGCGACGGTCGATGGGCCCTAGGCCCTGGGCGTCGAAGATTTTTCCAGCGGCCCCTTTACATTCCCGACGACCCCAGGATTTATCCTTTTCTTTGCGCTCAAGGAGCAGGGAAATGTCCTTCGAAAACTGGGCCGCCTTCGCTGCCGCCTCTTCTATCCTTCTCGTCATTCCGGGCCCGACGATCCTCCTCGTCGTCTCCTACGCGCTGGGCCAGGGCTGGCGCACCGCGCTGCCGATGGCGGTGGGCGTGGCGCTGGGCGACTTCACCGCCATGACGCTGTCGATGCTGGGTATCGGCGCGCTGCTCGCGGCTTCGGCCACAGTGTTCACCGTGCTCAAGGTGATCGGCGCCGGCTATCTGATCTATCTCGGCATAAAGCTGTTCCGCGCCGGCGGCGCGCTGAAGGCGGAACCCCGCACCGACGCGGTCTCGGCAGCAAGGATGATGGCGCATGCCTGGCTGGTGACGGCGCTCAACCCGAAGAGCATCACCTTCTTCGTCGCCTTCCTGCCGCAGTTCCTCGACCGGCATGCCGATTTCTGGACGCAGATGCTGATCTTCGAGACGACCTTCCTGACCCTGGCCTTCCTCAACGCCTTCGGCTACGCGCTTGTCGCGTCCAGGGCCCGGGCGATCGTGCGCAACCCGAAGGCGATCCGCATCTTCAACCGCACCGGCGGCACGCTGCTGGTCGGCGCCGGCATCGCCACGGTGGCGATGCGGTCGGCCAACTGACGCTATGAAGGACGCATTCGGCCTGACTTACTCGGGCGCGACCGAAGCCGGATTTTCCTCCTACGCCCGCGCCGTGCATGAATTGCAATGCTTCATCGGCGATCCGGTCGGCTCCATCGACCGCGCCATTGCCGATGACCCTACGTTTGTCATGGCGCATGTGTTCAAAGGCTATCTGTTCGGCCTCGCCACCGAGCGGGATGCGATGGCGGTCGCCAGGTCAAGCCATCAGGCCGCGTTGCCCCTTGCCGCCACCGCGCGCGAACAGGCGCATGTCGCGGCGCTTGGCCATCTCGCCGAAGGGCGATGGCATGAAGCCGCCCGTATCCTGGAGGATATCGCGATCGACAATCCGCGCGATGCGCTGGCGCTGCAGGTCGGGCATCAGATCGATTTCTTCACCGGCAATGCGCGCATGCTGCGCGACCGCATCGGCCGGGCGCTGCCGGCCTGGCAGAAAGGCATGCCGGGTTACCACGCCATTCTCGGCATGCAGGCGTTCGGGTTGGAGGAAATGGGCGATTACGCCCGTGCCGAATCCCTGGGCCGAGAAGCCATCGAGATCGAACCGCGCGACGGCTGGGCGCAGCATGCGGTCGCGCATGTCATGGAAATGCAGAGCCGGCAACGAGACGGCATCGCCTGGATGCGGGCCAATCCCGACGCGTGGTCGACGGACAGCTTCCTCAAGATCCACAATTGGTGGCATCTGGCGCTGTTCCACTATGATCTCGGCGAGACGAACGAGGTGCTCAAGCTCTATGATGGGCCGATCTACGGCGACCGCTCGACGTTGGCGCTCAACATGGTCGATGCCTCGGCTATCCTGTGGCGCCTCACTCTCGGCGGTGTCGATGTCGGCGACCGTTGGGCGACGCTCGCGGCCAACTGGATGCCGAAAGCCGCCGCCGGCAATTACGCGTTCAACGACGCGCATGCGATGATGGCCTTTGCCGGCGCAGGGCTGGAAGCGCCGGCGAAAACGCTGATCGAGACGCAGCGTGAAGCGATGCGCGGCAGCGACGACAATGCGGCCTTCACGCGCGATGTCGGGCATCCGCTGACGCTTGCGATCAAGGCCTTTGGCGAAGGGAACTATGGCGAGGCTGCGCGGCTGATCCGGCCGATCCGCTCGATCGCGCACCGTTTCGGCGGCAGCCATGCGCAACGCGACGTGATCGACCTGACGCTGATCGAGGCCGCGTTGCGCGCCGGCGACACGGCGCTGGCGCGGGCGCTGACGGCTGAACGGCGGCTCGCCCGGCCCGACAGCCCGCTGTCGGCGCTGTTCTTACGCCGCGCATCCGATTTGTCCGAGAATTGACCCCAAGCGGATCTTGTCTTAAAAACTGCCGAGCCAGATTTTTTCGAGATCCGAAAAAATTAATGGCAATGGGAGGAAATCATGTATCTCGGCCTCGACCTGGGCACTTCGGGCGTCAAGGCGCTGCTGATCGACGACGGCCAGAAAGTCATCGGCTCCGGCCATGGCTCGCTCGACGTCTCGCGGCCGCATCCCGGTTGGTCGGAACAGGATCCGGCGCATTGGATCGAGGCCTGCGAGACGGCGATTGCCGAGCTCAAGGCTTCGCACCCGAAGGAGCTTGCCGCGGTCAAGGGTATCGGCCTTTCCGGCCAGATGCATGGCGCCACCCTGCTCGATACCTCGGACAAGGTGCTGCGCCCCTGCATCCTGTGGAACGACACGCGCAGCCATGTCGAGGCGGCGGCGCTCGATGCCGATCCGCGCTTCCGCAAGCTCACCGGCAACATCGTCTTTCCCGGCTTCACCGCGCCGAAGCTTGCCTGGGTGAAAGAACACGAAGCCGGGACCTTCGCCGCCATCGCCAAAGTGCTGCTGCCCAAGGATTACCTGCGACTCTGGCTGACCGGCGAGCACATTTCCGAAATGTCGGATTCGGCCGGCACCTCGTGGCTCGATGTCGGCAAGCGCCGCTGGTCGCCGGAACTGCTGGCGGCGACATCGCTCGACGAGAAGCACATGCCGTCGCTGGTCGAAGGCACGGCCAAGGCCGGCGCCTTGCGCGGCGAGCTCGCGTCGAAATGGGGGATCGCGGCGGGAATTCCAATTGCCGGCGGCGCCGGCGACAATGCGGCCTCCGCCTGCGGCATGGGCACGGTCGGCGCCGGGTATGCTTTCGTCTCGCTCGGCACGTCGGGCGTGCTCTTTGCGGCAAACGCCTCCTATCTGCCCAATCCGGAAAGCGCGGTGCACACATTCTGTCATGCGCTGCCCGACACCTGGCACCAGATGGGCGTGATCCTGTCGGCCACCGATTCGCTCAACTGGCTGTCGGAGATCACCGGAAAGGACGCCGGCGACCTGACCGGCGAGCTTGGCGACAAGCTCAGGGCGCCGACGGGCGTCACCTTCCTGCCCTATCTCTCGGGCGAGCGGACGCCACACAATGATTCCGCCATCCGCGGCTCCTTCACTGGCCTCGCGCATCAATCGAGCCGGGCCGTGCTGACGCAGGCCGTGCTCGAGGGCGTCGCCTTCGCCTTCCGCGACAGTCTCGAAGCGCTGAAGACGGCCGGCACGATACTGAGCCGGGTGACCGCGATCGGCGGCGGCTCGCGCTCGCGCTATTGGCTGAAGGCGATCGCCACCGCGCTGCAGGTGCCGGTCGACATCCCGGCCGATGGCGATTTCGGCGCCGCCTTCGGCGCGGCGCGGTTGGGGTTGATCGCCGCGACCGGCGCCGATCCGCTTGCCGTCTGCACCGCGCCGGCGACGGATGCGACGGTCGAGCCGGATGCCGGGCTGGGCAGCGCTTATGCCGATGCCTATCAGAGGTATCGGGCGCTGTATCCGGCAATAAGGGCTGTTACTGCGTGAGTATGCGCGAGGCCCCCCTCTCTGCCCTGCCGGGCATCTCCCCCTCAAGGGGGGAGATTGGCAGCTTCGGCGCTGCCGCGCTTTTTTCAATGCTGGCGATTGGCGAAGGTCCGCGTGACAGTCAATCTCCCCCCTTGAGGGGGAGATGCCCGGCAGGGCAGAGGGGGGTGCCTCGCGCCCCTCTTACCCATTTAGCCTCATTGCGCCGGCACCTTGTCCAAAAACCCGGTGACGCTCTTCAGCCGACCATCCTCGATGACGCCGATGTCGGTGCCTTCGATGACGGACTCGCTGCTTTCCGGTCCCAGATTCCACGAGAAGCGGATATTGTCGGCGAAACCGTCCGGCTCGCCTTTGAGCGAGAAGCGGAAGCCGGCGAAACGCTGCTGGACGCCGTCGATCAGCGCCGCGATGCCGTCACGGCCGTCGCCCTGCATGACCGGGTCGCGATAGCTGACATCCTTGGTGAACGCCGCGTCGAGCAGCGCCTTGCGGCGGGTCGCATCGCTCTCGTTCCAGGCGGCGATGTAGTTACGGGCGATCGTGTTGAGGTCGGTCATTGTCATGTTCCTTCGTTGTATCGTTTCGACATGACGCTTTTCGCGCCCCGCAAGAGCGAAACCAATTACGCCTGAGGTAATCAGGCAAAGCACCCGGAGAGGAAGGAAACCATGAGCAGCGGATTTTTCGGCGATATCAAGAAGATCAAATATGAAGGGCCGGATTCGACCAATCCGCTGGCCTACCGGTTCTACAATCCCGACGAGGTGGTAGCCGGCAAGCGGCTGGAAGACCATTTGCGCTTCGCCGTCGCCTATTGGCATTCCTTCGCATGGCCGGGCGGCGACCCGTTTGGAGGCCAGACCTTCGACCGCCCTTGGTTCGCCAAGCCGGGCGGCGTCGACACGATGGAGCTGGCCAAGCTCAAGGCCGACGTCGCCTTCGAAATGTTCGCGCTGCTCGGCGCGCCCTATTTCTGCTTCCACGATGCAGACGTGCGCCCGGAAGGCAAGGATTTTTCGGAGAGCGCCGCGCGCCTCGACGAGATCACCGACTATTTCGCCGACAAGATGAAACAGACCGGCGTCAAGCTGCTCTGGGGCACGGCAAACCTCTTCTCGCACCGCCGCTTCATGTCGGGCGCGGCTACCAATCCCGATCCGGATGTGTTTGCCTATGCGGCGGCGACGGTGAAGAGCTGCATCGACGTCACCAAGAAGCTCAAGGGCGAGAACTATGTGCTGTGGGGCGGCCGCGAGGGCTATGAGACCTTGCTCAACACCGACCTTGCCCGCGAGCAGGAACAGGCCGGCCGCTTCCTCAGCCTCGTCGTCGATTACAAGCACAGAATAGGCTTCAACGGCACGATCCTGATCGAGCCGAAGCCGCAGGAGCCGACCAAGCACCAGTACGACTATGACGTCGCCACCGTCTATGGCTTCCTCAAGCGCTTCGGGCTGGAGAAGGAAGTCAAGCTCAACATCGAGCAGGGCCACGCGATCCTTGCCGGCCATTCCTTCGAGCACGAGCTGGCGCTGGCCAACGCGCTCGGAATCTTTGGTTCGATCGACATGAACCGCAACGACTACCAGTCGGGCTGGGATACCGACCAGTTCCCCAACAACGTGCCGGAAATGGCGCTGGCCTATTACCAGGTGCTGCAGGGCGGCGGCTTCAAGACCGGCGGCACCAATTTCGACGCCAAGCTCAGGCGCCAGTCGCTCGACCCGGACGACCTCCTGATCGGCCATATCGGCGGCATGGATGCCTGCGCGCGCGGCCTCAAGGCGGCGGCCAAGATGATCGAGGACAAGGCGCTGTCCGGCCCGCTCGCCGAGCGCTATGCTGGCTGGAACACCGCCGAAGGCAAAGCGATGCTCTCGGGTGAGCGCACGCTGGAGGAGATCGCCGAGCGCGTGGTGAAGGACAAGATCGAGCCGCAGCCGCGCTCCGGCCGGCAGGAACTGCTGGAGAACATCGTCAACCGCTACGTCTGATCGCTCAGGCGGAACGCCCGACCGTATTGCATTCGCGCGGGGCAGAACTTCACGACAAGGTTTTGCCCCGAGCCGCCCCTTAATCGCCCCGCTCTTGCCTTCAAACAGCCGTCACGGAACTCGTATAAACGTGGCTCCTGTGGCGGGTGAAGAAGAAGGAGGCGAACCGATATGCAGCATGAACGCGAAATCGACGCCCTGCTTTCGTCCGGCGAGGCCGGATCGATCATCGACCGGCTGATGGCGTTGCCGCATTCGAAAGACGGCGGCCGCAAGACAAATGAATGGGACCGCGCGGTCGCCGCGCGGTTGGAAACGGCGCTGGCCAAAAGCATGCGCACGCGCATCGTCGGCGAAGGCCGCGACGCCGCCTGATTCTTCCGCGACTGATTCTTCCGTGGCCTGATTCTTCCGCGGCCCGATTCCTCCGCGGTTTGACGAACGCAGACTGTTTCTCCATCCTGCGTCTATGATACGCGCGGTGCTCCTGGATCTTCTAGGTGTCGTCTGTGATGGCGACACCCCGATAGCGGGAGCGGCGAAGGCAATTAAGCGTCTGCGCGATGCCGCCTTGCCGCTGCGTTTCGTCAGCAACACGACACGTTCACCGCGCAGCAAGATCGTCGCGCAACTTGCCGCCATGGGCATCAAAGTTGCGGACGAAGAATTGCTGACGCCGGCGCAGGCTGCGATCGAATGGTTGCGCAGGCACGGGTGCCAGCCGCATCTGCTCGTCCATCCCGATCTCGAAGCAGAGTTTTCGGGCCTGGAGGGAGGAAGCAGCAAGGCGGTCGTCGTGGGCGACGCCGGCGAGGCATTCGGCTATGCCAGCCTCAATCGTGCTTTCCGCGCGTTATCCGCCGGTGCCGATTTTGTGGCTTTGGCCACCAACCGCATCTTCAAGGATGCGGATGGCCAACTCAGCCTCGACGCCGGCGCCTTCGTTGCGGCCCTCGAATTCGCCAGCGGCCGAAGTCCCGTCGTGCTCGGCAAGCCGTCGGCGGACTTCTTCCTTTCGGCGCTCGCCGATTTGAACTGCCCTGCGGCCGATGCGGTCATGGTCGGCGACGACGCGGAGAGCGATGTCGCCGGCGCGCTCAGCGCCGGTCTCGGCGCGGCGCTGCTCGTGCGGACCGGCAAATACCGCCCCGGCGACGAAACGCGCTTCGATCCGGCTCCGACGGCGTTGGTCGACGATCTCACCGCCGCGACGGACTGGATACTTGAAGCGCGCCGTACTGAGACGTATCCGGCCGATGCGCTTTGAGTTTCATCTGACGCATGCCGTCCAGCGAGCGCGCTCGCATCGGCGGCACGGGAGCCGCTACAGCGACCCGAAAGGATGTGAGGCCATGCCGAAGATCAACGCAACCGCCTTGCCGTTCGTCGCGCGCGGCGGTTATCCGCCGCCGCACGACAAACTGGTCGCCGGCCGTTCGCGCAAGCGTCTCGGCGATGAGGCCGGCCTGACCCAGTTCGGCGTCAACCTGGCGAAGCTCGTGCCTGGCGCTTTCTCATCGCTTCGCCATTGGCACGAGAATCAGGACGAGTTCGTCTTTGTCATTGAAGGCGAGCTGACGCTGATCGAGGACGAAGGCGAGACCGTGCTGCGGCCGGGCGACGCGGCCGGCTTCAAGGCGGGCGTCGCCAACGGTCACCATCTGGTCAACCGCTCCGACAACGACGCCATCTATCTCGAGGTAGGAACGCGCACGCCGCGCGAACACGCGCACTTTTCCGACGTCGATCTGGTCGCCGTCGCCGACGAGACCGGCGTCCACTACAGCCGCAAGGATGGAGGGCGGCTATGAACGCTTCACTTTTTCCTGGAATTGCCCTAGCCGCGCCGCAGCCTGACCGGCGCCTCGCCGAAAGCTCTTGAAAATGCCCTGGAAAATGCCGCGGCGGACGAAAAGCCTGTACGCCCGGCAATATCCGCCATGGCGATGCGCGTGTCGACCACCAGGCGGCGAGCGGCGCTGAGGCGCAGCCTCAGATAATAGGCGCCGGGCGTCTCGCCGATCGATCTGCGGAAAATGCTTTCCAGCGTTCTTGCCGTGACACCGGCGCGTTTGGCGACGGCGTCGATGGTGAGCGGCTGGTCGACATGCGCTTCCATCAGCCGGATCGCCTGGGCAAGCCTAGGATCGTAGCCGTCGAGCCGGCCAAGCGAGACCAGCGGCTGCGCGTCGGTCGCGGCACGCGCCTGGTCGTAGATGAAGACGCTCGCGACATCGAGCGCGGCGGCCATGCCGAGCCTCGTGCGGATGAGATGCAGCATCAGGTCGAAGGTCGGCGAGGCGCCGCCGGAGGTGAAGACCGGCCCATCGATGACGTAGCGATCCGGCCGCACATCGACGCCCGGGAACGCGGCGGAGAAGTCCTCCATGTCCTCCCAATGCGTGGTGGCGCTGCGGCCCTCAAGCAGGCCGGCGCGCGCCACTAGCCAGGTGCCCGCCTCCACGCCGCCACAGGCGCGCGCGGCGCGAGCAGCGCGGCGCAGGCCGGCAAGCAGCGCCGACGTGGCGTAGTTCTGCGTGCCGAAGCCAGCGACGACGACCAGCATGTCGGTGGCTTCGGCCGCGTCGAAGCGGCCGCTGACGGCCACGGGAAGGCCGCATGTCGTGACCGGAGCCTCGCCGGTGAGCGAGACCAGCTTGAAATCGAACAGCGTCTCGCCCGAGATGCGGTTTGCGGCGCGTAGCGGGTCGACCGCCGAGGCCACGCACATGATCGAGGATCCCGAGAACACGAGGAACGTCACCTTGAGCGTCTCGCGTTCGGACCGAAAGATGGTCGGCTTTTCGCTTTTGATCATGAGGTCTTCGTAAAACGCAAAACAGTTTCCGACAAGTCGGTCATTCTTGGCCAGCTTCGGCGCATGTCGTCATACCAAAGCCGGTTTCCGACTTTTTGGTCGACATGGATGGCTGATCTAACTGGGAGGAAAGACTATGCCGCTTGCGATGAACCGCGAGGTCTTCATTACCTGTGCCGTGACCGGCTCCGGCGGTACGCAGGACCGCAGCCCGCATGTGCCGCGTTCTCCCAAGCAGATCGCCGATTCGGCGATTGACGCCGCCAAGGCGGGTGCGGCGATCGTCCATTGCCATGTGCGCGACCCCGAGACCGGCAAGCCCAGGCGCGACGTGCATCTCTACCGCGAGGTGACCGAGCGCATCCGCGAGGCCAATGTCGATGTGGTGCTGAACCTCACTGCCGGCATGGGCGGCGACATGGTGTTCGGCTCGCCGGAAGCGCCGCTGCCGCTGAACGAGAAGGGCACCGACATGGGCGGCGCCTCCAACCGCATGGAGCATGTGCGCCAGTGCCTGCCGGAGATCTGCACGCTGGATTGCGGCACGATGAACTTCGCCGAAGCCGACTATGTGATGACCAACACGCCCGGCATGCTGCGCGCCATGGGCGGCATGATGACGGCGTTGGGCGTGAAGCCCGAGATCGAGGCCTTCGATACCGGCCATCTGTGGTTCGCCAAGCAGCTGGTCGAGGAAAAGGTGCTCAACCCCGACGCGCTGGTGCAGCTCTGCATGGGCGTGCCGTGGGGTGCGCCGGACGACCTCAACACCTTCATGGCGATGGTCAACAACGTGCCCTCGACCTGGAACTGGTCGGCCTTCTCGATCGGCCGCAACCAGATGGCCTATGCGGCGGCGGCCGTGCTTGCCGGCGGCAATGTCCGCGTCGGCCTAGAGGACAATCTGTGGCTCGACAAGGGTGTGCTCGCCACCAACGCGCAGCTCGTCGAGCGCGCGGCCAGCATCGTCACCAATCTCGGCGCCAGGATTCTTGGGCCGGAAGACGTGCGCAAGAAGCTCAACCTCACCAAGCGGGCGCCGATCGCTGCCGCGGCTTAAGCATGATCCCGAAAAGTGGGTACCGGTTTTCGGACAAGATCATGCTCAAACAAGACACCGGGAGTTGAGCATGGCTACCGTCAAATTCACGGCGATGAAGGACGGCGACAGGGAAGACTACGAATTCCTGACCGCCCATGAGATCGACTATGCCGCCAAGACCGGCGACCGGCTGCTCGACGCGCTCGTGCAGCTGGACGAAGGTCTGTCGGGCTATAAGATCACCCGGCTCGGCCATTCGCTGCAGGCGGCGACGCGCGCCTGGAAGGATGGCGCCGACACCGACTGGGTCGTCTCAGCGCTGCTGCACGACATCGGCGACATCTATGCGCCCTACAATCATGACGAATATGCGGCTGCGATCCTGAAACCCTTCGTGCGCGAGCAATGCACCTGGGTGGTGGAAAAGCACGGCGACTTCCAGCGCCTCTATTACGCGCATCATCTGGGCGGCAACCGGCATGCCCGCGACCGCTTCGCCGGCCATCCGTATTTCGACGATTGCGACCAGTTCTGCGAGCGCTGGGACCAGTCGAGCTTCGACCCCGGCTACGAAACGCTGCCGGTCGAGTTCTTCCGGCCCTTCGTGCTCGAAGTGTTCGCCCGCAACGCCTACGATCCGGCCGTGATCCGCACCGGCGAGCGCGTGGCCCTCACAGATCCCGAAACAGCCAAGACGAGAACCGGAGCCTGACCATGAGCATCATCAACAAGGCGGCCGCCATCGGCGGCGGCGTCATCGGCGCCGGCTGGGTGGCGCGGCTGCTGCTGAACGGCATCGACGTCTCGATCTTCGATCCGGATCCGGAAGCGTCGCGCAAGGTTGGCGAAGTGATGAAGGGCGCGCGCCGCGCCTACAAGCAGATGCTGCCCGGCGGCCTGCCCAAGGAAGGCAAGCTGACCTACGCCAAGACCATCGCCGAAGCGGTCGCCGACGCCGACTTCATCCAGGAGAGCGTGCCGGAGCGCCTCGACCTCAAGCACAAGGTGCTGGCCGAGATCGACACGCATGCGCCGGCCAACGCCATCGTCGGCTCGTCGACTTCCGGCATCAAGCCGACCGACATGCAGGTTGCGATGAAGAAGCACCCGGAACGGCTGGTGGTCGGCCATCCGTTCAACCCGGTCTACCTGCTGCCGCTGGTCGAGATCGTCGGCGGCGAGCAGACCTTCCCCGAGGCGATCGAGGTGGCCAAGGAGCTCTACGCCTCGATCGGCATGAAGCCGGTGATGGTGCGCAAGGAGATCGAGGCCTTCGTCGGCGACCGCCTCCTGGAAGCGGCCTGGCGCGAGGCGCTGTGGCTGGTCAAGGACGGCATCTGCACCGTCGAGGAACTCGACGACATCATGCGCTATTCCTTCGGTCTGCGCTGGGCGCAGATGGGCATGTTCCAGGTCTATCGCGTCGCCGGCGGCGAGGCCGGCATGCGCCACTTCATGGCGCAGTTCGGACCCTGCCTGAAATGGCCCTGGACCAAGCTGATGGACGTGCCGGAGTTCAACGACGAGCTGGTCGACCTGATTGCCACGCAGTCGGACGAGCAGGCGCATGGCCTGTCGATCCGCGAGCTGGAGCGCATCCGCGACGACAATCTGGTCGCGATCATGGAAGCACTGTCGAAGCAGAACAAGGGCAAGGGCTGGGGCGCCGGGGCGCTGCACAAGGACTATACCCGGCAGCTCGCCAAGCTGGCGGCGAAGAAGACCTCCACCAAGGCTCCCGCAAAGGCCAAGCCGGCGAAGAAAGCCGCGAAGCCGGCAAAGGCTGAAAAGCCGACAAAGACTGGGAAGCCAGCCAAGGCCGATAAGGCGAAGAAGGGCAAGAAGAAGGGTTGAGGCGATGAATTTCGGTCTTTCGGAAGAACAGAAGCTCATCGTCGAGACGACCCGCGCCTTCGTCGAGAACGAGCTCTACCCGCATGAGCGCGAGGTGGAGCGCACCGGCGAGCTGCGCCGCGAGCTGATCGACGAATTGAAGGCGAAGGCGATCGGGGCCGGGCTTTATGCTGCTAACATGCCGGCCGATGTCGGCGGTGCCGGCCTCGATACGGTGAGCTGGCTGCTCTACGAGAAGGAGCTTGGCCGCGCCAATTACGCGCTGCACTGGACCTGCGTGGCGCGTCCGTCCAACATCCTGCTTGCCGGCACGCCGGAACAGCGCGAGAAATATCTCTTTCCCTGTATCCGCGGCGAGAAGTGGGACTGCCTGGCGATGACGGAGCCCGGCGCCGGCTCCGACCTGCGCGGCATGAAGGCGACGGCGGTGCAGGACGGCTCGGACTGGGTGCTCAACGGCACCAAGCACTTTATCTCGCATGCCGACATCGCCGACTTCGCCATCGTGTTCATGGCTTCGGGCGAAGAGGATTCGCCGCGCGGCAAGCGCAAGAAGATCACCGCCTTCTTCGTCGACAAGGGCACCAAGGGCTTCGCGGTGCGCGACGGCTATCGCAACGTCTCGCATCGGGGCTACACCAATTCGATCCTCGAATTCGACGACTGCCGGCTGCCGGCTTCCCAGGTGCTCGGCGAAGTGCATAAGGGCTTCGACGTCGCCAACTCCTGGCTCGGCGCCACGCGTCTCCAGGTTGGCGCCACCTGCCTCGGCCGCGCCGAACGCGCGCTGTCGCACGCCATAGAATATGCCGCGCAGCGCCAGCAGTTCGGCCAGCAGATCGGCAAGTTCCAGGGCGTGTCGTTCAAGCTCGCCGACATGGCGACGGAATTGAAGGCCGCGGACTTGATGGTCTTCGAAGCCGGCTGGAAGTACGATCAGGGCACCGTCACCGACCAGGACATGGCGATGGCCAAGCTGAAGGCCACCGAGATGCTGGCCTTCGTCGCAGACGAGGCCATCCAAATCCATGGCGGCATGGGGCTTATGGACGACCTGCCGCTGGAGCGCATCTGGCGCGACGCTCGCGTCGAGCGCATCTGGGAAGGCACGTCGGAGATTCAGCGACATATTATTTCGCGGGCGCTGCTGCGTCCGTTCGGAGCTTAGAGCATGATACGCCAAGGCCCGGATCCGGCCTTGGACAAGATCGCGCTCGAACGAAAAGATGGCCATGCATAAACTCGAACGTCTCCTGCGCCCGAAATCGATCGCCGTGTTTGGCGGGGCGCAGGCCGCCGCCGTCGTGGCGCAGTCGATCAAGATGGGCTTTGCCGGCGAAATCTGGCCGGTGCATCCGACCAAGGACGAGGTCGCGGGCCGCAAAGCCTACCGCTCCGTTGCCGACCTGCCGGGCGCGCCGGACGCCGCCTTTGTCGGCGTCAACCGGCATCTCACCATCGAGGTGATCAAGGCGCTGGCCGAGCGCGGCGCCGGCGGCGCCGTCTGCTTTGCGGCCGGCTTCCTCGAGACCGAGGCCTATGACGAGGACGGCGAGCGGCTGCAGGCCGAGCTCGTCGCCGCCGCGGGCCAGATGCCGATCATCGGTCCAAACTGCTACGGCCTGATCAACTATGCCGACGGCGCGTTGCTTTGGCCCGACCAGCATGGCGGGATCAGACTGGCCGAGGACGGCAAGGGCGTCGCCATCATCACCCAGTCGTCCAACATCGCCATCAACATGACGATGCAGAAGCGCGGGCTGCCGATCGCCTTCCTGATGACAGCCGGCAACCAGGCGCAGACGGGGCTTTCCGAAATGGCGCTTGGCCTGATCGAGGACGAGCGCGTTACCTCGCTCGGCCTGCATATCGAGGCCTTCGATTCGGTCGCCGGCTTCGAGAAACTGGCGGCCCGGGCGCGCGAATTGAAGAAGCCAATCATCGCCATGAAGGTCGGGCGGTCCGAACAGGCAAGGCAGGCGACGGTGTCGCACACCGCTTCGCTCGCCGGCTCGGACGCCGCCTCCGGCGCGTTCCTGAAGCGGCTCGGCATAGCGCGTGTCGATTCCATTCCGGCCTTCATCGAGGCGCTGAAGCTGCTGCACATCACCGGCCCCCTATCCGGCTACAAGCTTTCATCGATGAGCTGCTCGGGCGGCGAGGCTTCGGTGATGGCCGACAGCGCCGAGGGGCGCTGGGTGCATTTCCCGGCACTGACGGCCGAGCACCGCGCACATGTCAAATCGACGCTCGGGCCGCTGGTCGCCGTCGCCAATCCGCTCGACTACCACACCTTCATCTGGAACAACGAGCCGGCGATGACGGCCACCTTCACCGCGATGGTGTCGGGCGGCTTCGACCTCAACATGCTGGTGCTCGACTTTCCGCGCCCGGACCGCTGTTCCGACGTCGACTGGTGGGCGACGCTGCGCGCCTTCGAGGCGGCGCTGAAGACCAACAAGGCGCAAGGGGCGATCGTCTCCTCGCTGCCGGAAAACTTGCCGGAGGAATACACCGCCGGCCTGATGGCGCGCGGCATGGTGCCGCTGTTCGGCATCCCGGAAGCCATGGACGCCGCCCAGGCCGCCGCCTTCATCGGCTGGGCCTGGCGCGAGCCGCAGGCGCAGCCGGTCGACACCACGGCGGCAGGCGTATCCGAAGCCAAACGCGTGACACCGGACGAGGCCGAGGCCAAGGAAAGGCTGATCAAGGCCGGCCTGCCAGTGCCAAGGGGCGAGCGCGCCTCCAATGCGGTCGAGGCGGTGATCTCGTCCATGACGCTGGGCTTCCCGGTGGCTCTCAAGGCGCTCGGTGTCACGCACAAGTCGGAAGTCGGCGCTGTCAGGCTGAACCTCAAGGACGCCGAATCCGTCAGCGCCGCCGCGCATGACCTTTTGCCGCTCGGCACAGGGCTCTATGCCGAGCGCATGGTGCGCGACGGCGTCGCCGAGCTGATCGTCGGTTTCACCCGCGACCCGATGTTCGGCGTGGTGATGACGCTCGGCACCGGCGGCGTGCTAGTCGAGCTTTTGCGCGACAGCGTGACCCTGATGCTACCGGCAACGCGCGACGACATCGAGGCGGCATTGCGTGGGCTCAAGCTCTACCCGCTCCTCGAAGGCTATCGCGGCCGGCCCAGGGCCGACGTCGACGCCGCCATCGACGCCATCGCCGGCATTGCCGACTTCGTGCAGAAGAACGAAGGCGAGATCGAGGAACTCGACATCAACCCGCTGATCGTCTGCGCTAAAGGCAAGGGCGCCTGGATCGCGGATGCCCTGCTCGTGCTTGGAGAAAAGAAGAATGGCTGACGTCATCACCACCCGCCGCGAAGGCGCGATCCTCGAAGTCACGCTCGACCGGCCGAAGGCCAATGCGATCGACCTCAAGACGTCGCGGCTGATGGGCGAGACCTTCAAGGCGTTCCGCGGCGATCCCGAGCTGCGCGTCGCTATCGTCAAGACCGCAGGCGACAAGTTCTTCAGCGCCGGATGGGACCTCAAGGCGGCGGCCGCAGGCGACGCGGTCGACGGCGACTACGGCGTCGGCGGCTTTGCCGGGCTGCAGGAGTTGCGCGACCTCAACAAGCCGGTGATCGCCTGCGTCAACGGCATGGCGGTGGGCGGCGGCTTCGAGCTGGCGCTGTCCTGCGACCTCATCTACGCCTCTGACCATTCCTCTTTCGCGCTGCCCGAGATCCGCGCCGGCACGCTGGCCGACGCTGCGACCATCAAGCTGCCGAAGCGCATCCCCTACCATATCGCCATGGACCTTCTGTTCACCGGCCGCTGGATGGATGTTGCCGAGGCGCATCGCTGGGGCCTGGTCAACGAGGTGCTGCCCAAGGACAAGCTCGAGGAGCGCGTCTGGGAGATCGCAAGGTTGCTAGCCAGCGGCCCGCCGCTGGTCTTCGCCGCAATCAAGGAGACCGCGCGGGTGGCCGAGGCGCTGACCTTCCAGGACGCCATGAACAAGGTGACGCGCCGGCAGTTGCCGACGGTCGACAAGCTCTACGGGTCGGAAGACAACATGGAAGGGTTCCGGGCGTTCGCGGAGAAGCGCGAGCCGGTTTGGAAGGGCAAGTGATTCTGCGGAGATGACGGAGCGAGGCCCCCCTCTCTGCCCTGCCGGGCATCTCCCCCTCAAGGGGGGAGATCAGATGTCACGCCCGCTTTCGCCAATCGCCGACGTTGGGAAAGAAGTGCCGTCGATGAAACTGCCAATCTCCCCCCTTGAGGGGGAGATGTCCGGCAGGACAGAGAGGGGGGCCTGGGCGCAATCATCCAAAGTTGGTCATCCGGCATGACCGACTACAAAACCCTTATCGACGCAGAAACCTGGGCCTTCATCGAGAAGACCAATTCCTACTATCCGCCGGACACGATCCACTACACGATCGAAGAGCAACGCGCGGTCTACGACCGGATGTGCCGGGAGTTCTTTGCCGGATATCCGCAAGGGGTGACGGCGGAGACGACTGCCGTTGCCGCAGCAACCAACAGCATCTCGATCCGCATCTACCGCAACGCCGCCCCGAACAACGCCGCGACGGTGCTCTACCTTCATGGCGGCGGCTTCATCCTTGGCGGGCTGGACAGCCATGACGATGTCTGCGCCGAGCTTTGCGCCCGCACCGGCTTCGATGTGGTTTCGCTCGATTACCGGCTTGCGCCGGAGCATCTGCATCCGGCGGCCTTCGACGACGCCATGGATGCCTTCGAATGGGCCGCCGAAACCTATGACCGCGCGATCGTGCTCTGCGGCGACAGCGCCGGCGGCAATCTCTGCGCGGCGGTAGCGCATGCCACGCGCGGTCACGCCAAGAAACCTGCCGGCCAGATGCTGATCTATCCTAGCCTTGGCGGCGACCATTCGCGCGGCTCCTACGTGACCCATGCCGAGGCGCCGATGCTGACGGCGCGCGACCTCGACTTCTACAAGCATATCCGAACCGGCGGCGTGGACCGGACCGGCGACATCACGCTCTACCCGCTCGCCGACGCCGATTTCGCAAACCTGCCGCCAACGGTGCTGATCACCGCCGAATGCGACCCGCTGTCGTCCGACGGCGAGGCCTATCGCGACCGCATCGTCGCGGCCGGCGGACACGCAACCTGGTTCGAGGAGCCTGGGCTGGTGCATGGCTACCTCAGGGCCAGACACATGGTCGGCCGGGCGCGGACGAGCTTCACGCGCATCGTCGAGGCTGTTTCGGCGCTCGGCCGGGGCGACTGGATCTGGTAACACCCGACGGCGCTTTCCGCTTCGCCCATGAACCTTTCCCCGCCAGCCGGCGACTGACGGTCAGGCGCCGCAATGGCGCGGCCCGGAAAGGAAGCCGCCATGACCAGAAACCCAGAGACTTCGCAGTCTCCGGGAACAACGCGAACCCGGCGCGATCACCGCCTTCGGGAAGGGGTCGACGCGCTGGGCTTCCGGCTGATTCCGTTGACCCTGCCCAGCAGCCGGCGTATCGTCACAAAGAGGAAAACAGACACTACGATCGGGGAAGAACGTGCTGGAACGCCGCGCCTTGCCCTGGTTGGCGCGGTAGAGGCGGACGTTCCTTCCAGCGGCTTCGGGGGGAGTTCAATGTCTGGCGTTCGCGGCTCGTTCCTGCGTTCCCGTGGCCGCCGTTTGAGCCGCGCGATCGCAACAAGCAGCGGAATTCTCGCTTTCGCGCTGTCCGCCGGCTTGTGGCTCGGCGGCGCGGCGAAGGCGCAGGAAGCCCAGATCATCCATCCCGGTTCGATGGCGGTCACCGGCTTTCCGGGCACCACCATTCCCGATTTCGATCAGGGATTGCCGCCCGGCGCCGACCCGGTCGACGAGACCTTCATCGATACGTCCCGCGCCTCCTTGCGCATTTTCGACGTCTCGCATCTCGGCGGGCCGGCCTCCGGCCAGCTCGTCAACACGCGCCCGCCCTTCGAGGTGACGGCCGGGCAGATCGGCGAGGTGTTCGGCCTGACCTATGACGATGGCGTGCGCGACGGCGTGCCGTCAGGCGCTCCCAACCTCTACGCAGCTGCGACCTCGCTGCATGGCATCGAGATCGTCACCCCGGACGCCGACAGCGACGGCAGGCCGGAACGGCAGCGCCGCGGCGCCGCGGGCGCCACCTTCATGGACGGCCAATTCGGCACCGAGAATGGCGGCGGCCCAGGCACGATCTGGAAGATCGACGGCATCACGGGCGCCGTTTCCAAATTCGCCGACATCGACACCAACAGCGGGCCGGGCATCGGCAATCTCGCCTTCGATCCGACCCATCGCGAGTTCTTCGCTTCGGATCTCGACACCGGGCTGATTCACCGCATCGATATCGAGGGCAATCTGATCGACAGTTTCGACCATGGCGTTGCCGGGCGCCCGGTGCATGGGCTCGCCCCGGTCGCCGACGACGGCGCCGTGATGGACATCCAGGCTGCCGCTTTCGATAGCGAACACCCCGAGACCTGGGGCTATACGCAGGATGCGCGCCGCGTCTGGGCTGTCGCCTATCATGGCGGGCGGCTCTATTATTCCGTCGGCGAGAAGGCCGAAATCTGGTCGGTCGGCATTGCGAGCGACGGAAGTTTTGCCGGCGATCCGCGCTGGGAACTGACGGTCAGGGCAGACAAGGATTATGCCGTCACCGACATCGCCTTCGACAATAAAGGCTTCATGTATCTCGCCCAGCGCGGCCCGGTCGAGAACCGCTACGATTACAGCCGTTTCGCCGATTCCGGCAAAGGCGAGCTGATCCGCTACTGGCGCGAGGACCCGGACGATCCGGCGACGGAATCGGCTTGGGTCGAGGTGCCGCAGGAATATGCCGTCGGTTTTCCGCAAGGCAATCGCCAGTCGGCCGGCGGCGTCGACCTGCAATATCGCTATGACGCCGAAGGCAATCTCGACACTTCCGTCTGCACCGACACCGTCGTCAACACCGGCGACAAGTTGCGTGACAATCCCGAGCTTGCCGAGCGGCTTGCCGCCGGCGGACCGCTCGGCGTGCAAGGCGTGCAACTGACGCCGAGCGCGCTGGTCAAGCCGGCCAACGTGCCGCCTTTCGGCTCCTGGTTCGTCGATTTCGACGGCTATTTCGAGGACCCGGACGTCCAAGGCCATGTCGGCGACGTGAGGGTCTGGCGCCCCTGCGAGGGCCGCGCCGGCTATTACGAGGAAATCCCCGGCGGCGGCTATCTGCCTCCGTTCTATCCGCCCGACTTCCCGCCGCCCGGCAATCTGCCGCCCTGCGTGGATGTCGAGGACGTGCATTACTACTGCACGCCGCGCGGTCTGCGGGCCGAACTCTATCTCCATGACCATGCCGGCTTCGGCGGCGATTCGATCAAGGCGCAGTCCCAGACGCCCGGCGTCGGGGTGACAACCCCCATGTCGCATGTCCCGGGCAAGCCCTACACGGTCGACATCACCGGCCATGATCCGGGCGACACCGTCAATGTCGGGCTCTGCTTCTACCGCAAGTCCGACCAGGACAAGGGTGGCTACTATCCTTGCTGCAAGATGACGCTGCCGCTGAGAACGCCAGCCGTCAGCTGCGAACGTTGAGGGAGGGACAGATGACAAATCTCGCCCTTTCCCGCTCCGTCTCGAGCCGTTCGAAAACCGTCATGGAGACGATCATGAAGCCCCTGTCATATGCCAGGCGCGGCGCGCGCTGGCTGATGGCGGCCGGTATCGCGGTCGCCATGCTGCCGGCCTTGCCGGCGCTCGCCCAGGACCAGGCTCCGGCCACGACCAATCAGGCCGCCAATCCGGCGTCACGCGGCATCAATGCGGAACTCGCGCGGATCGTGCCCTTCTTCACCAAGAAAGGCAGTCAGAAAAGCTGCGATTCCGTCGAGTATGTCCTGAGCTTCGGCATCCATGGCGACCCGCAGGACTTCGACCGGCCAAGCGTGGCCGCCCTGCTCAAGGCGACAAGGCTCGATTTCAAGGACCAACTGCCGCACGGCCTGCAGATCGTCAGCGTCGATGTCTCCGGCGACGGCACCAGCGCCTCCGGCGGGCCGCTGCCTGCTGCTTCAATCGGCATGTCGGCCAGCCCGAACGACACGGCCAGCGTTTCCAACTTCCGCATCAGCGCTGCTAACCTCGATGGCGTCGGTGCCGCGAACGAACGCGTCATCACCTTCCGGATCACCGCCAAGATAGACCATGCGACCTTTCCCGTGCCGACGACGGTCGATAACCAGGGTGAGATAGAGGTGGCCTTCAGAGGCGGTCCGGCAACAACGATCCACTCGCAGGATCCGAACAGACCAGACGACGGCGATTTCCTGACCGGCGTGAAGACCTCGATCAACATCGACCTGACCAAATGCAACCCGCCGCCTCCGCCTCCCGGCAAGGAATGCTTCAAGGTCGAGCATGGCACGGTCGACTGCGTGCCCGGCGGCGGCGCCTTCATCTACCATATGCCGGTCGGACCCGAGATGGGCGGCAAAGGGGTGCAGGTGTCGACGACTACGCCCGGCATCAGCATCGTTCCCGACATGCAAAAGGTGCCGGTCGGCGGCGGCGTGCTGAACTGGAAGATCATCGGCGCTTCGCCGGGCGAGACCGTCCATCTCGTCGTCACCGGCATCGAAACCTATGCCGGGCCGAAGGAAGGCTGGGCGCTCTGCTGCACGCAGGTCATCGACATCGTCATTCCGCGTGATCTCAGATGTCCGCCGAAGGACAAGGAGCCGGACCTCAAGGTCGAGAAGCATGCCGACGTGCCGCGGTGCACGATGGCCGGCGGCTGCGACTTCACCATCACCGTCACCAATGTCGGCGACGCGCGCTATAACGGCAAGATCGTGCTCGACGAGGTGACGCTGCCGGCAGGCTCGGTGCTGACCTCCGGGCCGAACGCGCCCTGGGTCTGTGTGCCCGGCACGACGCCGATGACCTGCACCTATCCGGCGACGACGCTCAATCCCGGCGCCTCGGTCAACCTCAAGCTCGGCTTCAAGCCGGCGGGCGGCTGGCAGGGCGGCGCGCTGCGCAACTGTGCCGCCTATGACTACCAGGCCAGCGGCAAGCCGCTGTTCGGCAGCCAGCAGAACGACCGCGGCTGCGCCTCGATCCCGATCTGCCGCCGTGGCGATCGCGATCCGCAGTGCAATCCGCCGGTCGAGAAGAAGGTCGACCTGATCCTGAAGAAGCGTGCGCGCAGCCCGGTCTGCACGCCGGACGGCGCCTGCACTTTCGTGATCGATATCATCAACAACGGCACCGGCACCTATAACGGGCCGCTGACGGTGATCGACGCCTATCCCGGCGGCGCGCCGACCTCGTCGACCTTCGGGCCGAGCCCGCCATGGGCCTGCGGAACGAACGGCCCCGGCCAGTTCCGCTGCGACACTGCCGGCATCTCGCTACCTCCGGGCGCCTCGACGCCGATCGTCGTCAGAGCGGTGATGCCCGCAAACTACCGCGCGGACACGGTGGAGAACTGCGCCGAGGTGAAGGGCATTGCCGGCGAGGTCGACCTTGCCAACAACAAGACCTGCGCCACCGAGCGCATCCGCCATCCAAATGGCGGCCAGCCCGGCCTGCGCATCACCAAGACCTGCGACGGCTCGCTTGCCGGTGCCGCGGTTTCCTGCCGCATCACCGTCACCAATGCCGGCACCGCCGCCCCGACCGGCCCGGTGCGGGTCAGCGATGCCGCGACGCTGGTGTCGGGCGGAGCGCCTGTCCAGATTCAAACCGTCACCCCGGACAGTGCGGACTGGGCTTGCGGACCGGTGCCTGCCAACACGCTGTCGTGCCAGATTCCAGGCGCCGTGATGACACCCGGAACCAGCCAGCACGTCGACGTGACGGTGAGCGGCAATGGCGCGTTCGATAACTGCGCGCGCGGCTCCTACGGGCCGGCGCCGGGCGACGACATCGTCTACCCGATCGGTCAGGCCTGCGCGAAGGGCGGCGCCTCGACCATCCGTGTCGAGAAGACCGGCGATGCCGAATGCCGGCCGGGAGAACCATGCTCGTTCGAGATCACCATCACGAATGATGGGCCGAACCCCTTCTCCGGCCCGGTCCGCATCGGCGATGCGATCGGCATCGACGGCATCGGCAGGCTGGAAGGCGTCCGGATCACCGCGATCGAGCCGCCCTTCGGCTGCTCGCCGGAGCCGGCGATGCTGCCGGCGTCCTGCATCGCCAATCTGACGCTGGGTGCTGGCGAAAGCCGCAAGCACCATGTCACCGTGACCCTTCCCGGCGACGGGCGGCTTGCCGATCTCAAGGGCGCGGTCAGCGGGCAGAACTGCGTCGGCGTGCTCTCGCCGAACACTCCAGTGCAAAGCGGCGGCGACGTGCTGTCACGCATGCCGAGCGGCGTGCAGGGCGATCGCGGCAAGGCCTATGCGTGCCATCCCTTCACTGTCAGCCGAGAGGTTAAGAACCAGTGCTTGTATGGAATGGTGCTGAACTCGGCCGGCCGCTGTGTCTGTCCGGAAGGCACCACCTTCCGTGACGGCCAATGCTCGTCCGGCGGCAGCAAGCTTCTGCCGCTGCCGCAGCGTTGCGTCCTGCTGCAGGGCCAGATCCGCACCGAGGACGGACGCTGCGTCTGCCCGCGCGGCACCGAACTGGAGAACGGCAAATGCGTGCGGGGCGAAGAGCCGCAGGAGCCACAATGCACGCTGCGTCCCGGCCAGTACCGCGACCAGAACGGCAATTGCGTCTGCCGCCGCGGCGAGCTGGTGAACGGCGTGTGCCAGGTCGTCCCGCCGAAATGCACGATCCGTGGCGCAGTGCTGACGACAGACGGCTGCGTCTGCCCGAAAGGCACGCATCTCGACCGTGCCGCCAAGGCTTGCGTGCCTGACAGGGAGCCGCCCCCCCAATGCCGTATCCGCGGCCAGTCCCGCAATGCCGATGGCGATTGCGTCTGCCCGAGCGGCATGGAGGTGCGCGGCGGCGCCTGCCGGCCGATCGTGTCGAAGCAGTGCCCGGTCCGCGGCCAGGTGCGCGACGCCGACGGCAACTGCGCCTGCCCGGACGGCCTGGTGGTGCGGGGCAAGGCCTGCCAGCGGCCGAAGCCGAGCCAGGAGCAGTGCGCCATCCGCGGCCAGGTCCACAACAAGCGGGGTGACTGCGTCTGCCCGCGCGGGACCGAAATCCGCGACGGCGCCTGCCGCAAGGCGCCGCTGGAATGCGCACCGGGTGCGGAGTTCATCGATGGACAGTGCCAGCCGGTCTTCACCCGGCGGCGCTGCCCGGCCGGAACGGCCGGACAGTATCCGGATTGCTACCCGATCCGCAGGCGGCCGGACATCGAGATCAACCCCGGCATCCTGCTCAACCCGAATGTGCTGCAGCAACTGGTGCCGCAGCGCCAACCGCGGCGCATGCTGCAGGATCCGGCGGGCGCCAACATCCAGAACTTCAAGCCGTAATCTTGCGGCTGAAGATCGAGACCCGCCGGAGCGATCCGGCGGGTTTTCTTTTCCACATCGAAGAAAGCCTTACGGCAGGCGGGCCAATGCGCCCGTCGAAAGTTGCTTCCCCTTGGCCGGATCATGGTCCGGGGCGTTTCACCGTTTCACGGAAACGGTGAACGCCCTATCTCTTTGTTTTTACGCAATTCCGGACGGAAAAGCGCTCGCACTTTTCCTGGAATTGCTCTAGGCAATCGCCCTGACAGGCGCGCGACCACGCGCACAGGACCGCCGGGAGAATTTGCGCCATGAGCAAGAAGACCCTGATCGCGCCATCGGTGCTGGCGTCGGATTTCTCGAAGCTGGGCGATGAGGTCGAGGCCGTCGTAGCGGCCGGCGCCGACTGGATCCATCTCGACGTGATGGACGGCCATTTCGTGCCCAACATCACCTTCGGCCCGCCGGTGATCAAGGCGATCCGCAATCGCACCAAGGCCTTCTTCGACTGCCACCTGATGATTGCGCCGGCCGATCCCTACCTGGCGGCCTTCGCCGAAGCCGGGTGCGACGGCATGACGGTGCACGCCGAAGCCGGGCCGCATCTCGACCGCTCGTTGGAGACCATCAAGAGCCTCGGCAAGAAGGCCGGCGTCTCGCTCAACCCGGCAACGCCGGAAACGGCGATCGAATATGTGCTCGACCGGCTCGACCTGATCCTGATCATGACGGTCAATCCCGGTTTCGGCGGACAGGCCTTCATCCCGGCGATCATCGACAAGGTGAATCGGGTGAAGGCGCTGATCGGCAGCCGGCCGATCCACATCGAGATCGACGGCGGCGTCTCGGCCGAGACGGCACCGCTGGTGACCGCGGCCGGCGCCAATGTGCTGGTGGCGGGCGCCGCCGTCTTCAAGGGCGGCAGCGTCGAAGCCTATAAGGCGAACATCGAAGCAATTCGCACCGCTGCCGACAAGACCGCCAGTTGAACGCATAGCAGTCCGATCTCTCGCGGAAGTTGCGCAACCGAGGTAGAGATTGAACGACTGTTCAATATGTGAAGCAGTGTGGGAATATCAGCTTTTTTTATCGAGATTCTACTTCGTTCAATAAATAGACGGCCCGTCTTGTCTTAAAGTCGAATATCGTCATCTTCCGCTTGAGGCGCCATTGCCCGGATGTATGATACATGTACGGAATTGCTTCGCCGAGGGACCCTGGCAAACCAGGGGCAAGCAACAGGAGTTTGATTGGCAAACGGAAGCACCGAGCCGGGCCAAAGCAAGGGCGGCAAAAGCACGCTTGCCAGCTCGGTCTACCAGCAATTGCGCGACGACCTGCTGCGCGGAGCTCTGGAGTCCGAAACGAAACTGCGTGTCGAATGGGTCGTTTCCCGCTACGGCGCCGGCGCCTCGCCGGTGCGTGAGGCACTCAACCGCCTGGCCGCCGAAGGCCTGCTCGGCCGTCACGACCAGCGCGGCTTCTTCCTGATGCCGGTCAGCGCCGCGGAGCTGGAGGAATTGACGCGCACGCGCTGCTGGCTGGAGGAACGGGCGCTGCGCGAATCCATTGCCCACCGCACCGCCGAATGGGAAGAGCAGCTGGTGCTGGCGCTGCACCGCCTTGCGCGCGCCGAGCGCCGCCTGCCGGACGACCCGACAACCAACAATCCGGAGTGGGAGAAGCTGCACCGGGCCTTCCATCGCGCGCTGATCGCGGCATGCCGGTCGCATTGGCTGATCGGCTTTTGCGATCAGCTTTCCGATCAGGCCTCACGCTACCGCCTGATCGCGCAAAACGCGCCAGGCGCGGGGCGCGACGATCTCGGCGAGCACCGCATCATTGCCGAGCGCGCGCTGGATGGCGACGCCGACGGCGCGGTCGAGGCGCTTCTCAATCACTACCGCATCACCGCGGCGATGTGCATGGAACGCCTCGCCCAGGGCTATGACCCGAGGGCGGGCAAGTCCCAACGCGGCCGCAAATAGCGGATTGAAAAATCAACGTAGTTTTTGCTCCGGACGCCAAATCTGGTATTCGCTCAGGCGAGCGCAAGCATGTGCCATTCGGCCTTCGTCCGCCCTGAGGACATTTCATGACCAATCATCTCTTCAGCGCTTTTCGTTCCCGCATGCCGGCGCCCGGCCGGCTGCTGATGGAGACGGATGACGGCCGTTCGATCACCTATGGCGACATGCTGGCGAAATCGGCGCAGCTGGCGCATGCCCTGGCGCAGGCGGGCGTCGAGCCCGGCGACCGCGTCGCGGTCCAGGTCGAGAAGAGCCCGGAGGCGGCGCTGCTCTATCTCGCCTCGTTACGCGCCGGCGCGATCTTCCTGCCGCTCAACACCGCCTACACGCTGCCCGAGCTAGACTATTTCTTCCGTGACGCCGGGCCGAAGCTGATCGCTTGCGATCCGGACCGTCTTTCGGGCGTCGAACCGCTTGCCGCGGCGATCGGCGCCACGGTGCTGACGCTCGGCCGCGACGGACAGGGAACGCTGGCCAGCCAGGCTTCGCGGCAGGCGACGGATTTCAGCGATGTCGCGCGCGGGCCGGACGATCTTGCCGCAATCCTCTATACTTCCGGCACGACCGGCCGTTCCAAGGGCGCGATGCTCAGCCACGAGAACCTCGCCTCCAACGCCCGCGTGCTGGTGGAGCAATGGCGCTTCGGCGCGGACGACGTGCTGATCCATGCGCTGCCCATCTTCCACACGCATGGCCTGTTCGTGGCCACCAACGTCATCCTGATGGCCGGCGCGAAAATGCTATTCGAGCAGAAATTCGATCCGGCGCGCATCATTTCGCTCTTGCCGCGCGCGACCGCGCTGATGGGCGTGCCGACCTTCTATGTGCGGCTGTTGCAACAGGACGGCCTGACACGCGAGGCGGCGAAGACGATCCGGGTCTTCATCTCCGGCTCGGCGCCGCTCTTGGCCGAGACGCACAAGGCCTGGCGCGAGCGCACCGGCCACGCCATCCTCGAGCGCTACGGCATGACCGAGACCAACATGAACACGTCCAACCCCTATGACGGCGAGCGGCGCGCCGGCACGGTCGGCTTCCCCTTGCCCGGCGTTTCGCTGCGCATCACCGATCCCGAGAACGGCAAGTCGCTTGCCCAGGGCGAGATCGGCATGATCGAGGTCAAGGGCCCGAATGTCTTTGCCGGCTATTGGCGCATGCCCGACAAGACCAGGGCCGAGTTCCGCGACGACGGCTTCTTCATCACCGGCGACCTCGGCCTGGTCGATGCCGACGGCTATGTCCACATCGTCGGACGCGGCAAGGACCTGATCATCTCGGGCGGCTACAATGTCTATCCGAAGGAGATCGAGAGCGAGATCGACGCGCTCGACGGCGTCAGCGAAAGCGCGGTGATCGGCGTGCCGCATCCCGATTTCGGCGAAGGCGTCACCGCGGTGGTGGTGCGCAAGCCGGGCTCGGCGATCAGCGCCGCCGACATTGCCGGCGCCATCGCCGGACGGCTGGCGAAATACAAGCATCCGAAGCAGGTGATCTTCGTCGACGAACTGCCGCGCAACACGATGGGCAAGGTGCAGAAGAACGTACTGCGTGAGGCGTATAAGGATATCTATACGGCAAAATAGCGCCGGCTAATAACTATCGAGCCGCAGGCCTCGGCGACGGGCCAAGACGCCCATCGCCTCGTCATTCTAGGGCGTAGCAAGGAGCGAAGCGACGCGCGCAGACCTTAGCATCCATTCCGTGACGCTAAGGCGCTGCTAACCTTGCAGAATTCTTCATCGTTGCACCCTGTGACGTTGCCGATATTTTGAAAGGAGCGTTAACGGACGGGGAACCGCCGGGCAACGATAGCTTATTCTTCTATTGCCTAGGCGCTATTATTCCGATCATCGCGATTGTTGCACTATTTGCTTTGCAGACCATGTCGCGATGACATACATCTCTCGTGAGCGCTCTAATTTCGTGTTCATCGGAAGGCAAAGATGTCAGGGATCATAATCGATCAACTGGAACGCCTTAAAACGGCAAGAGGAAAGGAACTTCTAGCCGAGGATCGCCTGGAGGATGTAAAAGTTGCCAGTGTGGCACCTCCACCTATCCCTAGCGATGAACGCATCAAAATCGAGGTCGGCGAAGATGGCGCACCAAAGGTCACGGTACGTAAGCCTTAGCATTTCTATCTTCCGCGCATCTCTTTTGTCGCGAAACTCTCAAAAACTCTTTTGTCGCGAAACTCTCAAAAACCCGCGACACATTTTAAGGCCCGATAAGTAGCAGGCCTCAAATGTCTGTCCCGGTCAAACCTGCCCGAATATGACGAGAGGATGGGCCTACCCGCCGAAGACCTTCTCGCCGCCGATCCAGACGTTCTTCACATCCAGCCCCTCCGACAGCCTCACAATGTCGGCCGCTGTCCCGTTGGCGAAGCGGCCGAGCCTGTGGGCCTGGCCGATCACCTCGGCCGGGTAGAGCGAAGCCATGCGCAAAGCCTCGTCGAGCTCCAGGCCGACGACGCGATGGACGTAGCGCACGGCGGAAATCATGTCGAGATCGGCGCCGGCCAGCGTGCCGTCGGCAAGCCGCAGACTCCCGTCCTTGCGGTAGATGGTGCGTCCGTTGAGCGCGAAGGAGGTCATGCCGGTGCCGATGGTCGCCATGGCGTCGGTGACCAGCACGATCTTGCCAGGACCCTGCTTGCCGCGCAGCGCAAGGATCATCGTCGCCGGATGGACATGGATGCCGTCGGCGATGATGCCGGCGTACAAGCCGGTGTCGATCGCCGCGCCCGCCAGGCCCGGCTCGCGGTTGCCGATCTGGCTCATGGCGTTGAAGAGGTGCGTGACCACCGTCGCGCCGGCTTTGGCGAAGGCGGTGGCGGTCGCGTAATCGGTATCGCTATGGCCGAGGCTGACGACGACGCCGGCTTTGGCGAGCGCCGTGACGCGGGCCGGCTCGACCGATTCCGGCGCGATCGTGGTGAGCAGGACAGGAAGCTCGCTGCGCGCCGCGATCAGGGCCGCCTGGTCGGCGTCGGTCATCGGCCGGATCAGCGCCGGATCATGCGCGCCTTTGCGGACGATGGAGAGATGCGGACCTTCGAGATGCAGGCCGAGGAAGCCCGGCACCTGTTCTCTGGCCGCCTCGGCGCCGGCTGTGACGGCGGCGGCGGTGATCGCCGGCGTGTCGGTGATCAGCGTCACCAGCAGCGCCGTGGTGCCGAAAGGCGCATGCGCCCGGCAGATGGTCTCGATCGAGGCGACGTCGGGATGGTCGTTGAGCATCACGCCGCCGCCGCCATTGACCTGGATGTCGACGAAACCGGGCACCAGCATGCCGCCACCGGTCTCGACCGTCGCAACGCCGGACGGAACCGCCCCGGCGGGCAGGATGGCCTCGACGACGTCGCCCTTGACGACAAGGGCGGCGTTGTCATGCCAGTCGGCACCGTCGAAGATGCGGGCGCCGGTGAGTGCGAAACGGTCGCTCATAAGGTTTCCGTCACCTTGCGCAGGTTGCGCGGCGTGTCGGGGTCAAGGCCGCGATGGCGCGCGAAAGCCTCGACGAAGCCGTAGAAGGACACGATCAGCGGCAGGGGATCGGTCAGCGGATGGCCGGTGGCGACATGCGGCAGAAGACGCGCGGCTTTTGCCTTGTCGGAGGTGATGAAGGCGGCGGCGCCCTTGGCCGTCAGACCGTCGGCCGCTTCGGCGACCGAAGGTTCGGACGCATCGCGCGCGGCAAGCGCCAGGACCGGGAACCCCGGCCCGACCAGTGCCAGCGGCCCATGCATGACCTCGGCGGCGCTGTAGGCCTCGGCGTGCATGGCGCAGGTTTCCTTGAATTTCAGCGCCGCCTCGCTGGCGATCGCGAAGGACGGGCCGCGGCCGAGGATGAACAGCGATTGCGGGTTCTCCAGCGCGCCGGCGAGCGCCATCCAGTCGCAGGCGATGGCCTTCTCGAAATGGCCGGGCAGGCCGGCGAGCGCCTTAAGCAGTGCTTGGTCATCGGTGGCATGCGCCATCAGCGCAAGGCCGGCAACAGCCGAATTGACGAAGGTCTTGGTGGCCGCGACGGAGCGCTCCGGCCCCGCCAGGATGTCGATGGCATAGTCGGAGGCGCGCGCGAGCGGCGAGTCGGCCGTGTTGGTGATGGCGACGGTCAGCGCGCCGCCGGCCCGCGCGGTTTCGGCCATGGCAACGATGTCGGGGCTCTTGCCCGATTGCGAGACCGCCAGACAGGCCGAGCCCCGGAGTTTCAACCTGGCGCCATAGATCGACGCGATCGACGGACCAACGGAAGCCACCGCCAGGCCGGCCGTCAGCTCGACGGCATATTTCATGAATGTCGCGGCATGATCGGACGAGCCGCGCGCCACGGTGACGACAAAATGGGGGTCGCGCTCGCGCAGGCCGCGCCCCGCTTCGGCCAAAGCCGAGGCCGAGCCGTCGAGAAGGCGGGCGGCGGCTTCAGGGATCTCGTCGATCTCGCGCCGCATATGGGTAGCGGTGTTGGCGCTCATGGCCGGATCTCCTCTCCCGGCCCGGTCAGCCGGAGTTCCGCGACGAAATCATAGGCGTCGCCCCTGTAGACCGAGCGGGTGAACTCGATCACCTTGCCGCTCGCCAGATAGGAAATGCGCTCGATCTGCAGTCCGGCAACCCCCGGCGGCACCTCCAGCAGGCGCGCATCGGCGTCGCCGAGATTGGTGGCCGAGATGCGCTGCACGGCGCGGACCGGGCGATTGCCGGTCATGCCCAGCGCCGCATAGAGCGAGGAGCCGATCGCTTCGGGATCGGGCAGGACGCTGGCCGAGAGCGCCGCGCGCTCGATCGCCAGCGGCGTGTCGTTGGCGATGCGCAGGCGCGCGACGCGCGCCACCAGCTCGGTCGAGGAGAGGCCCAGCACCATCATCTCGTCCGGCGACGGCGCATAGAGGCCGCGGTCGAGCCACACCGAACGCACATTCATGCCGCGGCGCGCCATATCCTCGGTGAAGGAGGTGAGCCGCGACAGGGACTGCTCGACGCGCTCCATGCGCGGCGCGACGAAGGTGCCCGAGCCATGACGCTGGACGAGGATGCCGCCCTTGACCAGGTCCTGCACCGCCTTGCGCACGGTGACGCGCGAGATATCGGCCTTGCTGGCGATGTCACGCTCGGACGGCAGCGCGTCGCCCGGACCGATCAGGCCGCGATTGACCGCTTCCTCGATGCTGCGCCTGAGCTGCAGGTAAAGCGGCGCGCCGCTCTGCGAGGATTCTTTCAGCATGGCGAAGATCTGGTCGGCGGCGCTCATCGCGACGCCTCAGAGCCACCTGCGAAGATGCGCAGGGCCATCCGCACGGCGCCGCCCAGCGCGTCGTCGAGCGGGGCTTTGAGCAGCGCCTGATAGCGTGCCGACAGGCGCGGCGCATAAAGCGGCGCCAGGCCGCCGAGCAGGCAGAGCGGAGCATTGTCGGCAAGATCGAGCGCGCCGAGCGAGGCCTCGACATCGGCGACAGCCTTGTCGAGGATAAAATTGGCGACGAGATCGCCCTTTTCGGCATGCTCGAAAACCTTTGGCGCGAAGCCGCCGAAATCGCCGGGCTTGGCGTTGGTGGTGAATTCGACGACGTCTTCGGGATTGTTGCGGAAGACGGCGAGCATGGCGTCGGTCAAGGGCGAGCCCGGACGGATGCCGTCATAGGCAAGCAGCGTCTGTTCCAGCAGGTCGCGGCCGATGCGGGCGCCGCTGCCCTGGTCGCCGACCTGGAAACCCCAGCCGCCAATCGCTCGCGACTTGCCCTCTTTACGCGCCATATAGGCGGTGCCGGTGCCCAGGATCGCCATGGCGCCGTCACTGGGCCCGACCGCGCCCTCGAGCGCGATCTCCGCGTCGGTCTCGACGCGGCTCTTGCTGAAGGGCAGGATCGCTTCGAGCTGCTGCCGGTAGGTGCCGACATTGGCGCCGGCGAGGCCGAGAACGGCCGGTGTTTGCGGGATCAACTCCGGATCCTCGCCCGCGGCCAAGAAAGCCTGCCTGGCCGCCTCGACAATGTTGGCGCGGGCGCCAGTGAGGTCGGTGCGAATATTGGCGGCGCCGCTCTTGGCGCGGCCGAGGACGGCGCCGTCGACGGTCGCAAGGGCCGCCCTGCAGCTGGTGCCGCCGCCATCGATGCCAAGCACGAATTTCACGCGATTTCTCCTCGGGGCCGGATAATACCAATAAAATACCAATAGCCAAGAGTTAATTTAGGCTCAAAAAAGGTTAAGCCGTATTTTATTGAAAACCCACGCTAATTTGCCAACGAGCGAAGTCCGCAGCCGGAATTTCGTTAATGCGTGTGGACAAGTGGTATTTTTTTGGTATTGTTCGCTCAGTTGGAGGAAAATGGATGGCCGAGACGCGCACCGAAGCGCTCCACCAGAATGCCGAGGGGCTGGATGTCCAGGCCCCGGAAGCCATTCTGGCATTCCTGGCCAATGCCCAGATCGAGGCCAGCAAGGCCGTGCATGGCGCCATCCCGGCGATTGCCGTAGCCGCCGAACTCATCGCAAAGCAATTGAAGGGCGGCGGCAGGCTCGCCTATGCGGCGGCCGGCAGCTCCGGCCTGATGGCGGTGGCCGACGCGCTGGAACTGCCGGGCACCTTCGGCATTGCGCGCGACCGCATCGCCGTCCTGATCGCCGGCGGCGACGAGGCCTTCCGCACGCTGGCCGGCGGACCGGAGGACGACACCGAGGAAGCGGCGGCGGCGGTTGCCGCGGCTGCTATCGGCAAGGGCGACTGCCTGATCGCCATCTCCGCCAGCGGTTCCACGCCCTATGCCGTGCGGGCGCTCGAAGACGCGCGCAGCCGGGGCGCCGCCACCATCGCCATTGCCAACAACCGGGACGCCGTCCTGTTCAAGCAGGCGGACGTCGCCATCCTGCTCGAAACTCCGCCTGAGCTGATCGCCGGCTCGACGCGCATGGGCGCGGGCACCGCGCAGAAGATCGCGCTCAACATGCTGTCGACGCTGACCGCGATCCATCTCGGCCATGTCCATGACGGCTACATGGTCAATCTCACCGCCGACAACATCAAGCTGCGCGACCGCGCCGTGCGCATGGTCGCCGCCATCAGCGGCAAGAGCCGCGACGACGCCGCCCGCCTGCTCGAGGAAAGCGGCGGCGTCGTCAAAACCGCCATTCTGCTCGCCGCGGGCGCCGCCAACGCCGACGCGGCCGAGAAGATACTGGAAGGAGCCGGCCAGAAGCTTCGGCCGGCGCTTTCCGCGCTGGGGCATGATCCCGAAAGTGGAACCCGCTTTTCGGAAAAGATCATGCCCTAACAAAGAGGTAGGGCCTGTTTCATCCCGATTTCCATCGGGGTGAAACGGGCTTGCGAGGGGAGCAAGGGGCGCTGAGCCCCTGTTCTCAAAACCGAACCTGCAAAAGGTCAACAGGGAGACTGAAGATGAAGACCAAACTACTGACGGCCCTTCTGCTCGGCACAAGCATCCTCGGCACGACCGGGATGGCGCTGGCCGAGGACGTGACGCTCAACATCGAAAGCTGGCGCGGCGACGACCTGACCATCTGGAAGGACAAGCTCATTCCGGCCTTCGAAGCCAAGAACCCCGGCATCAAGGTGGTGTTCGCGCCTTCGGCCCCGACCGAGTATGACGCGGCGCTGGGCGCCAAGCTCGCCGCCGGATCGGCCGGCGACTTGATCACCTGCCGCCCCTTCGACAAGTCGCTCGAACTGTTCAAGAAGGGCAACCTTGCCGATATCAGCTCGCTGCCCGGCATGGAGAACTTCTCGCCCGTCGCCAAGGCCGCCTGGCAGACCGACGACGGCAAATCGAGCTTCTGCGTGCCGATGGCTTCCGTGATCCACGGCTTCATCTACAACAAGGACGCCTTCGACAAGCTCGGCATCAAGGTGCCGCAGACCCGCGACGAGTTCTTCGCGGCGCTCGACAAGATCAAGGCCGACGGCACCTACATTCCGATGGCGATGGGCACCAAGGACCTCTGGGAAGCCGCGACCATGGGCTACCAGAATATCGGCCCGAACTACTGGAAGGGCGAGGAAGGCCGCCTGGCGCTGATCAAGGGCAAGCAGAAGCTGACCGATCCGCAGTGGGTCGAGCCCTTCAAGGAACTGGCGAAGTGGAAGCCTTATCTCGGCGACGGCTTCGAGGCGCAGACCTATCCGGACAGCCAGAACCTGTTCACGCTCGGCCGCGCCGCCATCTATCCGGCCGGCTCGTGGGAGATCGGCCTGTTCAACACGCAGGCGCAGTTCAAGATGGGCGCCTTCCCGCCGCCGGTCGAGAAAGCCGGCGACACCTGCTACATCTCCGACCACACCGACATCGGCATGGGCCTGAACGCGGCCTCGAAGCATCAGGCAGAAGCCAAGAAGTTCCTGGAATGGGTCGCCTCGCCTGACTTCGCAACCATCTACGCCAATGCGCTGCCGGGTTTCTTCAGCCTGAACAGCAAGCCGGTGAAGATGGAGGACCCGCTGGCGCAGGAATTCGTCTCCTGGCGCGGCAAGTGCAAGTCGACGATCCGCTCGACCTACCAGATCCTGTCGCGCGGCACGCCGAACCTCGAGAACGAGACCTGGGTTGAATCGGCCAATGTGATCAACGGCACCGACACGCCGGAGGCCGCGGCCAAGAAGCTGCAGGACGGCCTCGACAGCTGGTACAAGCCGGCGAAGTAAGAGCATCGATCGCGATGCCGGTCGGGCACGCCCCGGCCGGCATTCGAACAGTTCCAGATAGCGATTGTCGGCGCAGCCTCCCGGTCTTACCCTCAGCTTGCGGGGAAGACGGAGCCGATCTGTCGCTGGTCCTGTTGTTCCTCGGTAGGGACGGGCGGGCCGTGCATCGAGGCGTCAGCTAGCATCACCTGAACTGGAACCCAGAGACGGCGGGGGAACCGAACTCATGGCTACCAAACTCATGGCTACCAAACTTATGGCTGCAGAAACGCGAGCGAAAAGACCGATCCGCTGGCATGTCGGCGTGTTCCTGGCGCCGGCGGTGCTGGTCTACACCGCATTCATGATCCTGCCGCTGTTCGGCACCCTCCAGCTCTCCTTGTTCCGCAACATCGAACAGTCCCAGGTCTTTGTCGGCCTCGGTAATTTCCGCACGCTGTTCGGCGATCCGAACTGGTCGGTGAATTTCTGGAATGCGCTGCGCAACAATGTCTGGTTCTTCATCATCCACATGCTGGTGCAGAACCCGATCGGCATCCTGCTCGCGGCCCTTCTTTCTAGCCCCAGGCTGCGCTTCACTGCGTTTTACCGCACGGCGATCTTCGTGCCGACGATCCTGTCTTTCGTCATCGTCGGCTTCGCCTGGAAGCTGATCCTGTCGCCGATCTGGGGCGTGGCGCCGCATCTGATGGATTTCGTCGGGTTGAAGAGCTTCTTCACGCCGTGGCTCGGCAAGGAGCAGTATGCGCTGACCGCGCTCAGCCTGGTTTCGGTCTGGCAGTTCGTCGGCATTCCGATGATGCTGATCTATGCGGCACTGCTGTCGATCCCCGACGAGGTGATCGAGGCGGCCGAATGCGACGGCGTTACCGGCATGGCGCAGTTCTGGAAGATCAAGCTGCCGCTGATCCTGCCCTCGATCGGCATCATCTCTATCCTGACCTTCGTCGGCAATTTCAATGCTTTCGACCTGATCTATACGGCGCAAGGGGCGCTCGCCGGGCCGAACTATTCGACCGACATCCTCGGCACCTTTCTCTACCGCGCCTTCTTCGGCTTCCAGCTGCAGGTCGGCGATCCCAACATGGGCGCCGCGATCGCCACGATCATGTTCCTGATCATCCTCGCCGGCGTCTGCGTCTACCTGTTTCTCGTGCAGACGCGCCTGCGTCGCTACCAATTCTGAGGCGCGCCATGAGCACAGCTACCCGTTCGCTTCCCCGCGCCCTCGGCGCGCATGCGATCCTTTTGACCTACACTGCGATCGCGCTGTTTCCTGTGATCCTGGTGGTGATGAATTCGTTCAAGTCGCGCGCGGGCATCTTCGGCGCGCCGCTGACACCGCCGACACCAAAGACCCTCGATCTGATCGGCTACACCACCGTGTTCGGCCAGGGCGACTTCATCCACTATTTCCAGAACAGCCTCGTCGTCACCGTCGCCTCGCTGTTCTTCGTGCTTCTGTTCGGCGCGATGGCCGCCTTCGCGCTCTCGGAATACCGCTTCCGCGGTAACACGATGATGGGACTCTACCTGGCGCTCGGCATCATGATCCCGATCCGCCTCGGCACCGTCGCCATCCTGCAGCTCATGGTGGCGACCGGGCTGGTCAACACGCTGACGGCGCTGATCCTGGTCTACACCGCGCAAGGCCTGCCGCTGGCAATCTTCATCCTGTCGGAATTCATGAAGCAGGTGTCCGACGATTTGAAGAACGCGGGCAGGATCGACGGACTGTCGGAATACACGATCTTCTTCCGGCTGGTGCTGCCGCTGGTGCGTCCGTCCATGGCGACGGTTGCCGTCTTCACCATGATCCCGATCTGGAACGATCTATGGTTCCCGCTGATCCTGGCGCCTTCGGAGGATACGAAGACCGTGACGCTCGGCGCACAGCTCTTTCTCGGCCAGTTCGTCACCAACTGGAACGCGATCCTGGCCGCGCTGTCGCTGGCGATCCTGCCGGTGCTGATCCTCTATGTCATCTTCTCGCGGCAGCTGATCCGCGGCATCACGTCGGGAGCGGTGAAGTGAGCGGAGCCCTACAACTCTCCGTCGGCGCATTCACCCTCTCAGGAAAAAGTGGAGCAGTCAGGTGAGCGATAAAACCCCTCTTCGTGTCCCAAATCCTCTACGGGTAATCGTCGCCGGCCTCGGCAATATGGGGCGCAGCCATGCGCTGGCCTATCATACCAATCCGGGGTTCGAGATCGCCGCACTCGTCAACCGTTCCGATGTGCCGCTGCCGGACGGGCTCGGGAGCTACGGCATAAGGCGCTCCTTGGATGACGCGCTGCGCGACGAGAAGCCTGACGTCGCGGCGATCGCCACCTATTCCGACAGCCATGCCGACTATGCGGTGCGGGCGTTCGAGGCGGGATGCCATGTCTTCGTCGAAAAGCCGCTGGCGACGACGGTTGCCGACGCGCAGCGCGTCGTCGACGCCGCCAAGGCCAACGGCAGGAAACTGGTGATCGGCTATATATTGCGCCACCATCCGTCCTGGATGCGGCTGATCGCCGAGGCGCGCAAGCTCGGCGGCCCCTACGTGTTCCGCATGAACCTCAACCAGCAATCCTCCGGCCATACCTGGGAGACGCACAAGCAATTGATGCGGACGACGTCGCCGATCGTCGACTGCGGCGTGCATTATCTCGACGTGATGCTGCAGATCACCGACGCGAGGCCGGTCGAGGTGCGCGGCATGGGTGTGCGGCTCAGCGATGAAGTGGCGCCCTCGATGTACAATTACGGCCACCTGCAGGTGCTGTTCGAGGATGGCTCGGTCGGCTGGTACGAGGCGGGCTGGGGACCGATGATCTCGGAGACGGCCTTCTTCGTGAAGGACGTGATGTCGCCCAAGGGCTGCGTATCGATCGTCATGAAAGAGGGCGTGAAGTCCGACGACATCGACACCCATACCAAGACATCGACCATCCGCCTGCACAGCGCGGCGACCGGACCGGACGGCAAATTCGCCAAGGAAGACCAACTGCTGTCGATGAAAGGCGAGCCGGGCCACCAGGAGCTCTGCGATCTCGAACAGGCCTTCCTGCTCAAGGCCATCCGCGAAAATATCGACCTCACCCGCCACATGGACGATGCCGTGAAGTCGCTCGCCGTCTGCCTCGCCGCCGACGAGAGCGTGCGCAGCGGCAACGCCGTCAAACTCTAGAGAACAGGAACGAAGCCGTGGGCTCGCTGAAGATCGAGAATGTGAAGAAGGCTTTCGGGCCGGTCGAGGTGCTGAAGGGCATCGACCTCGAAGTGACGGATGGCGAGTTCGTCGTCTTCGTCGGCCCGTCGGGTTGCGGAAAGTCGACGCTGCTGCGCGTGATCGCCGGGCTTGAGGATTCGACTTCCGGCCGCGTGCTGATCGATGGCGCGGACGTCTCGGTCACGCCGCCGGCGAAACGCGGCATCGCCATGGTGTTCCAGACCTATGCGCTCTACCCGCATCTGACGGTGAAGAATAACATGGCGCTGGGCCTCAAGCAGGCCGGCACGCCTGCGGCCGAGATCGAGCGCCGCATCAAGATCGCTTCCGCCATGCTGTCGCTCGAGCCCTATCTCGAGCGCCGGCCGGCGGAGCTGTCGGGCGGGCAGCGCCAGCGTGTCGCCATCGGCCGCGCCGTGGTGCGCGAGCCGAAGCTTTTCCTGTTCGACGAACCGCTGTCGAACCTCGACGCGGCGCTGCGCGTCAACACCAGGCTTGAGATCGCGCAGCTGCACCGCCGGCTGAAGGCGACGATGATCTACGTCACTCACGACCAGGTCGAGGCGATGACGCTGGCCGACAAGATCGTGGTGCTCAGTGCCGGCCGCATCGAGCAGATCGGCAGCCCGATGGAGCTCTATAATTCGCCGGCCAACGAATTCGTCGCCGGCTTCATCGGCTCGCCGAAGATGAATTTCATCGACGGCGCCAGGCTGGGCGAAACGGCCAAGACCATCGGCGTGCGTCCGGAACATCTCACCGTCGACGCGAAGTCCGGCGCCTGGAAAGGCACGGTGGTGCATGCCGAGCATCTCGGCGCCGACACCAACCTCTATCTCGACTGCGAGAAGGCGGGACTGGTCACCGTGCGCATCTTCGGCGTCTACAATGCCGAGCCGGGCGCGACGCTCTACGCGACCCCGGATGCGGCGAAGACGTATAGGTTTGGGCCGGATGGGAAGGTGCTGAAGTAGGCGCCGCTTCTTTCCTCTCCCTCCGGAGGGGGGAGAGGTGGCGCCGCGAAGCGGCGACGGAGTGGGGGAAGACCTAGACCCAAGTCGAAGCCGTGGAGCAGGAACCGCGGCGCTAGAGCGTTTCACTGCTCGATAGAATCGGAAGGGATTCCCGCTCGGTTGGATTTGTGATTCAAGATGCTGGCTGGA
>NZ_JAIUHR010000028.1 GCF_020165195.1 Mesorhizobium sp. CA14 | reverse complement strand
TCCAGCCAGCATCTTGAATCACAAATCCAACCGAGCGGGAATCCCTTCCGATTCTATCGAGCGGTGAAACGCTCTAGATCTTCTCCTGGATCAGCGCCTTGGCTTCGGCGATCCGCCCCTCATCGCGGCGATAGAAAATCCATTGCTTGGTGCGCTTGGTGCTGAGCAGGCCGGCCTGGGTCAGCACGCGCATATGCTCGCTGAGCGTCGCCTGGCTGATGCCGAGCTTCTCGGCGATCAGCAGTGCGCAGACGCCGTCCTCCACAAGATCGCCATCGGCCTGGCGCGGAAAATGCGCGCGCGGATCCTTGAGCCAATCGAGGATCTGCAGCCTGCGCTCATTGGCGAATGCCTTGAAGATGTCGACCTCTTGCATTTAGCCATTTTGCTAAGTTACTAATTGAAGTCAATCCCGAGGAGCAGGTCATGTTGAACACAAGCACGTCGGACAAAGGGACGATCACGCGCGAACGCATCGCCGCCGTGGAGTCGCGCATCCGGCCCTATGTCCGCCATACGCCGGTGATGCGCGTCGACATGGCGGATTTCGGCCGGCCCGCCTTCCCGGTCGACCTAAAGCTCGAATCCCTCCAGCATTCCGGCTCGTTCAAGGCGCGCGGCGCCTTCACCAATCTGCTTGAGCGCCAGGTGCCCGAAGCCGGCGTGGTCGCCGCGTCCGGCGGCAATCATGGCGCAGCCGTCGCCTACGCCGCCATGAAGCTCGGGCACAAGGCGACCATCTTCGTACCCGAAGTCAGCCCGCCGGCGAAGCTCGCGCGCATTCGCGGCTATGGCGCCGAGCTGGTGGTTGGCGGCGCCCGCTATGCCGAAGCGCTGGCCGCCAGCGAGGATTTCGCCGCCAGGACCGGCGCCCTGCAGGTGCACGCCTTCAACCAGGAAGAAACGCTGCTCGGCCAGGGCACGCTCGGCCTTGAGATCGAGGCCGACCTGCCCGAGCTCGACGCACTTCTGGTCGCCGTCGGCGGCGGCGGCCTTATCGGCGGCATCGCCGCCTGGTTCGCTGGCCGCATCCGCATCGTCGCCATCGAGCCCGAGGGAGCGCCGACGCTTTACCGTGCCCTGGAGGCCGGAGCGCCGGTCGATGCGCCCGCCGAGGGCATTGCAGCCGATTCGCTGGCGCCGAAGCGCGTTGGCGAGATGATGTTCCCGATCGCCGAAGCCTTCGTCGAGCGATCGATCCTGGTGAGCGACGATGACATCGTCGCGGCGCAGAAAGCGCTGTGGGACCGCGTGCGAATCATCGCCGAGCCGGGCGGCGCCGCGGCCTTCGCCGCCATGCTTTCGGGGCGCTATGTGCCGGCGGAAGGCGAGCGCGTGGCGGTCCTGGTCTGCGGTTCCAACACGAATCCCGGCAATTTCTGATCATAACCCGGCCAAACCGCTTCACGTTTTTTGGAACTCGCCTCGCCTTTGCCGTGTTTGTTGGTATCCTTCTGCTGATGACGTCCGGGCTATCGTGCCCGGGCAGGAAGGGCCGATGACCGAACGTCCCATTTCCAGCGGCGAACGCGGCCTGGCCAGCGGTGGACGCGGCCTGGCCGGGCGCCTGGCGCTCAGCCGGTTGGCGACGCGGGCCTCGATACTCTTCGAGCGCGCCTGGCCGCTTGTGCTGCCATTGCTGGTCGTTGCCAGCCTGTTCCTCAGCTTTTCATGGTTCGGTCTGTTCCCGCGTCTGCCGGACACGGTACGCATTGGCCTTCTGATCCTGTTCGCGCTGGCCGCGGTCGCGGCACTCTATCCGCTTCGCTTCTTCCGCATCCCCTCGGCAGCCGAGATCGACCGGCGCATCGAGGCAGCGAACGAATTGCTGCACAGTCCGGTGCAGGTGCAGACCGACCGGCCGAGCGGCGCCGAGAGCATCTTCTCGCAGGCGCTGTGGCGCGAGCACCAGAAGCGCATGGCCGAGCGCCTTTCGAGCCTCGGCGCCGACCGGCCGCGCACCGGTGTGCCGGACTATGACCGCTGGGGCTTGCGCGCCGTGGCGGGGCTGCTGTTCGTCACCGCCTTGGCCTTCTCCTTCGGACCCTTTGGCGGCAGAGTCAGCGACGCTTTTGTCGCCCGCGCCGCGCACGATGCGGTGCCGCCGCGCATCGATGCCTGGGTGACACCGCCCGCCTATACCGGCAAGGCACCGCTGTTCCTGACCGCTGACGCCAACCAGGCCGTCCAGACCTTTTCCGTGCCGCAAGGCAGCGACGTTTCGCTGCGCGTCACCGGCGGCTCGGGCGAGGAAACGCTGAGCTATGCCGATCAAGGTGGCAATGATCGCGCCATCGAGCCCGCGGCGCCCCCCGTAGCACCGAAAGGGGCCGCGCCCGCCGCTTCCAGCCAGACGGCGCCAAAGGTGCGCCAGTTCTCCGGCAAGCTGAACACCAACGGTACGCTGACGCTGAAATCCGGCGACAGCGATCTCGGCCACTGGGCCTTTGCCGTCATTCCAGACAAGCCGCCGACGATCCGCTTCGTCGGCGAGCCGAAACGCGCCGTCAACGGCGCCATCGAGCTGAATTACGAGATCGCAGATGATTACGGGGCGGCCTCCGCCAAGGCGGTTTTTGAGCTGTCGGACCCGCCGGCGGCCAACGCGCATCCGCTTTATGGCCCGCCCGACATGCCGTTGACCCTGCCGCGCCGCGGTGGCAAGGCGAGCGCGGCCAAGACGACCAAGGATCTGACCGAGCATGTCTGGGCCGGCAGCAACATCAAATTGACGCTGAGCGTCACCGACGATGCCGGCCACACCGCGACCAGCGAGACCAAGACAATGGTCATGCCCGAGTGGCCCTTCGCCAATCCGCTGGCCCGGGCGGTGATCGAACAGCGCCGGCTGCTGGCGCTTGACACCAATGCCAAGCCGCGCGTTCTCGACCTGATGGACGCGATCACGCTGCGGCCCGAGGACACGTTCGACAACATGTCGAACTATCTTGCCATCATGAGCGCGAGGAGCCGGCTGAAGCTCTCCGAGAGCGACGACCAGCTGCGCAACGTCGTCTCCTATCTCTGGGAAATCGCGCTCGGCATCGAGGAAGGCAATCTGTCTGCCGCCGAACGCCGGCTGCGCCAGGCGCAGCAGGTGTTGCAGGACGCCATCAAGAACGGCGCCAGTGATCAGGAGATCGAAAAGGCGATGAAGGAACTGCGCGAGGCGATGAACCAGTTCCTGCAGGAATTCGCCCAGCGCGCGCAGCAGAACCCGAACGCGCCGCAGATGCAGCAGAACGGCCGCGAGCTGCGCCAGAGCGATATCAACCGCATGATGGACCAGATCGAAAATCTGGCCAAATCGGGCGATCGCGACAAGGCGCAGCAGCTTCTCTCAGAGCTGCAGGACATGATGAACAACCTGCAGGCCGGCCGCCAGCAGCCTGGCGGCGAGCAAGACAGCGAGATGCGCCAGCAAATGGACAAGCTCGGCGACATCATGCGCCGCCAGCAGGAGATGATGAACGACACCTTCCGGCTGGACCAGATGCAGCGCGGACAGCGTGGCGAGGGCGGCGAGCAGCAGCAGCTTGGCGAGGATGGCGAACAGGGCCAGCCCAACGACCAGCAGCGGCCGGGGCCCGGTCAGGACCGCGATCCGCTGGCACGGCCGAAAATGTCGCCGAAGGATTTGGCCGATGCGCTGAAGCAGCTGCAGGAAGGCCAGGGCCAGTTGCAGAGCGAGCTCAATCAGTTGAAGAAAGGCCTCGAAGGCATGGGCATGGAGCCCAATGAAGGTTTCGGCGAGGCCGGCAAATCGATGGGCAATGCCGAACAATCGCTTGGCCAGGGCGACGGCGACCAGGCCGTCGGCCACCAGGGCCGCGCGCTGGAGGCGCTGCGCCGCGGCGCCAAGGAAATGATGAAGCAGATGCAGGCCATGCAGGGCGATCAGGGCGGCAGCGAGCAGGGCGGCCGCCAGCAGGACGCCGACCGCGATCCGCTGGGGCGGCCGCGCGCCACCAACGGCCCCGACGACGGCACCTCGGTCAAGGTTCCCGACGAGATCGACGTCCAGCGCGCGCGCCAGATCCTCGACGCGATCCGCAAGCGGCTCGGCAATGCGCTCAGCCCCGATATCGAGCGCAGCTATCTCGAACGGCTGCTGGAGCTGAAATAGTCCGTCGGCGTTGCGAGATTGCCCTGCACATTCAGAACCGGTAGCGTCATAGCCGAGGGCACAGGGCGATGATCGATTTCTGGTTTTCCATCGGCAGCACCTACACCTACCTTTCGGTGATGCGACTGGCGAAGATCCAGGCTGAGACCGGCATCGAGTTCCGCTGGCGGCCATTCAACGTGCGCTCGATCATGATCGAGATGGACAATATCCCCTTCGCCAAGAAGCCGGTGAAGGCCGCCTATATGTGGCGCGACATAGAGCGTCGCGCGGCGACGTACAGGATGGTGCCCAAGCTACCCGCGCCCTATCCGCTTGCCGAACTTGAGCGCGCCAATCGCGTCGCCGTCATTGCCGCGCGGGAGGGCTGGTGCGAGGCCTATGCCAGGGAGAGCTACCGACGCTGGTTCGAGATGGGTGAGCCGGCCGGCAGCGAGCCGAACATCTCGGCAAGCATCAAGAAAGCGGGGCAGAAACCGGAACCGATCCTGCGGGAGGCCGACAGCGACGCCGCCAAGGCTGATCTCGCCGCCGCGACCGAACAAGCCAAGGCGCTCGGCATTTTCGGCTCGCCGAGTTTCCTCGTCGACGGCGAGCTGTTCTGGGGCGACGATCGCCTGGATGATGCCATGCGCTGGCTCAGGCAGATTGAAAGTGGCCCGCCGGACTAAAGTCCGACCGCCGCGCCGGTCTGCCGGGTCAGCATGAAGGCCTCGCGGATCGCGTTCTCCATGCCGTCGATCGCTTCGCCGGTCGCCAGCGGATTGCGGTGCAGGACAACGTTCGAGGAATCGATGTCGCCGAAACCGTCGGCAGCCGTCAGTTCGCGGCAATCAGGCGGGATGTTGCTGCGCGAGATCGGCGCGATCGCCAGGCCGGAAGTGACGGCGAGCGTCAGGCCGCCATTGGTGTCGCTGGTATAGGCGACGCGGTAGTCGAGGCCGCGCTGCTGCAGCGACTTGATGGCGAAGTCGCGGCACCAGCCGTTGCGGCTGTAGAGCGCGATCGGCACCGGCCGTTCCTCATGCATGTGGTGCAGCGTCGATGTCACCCAGACCGTCGGGTCGTGCATCAGCACCTCGCCGCCGGAAGAGCCCTCCCATTCGAACACCACCGCGAGGTCGAGCTCGCCGGCCGCGAGTGCCCGCACTTGCGAATCCGAATGTGCGTAGCGCACCGTGACCTCGACGCGCGGATGCCGCTTGGCGAATTCGCCCAGCGCCCGCGACAGGATCGAACGTCCATATTCGGCCGGGATGCCGATGCGCACCAGCCCGCCGAGCGGCGGCGCCACCAGCGAGGCCGCCGTCTCGTCGAGCAGCGAGACGATCCGGCGCGCGTTGGCGATCAATTCGCCGCCGCGGCGCGTCAGCGCCACGCCGCGTGAGCCGCGCTCGAACAGATTGTCGCCGACCATGTCCTCCAGCTTCTTCATCTGCATGGACACGGCCGATTGCGTGCGCCCGGCTTTCTCCGCCGCACGTGTGAAATTGCCGGTTTCGGCCACCGCCACGAAGGTGCGCAGGAGGTCGCTGTCGAGGACTGGTCGCATCGAAGTCGCCATAAGAAAAGCTGATTGCTGGCATCATTCCAATTCGTTTGCCAGATGTCAAACGCCGCAGGATAGTCACGACACCCATTGGATATGCGACCGCGAAATCGGTCGCGGACCAATCGAAGAGTCCTCACTCGTGCCCGCTGCCTGAAAACGGTGGCGGGTTCTTTTTCGCTGGATCGATCATGCAGAACCGGACGGTGCTTGGCATTTTGAGCCTCTGCCTCGGCGTGCTGGTCTTTTCGCTGCAGGATCCGCTGGTGAAGGCGGTGTCGAGCGGCTATCCGGTGACCGAGGTGATGGCGATCCGCGCCATCGTCGCTCTGCCGATCCTGATCGTACTCGTCCAGGCCGATGTCGGCCTGAAGGCGGTGCTGTCGAAGCGCTTCGGCATGCTGACGCTGCGCGCCTTCATCCAGTTCTCGTCCTACACGGTCTATTATCTGGCGATCGCCGCCTTGCCGCTGGCCGATGCGGTGGCGCTCTATTTCATGGCGCCGCTGTTCATCATGGCGATGGCCGGTCCCTATCTCGGCGAGCGCGTCTCCTGGAAAACGCTGGCGACGGTGCTGATCGGCCTGGTCGGCGTGCTTGTGATGGTGCGTCCGGGCGCCGGCGTGTTCGACTGGGCGGCGCTGCTGTCGCTGGGCTCGGCCTTCCTCTACGGCTTTTCGCAACTGATGGCGCGCCGCATCGGCGACACCGAATCCTCGACCGTGATGGCCTTCTACCAGAACGGCGCCTATCTCAGCGGCGCCGTTGCCGTCGCGACCGTCTTCCAACTTGCCGGCATCACCCATGCCGCGCATCCGAGCGTCGAATTCCTGGTGCGGCCATGGGTGTGGCCGACAATGGCGGACTTCCTGAAGATGGCCGCCTGCGGCCTCGTCGCTTCGGCCGGCATGATCCTGTTGTCGCAGGCCTACCGGATGGCGCCCGCCAACCGCGTCGCCACGTTCGAATATACAGGCATTCTGTGGTCGCCGCTCTGGGGTTTCCTGTTCTTCGCCGAAGTGCCGCGTGAAACCACCGTGCTGGGCGCCGCATTGATCATCGGCGCCGGCCTGCTTGCGCTCAGCGGCGGGCGTCGGCGAGGTGCTGCCCCGACCGCCCCTGTTACGACCGATGCGGTCTCAAGCGAAGCAGCTTAATGCCTTGCCGACGCGGCCGCGGATCTCGGCAAGCGTGAACGGCTTCTGCACGACGTCGAGGATGATGCCGTTGAGTTCCTCGGCGCGCTCGCGCTGGTCGGCATAGCCGGTCATCAGCATGATCCGCATCGTAGGGAACTCTCTCGAGGCGGCTGTCGCCATCTCGATGCCGTCCATTTCCGGCATGCGGATATCGGACACCACCAGATCGAAACCGCCACGCGCCTGCCGGATCATGTCCAGCCCCTGCGCGCCGTCGGTGGCGATGGTGACATTGTGGCCATCGCGCTCGAGCGCGCGGGCAGCGAGGGTGCGGACGGACTCATCGTCCTCGACGATCAGAAGCTTTGCCATGCCGAGATAGATGCCGCCGAAATGTTGATGTTTTCTGAAAATTCTAACGATCGGCAGCTTTCGGAATGGCCCCGCCTCCTCAGGCGTCGCCTTTCACCACACCGACAAACGGCAGCTCGCGGAACGCATGGGCGACATCCATGCCGTAGCCGACGACAAAATAGTCCGGGCAATCGAAGCCGACATAGTCGGCGTTGAGCGAGGTCTGGCGGCGCATGCGCTTGTCGAGCAGCACCGCGACGGCGCAGCTCTTGGCGCCACGCGAAAGCATCAGGTCGCGGGTGTAGGAAAGCGTCTTGCCGGATTCCAGTATGTCGTCGATCAGCAGCACGTCGCGGCCGGCGACCTCGTTGTCGATGTCACGCAGCACCCTGACCTCGCCGCTCGTGGTGCCGGCGCCATAGCTGGAGATGAAGATGAACTCGACCTCCGGCGACAGGCCGACATCATGCATGGCGCGGATGAGATCGGCGGCGAAGACGAACGAGCCCTTGAGGATCGAGATCACCAGAAGGTCATGGTAGTCGCGCCCGGCGATTTCCTTGGCGAGCTCGAGATTGCGGCGCGCGATCGCCGACGCCGAAAACAGGACCTCGATGTCCTTGCCGCGTACAACTGGCATAGTTTTGTCCTTCCAATCGGCTTCAACGCCGGAAGGTGAGGTCTATTGAGATTCAGGTCAGGCCGGCCTCACCTGAAGATCGACATACCTAGCCGGCGAAGATTACGGAGACGGTTCTGACGCCGTCTTTAGGCACATCGAGGCGGCTGGAAAAGCCGAATCTTTCGCCAGGCCCCAGGGAACGGTTGGATGTCCCCAGCCTGTAGCGGATGATGTTGGAATTGTTGTCGGTGACGCGGATTTCGAGCGGCGGCAGTGTTTCCGACCTCATGCCGTCATTCGCTGCCTCGCCATCCACGAACAGCACCGGCTTCAAGCCCGTCGCATCGATGCGCGACGTCACGCCGGAAATGGTGAGCGCGCTCGCCGGCGCGGCGGCCGTCCAAAAGGGGCTCTGCCGGACCAGCGCATGACCGCCCGACACCCAGAAGGAGACCAGCGCTATACCGATGCCGGCTATCCAGAACAATGGACCGCCACGCGAGGATCGCGACGGCGCCGCCTCCGATCTGCGAAGCATGCCCATGCCGCCGATCGATGGCGTCGACGGCATCTGCGGCGGCGGTGCCGATTCTGGATAAGCGGCAAAACGCGTCAGCACCACGTAATCGGCATCGACGATATCGGCGGTACCGAACATGACGCGTTCCGGCGCGGCATTTGTTGCCGTGCCGGTCATGATTTCGCCGGAAACAGGGCGCGCGGTTCTCTCGTCAGCCATTACGGCACCAGTGCAGTCTTCGTTTCTTTTGCGTAAACGGAATTGGTTAACGCTTCCCCACCGGAATGGCTTTGATGCACGCTGAGCATCGCAAAATTAACCGCCGGTTAACCATGCCGGCCGATGGTCTGTTAGAGTAGATTGTGGCGCGTCGCCGCCGAGAGTTTCCAGGTCGCCGAACGTGATCCGCTTCGAAAATGTCGGCCTCCGCTATGGCATGGGTCCGGAGATCCTCCGGGACATCTCCCTGCACATTCCGGAGCGCTCCTTCCAGTTCCTGAGCGGCCCTTCGGGCGCCGGCAAGACGACCTTGCTGCGCTTGCTGTTCATGTCGCTGAAGCCGACGCGCGGCCTGATCACCATCTTCGGCAAGGATCGCTCGCGCATTTCGCGGGGCGAACTGCCGCTGCTGCGCCGCCGCATCGGCGTGGTGTTCCAGGACTTCCGCCTGCTCGACCATATGACGACCTACGAGAATGTCGCGCTGCCGCTGCGCGTACGCGGGCGCGAGGAAGCGACCTACCGCACCGATGTCACCGAGCTTCTGAAATGGGTCGGCCTCGGCGACCGCATGCATGTGCTGCCGCCGGTGCTGTCCGGCGGCGAGAAGCAGCGCGCCGCGATTGCCCGGGCCTTGATCGAACAGCCGGAGATCCTTCTGGCCGACGAGCCCACCGGCAATGTCGACCCGCCGCTGGCGCGCCGGCTGCTCAGGCTGTTCATAGAGCTCAACCGGCTGGGCACCGCTGTGGTCATCGCCACCCACGACCTTGGCCTGATGGAGCAGGTCGATGCGCGCCGCATGATTCTGGCCGGTGGAAGGTTGGACGTCTATGACTGACCTTCCGGCCGATCACCTCCACGACGAAGCCGAGACGCCGGTGACGGTCCGGCGTGTCCAGCGCAAGACGGCGCCGATCGTGCCGGCGCAGAACATCGCCGGACGGGCGCTGGTGCTGGTCATCGCCATCATGACCTTCCTGTCCTGCCTCACCTTCGGCGCGGTGACGCTAGTGCGCGATACGGCATCGGTATGGGAAAACCAGATTTCGCGCGAGGCGACGATCCAGATCAAGCCGGCCGACGGTCTCGACATGGAGGCGGCCCTTGCGCAGGCCTCGCAGATCGCCAGCGAGTTCCCCGGTGTGAAGGGAACCAAGATCATCGACCGCGACGCGACCGCGCGCCTTCTGGAACCATGGCTGGGCAGCGGTCTCGACATCGACGAGCTGCCGGTGCCGCGCCTCATCATCGTCACGATCGACGAGGCCAGCCCGCCGGACTTCGCCGCCATGCGCGCCGCCATCACGCCGAAAATCCCGACCGCGGCACTCGACGACCACCGCACCTGGGTCGACCGCCTGGTCGCCATGGCGCACACGACGGTGACGATCGGCATCGCCGTTCTGGTGCTGATGCTGTCGGCGACCGTGCTGACGGTGGTGTTCGCCACGCGCGGCGCCATGGCCGGCAATGGCCACATCATCGAGGTGCTGCATTTCGTCGGCGCCGAGGCGCGCTTCATCGCGCGCGAATTCCGTTGGCATTTCCTGGTCACCGGCATGAAGGGCGCGGCCGCCGGCGGCGCCCTGGCGATCGCCGTCTTCATCGTCTTTTCCTGGTGGTCGTCGCGCAACATGGCCACGCCCCAGGCCGACCAGGCGACCGCTTTGTTCGGCAATTTCGCCATCGGTTCGGCCGGTTACTTTGGCGTCGGCCTGATGGTGCTGGTGATCGGCGCGCTGACCGCGGCCACCTCGCATGCGACCGTCGTCGCCTATCTCAGCGACATCGACGTTCGCCAGCCGGATGCGGGCTGACCCATGAGATCAATCCGGAAACCAGCGCAAAGCGCTATATTCAAACAAGACAACGATCACACGTGGGACACTTGCCGTAACGCAATGTGCGCCGTCCCACCTATCAACGGCCGCATTTCGGAGTTAACCATTAGAAGCTTTCAGGATTAACCCGGGGATGATGGAAGCGCGGGATTCGATCGAGACGGCTGGACGGATGCCGGCGATGCGTATGCGCAGCGCTGCCTCCGTCGGGTTCGGTCGTCTGCGGCTCGCCTTGCGCGTCTGCGGTTTCGTGGTTCTGGCCGCGCTGGTGCTTTTTGCCGGCGGCTTCGGCTGGTTTGCCGACAAGGTCAGCCATATGACGACTCCGGCCAATCCGGCCAGGGCCGATGCCATCATCGTGCTCACCGGCGGGCAGTCGCGGCTCGACGCGGCGATGGACCTGCTGGCCTCCGGCAAAGGCGAACGCTTGCTGATCAGCGGCGTCCATCCGTCGGCTACCAGGCGCCAGCTGCAGGCGGCAATGGGCGGCGACAGGCAGCTCTTCTCCTGCTGCGTCGATATCGACCGCGCCGCGCTCGACACCATCGGCAATGCCGAGGAAAGCGCCAAATGGGTGGAGAACCACGCCTATGGCAGCATCATCATCGTCACCAACAACTACCACATGCCGCGCAGCCTGCTCGAGATGGGCCGGCTGCTGCATGGCGCACGCCTGGAGCCTTATCCGGTGGTCAACACTAACCTCGGCAATGGCGGCTGGCTGACCAAGCCGGAAGCGCTGCGCGTGCTGCTGACCGAGTACAGCAAATATGTACTGTCGCTGGCGCGCGGCTTCCTGCGGCTTCGCACGACGTCCGAAGGCGTCACTTTGGCGGAAGCATCGACCGTGGTGAAGAATTAAACCTCAGCCGCCGCATTATCGCGCAAGCGGGCTATCTCCTGCTCCAGGCCGGCTATGCGCCGGTCGCGCTCGGCAAGGGCGGCCGCGACATCCGCGGCTTCAAAACGCTGGGGAATATGCTGCGGGCAATTGGCATCCCAGGCCGTGACCGTGAACAGGATCGCCTGCTCCGGCCGCGCCTTGTAGTCCGCCGGCATCAGCTTCGCCGTCAGCTCCGGGTCATTCTCGACGACATGCGCCCTGCCCCAGATCTTGATGCGCTGCCTGAGCATGTAGTCGATCAGGAACAGGAAGGCCCGGTCGTTGTCCTCGAGATTGCCCTGGGTGATGAACTGCCGATTGCCGGAAAAATCCGCAAAGCCGATCATGTGCTCGTCCAGCACCTTGAGGAAACCGGCCGGCCCGCCGCGATGCTGGATGTAGGGCTGGCCTTCGGCATTGGCCGTCGCCAAGAACACGCTGGTCTGCGCTTCGATGAAGGCGGCGAGGTCCGGCGTGATTGTTGCCCGCCAGCCGCCGCGCTGCTCGACGCGCGCATAGGAATCACGCGATCCCTTGCGGGACTGGATGGCCTTGACGGTCGGCGTGAAGGCGACGTCGCTGGTGAATTCATTCATGCCGGCGCTCCGCGAACAGTATCGCACACCATTTAGCCTCTTCCGAAATTCGGATGTAGAGAGCATATTTGCAAACTCATCCTTCCATATTTCGGGAGAATAATGGATCGCCTCGACGCCATGTCCCTGTTCGTCGCCACAGCCGAGGCCGGCAGCCTTTCCGCCGCCGCGCGCCGCGCCGGCATCCCGCTGGCGACCGTGAGCCGCAAGCTCTCCGAACTGGAGAAGCACTTGGGGACGCGCCTGCTCAACCGCTCGACGCGACGCCTGACGCTGACCGATGCCGGCCAGTCCTATCTTGCCGCCTGCCGTCGCATCCTCGACGAGGTGAGCGAGGCCGAACGCATCGCGGCGGGCGAATATTCGAGCCCGACCGGCGAGCTGGTCATCACGGCGCCGGTGGTTTTCGGTCGCCTGCATGTGCTGCCGGTGATCACCGGCTTTCTCGCCGTCTATCCGCAGGTGGATGTCCGCCTGAACTTGTCGGACCGGATCACCCAACTGGTCGAGGAGCATATCGATCTGGCGGTGCGCATCGGCGAGCTGCCGGATTCGGCCATGGTCGCGATCCGCGTCGGCTCGATCCGCCGCATCGTCTGCGCAAGTCCCGCCTATCTCGCCATGCACGGCACGCCGAAGAAGCCGCCGGAGCTGGCGGGCCACAACTGCATTACCTTCGAAGGTCTTGCCGCTCCCGCGACATGGAGTTTTGGAGCGGGCAAGACGGAAACCACGGTCGCGGTCCGCTCGCGCCTGCAGGTTAACACGGCCGAGGCGGCGATCGATGCCGCGATTGCCGGCCTAGGCCTGACAAAAGTGCTCTCCTACCAAGCCGATGCCGCCGTGCGCGCCGGCGCGCTGCGGGTGGTGCTGGAGCCGTTCGAGCCGCCGCCCTGGCCGGTGAGCCTTGTCCATGCCGGCCAGGGCCGGGTGCCGGTGAAGCTGCGCGCCTTCCTCGATTTTGCAGCACCGCGCCTGAAGGAACGGCTGGCAGGCTCGTTGTAGGGGCACCGTTCGACCAAGGCGCCGTTTCCTTTTTTGCGCCGCTTGGTGTAACCAACGCACACTTCCTCACGGGCCCTTTGCATGCTCATTATCCGCTCGCTGGCGTTCAACCTCGTCTTCTATCTCAGCCTGATCGTCCAGATGATCTTCTGGACGCCTTTCTATTTCCTGTCGCCGCGCCACCGCGCCTGGTTCGTGCCGAAATTCTGGTCGCGCACCTCGATGTGGCTCTATGACAAGATCGCCGCGACAAAGAGCGAGATCACCGGTATCGAGAACCTGCCGCAAGGCTCCTTCATCCTGGCGCCGAAGCATCAGTCTTTCTGGGACGCGATCGCCTTCTTCCCCTATCTCGACGACGCGCTCTACATCCTGAAGCGCGAACTGACCTGGATCCCCTTCTTCGGCTGGTACATCATGAAGATGCGCATGATCCCGGTCGACCGCGGCAACCGTTCGAGAGCGCTGAAGGCGGTCGTCGTCGCGACCAGGCAAGAGATGAACCGCAATCCGCGCCAGCTCATCATCTATCCCGAAGGCACCCGCCGCCCGCCGGGTGCCGAACCGTCCTACAAATACGGCATCGTCGAGCTCTACACGCAGCTCGGCGTTCCTGTGGTCCCGGTGGCTCATGTCGCGGGACTCTATTGGCCGCGCCGCAAGTTCCTGCGCTATCCAGGCACCGTCAAGGCCCGCTTCCTGCCGCCGATCCCGCCGGGTCTCGGCAAGGAGGAATTCATGCAGCGGCTGATCGGCGAGACCGAGGCCGCCTGCGACCAGATGCTCGTCGAGGCCGCGCAGGCGCCGAACCCGCCGCCCATGCCGCCGACGGCGGTGAAGCGCCTGGCCGAGCTCGGCGTAACCGCCAAGACCTGATCGGCTACCGCAGCGCCGCCAGCAGGGTTGTCAGCACCAGCGTGGCGGCAAACACCAGGTTGATGATCCGCGAGGCCAGCGGATGGCGCAGGACGCGCGCGAACGCTGTTCCGGCAAGCAGCCACACGACGTGGATGGCGACGATCATCGCGGCGAGCACCAGCAGCCGGGTGGAGACGCCGAGCGCATCGGCCTGCGGCGCGGCGCCGGCGAACACGGCGGCGATCGCCACATAGGCTTTCGGGTTGGCGACGGCGAGCATGAAGCCGCCGAGGAAATCGGGCTTCGTCGCCGTGCTCCCTCGCTCCGCCAATGGCGGCGCGGTTGCTATTCTGAAAGCGAGATAAAGGATGTAGGCGGCCGAAAGGATCGCCAGCACCGGCGCCACTCCCGGCACTGAGGTCAGCATGCCGAAGATCCCGCCCGCCACGGCCAGAAGCACGGCGATCGTGCCGAGCACCACGCCAGACGTGTAACCCAGGGAAGGACGCAGACCGAAAGCCGCGCCGACGGCGGTCACGCTGATCGTCGCCGGTCCCGGACTGCCCATGACGATAGCCGCGGCCACGATAAGCGCCAGCACTTGCTGCCAAGGCTGTGCCGCGCCCAGAACGCCACCAGCCATGCCGAACCTCCTCCTGCCGCGATGCGGCAGGACTTAGGAGGGATCGTCATTGCCGTCTTGGACGATCGTGCGAATGCTACGAGCTGGCACGGTCGAGCGCTGCGATGTCGTCCGCCGAAAGCTTGAGCGACGCGGCGCGTATCAGACTGTCCATCTGGGCCGGCGTGGTGGCACTAGCGATGGGCGCGGTGACGCCCGGCCGCGCGATGATCCAGGCCAGCGCCACTTCCGCCTGCTTGGCCGAATGGCGCTCGGCCACGGCATCGAGAGCGGAAAGGATGCGCATGCCACGCTCGTTGAGATATTCGGCGACGTCTTCGCCGCGCGCGCTCTGGCCGAGATCGGCCTTGCTGCGGTACTTGCCGCTCAGGAATCCCTTTGCGAGGCTGAAATAGGTGATGACGCCGATATCCTCCGCCTTGCAGAGGTCGAGTAGCGGTCCGTCGAGCGACGAGCGGTCGTACAAATTGTATTCGGGCTGCAGCACCTCGTAACGCGGCAGGCTGCGCAGGCTGGCGACGTCGAGCGCCGCGCGCAGCTGGCCGGCATCGAGATTGGAGCAGCCGGGATAGCGGATCTTGCCCTTTTCGAGCAGGCGCTGATAGGCGCCGAGCGTTTCCTCGTAAGGCGTGGCCGGGTCCGGCCAGTGTGACAGATAGAGGTCGATGACATCGACCTGCAGCCGCTTCAGCGACGCCTCGACCGCCTTTTCGATATAGGCAGCGGAGAGGTCGCGTTTGCCCTGGCCCATGTCGGAGCCGACCTTGGTGATGACGATGACTTTGTCCCGATTGCCGCGGCTTTTCATCCAATTGCCGATGATCGTTTCCGATTCGCCGCCCTTGTTGCCCGGCACCCAGCGCGAATAGGCATCGGCCGTATCGACGGCGTTGAAGCCGGCAGCGACGAACCGGTCGAGCAGGTCGAAGGAGGTCTTCTCATCGGCCGTCCAGCCGAAGACGTTGCCGCCCAGGACCAGCGGCGCAATGGAAAGGTCGGTGCGACCGAGACGACGTTTCTGCAAGACTGATCTCCGTGGTGCTTGAACGGGCCTGACGCCCAGTGATGGGATGCCGCTAAGCTAGGTCGCGGCCGGTCGAGGTCAAAGGCATGGTTTTGCTTTTTGATCGGACCAGAGCAATTCCAGCAAAGTGCGTCGCGGTTTAGCGTCTGGAATTGCGTAAAAACAAAGAGATAGAGCATTGGAGGCGAAATCATTTCGCCGAAAATGCGCTTCACGAAGACGCGACCCGACGGCCCACTTCCTCCAGCCAATGATCGCGGATGCCGAGCGCCTCGAGGTGCTCGAGCGTGCTCAAGACATAGTCCTCGTTCCGGCCGGATTGGCCGACCGCGCCACGAACGATCCTTGCCGCATGATCGGCATCGAGCGCGCCGGCATATTGCTCATGCTGGCGGTCAACGGTGTAGGCGACCGCCTCGACCGAGCCTTCGCCATCCAGCCGGACATCGAGAATGCGTTCGAGATAGACGCTGGTCACCAATTCCCGTTCGCGCAGATAGGAAAGCACCTCGTCGCGCAAATTGCCGGGAACACGGTAGGCAAGACCGATGCAGGAGCCGCCCCGGTCGAGGCCGAGCACCAGGCCCGGCCGTGCGCGCGTGCCTCGATGCACGAAGGAATAGACGCAAAGCGAGCGGCGATAGCCGTAGAGCCGGGCGCGGCGCGTCTCGACATGGGCAAATCCGGGCCGCCAGATCAGCGACCCATAGCCAAAAACCCAAAAATCGCCCATATCGCCAGGCCTGATCGCATTCGAGTGAACGACACCGCACCGCCAAGGTGTTTCTTCTGTCCCCGTTTGTTTGCGTATTGGTAAATGCCCGCTCGCCGGGGTTAACGAGAGCCGCAGCATGACGTCAAGTGACGAGCGATCGCCCAAACTTCGCCGCCGGCTGTTCTGGCTTGCGGCGTTCGTCCTCGTGTTGTTCGCCATCTACAGCGGTGGCTGGTTCTATCTCGCCGGCAGGCTCAAGACCGAGGCCGACCAGGCGGTGGCGAAGCTGGGCAGCAAAGGCATCTCCGCCGGCTGCGCCAACCTCGCCGTCAGCGGCTATCCGATGAGTTTCACGGTCTCCTGCGACAACATCGCCTATGAGGACGACGCCCGGAAGGTTGCGGCCTCCACCGGAAGCTTCAACGCCGTGGCGGGGATCACCGGACCGCTGTCGCCCGTCGCCGACCTGCGCGGGCCGCTGCGGACGATGGCGCCCGGCGTGCCGCCGCTTTGGATCGACTGGGACCAGCTGCAGGCCAATGTCAAAGTGTGGTGGCCGTTGCCGCGGAGTGTCTCGCTGCGGGCAGAAGGACTGAACGGTCAGACCGATCCGCAAGACGACACGGATCCGATGCAATTGTTCAGCGCCGGCAAGGCGGCCGGCCAGTTGCAGCCGATTGGCCAGGATATCAATTACGTCGGCAGCTTCGGCGACCTGGAGATCAACGCGGATGCCATCGATGGACGTGTGCTGCCGGCGCTGGACGGCAGTGGCGACGTAACGCTGAAGAACGGCGTGGCGCTGATCGCAGCACCGCCGAAGAGCCTGCGCGACCAGTCGATCCAGATTGCCAGGCTCGATTTGTCGTCCGGCACGGCGCGCATCACCCTGTCCGGGCCTGTCTCCGTAGATGCGGAAGGGCTGGTCAACGGGGACCTGACGATCAAGCTCAACGACCCAAAGGCGGTAGCATCTATTCTTGCCGGCGCGATTCCCGAGCATAAAAGCGAAATCGAGCAGGGTTTTTCTGCCATTGCCATGCTTGGCAAGGAACCGTCCTTGCCGCTCAAGATCGTCAAGGGCAAGGCCTCGCTCGGCTTCATCCCGCTCGGCAAGATCAAGCCGCTCGAGTAATGCGACAATGGCGAAGCCGGTCAGACTGCTCAGCGTCGGCGCCTTCACCCTCGACACCATCCTTCGCGTCGAGGCGCTGCCGGCGCATCAGGGCAAGTTCATCGCCAGCGACGGCGTCCAGATCGCCTCCGGCATGGCGACGAGCGCCGCCTGCGCCGCACATCGCCTCGGCGCCGAAGTCTCGCTTTGGGCAAGCGCGGGCGACGATCCGGTCGGCGACCAGCTGATCGCCGACATTCAGGCCGAAGGCGTCGACTGCAGCCTTATCCGCCGCGTTCCCGGCGCGCGATCGGCGCTGGCCGCGATCGTGGTCGATGCGCATGGCGAGCGCATCATCGTCCCCTTCTACGACAAAAAAGCGCAAGCCGATCCCGAGGCGCTGCCGCTTGCCGATCTCTCCGGCTTCGACGCCGTGCTGGTGGATGTCCGCTGGCCGGGCGCTGCGGCGCTCGCCCTGGGCGCGGCCAGATCGATCGGCCGTCCGGCGATCCTGGACGCCGACACCGCGCCCGTCGAGGTGCTGGAGCGGCTCTTGCCATTGGCCTCGCACATCGTCGCGTCGGAACCGGCGGCGCGCATCGTCTGCGGCCATGCGCTCGATCCTGAAAGCGCCTGCGCCGACCTCGCCTCGCGCACCGACGCCTTTGTCGCGGTGACCGGCGGCGGCGCCGGAACCTGGTGGCACGATCGGGCGACCGGGCGCGTGCGCCATGTCGAGGCACCGAAGGTCAAGGCGATCGACACGCTCGCCGCCGGCGACGTCTTCCACGGCGCCCTCGCCGTCGGCCTCGCCGAGGCGATGCCGATGGAGGAAGCCTTGCGCTTTGCCAGCGCCGCCGCCGCGCTCAAATGCCTGCGCTTCGGCGGCCGCCTCGGCGCGCCGGATCGGGCCGAAACGCTGGCGATGATGGCGGCGCACTGGCCGCCATCGCAGCAGACGAAGGAAAACGCCTAGGACTTGGCCGGATGCTCGACGGCCTGCCGGCCGAAATCCGGCACATCGATGTCCTGGCCGGCCTCGATGATCGAGCGGCGGATGGCGCGGGTGCGGGTGAAGAGGTCGAACAGCTTCTCGCCGTCGCCCCAGCGGATCGCCCGCTGCAGCGAGGCCAGATCCTCCGAAAACCGCGCCAGCATCTCCAGGATCGCGTCCTTGTTGTGCAGGCACACGTCCCGCCACATGGTCGGGTCGGAGGCGGCAAGACGGGTGAAGTCGCGGAAACCGGAAGCGGAATATTTGATGACTTCGCTCTTGGTCACCGCCTCCAGATCGTCCGCGGTGCCGACGATGTTGTAGGCGATGATGTGCGGCAGATGCGACACGATCGCCAAGGTCATGTCATGATGCTGCGGGTCCATCGTGTCGATGTTGGAGCCGCAGCGCCGCCAGAATTCCGAAAGCGTCTCGAGCGCGGCGGGATCGCTGCCCGGCAGCGGCGTGAAGATGCACCAGCGGTTCTCGAAGAGATCGGCAAAGCCGGCATCAGGCCCGGACTTTTCCGTGCCGGCCAGCGGATGTCCGGGGATGAAGTGCACGCCTTCCGGCACATGCGGCTCGATCTGCGCGATCACCGAGGCCTTGGTCGAGCCAACATCGGTGAGGATGGCGCCTTTCTTCAGCGCCGGCGCGATCTCGGCCGCGACCTCGCCGGACGAGCCGACCGGAACAGAGACGATGACTAGATCGGCGTCGCGCACGGCTTCGCAAGCATCGGTGCTGTAGGAATCGCCCAGGCCAAGCTCCTCGGCACGCTTCAGCGTCGACTGGCTGCGCGTCGCGATGGCGATACGGCGCGCCAGGCCCTCGCGGCGGACGACGCGGGCAAGCGACGAGCCGATAAGGCCGATGCCGACCAGCGCTATTTTCTCGAACATCGGTGGTGCCATGGTGTTCTAGCTTTTCAGGAAGGTCTTCAGCGCATCGATGACGCCGCGATTGGCTTCCTCGGTGCCGACGCTCATGCGCAGCGCGTTGGGGAAGCCATAGCCGGTGACGCGGCGCAGGATATAGCCGCGCGCGCTCAGATAATCGTCCGCGGCCGCCGCCGAATGTTTCTTGCTGTCGGGAAAATGGATCAGCACGAAATTGCCGACGCTGGGTGTGACGCGCAGGCCAAGCCCGGTCAGCTCGGCGCTGAGCCAGGCTAGCCATTTTTCGTTATGCGCCACGCTGCGCTCGATATGTGCGCGGTCGCGGATCGCGGCGATTCCGGCCTCGATCGCGGTCGCGTTGACGTTGAAGGGGCCGCGAATGCGGTTAATCGCATCGACGATATGCGCCGGCCCATACATCCAGCCGATACGCGCGCCGCCGAGCCCGAGCTTGGAGAAGGTGCGGGTCATCACCACGTTCTCGGAGCTGCCCGCCAACTCAATGCCGGCCTCGTAGTCGTTGCGCCGCACATATTCGGCATAGGCGGCGTCGAGCACCAGGAGCACGTTCTTCGGCAATGCCGCGTGCAGCCGGCGCACCTCCTGGAACGGCACATAGGTGCCGGTCGGATTGTTGGGATTGGCGAGGAACACGATCCGCGTCGCCGGCGTCACCGCGGCAAGGATCGCATCGACATCGGCGCGCTCCTCGGTTTCCTTCACCGCGACCGGCTTGGCGCCCGCCGCCTGGATATAGATCTTGTAGACCATGAAGGCGTGCTCGGTGAACACGGCCTCGTCGCCCGGCGCGAGATAGGTCTGCGCCAGCAGGCCAAGGATCTCGTCGGAGCCGTTGGAGCAGATGATGTTGGCCGGGTTCAGCCCATGCACCTCGGCGATGGCCTCGCGCAGCCGCCGCGCCGTGCCGTCGGGATAGACGTCGAGCTTAGCCGCCACCTCGCGCGCGGCCTCGATCGCCTTCGGCGAAGGCCCGAGCGGGTTTTCGTTCGACGACAGCTTGTAGACTTTCGTCACGCCGGCCGGCGCGGTGCTTTTTCCCGGCACATAGGCCTCGATGTCCATAATGCCCGCGCGGGGCGTCGGACGGGGCTGATCCTGCTTCATGTCACAAATCCGTCGAGAAGGCCTCCAAGGCCGCAGCGGAAATACAGGCCACGGGCCGGAATGTCGAGTGCCGACGCCTTGTGTGTGCGGACCGCCGCGAGGACGCTACCCGTTGACGAAGCGCGGCACTGGTCCTAGAAGGGCTACCAGACTTCCGTGGTGATTTGGCCGGTCGGCTTGCAGCCACGTTAAACAACTCGCTAAAGGGCCGTTTGCAACCTGTAACCGGCTTTGCGACGGCAATGCCGGTTTTTTATTGTCCGCCGCCGGCCGGACACCGCTTCGGACGAGACCGTTGCGGCACAGGATGAGGACGGACATGGCCGCTCAGCGCGCTGCAAGAACCAAGGACGAGGTCGACCATCCGTCGAGCCCGGTGCTGCAGTTCGGCCCGGACAAGCCGCTGAAGCTCGATGCCGGCACGCTGCTCTCGCCTTTCCAGATCGCCTACCAGACTTACGGCACGCTCAACGACGCGCGCTCCAATGCCATCCTCGTCTGCCATGCGCTGACCGGCGACCAGCACGTCGCCAACACCAATCCGGTGACCGGCAAGCCGGGCTGGTGGGAGGTGCTGATCGGCCCTGGCAAGATCATCGATACCAACCGTTTCTTCGTCATCTGCTCCAACGTCGTCGGCGGCTGCCTCGGCTCGACCGGCCCGGCCTCGACCAACCCGGCGACCGGCAAGCCCTACGGGCTCGACCTGCCGATCATCACCATCCGCGACATGGTGCGCGCGCAGGCGATGCTCATCGATCATTTCGGCATCGAGAAACTGTTTTGCGTGCTTGGCGGCTCGATGGGCGGCATGCAGGTGCTGGAATGGGTCGCAAGCTATCCGGAGCGCGTGTTCTGCGCGCTGCCAATCGCCACTGGCGCCCGCCATTCCTCGCAGAATATCGCCTTCCATGAGGTCGGCCGGCAGGCCGTCATGGCTGATCCCGACTGGCATGGCGGCAAATATCTCGATTTCGGCAAGCGGCCGGAAAAGGGGCTCGCCGTCGCGCGTATGGCCGCCCACATCACCTATCTTTCGGAAGCAGCACTCCACCGCAAGTTCGGCCGCAATTTGCAGGACCGCGAGGCGCTGACTTTCGGCTTCGACGCCGATTTCCAGATCGAGAGCTATCTGCGCCACCAGGGCATGACCTTCGTCGACCGCTTCGACGCCAATTCCTACCTCTATCTGACCCGCGCGATGGACTATTTCGACCTTGCCGCAGATCACGGCGGGCGCCTCGCCGACGCCTTCGCCGGAACCAAGACGCGCTTTTGCCTGGTTTCCTTCACCAGCGACTGGCTGTTCCCGACCGAGGAGAGCCGCTCGATCGTGCATGCGTTGAACGCGGCGGGCGCTTCCGTCTCTTTCGTCGAGATCGAGACCGACCGCGGCCATGACGCCTTCCTGCTCGACGAGCCGGAGCTGTTCGCGGCCATCAACGGCTTCATCGCCTCCGCCGCCCGCGCCAGGGGGCTCAGCGCATGACCCCGAACCGAAGGTCGGCGAACGCAAAAACTTTCAGGCTTTTCGGGCGGGGATCATGCGCCATGCAGGAGGCGAAGCCATGAGCGTCAATCGCGCCCAGCGCGTCGACCTCGAGGTCGTCACCGATCTCATCCCGCCCAATTCGCGCGTGCTCGATGTCGGCTCGGGCGACGGCGTGCTTCTGGAACTGTTGCAGGGGACCAAGCAGGTCGACGGCCGCGGGCTGGAACTGTCGCAGCGCGGCGTCAACGAATGCGTGGCGCGCGGGCTGTCGGTTATCCAGGGCGACGCCGACACGGATCTGAAATTCTACGCCGATAAGGGCTTCGACTTCGTCGTGCTCTCGCAGACGCTGCAGGCGACGCGCAACCCGAAGGTCGTGCTCGACGAACTGCTTCGGATCGGCAACCGCGCCATCGTCTCCTTCCCCAATTTCGGTCATTGGCGCGTGCGCTTTTCGCTGCTGATCAAGGGCAGGATGCCGGTCACCAAGGACCTGCCCTACTCCTGGTACGACACGCCCAACATCCATTTCTGCACCATCCGCGACTTCGTCAATCTGTGCGAGGAGCTCGGCGCGACCGTCGAGAAGGCCACCGCGCTCGACGCCAACGGTCAGAAGATCGGCCTGTCGATGCCCTGGTGGTTCTGGAATTTCTTCGGCCAGCAGGCGGTGTTTTTGTTGAGGCGCTGAAGGTGCGGCGCCAATTCCACAAATCTGATGGATACCCGCTAACCAAGCACATCCGTAGCCTTGTGCGGATGCTCGACGCCGTCGACGAAGATCACGTCGGACAGTGAATTCTCGGTGCGCAGCGAAAGGATCGCCTGATAAGCCGGCGAATTGTACCAATCCCGCACATGCTGCCTGTTGGGGAATTCGATGACGATCAGGTGCCCGGGCCAGCTGTTCTCGACCACCTCGACATCGCCGCCATGGACAATGAAACGCCCGCCGAATGGCATCAGCGTGGCGTCTATCTTCTCAAGATACTCGATCATCCAGGGACCCGGCGTGACTTGGCGCATATGGGCAACGGCGTAAGCGGTCATGGTCCTGCTCCTCGTTGGATTGAAGCCGATCGGCCGGCCTCGTGGGATCACCATGCGGGAACCAGGTAGTTCGGTCGATTACCTCGGAGGTCATCGGGATAGGCCGTCGCTTGGACCTGCTGGCGCCCGGGCGGTCTGATCGCCTTCTTGACGCGGTCGCGGACGGAGAACCGCTCCACACTTTCCGTCAGGAACTGCGTGAAAGCAAAGAAATAGAGCCGTTTCGGTGAAACAGTGAAACACCCTAGGCTTCAGTGGATTCCTTCTTGCGGCGCGCCGCCGGAGGCGGCGGTTCGATCGCCCCGGCCCTGACGCGCACGGGTTTCAGCGCCGGGGCGCCGGAATCCTTGACGATGTTCAGCGAGCGCGGAAAAAACTCATCGTTGTGCTGACCGCGCCCGATATTGACGATCGCAGTTTCGGGCAGACGCTTCTGCAGCATGGCAAGCACGCGCCGCAAAGTCGGGCCGTCGAACGCGTCGAGGGCTTCGTCGATGATCACCCATTTCGGCTTGCGTATGGCGAGCCTGGCGAAAGCCAGCGCCCGTTGTTCGTCATCGCCGAGCTCACGCTCCCACCGCCCGGGATGGTCGAGGGAGGTTGCCAGCCGATCGAGGCCGACCTCGCCAAGCACTGCAGCAATCTCGGCATCGCTGGCCGGGGCCTGGCCGTTCGGATGGTCAAGGACCTCGCGCAACGTGCCGGCCGGGAAATACGGCACGCGCGGCACGAAGATGGGGGTCTCGCCGGCCGGCAGGCCGATCCGGCCGTTCCCCCATGGCCACAGGCCGGCAATGGCGCGGAAGAACAATGTCTTGCCGGCGCCCGGCTCGCCGGTGATCATGACACGCTCTCCGGCGTGGATTTCGACATCCGTCTGCGCAAGCTTGGTGCAGCCTTCGGGCGAAGCCACTTCGAGCCTTTCGAAGGTCAGGCTGCCATTGGCGTTTTCGACGAACTGGATGCGTTTTTCCTTGTGGTGCAGCGCATCGGTCTCGGTGAGCGCAATGCGGAAATCGGCCACGCGCATCAGCGTCGCGCGCCAATCGGCGATGCTGCCGATGTTGTTGATGAACCAGCGCAGGGACGAATGGACCTGGTTGAAGGCGCCGACCGCCATCATCAGCCCGCCGAACGAGATGTCGCCTGAGAAATAGACCGGCGATGCAACCAGGATGGGCGCCACGACCGTTATCCAGCCATAGGTGTCGGTCACCCAGGACAGGTTGATCTGCGCGGTAAAGATGCGCCGCATGGCGCCGAGCACCGTGCCGAGGTCAAGCTCCAGCCGGCGCCGGGCATCGGGCTCGCCATGGTAGAGCGCGATCGCGTCGACATTCTCGTTGACCCGCACCATGGACGAGCGCAGTTCCGCTTCGCGGGTATAGCGCTCGCTGTTGAGGCCGATCAGCGGGCGCCCGACCAGCCAGCTTAGCCAGGAGGCGATGCCGGCATAGAGGAAGGCCGCCCAGACCATATAGCCCGGTATCGCCAGCGAATAGCCGCCGACATGGAACACGAAGCCGGAAGACAGCTCCCACAGCACGCCGATGAAGGAGACAAGCAGGATGAAGGACTGCAGCAGGCCGACGCCGAGATCCGTCGACAGATCCGACAAGTGAGCGGCGTCCTGCTGCATGCGCTGGTCGGGATTGACGCCGATGGCGCCGGCATTGGCCAGCCGGAAGGCCCGCGCCGGGCGCATCCATTGATCGATCAGGTCGAGCGTCAGCGCCTCGCGCAGCCTCAGACGGATCATCTGGTTGAGCCAGGTCTGGCCGATATTGAGCACCAGAAGGCCGCCGGCGATCATCGCGAAGACCAGAAGCTGGTGCAGGAAGGCCGTCATGTCGCGCCGGGCCAGCGCATCGTAGAAAGGCTGGTTCCAGCGATTGAGCAGGACCTGTCCGATCGAGGTGGCGACGATGACCGCGACAATACCGATGGAGACCCAGGCAAGTTGCCTGCGCACCGGCGAGGATTTCAGCCCCAGCTTGATCGTCGCCACCTGGTCGGCGAGGCTGCTCGCCTCCACCGAGACAACGGGTTTCTGCGGCCCCGGCTTTTTATTGGTCTGGTCGTCCATAAAGGATATTCCTGGTTTCCGCTGCGGCCATGATTACCGCCAAGCGAGCACGCCTTAGATCGGCATGCCTCAGATAGGGTGACGATTGTCGCGCGATGCAAGGCGCGGCGATCACGAACGCGTCACTTGGCCAGGCGCGCCGCCAGTCGCATGCCGGCCAAGCCGCGTTGCTCCCTGCGGCGAGAAGACCGGCACGAAGACGCGGCGAGACGCGCGCTGCACCACCGGTACGCCCTGATAGAGCCGCTTCTGCGCCTCGACGACAATGACGCCGGAAAAGATCGGCCAGAACCGCCGGCCGGCTTTTTCTAGCACATTGTGGAACCGCATCAGGAAACGCCGCGGCGACGGCGGGAAGAACAGCGCGTCGCTCCAGCTCGCCGGGGTGAAGTTCGCCTCGCGCAGCAACTCGGTCAGCTGGCCGCGCGAGAACGGCCGGCCGTTGCCGAAGGGCGTGTGCTCGAAGCGCGCCCACACGCCGCGCCGGTTGGGCACGACGATGACGACCCTGCCCGCCGGCGACAGCACGCGCCAGATCTCGTTCAGCGTCTCGCGCGGATTTTCGGCATGTTCGAGCGAGTGCACCAGGAGCATGCGGTCGATGCAGGAATCGACCAGCGGCAGTTCCTCGTCGAAGACCAGCGCCGTCGCCGCCGGCCCCGATGCCGGCCACACTACCGCGCCTTGCGTAGCCGGCATGAAGGCGAAGACGCGCTCGGCATCGGTGCCGAAGCGCTCCAGCCAGGGCAGCGTGTAGCCGAGGCCGACCAGCCGCTCGTTGGGCACGGTCGCCCATATGGACGACAGCGCCATGGTGATCGAATGCTCGGCCAGGCGGCCGAGTGTGGACGAGTAGAAGGAGCGCAGATCGACGATATCCGAATGCATGCGCGCGACGGTAGCTGCGAAGCCTGCCAAGTTCAACAAAGGCGCCCAGCTCAACAAACGCGGATGACATCGGCCGCCGCTCGCCCTATGTCTGCGACGACAAATGGAGGACATGCGATGCCGGTCGAAATCGAGCAGTTCATGTGCCGCACCGACAATTTCGGCGTGCTGGTTCACGATCCGAAAAGCGGACAAACGGCGATCATCGACGCGCCGGAAGAGGCGCCGATCCTGGCGGCGATCAAGCGCACCGGCTGGACGCCGACTTTGATCCTCACCACTCACCATCACGCCGATCATGTCGAAGCCAATCTGGCGCTGAAGGAGCGCTTCAAATTGCGCATCGTCGGCCCGGAAGCCGAAAAGGCGAAAATCCCCGGCATCGACGAGACGGTCAGCCAGGGCTCGGTCGTGCGCCTTGGCGAGGAACGAATCGAAGTCATCGAGACGCCCGGCCATACCGCCGGCCACGTCTCCTATTATCTGCCTGCCTCGAAAGTGGCCTTCACTGCCGACACGCTGTTTGCGTTGGGTTGCGGGCGCCTGTTCGAATGCAAGCCGCCGGTAATGTATGACTCTTTGAAGAAGCTGGCGGCGCTGCCGGCCGAAACCGCCATCTATTGCGGCCACGAATACACTTTGGCCAATGCCCGTTTCGCGGTGACGGTCGATCCGACCAACCCGGCGCTGAAGCAGCGCGCGGCGAGGATCGAAGCGCTGCGCGCCGACAACAAGCCGACATTGCCGACGACCATCGGCGAGGAATTGTCGACCAACCCGTTCCTGCGTTGGCACGACCCGGCGATCCGCAAGCATCTCGGCATGGAGAAAGCCTCGGACGCGGAGGTGTTCGCCGAGATCCGCAAGCGCAAGGATAATTTTTGATACATGTCGTCCGAAAGTGCGCAGCGGTTTTGGGATAACGACATGCCTCAAGACAAAGAATGCGAATGACGACCAGCGCCGCCGAGATCATCGCAACGCTAGGCCTTCACCCGCATCCCGAAGGCGGCTGGTACGCCGAGACGTTTCGCGATGCCGCGGGCGGCCCGCGCGGTCATTCGACCGCGATCTATTTCCTGCTCGAGCAGGGCCAGCTTTCGGCCTGGCACCGGGTGAAGGACGCGGCCGAGGTCTGGCATTTTTATGCCGGCGCGCCGCTGGCGCTGTCGATGCATGAGGACGGCGCGGGCGCCGTCATCGAGCAGGTGCTTGGCACGGCCCTTGCCGCCGGCGAGCGGCCGCAGATCGTCGTGCCGGCCGGCTGGTGGCAGTCGGCGCTCAGCCTCGGCGAATGGACGCTGGTCGGCTGCACCGTGGCGCCGGGCTTCGATTTCGCCGCTTTCGAGCTGGCCGAGCCGGGCTGGCAGCCGAAAACCGCTTAACCGAGCAGGAAACCTAGCGTGATCGCCAGTTGGGCCGCGTAATAAAGCATCCAGACGGCGTAGCGCATCCACAGGCGATGCGGCGAGATCGCCGCGAGCAGGAAGCGCTCGGCTGCCAGCAGCCCGTCCGAGGCGATGAACAGCACAGCGCCGGCTATCACCCAGAGAGCATTTGTCGTGAGCGACGAAATACCCATGGCGAGGATGGCCGCGACATAGACGGCGACGGGCGCGCGCAGTTGCGGGCCGACGCGGCGCCAGAGCGCGGCAAGCATGACGATGCTGAAGGCGGCCATGGCGAGCGCAATCGCGCCGCGCTAGGATTCGGCGCTCAACAGGCCGAGCCCGCCGCCCGCCTGCGAAAACAGCGCGACATAGGCGATGTGGCCGGCGAGAAAGCTCGCCAGCCCGCCGAGAAAGGCCTTTTCGCCGTCGCGCGACAGGAAGGCGTCGCCGGCCGCGCTGAGTGCCAGCGCCGCGACCAACAGCAGTGGACCGCCCTGCATGGCGGCAAGCACGGCCAGCAAAGCCACGGCAAGCGTCTTTGCCGCCGTGCGCGTCCATTTCGGCGGCATGTCGAGCGCAAAGGCGTAGATCACGGCCGCGACGAACGAGAACAGCAGCGTCGCGTTGGCGTTGGCCTCGACGCCGCCGGAAAACGGCATCATGCGTTGACCTCCTTGGCCGGCTTGCGCATCAGCAGCGACTTCGCCGCAAGCGCGGCGCCCCCGGTGATGAGCACGCAAGCCGCGAGGATGCGCAGCGACGGCTCGGCGACGCCGGCACCGATCAGCACCAGCGTCGACAGAAGCGGCGCGGCATAGCTCGCCGCGCCCAGCACCTGGATGTTGCCGCGCTTGACGCCAATGTCCCAGGCATAGAAGGCTGCGCCCACCGGCATTAGGCCGAGCCCGATGACGGCCAGCCACTGTCCAGGACCATCCGGCAGCACCGTCTTCTCAAGCAGCAGGTGGCAGGCCAGCGACAGCACCGACGTCGCGGCGCAGAACCAGGTGACGATCGAGGTCGGCACCGATGGGAAGCGCCGTGACAAGAGCGAATAGGACGACCACAACAGTGCACAGACGGCGGCCATCGCGTAGCCGAAGGCGTAACGCGCGTCGAAGGCCAGCCCGCCGCCCTTGGTGACGATCAGGAAGGTGCCGGCAAGGCCGAGCAGCGCGCCGACGACATGGTTCCAGGCAAGCCGCTCGCCCGGCATCAGCGCCGAGCCGAGCACGATCAGCAGCGGCCACAGATAGGCGATCAGGCTCGCCTCGACCGCCGGCGCGTTGCGCAGCGCCGTGAAGTAGAAGAAATGATAGCCGAACAGCCCGGCTATGCCGATCACCCAGACCTGCGGCGGGATCTTCTGGTTTCTGTCGACAGCCGGCATCACCAGCCGGGCGGCAAGCCCGACGCAGGTGCCGATGGCGAAGGTGATAGCCGAAAGCAGGAACGGCGGCACCTGGCCCGAGGCGTCCGTGAGCAGCGCCAGCAACGCCCACATGGCGACCGCCGAAAACCCGATCAGTGTTGCGCGCCCCATATTTCCCCCGCCGGCGCGCGGTGGCGCCTGACCTAATTTACCGCCTCGAACCGTCCCGCGCTGATGGTCAGCGGACCGATCTGGGTCCCGACCGTGGCGCGGATTGGCGCATATACGCCGGATTGGCCGAGTGGTGCAAACGTCACCAGCATGCGGCTCTTGTTCTTGAGGAAATTCAACGCTTTGCGGCCCTTGCGATAGCCCGCCACCGGCTCGAAGCCCATTTTGCAGGTAACCGTATCACCCTTGTAGCCGGGCACCGAGATCGAACCCTTGGACGCATAGGTCAAGGTCAGGTCGGCGCGCATCTCGCCGTCATAGAATTTGACCGTGCGCCCGCAGACCTTGTCCGGGCTGTCGGCATGGATGACGGTCGCGGCCATGGGATCGAGCACCGATTTCAGGTCTCCAGCGCCGATCGGGACCCAGTTCTTGGGGTCACGCTCCTTTGGCGCGGGAACGACTTGCGTGGAGGTGACCGTCCCGTTGCTGAAGCGGATGTCGACCATCGAGGCTTTCTTGCCGGACGTATAATCGGCCCTGAATGCCCGCGGCTGCATCTGCTTGCCGGAAATGGTACCTTTCGAAGAAATCGTGCCTTTCGTGTCGTCGAACAGCCTGCCGAGGCCGGCGGCCGAGACGGTGCCGTTGATGGCGTACGTGTCGCCCTCGTAGCGGCTGGAGAAAGTCGCCCTGGCGATCGAAAGTCCGAGATAGGACACCGTATACTCGCCTTTGAAGGACTGCGGCGCCGCGGCGGCGAAGCTCGTTGCCGGCACGGCAAGGGCAAGCAGGGCTGCGAATGCATGAGATGGACGGAGCATGGCGGCTGGCGAATCCCTGGCGGTTCGGCCGGAACGCAACGGCTCCAGCCTGGCATATCCCTTCGCGAAGGGCTTATAGTGCGAAATCCGGCCTTTATATGGAGCGCGGATGACGCCTGGCTACGTCCCGGAGCTTGACGCAGTGGTGAAATGCCACTATGGAACGCCAACTTTTCCAAAGGCCGCCTGACCGATACCGCGCGCCGCCTGGCGCGGGCAGAATGGTTTGGCAGGTTTAGAAACTGAAGGTAAGACAAGATGTCCCGCACCTGCGAACTCACTGCCAAGGCAGTCCAGACTGGCAACAATGTGAGCCACGCCAACAACAAGACCAAGCGTCGCTTCCTGCCGAACCTGGTCAATGTGACGCTGATTTCCGAAGCGCTGAACCAGAACGTTCGCCTGCGCATTTCGGCCAACGCGCTGCGTTCGGTCGAGCATCGCGGCGGCCTCGACGCCTTCCTGGCCAAGGCCGATGTCAAGGAACTGTCGCGGCGCGCGCGCCTGCTCAAGAAGCAGATCGCCAAGAAGCTTGCCGAGCAGTCGGCCGCTTAAAACAGCTTTCAGGCGGGGGACGACCGCCTCGGGCACCGGCCAGACCGGTGCTCGGAATGTGAGCGAGCGTCGGCATGACGCTCCGCTGGTTCCATCACCCAGGATAAAAAAATGAATTTCCTGACGCGATATTCGCCCTTCGTGGCCGCCATGGCGCTTGTCGTCGTGGCGTCGAACATCCTCGTGCAGTTCCCGATGCAGGGCGAGATCGGCGGCCTGTCGCTGGCCGACCTGCTCACCTGGGGCGCCTTCACCTATCCGTTCTCCTTCCTGGTCACCGACCTCGCCAACCGCCGCTATGGCCCGGCCGTGGCGCGCAAGGTGGTGTTCGTCGGCTTCATGACGGCGGTGACCTGCTCGATCCTGATCCCGCCCTTCCTGTTCCGCCATGGTCTGATCGAGTTCGAGACCGCCGCCGACCGGCTGGTGCGTATCGCCGCCGCTTCCGGCGCCGCCTTCCTCACCGCGCAATTGCTGGACGTCACCGTCTTCAACCGCCTGCGCCGGCAGAGCTGGTGGCGCGCGCCGATCGTCGGCACGCTGGTCGGTTCGGTGTTCGACACGGTCGTCTTCTTCGGCGTCGCCTTCTCCGCCGCCTTCGCCTTTGCCGGCCCCAATGACGGCTTCGCGCTGGAGACCGCGCCGCTGATGGGCGTGCTGCCGGTCGAGACCATGCGCTGGGTGTCCTGGGCCCTTGGCGACCTTTCGGTGAAGCTCATCATCGCTGTCGTGGCGCTGATCCCCTACCGGCTGCTCGCCGCGCGCTGGAGCCAGCCGGCGGTCGCAGTCTAGGCCATGAACCCAGCAAGTGAAATCAGGCCGTGATCCCCTGGATTCAGCTTGATTCTGCCCGCACGCCCGATGGCGGCCAGGAACTGCGCCTTAAACGGCGCGGCGCTGAATTCTCGATCATGCTTGGCACCAACGAGCTGATGAACAGCCGCCTCAGCGGCTCCGAGGAAGCGCTGGCCAGGCTTTCCTGCGAGCGGATCGCCGGCCGCAAACGGCCAAGCATCCTCATCGGCGGGCTCGGCATGGGCTTCACCTTGCGCACCGCTCTCGCCGCGCTCGATGGCGATGCTGCCGTAACCGTTGCCGAACTCGTCCCCGCAGTCGTCGCCTGGGCGCGCGGCCCTATGGCGGGAATCTTCGACGGCTGCCTCGACGACCCTCGCGTCACCATTCGCGAGACCGATGTCGGCCAATTGATACGGGCGGAGAAAGCCGCCTGGGACGCCATCTTGCTCGACGTCGACAATGGTCCCGAAGGCATCGTCTACAAGGGCAATGACGCGCTCTATGGCGCGGTCGGCTTGGCGGCCGCGCGGGTCGCCTTGACGCCCGGCGGCGTCCTGGCGGTCTGGTCGCAGGGGTCGGACAGCGGCTTCACCCGGCGGCTGAAGCAGGCGGGCTTCGCGGTCGAGGAGATCAGCACGCGGGCCAACGGCAAGCGCGGCGCCCGCCACGTCATCTGGGTTGCTACCAACCAGGCCTGACGCTTTCAGCCACAGCCGCAGCGGCTTTACGCTTTGTTACGCCCGATGATGCAGGATCGCGGAAATTCTCCAGAGTGGTCCGCCGTTTCACGGAAATGGCGAACCACTCTATCTCTTTGGTTTGACGCAATTCCTGACGGAAAACCGTGGCACACTTTTCCTGGAATTGCTCTAGGGCATCGCGACCAGCATGACCGTGCAAGGCACCGGTTGGAAAAACGATCTGCTGCTTGCGTTATGCGCCACGCTGGTGGTGCTGGCGATCAACGCCGTTTCCGGCTTCCCCACCCTTGCCAACTACGGCGCCGACAATGACAGCATGCTGCGGCTGGTCGAGGTTCGCGACCTGCTCGGCGGCCAAAGCTGGTTCGATCTTCATCAATACAGGATGGGCACCTCGGGCGGCTTCGTCATGCATTGGTCGCGGCTTGTCGACACGCCGCTCGCGCTGATCATCATCGCCTTCGATGCGCTGGGCGCCAGCACGGCCGCTGCCGAACGCGCCGCGCAGATCATCTGGCCGACTCTCCTCTACGGGTTGAACATATTCGTGCTCATGCGCGCCTCGCAGCGCTTCGCCGCTGCGAATGTCGCGATGCCGGCAATCATCCTGTCGACGGCGGCGCTGTTCTTCCTGGTGATCTACAGCCCGGGGGTGATCGATCACCACAACGTCCAGCTGTTGCTGACCGCGGCCAGCCTCTGGCTCCTGATGGAAGCGCCCTCCTGGCGGCCCGCTGCCCTTCTGTCGGGCATTTGCGCCGGCCTGACGCTCGCCGTCGGCATGGAGACCGCTCCTTATGTGGCGGTGCTCGGCATCTGCGCCGCTGTCCTGTTCATCCTCGACGACAAGGAGCGCGTCACGGCACGAGGCTTTGGCTTCGGATTTGCCGGCATCGCCTCCTTGGTTTTCGTGGCGACCATCCGGCCCGCCGACTGGGGCGCGGCCCAATGCGACGCCTTCTCGTCCTTCCAGTTCGCAGTAGCAGCGCTGTCCGGCTTCGGCCTCGCGATCGCGGCTGCATTGACCGCGTCGACACCCCGGGCGCGGCTGGTTTCAATGTTGGCGCTTGCGGTGGCGGTCGCGGCCGCCATGGTGCTGTTCTTCCCGCAGTGCCTGGCATCGCCCTATGCGGGCATGGACGAGCGCATCCGCACCTATTGGCTGGCCGACGTGATCGAAGCGCAGCCCTTCTGGAGCGTCGCCATCCACCAGCCGAAGCTGATGGCGGCGCGCTATGTGACGCCCTTCATCGCGATCCTGCTGATCGGTTTTCGGTTGCGAAGCCGTGGCTTGCGCCGCGAGGAGACGCTCGCCGCCATCCTGCTCCTCGTTGCCTTCGTCGTCAGCCTTTGGCAGGTGCGCGGCTCGACCTTCTCCGTCGCCTTCGCAATATTGCCGCTCTCGGCCTGGATCGCGAAAATCCGCCTGCGGGCGGACGCCGCGCCGTCATGGCGCCTTTCCACCGGCATCGTCATGGCGTGGCTGGTCTCGCTGAACGCGACCTGGACCGGGGTCGCGATAGCGGCGCAGTCCATGGTCCACACGGCGCCGCAGCGGATCAATTCCGATCCCGACCATGCCGTGACCTGCGGCAAGCCGGGCGACTTCCGCGATCTCGCCGCCATGCCGGCGACGACCGTGCTTGCCTCGTCCAATCTCGGCTCGGGAATATTGGTGTTCACCGGCCACCGGACGCTGGCCGGCCCTTACCACCGCAATGTCGGCGGCAATTTGGCCATGCTCGACGCCTTCATGGGAGCCCCGGACGCCGCCCGCGCCGTCATCGAGCGCGAGCATGTTGGCCTGATCGCGATCTGCCGCGGCAACACGGAAGAGATATCGCTGGGCCTGGACGCGCCGGATGGCCTTGCCGCGGCGTTGCTGCGGGGCGACCTGCCGGAATGGCTCGAACTGGACCAGTCGACGGCGGGAAAGCCGATCGAGATTTACAAGGTCCGTTGAATATCAGCCTGCAACGATATCAGCATCGTCGACCGCGCCCCTCGCAACCTGCTTGCTTTGAGCTGATGCAACTTCACTTCGTGATTTAGAAAATCGCGATCGAAATCAGTTCCGTGGTCGTTGCAATCCAGCCTGTGCTTTGGTTAGCATTTCGCTTGGGCGGCGATATATGTGTTCAAGCATTTGGATTCACGGTTTTCGGGGAGAGAATATCCATGTCGGCCATAGACGGCGCGTTGGCGCCAGCATCAGCCACACAAACGCTGCAGCATGTAGTCTCCCACATGGTGGATGCCGTGAACCGCGCCGCCTTTGTGGAAAAGCCTTTCTGGCATCTGGAAATGACCGATGTTTTCCCGGCGGACCTTTATCGGCGCATGCGCGCCGCTATGCCGGAGGCGCGCGAATATCGCGCGCTCAAGGGGCGCAACAATGTGAATATCAAGGCTGACGGCACCGCGACGCGGATCAAGATCGACCTCTACCCCGAATATATCCGCCATCTGCCCACCGAAAAGCGGGCCGTCTGGGCCCTGGTCGGCAAGGCATTGCATGCGCCGGAACTGAAGGACGCGTTCATGCGCCGCCTTGCCCCGGGCCTGGAGCGCCGGTTCGGCTCGGATTTCATGAAGGTCGGCATGTATCCGGTGCCGATGCTGACGCGCGATGTGGCGGGCTACAAGATCGGTTTCCACACCGACACGAAATGGAAGGGCATCACGGTCCAGTTCTACCTGCCGGAGGACGACTCGATCAACCATATCGGCACCCGCTTCGCCGAGCGCATGCCGGACGGGCGTTTCGAGAATTCGCATCGGATGTCGTTTTCGCCGAATACAGGCTACGCCTTTGCGGTCGGCACCGACACTTGGCACGCGGTCGACACGGTCGGACCGGAGGTCCGCACCCGCGACAGCATCCTTCACACTTATTTCGTCGACAACACCGCGACGCTCAAAATCCGCAACCGGAGTAAGCGCGCGGCCAATTTCGTGATGAACGAAGTCCGCCACGTCGGCCGGTAATCTCTCGGTGCTCGCCGTCGGCAAGACTGGCTGCATGCCAGCCGATCTTGCTCAGTCCTGGTGCAGGATGAATTCCAAATAGAGGTTCCGCTGCAGGATCGAATGGTTGTCGTCGGACACCAGTGACACCATCAGCGCGCCGTCGTCGCGCGTCCAGACGTCCAGCCCTTCCATATTGTCGATCTGGTAGCCCATGTCGGCCTCCATCAGCACCGGCCCGTCGGCGACCGCACCCTTCGCGACGCTTTCGCCATAGATGCGCCGCAGCCGCATCTTCACGCCGCGGGCAATCGAGAAGCTGCGCTCCAGAAGCAGCAGATCGCCGTCCGGCAGGAAGGCGCCGTCGGTTATGTCGAAATCGCCGTCGCGCCTGACGGTGAAGACGCCCTTATGCGGCCCCTCGATGACAGCGGCGTAGACATTGCCTGCCTTGTCGAGGCTCCGCTCCGAAACCACGACAAGGCTGCCGGCGTGTTGCCCATAAGAATTGGCGTGGGTGACGGTCTCAAAGCCGCGGTTCTGGCGCAGCTCCTCGGCGGGGACCTGATAATCGAGCTGCCTGACCGGGGCTTTCATATTGTCGGGATCGATCTTGAACTGGGCGACGCGCTGGTCGCGCTCGAAGCTGACGGTGGCAATGCCGTCCTTGACCGCGAGCCCCTCCGCATCGACCTCCCATTTCCGGTCGATCGGGCGGCCCGAGGCGTCGACCATCTGCTGCATGCGGAAATTCGTCACAGCCGACGGTCGCTTGCCGGCGTCATGCGTGATCGTGCCGAAGAACCAGAAACCGGTGTCGGCGACACCGATGAAATCCTCGCCCGGCTTCAGGAAGCGAAAGGCCGACAGCGCGCCGAAATCGCGCGTCGGCGAGGTCATCTCCAGCCCGCCGACGAATTCGAGCGGCCCGAACCGCGTCTCGTCGCGGCCGATGTGGACCTGGCTGATCGGCCGCGCCGAGATCTCGACCGTCTCGACGGGAGTCCCCGCGGCGGCAATGGCCGGCGAGGCGCAGGCCAGCACGCAGGCGAAAAGCGTCCGCCGCGCACGCCCCCTTGAAAAGCTCATCCGGCGCGCCGCAGGCCGCCGCGCCTTGTGTCGCGCGCGCTTTCCTCGCCGAACAGCGATGCGAGCTGCTCGGTCATGGCGCCGGCCAGTTCCTCGGCATCGACGATGGTGACCGCGCGGCGATAATAGCGCGTGACGTCGTGGCCGATGCCGATCGCCAGCAGCTCGACCGGCGAGCGCGTCTCGATCAGTTCGATGACCGCCCGCAGATGCCGCTCCAGATAATTGCCCGGATTGACCGAGAGCGTGGAATCGTCGACCGGCGCGCCGTCCGAGATCATCATCAGGATCTTGCGCTGCTCCGGCCGGCCGATCAGGCGGTTATGCGCCCAAAGCAGCGCCTCGCCGTCGATGTTTTCCTTGAGCAGGCCCTCGCGCATCATCAGCCCGAGATTGCGCCGCGCGCGCCGCCACGGATGGTCTGCGGATTTGTAGATGATGTGGCGCAGGTCGTTGAGCCGGCCGGGATTCGGCGGCTTGCCATCCTTCAGCCATTTCTCGCGCGCCTGCCCGCCTTTCCAGGCGCGGGTGGTGAAGCCGAGGATTTCCACCGAAACCCCGCAGCGCTCCAGTGTGCGCGCCAGGATGTCGGCGCAGGTCGCGGCGACGGTGATCGGACGGCCGCGCATCGAGCCCGAATTGTCGAGCACCAGCGACACCACCGTGTCGCGGAACTTGGTATCGCGCTCCTGCTTGAAGGACAGCGGCTGCATCGGATCGATGACGACGCGCACCAGGCGCGCCGGATCGAGATAGCCCTCCTCAAGGTCGAAATCCCACGAGCGGTTCTGCTGCGCCATCAGCCGGCGCTGCAGCCGGTTGGCGAGCCGCCCGACGACGCCGGAGAGGTTAGCCAGCTGCTTGTCGAGGAAGGCGCGCAGCCGGTCGAGTTCCTCTTCCTCGCAAAGGTCCTCGGCGCCGACCGTCTCGTCGAAGGCGGTGGTGAAGACCTTGTAGTCGATCTCTTTCGGCAAATTGAGGAACGGGTTGTCGTTGCGCTTGGCCTCGCCCGGCGTCTCGGCGTCGGAATCGTCCTCGTCGGACAGGTCGTCCGACGTGGCGTCGGTCGCTTCGGTCTCGGCCGACTCTTCCTCGTCGGCGGAGGCTTCGGCATCTTCCGACTGCGATTGCTCGGAGCCTGAATCCTCCTCGCCGCCTTCCTCGCTCTGTTCCTCGCCTTGCTGCTCGTTCTCTTCGTTTTCCTCGGAGTCGTCGGTTTCCTGGTCGTCGCCGAGCTCTTCGGCCATTTCCATGGAAACCAGCATGTCGCGCACGACGCGGGCAAATGCCTGCTGGTCCCCGAGCTTGGCCGACAGGCCGTCGAGATCGGCGCTGGCTTTCTCCTCGATCCAGGGACGCCAGAGGTCGACCAGCCGCTCGCCGCTCTTCGGCACGGGACGTCCGGTGAGCTTTTCGCGCACCATCAGCGCAATTGCCTCTTCGAGCGGAGCATCGGCCTTGTCCCGAACATCGACGAGGTTCGCCTTGGCGTATTTGTCCTCGAGCATCGAGCCGATATTGTCGGCCACGCCCTGCATGGCGCGGCTGCCGATCGCCTCGACGCGGGCCTGTTCGACGGCATCGAAGATAGACCGCGCCAGCTTGCCCTCCGGCGCCAGCTTGTTGTGGATGCGCTGATCGTGGCAGGCGCGTTTCAGCGCCATGGAATCGCCCAGCCCGCGGGTGATCGCGAGGTCATTGCGGGAGGCCTTCTTCGGCAGCTCGGGCAGCCGGGCGCGGTTGCCGGCGAGCGCCGGCCGATCCTTGGCGAAGCCGACCTCGAGGTCCTTGTCGCCGGCGACGGCGCGCATGCACACGGTCACGGCGCGCTTGAAGCTGTCGGCTTCAGACCCGTTCTTCGGCTTGTTGCGCGTGTTGTCGCCCGGACCCGCCATTGATCATTCCCTGCGCGATTCATGCTGAAAGGCTGGAGGCCTTTCAGCTGCGCGCCTAACCCAGCACCACGTTGGCGGCGCTCTCCGGCAGATCCTCGCCGAAGGCGCGCTGGTAGAACTCGGCCACCACCGGACGCTCGAGCTCGTCGCATTTGTTGAGGAAGGTTAGCCGGAACGCCATGCCGATATCGCCGAAGATCTCGGCGTTCTCGGCCCAGGTGATGACGGTACGCGGGCTCATCACGGTCGACAGGTCGCCATTGATGAAGGCCGAGCGCGTCATGTCGGCGACGCGCACCATCTTGTTGACAATATCCTTGCCCTTGCTGTCGCGATAGTGCTTGGCCTTCGCCAGCACGATGTTCACTTCATTGTCGTGCGGCAGATAGTTGAGCGTGGTGACGATCGACCAGCGGTCCATCTGCGCCTGGTTGATCTGCTGCGTGCCGTGATAGAGGCCTGTGGTGTCGCCGAGACCAACCGTGTTGGCGGTGGCGAACAGCCGGAACGCCGGATGCGGACGGATGACGCGGCTCTGGTCGAGCAGCGTGAGCCGCCCCGACGATTCCAGGACGCGCTGAATGACGAACATCACGTCAGGACGGCCGGCGTCATATTCGTCGAAGCAGAGCGCGACATTGTGCTGATAGGCCCAGGGCAGGATGCCGTCGCGGAATTCGGTGATCTGCAGGCCTTCCTTGACGACGATGGCGTCCTTGCCGACGAGATCGATACGGCTGACATGGCTGTCGAGATTGACGCGCACGCAGGGCCAGTTGAGCCGCGCCGCCACCTGCTCGATATGCGTCGACTTGCCGGTGCCGTGATAGCCCGACACCATGACCCGGCGGTTGTAGGCAAAGCCGGCGAGGATCGCCAGCGTCGTCGCGCGGTCGAACAGGTAGTCGGGATCGATGTCCGGCACGTGCTCGGTCGCCGCCGAATAAGCGGGAACGACCATCTTGGACTCGAAACCGAATTTCTCCTTCACCGACACCGTCGTGTCGGGCAGGTTGGCGATGTCGCGATCGACCTTGTTCATCTCTATCAACGTCTCCACGGGCGAAACGCCGCGTTTCGCCGGCAATCGATTTTGTCCGGGGGCGGTCTTAGAGCCTTTTCCAACCTTATGAAAGTTGGAAAACGACACGGACCGTAGGGCCGCTCAGCACAATCCTGCCTGCTTGAGCACGCGATAGGCCTGGAGCACATCGCGTAACCGGTCTTCCGAACCTCTGTCGCCGCCATTTGCATCCGGGTGGTGGCGCTTTACCAATTCCTTATAACGCGCCTTGATGTCCTGGCCAGTCGCCTTTGTGTCAAGGCCAAGCGTTTCCAGCGCCTTGGCCTCAAGCGGCTTTGCCTTGCGCTCGCGCGGCTCGCGCGCGCCCGAGCCGAACAGGTTGAACGGATCGCGCATGCGGTTGTAGTAGCCGGCGCGACCTGAGCGCTGCTGCGCGAAATCCGGCGCCGAGCGCGGCCCGCCGCCATTGGCGCCCATGCGCCATGTCGGCCTGTGGCCGGTCAGCGCCTCTTTCTGGAAGCGCGCGATCTCGCTGTCCGACACGCCGGAGAAGTAGTTGAAGCCCTTGTTGTATTCGCGCACATGCTCGAAGCAGAAGCGGAAATACTCGCCCTCCTTGAGGCGACCGACAGGCGCCCGATGCGTGCCGGCCTCGTTGCAGCCGTCCCACTGGCAGATCGGCGCGCGCGACTTCAGCTCCGCGTCCTTTTCCGGCCGGATTCGAATTTTCTCGAAATATTTGGGATACGCTTTCATCTCACCCATTTATGGGCTGTTCGCACCTGCGAAACAAGAATTGACATTTCGCCGATGATCGCCCTAACCGCTGAATCGCGGCTTAAAAGCGGTCGAAATTCAAGATTTTGCGGCTGTGCCGCAGGTAAGTTGCGGCCATGCCGTCAACAACTTGCGGCTATGGCCGTCAAGTGGGGAAGGGAAGCCCGGATGTCCATACAGTCGACGATGGAAAACAAGCTGAAAGCGGCATTTTCGCCCGAACGGCTCGCCGTCATCAACGAAAGCCATCTTCATGCCGGCCATCATCACGTCGAGCACGGTCACGAGACCAACTTCGACGGCACCGGCGAGACGCATTTCCGCGTCCGTGTCGTCTCGGCCGCCTTTGCGGGCATGAGCCGCGTCGAGCGTCACCGCGCCGTCAACGAATTGCTGGCCGATGAATTGAAAGCCGGCGTGCATGCGCTGGCGATCGAGCCGGCGGCACCGGGCGAGAAGACGCGCTGGTAGTCAGCCGACCGTCGCCTTGAGAAACGCCAAGGCGCCGCGGTCAAGACGTCGCCGTCCTGACCGAAATCGCGATAGATCGACATATGCGTATAGGCGCTGCCGTCGAACAGCGTGACCTTGCCCGAACACCCGGTGGCTGACGCGCCCTCCTGGCAACAGCGCCGCCAGCCATGCCGCGATGAAGCTGCGTCAATCGATCGCCATCATCATCTGCGGCCAGATTGCGGCGGCAGCGCGCAGAAGCGCGCCGCGCGCCTGGATTAAGCATCAATAACGACAACTTGTGAGGCGCAAACCAAATCCGGCCCTTGAAGCTCCGGCGGCAATCACCACGTATTTTCCAAGGCGAGCAATTCGGCCGCATCGGGCATCTAAACGGGTCAATGTCAGATTGCATGCGCTATCCTTCATATGAAGGGAACAAACAGCGCTTTCCGGCAGTTGATGCAGCGATGAGCCGATTGGCAGCCCATCGGCTCCGAGGCAAAGCACCATGCGCGAGAACCAATCAGACGTCTTCGATCTGTTTTCGGAGATTTATTCCAACGCGGCCCAGGAAGAGATCAGCTTACAGCAATATCTACTGGCCTGCCGCGAAGACAAATCCATGTATGCGTCGGCGCCCGAACGCATGGTCGAGGCCATCGGTGAGCCGAACCTGGTCGACACCAGCAAGGACGAGCGGCTCGGTCGCATTTTCTCCAACCGCACCATCAAGGTCTATCCCTCCTTCTCCGACTTCTACGGGATGGAGGATACGATCGAGCGCATCGCCGGATATTTCCGCTACGCCTCGCAAGGCCTCGAGGAACGCAAGCAGATCCTGTATCTCCTCGGTCCGGTCGGCGGCGGCAAATCCTCGCTCGCCGAACGGCTGAAAAAGCTGATGGAAGAGCGGCCGATCTACACGCTCAAGGTAGGCAACCAGATCAGCCCGATCTTCGAGTCGCCGCTTGGCCTTTTCCATCCCGATCGCATGGGCGACCTGCTGGAAGACAAATACGGCATCGCCCGCCGCCGCCTGAACGGGCTGATCTCGCCCTGGGCGGCCAAGCGCCTCGACGAGTTGTCGGGCGACATCTCCAAATTCAGCGTCGTCAAGCTGACGCCGTCGCGGCTGCGCCAGATCGCCATCGCCAAGACCGAGCCCGGCGACGAGAACAATCAGGACGTCTCGGCCCTGGTCGGCAAGGTCGACATCAGACAGTTGGAGCACTTCAGCCAGTCCGACCCGGACGCCTACTCCTACAGCGGCGGCCTCAACCGGACGACGCAGGGCCTGCTCGAATTCGTCGAGATGTTCAAGGCGCCCATCAAGGTACTGCACCCGTTGCTGACGGCAACCCAGGAAGGCAGCTACAACGGCACCGAGAATTTCGGCGCCTTCCCCTATCAGGGCATCGTCGTCGCCCATTCCAACGAGTCGGAATGGCAGCAGTTCAAGAACAACAAGAACAACGAGGCCTTCCTCGACCGCATCCTCGTGGTCAAGGTTCCCTATTGCCTGCGCATCACCGAGGAACGGCAGATCTACGAAAAGCTGCTGCGCGAAAGCGAGTTGGCAAACAGTCCCTGCGCGCCGGAGGTGCTGGACATTCTCAGCCGCTTCACCGTCTCGACCCGCCTTGCCGAACATGAGAACTCGCCGCTCTACACCAAGATGCGCGCCTATGACGGCGAGAACCTCAAGGAAATCGACCCGAAGGCGAAGTCCGTCCAGGAATATCGCGATGCCGCCGGCGTCGACGAAGGCATGACCGGGGTCAGCACCCGCTTCGCCTTCAAGATCCTGTCGCAGACCTTCAACTACGACACCAAGGAGGTCGCCGCCGACCCGGTGCATCTGATGTACATCCTCGAGGAGGCGATCAAGCGCGAGCAATTCCCGAAGGAGACCGAGGCCGCCTATCTCGAATTCATCAAGTCGGAGCTCGCGACGCGCTACGCCGAGTTCATCGGACACGAGATCCAGAAGGCCTATCTGGAATCCTACAGCGAGTACGGTCAGAACCTGTTCGACCGCTACATCGCCTATGCGGACGCCTGGATCGAGGATCAGGATTACAAGGACCCCGACACCGGCCAGATCCTCAACCGCGAGGTCTTGGACAAGGAATTGTCGCAGGTCGAAAAACCCGCCGGCATCGCCAATCCGAAGGACTTCCGCAACGAAGTGGTCAAATTCACCTTGCGCGCCCGGGCGCGCAACCATGGCCGCAATCCCTCCTGGACGAGCTATGAAAAGCTTCGCGAGGTCATCGAGAAGCGCATGTTCGGTCAGGTCGAGGACTTGCTGCCGGTGATCAGCTTCGGCTCCAAGCAGGACAGCGTAACGGAGAAGCGGCACAACGAATTCGTCCAGCGCATGGTGGAGCGCGGCTACACTCAGCGGCAGGTGCGACGGCTGGTCGACTGGTACATGCGCGTGAACAAGGCGGGCTGAACAAAGCCGGGACGGTTCCATGCCGATCTTCATCGACCGCCGCCTCAATCCGAAGGACAAGAGCCTGGGCAATCGCCAGCGCTTCCTCAGGCGCGCGCGCGAAGACCTCAAGCGCAGCGTGCGCGACCACGTCCGGACAGGCCGCATCGCCGACGTCGACCGCGAGCACGCCGTGCCGATGCCTCGCAAGGGTATCAACGAACCGACCTTCGGCAACGACAAGGAAACCGGCCGGCGCCAGCATATCCTGCCCGGCAACCGGACGTTCAGCCCCGGCGATCTTATCGCCAAGCCGGGCGGCGGCGGAGGCTACGGATCGGCCCCGGGAACCACGGCATCCGAGGACGACTTTCGCTTTGTGCTGTCGCGCGAGGAAGTGCTCGATCTTTTTTTCGAAGACCTCGAACTGCCGGATCTGGTCAAGCTCAATCTCAAGCAGATACTGAGCTTCAAGCCGAGACGGGCGGGCTTCAGCGCAAGCGGAGCGCCGACCAACATCAATGTCGGACGCACGATGCGCAACAGCCACGGGCGGCGCATCGCGCTGAGACGCCCCAAAGAGGCGGAGCTCGATGCGATCGCCCAGCAGATCGCCGAGTTGGAAGCGAAGCCGGCCAGCGCGGCGGTAAGTGAAAGCATCGCCGCCCTGCGCGAGGCGTTTGAACGGCTGGAGCGCCGGCGCAGGCGCATTGCCTATGTCGATCCCGTCGATATCCGTTTCAATCGCTTCGATCCCCAGCCCGTGCCCAATGCGAGCGCGGTCATGTTCTGCCTGATGGACGTTTCCGGCTCGATGGGAGAGCGCGAGAAGGATCTGGCCAAACGCTTCTTCGTGCTGCTGCATCTCTTCCTGACGCGCCGTTACGAACGCACCGAAGTCGTCTTCATCCGCCACACCCACGAAGCCAAGGAGGTGGACGAACATACATTCTTCTACCACACCGAAAGCGGCGGCACCGTCGTCTCAACCGCGCTCGAGGAAATGCACCGCATCATCGAAGAACGCTATCCGGTCGCCGAATGGAACATCTACGCCGCCCAGGCTTCCGACGGCGACAATTTCGCCACCGATTCCGAGCGCTGCATAGAACTGCTCGACCGCAAGCTCATGCGGCTTTGCCAGTATTTCGCCTATGTGGAGATCATCGACGAGCGGGAAAGCCATATTTTCGGCTCGACCGAGAACGGAACGTCGCTCTGGCGGGCCTACAACGCCGTCGACGGGAAATGGCCGAACTTCCAGATGAGGCGCATCGCTGCGCCGGCCGACATTTACCCGGTCTTCCGCGAGCTCTTCGCCAGGCAACCTGATCTGCGCAAGAGCGCTTGAGGACTGAGGGTCGAAGGGACACAGGCCGATGGTCAGCCAGGCGCGCAAATCCGAACTGTTGTTTTCCGGGTCTGACTGGAATTTTGCGAAACTGTCCCGCGTCTATGACGAGATCGAAGCGCTCGGCCTCGAAGAGCTTCGACTCGACATCTATCCGGTGCAGATGGAGGTCATCTCTTCCGAGCAGATGCTCGACGCCTATTCTTCGGTCGGCATGCCGCTGATGTACCGGCATTGGTCATTCGGCAAGCGTTTCCTCTACGACGAGCTTCTTTACCGCAAGGGCGCGCGCGGTCTGGCCTATGAGCTGGTCATCAACTCCAATCCCTGCATCGTCTACCTCATGGAAGAGAACACCATGGCCCTGCAGGCCCTGGTGACCGCCCATGCCGCGCTTGGGCACAACCATTTTTTCAAGAACAATCATCTCTTCCGGCAATGGACCGATGCCGGCGGCATTTTGAGCTATCTGGATTTTGCCAAGAGCTACATAGCCCGATGCGAGGAACGGCATGGCCTGGCGGCCGTGGAAGCGATCCTGGACTCAGCCCACGCGCTGATGGAGCAGGGTGTGTTCCGCTATCACCGGCCGCCGAGACTGTCGTCCGAGCAGCAGCGCGAAGGGCTTCGCGAGCGCCTGGAATACGAGGAGCGTTCCTTCAACGATCTCTGGCGAACACTGCCGCCTCCGCAAGAGAGCGGCGAGACCAAAACAGGCATTGACGAGGATGCGGCCGAGCGCAAGAAATCGCTCCATCTGCCGGAGGAAAACCTGCTCTATTTCCTCGAGAAGAACAGCCTCATCCTCGAGCCCTGGCAGCGCGAGATCGTCAGGATCGTGCGGGTCATCGCGCAATATTTTTACCCGCAGCGGCAAACCCAGGTGATGAACGAAGGCTGCGCCACCTTCGTGCATTACACGCTCATGAACACGCTTTTCGACCGTGGCCGTATCAGCGAAGGCGCCATGCTCGAGATCTTGCGCAACCACTCGAATGTGGTCTTTCAGCCGGCCTATGACGACCCGCGCTTTTCCGGCATCAATCCCTATGCGCTGGGTCTCGACATGATGCAGGACATCCAGCGCATCTCGACCGCGCCGACTGCCGAGGACCGCGACTGGTTTCCCGACATCGCCGGCCGCGGCGACTGGCGCGACACCCTGCTAGACGCCTGGGCCAACCACCGCGACGAATCCTTCATCCGCCAGTATCTGAGCCCGGCGCTGATCCGCAAATGGCGGCTGTTCGTGCTGGCCGACGGCGCCGACGAGCCGCATTACGAAGTCGCCTCGATCCACAATGAGCGTGGCTATGCCAAGATACGGTCGGCATTGGCGCAAAGCTACGATATCGGGGCAAGTCGCCCCGACATCCAGGTGGTCGACGTCGACCTTCTGGGCGATCGGCACCTGCGGCTTCAGCACACGGTGAAGGACGGCGTCATGCTCGAGGGTGAAAGCCGCGATGCAACGCTGCGACATGTCCGCAACCTCTGGGGCTACGACGTCAGCCTGGCCGCAATCGACGGCGGAACCGGCGCAATGCTCTCCGAGCGCTGGACCAAGGAACTCTAAGATTCGCAGGCCGTCATCAGATCAGGATGACGTTTCATTGAATCGCCATCCTGATCCAACTCTTTGTTGGAGCATGATCTTCTCCGAAAACCGGTTCCCACTTTTTGGGATCATGCTCTGGCAGGCCGGCATCACCTGATTTTCAACACACCTAGCCCTCGTTGGCCGGACGTATCCTCAGCCTCGCAATGCGGTTCTTGTCGCGTTTCATGACGACGAAGCGCTTGCCGTGGAACGTAAAAGCCTGCTTCTCCTCAGGGATCGATTGCGTCTCGTGGATGACGAGACCGGCGATCGTCGTCGCCTCCTCGTCGGGCAGATCCCAGTCGAGCGCGCGGTTCAAGTCGCGGATCGGCACCGTGCCGTCGACAACGACCGAGCCGTCGGCCTCCTTCTTCACGCCCTGCATGTCGATGTCGTGCTCGTCGGCGATCTCGCCGACGATTTCCTCGATGATGTCTTCCAGCGTCACCAGTCCTTCGACCTCGCCATATTCGTCGACGACGATGGCGAAATGCGCCTTGCGCCGCAGAAAGGCGTTGAGCTGTTCCTGCAATGTCGTGGTGTCCGGCACGAACCACGGCTTCGCCGCGATCTTCATCACGTCGATCCGCGAAAAGTCGTTGCCGACCTCGTTGAGGGCTCTCAGCAGATCCTTCGCGTGCAGCACGCCGACGATGTTGTCGAGCGAACCCTTCCACAGCGGCATGCGGGTGTGCGGGCTCTGCAGGATTTCGCGCACCACCGCCTCGGGCGCATTATCGGCATTGACCGAGCGCATATTGGTGCGGTGGACCATGATGTCCGACACTTCGAGTTCATCGAGGTCGAAGAGACCCTCAAGCCGATTGCGCTCTTCACCGGCAGCCGCGCCGTCGCGGCGGGCATCGTCGCTGTCTTCGTCCTTGCCGTTGCGCTCGGTCCGATGCGGCTCGAGCGGCCGCAGCGCGTAGCCGAAAGCGGCAAGCAACCGGGCGCGGAACAGAAGCGCCGAAAGCACGATGACGGCAAGGACGGCGGCGACGATCCAGCCGGCGCCGGTCATCTGGGATGGCTCATCTTGAGCCGTTCGGGATGGCTCAATTTGAGGAAGGAGAGCACTTCCGAGGACGGCACGTCCTTGGCGATGAACGACTGGCCGATGCCGCGCGTCAGGATGAAGGTCAGCGCGCCGCGCGAGACCTTCTTGTCCTGGGTGATGAAGCCGAGCAGCGCCTCGGCATCCGGCAGGTCGCCCGGAATATCGGCCATCCGCCAGGGCAGGCCGACGGCGCGCAGATGCGCTTCGACGCGCTCCGCGTCGTCCGGGCTCGCCAGGTTGAGCCGCGCTGAAAAACGATGCGCCAGCGCCATGCCGATGGCGACGCCCTCGCCATGGACCAGGCGCGCGCCGTCATATTGCGTGGCTGCTTCCAGCGCGTGGCCGAATGTGTGGCCGAGATTGAGCAGCGCGCGGTCGCCGGTCTCGAACTCGTCGCGGGCGACGACATCGGCCTTGGCGCGGCAGGCCTCGGCGATCGCCTCGACCCGCGCCGGACCGCCGGCGAACACGTCCCGCCAGTTCTGTTCCAGCCAGGCGAAGAAGGCCGGGCGATCGATCAGCCCGTATTTGGCGAGCTCGGCATAGCCGGCACGGAACTCGCGGATCGGCAGCGTGTCGAGCACTTGGGTATCAGCAAGCACCAGCCTGGGCTGGTGGAAGACGCCGACGAGGTTCTTGCCGCGCGCGCTGTTGATGCCCGTCTTGCCGCCGACGGAGGAATCGACCTGCGCCAGCAGCGAGGTCGGTACCTGCACGAAATTCATCCCGCGCCGCACGATGCCCGACGCAAAGCCGGCAAGGTCGCCGATGACGCCGCCGCCGAGCGCGATCACCACGTCGCGGCGTTCAAGCTTTGCCGCAAGCACGCCGTCGACCACCTCCTCGAGATGGGTGAAACTCTTGGTCTTTTCGCCCGCCGGCAGCGTGATGACGGCGGACTGGATGGCGCCTTTCTGCAGCCCCGCCTTGAGCGTGTCGAGATGCGCAGCAGCGACGTTCTCGTCGGTGACGATGGCCGCGCGGGTGCCGGGAAGGCGGCGCGCGATCTCTTCGCCGGAGCGCGCCAGCAACCCGGCGCCGATCAATATGTCATAGGCGCGATCGCCGAGCCCGACCTCGACCTTCACCGGCTCGGCATGGCTCACGGCTGCACCTCGTCAGTTGGAGCGCCCGTCGCGATGGTGGCCACACCGAGTTGGGCGCAGAGCGCCGCGACGACTTCGCCGGCGATGATCTCCTTGCGGTCGTCGCGCGTCGGCACGGTCAGATCGGCGGTCGCGTACACCGGATAGCGCTCGCCCATCAGGCGCTCCAGCACGCCGCGCGGATCGGGATTTTTCAGCAGCGGCCGGTTCTGCTTCTTGGAGACGCGCTCCATCAACAGGTCCAGATCGGCCTTCAGCCAGACCGATACGCCATGCGCGGAAATCGCCTCGCGCGTCTGCGCGTTCATGAAGGCGCCGCCGCCGGTCGACAGCACTTGCGGGCCGTTCTCCAGCAAGCGCAGGATCACGCGCTGCTCCAGCGCCCGGAATTCCGGCTCGCCATAGCGCTCGAACAGCTCCGGCACCGTCATGCGCGAGACGCTTTCGATCTCCTGGTCGCTATCCATGAAGGGCAGCGAAAGCATCGTCGCCACCTTGCGGCCGATCGCCGTCTTGCCGGCGCCCATCAGCCCGACGAAGACGATCGAACGGCTGCCGAGCGCTTCGATCAGCGCGGCGCAGCCTTCGTCCGTCGGATTTGGCAGAGCGTTCATCGGGGCCTCTTTGCGCCGTATCGACATCAAAAGCCTGTTTGCGTCAAGCGCAGGCGGACGAACGGTTTCAAAGCTTTTCCGGCAAAACCTCTGTCGCCCGAAATCCTTCGTCCTTGAATTGCCTGGATTGGCGTCCCATAAGGGCACAGGGCTTTGGAAACGCAGAACAAGAAGACGGGCGAAATTTGAATGCCGACTTTGTTTCGCTTCGTCGTGACGCTGGCGGTTCTTGCAGGCATTGCCTATGGCGCGATGTTCGCCCTAGCCATGTTCGTGGAGCCGAAAAAGGCCGAAATGAGCATCCGAATTCCGGCCGAGAAGCTCAATCCGAAGAAGAATTGATCCCGGCCCGATGAACAGCGCCGCCCGCATCGAAGCCTTCCTCGAAATGATGAGCGCCGAGCGGGGCGCGGCCGAAAACACGCTTTCGTCCTACCGCCGCGATCTGGAGGATGCTTCCGAGGCGATCAAAGGCGGGCTTGCCGGCGCGGGGCCGGCCGACATCCGCGCCTATCTCGACGACATCGCCGCGCGGGGCTTCGCGCCGACCTCGCAGGCGCGCAAATTGTCGGCGATCCGCCAGTTCTTCAAATTCCTCTATGCCGAAGGTCTGCGCGGCGACGACCCGACGGGCACGCTGGACAGCCCGCGCAAGGGCCGGCCGCTGCCGAAGACGATGAGCGAGGCCGAAACCGGGCGCCTGCTCGACCGCGCGGCGCAGGAAGCGGCCGAAGCCGGACCGGACGGCGACAGGTTGGCGGCGCTGCGCCTGCACGCGCTGGTCGAGGTTCTCTACGCCACCGGCCTGCGCGTATCGGAGCTGGTCGGCCTGCCGGTCACGGTGGCGCTGCGCGACGACCGCTTCTTCATGGTGCGCGGCAAGGGCGACAAGGAACGCATGGTGCCGCTGTCGGCCAAGGCGCGCGCCGCCATGCGCGCCTGGCTTGCCGCGAGGGCCAAACGGCCGGCCTTTGCCGAGAGCCCCTTCCTGTTTCCGGCCTCCTCCGATAGCGGCCATCTCTCCCGGCAGGTTTTCGCCCGCGATCTCAAGGGTTTGGCCGCGCGGTCCGGCATAGCGTCGGCGAAGATCTCGCCGCATGTGCTTCGCCATGCTTTTGCGAGCCATCTCCTGCAGAACGGCGCCGATCTCAGAGCCGTTCAGCAACTTCTTGGTCATGCCGACATCTCGACCACGCAGATCTACACCCATGTGCTGGAGGAGCGGCTGGTGCGGCTGGTCAACGATCATCACCCGCTTGCCGACTAGGCCTCATATCGCTATGTGAGGGCGACGTTCCACCGCCCGGAGCCGGCATTTCAGCGGTTCCGCCAGCCATTTTGCCTTCCGACGGACCGGTCCGCCCAAGCATGTACAACTACCTCGACTTCGAAAAGCCGGTGCAGGATCTGGAGCTCAAGATCCTTGAGCTGAAGAAGCTTGCCGAGAACGGCGAGGCCGTCGATGTCGGCGAAGAGATCAGCAGGCTGGAAAAGCGCTCGCGCGACGCGTTGCGCGACCTCTACAAGGCGCTCACGCCCTGGCAGAAGGTGCAGGTGGCGCGCCATCCCGACCGCCCGCATTGCGTCGACTACATCAAAGGGCTGTTCACCGATTTCACGCCTTTGGCCGGCGACCGCAATTTCGGCGACGACCAGGCGATCGTCGGCGGCTTCGCGCGTTTTCGCGGCGAGCCGGTAGCGGTCATCGGCCAGGAAAAGGGTTCGGATACCGCAAGCCGCATCAAGCACAATTTCGGCTCGGTCCGGCCGGAAGGCTACCGCAAGGCGGTGCGCCTGATGGAATTGGCCGACCGCTTCCAGATCCCGCTTTTGACCCTGGTCGACACTGCCGGCGCCTATCCCGGCGTCGGCGCCGAGGAGCGCGGCCAGGCCGAAGCGATCGCGCGTTCGACCTCGGCCTGCCTTTCGCTGAAAGTGCCTTCGATCTCCGTGGTTATCGGCGAAGGCGGCTCCGGCGGCGCCATCGCGATCGCCACCGCCAACCGCGTCTACATGCTGGAACACGCCATCTATTCGGTGATCTCGCCCGAGGGCGCGGCGTCGATCCTGTGGCGCGACACCACGCGTTCCAAGGACGCTGCGACCAACATGAAGATCACCGCGCAGGATCTTCTCGAGATGAAGATCATCGACGCCATCATTCCCGAGCCGATCGGCGGCGCCCAGCGCGCGCCGGAGACGGTGATTGCGTCCGCCGGCGACCTCATCGCTCGGACGATGAAGGATTTTGCCGGCGCCAACACCGATTTCCGCGAGCAGCGCCGCGAGAAATACCTGGCGATGGGCCGCAGCCTCTGACCTCTCAAGTCCCGGCAAGACGTTCAACTGTGGCCGGAATAAGCAATTCCGCCACAAAAATGCCGCCGGATTCGGCTCAATGGAAATCGCCGCGAGGGGTTTGCCAAGGCTTGCGGTAAGGAATTTTCAAGGTTAACGGGCTTACGGTCCACTGGTGTTCAGCCTGCGGCCCCGGCCATGCCGAGAGCCGTTGGCCCGAGAGAAGAGACGTAGCCGTATCGATGTTTGCCAAGCTTGCCCGCACCGGAGTCCTGATCGCCGCCATCGGCGTCGCCGGCTGCAATGATTCGTCGATGAAGGATTTCGCGCCGGAGGCCAACAAGCCGCTGCCCGACAAGATCCTGGCCGATATGAAGGCCAAGGGCATGGTGCGCACCTCCTCGGTGATGGCGCGCATCTTCAAGGAAGAAGGCAAGCTGGAGATCTGGAAGGCCAAGACCAATGGCCGCTACGATCTCGTCGCCACCTACGACATCTGCAAATGGTCGGGAAAGCTCGGCCCCAAATACACCGAGGGCGACCGCCAGGCGCCGGAAGGCTTCTACACGGTGCGTCCGTCGCAGATGAATCCGCGCTCGAATTACCATCTGTCCTTCAACATCGGCTTCCCCAACGCCTATGACCGCGCTAATGGCCGCACCGGCCAGAACCTGATGGTGCACGGCGCCTGCTCGTCGTCCGGCTGCTATTCGATGACAGACGCGCAGATCGAACAGATCTATGCCTTCGGCCGCGACGCCTTCCAGGGCGGCCAGACCGAGTTCCAGATCCAGGCCTTTCCATTCCGCATGACCGCCGCCAACATGGCGCGCTACCGCAACGACCCGAATTACGAATTCTGGAAGATGCTGAAGGTCGGCTACGACAATTTCGAGATCACCAAGGTGCCGCCGAAGGTCGACGTCTGCGAGAAGCGCTACGTCTTCAACCAGGTCGCGCCGGAAGGCACGACCTTCAACCCGACCGGCCCCTGCCCCGCGACCATGCAGCCTGACTCGTTGAAAACGGCCTACGCCGACTACGAGAAGCGTTACGACGCGGCCTTCAAAGCAGCCGTCAATTCCAGCACGCCGCCGCCGAAGCCGACGATTGCCGGCATCAAGGAAGCGAGCATCGTTTCCGACTGGTCGAAGCGCCGCGCCCGCGGCGAGCGCGTGCCGATCGACCCGCCGTCGATGAACGCCGACGGCTCGGTGACGGAAACGACGCGCATGGGCCGCATCGATTCCCCGCTCGGCCGCAAGATGGCAGCAGCCGACGCGGAGAAGGAAGCCAAGCGCAAGGCCGAAGAGCAGCGCCTGGCCGCGATCGAGGCGGCCAAGGCCGCCAAGGAAGCGGCCAAGCAGCAGGCGCTGGCCGAGAAGGAAGCCGCCAAGCAGGCGGCGCAGCAGCCGGTCGTCACCGCAGGCGTCGAGGCAGTGCCCGCCCAGGAAACGCAGCAGGCTGCCGACGCCGACCAGGGCACCGTGTCCAAGCTGAAGAAGAAGCTGCTTGGCATGTTCGGCGGCTGAGACTTCATGCATGTCGCCCAAAAGCATGCCGTCGGGCATTGACCCGAGGACGTAAGGCGGTTTTGGAATTACGACATGCATGAACAGAGGGCAAAGCCGCCCGCCATCTACGATCTCAAGGGACTGAATTGTCCGTTGCCGGTGCTGAAAGCCCGCAAGCGGCTGGCCGCGATGCGGCCGGGCGCCAGGCTGTGGCTCGAGACCACCGATCCGCTGGCCGTGATCGACATCCCGGCCTTCTGCGCCGATGCCGGCCACCAATTGGTCGAAACGGCCGCAGTCACTGGCGGCCACCGCTTTCTCGTCGAGCGCGGCAGCGCGGCCTGAGCCGGCGCCGTTTTCGGCCTATAGCCCGGCTATTGCCAGCGGATTGGCTTCGAGCGCGGCACGATCCGGCGTATCGATCGACGGCCTGTTGGTGAAGGCCGCGAACAGCCGACGGATATAGTCCTGAGGCATGTCGAGCGTGATCAGCACCAGTCTGGTGCCGCGCTGGCCGTCGGGCCAGGCCGGCAGCCTTGCCGGCGGATGCAGGATTTTCTGTACGCCGTGAATGACCAGCGGCCGCGACGGATCCTCCGCAAGCTCGATGACGCCCTTCATGCGCAGGAGTTTCTCGCCATGCGTCGAGCGCAGAAGGTCGAGGAACATTTCAATCGCCGAGAACGGCACCGGGCCGTCATGGACGAGCGAGTGCGTGCGCACGCGCGTATCGTGGCGATGCTCATGATGGTGGTGATCGTGGTCGCCGTCATGGTGATGATGATCATGATCATGCGCCGCCTCTTCACCGAGCCAGCGCCGCACGTCGGCGGACTTGGTTTCAGGATTATAGAGGCCGCAATTGAACAGCGCCGCAGCGCCGGCATCGGCGACGTCGAGCAGGACGGCGCCCGGATTGACCTGCTTCAGCCTTGCCCGCAACGCCTCGACCTCGGCCGCGTCGGCCAGGTCGGTCTTGGTCAGCACGATGCGGTCCGCCACCGCCGCCTGCTTCACCGCCTCGACATGGGTATCGAGCGTTGTCTCGCCATTGACAGCGTCGACCAGCGTGATGACGCCGTCGAGCCGGAAGGCGTGCACCAGCGCGGGATGCGCCATGATCGACTGCAGCACCGGCGCCGGATCGGCCAGACCCGTCGTCTCGACGACGACGCGCGCCAGTTTCGCGATACGGCCGGTCTGCAGCCGGTCGACGAGATCGGCGAGCGTGTCGACCAGGTCGCCGCGCACCGTGCAGCACAGGCAGCCGTCGGAAAGCTGGATGATCCCGTCGGAAGCCTGCTCGACCAGCAGATGGTCGATCGCCACCTCGCCGAACTCGTTGATGATCACCGCCGTGTCGGCAAGCGCCGGATCCTTGAGCAGCCGATTGAGCAGCGTCGTCTTGCCGGCGCCGAGAAAACCGGTGAGCACGGATACGGGAATGGGAAAACTGCTGTCCATGACGCGGCTCAGTTGGCCTTGGCGGGTTGGTCGCCCTGTGCCGCGGCGGCGGCCGTTCCGGTCGCCAGCGGCTCGGCGCCGGCCGGCGCCGGTCTGTCGGGCCGCCAGCTCGGCAGCGGCACACCGGCATAATTCTGATCGGCCTGGTCGACGAACGCCTTGGGCGCCGGCCCCGTGGCGCCGCCGAGACCGACGGAAACGAGCGTGGGATGGCCGAGCTTCACCTGGTAGGGCGATTTCGGCTTATCCTTGGCGGCAACCTCGGGGGCCGCCTCCGATTGCTCGTCCTTCGGTTTTTTCGCGCAGATCTCGTCATGCATATCGTTGGGCGACAGCGTGTCGCCATAGGGCTTGAGCGCTGCAAGCGTGGTCGAAGTGGCCGTCGGCATCTCAAAACCCTGATCGAGCAGCTTTGCCGCCGCTTCGGCGCGGCTGATCGCCGATTTTTCGCCGAGCACCACGGCCACCAGTGTGCGCCCGTTGCGCGTCGCCGAGCCGATCATGTTGAAGCCGGACGGGCAGACGAAGCCGGTCTTCATGCCGTCGGCGCCCGGATAGCGGCCGATCAGGAGATTGTAATTCGGGATCGCCTTCTTGCCGACGGCAAGGCCTTCGATCGAGAACCACGGGGAATATTGCGGAAAATCATTGCGCAACGCCGTCACCAGCACGGCAAGGTCGCGCGCGGTCGTATACTGCTCCGGCGAATAGAGCCCGTTCGGGTTGACGAAATGCGTGCCGACCATGCCGAGCCTGGCCGCCTCGGCGTTCATGCGGTCGGCAAAGGCGGCCTGCGATCCGCCGATATTCTCGCCCACGGCCATGGCGATGTCGTTGGCCGACTTGACCAGCATCATCTTCAGCGCGTTGTCGAGCCGCATCACCGAGCCGGGCTTGAAGCCCATTTTGCTCGCCGGCTCGCCGGCCGAATGCTTCGTCACCTTGATCGGCGAATCGAGCGCCACCTCGCCGGCCTGGATCGCGCGGAAGGCGACATAGGCCGTCATCAGCTTGCTGAGCGAGGCCGGATACCAGCGCTTGAATGCGTCCTGGTGCTCCAAAATTGAGCCGCTCTTCAAGTCGAAAAGCACGATCGGATTGGCCCGGGCCGCGCCGGCAAACACCGGCAACGCAAGCGCGCCTCCCAGTAATAGGTTGAGGAAATGCCTTCGCCGCATGATCAAATCCGAAATCGCCTCTTGCCGTAATCGCGGCTGGGTCCGTAAGATTTCGTTACCCATCGCCAGCATAAATGCGGCCCGGCCCTCGACCCGGACCGCATTGTTGCGGTGCTATTTACCCTATGTGACGCCAAAATGGCAAAGTTCAAGACAATCATAATTGCTGAGCAGCGGCTCTGACCGACTGCCGCCAATCAACCAAGAGATGGACCGATCATGCCGATTCTGAACCGCGCCGCGCAAATGCAGGAAGAAGTCGCCGGCTGGCGACGGCATCTGCACCAGACACCGGAGCTGAATTTCGACGTGTTCCAGACCGCCGCCTTCGTCACCGAGAAGCTGAAGGCCTTCGGCTGCGACGAGGTGGTGACGGGGCTGGGCAAGACCGGCGTCGTCGGCATCATCCGCGGCCGCAAGGGCGATGGCACGACGATAGGGCTGCGCGCCGACATGGACGCGCTGCCGATCGACGAGATCACCGGCAAGCCATGGGCCTCGACGGTGCGCGGCAAGATGCATGCCTGCGGTCATGACGGCCATACCGCGATGCTCTTGGGTGCGGCCAAATATCTTGCCGAAACGCGCAATTTCGCCGGCAGCGTGGCGGTGATCTTCCAGCCGGCCGAGGAAGGCGGCGGCGGCGGCAACGAGATGGTCAAGGACGGCATGATGGAGCGCTTCGGCATCGAGAAGGTGTTCGGCATGCACAATATGCCGGGCCTGCCGGTCGGCCAGTTCGCCATCAAGCCCGGCCCGATCATGGCCGCGACGGCCGAATTCACCGTCACCGTCAAGGGCCGCGGCGGCCATGCGGCGATGCCGCACGGCACGATCGATCCGATCGTCATCGCCAGCCAGTTGGTCGGCGCGCTGCAGACCATCGCCTCGCGCAGCACCGATCCGGTCGAGGCCGTGGTGGTGTCGGTGACGAAGTTCCACGCCGGCGACGCCTATAATGTCATTCCCGAAAGCGCCGAGATCGCCGGCACCGTGCGCACGCTGAAGAAGGAAGTGGCCAAGAAATCGGAAGAGCGCATCCGCGCGCTCTGCGCCGGCCTCGCCGCGGCCTTCGGCGCCACCATCGAGGTCGACTACGACGCCAATTACCCCGTCACCTTCAACCATGCCGAGGAAACCGCCTTTGCCGGCGATGTCGCAGCCGATATCGCCGGCGACAGCCATGTCCACCGCGCCATCCAGCCGGTGATGGGCGGCGAGGACTTCTCCTATATGCTGGAGGCCCGCCCCGGCGCCTTCATCTTCATAGGCAATGGCGACTCCGCCGGCCTGCATCACCCGGCCTACGACTTCAACGACGAGGTCATCCCGCACGGCATGAGCTATTGGGTGAAGCTGGCCGAAACCGCGCTGGCTGCCTAAGCGCCTTGAGGCGAAGGCGGTGAGCATCCCGCGATACGGCTTGGCCGGCTTGGCCTGCCGGGATGAGTTGCAGCCCAAGGGGGAGGTCAGCATGCCCCTTGGCGAACCGGCCCGAAGCGTTTATGTGTCGGGCCGCGTGGTCCCGTAGCTCAGTAGGATAGAGCGGCAGATTCCTAATCTGTAGGTCACAGGTTCGATTCCTGTCGGGATCACCAAGTTTTTCAATGGTTGGCGAGCAGGTCGCCGCATCGTGGGCGTCAAGGTGATCCTGAAGTGAACGGCCCCGAAAGATGGTGCCTGCGCAAAAGTGTGGAGAGGTGGTTCGCGGCCTCGGCGAGTGCTTCGCCTCCGGAAGCGATCAGTGCCGGTCGTTCCTGCTCGGACGCAGCCAGGACGCGTTCCCAGAAAGCGGCGACGACAGCGCTCGACCGGGCGAGATCGGCGGCCACGGCCTGATCGGCGGCTAGCGCCACCAAGTGCCGAGGTGTGATGCCGCCGATGCCGGGCGGGACTTTCGCTCCCATGTCGACAAAGCCCGGAGGCAGCGATCCTTTCAGATTGTGGACGCGATGCTCGGTGATGGCGGCGTGGATCTGATCGACGGCCTGCTTGGCGCCCGCGACACGAGAGGGATGGTCCGTGTCGGCCGCGGCATGGGGGAGAAGTTCCAGCCGCTGGCCATAGGCTTCGACCAGTCTGAGATAAGGCAGCATCGGCCCCGAAACTGTGCCGCCGTCCTTGAACAGGTCCGCGTCGATCGCCGCATGGGAAACGCGCCCTGATGCCAGCGCGCGCTCCAGTGCCGCCACGTCGACCAGTTCGCCGCGATCGTAGTTGATAAGCACGGCGCCGTGGTTGAGGAGGGAGAGGACCTCATCTCCGATCAGTCCGGCGTTGGCGTATCGTTGCTTGCCGGCATCGAAAGCACCGAGGCCAAGGTGGACCGAAAGCGCGTCCGCGCCGCGCGCCGCGTCTTCCATGGTTGCGGCGTAGTCGAAGCCTTCCAGCTCGATCCATTTCTGGTGGCGTGGCCGCGCATGGATGCAGACCCGCATGCCGAAGGCCTGCCCAAGCCTGGCGAACTCCCGGCCGATATTGCCATAGCCGATCACCGCCAGTCTTTTGCCTTCGAGTTTTTCGGTCGGGTAGTGCCGCAGATCTTTTCCCGTATCGAACTGCCCACCGGCGACCAGGGCGTTGAGCCTGTCCACGGGAAGATCCGGCCTGACTTTCAGCAGCGCCTTCATGGCCATTTGCGCGGTGGCGCGGCTGTTGATGCCCGGCGTGTTCATGAGAGGCGCTTCGCCGCCTTCTCCGCTGCCCCCGCCCCACGATGCCGACCCCATATTGCCGGTGCCGGCGCCGATGCGCACGCCGCCAAGGCGGAACCTGGTCTCGGCCGGAATGAATGTCGCGGCGGCGATGACGGCGTCGTAGCGGCCGTCGCCGGCCTCGGCCAACAATTCCTCGCGCGTGCTCAATTGCGGCAGGTAGAAGAAATGCAGCTTGCCGGGGTAGAGAGCGCCGGCCTTGGCGATGCCTGTCTGGTGGAACACGCCACCTTTGGCTTCGATGTAGGCCTTGACCTCGCTGTGGTCGGGATTGCCGTCCGCGCCAAAGCGGAGGCCGACAAAATCGCAGATCAGAATATTGGCTGATGTCATGGAGCGTCGTTTCCCTGCAGTTGTCTCCAGCTACTCCAATCCATTGTCCGATAGACCGACGCGAAGCGGCATATCCGGGTCGCAAGCGAGAGATCGCCGTAAGGAAGTTAAAGTTTGTCGGCGCCAGCGAGGTCAGCCTGAGATAATTTCGTAGTGAAGGATCTGGGCGTCGCCGAGGGACGATCTGCGTCCAGGCGAGATGACGCCGGAGCCGAAGAGAAGAATATCTTCGCGGCGTACGAATACTTCATGGCCGGGTCCCATCGACACAAATGTGCCCGACGAGCTTCGCTCGACAAGGCGCGCCTTGCCATTCGAAATGGTGAAGGTCGCGTGGTGCCTTGAGACCCAGGGCCGCTGGACGACGATGTCGCATTCCGGAGATCGGCCGATCGTCACGAATTCGTTGTTTCGGCAGGATCGCGACTGATCTTCATAGCGGATGATCAGATTGATCTGCGGCGGCGCGGCGGAGCGCCTATCGACAAAGGTGCCTCGGTTGGCGATGTGCGTGCTGAGGGCCCCATCGTCGCTCCTCAGGGTATATACATCGAAGAGTTCTTGCTTTCCCTTGAAGGCCATTTTGTCGAGGAGCCGCAAGGTGCTGCGGCTGTCCGCGGAAAGGGCTTCGAAGAAGCTCTGGCTGATCAGGACCTCCCCGGGGTTGGCCGTGGTGGACAACCTTGCGGTGACATTGACAACATCGCCGAATAGGGCGCCCCGCGCGCGAATGACCGCTCCGAAATGCAATCCGATACGGGCGCTCAACGGCCCTTTCATCAGGTGGCTGCTGATTTGGCAGACGGCCCTCAGCGCCGCCTCCGGCCTCTCGAACAGGCTGAGCACGTCATCGCCCTTCGAGTAGATGAAGTCACCACCGTGTTGGGCGACGATCTCGCGTATCGCGTCGAGGCAATCCGAAACCTGCCGCAGAGCGGCATCGTCGCCGATGCGCTCATAGAGCGGCGTGCTGCCCACGACATCAGCCAAGAGGACCGCGGCTAGAAGTCTTTCCTGATCCATCGACTCGTGTCCGCCCCGAGAACGAAGCGTGTATAACATACCAAAGTCGACTTTGACTTATCTACGTGCCGCCGGGGGCCGCCGGGCAAGTGCTTTGGCCCGATTATCTCGCACGGACAGGCGTCTGCCTTCGCTCATCCCGCCAAACGGGTTATCGGGCTCTGAAATAGCGGCGAAAGAAGTTTCATTTCCCTAACCCGGGCTGCCGGCCGCCGGATTGGCGATGATGGCGGCCCGGAAGCGGGCGACGAAATCGTCCAGCGCCGGACGTTCGGCATCCGAGATTGCCCAGTAGGAGAAGGCATCGTCGGTCCAGTGGACCAGAAGGAAGCCACCTGCCGACAGATCGTCCGCCACCGGCACCGATTTGGCCTCGTTCTGTCGGGGTGCGGCCACCAGCGTGATCAGATGCTCGTGATGGCGGTAGACCAGCGCCGGCATCGGCCTATCGCCGATCACCTCGACGCGGCCGCCGAGCAGCGCGTAGCCGTCCTTGGCCATGTCGGGCGCCGGCGGCGACACGCCGATGCGGCCGTCGAGCCACGGCTTCACCGTGTGGCGGTCGGACGAGACGATGTCGACCGGCGTCGCCGCGAGCAGGCTGCGGCGGTGGCCGTTGGCGACGGCCACGGCGAAGCTGTCGGACCCATTGTCCGCCGTCGCCAGCCACTGCGTCGCGCCGCTGGCGAGAAATGCCGTCAGCACGATCGAGGCCGCCATCTGGCGCCAGTCGAAGGAGTCGAACCAGCGTGCCGCACGCGGCTGCATCGCGATGACTTGGCCTCGCGATTGCGCGGACGGCAGCGGCTCCGCCTTCGCGGCCATGGGCTCGGCAGCGTCCTCGGCGTCTTTCACCTCGGCGATGGCCGCAATGCGGGCCAGGAAATCGTCGCTGACGGTCGGGCGCGGCACGCTGGCGACAGCGCCGCGCAACGCCACGAGGCACGCATGTTCGGCGGCCAGCGCCGGATCGGCGGCCATGCGCCGCTCGACCGCCAAAGCGGCCGCGGCATCGAGCTCGCCATCGACAAGGGCGTGGATCATCAGCTTCATATCCTGCGGGTCTTGCGGCAATCCGTCCTCACGCGGGCGATTTTCATGCGGGCTCATGGTGGCGCCCTCCAAGTTCCGTCATCAAGAGGCCGCGGGCTCGCGCCAGCCGCGACATCACCGTGCCTTGCGGCACGCCGAGCATCGCGGCGATCTCGCGGTAGCTGAGACCGTTTATGTCGCGCAGCACCAGCGTTTCGCGGAAGGCTTGCGGCAGCTTGGCAATCGCAGCTTCCACCGCCGCCGAATTCGCCTTGGCGATCAGCGCCGCCTCCGGGCTGTCGGCATCGGAATCGGGCGGCGGCGACACGTCGTCGAGATCGGCGAGGTCGCCGACGGCGACCACGCTGCGCGGGCGGTTCTTCGCCATCCATGTGTAGGAGGCGTTGCGCACGATGGTGAGCAGCCACGCGCGGGGGTTTCCCCCAGCGAACCCGGCAATGCCCGCATGCGCCTTGAGACAGGCCTCCTGCACGACATCCTCGGCATCGGCTTGATTGCCGGTCAGCCAGCGGGCGAGCGACAGCGCATCGCCAAGATGCGGCAGCACCACTTCGGCAAAACGCGCTGCCAGCATCTTTTCGCTCAACACCGTTCCGCCGCCGGGCGCTCCCGCCATGGGTCTGCCGCCCTCAGCGGGAGGCGACGATCTGTCCCTGCTCGCGCGGGTGAAGATCGCGACCGCAGGCGATGGCGCCTGCTTCGAGGGAGGAGAAGGCATTGGTGTCACCGGAGTCAAGTGTCTCGGAAGCAAGGCGCGCCTCGGAAGAGGACGGCGCATCGCTGGCTGCAATGAGATGCTCGCCGTCACGGTCGTGGATCTCGATAATTGCGGTCGGCACGGATCAGGGCCGGCGGCGGGGCGGTATCGCCCAACACAGATGCGCCCAACTGCAATGCTCCAAGCGACGACGGCGGCTGACGCCTTCGCCCTCTTCAGCCCGTGCGTATTTGTCTTCGTGCCGCTTCATGACGGTCTCCTGCTGTCGCGCACAAAGGGCGCATGCCCTGGAGACCGGCGGACCGGGCCGTTTATTCCCGGCCGGTCGGCTTTTTCGTTCACGCTAACGTGATCGGAAGGCGTGCGAACCTAAAAGGCCAGCAGCACAAGCCCCGCCAGCGCCGATCCCGCCAGCGTCGGCAGCATGCCGGCCTTCAGCCTGAACATGGCGACCATCGCCGCCGCCGACAGCAGCGCGGCGCGCCAGTCGAGCGAGGACAGAACCGGCACCTCCACACCCCAGCCGACGCTTGCGACCTTGCCGAAGACGACATGCAGCGCGAACCACAATGCAAGGTTCATGATCACGCCGACGACTGCCGCCGTGATCGCGCCCAGCGCCGCTGCCAGCGCCTTGTTCTGCCTGAGCTGCTCGATGTAGGGCGCGCCCAAAAATATCCAGAAGAAACAGGGGACGAAGGTGACCCAGAGCGTCAGCGCCGACCCGAGCGATCCGGCAAGCAAAGGACTGATCGCGCCGGCATGGCGATAGGCGGCGGCGAAGCCGACGAATTGCAGCACCAGGATCAGCGGCCCGGGCGTCGTTTCGGCAAGCCCCAGCCCGTCGACCATCTGGCCCGCCGATAGCCAGCCGAAAGAGGTCACCGCCGCCTGCGCGACATAGGCGAGCACCGCATAGGCGCCGCCGAAGGTGACGACGGCCATCAGGCTGAAAAAGCCGCCGATCTGCGCCCACACGCTGGCTGGCCCCGCCAGCGCGGCGATCAGCACCACCGGCCCGAGCCAGACCGGAAGCCAGATGGCGGTGGTGCGGACCGCATGCCATCTCGTCGGCATGGTGTGGCCGAGCTCGCCGCGCTCGAACATCAGGTCGACCACGCCGGTCCTGTCGGCAGCGGCGCTGCCCTTGCCGTGCGCCGAGCCCGAAAACAGCCCCGGCGCGAAGCGATTTCCGATCCAGCCGATAAAGGCTGCCGCGAGCACGATCAGGGGGAACGGCAGCTTGCCTGCATAGATGGCCAGGAAGGCCGCCACCGCGATCACGATCATGGCCCGGTTCTTCAGCGCCCGCTTGCCGATGCGGATCACGGCTTCGACGACGACGGCGAGCACCGCTGCCTTGACGCCGAAGAACAACGCCTCGACCACCGGGACGTCGTTGTAGAGCATATAGAAGCTGCTCAGGCCCAGCATGACCAGCGCACCCGGCAGCACGAACAATGTGCCGGCGACAAGACCGCCGGCCGTCCGGTGCAGCAGCCAGCCGATATAGATGGCAAGCTGCTGCGCCTCCGGGCCCGGCAGGAGCATGCAGTAGTTGAGCGCGTGCAGGAACCGCTCCTCGCCGATCCAGCGGCGCTCCTCGACCAGTTCCTTGTGCATCAGCGCGATCTGCCCGGCCGGCCCGCCGAAGGAAAGCAGGCCGATCTTTGTCCAGAGCCGCGTCGCTTCGCGGAAGCTCGGCGCGGCCGGGACCTCGACCGGCCGCGCCGCACCGTCCTTGGCAAGCATGGTCATTGTGCCTTCCCTCCGACCGGCCAGTTATGCGTCTCGTCGGTGGCGTCGCGGCACCAGCGGAAGAAGGCGTCGTAGAAGAGCATGCCGGCTTCGAGCTGCTCGAGATCGTCGCGGAACATGCGCGACAGGCCGAGCGAGGCGGCGAGGAACCCGGCGGCCTGCGGCACGAGGTCGAGGCGCGCCGTATCGGCGGCGCGCACGATCAGCGCCAGGCGATCGAGCGCTTCGACGCGCAGGCCGAATTCCTCGATCATCGTGTCGAAAGTGCAGCGATCCCCACGATGGCTCCAGAACACGCCTTCGATGTCGAAGGGAACCGCTGCGAAGCGGTCCGCCACAAGAGGCACTTCGGCCGGGTCGACGAACAGGAAAACCGCCTCGGGATCGACGAAGCGGCGGATCAGCCAGGGGCAGGCAATGCGGTCGACTTTCGGTCGGGAGCGCGTGACCCATACTGTGTGGCCCTTCTCGTCGCGAGGCGGGATCGCGCCGGCCTTGACCAACGGCGCCTTGGCGGCAAGCCAGGCCTCGAAGCCGCCTTCAAGCGACTCCGCCGGAATGCCTTCATGACGCAGCCATGCGGCAACGCCTTGCGACAGCTTCTGCCCCCTCTGGCAGATCACGACGACTTTGCGTCCCGAAAATTCCGACGCCCAGGTCGAGACAGTCCTGAAATCGCGCCGGCAAGACGCCGGCAGCAGGCGCGGGTCGGCTTCATAATCCTCGTCGATGCGCACATCGATCAGACAAGGCGCGTCGGGCAGCCCGATGAGACGGGCAAGCTGCGGAACGGTAATTGCGGTTGTTGACGGCATGGCGTCCACCTCCTGAACAGAGAGAGTCTGGACGCGATCGTTGGGCTGACGCCTCACGGGGTCGTCGCGGGGAACCCCTTGCGGGAATGCTGGAACGGTCCCCTGCAATTGTCAAGAATTCAAATTGCCAGGGGCGGAGCTCCGCCCCGCGCTTTGGCCTGAAGCGGTCGGTGGCCTTACTGCGCCGTCCAGCCGCCATCCATCGGCAAGGTCGTGCCGGTGATCTGCCTGGCCGCGTCGGTGCACAGGAACAGCGCAAGTGCGGCGAGCTCCTCGACGGTGACGAATTCCTTGGTCGGCTGCGCGGCCAGAAGCACGTCGTGCTTGACCTGCTCCTCGGTCATGCCGCGCGCCTTCATCGTGTCGGGGATTTGCTTTTCAACCAGCGGCGTCCAGACATAGCCGGGCGCGATCGCGTTCACGGTGATGCCGTTCTGCGCGACCTCCAGCGCCACCGTCTTGGTCAGGCCGGCAATGCCGTGCTTGGCCGAGACATAGGCCGACTTGAACGGCGAGGCGACCAGCGCATGCGCCGAGGCCGTGTTGATGATGCGGCCCCACTTACGCTGCTTCATGCCCGGCACCACCGCCTTGATGGCGTAGAAGGCGGCTAGAAGGTTGATGCGGATGATGGCTTCCCACTTGTCGTCGGGAAATTCCTCGATCGGCGCGACATGCTGGATGCCGGCATTGTTGACCAGGATGTCGAGGCTGCCGAACGCCTCCTCGGCCTCGTGGATCATGGCGGTGACGGCGGCGCCGTCCATCATGTTGGCGCCCGAATAGCGGCACTTGACGCCGAAATCCTTCTCGATGCCGGCCCGCTCCTGCTCGATCGCCGCGGCGTCGCCCAGGCCGTTGATGGTGACGTTGGCGCCCTCCGCGGCGAAGGCACGGGCGATTGCAAGGCCGATGCCGCTGGTCGAGCCGGTGACGAGCGCATTCTTCGAAGACAAGGAACCCATGGGAGATCTCGCGACAGGAGGACAGGAGGGAAGAGTATGAAGGCAGACAACCGGGAAGGCACATGATTTGTGCGCCGCAGCATCACAATGCCACACCCATATGTCCGCGCTATTACAGCTCCACGACGGCATTTGCCGGCTCCGGGAAGCGCCGTCTTGGCGCTGACACGGCACTGTCATGCTGCCGTGCAACACATTTGCCAGCGCATTCGCGCGGGGTCATTTCAAACCTTACTGGGGCACCAGCCATGGAAATCGCCGACGTCGTGAAGCGCGCCTATGCGATGCCGCTCACCAACCCGTCCTTCCCGCCCGGCCCTTATCGTTTCTTCGACCGCGAATACATCATCATCACCTACCGCACGACGCGCGAGGCGCTGGAAGCCGTCGTGCCGGAGCCGCTCGAGATCGACGAGCCGCTGGTGAAATACGAGTTCATCCGCATGCCGGATTCGACGGGCTTCGGCGATTACACCGAAACCGGCCAGGTCATCCCGGTGCGCTACAAGGGCCAGCATGGCGGCTATGTGCATTCAATGTATCTCGACGACGACGCGCCGATTGCCGGCGGCCGCGAGCTCTGGGGTTTCCCGAAAAAACTCGCCAGCCCCAAGATCGTGCACGAGGGCGAGGTGGTGGTCGGCACGCTGCACTATGGAAGCGTTCTGTGCGCCACCGGCACCATGGGCTACAAGCACCGCGAAGCCGACCACGACCAGGTGCTCGCCTCGCTCGCCGCGCCCAATTTCCTCATCAAGATCATCCCGCATGTCGACGGCAGCCCGCGCATCTGCGAGCTGGTCCGCTACTACCTCACCGACGTCACGCTGAAGGAAGCCTGGACGGCGCCCGCCGCGCTCGACCTGCGCCCGCATGTCATGGCCGATGTCGCCAAGCTGCCTGTGCTCGACATCGTCTCGGCCGTTCACTTCACCGCCGACCTTACGCTCGGTCTTGGCGAAGTCGTGCATGATTATCTCGCCGACCGCGGCCGATCGGCTGCCGGCGCGAAAGAGCTGGAGAAAGCCGGTGCTTGAGCGTACCCGCAACAAGGCGGCCGCCGCCACCATCGCGGAAATCACGGCGCAATATGACCGCATCGCCCTGGTCTTCCAGGGCGGCGGCGCGCTCGGCGCCTATCAGGCGGGGGTCTATCAGGCGCTTGCCGACGCCGGCTGCGAGCCGACCTGGCTGTCCGGCGTCTCGATCGGCGCCATCAACGCCTCGATCATCGCCGGCAACGAGCCGAGCCGCCGCCTGCAGCGGCTGGAGCAGTTCTGGCAGACGGTCTCGGGCCGCAAGATCTGGGCCTATACGCCGGAAGGCGACATCTATCGCGACATCCGCAACCAGACCTCGTCGTGGATGACGATGACCATGGGCCAGCCCGGCTTCTTCAAGCCGCGCAGCCCCAACCCCTGGTTCCAACTCGCGGGAGCGGAAGGCGCCACCAGCTTCTACGACACCGCCGAGCTCAAGGACACGCTGGAAAGCCTGATCGACTTCGACGTGCTGAACGACGGCAAGAAGCGCTTAAGCGTCGGCGCGGTCAATGTCAGGACCGGCAATTTCGTCTATTTCGACACCGACAAGGTGCGCATTGGCCCGGAGCACATCATGGCAAGCGGCGCGCTGCCGCCGGCCTTCCCGTCGATCCGCATCGAAGGCGAGTATTACTGGGACGGCGGCATCGTTTCCAACACGCCGCTGCAATATCCGCTCGACCAGGAGGAGGACCGCTCCTCGCTGGTGTTCCAGGTCGATCTGTTCAGCGCCCGCGGCGTGCTGCCGCGCGGCTTGGCCGACGTCCTGTCGCGCCACAAGGACATCATGTATTCCAGCCGCACGCGCCAGAACACCGACAACTTCCAGCGCATCCATGCGCTCAAGATGAAGCTGCTCGACGCGCTGAAGCGCGTGCCGCCGGACCAGCTCAAGGATGGCGAGAAGGGATTGATAGCCGACTATTCCGACGCCGGCGTGGTCAACATCGTCCACCTGATCTATCAGCACAAAGGCTATGAAGGCCACGCGAAGGACTACGAATTCTCCGGCACCTCGATGCGCGAGCACTGGGAAATGGGCCTGGAAGACACCGAGCGCACGCTGCGCCACAAGAAGTGGCTGATGCTGCCCGACAACGCCGATGGCGCGACCATCCACGACCTGCATCGCGAAGACCCGACCTGATATTTGCATTCGCCACAAGCGGAGCAATCTCGGGAAAAGTCACAGCGGTCGCTGGCCTGGGAGCCCGTAAAGCTGTGAAGCTCTGCTTCACAGGCCATCAACATTGTCGCGGATAGCCGCCTCGCGGAGAGTGGGCTTACATCTGGGCGTCAGCAAAAAATGCGCTGGGCTCAATGGAGTACCGCCGATGACCGCCGAAGCTGTTTCCCCTGCCGTCGTTCCCTTGCGTGACGCCTGGCGAGGCCTGCTGTGGTTTGTGCCGCTCACAACGCTGTGGTTACTCTTGATCTATCGTTGGCCGGCGATCCCGGAGAGCGGCGTTCCGACCACGTTCCACCAGCTCGCGGCCCACGGGCTCATCGCCCTGGGATTGTGGCTCGGTCTCGAACATACGAGCCTGACACCGGGTCAACGTCGCGCGACTTGGTTGGCGATCATGATCCCAGATACGCTGTGGTTCGCCGTCGCTTGGAGCGCCGCGATCAATGGCGCCTTCCATCCGGACGCCACGGCTTTACCGGCGTTGCCATCGGCCATCTTTCTGCCGGTGATCATCGGTGCGCCGCTATTGCTGTTCTCCAGGCGGGTCGGGCAGGTGCTCGATGCGACGCCGGCGAGCTGGCTCGTCGCGGTTCAGCTCTACCGCGTATTCGGCAGTTGGGCGCTCGCGGCGTGGCTGCATGGTGCGCTGCCCGGCGTGTTCGCGGTGCCGGCAGGCATTGGCGACGTGCTGACAGGACTGTTCGCATTGCCTGCGGCGATCGCGGTGGCGACCGGCACAGCCGGGGGCCGGAGGGCAGCTACCCTCTGGAATATCCTTGGCCTTGCCGATTTCGCTGTCGCGATCACCATGGGCATAATCACCTCGCCCGGCCCGTGGCAATTGATCGTTCCGGATGTGCTGAGCATCGGCGCTGGCGACTATCCGGGTGTGCTGACCCCTGCTTTCGTGGTGCCAAGCTCAATCCTGCTGCATCTTGTGTCGCTACGCCAGCTGCGCCGCCTTAGAGCAATTCCAGCAAAAGTGTGAGCGGTTTTCCGTCCGGAATTGCGTAGAACAAAGAGATAGAGCGGTTCGCCGTTTCCGTGAAACGGTGAACCGCTCTAGCAGGGCGGAAGTTGCGCGGCGATAGAAGGAAACGGCGCCGCCGGCCGCTCCGTTTCCTTGAGGGCCTTCCCGCTCAGAACACCTGGCGGAAGATCACGAACAGCACGAAGGCCAGCGCGATCGAGCAGGGCAGCGTGAGCACCCAGGCCAGCAGAAGGTTGCGCACGGTCGACCACTGCAGGCCCGAGCCGTTGGCCGCCATGGTGCCGGCGACGCCGGACGACAGCACATGTGTGGTCGACACCGGCAGGCCGAGACGGTCGGCCATGCCGATGGTGATCATCGCGACCAGCTCGGCGGCGGCGCCCTGGCCATAGGTCAGGTGGCTCTTGCCGATCTTCTCGCCGACCGTGACGACGATGCGCTTCCAACCGACCATGGTGCCGAGGCCGAGCGCCAGCGCCACGGCGATCTTCACCCAGAGCGGAATGAACTTCGTCGCATTATCGACGGCCTTGTGATAATCGGTCACCGCCTTGAGATCGGCGTCCTGCATCGGCAGCAGCTTCTTCTTGTCGATCAGCTTCAGCGCTTCGCCGATCAGGTAGATGTCGTTGCGCGCGTTGCTGACCAGATCGGTGGGCACGTTGTCGACCGAGGCATAAGGCTGCAGCCCGGCAGTGGTGTTGTGGATATAGGTCTGCAGCGCGACCGTGGTCTGATCGCTCCAGGTTTTGCTGCGCACGGCCTCCTGCACGGTAGCCTTGGCAGCATTGGCGTCGGCGACCGTAACGCCCGGCTTGACATATTTGCCCAGCGCCTGCTCGACGGCGACCGACGCCGACTTGTAGGCGTCGAGATAGTTGATGTCGGGCGTGCGGTTGAGTGCGTAAGCCGTCGGCACCACGCCGATCAGGATCAGCATGATCAGGCCCATGCCCTTCTGGCCGTCATTGGAGCCATGCGCGAAGCTGACGCCGGTGCAGGTGAAGATCAGCAGCGCGCGGATCCACCATGGCGGCGGCGTGTTGCCCTTCGGCGCCTCGTAGAGCGCCGGGTTGCGCACCAGGAGCTTCATGGCGTAGAGCAGCGCCGCGGCGGCGAAGAAGCCGACGATCGGCGAGACCAGCAAGGTGGTGCCGACATTGGTCGCCTGGCCCCAGTCGACGCCGCTGGTGGCGCTTCCGGCCGGAGCCATGAACTGGTTGGCGAGGCCGACGCCGATGATCGAGCCGACCATCGTGTGCGAGCTCGAGGCCGGCAGGCCGAGGAACCAGGTGCCCAGGTTCCACAGGATGGCGGCAACCAGAAGGGCGAACACCATGGCGAAGCCGGACGACGAGCCGACCTGCAGGATGAGCTCGACCGGCAGCAGCGACAGGATGCCGAACGCCACCGCGCCGCTCGAGGTCAAGACACCGAGGAAGTTGAAGACGCCGGACCACATGACCGCGAATTCGGCCGGCAGCGAACGCGTGTAGATGACGGTGGCGACCGCGTTGGCGGTGTCGTGGAAGCCGTTGACGAACTCGAAGCCCAGCGCAATCAAAAGCGCGATGCCGAGCAGGATCCAGGGAACCGTCTTGGCGATGGCCAGATCCTGGCTGAGCGCATAGCCGACATAGACGACGCCGACGAGCACCAGCACGCCGAAAGCCGGCAAGAACCATTTGGCCCCGCCCGATTGTTCCAGGGGATGATCCGGTCTCGGGATCCCCGCCTCACTGGAAACTACGTCCACCATTGTCCCACTCCTTTTGCATTGCAGCAAAGAACCGGGGAGGACGCTATGTCCCTAGGATGAAGCTGGTATGACGCTCTTAACCGTTTGGTCACCACCAAACCGCTTGGTCGCAAACCGTTTGGTCACTACCGAACCGTTTGGTGACCTATCCGGCTATCTTCAGGAGCGACGACACCAAAAGCTTGCGCTCGTCTTCTGAGAGCACGTCTGAATCAAACAGATTCATGCTGCGCATCCCTTCGATGGCGAGAAAGCAGACCAGCAGCGAGCCGAGGTCATCCGTCTCTCCCTTCAGCCGTTCGAACAGCTGGCGTTTGAAGGCCTTGATTGGGGTCAGGAAATCGGGATCTTCGGCAATCGCCGAGAACATCCAGGACGCCGAGGGTTTCGGCCGCTCGCAATCGTCGGCCGACAACTTGATATAGGCTGAGAGCACGCTTTCATGGCCGGCCTCGGTGGCGCGTGCTTCCAGCGCCTTCTGGAAGTCGCTGAGATAGCTTTCGACCAGCCCCTGCATCAGCTTGGCTTTGGTCGGGAAGTTGTAGAGCAGGCCGCCTTTCGACACGCCGGCGCGGCTGGCGACCGCCTCGAGCGACAGGCTTCCCGGACCGGCCTCGCGCGCCACGTCGGCAGCGGCGGCAAGTATCTTTTCGCGCGAGTTCGCCCTGGGTACTCTCATCGCGCCTCCCCGTACATTAGCTTAGGCGGAATTGACAAGACCGTCCAGCCGGTACAGTAAAGCGCGCCGATTTGAAATCGGGACTTATCGTCGATATGTGCCCCGGCATCGATTGATTTGCCGGTTGCCGGCTCAGGGGACCACCGTGAAGCGCTTTTTCATCATCGCCGGATTCTTGCTCCTGCTTGCCTTGGTGTGCGTCGGCATCGTTGGTTTCAACTTCATGCGCGACGCCGGCATCAAGCAGTATTTCGCCACCATGAAGCCGCCGGCCGCGACGGTTTCGACAGTGACGGTCAAGCCATCGGAGTGGACGCCCGGCATCGAGGCTATCGGCACCGTCAACGCCGTACGCGGCGTCGATCTCACCCTCGAGACCAGCGGCATCGTCAAGGACATCCTTTTCCACGCCAACCAGAAGGTTGCCGCCGACGCGGTGTTGGTGCAGCTCGACGATGCCGTCGAGAAAGCCGATCTGGTGGCACAGAAGGCGCAGGCCGCCTCCGACCAGGCGGCGCTGACCCGCGCGATCGAGTTGCAGCGGCGCGGCGTCGGCACGGACGCGACGCTCGATGCCGCCCGCGCCGCGGCGGACGCCTCGGCCGCGCAGGTCAACAAGCTGCAGGCGGTGCTCGACCAGAAGCAATTGTCCGCGCCCTTCGGCGGCACGGTCGGTATCCCGAAGATCGATATCGGCCAGTATCTGGCGCCAGGCAACGCGGTGGTGACGATCCAGGATTTGGACACGATGCGGGTCGACTTCACGGTACCCGAACAGCAGCTGCCGCTGCTCAAGATCGGCCAGGCCATCAAGCTCGGCACCAATCTCGCCGACATGTCCTTTGCCGGGTCCATCCGCGGCATCGACCCGAAGATCGACCCGGCAAGCCGGCTGGTTTCGATTCGCGGCGAGGTCGCCAATCCGGAAGGCAAGCTGACGCCTGGCCAGTTCGTCCAGATCCGCGTCGAGCTGCCGCAGGAAAACAATGTCATCTCCGTGCCGCAGACGGCGGTGACGTCCAGCCTCTATGGCGATTATGTCTTCGTGGTCCAACCGGCAAAGCCCGCCGGGGGTGCCGCTGCCGCGCCGGCAAAGCCGGATGAGCAGAAGGCCGGCGCCGACAAGGCGTCCGGCGATGCCGCCACGCCGAAGGCGGACACCACCAAGCCTGCCGCCGACACCACGGCAAAACCGGCTGACGCGAAGCCGGCTGACAAAGCGGCCGGCGACGCCGCCAAGCCGGCCGACGCCGCGCAGCAGCCGGCGCTCACCATCTCGCAGGTCTTCGTGAAGCTCGGCCGCCGCAACAACGGCATGGTCGAGATCGTCCAGGGTCTCAAGAATGGCGACCAGGTCGTCACGGCCGGCCAGAATCGGCTTTTCAACGGGATGTCGGTTGCCGTCGACAACACCATCGATCCCAGCAAATCGGCGAACAAGCAGGTTCAGCAATGAGCTTTTCCGACCTCTTCATCCGTCGGCCGGTGCTGTCGACGGTGCTGGCCTGCATGATCCTGCTTCTGGGCTTCCAGGGCATTTTTGGCCTGTCGATCCGCCAGTATCCGAAGGTTGACGAGACGGCGATCACCATCACCACGGCCTATCCGGGCGCCAGCGCCGACCTGATCCAGGGCTTCATATCGGCGCCGATCGCGCGGGCGGTCGCCTCGACCGAAAACATCGACTACGTCACCTCGTCCAGCCGTCCGTCCTCGAGCACGGTGACGGTGCAGATGAAGCTCGGCTCCAATCCGGACGTCGCGCTCGCCGAGGTGTTGTCCAAGGTCCAGGGCGTGCGCGGCACCCTGCCGCAAGCCACCAAGGACCCCGTGATCGTCAAGGGCACCGGCCAGCAGTTCGCGATGATGTACATCTCGATGCAGAACCCGAACATGACGAAGGAGCAGCTCACCGAATATATCGAGCGCGTCATCCGGCCTCGCATCTCGACCGTGGAAGGCGTCGCCGACGTCCAGATCTTCGGCGCCCAGGAATATTCCATGCGCATCTGGATCGACCCGATCCGGCTCGCCGCCCGCGGCGCCACGGCCGTGGACGTGCTGACCGCGATCAACAACTCGAACTTCCTGTCGGCGCCCGGCAACACCCAGAACGAATATGTGGTCTCATCGATCACCGTGCATTCGACCCTGCAGACGCCCGAGGCCTTCGCCCAGCTCCCGATCCGCTCGACGAACGGCGAGGTTGTGCGCCTGCGCGATGTCGCGCGTGTCGAGCTCGGTGCGAAAAACACCGACACCAGGGTGAGCTTCAACGGCAAGCCGGGAACCTTCCTGGCCATCTTCCCGACACCAGCAGCCAACCCGCTGACGACCGCGGCGGCGGTCACCAAGCTCGTTCCGCAGATCCAGGAGACGCTGCCTAAAGGCATGACGATCGAGGTCGTTTACGACGCAACGGGCCAGATCAGCGCCTCAATCGAGGAGGTGTTCAAGACCATCGGCGAGGCCGTCGCCATCGTCATCGTGGTCATCCTCCTGTTCCTCGGCTCGTTCCGCTCGGTGATGATGCCCATCGTGACCATCCCGCTGTCGCTGATCGGCGTCTGCTTCATCCTGTTCGCCGTCGGTTATTCGATCAACCTTCTGTCGCTGCTGGCCATGGTGCTGGCGATCGGCCTTGTCGTCGACGACGCCATCGTGGTGGTGGAGAACATCCACCGCCACATGGAGGAAGACGGCATGTCGCCGATGCAGGCGGCCTTCAACGGCATGCGCGAGATCGCGACGGCCATCGTGGCGATGACCATTACGCTGGCCGCCGTGTTCGCCCCGCTTGCCTTCACCGGCGGCCTCACCGGCGCGCTGTTCCGCGAATTCGCGGTGACGCTGGCCGGCTCCGTGGTGCTGTCGGGCGTGATTGCCATGACCATCACGCCGATGATGTCCGCTCGCCTGCTGAAGGCCGGCCAGCACGGTCGCTTCCAGCGGATCGTCGACGGAACCTTCGGCCGCGTCGAGCGCGTCTACGAACGGGCGGTCACCGCTTCGCTCAGGAACCGGCCGGTTACGCTGATCATCGTCGTCGCCCTCGTCGCCCTCACCGGCTTCATGTTCACCAAGACCTCGACCGAGCTCGCGCCGGAAGAAGATCAGGGTTTCCTGCTCTCGATCGTCACCGCGCCGCGCTACGCGACGTCGGACTATACCGAGGCCTACGTCAACCAGATGCTCGGCCTGGTGAAGGATATTCCGGAGACCAGGGCGCAATTCTCCGCCGTCGCCTTCGGCGGCGCGACCAACGGCGCCTTCGTCGGCTTCGCCTTCAAGGATTGGGCAGAGCGCAAGCGCAGTTCGAAGGAGTTGCAAGCCGACATCCAGGGCCGCCTCGCCAAGGTGGCCGGCGTCCAAGCCTTCGTCTTCGCGCCGCCGACGCTGCCCGGCTCCGGCGGCGGCCTGCCGATTTCCATGGTGGTGCGCTCCACCGGCGATCCCTCGGAGGTCTTCGAGCAGGCGGAGAAGATCAAGAACAAGGCGCAGGCCTCCGGCCGCTTCATCGTCGTGCAGAACTCGATGTCTTACGATGCGCCACAGGTGACCGTCACGATCGATCGCGAGCGCGCGGCGGCATTGAACCTGCCGATCGCCGATGTGGGCAATACGCTGACGCTGCTTGTGGGCGGCTCCGAAGTGGCGCAGTTCGACCGCGACTCCAACAGCTACGACATCATCCCGCAGGTGCCGCAGGAATTCCGCGACAATCCCGACAAGCTCGGCGAATATTTCGTGCGCAGCGTCGACGGCAAGATGGTGCCGCTATCGGCGGTCGTGAAGATTTCCACCAATGCCTCGCCGGCCGCCATCGAGCAGTTCAACCAGCTGAACTCCTCGACGATCTCGGCCTTGCCTCTGCCCGGCGTGACCACCGGCGACGGACTGAAGGTGCTGGAGGAGCTCGCCAGGGAGACGCTGCCCGATACCTTCTTCATCGACTATTCGGGTCAGTCGCGGCAGGAGAAGGAACAGGGCAACACCATCCTGATCGCCTTCGCCGCCGCCGTGATCGTCATCTACCTGGTGCTGGCGGCACAGTTCGAGAGCTTCCGCGATCCGCTGATCATCATGATGGCGGTGCCGCTGTCGATCTTCGGCGCGATCGTGCCGCTCAACATCGGCCTGGGGACGCTGAACATCTACACCCAGGTCGGACTGATCACGCTGATCGGCCTGATCACCAAGCACGGCATTCTGCTGGTGGAATTCGCCAACCAGCAGCGTGAAATCCATGGCATGCGGCGCCGCGATGCCATCATCGCTTCGGCCAAGGTGCGCCTGCGGCCGATCCTGATGACAACGGCGGCCATGGCGCTCGGCGTCGTGCCGCTGATCATCTCCAGTGGCGCCGGTGCTGCCGCACGCTATTCGATGGGCCTGGTGATCTTCACCGGCATCCTGGTCGGCACCATGTTCACGCTCTTCGTCGTGCCGATGTTCTACACCTTCATCGCCAGCAAGGACCTGCCGCATCTCGCCGAGAAGCCCGATCCGAATCTGATGCCGGCGCTGCCGAGCTGAGACGGCGACCGAAGCGAAAAACAAAAGAGGCCGGAAAATTCCGGCCTCTTTTTTTGGCGGCTGCCTCACAGCTTCGCGATCGGTGGAAGGCGGCAACCTGCCTGCTACTCTTGCCCAGCCGGTCACTTCGCCAGGCCGTTACTTGACCCAGGGCGTTACTTGACAATGACGATGCTGGTGTTGCCGGGGCCGAAGGCCTCGACCAACTGATAGAAATCGGCCGCCGCATCAGGATGCAGCCGCACGCAGCCATGCGAAGCGGGACGGCCGAGATGGCTGATGGCATAGGTGGCGTGGACGGCATAGCCGCCGCTGAAGAAGACCGAATGCGGCATCGGCGCGTTGTCGTATTTTTTCGAATACCACATCTCGTGCATGCTGGTCGGCTTGAACGAGCCCGTCGGCGTGATGTGCCCTCTGCTGCCGGTCGAAACCTTCCAGATGTAGGTCGGGCGGCCATCGACCGTGACTTCCATGATCTGCTGCGACAGCGAAACCTTGGCGACGAGCTGGTTGGCGTGGGCGGCCTTGCCGGCGCCCAACAGAAGCGCCGCGCCGGTGAGCGCGGCGGCGGTGATATGAATAAGCTTGGCCGAAATGGCGGTGTGCATGACGATCCCTCTGTTTTTTGCCGTTGTGTCCGGCTTCAATTTCGATGTGGCCTTATCGTGCTCGTCCGTTTCAGACCTATTTCGCTTGATGCTCGTTTCTGTTTCGAATTCGTTTCTGCACATTAACGGCCCGGCCAGTTGGGCAACACTGCGAACCTTTCCGAGATATGGCGGTCAGCCGTCGCACAATCAGCTTTAGCCAGAAACGAAAGTTCATTTCATATGTAAATGAAAGATTGGAGCCCACTTTCGAAACCGATCTGCAACAAAATGCGTCTCCGGCGGCATGATTCGGATACAGGCCCGCGGCAGATTTGACGCAACGGGAACAGACATCTGCAAACGAAAATGGGCAGGAAATCGAAACTCCGCTCCTGGCTTCTCAGGATCAGCGTCGCGGCCATCGTGCTCGGCGGTGCCGGCTCGGTGGCCGGCAACCCGGCGATGACGGTGGCGGCGATGAGTTCCGGCGAGGTTTCGACGCTGCACATGGCTCTGTTCATCGCCACGGTCTGGATTGTTTCCAGCCTGCGCGTCCACCGGCTGAAGGCCCTCTGGCGGGTCGGCCGTCGGCTGATGAGGACGCGCGGCCCCTCCGGCTACTTGCTGCCGAGAGGACCGAAGGCCCGCGCCGCAGCGGGGGGCTCCGTCAGCGGCGCGGGCGCTTCGGGAGTTTCCTGAAGCACCGACGATATCGAGATTGGGGATAGGACATGAAGACGAAACTTGCCGCCTCGGTGTTGTCCGCGCTCCTTTACGCCCAGGGCCTGCTCGGCTTCGCCGCCCTGGCGACGGTGCTGCTGAAGGAGCGTGCCCCGGCCGAGATCACCGTCAGCGCGAACGTTCCAACTGGACCCTCGGTCATCGTGGTGCGCTGAGCGCCGGGCAACGGACCCAGAATGACCGCCGCTTTGGGGAATCCGATGCTCGATAGCCTCGCCGACCTGAACTCACTCATTGCGCGAGAGCGGTGGATCGAAACGATAGCCGGCGCCGCGGATGGTGGTGATGGTCTCGGTGTCGAGCTTGCGGCGCAGCCGCACGATGCGCGAATCGATCGACCGGTCGAAAGCATCGGCATTCTCGGCCGGTGCCGCGGCAATGATGTCGTCGCGCGTCAGCACCTTGCGCGGGCTGGCCAGGAACAGCTTGAGCAGCGCCACCTGCCCGGGGGAAAGCTGCTCCTCCGCGCCCGAGCGATGCATCACCATGGCCGACCGCAGATCGACGGTGGCGTTCTCCAGCACGATCAGTTCGCCGGCGGCCCTGCCGCGTCTGGCCAGCAGGCCGCCGATGCGCGCGGCAAGCTCGCGCACGTTGAGCGGGCTTTCGATGACGTCGGCAGCACCCAGCTCAAGCGCCAGCACCTTGTCGACAAGGTCGCGCGGCCGGCAGATCAGGATGAAATCGGGGCCACCCTCGCCACCCCCACCCTGGCTGCTGTAACGCCTGAGCAGCTCGCGGCCCTCGGCCTGGGTGACCTCGTCGCCGACCACCACGATATCGATGCCGCCGGCCGAGAGCAGCGTCTCGGCCTCCCAGGGCTGGCGCGCCTGGCGCACGTCGTGCCCGCGCCGATCGAGATGGTCGGCGAGATCTTTGGCCACCACCTCGGCGACGGACACAAGCGCAATGACGGATCGTGCGGCCATTTTCTCCACCCCGCCACAGACAACTCGAGATGAGTGCTGGACATCATGTTTATACCCAATCTACTTTCCGCTGAAAGCGGCAGCGAGCGCGTTGTGAAGGCAAGCATCATCGTCGTCGAGGACGAACCGGATCTGAGGGAGGCCGTGGCCGAGTATCTCGGCGCCAGCGGCTTTGTCGTCGCGACGGCCGAGAATGCCGTGGCGGCGCGCGCGCTGTTCGAGGCGCAGCCCTTCCACCTCGCCATCCTCGACATCGCTATGCCCGGCGAGGACGGGCTGTCGCTCGGCCGCTGGCTGCGCTCGAAAACGCAGATCGGCATCATCTACGCCACCGCCGCAGGCACCGCGCTCGACCGCATCGTCGGGCTGGAGCTCGGCGCCGATGATTACATCGTCAAGCCATACGAATTGCGCGAGGTGCTGGCGCGTGTGCGCAGCGTGCTGCGCCGCGTGCCGCAGCCGGCCGAGCCGCAGGCGCAGAAGGCCGACGCCGGCAATCGCCGCTTCATGAATTTCGGCGGCTTCAAGGCCGATTTCGACGGCAGGCTGGTTACTGCCGCCAATGGCGCGGTGATCGAGATGGCCAAGAGCGAGTTCGACGTGCTCGAGGTTTTCCTCACCCGCGCCAACCGGCTTCTGACGCGAGCGGCGATTTCGGAAGCGATCGGCTTCGTCGAGGATCCGGAATCCTCACGCGCGGTCGACATCCGCATCATGCGGTTGCGAAAGAAGATCGAGGCCGACCCCGCCAATCCGAAATTCCTGCGCACGGTGCGCGGCGAAGGCTATATCTTCTCGCTGCCGAGCGGCGACGCCAACTAGACTAGAGTGTGAGCGGTTAGGCTCGGCGTCTTCGCCGTAGCCTTCTGTCCAAATTGCGTCAAAACAAAGCGGTAGGGCGTGAAACGGTGAGCCGCAACAAGAGCATTCCGGGAATGGCGTGAAACGGCCAGGCTTGGCGCCTTGGCCGTAGCCTTCCGTCCGGAATTGCGTCAAAACAGAGCGGTAGAGCGGTTCGCCATTTCCGTGGAACGGAGGGACGCTCTGAACGACCGACGTCCGGGCCTTGGATGACCATGACTGCTGATGCAGCACGCACCGATATGAATGGCTCGCGTCCCGGCGGCGCCGCGATGGCGGCTGTCCATGTCGTGCGCCGCCTGCGCGAGGCAGGCGACTGGCAGCGCGAGATGGACGACATTCTGGGAACAATGTGCCGCAAGATGGATTGCCAGCGCGGCATTCTTTTCCGCTTGCGTGAATTGCCAGGCGAAGGCTTCGCCCAGTCCGTCGCCGCCTATTGGATCGACCCTGACTTCGGCGGCGAGCTGGCGTCGCCCACGGTGATCATGCAGTCGATCATCAATTCGGACTCGCTGCTGGAGCAGCTGCAGGAGGATGAGCGGCAAGGCAAGATTTTCTCCGGCCACACGCGCGACCTCGACGGTTTCCTGCGGGCCGATTTCGAGAAGCAGAACATCAAGTCGTTCCTGTCCGTCTCCGTTTTCGCGCATGGCCACCTTTGGGGCACGCTGGCCATCAACGACTGCATCGCCGAGCGCGAATGGACGGATGAGGAAGAAGCGACGCTGCACATCATCGCCTTGGCCATCGGCGACGCCATCGAGCGCTCGCCATCCGAGGCGCATGCCAGTGAAGTGATCCGTCGCACCATGCTGCAGGCCTCTCTGGACGCCATCATCGTCATCGACGAGACGGGTTCGATCATCGAGTTCAATCCGGCCGCCGAGAAGATGTTCGGCTTCCAGCGCAGCGCCATCCTTGGCAAGGACCTGCTCGATACCATCGTTCCGGTATACTACCGCAAAGGCTATGCCTCTGGCGCCGAATACATGGCCGGCCGCGGCGCGCCGATGGTCGGCCAGCGGCTGGAGACCGTCACGCAGAACGCCGCGGGCGAGATTTTCCCGATCGAGCTGACCGCAACCGAGATGCGTGTTGCCGACCGCCGCCTGATTTTCGGCTCGATCCGTGACCTGCGCGAAAAGCTGCAGGCCGAGGAGGAGATCAACCGTCAACGCGAGAAGCTGCACCAGAACGAGAAGATGGCGGCGATGGGCTCGCTGCTCGCCGGCGTCTCGCATGAGCTGAACAATCCGCTGGCGGTGGTGGTGGCGCAGTCGACGCTACTGCATGAATTCGCCGGCGACCCGCAGACCAAGGTGCGTGCCGAGAAGGTGCGAGCGGCTGCCGAGCGATGCGGCCGCATCGTCAAGAGCTTCCTATCGATGGTGCGGCTGCACCCGACCGAGCAGGCCGAGACGGACCTCAACCAGGTGATGCGTTCGGCGCTCGAAGTCACCGCCTATGGCGCGCGCTCCAGCGGCATCATCATCGACACCGACTTTGCCAGCGGGCCGCTGCTTGCCATGGCCGATGCCGACCATATCACGCAGGTGGCAGCCAACTTCCTCATTAACAGCCAGCATGCGCTGGCCGGCGTCACCGGCGAGCGGCGCATCAAGGTGCGGACGTTTCGCAACGAGCACGGCAATCCGGGCTTCTCCGTCGAGGACAACGGCCCGGGCATTCCCGAGGCGATCCGCGCGCGCATCTTCGAGTCCTATTTCACCACCAAGCCGGTCGGCGTCGGCACCGGCATCGGCCTGTCGATCTCGAAATCGATCGTCGAGCGCCACCGCGGCAGCACCTGGTTCGAGGACGTGGAGCCGAATGGCGCGCGCTTCGTCGTGCAATTGCCGGCGATCGCGGGCAGCAGCGCCGCGCCCGGCGAAGGTCCGGCGCGTTCGAGCGGACTGCGTCATGCCTTGGTGATCGACGACGAGCCCGATGTCGCCGCCTCATTGTCCGACATACTCGAATTGATGGGCGTGAAGTCGCGCGTCGTGGTAAGCTGGACATCAGCGGCCAACCTGTTGAACGGTTACATGCCGCCGGACATCGTCTTTTCCGATCTGCGCATGCCGGGCATCAGCGGCATTGCCATCTACCGCGAGCTGCTTGCCGAGAAGCCGGCGCTGGCGCAGCGCTTCGTGCTGGTCACCGGCGATCTGATCGGCGCCAAGGCGGAAATCGAAGCGCTGCCGCCGCAGCAGCGCCCGCATATACTGGAAAAGCCTTTCTCGACCCTCGACGTCCGCGGCATCCTATCAACCGTCGCCGACGAAGCCGCCGCCGACAACGGCGCTCATATCTGAGTTGACTGCCCAGAGCGACTGGGAAACGTAAGGAAGGTGCGGCGAAACCTCTTGTTCTGGCGCCGCCGCGGGGTCTGTTGAGATTCAGGTCAGGCCGAGCCGAGAAGGGTGGATTCCGAGAACCGGAGCGGAGCGTACTTTCAGTACGTGAGCACCGGAAGCGCAGGAAGCTGCCCTTCGCAGGCCGGACTCACCTGAATATCGACAGGCACCAAAAAAAGAGGCTCCCGACCGATTTCCACGGCGGGAGCCTGACTCGAGCGCAGGAGGGCGCGCTCAGGGGAGGTCTTAAAAAATGTTCGGCGTGTTGGTGAGCGGCGCGGCGTTGGCGATCATGCGCACCGCGCGTTCCCGGTGCTGGCCGGACTGCTCGGCGATGGCGCGCAGGCACTCGAGGCTCTCGGCGCCCCAGTTCTGGCCCTTGCAGGCAAAGTCGACCGAGGACTCCGGCAGACGGGCGGTCTTGAGCGTCGTCTGCGCACCCTCGATGACATTGGCCGGCGGATTGATCGAGGCGAAAGCCGGGCCTGAAGCAGGTGCCGCGAGCATGCAGCCGAAAGCGCAGACGCCGATCGCCATGAACATCGCCATCGGATGATCGCTCGCGCGCTGGCGCAGCGCCAGCTTCGGCCGGCGGTCATTGCGTTCCGGTCCATGCAGGCGGCGATTGACGTCGGAGGTACGAACTTTCGCAAACATCCCTGTTCCCTTCGTTTATCTTTCTTTTGACTATGAAACGAACTTAATCGCACCAGGTAACAGCCGAATGATCGACGGCGATTGTCTGTGTAACAGGATTGAAACAGGCACCGTACGCAGCAGCATCCCAATCCGAGGCGACCATTCGACCGGCGATCGAAACGGTCAGAGCAGATATACGCCTGCCGCGCCCGGTCGGACTGTAAACAGCCTCACACAGCAACGCCTGAATCGAGCGCCGCCGCTGTCTGCGCACGCCCCTTGACTCGGCAAAACACGCCTTCTCCGAGGCTGGTATCCGCCCGCTGAATAGCCGTTCCACTTCCTCGATTAATACCCGGATTTTCCGGGGTTTTTCCGGATCGGGCGAGGTCAAACTCGCCGCCACGGAATTTCCATACTCCAACAAGCCGTTGCATTTCAATGCAAAATATGCTTATATTGAATGAGTATTCAACAAAATAAGAACACGCAGGTGAACCCGCACCTCCGTGACATGGCGATCCCCAACGATTGGGACCGGCGGGGTTTGCCGGGGTGGAGCTACCATTCCAACGCCCTTCTCGAACTCGAGAAGGAAAACGTCTTCCGCAATCACTGGCAGATCGCCGGCCATGTCTCCGACGTGCATATTCGGGCGACTATCTGACCATGGACGTCATCGGCGAACGCGCGCTGATCCTGCGCGGCAAAGACGGCGTCGTGCGCGCCTTCAACAATATGTGCCGCCACCGCGGCAGCCGCGTTGTCGCCGACAGCCAGGGCAGTTGCAAGAACGCCCTGGTGTGCCCATTCCATGGCTGGGTCTACAATCTCGACGGCACGCTGCGCGGTGCCGCCCGTCCGCGCTCCTTCCCCGAGCTCAACAAGACCGAGTTCGGCCTGATGCCTCTCGACCTCGAAATCTGGATGGGCTTCATCTTCATCCGCTTCCGCAAGGGGCGGCCCGCAGCCTTCGGTGGCCGAGCTGCTCAAGCCGATCGAGGCCGAGATCGCTCATTACCACGTCGCCGACATGGTGCCGTCCTGGGGCATCTGGACGCAGAAATCGCCGGTCAACTGGAAGTCGGTGCGCGACGTCGACAATGAAGGCTATCACGTCGCCATGGCGCATCCCGCGTTGCAGGACCTGTATGGCGCCACCTATTTCGACGAACCCTTCATCAACGGCGTGTCGCGGTCCTTCGCCACTACAATCCGCACGCCGGGCGGCGCTGGAGCGTGCGCGAGTACATCAAGCTCGCGCCCGAGGCCACGAATCTGCCGGAACATCTGCGCAAGGCCTAGATCTATTACGGCATCTTCCCCAACAACGCGCTGTCGATCATGCCGGAATCCGTCCAGTTCTATCAGGAGTTCCCGCTATCGACCGGCGAGACGCTGCTGCGCGGCGCCATCTACCGCTACAAGGACGAGACGCGCGAACAGGCGGCGGCACGCTACCTCGCCTATCGCATCGACCGCGACACCATGAACGAAGACGTGCAGCTTTCCGTGTGGTCGAACGAATCCATGTTGTCGGAAGCCTTCGAGGGCTTTTATCTCTCCGACCTCGAATATGGCGTGCGCACCCACCACGACCATTTGCGCAAACAGGTGCCTGTGCTGAACCTTGAGACGGCGCCCGAGGAAAAGGACATGTGGGGATTGAACGACGTGCTGCGGTCGAGGGGGTAGAACTTTCCTTCTCCCCCCTTGAGGGGGAGATGGCCGCGAAGCGGCCAGAGGAGGTCGCTGCGCGTGAAGCGCCAACACTTCATGATAGACAACGCTGGCGATTTACGTGAGACGACCCCCTCTGTCGCCTTCGGCGACATCTCCCCCTCAAGGAGGGAGACTGGCCAATCACCCCCGCCACACTCCTTCTTTCCTCAGATCATCCATGGTCCGCGAAATGCCTTCGCGCAGGATCGCCACCATGTCGTCGACCTGCTCGCGGCTTACGATGAGCGGTGGCGACATCACGCACATGTTGATCAGCGGCCGCACCAGAAGGCCGAGCTCGTGGCAATGCGCGTCGATGCGTTTTCCCACATCCTTGTCGAGCTGCAGCGGATCCTTGCTCTCGCGGTCGGCGACGCATTCGACGCAAGCCATCAGGCCGACGCCGCGCACCTCGCCGACCAGCGGCAGCTCTTCCAGCGTCTTCAGTCGCGCCTGGAAATAGGGCGCGACCTCGCGCGTGTGGGCGAGCACGCCCTCCTCCAGCAGATCGAGGTTCTTCAGCGCGACCGCGCAGCCGATCGGATGGCTGGTGTAGGTGAGCCCATGGCCGAACAGCGCGCCGGGATGGTTGGAGCGGCGCAGTTCTTCGAGCAGCCGCTCGGAGATGAGGACGCCGCCGAGCGGGGAATAGCCCGATGTGACGCCCTTGGCGAAGGTGATCATGTCCGGGTCGATGCCGAACATATCGCCGGAAGCAAAAACATGGCCGAGCCGTCCGAAGCCGGTCACCACCTCGTCCGAGACATAGAGGATATCGTTCTCGCGGCAGATCTCGCGGATGCGCTTGAGATATCCGTCCGGCGGCACGATGACGCCTCCGGAAGCCTGCACCGGTTCGCCGACAAAGGCGCCGATGCGCTCCGCGCCGACGCGCGCGACGGTGTCGCGGAACTGATCGACCAGGAAATCGGTGAAGGCGGCGATGCTCATCTCCTTCGGCCGCCGGAACGGATCGGGCGAGGACAGCTTCACCACCAGATCGTCGGCGCCGTCCATCCAGTCGCGGTCACGCGGCCGGCCGTTGAGCGAGGCCGACAGATAGGTCGAGCCGTGATAGGCGCCGCCGCGGCTGAGGATCAGCTTCTTCTCCGGCCGTCCGCGCACATTGTTGTAGAACTGCATGAAGCGCAGCGCCGTCTCCACCGCCGACGAGCCGCCGGTGGTAAAGAAGGTGTGGCTGAGATCGCCGGGTGCCGCATCGGCGATGCGCCGCGCAAGCGCGGCCGAGGGCGCGTTCATCGTGTACCATGGCGTGTTGTAGGAGAGCGCCATCGCCTGGTCGTACATGACCTTGGCCAGCTCCTCGCGGCGATGGCCGACATTGATGCACCACATACCGGCCGGCCCGTCGATCAGGCGCTTGCCGGAACCGTCGGTGATGTAGATGCCGTCGCCCTCGCCGATCAGCGCGCGGGCCTCGTTGCCGACCGAGCCCGCATAGGGCCAGGGCTGCACGAGATGGCGCTTGGCGAGCTCGACCGCGTCGTCATCGCCGGGCTCGATGAGTTCGCTTGCCTTGATCTTGCTCTGAGCCGCCATTTTCGCCTCGCATCGCCAGGTTGTTCTGATCGGATATCGAACGACGCGGAAAACCATGGAAATTCGGCTTTTCGTCGCTTCATTTTGAATATCCGTTCAATCAATATCTCAGAAATAGCGCTTGATTTCAATCGGCGAATGCGCTCATGATGAAGAAAGCCGGCAAGCCAGGAGCGATCATGCTCCAAGCATAATTCGGGAACAGGCGGTCGGCGCTACGAATGGGAAGGCCGCATGGCGGGACAGTCCGAGCCAGCTACCGAAATCACGCCCGGAGCGCTGCAATGACGGTTGCCGCAGAAGGGTCGTCGCCCCCGTTGCGCATGGCGGGATCGAGACGAAGTCCCCTTCTGCAATCGGAAGCCGTCCAGGGCTTTGCCCTGATCAGTCCCACCTTCGTCTACGCCCTTATTCTCCTCGTCCTGCCGATCCTGGTCGTCATCGCCCATTCCTTCTGGACGCAGAACTACCTCACCATCGACCACACATTCACGCTGGAGAACTACCGGATCGCGCTGACAGAGCCGATCTACCGCGACCTGCTCTGACGCTCGCTTTATATATCGCTGACGGGCAGCCTGCTGACGGTGATGCTTGCCTACCCGATCGCCTATTTCATCTCCTTCCATGGCGGGCGCCACAAGAGCCTGTGGCTGTTTCTCATCACCATCCCGTTCTGGACGAGTTATCTGCTGCGCGTGATGTCGTGGAAGGTGATCCTCGGCTACAACGGGGTGCTCAATTCCGGCCTGACGGGCCTCGGCATCATCGACGAGCCGTCGACGGCGCTGCTCTACAATTCCAGCGCCGTCGTCATCACGCTCACCCATGCCTGGGCGACCTTCGCCATCCTGCCGATCTTCGTTTCGCTGGAGAAGGCCGACCGGACCCTGGTCGAAGCCGCGACCGACCTCGGCGACGGGCACCTTCGTTCTGGTCACGCACGACCAGTACGAGGCCCTGACGATGTCGGACCGCATCGCGGTGATGTTCGGCGGCCGCATCGCGCAGGTCGCTTCGCCGAAGGAAATCTACCAGCGTCCGGTCAACCGCCAGGTCGCCGACTTCCTCGGCGGCATGAATTTCGTCAAGGCAGAGATCGTCGAGGAAAACGGCGCTTCGCTGGTGCTCGACACGCTGGGCTTCGGCCGCGTCAGGACCGACAGGCCGAAGGCCTTCGTCCGCAATGGCGGCGCTGCGACGCTTGGCATCCGGCCCGAACGCCTGCGCGTTTTGTGGGACAATGCGTCAGCAAAATTTGAGGTCGCCGGCAAGGTCGTCGAGCGCCACTATTTCGGTGAGATCACGCATCTGATCGTCGAGATACCTGGGCTCGAAAAGCCGCTTTCGATGACCGAGACCAACGATTTCGGCGCCGACGACATTCCGGTCGGCGCGCCGATCCGTCTCGCCTACGATCCTGAAGCCTTGGTTGCGATGGCGGACTGAATCTTCCTGGCCGCGATGCGGCCGGCGACGATCGCGCCTTCGACATAACCCGGGAAAGACGGTGAGAGTTCCGAGGCGGCGAAATGGACCGGCGGCGCGCCGGCAAGGATCACGCGCTCGGCATTACGCGCCGTCACATCGACGATGAGATCGCTATAGGCGCCGCCGCTCCAGCGGTCATGCGTCCAGTCGCGCGAGCTGAAATCGACGATGTCGGCGGCCTGCGGGCCGAGCGCCTGGACAAGCCGCGCGGTGACTTCCGCCTGCAACGCCGCCTTGCCGAGCGGATGCCAGCGCAGCGCGAGCGGCCCGCCGACAAAGACGACAAGCGCGGCGTGATCGGCATCCTTGCTGGCGTCGCAGGCAAACAGCCCCGGTTGATCGCGCCACATCATCATGCCGCTCAAGGCGCGCTCGCGCCAGAACGGCTTGGCGTAGCGCACCAGGATCTTGATCACCGCGCCGCTTTCCCAGACGCCGAGCGCGCTTGCGAGCTCCGCCGGCAAAGCCGGCGTGAAATCGAGCTTCGCGGCCGTCGCCGGCGGCAGCGCGATCAGCACCTCGCGCGCTTCGATCGTGGCTGCGCCGGTGCTGATGCGAATGCCTTCAGGGGCGCGCTCGATACGGGCCACCGCTTGGTTCAGGCGCAGCCGGTCGCCAAGCTCTCCGGCGAGGTCATCGGCCAGCGATTGCATGGTGTCGCCCAGAAAATACTGCAGCTCGAACACCTCGTTGGTGATGCGGCGATCATTGTCGATCAGATACCAGAGCGGCACCTTGTCCGCTGCCAGGCACCACAGGCCCTCGACCAACGAGCGGAAAGCGGCCTTGGCATCGGCCTCATCGTGCTGGCGTTCCAGCCAATCGGCGACGGTCAGCCCGGCAATGGCTGGATCGTCCGGATCGATTCTGTTCATGCGCTCGCGGATCGCCATCGAGACACGATAGGTCCGCTCCGCCCGCGCCGGCTCCATCGATGGATGGGTGATGAATTCGCCCTCGACATAGGTCTCGACGAAGGTCTTGCCGTGGGCCCTGGCCAGCGCCATCATTTCGGGCATGTCCACGCACAGGAACTGGCCGCCGCTGTCGATCAGTTCGCCTAGCCCATTGCACACAGCCTCTACCCTGCCGCCGACACGGTCGCGCGCCTCCAGCACGAGGAAATCGATGCCCGCCCGCTGAAGGTCGAGCGCTGCGGACAGGCCGGTGAAGCCGGCGCCGACGATGACGACGTCGGTCCTTTCGATGCTGCTCTTCAATAGCCGGCCTTGATTTTCTCGAACTCGGCGACCATGCGCTGCTTGAGCCCCGAGGGCAGCGGCGGCTGGAACAGCGTCTTGTCCACCCATTTCTCCACGTTGTCGTAGCCCTTTTCCTTCAGGACCGCCGGGTCGACGCCGGCCATGCCCTTGGCATTGGCCTGGCCGTAGCCCCAGTCCTTGACCAGCACCTTGGCGACTTCTGGATCGTTGATGGCGTTGAGGTAGTCATAGGCCTTGTCGGCGTCGCCGGGCGCGTCCTTGAACAGCACGTAGCCGCAGACCCAGGTCGAGATGCCTTCGTCGGTGTCCTTCTTGGACTTGATCGGCATGTCGGTGGTGTCGGTCCAGTAGGAGCGCACATTCTTGTGCACTTGGCGCAGGAAATCCGAGGCCTGCTTGAACTGGTCGTCCGTCATCTTGGTCCAGTCCTTGAGCCCGATGGCGAGGCTGGCCAGCGCATAGGCGGGTCGACATTGTCGCCGATCGAAACCCTGCCCTTGTATTTCGGATCGGCGGCGGCAACGGCGAACGCCGCAGCCGAAGCCGCGATCGCGCTTCCAAGCGCCAAGCTCAATGTCAGGCGTCGACTGAGTTTCTTCATGCTGTTCCATCCTCTTTTGATTTGCCGGTCTTGCTGGCCGGCTGTTGCTAACCCCGGCTTTTGCTAGCCCCAGTTCTCGCTAGCCATAGTGTTTCGGGAAGGCGGCGGCCAAAAACGCATTCGCCGCCTGCAAAGCGGTCTCTCGCGTGGTGTCCTCGGTCCCCATCATCAGCCGCAGCCACAAGCCTTCGAGCATGGCGCTGAGCGCCAGCGCGATGACCTGGGGGTCATAGGTGTAGTTGCCGCTCTCTTTGAGCGTCGTGCAGAGATCGATGAAGACCTGCTGGTAATAGGCGTCGCGCGAACTGCTCAGCGCCTGGTAGGTCGGCCGTGACTTGGCTTCGCCCCAGAAGGCGAGCCATGCAGCAAGCTTGCGCTTGTTGCAGATCGAGCGGTCGAAATCGGCCCATACCAGATGCTGCAGCTGTCGCGCCGGATCGTCGCCCGCCTTCTGCAGGGCAGTGCGCCAATGCGCCGAATATTCGTCATACATGTGCTGCAGCGTGGCAATGAGCAGCTTTTCCTTGCTCTCGAAATGGAAGTTGACGATGCCGCGCGACAGGCCCGCGCCGTCGGCCACGTCAGCCATCGTCGTTTCGGCATAGCCGCGCTTGGCCAGTGAATCGATCGTCGCCTCGATCAGCTGCAGCCGCCGGACCTCTTTGGAGGCCTTGCGGCCACGCTTTTCGGCATCGCCTTTCCGCGCCGTATCGGGGAGAGCATCGCTCGCCTCTGCAGTCTTCATGGGTGTGACGGTCTCCAGCATCGCCGGTTATCCAACCGGCTTCCAACCGCGCAGATGAGTGGGGCGGTGCTCGCCACTGTCAAGCACCTTCTGCATCGCCTCCCAGGTCTGGATGTTCTTGTCGACATAGGCCGCGCCGACCGCTGCCGCGGCCCGCGCGTAGAGCGGCCCCCTGAGCCGCGAAAGCTCTTCGCGCGCGACCTCGCGATACCATGGATTGCGGTCGCGTATGCTGATGTCGATAAAGCCGGCGCGGCGCATCGCCTCGGCATAGCACGCCGGCGAGGCCATGGCGAAGGAGAGCCCTTCGGCCGCGATATAGGCCATTCCGTGACTTCGAGGCGTCGCCACGGTGCAGAAAAGCCTCTGTTCTGCGCCGCCTTTATCCTTCGCGCCAAGTCACGGCATGGATCCTGGGGTCTGCGCGTCCGCTTCGCCCTTGGATGACGAATTTCGGGCCGTCAGCCAATCCACACTGCAAGTTTACAGCTCAGGCCGGCATCACTTGAATATCGACAGGGTCTCAGCCGATCGTGCGCTCCAGCACATCCAACCAATTCCGGTAAGCGATCTTCTCGATCAGCGCGCGCCCGAAACCGCGCGCCGCCAGCGCATCGATGAGCTTGGGCAGGCCGGCAACGTCGCCGATAACGGCCGGGATCATGGCGCCGTCGAAATCCGAACCCAGACCGACGCCGTCCTCACCCAGCGCCTGCAACAGCGAGTCGATGTGGCGCACCATGATGTCGAGACTGGTGTCGGCGTTCATGCGGCCGTCCTCGCGCAGGAAGCCGGTGGCGAAGTTGAGACCCACCATGCCGCCCGATTCGCGGATCGCGCCGAGCTGCCAGTCGGTCAGGTTGCGCGAATGACCGCAGATGGCATGCACATTGGAATGGGTCGCTACCAGCGGCGCGTCGCTCAGCGCCACGACATCGCGAAAACCCATCCCGTTGAGATGCGAGAGGTCGATCATGATGCGAAGCTTGTTGCAGGCCTTGACCAGCGCCTTGCCGGCATCGGTGAGGCCAGGCCCGGTGTCGGGCGAGGACGGAAAGCGGAACGGCACGCCATTGCCGAAGGCGTTGGGGCGGCTCCAGACGATGCCCAGCGAACGCAGACCTGCAGCATGCAGCACGTCGAGCATGGCAAGCTCGGGATCGATCGCCTCGACGCCTTCGATGTGGAACACCGCCGCGATCGAGCCCTTGGCCATCGCGTCGCGCACGTCGCCGGCGCTGCGGCAGACGGTCAGCGCGCCGGCGCGCTCCAGCCTAAACAGGATGGAAGCCATGCCGATGGTCGAGGTGATCGCATCGGCCCGCGGCAGTTCCGGCGGCAGCGGTTCATTGTCGCTCGGTGCCGGCGGCACCGCGCTGCGTTTCGACTTTTCGACCGGCGGCGGAAAGATCGCGAACATACCGCCGGCAAAGCCGCCCTTCCTGGCGCGCGGCAGATCGATATGCCCGCCCGGCGTCCCCTCGATGAACAGTTTTTCGACATCAGCTTCCTTCGACTGGTAGAGCCGAAGCAGCGTGTCGTTATGTCCGTCGAAAACGGGGATCAGGTCGGTATCGGTCATCAGGGAAGCCATTCAAATCGGGACGGGCGGGACGACAGGTTTCGTCCGGGCGAACCGTCAACTTAGGCAAGATGACCGGGCGGTGCAAATGCCAGCGCTGCTCTTTTCCTTATCCCCTGCGGGAACTGAGGAATTGAAGAAGCGACGTCACGTCGGGCGCTGAGCTTTTTTCTAAAATTCCCCAGTTCTTCAGTTCTTCAATTCCTCAGTTCCCACAAGGGAGAAGGGAACGCCGCGCTACCGCTTCAGCACATCCGCCCATTCCGGGTGGCGGCGGAACTGGGCGTTGGCGAAGGGGCAGAGCGGGATGATCTTCTTGCCGGCGGCGCGCGCATCCTCGACCGCGCGGGTGACGAGCCGAAGCCCGGCGCCCTGGCCCCGAAAGACATCCGGCACTTCGGTGTGGTCGATGATCAGCTGGTGCTCGCCGATCTTGGTGAAGGTCATCTCGGCCTCGGCGCCGCCGGGACCGCGCAGCACATAGCGCCCCTTGGAGCCACGGTCTTCCAGTTCGATCTCGGGCAGTTGGTCAGTCACTTTAATTGCCTCCTTCGGCAACCGGCGCCGGCGCGAAGAACCGCCGCGCCGCCTCGATTTCATTCGGCCGAATCTCATGCCCGCCGTCGTGCCATTCCACTGTGACATCGGCGCCGTCGGCGCGCAAATAGGCCTCGAGCCGCGACGTCAAATTGGGCGGGCAGATCGGATCGCGTTTGCCGGCCGTGATCAGGACATGGCGGCCGGCAAGACTGCCCTGCACCTGCGGCTCGAACGGGATCAGCGGATGCATCAGCGCCGTGGCGTCGAACAGGCCGGGCTCGGCAAACACCACCGAAGCCAGGACGTTGGCGCCGTTGGAGTAGCCGAGGCCGAACACCGCCGAGGGTTTTGCCGCTTCGGTATGCGCCCTGACGAAGCCAGCCATCTTCGATGTCGCGCGCGCCAGGTCGTCCATGTCGTAGACGCCCTCGCCGGTGCGGCGGAAGAAGCGCGCAGCACCGTGCTCCGACACATCGCCGCGCGGCGAGACGATCGTCGCCGAAGGAAGAAGCTCGCGGCCGAAACCGAGAAGCTGGTTCTCGTCGGCGCCGGTGCCGTGCAAGACCAAGAGCAGCGGACTGCCCGGCGGACCGGGCAGCACCTTGTGGATGTAAGCACCCTTGCTCATGGCCTCAGTCTTCCAGCTTCGGCAGGTGTTCTTCGAGGTAAGGTCGCAGATGCTGATGCTGCGTCGGCAGCTTCAGCGCCTCGCCGAGATGCGCGGTGTCCTCGTCGCGGTCGAAACCCGGTTCGTTGGTGGAGACCTCGAACAGCACGCCGCCCGGCGTACGGAAATAGATCGCCCAGAAATAGTCGCGATCGATGACCGGCGTCACCCCATAGCCCGTGTCGACCAGCGCCTTGCGTACTTCCAGCTGCTTGGCGCGATCCTCGACCGCGAAGGCGACGTGATGCACCGAGCCGGCGCCAAGATTGGCAAAGCCGGCACCCGGCAGCGATTCGATGTCGACGACATCGGCGCCGTTGCCTTTCTTGATCGCCAGCCGGCGGATGTTGCCGGACTTGTCGACCTCCTCATAGCCCATGAACTTCAGCAGCTCCTCGGCGGCGCCGCCATCCTTCAGCCGGAGCGAGACCGAGTGGAAGCCGCGGATCGCCTCGTCGCCGGGAACGCCGCCCTTGATCCAGGGCGCCCGCTTGTCGGTCTTGTCCTCGACGAGCGCGAAACTGTCGCCGTCCGGACCGGTGAAGGTGAGCCGCTTTTCGCCGAAGCTTGTCGTGCGGGCAACATTGCCCACGCCCTCATCGGCGAAGCGCTTTTCCCAATAGGCCAACGTGCCTTCCGGCACTGAGAACACCGTTGTGCCCACCTCGCCGACACCGTGTCTGCCCTTGGCGATATCGGGGAACGGGAAATAGGTCATCACCGAACCCGGCGTGCCGACCTCGTCGGCGTAATAGAGATGGTAGACGTCCGGCGCGTCGAAATTGACGGTCTTCTTCACCCGGCGCAGGCCGAGCTTTTTTGTAAAGAACTCATTGTTGCGGCGTGCATCGCTCGCCATCGAGGTGACGTGATGCAACCCCTGGATCTGATTGAGCATGATCGTGCTCCTTCCCTTGTCTTTGTGCGGCCCTCGCCGCTGTCCACGCCAATATGAGGATAGGCGGGCTGGCGGCAAAGCGGGCAAACACAGAATGGACTGTGTCATAAAAGTGAACAACTATTCGAAATATGTTCACCGGTCTATCACCGGCATTGGCTTGCAACGCCGGTGATTTCCGGTCCATCTGAGCGCTTCCACAAGGAGACGATCTTGGACAATCAGCCGAGCCGCCCGAATGTTCTCCTCATCACCTGCGACCAGTGGCGTGGCGATTGCCTGTCGGCGGCCGGCCATCCGGTGGTGAAGACGCCGAATGTGGATGCGCTCGCCGCGGAAGGCGTGCTTTTCCGCCGCCACTATGGCGGGGCGGCGCCGTGTTCTCCCGCCCGCGCGTGCCTCTACACCGGGCTCTACCAGATGAACAACCGCGTCTGCCGCAATGGCACGCCGCTTGACGCGCGCCATGGCAACATCGCGCTTTCGGCGCGCGCGGCGGGCTATGATCCCACCCTGTTCGGCTACACCGATGTCTCGCTCGATCCGCGCCGGCTGGCGACCGGGGATCCGCGCTTGCGCAGCTATGAGGGCGTGCTGCCGGGCTTCACCGTGCGCCAGGCCCTGCCTGAGCATCAGAAGCAATGGCTGTCGTGGCTGCGCGCGCAAGGCGTTGACACCGGCGCGGGCAGCCCCGACATCCACCGTCCGGCCCGCGGCCAGGCGAAACGCGACGTGACCAACGCACCGCCGGTCTATTCGAAAGACCAGACGCCGACCGCTTTCCTGGCCGGCGAATTCATCCGCTGGCTTGGCGAGCAGGACGAGCGCGCGCCGTGGTTCGCGCATATCTCCTTCATCAGCCCACACCCGCCCTTCATCGTGCCCCAACCCTACAACAGCATGTACGGTCCGGCTGAAGGGCCCCCTTTCAAGCGCGCGGCAAACCCCCAAGCCGAAGCCGAGAGCCATCCCTATCTCGTCTACGATTTCGCGGGGCAGAAGCGGACAAAATTCATCCCCGGCATCGAGGGCAAGGTGGAGGGTTGGAGCGAGGAGAACTTCCGCCGCATCCGCGCGATCTATTACGGCATGATCTCCGAGGTCGACGCGCAGCTCGGCCGCATCTGGCAAGCGATCAAATCAGCGGGCGCCTGGGACGACACCGTCATCGTGCTGACCTCCGACCATGCCGAGATGATGGGCGACCATTTCATGCTCGGCAAAGGCGGCTTCTTCGACGCCAGCTATCACATTCCGCTGATCGTCCGCGATCCGCGCCGGAGCGCCGCGGCGGGCACGTCCGTGGATCATTTCACCGAGGCTGTCGATATCTTTCCGACCGTGCTCGACCTTATCGGCGCCGCGCCTCAGCGCCACCTCGACGGCCGCTCGCTCGCGCCGTGGATAGACGGCAAGGAGCCGCAGACCTGGCGCGACGCCGCGCATTGGGAGTTTGATTTCCGCACGGTCTCCAAAGGCGAAGCCGAGCGTCATTTCGGCATCGGATCGCGCGCCTGCAACCTCGCCGTCATTCGCACCGTGGACTTCAAATATGTACATTTCGGCGGCGGTCTGCCGCCGCTTCTGTTCGACCTATCGAAGGACCCCGGCGAGCTGAACAATGTGGCGAACGACCCGGCCTATCTGCCGGTGCGGCTGGAGTTCGCGGAAAAGATGCTCGCCTGGCGCGCCGCTCACCTCGATCAGTCGCTGGCCTTGGCGGAACTGACTGAGGATGGAGTGGTGGGGTATGTGAGTAGGCAGTAGGCAGTAGGCAGTAGGCAGTAGGCAGTAGGCAGTAGGCAGTAGGCAGTAGGCAGTAGGCAGTAGGC
>NZ_JAIUHR010000027.1 GCF_020165195.1 Mesorhizobium sp. CA14 | reverse complement strand
TTGCGACATCGTTGGCGCGAGCCACCTCGAAAGCGCAAGTTTCAAGCCATGCCAAAGCTATCTTAGCGCATATGCCCTTGCGGGGGAGATTACGCGTTTTGCCGTTTCGCCACCTCACCGCCAGCCCAGAGCCGGCGCGACGTGCTTCAGGATCGACTCGATGACATGGGCATTATAGTCGACGCCCAACTGGTTGGGCACGGTGAGCAGCAGCGTGTCGGCCTCGGCGATCGCCTCGTCCGCCTTGAGCTGCTCCACCAGCTTGTCCGGTTCGGCGGCATAGGTGCGGCCGAAGACGGCGCGCTTCTCCGGCTCGATATAGCCAAAGTGGTCCTCGCCCTCGCTGCCGCCGAAATAGGCGCGGTCCATGTCGTTGACCAAGGCAAAAATGCTGCGGCTGACCGAGACGCGCGGCTCCCTGGCATGGCCTGCTTCCTTCCAGGCGGCGCGGTAGGCTCTTATCTGCTTGGCTTGCTGGACATGCAGCGGCTCGCCGGTCTCATCGAATTTCAGCGTCGAGCTTTGCAGATTCATGCCGAGCTTGGCCGCCCAAACCGCAGTGGCGTCGGTGGCCGCGCCCCACCAGATGCGCTCGCGCAGGCCCGCCGAGAAGGGTTCGAGCCTGAGCAGGCCGGGCGGGTTCGGGAACATCGGCCGCGGATTGGGCTGGGCAAAGCCTTCGCCGCGCAGCAGGTCGAGGAAAATCTCCGAATGCCGGCGCGCCATGTCGGCGTCGCTCTTGCCCTCTTCCGGCACGTAGCCGAAATAGCGCCAGCCATCGATCACCTGCTCGGGCGAGCCGCGGCTGATGCCGAGCTGCAAACGCCCGCCGGCGATGAGGTCGGCAGCACCCGCATCCTCGGCCATATAGAGCGGGTTCTCGTAGCGCATGTCGATGACGGCGGTGCCGAGCTCGATGCGCTTGGTCTTGGCGCCCGCGGCGGCAAGCAACGGAAACGGCGAGGCGAGCTGCCGGGCAAAATGGTGGACGCGGTAATAGGCGCCGTCGGCGCCGAGCTCCTCGGCCGCGACCGCGAGGTCGATCGATTGCAGCAGCGCGTCGGCGCCCGAGCGCGTGCCCGATTGCGGCGAGGGCGACCAATGCCCGAACGACAGAAATCCGATCTTCTTCATGGCTCCGTTCCTGCTGGAGCGGCCCATCGACCGCTTAAAACTTCTTTTGCTCCAGCAGATAGCCAGGGCAGTGCCGCGATACAACGGACACCGAACGGATACAGACCATCAATGAGTTCTCCAATAGTCCGCTGCCGCCGCCTCGCCTCACGCGGGACCAGATCGGATCATCTGCGGCGTTCTCGCCGGCGCCGGAGCGCTGTATCGTTCCCGCCGACCGGATGATTCCCGAGCATTGGACGAAGCCTGCATGCATGGTCTGACACCCATATTTTCCACCGTGACGGCCTCGTTCCTGGCCTCCTTCGTTGAAGTGGTCGAAGCCTTCACCATCGTGCTCGCCGTCGGCGTGACGCGCAGCTGGCGTCCGGCGCTGACCGGTGCGGCGCTGGCGCTCGCGCTGCTGGCGGCGCTGGTGCTTGTTTTCGGGCCGCTGCTGGCGCTCGTCCCCATCACCGTCCTGCAATTCGTGGTCGGCCTGCTTTTGATCCTGTTCGGCATGCGCTGGCTGAGAAAGGCAATCCTGCGCAGCGTCGGCGTCATAGCGCTGCATGACGAGGAGCAGGCCTTTTCCAAGGAGACGGCCGCCTTGCAGCGGCAGGCCGCGGACCGCCGCGCCGACTATCTGGCGGCCGTCGCGTCGTTCAAGGCGGTGCTGCTCGAGGGCGTCGAAGTGGTGTTCATCGTCATTGCCGTCGGCGCCGCGCATGGCCAGACGCTCTATGCCGGCCTCGGCGCGCTGGCGGCCTTTGTGCTGGTGATGCTGATCGGCCTTGCCGTGCACCGGCCGTTGGCACGTGTACCCGAGAACTCACTGAAATTCGTCGTCGGTCTGATGCTGACCAGCTTCGGCGTGTTCTGGACCGGCGAAGGCCTCGGCGCCGAATGGCCGGGCGCCGATCTCGCTCTGCTCGCCATCTTCGCCGTCATTGCCGTTGCATCCTTCGCCATCGTGCGCTGGTTGCGCGGCGCTCACCCGGCGCCTGCCGAAGGTGTAGTCCGATGACCGTGATCCGCCTCGTCTTCAAGGAACTCGTCGGCATGTTCGTCGACGACGGCAGCCTTGCGCTGCTGGCGCTGATCCTGATCGCGCTGATCGCTGCGGCGGTTAAATTGCTGGCGCTGCCGCCGCTCGTTGGCGGTTTCCTGCTTCTCGCCGGCTGCCTAGCAATTCTCCTGGAGAGCACCCGCCGCGCCGCGCGCGGCAGGGCGCGTTGATGAAACCAGACCGCTAAAGGTGTGTTGAGATTCAGGTCAGGCCGAGTCGAAAATGATGGCTTCCGAGAACCGGAGCGGGAGCGTACTTAGAGTACGCGAGCACCGGAAGCGCAGGGGGCCATCATTTGCAGGCCGGCCTCACCTGAAGATCAGCGCACCTTAATAGACCGTGAAAAGCGTTGGCAGGTCCCCGCTGAGGCGCAAATACTCGACCGCCTCGATCACCGGAAACAAAGCCAGGAAATAGAGCCCGTCGCGGAACGTGTTCCGCAGCGCGCCCGTCGAGAACAGCCACTGCGCCTCGTCGCGGTAAAGCAGCGGATTCGGCCAGAAGGACGGTGTGCGTTCGGCATAGGCCGCGTAAGCCGCACCGAATTTGCCGGCGAGATACTCGGCCTCCTTGCGCGCGGTGAAGCGGAAGACGAGGAAGCTCGCCAGGCCGAGCATGACAGCCGCCAGCACCGAACCGAACATCAGCCCGATGCCGGCTGTGCCGACGGTCGAGAAGAAATAGAGCGGGTTCCGGGTCATAGAGAACGGGCCGGACACGACCAGCTCGTCATTCTTCCTGCCGCCGACGAAGAGGATGCTCCACAGCCGGCCGAGGAAGCAGATCAGCACCATCACAAACCCGATCGTCTCCAAGGCTTCGTGTCCGTTCGATCCTTCGGCCAGCGCCGGCTTGCTGAACAGGAGCAGGATTACGGCAAGCACGGCGGCCACCTGCACGACGATCAGTCGCTTATGCTGGTCGAACGCTTTCGGCGCCGATTTGGGAGATGTGTAGGCCATTCCTTCTCACCGCTCCGGTGCCGGCAAGGGCACCGAGGCTTCTCTAGCTTCTCTGCCGCGTGATGGCGAGGCCCGGCGGATGTTTTTGGCGGATCTTACGAATTTGTAAGGGCGCGGACAGGCTGCGGTGAATTCGCCTGCCTAGTCTGACGATCGCTGCCGAACGCAATTTTTCGGGCGCGAATGGAGACGGACATTGCCATGACCGCGACAATCATCGAACACGACTCCGAATTGAACCGTGTCCCGGACGTCACCATCGATTTCTGGCTGATCAAGATCATGGCAGTCACCATGGGCGAGACCGCCGCCGATTATCTCGCCGTCAATCTCGGCCTCGGCCTTACCGTCACGTCGCTCATCATGGCCGGCATTCTGGTCGTCGCCCTCGCCCTGCAATTCGCGCAGAAGCGCTACGTGCCCTGGGCCTATTGGCTGGCGGTTGTCCTGATCAGCGTGGTCGGCACGTTGGTCACCGACAACCTGGTCGACAATTTCGGCGTCCGGCTGGAGACGACGACGATCGTCTTCTCGGTCGCCCTCGCACTGACTTTCGCGGTCTGGTACGCCAGCGAAAAGACGCTGTCGATCCACACCATCTTCACCACCAGGCGCGAGATCTTCTACTGGCTGGCGATCCTCTTCACCTTCTCGCTCGGAACGGCGGCCGGCGATCTCGTGGCCGAGCGCTTCGACCTGGGCTATCTCGCCACCGGCCTCATCTTTGGCGGCCTGATCGCGGTGATCACGCTTGCCTGGTTCTTCCTCGGCCTGAACGCCGTCCTGGCCTTCTGGCTTGCCTATATACTAACCCGGCCGTTCGGCGCCTCCTTCGGCGACCTGCTCTCGCAGCCGGTGGAATATGGCGGCATGGGCTTCGGCACCACCTTCACCAGCCTGACCTTTCTCGGCTGCATCGTCGCCATCGTTCTCCACATGACGCTGAGAAAACTGATCGACGAAGACGAGCAGGCGCTCCTCGACTAGGGCATGTCGAGATTCACCGTAAGTCACAGCAGCGAGACGGCCTTGGTTTGGGCGGAGACGGCCGGCAGCGCCCTACGCCCGCCATCCCCTTGCGCGCCGCTCATTCATGAGCTAGATACTGAACCAAATGGTTCAGTATTCGAAGCCCCGCCTCGATGTCTCGTTCGCCGCGCTCTCGGACGCCACACGGCGCGGCATTCTGGAGCAGCTCGGACGCGCGGAAGCCTCGATCACGGACCTTGCCGAGAAATTCCACATGACCCTCACGGGCATGAAGAAGCACATCGGCATCTTGGAACAGGCAGGGCTCGTCACCACCCGGAAAGCCGGGCGGGTGCGGACCTGCAAGCTCGGCCTGCGTGGACTGGAGGAAGAGGCGGCCTGGATCGAGAGCTACCGCCGGCTTTGGGACACACGCTTCGAAGCGCTGGACGAGGTTGTCGAGGAACTGAAACGGAAGGAGGAAGTCGATGGAAGAACGGAGTGAGCCCGCTCGCACGACGGTGGAACGGAGGTCCGACCGTGAGCTGGTCGTTACGCGAACGTTCGACGCCCCGGCGCGCATCGTGTTCGAGGCGTGGACCAAGCCCGAACTGTTCCGGCGGTGGTGGGCGCCGAACTCGATGGGCATGATCCTGCGTTCCTGCGAGATGGATGTTCGCGTCGGGGGCGGGTACCGTTTGGCGTTCGGCCATGATGCCTCGAACCCCGCCGAGTTCTTCGGCAGGTATATCGAAGTGGTGCCGTACTCGCGCCTCGCCTGGACCAATGACGAAGGCGGCGACGGTGGACCCGTCACCACGGTGACCTTCGAGGAAAAGGGCGGCAAGACGCTGCTGGTCATGCACGAGCTCTATCCCTCGAAAGAAGCTCTCGACGCTGCCGGCACCGGGGCGGCCGATGCGATGGACGAGACCTTCGGGCAACTGGACGAGCTTCTCCTCACCCTGGGCGCGAGCGCGGGACGACCATGAAATTGTCGCTCTCACGGCCGGCAGCCTGGTTCTTCGCCGTCGTCCGGTCGCGACGGATACCAGGTCGGTCTAGGGTGTGTTGAGATTCAGGTCAGCGTAAGCGCCCTCTCGCAAGAATGTGTAGCGGTGTTCGGTCTGAAAGTTCGTAAAAACAAGGTGGCAAGGACAGTACCGGGCGATGCGACTTCTGCTTGTTGAAGACGATCCGAGAACCGCCGACTATATCGTCAGGGGGCTGGCCGAGGCCGGCCATGTCTGCGATTTGCTGCGCGACGGCCATGACGGGCTCTTCGCCGCGACCCGCAACGCCTATGACGTGATCGTCGCCGACCGCATGGTGCCCGGCCTCGACGGCCTGTCGATGATCAAGGCGGTGCGCGCCGCCGGCATCCGCACGCCGGCTATTTTCCTGACCTCGATCGGCGGCGTCGACGACCGCGTCGAGGGCCTCGAAGCGGGTGGCGACGACTATCTGGTCAAGCCCTTCGCCTTTTCCGAGCTGCTTGCCCGCATCCATGCGCTCGGCCGCCGGCCGGCGGCGCAGGAGCAGAAGACCAACTTACGCGTCGCCGATCTCGAAATGGATCTGATCCAGCGCCGCGTAACCAGGCAGGGCCAGCCGATCGACCTGCAGCCGCGCGAGTTCAGCCTGCTCGAAGTGCTGATGCGCGGCGAGGGCCGCGTCATCACCCGCACCATGCTCCTGGAACGCGTCTGGGATTTTCACTTCGACCCCAAGACCAGCGTCGTCGAGACGCATATCAGCCGGCTCAGGGCCAAGGTCGACAGGCCCTTCGACGTGCCGCTGATCCACACCGTGCGCAACACCGGCTACAGCCTGCATGTTCCGGCCTGACATCGCATCCGCAATTGCGGGGCGGCCAATCCACTTCGCGGTCACATGAACGGGACGCGCTCCAGCCTGCTGCGCAGCACGCCGTTCAGGCTGGCGCTGACCTTCGCCTTCCTGTTCCTGCTGGCTTTCATCCTGTCCGGCGCGATCGTCTATCAACTGATGAGCGCCTCGCTCGCCAGGCAGCTCGATCAGTCGATCAAGGAGACCTATTCGCTCATCGCCGCGACCTATGCCGAGAGCGACAAGGAGGATCTCGTCGCCACCGTCAGGGACCATGCCCAGTTCAGCCAGGACAAGGACGAAATCTTTTCCCTGACCGACAAGGACGGCGACCGCCTCGCCGGGGATTTCACCGCCACCGGATTGCCGGACGGCTTTTCCATGTTCGCCGCCGACCTGCCGGGTGTGCCGCCCGATACCGAGTATCGCGCCTATTCGGGCACGGTCGGCGACAACAAGCTGACGGTCGCCTTCTCGCTAGCGGAAACCCAGGATCTCGAAACCATCATATTGATGAGCTTCGGCTGGGCCACGCTCTTCATCACCGTTCTGGCGATCGGCGGCGGCGCTGTGCTTGCCTCGCGCGTCCAGCGCCGCCTCGACGGCATCGCCAGCACCATGGTCGACGTCTCGCATGGGCGTCTCGATGCTCGCATCCCGCTGACCGGCAATGGCGACGACATCGACGCCGTCTCGGCCCAGGTGAATTCCGCGCTCGATCGCCTGTCGGCCCTGGTCGACGGCATGCGCGAAGTGAGCGCCAACATCGCCCATGATCTCAAGACGCCGCTCAACCGGCTGCAGATGATCCTGGAATCGGCCGCCGACAAGACGGTGTCGGGCGAGGATGTTTCGACCGAGCTGGCCGACGCGCGTGCCGAAAGCCAGCAGATCAACAGCACGTTCGATGCCTTGCTGCGCATCGCCCAGATTGAGGCCGGCGCCCGCAAGGCGCGCTTCGTCGACCTCGATGTCGGGCCGGTCGTCGAGACCATCGGCGATGTCTATGCCGATGTCGCCGAGGACGATGGCAAGTCCCTGTCCACGATCGTTCCGGATACGAAATGGTATGTGCACGGCGACCGCGACCTGCTGATGCAGATGCTGGCCAATCTGGTCGAGAACGCGCTCAGGCATTGCCCGCCGGGCACCGCGATCGAGCTCTCGGTGACCGGCGGAAGCGGCCATGTCCTCATCCACGTCCGCGACAATGGCCCGGGCATTCCCGCCGAGGAGCGCGAAAAAGTGTTCCGCCGGCTCTATCGGCTCGATGCCAGCCGCACGACGCCCGGCAGCGGCCTAGGCCTCAGCCTTGTCAAGGCGGTGGCCGACCTGCATGGCGCCGCGATAATGCTCGAGGACCGCAATCCGGGTCTCGGCGTCACCGTCAGCTTTCCGTCCGTCGCATCCGCCTGATGATCCCGCTAACGCGATCCGTTACCGCGCCCCGCCCGCCCGGCGGAAATCGGAAGGCGACATGCCGGCGAGCTTGCGGAACGACTTGTTGAAGGCGCTGAGCGAGCCGAAGCCCGAATCCATGGCGACCCTCAGCACATTGGCGTCCTCATGCATCAGGAGCGCCTGGGCGTAGCTCAACCGCAGCAGGTTGACATATTCGTTGAGCGTCATGCCGGTCGATTTCTTGAACAGGCTCATGGCGTATTTGGGATGGATGTCGGCAGCCGCGGCGATGGTCACGCAGTCGATGTCGTAGAGGAAATTCTCGGCGATGAAATCGCACATGCGCCCGACATTGCGCGAGGACTGCTGGTCGAAGGCATTGCCGGCGCCTTGCCCAGCCACCCTTTCCGGCACCAGCCGGTAAGGCTCGAAGCGCACCCGCTCGAGCCGAAGCAGCAGCTCGTTGACGGCGTGCTCGGCCCTGGCCGGATCGCCCGAGCGCGCATATTCGTTCCAGCGCTTGAAATTGTCGTTGTCGGACTGGTCGGTCGCATTGGTCACCAGCGTCGCGCCGGTCATCAGCCGATGGCGTATGTCGGCCGGCAGATGCAGGCGGAAGAAATGCACCAGCGGCAGATGCGCGCCGGCATAGACGGCGTCGTCGGAAAGGTCGTCCATCTGATGCGGCAGGCCGCCCCAGAACAGGCACATCTCGCCCGCCGAGAGCGAAATCTCGTGCTCGGCCATGCGGTAATGCACGCGGCCCTGCACGATGAAATTCACCTCCACCTGGGCGTGCCAGTGCGCCTTCAGCATCACCAACGGGTGGTTGTAAAACATCTGCAGCATGAGCGGCAGTCCTTCGACGCTGCTCGCGCCAGGCTGGTAGAACGGACGCTCCGGCATCTTACTTTCCGCCAACTTCTTATTCCCTCTGACGGCGACAAGCCTTCCGCGCCGCATAGTCTAGCCACGCTCACAGTGAGAGAGCAAATGAAATGGGAGGATTTCAATGCGCACTACACTGACCTGCGCCGCGCTTATGCTTGCCCTGGGTTCCGGCCCGGCCCTGGCGCAGTCCGGCGAGATCACCATCTGGAGCTGGAACATCGCTGCCTCGTCCCTGAAGGCGACGGTCGAGGGCTTCAACAAGAAATACCCCGACATCAAGGTCACGGTTCAGGACCTCGGCAACCAGCCCACCTATGACAAATCGATCGCCGGCTGCGCCGCCGGCGGCGTCGGCCTGCCCGATATCGTCTCGATCGAGAACGGCGAGGCGGAGAATTACTGGAGCCAGTTCCCGGACTGCTTCGTCGACCTGCATACGCTGGGTTACACGGCGGAAGACCAGAAGAAATTCCCCGATTTCAAGCGCACCGAGCTCGAAGTCGGCGACAAGGCCTATGCGATGCCCTGGGATTCCGGCCCGGTCGCCGTCTTCTACCGCCGCGACTTCTACGAGAAGGCAGGCGTCGACCCGGCCTCGATCAAGACCTGGGACGATTTCATCGCCGCCGGCAAGAAGATCCAGGACGCCAATCCGGGCGTGTCGATGACCAATGCCGATTTCAACGGCGACACCGAATTCTTCCGCATGATTTCCAACGAGCAGGGCTGTGCCTATTTCGCCGAGGATGGCCAGTCGATCACCGTGGCCGAGCCGAAATGCGTCGACGCCATGACCAAGGTCAAGGAAATGAAGGACGCCGGCGTCGTGTCGTCGGCCGACTGGTCGACCAAGATCACCAACAACACCGCCGGCACCGTCGCCAGCCAGGTCTATGGCGGCTGGTATGAAGGCACGATCCGCACCGAATCGCCGAAGGAAAGCGGCAAATGGGGCGTCTATCTGATGCCGAGCCTGACCGCCGACGGCCCGCGCGCCGCCAATCTCGGCGGCTCGTCCCTGGCCATCACCTCGGCCTCGAAGAACAAGGAAGCGGCCTACGCCTATCTGAAATACACGCTGGAAACCAATGAGGGCCAGATCACCATGCTGAAGGATTTCGGCCTGGTGCCGTCGCTGATCTCGGCGCTCGAGGATCCTTACGTCTCGCAGCCGCAGACCTATTGGGGCGGCCAGGCCGTGTGGAAAGATATTCTGGCCACGCTGCCCAAGGTGGTGCCGAGCCGCGGCACGCAATTCCAGAGCGACGCCGAGATCATCGTCCGCGCCGTGCAGACCAAATATCTGGCCAACGGCTATCCCGACGCCAAGGCCGCGCTCGACGATGCCGCCAAGCAGATCGCCGCGGCGACAGGTTTGCCGGTTAAATAGGCGCCGCTCCCCCTTCTCCTCTTGTGGGAGAAAGTGGATTGGCGCGCAGCGCCAAGACCGATGAGGGGTGTTCCAGCGGAGTGAGACGTTAGCGTTCCCTGGAACACCCTCATCCGGCCGCTTCGCGGCCACCGTCTCCCACAGGGGGAGAAGGAAAGACAGACGAAAGGAGGAAGAATGCGCACCCAGAACGCCACCGCGTACCGCTTCCTCACGCCTTACCTTCTGATCTTCGCCATCTTCTGGATCTGGCCGATCATCTCTTCCTTCATCATCTCCTTCCAGGCGACGCGCACCGTGCCGTGGCGCTTCGCGCCGGCCTTCAACTGGGGTCGCCTTATCGGTGACCCGGCCTTCTACAACGCGCTGAAGAACACGCTGCTGATCCTGGTCATCCAGGTGCCCGTAATGATTGCGCTGGCGATCGTCATGGCGGTGCTTTTGAACTCGCCGCTGCTCAAGGCGCGCGGTCTCTACCGCTTCGCCTTCTTCGCTCCGGTCGTGGTCGGCGAGGTCGCCTATTCCGCCGTCTTCCGGCTGATGTTCAGCCTCGATTTCGGCATCGTCAACAAGCTCCTGGAGAGCGTCGGCCTGGCCAAGATCGACTGGTTTTCCAACGTCACGCCGGCCATGGCGCTGATCATGATCGCGGTGACCTGGCGCTGGGCCGGCTACAACGCCATCATCATCCTGGCCGGCCTGCAATCGATACCCGAGGACGTCTATGAGGCGGCGACGCTCGATCGCGTCAGCCGGGTGAAACAGTTCTTCCACATCACCTTGCCGCTGCTGAAGCCGGTCATCGTCTTTTGCGCCGTGCTGTCGATCATCGGCACCATGCAGCTCTTCACCGAGCCATTCCTGATCACCGAGCGCGGCGGGCCGGGCGGCGGCACCGAGACGCTCGGGCTGCTGCTCTACCGCCAGGGTTTCCGCTCGCTCAATTTCGGCTACGCCTCGGCCGTCGCCTACACCATGGCGGGTTTGGCGATCGCCATCACCCTGGTGCAGCTCTGGTTGATGAGGGAGCCGAAATGACCTCGCGCTCGCGAGCAAGGCTCGGGCGCGTCATTGCGCTGCATCTTTTCCTGACGCCGCTGGCGCTGGTCTGGCTGTTCCCGCTGTGGATGATGGTGGTGTTCTCCACCATGCCCGACAACGGCATTTTCAGCCCCGGCATCGAGCTTTTGCCGCACGACAATTTCCTCGACAATGTCGCCAACCTGCAGCGCGACACCAATTTCATCGGCGCCATCGGCATCTCGGTTTCGGTGGCGGTGACCTACACGGTCCTTTCGGTTCTGCTCACCTCGATGGCCGGCTGGGCGCTGGCACGCTACGAGTTCCACGGCAAGGGCGCGGTTGTCGCCATCATCTTCGGCACCATCACGCTTCCCTATGCGGTGGTGCTGATCCCGCAATTCATCATGGTGGCGCGCGACTTCGCCTTGGCCAACACCTGGATCGCGCTGATCGTGCCGCCGCTGTTCAATTCGCTGGGCGTGCTCTTCATGCGCCAGGCCTTCTCGATGATGCCGGCCGAGCTGTTCGACGCCGCCCGCGTCGAAGGCGTCAAGGAATGGCGCATCTTCCTGTTCGTGGCGCTGCCGCTGGCCCGCCCGATGCTGGCGGCGCTTGCGATCATCCTCTTCCTCGCCTCGTGGAACAATTATCTCTGGCCGCTGCTGATCAACAGCCAGCCGGGCGCGATGACCGCGCCGGTGGCGCTCGGCACGCTGATCGGCCTGACCAAGGTTTCGTGGGGCGGCATCATGGCCGGCGCCGTCATGCTGACGGTGCCGATGCTCATCGTCTTCGTGCTGTTGCAGCGCCATTTCATCGCCGGCATCGCCGCCGGCGCGGTCAAATAGGAGAACGCGAGATGCCTCGCCGACTGGGACACAGAATGATCCAACCTAGCCACATCCCGCTCTGACATGGCGGCTGTCACCCTCACCAATGTCGTCAAACGCTTCGGCACTTTCGAAGTCGTCCATGGCGCCAACATCGACATCGCCGACGGCGAGTTCATCGTCTTCGTCGGGCCCTCCGGCTGCGGCAAGTCCACGCTTTTGAGGATGATCGCCGGGCTGGAGGACATCAGCGGCGGCGACATCGCCATTGCCGGCAAGGTGATGAACGATGTCGAGCCGGCCGACCGCGGCATCGCCATGGTGTTCCAGTCCTACGCGCTCTATCCGCATATGACGGTCGAGCAGAACCTCAGCTTCGGGCTGAGGATGAACGGCAATCCGAAGGCCGACACCGATCGCCGGGTGAAGCGAGCGGCGGAAATCCTGCGCATCGACGAATTGATGCAGCGCCGGCCGAAGCAATTGTCCGGCGGCCAGCGCCAGCGCGTTGCCATCGGCCGCGCCATCGTGCGCGAGCCGCAGGTCTTCCTCTTCGACGAGCCGCTGTCGAATCTCGACGCCGAGCTGAGAGTCCAGATGCGGGTCGAGATCTCGCGCCTGCACAAGGAACTCGGCGTCACCATGATCTATGTGACGCATGACCAGACCGAGGCGATGACGCTGGCCGACCGCATCGTTGTGCTCAAAGCCGGCAATGTCGAGCAGATCGGCGCGCCGCTCGACCTCTATGACGACCCGGCCAACCGTTTCGTAGCCGGCTTCATCGGCTCGCCGAAGATGAATTTCCTCAGCGCCAAGGTCGTCGAGACGACGAACAGCGCCGCGATCATCGAGCTCGCCCATCACGGCGGCACCAGATTGCGCAAGCCGCTTTGCGAGACTTTTCCCGCCCTTGGCGCCGAGGTGGTGCTCGGCGTCAGGCCGGAGCATTTCTTCGAGGCCGGCGAGGGCGATTGCGACATCCCGGTCAAGGCCGACGTCGCCGAGCATCTGGGCTCCGTGAGCTATGTCTATGCCAATGCCGGACCGGAGGAGCTGATCGTCGAGCGCGAGGCCTCGCGCCAGCGCGCCAGCGGCGACCATTTCACGGTCTCGATCAAGGCCGAGCGTTCGCTGCTCTTCGACAAGGCGGGCGCCAGAATCCGCTGAGTTTCTTATCCGCCCGACCCCAAGGCGTGACGGCGATCCATGGAGTATTTGATATGACATCCGCATCTGGAAAAATCCGCTGGGGCATCCTCGGGCCCGGCAGCATCGCCAAATCCTTTGCGGGCGGCGTGGCGGGGTCGCGCAACGGCGAGCTGGTCGCGCTCGGCGCCCGCAATCCCGCCAAGCCGGGCTTGGCCCAGACCTTTCCGGGCGCACGCATCCTCGACGGCTATGAGGCGCTGCTCGCCGACGAAAACGTCGACGCGGTCTACATTTCGATCCCGCATCCCGGCCATGCCGAATGGGCGATCAAGGCCGCCGAGGCCGGCAAGCATGTCTTGTGCGAAAAGCCGCTGGCACTGACCGCCTTCGAGGCCGACGCCATGATGCATGCGGCGCGCAAGGCCGGCACGTTTCTCGGCGAGGCCTTTATGTACCGGCTGCACCCGCAGACGTTGAAGCTGGTCGAGCTGATCAAATCGGGCGCCATCGGCGAGGTGCGCATGATCAAGTCGAGCTTCGGCTTCGCCATGCCGGGTTTCATGCCCGAGCACCGGCTCTATGCCAACGACATGGCCGGCGGCGGCATCCTCGATGTCGGCGGCTATCCGGTGTCGATGGCGCGCCTGATCGCGGGTGCGGCCGCGGGGCAGCCCTTCCTCGAGCCCGTCAAGGTGGTGGGCGCTGCCCATCTCGGCCAGTCCGGCGTCGACGAGTGGGCCTCCGCGCTGCTCACCTTCGCCGACGGCATCGTCGCCGAGATCTCCTGCAGCATTTCGCTCAACCAGGACAATGTGCTGCGCATCTTCGGCACCAAGGGTCAGATCGAGGTGCCCGATTTCTGGTTCGCCGGTGGCAACCGCGACGTCGGACCGGGCCGGATCGAGGTGATCCGGTCCGGGGCGGCTCGCGAAGTGATCAGCCTCGGCGAGACCCGCCATCTCTATTCCTTCGAGGTCGATGCCGCCGGCGAGGCGATCCTTGCCGGACGGCAGGAGTTCGCCTGGCCGGGCATGGCCTGGGCCGACAGCCTCGGCACGCTGCGTGTTCTCGACAAATGGCGCGCCGCGGTCGGGCTGGAATATGACATCGAAAAGCCGGCTAAGCGCGTCAACACGATTTCGGGCCGGCCGCTGCGCACCCTTGGCACCGCCATCGGCAAGCGCGCCATCCCAGGCCTGCCGCGCGCAGTGTCGCTTCTGGCGCTCGGCTTCGAGGATTTCCGCACCTTCTCCTCGGGCTCCATCCTGCTGGACGCCTATTTCGAGGCCGGCGGCAATCTGTTCGACACCGGTTATGTCTATGGCGCCGGCTACACCGAGACGCTGCTTGGCCAATGGCTCAGGAATCGCGGCGTGCGCGAGCAGTCGGTGATCATCGCCAAGGGCGCGCATTCGCCGCTCTGTTACCCCGACGTGATTGCGAAGCAGCTGGCGCAGTCGCTCGACCGGCTGCAGACCGACCATGTCGATATCTATTTCATGCATCGCGACAATCCGGACGTGCCGGTCGGCGAATTCGTCGACGCGATGGATCGCGAGGCGAAAGCCGGCCGCATCCGCGGCCTGTTCGGCGGCTCCAACTGGACGATGGAGCGCATGGACGAAGCGATCACCTATGCCGAAAAGAACGGCAAGCAGAAGCCCGGCGCGCTCTCCAACAATTTCTCGCTGGCCGAGATGCTGGAGCCGATCTGGCCCGGTTGCGTCACCTCTTCCACGGATGACTGGAAGGCCTGGCTGACGGCGAGGCAGATGCCCAACTTCGCCTGGTCGAGCCAGGGCCGCGGCTTCTTCACCGAGCGCGCCGGCCGCGACCGGACCGACAATGAAGAGCTGGTGCGGGTCTGGTATTCGGAAAAGAATTTCGGCCGCCGCGACCGCGCCATCGAACTGGCGCGAAAACTCGGCAAGAGCCCGATCCACGTCGCGCTCGCCTACGTGCTGGCGCAGCCCTTCCCCTCGGTCCCGCTGATCGGCCCGCGCACGCTGGACGAGCTGGAGGACAGTCTTAGGGCGCTGGATGTCAAGCTGACGCCGGAGGATGTGGCATGGCTGGACGAGGGGCCGGAGAGACGGAGGGCGTAGCGCCGACGCTGGAGATTAGCGAAACCCGCCGTGACGGCCAATCTCCCCCCTTGCGGGGGAGATGCCTGGCAAGGCAGAGGGGGTGCTGTCCCGCCAGCTTCTCCAACCGGCTTACAAGTCAAGCCGGCGTGACGACCTGGCCAAGGTAGCGTTCCGTCACACCCCCCTCTGGCCTGCCGGCCATCTCCCCCGCAAAGGGGGAGATCAGCAGCTTCGCCGCCCCGCCGACATCTCGGGCGGCGCTACCGATCCACCCGCGTCGACAAAATAATCGACGACGACGTCCGCTCGACCCCATCCATCGCCCCGATCCGATCAAGCAGCGCGTCGAGGTCGCGGATCGATGGCGCGTCGACGATGACGATCATGTCGAAATTGCCGCTCACCGAATGCACCGTGCGCACCGGCGGCATCGCCGCGAGGCTGCGCACCACCTTGTCGGCGAGCTTCGGCGTGACGGTGAGCAGGACATGCGCCTTGACCAGCCCTTGCTCATAATCGGGCGACAGCCTGACCCCATAGCCCGTGATGATCCCGCGCTGCTCCAGTCGCTCGATGCGGCTCTGCACCGTGGTGCGCGACACGCCGAGCTGGCGCGCGAGCTCGGCGGTCGAGGCGCGAGCATTGGCGCGCAACAAGGTAAGCAGGGCCTGTTCGGCTTCACTGATCATTTCGACGTAACCTCTCGGCATATCGCTCAAAGTTGGGCGTCATATTGCCAGATTTCACGCTTCCTTTCGACAGGCAAGCTGCGAAGATTCCCGCCACATCGCAATCAGGATTGGCAGGGGATATTGATCATGAAGAACATCGTTGTCGTCGGCGCCGGCAAGATCGGCTCGACCATCGCGGAAATGCTGAGCGCCACGGGCGACTACGACGTCACGCTGGTCGACCGCTCGGCGGCTCAGCTTGCCGCCGCCGAACTGCCGGCCGGCGTTGCGACGCAGGAGCTCGACGTCGTCGCCTCGGGTGAGCTCGAAAACGTGCTTGCCGGCAAGTTCGCCGTGCTGAGCGCAGCACCCTTCCACCTCACCACGCGCATCGCCGAGGCGGCCGCCGCCACCGGCGTGCACTATCTCGACCTCACCGAGGACGTCGTCTCGACCCGTCGCGTCAAGGAGCTGGCGCGTGACGCCAAGAGCGCCTTCATCCCGCAATGCGGCCTGGCGCCGGGCTTTATCTCGATCGTCGCCAACGACCTCGCCAGCCGCTTCGACACCCTGGAAAGCGTGCGCATGCGCGTCGGCGCGCTGCCGCAATATCCCTCCAACGCGCTGAACTACAACCTCACCTGGAGTACCGATGGCGTCATCAACGAATATTGCGAACCCTGCGAGGCGATCGTCGAGGGCGAGCTGATCGAGGTGCCGCCGCTGGAGGAGCGCGAGGAATTCTCGCTCGACGGCGTCACCTATGAGGCCTTCAACACGTCCGGCGGTCTCGGCACTTTGGCCGAGACGCTGAAGGGCAAGGTGCGCACGCTGAACTACCGCACCATCCGCTATCCCGGCCACGCCGCGATCATGAAGGCACTGCTCAACGACCTTGGGCTCCGCCACCGCCGCGACGTGCTGAAGGACATCTTCGAGAGCGCGCTGCCGGCGACCTTGCAGGACGTGGTCATCGTCTTCGTCACCGTCTCGGGCCGCAGGAACGGCCGCCTGCTGCAGGAGACCTACGCCAACAAGATCTATTCGCAGCGCGTCGGCAACCTCGTGCGCAGCGCCATCCAGATCACCACCGCCTCCGGCATCTGCGCCGTGCTCGACATGCTGGCCGACGGCTCGCTGCCGGCGAAGGGTTTCGTGCGCCAGGAGGATATCGCGCTCGACACCTTCCTCGCCAACCGCTTCGGCCGCGCCTATGCCCAGCACGAGATGGTAAGCCGGCTCGCGAGCTGAGCTGTGTAATCTCCCCCCTTGAGGGGGAGATGTCGCCGAAGGCGACAGAGGGGGTCCCCGCGCGTGGAGCGCTAACCTCCATCTGTCGCAAGGGAGGTCGCATCCAGTCGCACCGACCCCCTCTGGCCTGCCGGCCATCTCCCCCTCAAGGGGGGAGATTATACAGCCCTAAACATGCAGCGCGTGCCCCAGCGCCTTCAGCGCCGCTTCCTGGAAACCTTCGCCCTGCGTCGGATGCGCATGGATGGTGCCGGCGATGTCCTCCAGGCGAGCGCCCATCTCCAGCGCCAGGCCAAACGCCGCCGACAGTTCCGACACGCCCTGCCCGACCGCCTGGATGCCCAGCACCAGATGATTGTCGGCGCGAGCAACGACGCGCACGAAACCGTCCTCGCCCTGCTTCGTCATCGCGCGGCCGTTGGCGGCGAAGGGGAACTGGCCGATCTTTATCTCGCCGGCGAGCGCTTTCGCCTCTTCCGGCGTGAGACCGGTGGCGACCAGCTCCGGATCGGTGAAGCAGATCGCGGGAATGGCGCGCTTGTCCCAGCTTCTTTTGTGGCCGGCGACGATCTCGGCCACCATCTCGCCCTGCGCCATCGCCCGATGCGCCAGCATCGGCTCGCCGGTGACGTCGCCGATGGCAAAAATGCCGCGCATCGAGGTGCGGCACTGGTCGTCGATGCGGATGAATTTTCCTGCCATGTCGAGGTCGATCTGCTCCAGTCCCCAGCCTTCGGTCAGCGGCTTGCGGCCAACCGTGACCAGGATCCTGTCGGCGGCGACCTTGGCGTTCTTGCCCTCGGCGGTTTCGACCAGCAGCGCATCGCCCTTGGTTGATAATCCCTTGGCCTTGACGCCCAGCATCACCTCGACGCCGAGCTCGCCGAGCCGCTTAAGCACCGGTCGGGTGAGTTCCGCATCATATTGCGTGAGCACGCGCGGCAGGGCTTCGACCACGGTGACCTTGGCGCCCATCTTGGCGAAGGCCATGCCGAGCTCCAGCCCGATATAGCCGCCGCCGACGACCGCGAGCTTTTCCGGCACTTCGCTCAGCGCCAGCGCCTCGGTCGACGAAATGACCGGGCCGCCGAAAGGCAGGAACGGCAATTCGACCGGCACCGAGCCGGTGGCGATCACCACGGTCTCCGCGTGGATGACCTGCGTGCCGGTCTCGGTCTCGACCTCGACGGTCTTGCCGTCCCGAAACGTCGCCCAGCCTTGCACGGTTTTCACCTTGGCCTTTTTCAAAAGTCCGGCCACGCCGCTGTTGAGCCGGCTAACGATGCCGTCTTTCCATGCGATGGTCTTGGTCAGGTCGAGCGTCGGCGCACCGACCTTGATGCCCAGCGGATCCTTGCCGCCGGCCATATGCGCGATCTTCCCGAACTCTTCCGCGGCATGGATGAGCGCCTTGGACGGGATGCAGCCGACATTGAGGCAGGTGCCGCCCGGCTTGCCGAACTCGACGATGACCGTGTCGACGCCGAGCTGGCCGGCGCGGATGGCGCAGACATAGCCGCCCGGCCCGGCGCCGATGACAAGCAGCTTGCAGGAGATTTCTTTCATGAGGCCACGCCATTTTGGTTGGAGGAGACCCCCTCATCCGGCCGCTTCGCGGCCACCTTCTCCCCAAGGGGAGAAGAGGACAGTGGAGGCGCCGGCGACCTCCTCTCCCATCGGGGAGAGGTCGGATTGCCCCGAATTGCTCTTCGCAATTCGGCTGGCAATCCGGGTGAGGGGGTCTTTGCGACCATTGTCATTTTCAATCCACAAAGATCAGCGCCGGCGTCTCCAGCAGCGCCTTGATGCGCTGCACGAACACCGCGGCATCCCAGCCGTCGATGACGCGGTGGTCGAAGCTGGACGACAGGTTCATCATCTTGCGCGGGATGAATTGCGTGCCGTCCCACACCGGCCGCACCATCATCTTGTTGACGCCGATGATCGCCACTTCCGGGTAGTTGATGACCGGCGTCGTCGCCACGCCGCCCATGGCGCCGAGCGAGGTGATGGTGATGGTCGAGCCGGAAAGCTCCTCGCGGCTCGCCGTGCCGGCCTTGGCCGCATCGGCCAGCCGGTTGACCTCCGCCGCGCAATCCCACAGGTCGCGCGCCTCGGCATGTTTCACCACCGGCACCACCAGCCCGTTCGGCGTCTGCGCGGCGATGCCGATATGGATGCCTTCATGCTGGTGGATGATGCCGGCATCGTCGTCGAACAAGGCGTTGAGGTTCGGCTGCTCGCCAATTGCCCTGACCATCGCCCGCATCAGGAAAGGCAGCAGCGTCAGCTTGGGCCTTTCCGTCCCCTTGGCGCCGCGCTTCTCCTTGTTGAGGGTGGCGCGCAATTCTTCCAACGCGGTGACGTCGATCTCCTCGACATAGGTGATGTGCGGGATGCGCGATTTCGCCAGCGACATCTTTTCGGCGATCTTGCGCCGCAGCCCCACGATCTTGATGTCCTCGATGCCGTCCTTCCGGGCAAGCCCGGTGGCGCGGGCGACTTGCGGGCCGCGCGCGAGGAACGCATCGATGTCCTCATGGCTGATGCGCCCGGCCGGACCGCTGCCCGCAACCTGGCGCAGATCGATGCCGGCTTCCTTGGCGCGCAGGCGGACGGCCGGCGAGGCAAGCGGCTTCTCGCCTTCCGCGCGCGGCGCGCCCGAAAGGCTGGGCATGGCGCGATCCTTTTTAACGCCGTCATCCTCGGGCTTGTCCCGAGGATCTGCCGACCTGCGTGGATGCGACGCCGCCAGTTCCGGGGAACCAGCGGATCCTCGGGACGAGCCCGGGGATGACGGCGCTGCGTCTTGCGCAGGCTGGAGGGGAAGACGATCGCCATGGCTCGCCCCAGCTGGGATGCCGTCGGCACCATTCTCACCTGGCGACGTGTTTTTCACATTGCCTTCGCTGGCCACCTTCAGCCGCACGATCGGCGAGCCGATCGCCACCGTGTCGCCGATCTCGGCCCCGAGCCAGAGGATCTCACCGTCGACCGGCGAGGGGATCTCGACGGTTGCCTTGTCGGTCATGACGGCGGCGAGAACCGTGTCCTCGCGCACAAGGTCGCCGACCTTGACGTGCCATTCGACAAGCTCGGCTTCGGCGACGCCTTCGCCGACATCGGGCAGCTTGATGACGTGCTCCCCCATCTCAGGCCTCCATGGTTTCGACAAGGGCGCGCCCGACCCGCGCCGGACCGGGGAAATAATCCCACTCCTGCGCATGCGGATAGGGCGTGTCCCAGCCGGCGACCCGCGCCACCGGCGCTTCCAGATGGTAGAAGCAGTTCTCCTGCACCAGCGAGACCAGCTCGGCGCCGAAGCCGGAGGTCAGCGTCGCCTCATGCACGACGACGCAGCGGCCGGTCTTCTTCACCGAGGCGACGATCGCCTCGAGGTCGAGCGGCAGAAGCGTCCTGAGGTCGATCACCTCGGCGTCTATGCCGGTCTCCTCGGCCGCGGCCTGCGCGACATAGACCATCGTGCCGTAAGCAAGCACGGTGACCGCCGAGCCTTGCCTGCGGATCGCCGCCTTGCCGAGCGGGATCGTGTAATGACCGTCGGCGACCTCGCCCAGCTCATGCTTCGACCATGGCGTCACCGGCTTGTCGTGGTGGCCGTCGAACGGCCCGTTGTAGAGCCGCTTCGGCTCGAGGAAGATCACCGGATCCGGATCCTCGATCGCCGCGATCAGCAATCCCTTGGCGTCATGCGGATTGGAGGGGACGATCACCTTCAGGCCGGAGACATGGGTGAACAGCGCTTCCGGGCTCTGGCTATGCGTCTGGCCGCCGAAAATGCCGCCGCCGGTCGGCATGCGCACCACGATCGGGCAGGTGAAGTCGCCGTTCGAACGGTAACGCAACCGCGCCGCCTCCGATACGATCTGGTCGTAGGCCGGATAAACATAGTCGGCAAACTGCACCTCGACGCAGGGCCGCAGCCCGTAGGCGGCCATGCCGATGGCCGAACCGACGATGCCGGATTCACTGATCGGCGCGTCGAAACAACGGCTCTTGCCGTATTTGGCCTGCAGGCCTTGCGTGGCACGGAAGACGCCGCCGAAAAAGCCGACATCCTCGCCATAGACGATAACGCGCTCGTCGCGCCCCATCGATACGTCCATGGCGTCACGGATCGCCTCGATAATGGTACGCCTGGGCATGATCAGACCCCCGCCTGCTGGCGCTGGCGTCTCAGATGCGGCGGCATCTCGGCATAGACGCCCTCGAACATGTCCCGCGTCGACGGCTTGCCGCCGGCATGCAGGGTGCCGTGACCCTCGGCCTCCTTCTGCGCCGCAATCACCGTTTCGAGAATCTCGGCCTCCGCCTGGGTGTGGCGATCCTCCGACCAGACGCCTTTATGGATGAGATGGTTCTTCAGCCGGATCACCGGATCGCCGAGCGGCCAGGCGTCGGACTCGGCCTTCGGCCGGTAGGCCGACGGATCGTCGGAGGTCGAATGCGCCCCGGCGCGGTAGGTGACGTATTCGACCAGCGTCGGCCCGAGATTGGCGCGCGCCCGCTCGGCCGCCCATTTGGCCACGGCATGGACGGCGAGGTAGTCATTGCCGTCGACGCGCAGCGACGGGATCCCGAAGCCGAGCCCGCGCGCGGCAAACGTGCCGGAGCCGCCGCGCGCGATGCCCTGGAAGGTCGAGATCGCCCACTGGTTGTTGACGACGTTGAGCACGACAGGCGCCTTGTAGGTGGAAGCGAACACCAGCGCCGCATGGAAGTCGGACTCCGCCGTCGAGCCGTCGCCGATCCAGGCCGCGGCAATGCGCGAATCGTTGGAGATCGCCGAGGCCATCGCCCAGCCGACCGCCTGGATATACTGCGTCGCCAGATTGCCGGAGATCGAGAAGAAGCCGTGCTCCTTCGACGAATACATGATCGGCAGCTGCCGGCCCTTCAGCGGATCGGCCTCGTTGGAATAGATCTGGTTCATCATCGTGACCATCGGATAGCCGTCGGCGATCAGAAGGCCGGCCTGCCGGTAGGTCGGGAAATTCATGTCGCCGGGCTTTAGCGCCTTGCGGAAAGCGCAGCTCACCGCCTCTTCGCCCAGATGCTGCATGTAGAAGGAGGTCTTGCCCTGGCGCTGCGCCATCTGCATGCGCGCATCGAAGGTCCTGAGCGTCATCATATGGCGCAGGCCTTCGAGCAGCTCCTCGTCGCTGAGCAGACCGGCCCACGGCCCGACGGCCTCGCCGGCGCGGTTCAGCACGCGGATGATGGAGAAAGCCATGTCGCGGATGCTGCGCGGATCGACGTCGATCTCCGGACGCGGCACCGAGCCCGCCTTGGGAATGGTCACATTCGAGAAGTCGGGCGTGCCGCCGGGCCGCACCTCGGGCTCGGGCACATGGAAGCGCAACAATCCAGCGTCGGCCATGAGCTCACATCCTCCAATGTCGCCGGTGCGATCTTTGCACATCCGCGCTGTCATTTCATCGGGCGAGAAGGCGGTCGTCCTCCCGGTCGTCGGCCTCGCGGAACCGATGCGGCACGCAATCGCCAAGATGCAGATATGGCGACGAAATTTCTTGTCGATGTTGTAGGGCCGCGCGCAATTTGGCGGAAGTTTGCGGGGCGATTGCCGCCAGAAAATGCGATTGGGAAGTGGGACGCGGCCTTCCCCTTCTCCCCTTGTGGGAGAAGGTGGATCGGCGCGCAAGCGCCGAGACGGATGAGGGGTGTTCCAGCGGAGTGAGGCGTCGGCTTTCCCTGGAGCACCCCTCATCCGGCCGCTTCGCGGCCACCTTCTCCCACAAGGGGAGAAGGGGAAGACGCTGGTTCCCTTACCCCGCCCCGTGCTAACTCACCCGGCATGGCACAGAAGAAAGGATACGAGGTCGATTCGTGGCTGGCGAGGCCGGATCCGACCATGGCAATCGTCCTGCTTTACGGCCCCGACCGCGGCCTTGTCGCCGAGCGGGCGAAAACCTTTGCCGCGAAAACCGGCCTGCCGCTCGATGACCCGTTCTCCGTCGTCAGGCTGGACGGCGCCGAAGTCGACCGCGACGAGGGTCGGCTGCTCGACGAAGCGCGCACCGTGCCGATGTTTTCCGACCGGCGGCTGCTTTGGGTCCGCAACGCCAGCGGCCAGAAGGCGCTTGCCGACGACATCAAGGCGCTGACCGCCGAGCCCGCACGCGACGCCATCATCCTGATCGAGGCCGGCGACCTGAAGAAAGGGACCGGCCTCAGGGCCATCGTCGAGGCCGCGGGCAACGCGATCGCCTTGCCCTGCTACGCCGACGAGGCCCGCGACCTGGATACGGTGATCGACGACGAATTGCGCAAGGCCGGCATGTCGATGACGCTGGACGCGCGCCAGGCGCTGCGGCGCAATCTCGGCGGCGATCGGCTCGCCTCGCGCGGCGAGATCGAGAAGCTGGTGCTTTATGCGCACGGCCACAAGGAGATCGACGTCGACGACGTCAACGCGCTGTCCGGCGATGTCTCCGGCGCTTCCTTCGACGCCGCGGTTGACGCTATGCTGGACGGCAAGGTGGGCGACTTCGACATCGCCTTCAACCGCCACTGCCAATCGGGCGGCCATCCCTTCCTGGTGCTGTCCTCGGCGATGCGGCAATTGCAGGCGATCCAGCTGATGCGCGCCCAGATGGAGACCGGCGGCCGCAACGCCGCCTCGGTCGTCGCCGGCGCCCGGCCGCCCGTCTTCTTCTCGCGTCGCAAGCTGGTGGAAAAGACGCTGGAGCGCTGGAACAGCGAGGCGCTCGGCCGCGCGCTCGGCCGGTTGCAGACGGCGGTGCTGCAGACACGCAAACGACCCGATCTGTCGGAAGCGCTGGCACGGCAGGCGCTGCTCGGCATCGCCATCGAAAGCGCGAGACTGGGGCAACGCGGCTGATCGCCTCCCTTGAGGGGGAGATGTCGCCGCAGGCGACAGAGAGGGGGCCTCGCGCGTGAGGCGCCAACGCGTTCCTTTCGTCCGAGGGTCGCCTTCGATCAACTCATTATTATCGTGTCCGCCGGCTGGAAGGTTGGCAGCGCCTGCGGAAAGACCAGCACCGTCGCGCCGTAAAGAAGCAGGGCGACGCCCGATACCTTCGCTATTCGCTCTCCATGCGGGAGGGTCTTCTCCGCAAAGACCAGCAGCGTGACCACAGCCATTGCAGCGACGTTCATGATCCCGAGCGGGAAGAGGGCGAGAAACAACAGCCAGCAACAGCCCAGGCAAAAGAGCCCATGCTGCAGGCCCATGCGCACCGCGCCCCACCGCCCATCGCGCCATGAGGTCAGGATGAAACCGATCGGCGAGCGGCATTTGGCGAGGCACAGATCTTTCAACGGGGAGAGTTGATAGGCGCCCGCCACCATCAGCAACGCGCCGCCGATGCGCGCGGCTGTCGCTGCGGACAATCCCACATGCGCGGCAAGCATCTCCGCGCCCGCCGCGCCGGCAAAGGCGAGAACGCCCGTCGACGCCCAAACCAGCATGTAGCCGGCCACGAACACCCAGGTCGAGACAAACGCCTGGCCGCGCCCCCGTTTGCCGCTCTGGACCTGGTGAAAGGTCAGGATCATGGGCGCGACCGCGGGAAACATCATGGCAATCATCATGATCAACCAGACGGCGACAAACAGCGCGGCCGTCATGCCCATGGTGGGCGAGTACATGTCCAGGCGCATGCCCGCGTCCATGCCCGTCTGCTGCCGGACAAGCAGCGCCCACGCCGCCGCTGCGGCGGCGATCAGCAGCGCGAGGACAATGTTTCGCTGCAATGTCAGCATCGGTGATGCCCATCCCGACTATGCGCGGCAACGACTACTGCTGGCCGGACCAGTTGATCGGGGCGTAGTGTCCGTTCCGGCGGGAGTTGTCCCAACTCATGCCATGGTCGCTGAAAGTGTTGCCTTCCATTCCCATCGCCATACCGAGCCAGTCGGGGTTGACGGGATGGCCGGAGGCCACCCACATCTCGCCGTCCTCGCGCATTGTCGGCAACGGTTCGACGGCCAGCTGCATCACGCCGGCAATCTCCACCGACCGCCTCTTGCCGTCGATCTGGTATCTGATCGGCACCTTCTTCGCTCCGAAATTGGTGCTGATCATCGGCGCGAAGGCAGCCATCGGCCCGCCCGCCGCGCCGGTGAAGATGGCGCCCAGTGCTTCTGTTTGGCTGTCGTCCGCGCGTTCGTCGATATAGGCGGCGGCCGTCCAATTGCCGTCCGCCATCGGACCCGGCGTGTGCGCAACCATCGCGACGTTGAGCCCATCCAATTGGACGTCGCCGTAATTGCCCTTATCGACATGAAAGACCAGAGCGACGTCGCAAACGCCTTTCGTCGGCTTCGATGTCAGCTGCGCATTGGTGGACAGCAGGCAAGGACACACGACATCGCAGCTGCAGTTCTCGAAATAATTTCCAGACAATCGCCAACTGACCGCCATTTCCACCTCCCGTTTGCGTCAGGCGCGTCGGGCATATCGCTTTGGCAAGGCGGTGCCGTTTCCACGAACAGTAGCGAAGCGGCAGACAGCCCTCATCGCGAGTGATCGGCACGCTAGGGCGTAATTTAAGTTAGAACTAATGGAGGGTACGCCGTTGCCTTGGGGTGTCAAGCGGTGGTCGCCGGGGAGCCTGGAACGTTCAGGTGCTCAGCCGCCAGGTAGATTCCAAGTGGCTGTGATGCAGACGCGCAAAAAGCCGGGCATAGCGGTCGGAGCTTGGTGATGATAGTCTCTTGCCATGAGATATCTGATCCTTCGAAACCTTGCGACCTACGTGGGATTTTGCACGTGGTGTTTGTTTTTCTCTGCCGTCGCAACAACCCTCGTCTACTACACCTCGTCGCCAAATCCGAATGTGCACTGGTGGGGCAATTTTTGGGGCGGTACCTTCGGCTTGGCTATAAGCACGCTCGTCATTCCCGCCATCCCCCGCCGCATGGCAAGGCGGAGCGAAGCGCCCGATCCCTTGTAGAAACCCGATGGGTTCGCACCGCTGCAAGCGGCATCATGTCCGCTGCGTGGACTTGGCGAGACGGGCTTGCCTTTATGCCTATCACAGATATATCAGGCGTATCCAGCCTTAAGCCAAAACCTCAGATGCCGGCAAAAATCGTTACGCAGCAGCCGCCTACCGCTCGTCCTTCAGCCGCCGGCAGAGCTCGTCGAGCTGCTCCAGCGAGCGGTAACCCACCTTGAGCGTGCCGCCCTTGCCCTTGTGCTCGATGCTGACGATCATGCCGAGCGTGTCGGTCATCAGCTTCTCCAGCGCCAGCGTGTCGGGGTCTTTCTCGGGAGCGCTCGCGGCGGACTTCACCTTGGCCGGCGTCGGACCGGCGGGCATCTGGGCAAGCGCTTCCGCCTGGCGTACCGAAAGCCCCTCCTTGACGATGCGTTTGGCAAGTCCGGCCGGGTCCTCGGCGGTGACCAGCGTGCGGGCATGACCGGCCGACAGGTCGCCATCGACCAGCATGCTCTGGATGACATTGGGCAACTTCAGGAGCCTCAGCGTGTTGGCGACATGGCTGCGGCTCTTGCCGATCACCTGGCCGAGATCGGCCTGGGTGTAGCCGTGCTCGTCGATGAGCTGCTGATAGCCTTGCGCCTCCTCGACCGGATTGAGATCGGCGCGCTGCACGTTCTCGATGATCGCCAGCTCCAGCGCGGTGCGGTCGTTGACGTCGCGCACGATGATCGGGATCTCGGTCAGGCCGGCGCGCTGCGCCGCCCGCCAGCGCCGCTCGCCGGCGATGATTTCGTAGCGGCCGGGCAGCGAGGGCGAGGGGCGCGCCACCACCGGCTGCACCACGCCATGCTCGCGGATCGACTGGGCGAGGTCGGTTAGCTCGGCATCGCCGAAATGCCGGCGCGGGTTCTTCGGGTTCGGACTGACGAACTCGATCGGCACCTTGCCGTCGGCCGCCACCGCCGGGCTCGGCTTTTCCGGCGCCGCCGGACGGTCGATTTCGCCGATCAGCGCCGCGAGGCCCCGGCCCAGTCTTTTTCTCGATTGGTCTTCGCTCATTATACTGTCCAGATCGTTTCGGAATCGAATCGGCGGATTAACCAAGACCGCAGGGCGAGCCCTCAGGCCGCGCGCAGCTTGCGCTCGCGGCGGATCACCTCGGAGGCGAGCTGCAGATAGGCCTGGCTGCCCGAGCATTTCAGGTCATAGAGGATCGCCGGCTTGCCATAGGACGGCGCTTCGGAGACGCGCACATTGCGCGGGATGATCGTCTCATAGACCTTGTCGCCCATATGGGTGCGTACATCCTGCACCACCTGGTTGGCGAGGTTGTTGCGCCCGTCATACATGGTGAGCACGATGCCCTGGATGGTAAGGTCCGGATTGATCGTATGGCGCACCTGCTCGACCGTCTCCAGCAACTGGCTGAGACCTTCCAGCGCGAAGAACTCGCATTGCAGCGGCACGAGAACGGAATCGGCTGCCGCCATTGAATTCAAAGTCAAAAGATTGAGCGAGGGCGGGCAGTCGATCAGCACATAGCCGAACGGCGCCGAGCGTTCGGCCGCGGCGCGCAGCGCATTGCGCAGCCTGAGCACGCGATCGGGGGCCGAGGCGATCTCCATCTCGATGCCGAGCAGGTCGAGCGTCGAGGGCACGATGGACAGGCCCGGCACGGCCGTCGGCACGGCAGCCGCCTCCAGCTCGTGCTCACCGGTCAGCACATCATAGGAAGAGACTGTGCGGTCCTTGCGGTCGATGCCGAGCCCCGTGCTGGCATTGCCCTGCGGATCGAGATCGACGATCAGCACGCGCTCGCCGATCGCGGCCAGCGCCGTGGCCAGATTGATGGCCGTGGTCGTCTTGCCGACGCCGCCTTTCTGGTTGGCGACGGTAATGATACGCGGTGCTGTGCTCATGGGCTTATGCCAGTAATTCATTGCTGTTTCGCGGGCGCAAGTCAGTGATTTCGAGGATGACGCCGAGTGGGTCGGTCATGCTCGAATGTTCTACCAGATCGAAGGCCCAGCGGTGAGTGCTTTCTTCCACTTCAGCCCGGTAATCCCGGCCTTTGTGGAAAAGCGCGCGGGCGCCCTTTGTCAGCCAGGGCGCAGCCAGATTGAGTAGGTCCGGGAGCGCGGCGAGCGCCCGCGCTGTGACAATTTCCGGTGCGGAAACAAGCGCATAGCTGTCGTCGATACGCTTGGCCAGAACGCGTGCAGGAAGGTTGAACTGACCGATGACCGACTGCAGGAACGACGCTTTCTTGCGGTTGCTTTCGACCAGATCGATCGAGGCGCCGGGACGGTCGGCCAGCAGGAAGCCGAGCACCAATCCGGGAAACCCGCCGCCCGAGCCGAGATCGACCCAGCGTGTTGCGGTGGGCGCGATTCGCGCAAGCTGCGCGCTGTCGAGGATATGCCGGCGCCAGACATCGTCCAGCGTCGACGGCGCCGCCAGATTGATGCTGCGGTTCCATTTCAGGAACAGCTGCTCGAAGGCCTGCAGGCGCTCGAATGTTTCACGTGAAACCGGACCCGCTGCTTTCTGCAGATCCGCCCAGGCATCCGCGCTCACGCCACAGACCTTCGCGCGGCAAGCTCGGCATTGCGGACATGCGCGACAATGATGGCAAGCGCCGCCGGCGTCATGCCTTCCATGCGCTGCGCATCGGCAATCGAGCGCGGCTGGCGCGTCTTCATCTTCTGCTTCAGCTCGTTCGACAGGCCCGGCACGTCGGAGAAGTCGATCGCCTCCGGGATGAGCCGCGATTCCTCGTGCCTGATCTGCGCGACATCGGCCTGCTGGCGATCGAGGTAAACCGAATATTTCGCTTCCGTTTCGAGCCGCTCGGCGGTGTTGGCGTCGAGATTTGTAAAGCGCGGCTCGACGCTGGCGAGCCAGGCCATGTCGACGCCCGGATGCGCCAAAAGCTCATAGGCTGAGCGGCGCACGCCGTCTTTGTTGATCTCAAGCCCATGCCGCGCCGCCTCGTTCGGCGTCCAGGTGACCGACTTGGCCAAGGCCCGGGCCTCGTTGAGCTTCTGTGCCATCCCGCCAAAACGCTGCAGCCGTTCCGCCGAGGCGATGCCGAGCTTATCGGCCAGCGGCGTCAGCCGCTCGTCGGCATTGTCGGCCCGCAGCGAAAGCCTGAACTCGGCGCGCGAGGTGAACATGCGATAGGGCTCGGCGATACCGCGGCTGGTCAGGTCATCGACCATCACGCCGATATAGGCCTCGGTGCGGCTGAGCACGACCGGCTGGTCGCCAGATGCCATCCGCGCCGCGTTGATGCCGGCAAGCAAGCCTTGGGCGCCGGCCTCTTCATAACCGGTCGTGCCGTTGATCTGCCCGGCCAGGAACAGGCCGGCGACCCGCTTCGTCTCCAGCGTCGTCTTCAGCTCGCGCGGATCGACATGGTCATATTCGATAGCGTAGCCCGGCTGCAGCATGGTTGCCTTTTCCAGCCCGGGAATTGTCTTCAGGACCTCGAGTTGCACATCCTCCGGTAACGAAGTCGAGATGCCGTTCGGATAGACCGTATCGTCGTCGAGCCCCTCCGGCTCGAGGAAAATCTGATGGCCTTCGCGGTCGCCGAACTTGACGATCTTGTCCTCGATCGACGGGCAGTAGCGGGGCCCGACGCCTTCGATAGAGCCGGAATACATCGCCGAGCGGCCGAGATTGGCGCGGATCAGCTCATGCGTCTCCGGCATGGTGCGGGTGATGCCGCAATGGATCTGCGGATTGGCGATTTTGTCCGTCATCAGTGAGAACGGTACCGGATCCTCGTCGGCCGCTTGGGCGTCTAGCGCCGCCCAGTCGATGGTGCGGCCGTCGAGGCGAGGGGGCGTTCCCGTCTTCAGCCTTCCAAGCTGAAAACCAGCGCGCGTCATCGTCGCCGACAGGCCCATGCTTGCCTGCTCGTTCATGCGGCCGGCGACGATCTTCTTTTCGCCGATATGGATCAGACCGCGCAGGAAAGTGCCGGTGGTCAGCACGACGGCGCCACAAGCCAGCCGCCGGTCGCCCGAAACCAGCACCGCCGCGACGCGACCGTCCTGGATCTCGAGGTCAAGGACTTCGCCCTCGACGACGTCGAGATTGGCTTGCTCGCGAATCGCTGCCTGCATTGCAAGCCGATAGAGCTTGCGGTCGGCCTGGGTGCGCGGACCACGGACCGCGGGGCCCTTGCGGCGGTTGAGCAGGCGGAACTGGATGCCGGCGGCGTCGGCGATGCGCCCCATCAGCCCGTCCATGGCGTCGATCTCGCGCACGAGATGTCCCTTGCCGAGACCGCCGATCGCCGGATTGCAGGACATGACGCCGATCGTCTCGAAGCGCAGCGTCACCAGCGCGGTCCTGGCGCCGGCGCGCGCGGCAGCACCCGCCGCCTCGCATCCGGCATGGCCGCCGCCCACCACCACCACGTCATAGTGATCGGTCATTTTTACAAGAATCCGCTTTCAGAGATTGGGTTGACAGATGTCCCTGCTCTGTCCCGCTGTCAAGCAGGACAATCGCATAGGATGACGCCAATCAAGGCATGCCGATTCAGCCGAAATCCCGAAGCCACATGCCATGCGCTTCAAGGATAAGGGCAGGACTCGTTTCACGTGAAACATCGATCCGGTAAATCGCTTCAGTGTTTCACGTGAGTCGCTGCCGGGCAGGGGCGCGCAGTGTTTCACGTGAATCACTTACCGATGCAGAACTGCGAAAAGATGACGTCGAGCAAATCTTCCACATCGACCGCACCGACGATGCGCCCAAGGCGCTCGGCCGCCAGGCGCAACTCCTCGGCGCGCAGCTCCTGGCTTTGGCCCGACAGCGCCGCCCGCAGGAAATCCATTGCCTCTTTGAGCAACTCGACATGGCGCAGCCTGGATGGCAGGACATCGGCCGCCTCGCCAACCGCGGCGGCGGCGCGGGCCCCGATCTCGTTCAGAAGCCGGTCCAGTCCCGTACCGTCCCTGGAAGAAACCACCAGGTCGTAGGCACCGCTGTGGGTCTCGGCAATATCCGACTTCGTCCCGATCCTCAGCAACGAGGCCCCACCCGGGATACCCCCAACAGGCGCTGGATCGGCCATATCCTCCAACAGCAGGACGAGATCCGCCACGTCCGCTTTAGCCCGCGCTCTTTCGATGCCGATCGACTCGACCTTGCCCGCCGCCTCACGCAGCCCGGCCGTATCGACAAGCCGCACCTTCAGCCCATTGAGGTCCATGACGACCTCGAGCAGATCGCGCGTCGTGCCCGGCTCGTCGGTGACGATCGCAGCCTCCCGCCGCGCCAAGGCGTTGAATAGGCTGGACTTGCCGGCATTCGGCGCGCCGATGATCACGACTTCGAAACCGTCGCGAATGATCTCCGCGGCCTTGAACCCTTCGATGTGAGCCTCGATTTCTCCGATCATTGCCAACACGTCGGACCAGACCGCGTCCGAAACGGAGCCGGGCACATCCTCTTCGTCGGCGAAATCGATCTCCGCTTCGATCATGGCCCGCGCATGGATCAGCCGGCGGCGCCAATTCGAGTAGAGCTCGCTTTGCGCGCCTTCGGCACTGCGCAGGGCGAAGCGGCGCTGCGCTTCCGTCTCGGCGTTGACCAGATCGGCCAATGCCTCCGTCTCGACCAGATCCAGCTTGCCGTTGAGAAAGGCGCGCCGGGTGAATTCGCCCGGCTCGGCGTGCCTGACACCCTCGAAGCCGGTGATCGTCTCCAACATCTTGGCCGAGACGGCGCGGCTGCCATGGACCTGGAATTCGGCGACGTCCTCGCCTGTGAAGCTGCCGGGCCCGGGAAAGAACAGGACAAGCCCGTGGTCGATCGTCGAGCCGTCAGCCGCCCTGAGGGTCCGCAAATTGGTAAACCGATCCTTAATAGGACCGGCGATCGTTTCGACCACGAATCGAGTCGCTGGGCCAGAAATACGGATGACCGCGATGCCGGCGGGCAAGCGGCCGCTGGATAGAGCTACGATCGAATCCTTCGAAGCCATTGAGGAAATCATTTGCCGGACCTGCCGAACCGCCTAGATTAAAAGGTAGAGCATGATGCGGCCGAAAACCGCTTCGCACTTCTGGTCATCATGTTCCAGCCTTTGCCGGCACCAAACCCGAACGCGGAGCCGACCATCGTGACCTTGCCCGCGCGAAATCTGCTTGCCGACGAAGCCAGCCCCTATCTGCGGCAGCACAGCGACAATCCCGTCCATTGGCGCGGCTGGTCGCCCGCCGCCCTTGCCGAAGCCAAGGAGCTTGGGCGGCCAATCCTGCTCTCCATCGGCTACGCCGCCTGCCATTGGTGCCATGTCATGGCGCATGAAAGTTTTGAGAACGACGCCGTGGCGGCCGTCATGAACCGGCTCTACGTGAATATCAAGGTCGATCGCGAGGAGCGGCCGGACATCGACCAGATCTATATGGCGGCGCTGCACGCCATGGGCGAGCAGGGCGGCTGGCCGCTCACTATGTTCCTGACGCCCGACGGCAAGCCTTTCTGGGGCGGCACCTATTTTCCACGCGAGGCGCGTTACGGAAGGCCGGGCTTCATCCAGGTGCTGGAAGCGGTCGACAAGGCCTGGCGCGAAAAGCAGCAGAGCCTCGCCGGAAGCGCCGACGGCTTGATCGCCCATATCGAGCAGCAACTGGCTGGCGCCAAAGGCAAGGCGGTGCTCGACCGGGATACGCTGGCCGATCTCGCCGGCCGCATCGACGGCATGATCGACCGCGATCTCGGCGGCTTGAAAGGCGCGCCGAAATTCCCGAATGCGCCCTTCATGCACACGCTCTGGCTATCCTGGCTACGCGACGGCCAGGCGAACCATCGCGACGCCGTGCTCATCAGCCTCGAAAAAATGCTCGCCGGCGGCATTTACGATCACGTCGGCGGCGGCCTCAGCCGTTATTCGACCGATGCCGAATGGCTGGTGCCGCATTTCGAGAAGATGCTTTACGACAACGCCCAGCTCATCCGCCTGTGCAACTGGGCCTATGCCGGGACCCGCAACGACTTGTTCCGGATACGAATCGAAGAGACCGTCGACTGGCTGCTGCGCGAGATGCGGGTCGACGGCGGCGCCTTCGCCGCCAGTCTCGATGCCGACAGCGACGGCGAGGAGGGGCTTTTCTACACCTGGAACCGCGACGAAGTCGAAGCCGCGCTCGGCGACGATGCGTCGACCTTTTCCCGGTATTTCGAACTCGCAGCTCCGCCTGGCTGGGAAGGCAAGCCGATCATCCGACAGAGCGAGGCGCAGCAAGCTCAAGGCATTGGCGACTACGCGCAACTTGCACCCTTGAAAGCGAAGCTGTTGGGCGTCCGCGAAAAACGCGTCAGGCCGGGCCGCGACGGCAAGGCGCTCACCGACTGGAACGGGCTGATGATCGCCGCACTTGCCGAAGCGGGCCGCTCCCTTAAGCGGCCTGACTGGATCGAGGCGGCAGCCAAGACCTTCGGCCATATCGTCGGGGCCAGCCAGGACGGCCGCCTTCCGCATTCCATGCTTGGCGCGAAAAAACTCTTTCCGGCGCTGTCCAGCGATTGCGCCGCCATGACCAACGCGGCGATCGCGCTGTTCGAGGCGACCGGCGATCCCGCCTATTCCGATCGCGCCAGGCAGTTTGTCGGCGAGCTCGACCGCTGGCATCCGGATGGCGATAAGACCGGGTATTGGCTGACGGCGTCCGACAGCGGCGACGTTCCGATCCGCATCCGCGGCGACGTGGATGAAGCAATCCCCTCGGCCACCAGCCAGATCGTCGAAGCGCTGGTGCGGCTTTCCTCGCTCACCGGCGATCCCGATCTTTGGGAAAAGGCTTGGATGACCGCCGAACACGCCATGGGCCGCGCATCCCAGCAGGCCTATGGCCAAGCCAGCATCGTCAACGCCTGCGCACTGGCGCTCGAACCATTGAAGCTCGTCATCATAGACAAGCCGGATTCTTCAAGCCTTGTTCCGGTTGCGAATCGGAATCCAGACCCACGCCGGGTCGACATCGTTGTGCCGATTGGTTTGCAAGCGAATCGACCATCGCTGCCGGGCGGCGTTTTGCCGCCGACGGACAAGACGGGCGCCTGGTTCTGCAGCGGACAGGTGTGTCTGCCGGTGGTGACGGATGCGGGTGAGTTGGAGAAGTTGCTGCGGCGATAGCTTGTGGGAGAAGGTCGCCGAAGGCGACGGATGAGGGGTGCTCCAGGGAAAGCCAGCGTCTCATTCCGCCGGAACACCCCTCATCCGTCTCGGCGCTACGCGCCGATCCACCTTCTCCCACAAGGGAGAAGGAGGAAGAGCCTCAGCCCGATCACGTATTCATCGAATCGAAGAAGTCCGCATTGGTCTTGGTCTGCTTGAGCTTGTCGATGAGGAACTCGATCGCGTCGGTCGTGCCCATCGGCGCGAGGATGCGGCGCAGCACGAAGATCTTTTGCAGGTCCGCGCGCGGCACAAGCAGGTCTTCCTTGCGGGTGCCGGACTTGAGGATGTCCATCGCCGGGTAGATGCGCTTGTCGGCCACCTTGCGGTCGAGCTGGATTTCGCAGTTGCCGGTGCCCTTGAACTCTTCGAAGATGACTTCGTCCATGCGGCTGCCGGTATCGATCAGCGCGGTCGCGATGATGGTCAGCGACCCGCCTTCCTCGATATTGCGGGCGGCGCCGAAGAAGCGCTTCGGGCGCTGCAGCGCGTTGGCGTCGACACCGCCGGTCAGCACCTTGCCGGATGACGGCACCACGGTGTTGTAGGCGCGGCCGAGGCGCGTGATCGAATCCAGAAGGATGACGACGTCGCGGCCGTGCTCGACCAGGCGCTTGGCCTTCTCGATCACCATTTCGGCGACCTGCACGTGGCGCGCCGCCGGCTCGTCGAAGGTCGAGGAGATCACCTCACCCTTCACCGAACGCTGCATGTCGGTCACTTCCTCCGGACGCTCGTCGATCAGAAGCACGATCAGATAGCATTCGGGATGGTTGGCGGTGATCGAATGGGCGATGTTCTGCATCAGCACCGTCTTGCCGGTGCGCGGCTGCGCGTTGATCAGCGCGCGCTGGCCCTTGCCGATCGGCGCGACCAGATCGATCACGCGTGGCGAGATGTCCTTGGAGGTCGGATTGTCGACCTCCATCTTCAGCCGCTTGGTCGGATAGAGCGGCGTCAGATTGTCGAAATGGATCTTGTGCCGGATCTTTTCGGGATCGTCGAAATTGATGGTGTTGACCTTGAGCAGCGCGAAATAGCGCTCGCCCTCCTTCGGGCTCCGGATCGGTCCTTCGACCGTATCGCCGGTCTTGAGCGAAAAGCGCCTGATCTGCGATGGCGAGATATAGATGTCGTCGGGGCCCGGCAGGTAGTTGGCATTGGCCGAGCGCAGGAAGCCGAAACCGTCCTGCAGGACCTCGACCACGCCGTCGCCGATGATCTCGATGTCCTGGGCGGCGAGCTTCTTCAGGATCGCGAACATCAGCTCCTGCTTGCGCATGACGCTGGCGTTCTCCACCTCGAGCGATTCGGCATAAGCGATCAGCTCTGGCGGCTTCTTGTTCTTGAACTCTGCGAGTTTCATTTCTTGCATTAGATAGACTCTGGGTAGGCTTTGGGGAGAAAAATCGGCTGAATACGACAAATGCCGGGCGCGGCCGAAGCGAGTGAAAGGGGCGGCGCATGACGGGAAGGAAGACCCGTCTTTTATCGTCGGTCGCCTGAAAGAGCAAGCCGCCTTTTGCGGATCCTGGCTGGGCCGGGGGAAGCTAAAGCATGACCCCGAACCGGGGTCAGCGTGAGCTAAAAAGTGGGAACCGGCTCTCGGAAAAAACCATGCTCCTGATCTAGAACGGCTTCACGATCACCAGGATGACGATGACGATCATCAATAATGTGGGGATCTCATTGACGATCCGCCAGTGGCGCGCCGGTTTTTCGTTCTTGTCCTCGGCGAATTTCCGGACCGCGCCGGCGAGATAGCCATGCAGGCCCGACAGGACGAGCACCAGCGCGATCTTGGCGTGGAGCCAGCCGCCCTGGAATGCAAAGCCTTTCCAGGCCAGCCAAAGCCCGAACACCCAGGTCACGATCATCGCCGGATTGATGATGGCCCTGAGCAGCCGGCGTTCCATCACCTTGAAGGTCTCGGATTGGACCGAGCCTTTCTCGGCATCGACGTGATAGACGAACAGCCTGGGCAGATAGAGCATGCCGGCCATCCAGGAGATGACCGCGATCACATGGATCGCCTTCGCCCAGAGATAGAAGCCGTCGCCAGCCACGACATAGAGAAGCGCCGTTGCCACGACGAGCGCGGCAATACCGATCACCATGCGCTTCATCGCCTGGCCAGTGCTGTTCCCGCTGCTCATGCTGCTTTCGTTGCTCATCGCTGGCCCCTCACCATCTTGACCATCGCCTCGACATGCGCCACCGGCGTTTCCGGCGTGATGCCGTGGCCGAGATTGAAGATCAGCGGCCCGCCACCCAAAGTCCTCAAAATGGCATCGACTCCGTCGGCCAGCGCCTTGCCGCCGGCGACCAGGCGCAGCGGATCGAGATTGCCTTGCACCGCGCCGTCGCGCTGCAAGTCCTTCGCCATCGACAAAGGCACGGTCCAGTCGAGACCGAGGCCGGCAATGCCGGTCTTCCTCCTGTAGTCGCGATAGCGTTCGCCGGCACCCTTCGGAAAGCCGATCACCGGCACATCGGGGTAGACCGCCTTCACCTGACGGACGATCTCCGCCACCGGTTCGACGCAGAAAGCCTCGAAAGACGGTTCATCCAGCACGCCCGACCAGGAATCGAAAATCTGCACCGCATCGGCGCCGGCTTCGATCTGGCGGATGAGATAGGCGGCCGAATGATCGGCCAGTGTCTTCAAAAGCATCGCGAAGGTCTCGGGCTCGCGATAGGCGAAAAGCCGGGCAGGGCCCTGGTCGGGCGTGCCGTGCCCCGCAATCATATAGGTCGCCACCGTCCAGGGCGCGCCGCAGAAACCGAGCAGCGTCGTCTCGTCGGGTAGCTTCGCGCGCAGCCGGCGCACGGTCTCGTAGACCGGTTCGAGATTCACGTGAAACACATCGCCGTTCAGCGAGGCAATCTCGGCAGCCGAGATCGGCTTCAGGACCGGCCCGCGGCCTTCCTCGAAGCGAACCTCGCGTCCCAGGGCATTGGGCACGACGAGAATGTCGGAGAACAGGATCGAGGCGTCGAAGCCGAAGCGCTCGATCGGCTGCAGCGTCACCTCGACGGCGAGGTCCGGATCGTAGCAGAGATCGAGGAAGGATCCCGCTCGCTTCCTGGTCTCGCGATACTCCGGAAGATAGCGGCCCGCCTGACGCATCATCCAGAGCGGCGGCGGTGAAACCGTCTCGCCCTTGAGGACGTCGAGCACGATCCGTTTCCCAGCCATCCTGCGCTGCCCTCTCCGGTCCTCTTAAATCAAATATCTATTTTAAAAGAGTCTTCTGATTCTAAGAGTCTGTTGGTTGTGATGGTTGCGACCTGTCCAGCCTGCGGCTCGAAAAGGCCAGTCAGCATATTGTCGCGTACTCGCTTTCGCAATTTGGAGGGTTTTGGGGACAAAGCGGATTCAGGCTTTGGAGTCAAATGCTTGGGCTCTGCGTTCCGAACTCCATGCTGTGGACGAAATCGGCCGACAAAAATTGATCCCCGGTTTTGTCCCCAGCGCCGCGACAAAGCCTACAGCGGGTCGAATTGTGGACAAGCGGCCATCTGATACAGTCGCTTCCTTACCCGAGGCCTGCCCATCCAGCCTTGTCCACAATTGCCCACAGCCTGGACCCATCCCCTGTGAACAAACCTCAGAGCTTCTTCCACCTGCACCTGATCTCCGACGCCACCGGCGAGACGCTGCTGGCGGCCGGCCGCGCAGCGTCCGCGCAATACAAGGACGCGCGCGCCATCGAGCATATCTATCCGCTGATCCGTACCGAGAAGCAGGTCGCCAAGGTCTTCGACGACATCGAGGAGGAGCCCGGCATCATCCTCTATACGGTCGTCGACCAGAAGCTCGCCCGCTCGATCGACGAGCGCTGCGCGGCGATGGGCCTGCCTTGCGTCTCGGTGCTGGAACCGGTGCTCACCGTCTTCCAGTCCTATCTCGGCACGCCGGCCGGCCGCCGCGTCGGTGCCCAGCACGTGCTCGACGCCGAATATTTCCGCCGCATCGATGCCTTGAACTTCACCATGGAGCATGATGACGGCCAGCTCCCGGCCAATATGGACGATGCCGATGTCGTGCTGATCGGCATCTCGCGCACCTCGAAGACGCCGACCAGCATCTATCTCGCCAATCGCGGCATCAAGACCGCCAACATCCCGATCGTGCTCGGTGTGCCGCTGCCCGAAAGCCTGATCGACGCCAAGACGCCTTTGGTCGTCGGGCTAGTCGCCACGGCCGAGCGTATCTCGCATGTGAGGCAGAACCGCATCCTAGGCAACAGCGCCGCCTTCGTGCCGACGGACTATGTCGACCGCGCCGCCATCAACGAGGAGCTCGCTTATGCCCGCCAGCTCTGCACGAGGCATGGCTGGCCGATGATCGATGTCAGCCGTCGCTCCATCGAGGAAACGGCGGCCGCGATCGTTGCCCTGCGGGGCAAGACGCGCTAGGGGCAAGCGAAATAGTGAGCACTCCGTCCAACACCCCTCATCCGTCCGAGCTTCGCTCGGCCACCTTCTCCCACAAGGGGAGAAGGAAGAGCGCGGCGCCAGCGTCCCGCGAGCACCGCCAGGCGGCGATTTGCGGCGACGTTGATGCAGGACTTACCTTCTCCCCTTGTGGGAGAAGGTGGATCGGCGCGACAGCGCCGAGACGGATGAGGGGTGCTGGACGGATCGCAACCGTTGGATGAGCCATCATGCCCGAAAAGATCATCCTCGCCTCCGGCAGCCCATACCGCAAGGCGATGCTCGTCAATGCCGGCCTCGACGTCGAGGCGGTGCCGGCAAATGTCGACGAGCGCGCGCTCGAGGCTCCGCTGAGGGACAGCGGCGTTTCGCCGGAGGATGTCGCCTCGATCCTGGCCGAGGCCAAGGCGACCGAGGTCAGCGAGCGCAGGCCAGGTTCCCTGGTGCTCGGCTGCGACCAGACCCTGTCACTGGGCGACGAGATTTTTCATAAGCCCGCCGACATGGAAGGCGCTCGCCGCCACCTGCTCGCGCTCGCCGGCAAGACGCATCAATTGAACAGCGCCGTCGTGCTTTGCCGCGACGGCGAGGTGCTGTGGCGCCATGTCGGCATCGCCAGCCTGACCATGCGCAGGCTCGACCCTGCCTTCATCGGCCGGCACCTGGCCCGCGTCGGCGCCAAGGCGCTCTCCAGCGTCGGCGCCTATCAGATCGAGGGCGAAGGCATCCAGCTGTTCGAGAAGATCGAGGGTGACTATTTCACCATCGTCGGCCTGCCGCTCTTGCCGGTGCTGAAGGAACTGCGCGCCTTGGGAGCCATCGATGGCTGAGGCAAAAGCTTTTGTCACCGGACATCCGATCGCCCATTCGCGCTCGCCGAAGATCCATGGTTATTGGCTGGCGCAATACGGCATCGACGGCAGCTACCAGGCGATCGACGTCGCGCCGGCGGATTTCGCCGCCTTCCTGAAATCCCTCGGCGAGAGCGGCTACCGCGGCGGCAATGTCACCATTCCGCACAAGGAAGCCGCTTTCGCCGGAGTGGCCCGCCGAGACCATGCGGCCGACGCGATCGGCGCCGTCAACACACTGTGGTTCGAGGATGGCCTTCTCTGGGGCGGCAACACGGACGGCTACGGTTTCGCCGCCAACCTCGACGACCATGCGCCGGGCTGGGCGGTCAATGGGCCGGCCGTGGTTCTGGGCGCCGGCGGCGCCTCCCGCGCGGTCATCCACGCACTGAAAGAGCGTGGCATCAAGGATATCCGCATCGTCAATCGGACGCTCGCAAGAGCCGAGGAACTCACCCGCCACTTCGGCGCCGCTGTCTCGGCGCATGGCGCGGGCGCGGTCGGCGAGCTGCTTGCCGATGCCGGCCTGCTCGTCAACACCACGGCGCTTGGCATGCATGGCAACGAAGCCCTCGCCGCCGATCCGAGCGCGTTGCCCGGTCACGCCATCGTCACCGACATCGTCTATGTGCCGCTGGAGACGCCGCTTCTGGCAGCTGCCAGGGCGCGCGGCCTGAGGACTGTCGATGGGCTCGGCATGCTGCTGCATCAGGCGGTGCCCGGCTTCGAACGCTGGTTCGGCCGGAAGCCGGACGTCACGCCCGAATTGCGGCGCATGATCGTCGCCGACATCGAGGGCCATCGATGATCGTGCTTGGCCTCACCGGATCGATCGGCATGGGCAAGTCCACCACGGCGAAAATGTTCGCCGAGGCCGGCGTGCCGGTGCATGATTCCGACGAGACCGTGCATCGCCTTTATTCCGGCAAGGCAGCCCCCCTGGTCGAGAAGGCTTTTCCGGGCACGACGCAGGCGGGCGCGGTCGATCGGGTCAAGCTCGCCGGAAAAGTGCTCAGCGATCCGGCCGCGCTGAAGCAGCTCGAGGCAATCATTCACCCGCTGGTGCGCGCCGACGCCGATGCGTTTCTCGCAACGCATCGCGCCGCCGGCGCGCCGCTTGTAGTGCTCGACATCCCGCTGCTGTTCGAAACCGGCGGCCGCAGCCGCGTCGACAAGGTCGTGGTCGTCACCGCGTCGCCCGAAATCCAGCGCGAGCGCGTGCTCGCCAGGCCGGGCATGAGCGAGGAGAGGTTTTCATCTATCCTCGCCAAGCAGGTGCCCGACGCCGAAAAGCGCCGCCAGGCCGATTTCATCATCGACACCGGAAATGGCTTCGACGCGGCGCGGAAGGCGGTTGACGCCATCATCGGCGAATTGACGGGGGATAAGTCGGACTAGGATGGTTCCTGACATCCGCTGACAGCAGTCCCCATTGCCATTTTGTTCTGGTTTGTGATTCTGCTCCTTGGAGTGGATTGATTCGAATGCGTGAGATCATCTTCGATACGGAAACCACCGGCCTCGATTTGCGCGACGACCGCATCATCGAGCTCGGCGGCGTCGAGCTGGTCAACCGTTTCCCGACCGGCCGCACCTTCCACAAATTCATCAATCCGCAAGGCCGCGCCATCCACTCCGAGGCGCAGGCCGTGCATGGCATCAGCGCCGCCGACCTGGTCGGCAAGCCGACCTTCGCCGAAATCGTCGATGAGTGGCTGGCCTTCACCGACGGCGCCAAGCTGATCGCGCACAACGCCACCTTCGACCTCGGCTTCCTCAATCTCGAATACAGCCGGCTCGACCATCCGGCCATCGATCCCGGCCGCATCGTCGACACGCTCGCTTTGGCCCGCCGCAAGCATCCGATGGGCCCGAACTCGCTCGATGCGCTCTGCCGGCGCTACGGCATCGACAACACGCGCCGCACCAAGCACGGCGCGCTGCTCGACTCCGAATTGCTGGCCGAGGTCTATATCGAGCTCATCGGCGGCAAGCAGGCGGCGCTGGTTCTGGAATCCGTGGCCGTGCAGATGAACGGCGCCGGCGAGGTGGCCGATACCGACATCTCCATCGGCGCCCGGCCCATCGCCCTGCCGCCGCGGCTGAGCGAAGCGGACCGCGCGGCCCATGCCGGTCTGGTTTCGACGCTCGGCGAAAAGGCGCTGTGGCTCAAGGTGGCGGTGGGTTGAGCGGGCGCTGTTGGCGCTGACGTTGGAGATTGGCGAAAATCTCCGTGACGTCGTCATACTCGGGCTTGACCCGAGTATCCATGCCGTGCCCGTTGCCGTAGGGTGCAACGGAGCAGAATTCTGTAACCGTTGCAACGCATTGGCGTAACGGCATGGATTCCAGGGTCTGCGCGCGTCGCTCCGCTCCTTGCTCCGCCCTGGAATGACGACCGCGCGGAGGTTTTCGCCAATCTCCGACGTCTAAACAAAAAAGCCCGGCGCGGGGCCGGGCTCTCGATACGATATGGCGCCGGTTCGCCTCAGCTCACCTGGACCTTGCTCGCCGCAGCCTGGTCTTCGGCGATCCTCTGCTGGAACATCTGCGCGAAGTCGATCGGGTCGAGCATCAGCGGCGGGAAGCCGCCGTTGCGGGTGGCGTCGGCGATGATCTGGCGGGCAAAGGGGAACAGCAGCCGCGGGCATTCGATGAAGAGCAGCGGCAGCATGTGCTCCTGCGGGAAGCCCGAAATGGCGAAGACGCCGCCATAGACCAGCTCGACGTTGAACAGCACTTCCTGGTCGAAGGAAGCCTTGGCGTTCAGCGTCAGGTTGACGTCGAACTGCTTGTCCGAAAGCGGGTTGGCGTTGACATTGACATTGATGGCGATGCCCGGTGCCTTGTCGCGGCCGCGCAGCGAGTTCGGCGCGCCGGGGCTTTCGAAGGACAGGTCCTTCACATATTGCGCAAGCACATTGAGCGAGGGCTGGTTCTGGGTGCCGTTGCCGTTGGCGGCGCCGGTCGCCGCGTCATCGTTGCTGGCCATGAGCCTTTAAGTCCTTTTGCCTGGGCAGCATTGCTGACCGGATTGAAATCGCGGGTTCGCTACCATGCTCGGCCGGACAAAACAAGTTTTGCCGCCCCTATCGGCGACAGGTCCGGGACTAATCGTTTTTCAGCCGCCGCCAGGGCGAATTGTGGTCCGGCCGGTTCGGATAATCGTCGCGCGAATAGTCGCTGTCGTCGAGGTCGATGACGTTGTCTCGCCGGCGGGCCGAAAAGCCGCGGCCGAAGCTGGTCGCCATGACGATGCGGTTCTTGAGCAGGCGCCAGGCGAAGTCGCGCACCGGCGGCAACAAGAGAAGAATGGCGAAGATGTCGGTGATGAAGCCCGGGATGATCAAAAGGATCGCCGCCAGCACGATCATCGCGCCATGCGCGAGCTGGCGGCTGGGATCGCGTCCGGCATCCATTTCCGTTCGCACCCGCGCCATGACGCCGAAACCCTGATGCCGAAGCAGCAGGCTACCGGCGACGCTGGACAGGATGACCAGCCCGACCGTCGCCAAAGCGCCGATTTCCCGGCCGACGACGACGAAGCCGGCGATCTCCAGCAGCGGCAGCAGGAGCAGGAACAACGGGATAAAGGAAATGCGCAAAGTCTCGACCGATCGCTTTCTTCTTTAGCGGCGCTGGCGGACAATCGCCGCTGGCCTTGGCGCCTTTAGATAGGTATGGCTGCCTTTGATTTGAATGATAGCGCCTGCCGTTCTATATGCTTTGGGTGTTGAACGCTATGCGACCGCGATCCCCGAGGGGTTACGCCGGTGCGGCAAGGACAGGGATCGAGTTGGCGGAAAATATGGGTTTCTTCGACTTCGGCACGATTTTCTTTCTGATTGCGGCAGTTGTGATCTTTTTCCAGCTGCGCAACGTGCTTGGACGTCGCACCGGAAACGAGCGTCCGCCCTTCGATCCCTATTCGGCGAGCCGCACGCGCGAGGCCGATGTGGCGCAGAAGCCTGAAAATGTCGTGTCGCTGCCGCGCAAGCGCATGCCGGGCGAACCCGCGGCCGAGACCTATGCCGCGATCGACGCCTTCGCCAAGCCGGATACCGACCTCAACAGGGGCCTGCGCACGATCAAGGACAACGATCCGTCCTTCGATCCCAAGACCTTTGTCGACGGCGCCAAGATGGCCTATGAGATGATCGTCATGGCCTATGCCGACGGCGACCGTAAGACGCTGAAGAATCTCCTGTCGCGCGAAGTCTATGACGGCTTCGTCGCCGCGATCGGCGAACGCGAGGCAAAGTCGGAGAAGATCCAGTCCTCCTTCGTCGGCATCGACAAGGCCGATATCGTCGCCGCCGAAATGAAGGGTTCGGAAGCGCATATCACGCTGCGCGTCGTCTCCGAGCTGATCTCGGCGACCCGCGACCAGGCCGGCGCCGTCATCGATGGCGACCCGGAGACGGTGGCCGAGGTCAAGGATGTCTGGACCTTCGCCCGCGATACCCGCTCGCGCGACCCGAACTGGAAGCTCGTCGCCACCGAAGAAGAAGATTGAGCTTAAGCGGCGGGGCCCCAGTCGTGCCGCTCTCTCCCATACTCAGCGAAAAATCTTTTGATGACCTGTCCGGGTGGAGCGGGGATGATCATGCCGCAGCCTTCGCTGCGTTTCGCCGGTCGGCCTTCCACGCGCCGATAAAACCTTACCGCACCGGATCGTTGGGCGTCGACTTCAATGCCTTTGCCGATGCCTATGCCGAGGCGCGTGCCGTTTCGGCGCCGGGCAGGTCAGAGGCGCGATCCTTCTTCGAACGGCATTTCGCGCCGATGCTGGTCAAGGCTGAAAACGGCTCGGGTCTCGTCACCGGCTTCTACGAGCCTGAGGTCGAGGCCTCGCCGGTCAGGACCGCGCGGTTTACCGTGCCGCTGCTGTCCCGCCCCGCCGACCTGATCGACATCGACGACGGCAACCGGCCGGCCGGCATGGATGCCTATCTGGCCTTTGCCCGCCGGACGGATGGTGTTCCGGTCGAATATTTCGACCGTGGCGAAATCGAGCGCGGCGCGCTCGCCGGCCGGACTCTCGAAATTGCCTGGCTCGCCGAGAAGGTCGATGCCTTCTTCATCCATGTGCAGGGCGCGGCACGACTGAAGATGACCGACGGCAGGCTCGCCCGCGTTACCTATGCCGCGAAGTCCGGCCAGCGCTTCACCGGCCCGGGCAAGATCTTGAGCGATCTCGGTGAAATCCCGCTGGAAAAGGTGACGATGCAGTCGATCCGCGCCTGGTTCAAGGCGCATCCCGACAGGGTCGACGAGATCCTGTGGCAAAACCGCTCTTATATCTTCTTCCGCGAGGCCGCGGTCGACGATGCCGCGCTTGGTCCGATCGCCGCCGCCAAGGTGCCGCTGACGCCCGGCCGCTCCGTCGCGGTCGACCGGCTGCTGCACACATTCGGCACGCCCTTCTACATCGATGCGCCGACCCTCACCGCCTTCGATCAAAAACCGTTCCGGCGGCTGATGATCGCGCAGGACACCGGCTCCGCCATCACCGGACCGGCGCGCGGCGACCTCTTCGCCGGCTCCGGCGATGCCGCCGGCGAGATCGCCGGCGTGGTCCGCAACGCGGCCGATTTCTTTGCGCTGGTGCCGCGTGCGCTTCTGGATGGAGCGACAAGGTGAGCCGCCGCGACGACCATCTCAGCGACGACGACCGCATCCTCTGGAACCTGGTGGCGCGCTCGGCCCGACCGCTGAAGGGTAAGGCCGCCGTCGAGATCCCCGACATCGTCGAGCCCAAGCCCGAGCCGCCGCGACCTGCCGCCAACGGCGTTGCGGCCGTGGCCGGCAAGCCGAAGCCGCCGCATGTGGCGCACTCGCTCGACGACCAGACGCTGCACAAGCTGAAAAAAGGCAGGCTGCCGATCGAAGGCCGCGTCGACCTGCACGGCATGACGCAGGACGAGGCCTATTCGCTGCTGCTCAGCTTCCTCAACCGCGCACATGCCGGCGGCATCCGCTACGTGCTGATCATCACCGGCAAAGGGTCATCGTCGGGCGGCGATGGCATCCTGCGCCGCGCCGTGCCGGCCTGGCTGTCGACGCCTGCCTTCCGCCACCTCGTCTCCAGCCACGACCATGCCGCCCGCAACCATGGCGGCTCGGGCGCGCTCTATGTTCGGCTGCGGCGGACGCGCCCATGAGGATTCGGCAATGAGCCAGCCGGTATGACCCCGTTCGGCGAGAAGCTCAGGGCGCTGCGCGCCGAGCGCGGCGTCAGCCAGAAGGCGATGGCCGAAGCCATCGGCGTCAGCGCCGCCTATCTGTCGGCGCTCGAGCACGGCCGCCGCGGCGCGCCGACCTGGACGCTGATCCAGAAGATCATCGGCTATTTCAACATCATCTGGGACGACGCCGAGGATCTCGCCCGCCTCGCGGAAAGCTCGCACCCCAGGGTCAGGATCGACACGTCCGGCCTGTCGCCGGCGGCGACCGAGCTGGCCAATCTGCTGGCCGAGAGCATCGAGAGGCTCGATGAGGCGGAGCTGCGCCGCCTCAGCGCATCGATCCGTGCCGCTCTTGGTCGGCGTCTATAATTCAGGCATCTGGCACCAGCGGATCGCCATTATCCGCTGGCGCTTGGTTCGACTTTGTCTGAAGTCTTGAGATCAGGGTTTGCCGGCGCTGCCGCCATTGGTGCTGCCCCGGCCGCCGTTGCCTTGATGGCCCTGATGATCGCGGCCATTTCCGCCGCCAAGGCAGTTCGCGGAGCTGACGCTGCAGCAGCGGCCGCTCCACAGATCGTTGAGATTGGTCTTGGCACAGCTTTTGGTGGTCTCGTCCGCCAGGGCCGATCCGGTCAGGGCCGACACCGCTATGGCGGCAAGCAAGGTGTTTCGCAGGAAAGCAGTCATTGAAATTCTCCATGGTTGGGTTTGTGTTCCACGGCTTTGTGTCGCCGGCCGGACGCAAAAGGTTCATGGAGAGATGCGGAAAAATGTTTTCGAGGGAGCGAAGCCCTCTCTTCGTCATCTAGGGCCTACGCCGCGTCACTGCGCTCCTTGCTGCGCGCTGGAAAGACGAAACTGAAGTTGGCGCGACCGGCTCTGCCTACTGCACCGAGCCGACAAGCACCGCCTGACCGTCGCGGATCGAAACCCAGCGTCCGGTGTTGTCGATCGCCTGGCGCTTGAGGAAACGATAGCCGGTCGCGTCCCAGGCTTTGACCTTGTCGGTCAGATTGTCGAGAACGTAGTCGCCCTTGTCGGTGCGCACCGTCAGTACCGAATGGCCCTCGCCATCGGGCTTGCGCACGACGGTGATCAAAAGGTCGGCCAGCGACATGCCCATGCGATAGAGCTGGCGCCGCTTTTCCAGCACATAGTCCTCGCAATCGCCATAGCCGTCGTCCGGATAGGCCCAGACTTCGTCCTTGCCATAGTGATCGAGGTCGCTCATCGGCTTGACGGCGGCGTTGACCTTGGCGGTCACGCTGATCAGCCGGCGCCACAGGCTATCCGTCATCCTGGCCGGATCGAGATCGACGGGGCGGATGTTGCATTCGCTCGGATGCGACTTGCAGAAATCATAATGGCCGATCGGCTGCGACGTTAGGCCGCCTGTGGACATCGCGCCCGCCGCCCAGGCCGGCACCGCCCAATGCGCAGAGATCGCCAGTCCTGCGGCTGCACACAAACGCAGTATCCGCGTCATCGCTGAGGAAGTCATTGCCCCCGCCCTGTTTTTTATTAACGAAACGTTAAGGGCGATTTACAGTCCGTGTCAATTAGAGACGACGGCCAGTTTGACGGCATGGTTACCTGGACGATCCCGTAGCGGCACTTTCGCAACAGAGGCATGGGCGCAACACCGCCAGCCGCCGGGCGGCGGCGGAACGAAGGAGTTGCGCCGTTCAGCCTTTTGCGGAACGGACCAGCTTCGGCTTTGTCGCCACCCGGTTCTGGCGGCCATAGCTGGAAATGAAGTCGACGATGCGCGGCACTATCTCCGAGCGGAAGCGCGAGCCGTTGAAGACGCCGTAATGGCCGACAGCCGGCTGCATGTAATGCGCTTTTTTGTCGGCCGGGACGTTCACGCAAAGGTCATGCGCGGCCTGGGTCTGGCCGAGCCCGGAAATGTCGTCGTTCTCGCCCTCGATGGTCAGCAGCGCGACGTTGCGGATCGCCCGCGAATCGACCGGCTCGCCGCGATGCGTCATCTCGCCCTTCGGCAAAGCGTGGCGCACGAACACGGTGTCGACCGTCTGCAGGTAGAATTCCGCCGTCAGGTCCATCACCGCCAGATATTCGTCATAGAAGTCGCGGTGCTTCTCGGCGCTGTCGCCGTCATGCTTCACAAGGTGCATGAAGAAATCCTTGTGGGCGATGATATGGCGATCGAGGTTCATGCTCATGAAGCCGGAAAGCTGCAGGAAACCCGGATAGACCTCGCGGCCGAAACCCGGCACCGGCCACGGCGCCTGCATGATGACATTGTCGCGGAACCAGTCGCTGCCCTTTTCCTCGGCCAGGAGATTGACCGCGGTCGGATTGCGGCGGGTGTCGACCGGACCGCCCATCAGCGTCATGGTCGAGGGCACGAACGGGTCGCCGCGCTTCTCCATCACCGCCACCGCCGCCAGCACCGGAACGGAAGGCTGGCACACGGCCATCACATGCGTGTCGGGGCCGAGCGTGTGGAACATGTCGATGACATAGTCGATATAGTCGTCGAGATCGAAGCTGCCTTGCGAGACCGGCACCATGCGGGCATCGACCCAGTCGGTGATATGGACGTCGGCATGCGGCAGCATCGCCTCGACCGTGCCGCGCAGCAGCGTCGCGTAATGGCCCGACATCGGCGCCACGATCAAAAGCTTCGGGTCGGGCTTGCGGCCGGCGGGCAGCGCGCGCTCGAAACGGATGAGGTTGCAGAAGGGCTTCGACCAGACCGTCTTTTCCGTGACGGCGACGTTTTTCCAGTCGACTATGGTCTTGTCCAGGCCGAATTGCGGCTTGCCGTAGCGGCGGGTGGTGCGCTCGAAGAGCTCGGCGGTCGCAGCCACCGAGCGGCCGAAGGGTGTGTGGGAAATCGGATTGAGCGGGTTGGAGTAGAAGAGCCGCACCGCGTCGGCGTAGAGGCGCGCGGGCTGCAGCGCCGCATGGTTCAGTTCGTAGAGCTGGTAGTACATTGCGAACCCCGCTGCCGTCCGACGACCAAAAGGACGACGAACAGCGCCGAGCCTTGAATGTCTGCCGGCGAGGTTAGCAAGATATTGTTGCGACGCAATACGTCATTTTGTCTGACTAATGCTTCTTTCGTTCAACCTGTTGAAAACCGGGCTCGAGCGGGCGAGCCGGCTCAGTGTGCGGTGCCGAAGTGTGAAGGCTATGTGTCCGGCCCCTCATGCCGGACACGGGCCACGGTCCGCGATCCGCAGGCTCGCCTTGGATCGCGGTGCGACAGCAGAGCGTGGGGCCGAAAAATGGGGAGCGGCTTTCGGACGACGCCATGCTCCATCTTCGATTCAGAGCCGGATCAGACGCGTGCCATGCAGACGGCGGTGTGGCCCGAACCGATGAAACCGAGCTCGCTGGCGGCGCCGCGGGACAGATCGAGCATGCGTCCCCTCACGAACGGACCGCGATCGTTGATGCGCACGACGACGCTGCGGCCGTTGTTCTTGTTGGTGACCCTGAGCTTGGTGCCGAAGGGCAAAGAGCGATGGGCGGCAGTCAGTGCCGAGGGGTTCATGCGTTCCCCTGAGGCGGTTCTGGAATGCAGCGCATACCAGGAAGCGCGGCCGCACTGCGCGGCGGCGGAGGAGGCGGTCGAGGCGCCAGCCATCAGGCCAGCCGCGATCGTTACCGCGACAAGCGCGGTCCGGTTGGTTTTCTTCATGTTGTGGGGGAGGCTCCGTTGATCGAATAGCCCCGCCTAGGTGCCGAATGAGGCGGGAAATGCGGCGGCGTTCTGGCGGTTCCATGGCGGCGGCACACGTTTGGAGTCGCCGCGAAACAGTTTGTCATGATATTTCTGAAGCCGGTGAGGCGTATTCTTGATGAATATCGGACCGGCATCCGGAACGTTCCGGGCAAGATCGGTCTGCAGGATTTGCACTACGGAGGAACCGAACTGTTTCGATTCCTCAGCGTCTTTGTTGCGTCCCCGTTGCTGTTCAGGATCGACTTTTGGAGAGGGTCCAGCCGATGCGATTGATCAGGTTTGTGCTGGCGCTGATTGTGCTGGCCATTGGTGCGCTGTGGTCGCTGCAAGGCCTCGGTCTCGTCAAGGGCAGCTTCATGACCGGGCAGACGCAATGGCTCTATATCGGCCTCGTCACCATGCTGGTCGGATTGGTCGGGCTGCGCTGGGCGAACCGCTCGCGCATATGACCTTGCCGGACAGGGCAGAGACGGCTGGCGAAAAGGCTGCAACCGCTCACTGCAACCGGTACTGCCCGAGTCAGTAGAAGCTCTCGTCGCGCGGCGGCAGCGGTCGCGTTCGGCGGCAAGCAGCACCCTTGCGCGTTGGCTGGGCATCTCTTCGTCATTCTAGGGCGGAGCAAGGAGCGAAGCGACGCGCGCAGACCCTAGAATCATTCCGTGACATAGAAGCGATGCGGCGGTGCAGACCATCCGGTGTCGCGAGGCCTTCGTCTGCACCGGGGTGCCTATCATGATGTAACGGCATGGATTCTAGGGTCTTCGCTCCGCTTTGCGTCGCTCCGCCCTAGAATGACGAAGGAAGATGGTCGCCGCCCTCCCGCGAACACCCCAGCGAACGAAAAATCCGCCTGTCATCTCATTTCGGCAAATCCATGCCGCGAAGGGCAGGCGAATTGGAAGCAGGGTTTCGTGCCTGGGCTGCTTAGTATAGTAATCTTATCAACATTGGGAGTGAGAGAACGATGCGCGACCCTCTGAAGACTGTTCCGGCGATCGTTCGTGGCCTGCGGCCGAGGCCGCCCGCGGCGTTCGCCGCGCACTGATCGCTCCGTCACGTTTCGGCTAGCAGTCATGGTTGGACGCGCCAATTCCATCATCATTGTCGGCGGCGGCGCCAGCGGCGTCGTGCTGGCCGCGCATCTGTTGAAGTCGCCGAATCCGGACCTGCGCGTCACGCTGATCGAGAAGCGGCCGCATTTCGGCCAGGGCATGGCCTATTCGACGCTGCTTTCGGCGCATGTGCTCAACGTCAACGCCTCCGGCATGAGCGCTTACGCCGACGACCCGACCCATTTCGCGCGCTGGGTGCTGGAGCGCGGCCTCGCCAAGCCGGATCAGGGGCCGTTCTATGCGCCGCGCAGCCTTTACGCCCGCTATCTGCAGGACGTGCTCGAGGGCCTCGAGGAGCGCGAGCGCGAGACCGGCCGTCTCAGGCTGATCCGCGAGGAGAGTCTGTCGATCTCGCCGACGCCGTCGGGCGTCGAGGTCGCGCTCGCCAACGGCACCAGCGTCGTGGCGCATCTTGCCGTTTTGGCCACCGGCCATGACGAGCAGCCCGGCGCCTTCCAGGGGCATGCCATCCGCATGGGGACGGAGGCCGATACCGCGCTCGATCCGCAAGCCGCCGTCCTGCTGCTCGGCACGGGCTTGAGCATGGTCGACGCCTTCCTGTCGCTCGAACAACGCGGCCATCGCGGCGCCATCGTCGCCGTGTCGCGGCGCGGCCTGCTGCCGTCGCCGCATCGCAAGGGCAACCCCACCAAGCTCGATATCGCCGATATCCCGCTCGGCACCCAGCTTTCCTATTTCGTCGGCTGGTTCCGCAACCTGATCCGCGAGACCCAGAAAGCCGGCGGTGACTGGCGCGACGTCGTCGACGGTCTCAGACCCTTCAACCAGACGATCTGGCAGAACTGGCCGTCCTCGGCCAAACGCCGCTTCGTCGAGCACACCAAGGCCTGGTGGGACATCCACCGCCACCGCATGGCGCCGGAAGTCTACGCGCGCGTCACCGAAGCGGTCAGCTCAGGCCGCATCCGCCTCGTCGCCGGCAGGGTGGTGGAGATAGAACCGAACGATGGCTTCGTCGTGAAAATCCAGCCGCGCGGCACGCAGGATGTCGAGACCTTGGAGGTCGCCCGCCTCTATGACTGCATGGGCATCGCCCGCGATAGTTCGAGGACGTCGAACGGTGTCGTGCGCTCGCTGATCGAGCGCGGCCTGGCGCGGCCCGACCCGCTGCGCCTCGGCCTCGACGTCACGGCGAAATGCGAGCTGGTCGCGGCCGACGGCACGGTGTCGTCGAAGCTGCTCGCCGTCGGCCCGCTGACGCGCGGCACCTTCTTCGAGATCGACGCCATTCCCGACATTCGCGTGCAATGCGCGAAGCTGGGCAAGCAGCTGCTCGGATAAGGCTCTAGCCGCCCAGCGCCTCACAGACGACGCGCGCGGTTTCGGCGCCGGAAAAATTCTGCTGCCCGGTGACGAGGTTGCCGTCGCGCACGGCAAAGCCGCGCCACAACCCGGCCTGGATATAATTGGCGCCGATCGCCTTGAGCTCGTCCTCGATCCGCCACGGCATCAGATGCTTGCCGCGTTCGAGCGCCCCCATCGCCCAGGTGGCGTTGTCGGCAAAGTCCTCCTCGGCATTGGCAAAGCCGGTCACCGTCTTGCCCGCAGCAAGCAGCGATCCGTCGGCGCGCCTGGCATAGCGCAGGATGGCAGTGCCGTGGCAGAGCGCGGCGGCCACCTTGCCGGCTTCGTGGAAAGCGATGAAGGTCTGCTGGAGACCGGTCGCGCTTTCATAGGTGAACATCGGCGACTGGCCGCCGGCGACGACGATGGCGTCGAAGCGAGCGACATCGATCTCGGCCACCGGCCGTGTGTTGTCGACCAGCGCCTGGAGCTTTGGGTTCGAAATAAAACCGAGCGAGATGAGATCGGTCTCCGAATAGCCCGACGGATCGCGCGGATCGCTCAGCGCATCGGCTTCACATTTGCCGCCGTCGGGCGAAAAGATCTCGACCTCGTAGCCGCGCTCGGTGAAAGCGAGCCAGGGATGGGTGAGTTCGCTCCACCAGAAGCCGACCGGCCACCCCGTTATGGTCGAGACGGCCGGATTGGCGATCACGATCGCCACCCGCTTGGGCTTTCGCGCATTGACCGCATTGGCATCCCGCACACTCATTTTGCTCTCCGTTTCATGAAGTCGTCGCCGACAAAGCCGGGCACGGCAATCTGGCCACATGGCGGGGTAAATTCCGCTTTCGCCGCGCCCGGCCCTTGCCTAGGATCGGCGCATGGCACAACGCGGTAGACTCTATGGCTGCCCGGTCGAGTTCGCGCTCGACGCGCTCGGCGGCAAATGGAAGACGGTGATCATCGCGCGGATCAAGCAAGGACCGCTGCGCTATTCCGAACTGCGCAGGCTGATTCCTTCGCTTTCCGACAAGATGCTGACGCAGCGCCTGGCCGATCTTGTCGAGATCGGCTTCGTCGCGCTCGCGGCGCTGCAGGCGCTCTATGATTGGGGGATCCTGCATGGCCGCGCCGAGGGCGTGCGTTTCCGCACCGACATCGAAGCCGCGGCCTAAAGCAATTCCAGGAAAAGTGCGTAGCGGTTGGGCTCGGCGGTTTCGTCGTAGCCTCCCATCCGTACGTAAAACAAAGCCTCTGGCCTGAGATCAAGCGGCATCGGCAAGCGCGCCGCAAAAGCCCGCGACATCGGTGACGACGGCTTCGCCAAGAAAGCGCAGCGTCGCCATCGAGCGGTCGCGCGCTTCGCTATTGCCGAAGCCGCAGGCGTCCTCGATCACCACGGCGACGAAACCGTTGTCGGTCGCCTGGCGCGCGGTCGGCTCGATGCCGATTTCCATGGCGATGCCGGCGAGCGCCACCGCACGGATGCCGCAGTCACGCAGCGCAAAGCCGAGCGAGGTGGAATCGAAGGCCGACATGGTCAGCTTGTCGAACACCGCCTCGTCCGCGCGCGGGGCGAGTTCCGGCACGATCCGCGTCGCTTCGGCGTTGCGCGGGAACCATGGCTGGACCGCGTCGGGGCTGTCGCGCCGCTGCCAGGCCATGGCGGTGCGCAGCTGCGTGGCGCCCATCCATTTTTTCGGCAGAGACAAATGGCGCGTGAATGCCACCCGCATGCCGGCCGAGCGCGCCGCTTCCAATGCCGTGCCGGCGCGTTCGACGATCGCCGCAGCGCCTTCGATCTGGCGGCAGATGCCGACCTGCATGTCGTAGACGATCAGCGCCATGCGGCGCGGATCGCACCATTCGGCCAGGCGCTGCGGAATCTCGATGCCTTCGCCAGAGCGGATCATGCCGCCGTCCGATCCCAGGGTTTGGCGATGTCGACTGTCGGATCGAACAGGAATTCCAGCGGCAGCGGCGCGTCGAAAGCGATGAAATGCCATTCCAGCAGTCCGGCCTTGGAGAGCGGGAAATCATCGGTATAGCGCATGGCCTGCTCGACGCTATCGAGCTCGAAGACGATGATGACGCCGCCGACATCGGCGCGCGCATAGTTCTCGCGCACGATGCCTTGCTTCCACAGCCGCCACACATTCGAGACCTCGTCGCGCAGATAGGGCCTGAGATCGTCGAGCGTGACGCCGGCCTTGAAATTGTCATAAGCAAGAATCTTCATCGGCCGCTCCTTGGCACGCGCTATCCGCCCCCACGCTTTGTTCGGCTAGCATGATGGAATCGGCATCGGCAACGAACGATATGGTGCGTTGAACAGGCCCTCGAGCTGGTCCTCTGTGCCGCTTGATTTGAGGCGAAGGCGGCCGGTCCTTGCCGGCATGGAGGAACGAGAGTGACCATCGAAAGGTTGAACCCGCGAGGCATGCACAGCAACCCCGCCTATTCGCAAGGCGTGTCGGTGCCTGCTTCCGCGCGCATCGTGCTGGTCGGAGGGCAGAACGGCGTCGATGCCGAAGGCAACATCGTCGGCAAGGGCGATCTCGCGGCGCAGACGACGCAGGCGCTGGCCAATCTGGCCAAAGTGCTGGAAGCTGGCGGAGCGACGCTGGAGAATCTCGTCAGCCTGTCGGTCTATATCGTTGGCGACCAGGATATCGCTCCAGGCTTTGGCGCCTGGATGGCGTTCTGGGCCAACCGTGCTCCGCCGCCCATCATCAAGGTGCTGCGTGTTGTGGGCTTCGGCAATCCGGACTTCCTGATCGAGATCGAGGGCCAGGCGGCGGTTGCGTAGTCTCCCGCTTGAGGAGACAGACGACGCGTCCCTGAAATTCCATTCCTCCACTCGCCGCCGGATTGGCACGATCTATCTTCTTTCCTGATGAAAAGGGCTGGAAAAGACGGGGCGCGCGATCCGCGAAACCGGAATGGATACCCGCGGCCTCCTGCGCGAGATTGCCGACATCCGCCTCGAACTGCTTCGATGGAGCACTCAAGATGAGCGAGCAGACAAAAGCGGCGCCGAAGGGCGCGCACATCAGCCTGTCGAGACTTCGCCCGCCTTACGCTTCGGTGCTCGACCTGATCGGCCAGACGCCGATCGTCGAGCTGACCAAATTCGACACCGGCAAATGCCGCCTGTTCATCAAGCTCGAAAGCCAGAATCCGGGCGGCTCGATCAAGGACCGCATCGCGCTGTCGATGATTGCCGCCGCCGAGAAGGCGGGCAAGTTGAAGCGCGGCGGCGCCATCGTCGAGGCCACCGCCGGCAACACGGGCCTCGGCCTTGCCCAGGTCGGCATCCCGAAAGGCTACCGCATCATCCTGGTCATGCCCGACAAGATGTCGCGCGAGAAAATCCAGCATCTGCGCGCGCTCGGCGCCGAGGTGCGCATGACCCGCTCCGATGTCGGCAAGGGCCATCCCGAATATTATCAGGACATGGCCGAGAAGATCGCCGCCGAGCTGCCCGGCGCCTTCTATGCCAACCAGTTCGCCAACCCGGCCAACCCGCTGGCGCATGAGACGACGACCGGCCCGGAGATCTTTTCGCAGCTCGAAGGCGATGTCGACGCTGCGGTGGTCGGTGTCGGCTCCGGCGGCACGCTCACTGGCCTCGGCCGCTTTTTCGCGAAACATTCGCCCAAGACCGAGATGGTGCTGGCCGATCCGGTCGGCTCGGTGCTGGCGCCGCTGATCAAGACCGGCAAGATGGTGGAGGCCGGCAGCTGGACCGTCGAAGGCATCGGCGAGGATTTCGTGCCGCCCAATGCCGATCTCTCGCTGGTGAAAAAGGCCTATTCGATTCCCGACAAGCAGAGCATGCTGGCGGTGCGCGATCTGTTGTCCAGGGAAGGCATCCTGGCCGGCTCGTCCTCGGGCACGCTGCTGTCGGCGGCACTTCGCTATTGCCGCGAGCAGACGGTGCCGAAGCGCGTCGTCACCTTCGTCTGTGACAGCGGCAACAAATATCTTTCGAAAGTCTTCGACGATATCTGGCTGGCCGAGCAGGGCCTTGCCGACCAGGAACAGCATGGCGATCTGCGCGACCTCGTCATGCGCTCGCCGCGCACCGGCGACATCGTGACCGTCGGCCCGGAGGAAAGCCTGCTCAACGCCTATGGCCGCATGCGCCGTTCCGACGTGTCGCAACTGCCGGTGCTGGACGAGGGCAGGCTGGTCGGCATCATCGACGAAAGCGACATCCTGGCCAAGGTCGACGGCCCCTATGACGGCCGCTGGGACCGTTTCAACGCGCCGGTGCGCACGGCCATGACATCGAACCTGCACACGCTGCAGGCCAATCAGACGCTCGACGCGCTGCTGCCTGTCTTCGACCGCAACGAGGTCGCCATCGTCTTCGACGGCGACGAGTTCATCGGCCTGATAACCCGTATCGACCTGATCAACCATCTGAGGCGCCGCGCAAAATGACTTCGAACGGCAAGAACCGCCTGGCCTTTTCTACCCGCACCATCCATGGCGGCCAGAGCCACGATCCGCTGACCGGCGCGGTGATGGTGCCGATCTATGCCACCTCCACCTATGGCCAGCAGTCGCCTGGCGTGCACAAGGGTTTTGAATATGCCCGCAGCCAGAACCCAACGCGTTTTGCCTTCGAGCGCGCGGTCGCCGATCTCGAAAGCGGCAGCAAGGCTTTCGCCTTCGCTTCCGGCCTGGCGGCGATCGGCACGGTGCTCGAGCTCCTCGATTCCGGCGCCCACATCGTCGCCACCGACGACATCTATGGCGGCTCGTTCCGCCTGATGGAGCGGGTGCGCAAGCGCTCCGCCGGGCTGCAGGTGAGCTTTGCCGATTTCACCGACCTTGCCGCGGTCGAAGCCGCGATCCGCCCGGAAACGAAGCTGCTCTGGGTCGAGACGCCGACCAACCCGCTGCTGCGCATCGTCGATCTCGAAGCGGTCGCCGCGCTTGCCAGGCGCAAGGGGCTGCTCACCGTCGCCGACAACACCTTTTGCAGCCCCTATATCCAGCGCCCGCTGGAGCTCGGCATCGACATCGTCGTGCATTCGACGACGAAATATCTCAACGGCCATTCCGACATGGTCGGCGGCGTGGCCGTCGTCGGCGACAACAAGGATCTCGCGGACCGGCTGAAATTCCTGCAGAACGCCATCGGCGCCATCTCCGGCCCGTTCGACAGCTTTCTCGCGCTGCGCGGCATCAAGACCCTGGCGCTCAGGATGGAGCGTCACTCGGCCAACGGCTTGAAAATAGCGCAATGGTTAGAGACGCGAAAAGATGTCCGCCGGGTCATCTATCCCGGTCTTGCCAGCCATCCGCAGCATTCCATCGCCGTCCAGCAGATGCATGCCTTCGGCGGCATGATCTCGGTCGACCTCGACCGCGACCTGGCCGGCACGAAACGCTTCCTCGAACGCACGCAGCTTTTCACGCTGGCCGAAAGCCTAGGCGGCGTCGAAAGCCTGATCGAGCATCCGGCGCTGATGACGCACGGCTCGATCCCCGCCGAAAAGCGCGGCGCCATCGGCATTTCCGATTCGCTGGTACGGCTCTCGGCCGGCATCGAGGACGGTGATGATCTGATCGCGGATCTGGAGCAGGCGCTGGGGGGTTGAGAAGCGCACAAATGAGACGCACAGTCCCCACCTTCGCCTCCCCTCTCTCGAGGTCACGAGAGTGTGGCTGACTTGTCGATCACTACACTAGGTGACGATCACCTTGGCGCCGATTTCGGCACGGTTGTAGAGATCGATGATGTCCTGGTTCATGAGACGGATGCAGCCTGCTGAAACGGCCCTCCCGATCGTCCACCATTCAGGTGTGCCGTGCAGGCGATAGCCGGTGTCGCCGCCTTTGTTGAAGAGATAAAGTGCTCGCGCGCCGAGAGGGTTCTTGAGTCCGCCCTCCAAATGAGCCGGTATGATGCGGCCGTTCTCCCTCCTCTCGCGCACGATCATCTGTGGCGGCGCATGCCAGTCCGGCCACTCGCGTTTCATTGCGACATGTGCGGTTCCGTGCCACTCAAAACCGGCCTTGCCGACGCCGATGCCGTATCGAACGGCTTTGCCGTCCCCCAGAACATAGTAGAGAAACTTCGCTCCGGTATCGACGAAGATGGTGCCGGGCTGCTCGGCGGTCGAATAGGGCACGATCTGGCGAAGATATTTGCGGTCGACCTTGTAGGTCGGAACCGGAGGGATACGGTAACTGGCATCGGTGATGCCGCTGTAATCGAAAGGTGAGGCCTGGAAGGCACTTCCGGTAGTGCAGCCGGATAGTGCTGCAGCTGCCGCAAGCCCCGCTCCGATCAGGATCGACTTCGCCCGCATGACAGAAAACCGGCAGCCCGTTAAACTGAAACCGGTAACCCATAAATTATAGCAGATGCTGCCCTTTCGGGCCATCCCTTGTGGATTTTGGCAAAGGAAGCAGGGAAGCCGACCCGGTCGCGGTCCTTACAGAACCCGGAGTAATGCCAAGTGATAACGAACATCATCGACCGGCGTACTAGACCGTACCGTTGGCGCAAAGTGAATGCTGTTGCGGAGGCTACTTCCAATGATCACAACGTCCCCGACAGTGACGAAATGGATTATCAAGCCGATGATCTCGTTTACGACGAATTGTTGGGCTGTGCCCTCTCGGACGCGATTGTTTGGGGTCAACGATTTGAGTGTGCCGTCACTCTCTACCTTTATGATCAAGGGGATGGCCCAGAGCGCTCAGTCTCGTTGCCTGTCGCATGAATTTCAAACTGGCCCACTACCTGGATTTTGGATGACATCCCTAAAGTGTACCCACTCGTGATTTTGGAGGCGCCATGCGCGTGATCGTGTTGGGCGGCGGCGTGGTCGGCGTCACCACCGCTTACCAGCTGCAGAAGGACGGGCACGAGGTCGTCATCGTCGAGCGCCAGCCGCAGGTTGCCGCCGAGACCAGCTGGGGCAATGCCGGCATGATCGCGCCGGGGCATTCCTTCGTCTGGTCGTCGCCCAGGGCGCCGATGATCCTCTTGAAATCGCTGGTGATGAAGGACCAGGCGCTGCGCTTCAGGCTTTCGGCCGATCCCCGGCTCTACAGCTGGTCCTGGCTGTTCCTGATGGAATGCACGGCCGGGAAGGCCAGGCGCAACACGCTGCTCAAGCATCGGCTGGCCGTCTATTCGCAATCCGTCCTGCACGAGGTCGTCGCCGACGAGCGGATCGAATACGACTGCAACGATCGCGGCATCCTCTATTTCTACCGCAGCCAGCAGGCGCTCGACAAAGGCGTCGAGCACATGAAGCTGCTCGAATCCGACGGCCAGCTGATCAAGGTGCTCGACCGCGACGGCATCGTCGCGCTCGACCCGTCGCTGGCTTCGGCCAAGGAAAAGATCGCCGGCGGCATCCATTGCCCGACCGACGAGACCGGAGATCCGGCGAAGTTCACCCGCGCGCTGGCCGCAAAAGTGGTCGAGCGCGGCGGCGAGATCCGCACCGGCACAACCATCACCGGCATCGAGACATCCGGCGACGGCGTCGCCCGGGTGCTGACCGACAAGGGAAGCGTCAAGGGCGATGCCTATGTGCTGGCGCTCGGCTCCTACAGCCCGCTGATCGCGAAGACGGTCGGCATCAGCCTGCCGATCTATCCGATCAAGGGCTATTCGCTGACCATTCCGATCGGCAACCAGCCGCGGCCGCCGACCATCGCCGCGATCGACGAGCACAATCTGGTCGCCGTCTCGCGCTTCGGCGACCGGCTGCGCGTCACCGCTACCGCCGAATTCGCCGGCTACGACACCAGCCACAAGCCGGCCGATTTCGCCTTCATGAAGGGCGTGGCCGAGGAGCTCTATCCCGAAGGCGCCGATTACGACCGTGCCGAGATGTGGGCGGGCTTGCGGCCCATGACGCCCAACAATCTGCCCGAATTCGGACAGCGCCGCCTCAGCAACCTCTACCTCAACACCGGGCACGGCCATATCGGCTGGACCATGTCGCATGGCTCGGCCCGCATCACCGCCGACCTGATTGCCGGCCGCAAGCCGGCGATTTCGATGGATGGACTTCTGAATTGAGAGCATGCTCCCGAAGGGATCGACCAGGAAAGGGAATGCCATGTCTGTCAGCGCGGCCGCTACCCGCCCTCAATCGTCAGGGCCTGTCGACCCCAAGCCTGTCGACTTGGGCGTGCTGCCTTCCGAGATTGATGGGGGCCTCGCCTCGCGCGCGGCGATTGGGCTCGCGATCCTCGCCACCGACCAGACGCTGGAGCACGAGTTCCGCGCCCTGATCCGCATTCCGGGCGTCGCCTTCTACGAGGCGCGCCTGTTCAACGACAACGACATCACGCCCGACACTTTGCGCGCCATCGGCCCGCGCATCGCACCCACCGTCGACCTGATCCTGCCCAGCATCCCGCTCGACGTCGTCGGCTTCGGCTGCACCTCGGCCACCATGACGCTCGGCGAGGAAGCCGTCTTTGCCGAGATCAGGAAGGCGCGGCCGGGCGTCGCCTGCACCACCCCGGTCACCGGCGCCTTGGCCGCCTTCAAGGCGCTCGGCGTCAAGGGCATCGGCCTGCTGACGCCTTATGCGCCGGAGATCAACCAGGGCCTTGTCCGCTACTTCACCGGCCGCGGCCTCGACATATCAGCCGTCGCCACTTTCGACCGGCGCGACGACCGCGAGGCGGCCCGCATCTCGCTGGATTCGATCGAGGCGGCCGCCGAGCGCATGGCCGAAGTGCCTGGCGTCGACGCGATCTTCATCTCCTGCACCAGCCTGCGTGTGGCGGAAGCGGTCGCCGAGCTGGAGCGGCGCATCGGCATTCCGGTCACCTCCTCCAACCACGCCATGGCCTGGCACTGCCTGCGCCTTGCCGGCATCGACGACATCGTGCCGGCGGGTGGGAGGCTGTTCGCCTTGAAAGCCGTGTGAGCGGCGCTGCTCACCGGCTGGCGGGTTGATATCGTTAAATATTCGGTTCGGTAATCGCCTGACGCAAATCGGCCAGCGAAACCATCAGTGTCATCGGGTTGAGAGGCGAGGGACTGAATCCCAACTTCGCATAGAAGGTTTGCGCTTCTTCAGAGATCGCGTGGACCAAGATACCGCGAATGCCAAGCGACTGCGCCGCGTTCATCACCCGGCGAGAAGCATCTTGCACCAGCGCACGCCCGAGGCCACTGCGCTGGTAGGAGACATCAATTGCGAGCCGAGCAAGAATGGCAACCGGAATTGGATCTGGCATGTTGCGGCGGAAACGGCCCGGCGCCTGGCTCGCAATGACACTGCCGGAGGCGAGCGCGTAATAGGCAACGATCGTTTTATTCAAGCCGACGACGAAAGTCCTCGTCGCGCCGCTCTCCTGATTGGCCAACGCCCGACGCTTCAGCCAATCGTCGAGAACCGGAACGCCGGATGAGAACGAGGATAGATCGTGGCTGCGGTCCAGCGGCACCGGGGGCTGGAGCGTCACTTGCTCTTCCAGGGAAGAGGTGCGTTCATCAGCTTGGTGAGCCGCTCGTTGGGTTTGGCTGGCGCATCAAGCAAGGCTAGAAATTCCGCATAAGCCTCCGGCGAGACTTTGATGAGCGTCTGGTCAAGCAACGTATCCTCGGCCATGCGCCGGGCGGCATCGAGTATGAAATCCGTTCGCGTCTTGCCAAGTACGCGCGCGGCCTCGTCGATCAGGCCGCGCTCTTCGGTCTTGATGCGGATATTCAGCGTGCTTCTCTTGGAAGCCTCATCGGGAGATTCGTGTTTCATGGCCTGAGAATAGCAGACTGTAATGACGGTGTCATTACCCGATCGTGTACGCGGGGGTTGGGTATCCGCGTTAACCGAATCGGAAGGAGATGTTTAACGCTTCGTCTCTATGCCCCTCCCCGGGAGGCACAACAGAGCGAACATGATGAACGACAGCCCTGAAAAGCGAAATGAATGGCGTGCCATCTTTTACGTGCAGGCGCGCGTCGCCATCCTGTTTGTGCCGGTTGTGCTCAGCCTCCTCCTCATTGGCATTTTCGCCGGCAATGAGCGCAAATCCGTGCCCGATGCCGTCGATCCGACCGTGACGAGCTCGGTGCGCTAAGCCGGAACTACCGGTCGGATTACCTCAGACAAACTTCGGAATCGGCCCGTTCTGCGGCGTCGTATCGCCTTCGAGGTCGATGAACACTTCGTCGACGAAGCACCAGGCCCAGCCTTCGGGCGGGTCGTAGCCCTCGATGATCGGATGCTGCGTGGCATGAAAATGCTTTGTCGCGTGGCGGTTGGGCGAGTCGTCGCAGCAGCCGACATGGCCGCAGGTCCTGCAGAGCCTGAGATGCACCCACCAGGAGCCGCCCTTCAGGCATTCCTCGCAGCCCAGCGCGCTCGGCGTGACCTTTTTGATGTCCTTGGTGTGCCTGCATTCGTCCATCACGGTCTCCTCGCGGGTTCAGCTTTTTGCGCCAGATAGGCATGCAATGCCGCGACCACCTGCGCGCCCTCGCCGACGGCGGCCGCGACACGCTTGGTCGAGCCGCAGCGCACGTCGCCGATGGCGAACACGCCGCTTCGGCTGGTCTCCATCGGCCCGTGCCCCGGTGTCGTGTCGGGCCCGGTGCGCACAAAGCCCTTGGCATCCAGCGCCACGTTGCAATTCGCCAGCCAGTCGGTGTTCGGATCGGCGCCGATGAACAGGAAGAGGTGGCGGATGGCGCGCGTCGTCTCCTCGCCGGTCGTCCGGTTGCGCCAGCGCAGCGCTTCGAGGTTGCCGTCATGGCCCTCCAGCGCCGCCACCTCGGTCTCCGTCAGCACTTCGATGTTGGGCTGCGCCGCGATGCGCTCGACCAGATAGCGCGACATGGTGGCGTCGAGGCTGTCGCGGCGTGCCAGCAGCGTCACCTTGCGCACCTGGCTCGCCAGATAGACGGCCGCCTGTCCAGCCGAATTGCCGGCGCCGACCAGCGCCACCTCCTGGTCTTGGCAAAGCCGCGCCTCGATCGGCGAGGCCCAGTAATGCACCGAGGTCCCCTCGAATTGCGCGAGGTTCGCAATATCGAGGCGGCGGTAGCGCGCGCCGCTGGCGATCACCACCGCGCGTGAGCGCACGCTCTCGCCGTCGCCGATGGCAAGCTGGTAGCGGGCGCCATCGCCGGCGTCGTCCAGCAGCTTCGCCTCGTCGGGAATGACCATCTCGACGCCGAATTTCTGCGCCTGGTTGTAGGCGCGCGCCATCAGCGCCATGCCGGTGATGCCGGTCGGGAAGCCGAGATAATTTTCGATGCGCGCCGAGGCGCCCGCCTGTCCGCCGAAGGCGCGGCAATCGAGCACGATGGTCGAAAGCCCTTCGGAAGCGGCATAGACCGCCGCGGCCAGCCCGGCCGGCCCGGCGCCGACGATCGCCACGTCATAGACCTTGCTGGCATCGATCGGCCGCAGCAGGCCGACGCAGCGGGCAAGCTCGTTCTCGCCCGGATTGTGCATCAGCTTGCCGTTCGGGCAGAGCACAATCGGCAGATGGTGCGGGTCGACATGGAAACGCTCGATCAACGTTTTCGCGCAGGGGTCGGTATCGGAATCGAGAGCGCGATGAGGAAGTCCGCTGCGCCGTAAAAAACCCTGCAGCCGCAGTACGTCGCCATTGCCGGGCGGCCCGATCACGACCGGGCCGCTGGCGCCGCTTTCGAGCAGGCCGACCCGGCGCAGGATCAGCGCCCGCATGACGCGTTCGCCGAGATTGGCCTCCTGTACCATCAGGTCGCGCAGCCGCTGCGAGGGAATGACGATCGCCTCGACCGGCCCGTTCGCCTCGGCATTGACCAGCGACGGCCGGTTCGACAACTGCGCCAGCTCACCGACGAAATTACCGGCGCCGTAGGTGATGATCGGCTCGCGCGAGCCAAGCCCGCCGGCCTGGGTGATGTCGACCTTGCCCGACAGGATGAGGATCACGCCTGGCGAAACCGTGCCGGCCGTCACGATGTGATCGCCGGCGGCGTAGGCGCGCGCCTCGCCGAAGCGGCGCATGCGTTCGATGTCCGCGTCGGTCAGGACGGGAAACATCTGGTCGCGGCGGGCGGCGATGGTCGGGCTGACGGAAGGGGCCATGGGCGGACCGTAGCGTCAGGAGCGGCTGGTTTGAAGCGGTTTGTTCGGGGGACTGGCCGAAAGGGGAGGTTGGGCCACAGCCTACAGCTCAGAGGCCACGGGCCAATCGCGAATGTCGTAAATCTCGGAAGCGCTATCCCGTTGGCAGTCGGGATGAATAGCGACCCTTCGCTCTTGGAGCTCCGGGATGGCCTGCCATCCGAAGCTCCAAGAGCGAAGGATGGTGCCCAGAAGAGGACTCGAACCTCCACTCCTTGCGGAACACGGACCTGAACCGTGCGCGTCTACCAATTCCGCCATCTGGGCTGGTGGGCGCTCATGTAAGCGGGCAAACGATATGTGTCAACGCGGTTTTTTCGTCGGCGCCGGCTCTCCTTCTTCCCGGCGTCGCGCTGCCCCTCATTGCCCTGCCGGGCATTTCTCCTCGTGAACGGGCTACGGCATGCACGCATCATCTGTGACCAGCGTGACCGATCGGGCCTCCGCTTGATTGCCACGTGGGCCCCCCAATCCGTCGCTGCTTCGCAGCGCCACCTTTCCCCCCTCCGGAGGGAAAGGAAGGGAGCGTTGCTGGACGGGCGTTGACGGCAAAAAGCTTGGCGCCTTTCCTTTCCCCCGTCGATCGGAGGTGGCTCGGCGAAGCCGAGACGGAGTGGGGGTCGACCAGCGCTACATAAGACAATGCATGCGCCAAGCTGCCATGCACGCCATCGCCAAAGGCCAGCCGCTTGGAAAGGAAGCTCACCCCTCCAGCACGTCCTTCTTCGCCACGGTGGAATCGGCGTTGAGCTTGTAGATCACCGGCACGCCGGTGCCGAGCTCGAGCTTGACGATCTCCTCGCCGCTCTTGCCGTCCAGCGCCATGATCAAAGCGCGCAGCGAATTGCCGTGCGCGGCGACCAGCACCGTCTCGCCGCGCAGCACATGCGGCTGCACCTCGTGCAGGTAATAGGGCCACACGCGCGCGCCGGTGTCCTTCAGGCTTTCGCCGCCGGGCGGCGCGATGTCGTAGGAGCGGCGCCAGATATGCACCTGCTCCTCACCCCACTTCTTGCGCGCGTCATCTTTGTTGAGGCCGGAGAGGTCGCCATAGTCGCGCTCGTTGAGCGCCTGGTCGCGGATCGTCTTGAGCTCGCTCTGGCCGACGATGTCGAGAATGTGCTGGCAGGTCTTCTGCGCCCGCTTCAAGGCAGACGTGTAGGCGATGTCGAATTTCAGGCCGCGCGTCTTGAGCTTCTCGCCGGCCGCGAGCGCCTCGGCGGTGCCTTGGTCCGTCAGGTCGACGTCGCGCCAGCCGGTGAACAGGTTCTTCAGGTTCCATTCGCTCTGGCCGTGGCGCACGAGCACGAGAGTTCCCGACATGTTTGCTCCTTCGAGATTTTGCGGAAGAGAGACGCCTCAGCTCAAGCCGAGCACGTCCCGCATGGAATAAAGCCCGGGTTTTTTGCCGCGTGCCCAAAGCGCGGCCTTGACGGCGCCGCGGGCGAAGATGGCCCGGTCCTCGGCGTGATGGGACAGCGTGATGCGCTCGCCGGTGCCGGCAAGGATCACGCTGTGGTCGCCGACGACGGAGCCGCCGCGCAGCGTCGCGAAGCCGATCGAGCCTGTCTTGCGCACGCCGGTATGGCCGTCGCGCACCCGCACGCTGTTGTCGGCAAGATCGATGCCGCGCCCCTTCGCCGCCGCCTCGCCGAGCAGCAGCGCAGTGCCGGACGGCGCGTCGACCTTGTGCCGGTGATGCATCTCCAGGATCTCGATGTCGAAATCTTCCGGATCGAGCGCCTTCGCGGCCTGCTCGACCAGCACCGCCAAAAGGTTGACGCCGAGGCTCATATTGCCGGATTTTACGACCGTCGCATGGCGCGCGGCGGCGGCGATCTTCGCATTGTCCTCGGCCGAGCAGCCGGTGGTGCCGATGACATGGACGATACGCGCTTGCGCGGCATAGCCGGCGAATTCGACACTTGCCGCGGGCGCGGTGAAATCGAGCACGCCATCGGCCTTGGCGAAGGCCGGCAGCGGGTTGTCGACGATCGGCACGTTGATGATGCCGATGCCGGCAAGCTCACCTGCATCCTTGCCGAGATGGGCCGAGTCCGGCCGCTCGATCGCGGCGGCGACGCGCGCGCCGGGCATGGAGTGGATGGCGCGGATCAGCGTCTGGCCCATGCGGCCGGCGGCGCCAACCACCACCAGGCCCATATCGCCGGCTTCACTCATGCGCTTCTCCTGACGGTTTTCTTGGCGCGGCTGCGCGGTGCGGGAGTTTGGGCCGAAGTCTGGCTTGCCTTGACGTCGTCGACAAGCCCTAGCCCCTTCTTGCCCTGGATCCGGTGGAAGCGGGCATAGATGCTGTGCGGGTCGGCCATCAGCGAGGCATGCGTGCCTTCCTCGACCAGCCGACCCTCTTCCAGCACGATGATGTGGTCGGCATTGACCACCGTCGAAAGCCGATGCGCGATCACGATCGTCGTGCGCCCGTCCATCACATGGGTCAGCGCTTCCTGGACGCGCGCCTCAGCCTCGTTGTCGAGCGCCGAGGTGGCCTCGTCGAGCAAAAGGATCGGCGCGTGGCGCACGATGGCGCGCGCGATCGACACGCGCTGCCGCTGGCCGCCGGAAAGCGTCGAGCCGCCTTCGCCGACCGGCGTGTCGTAGCCTTGCGGCTGCTGGCGGATGAACTCGTCGGCGGCCGCCTGTTTCGCCGCCTGCTCGATCTCGGCGTCGGTGGCCGACAGCCGGCCGTAGCGGATGTTGTCGCGGATCGTGCCTTCGAAGAGATAAGGCGCCTGCGCCACATAGGCGATCGATTGGCGCAGCGAATGCTTCGTAACCTTCGATATATCCTGGCCGTCGACCTCGATCGAGCCCCTGTCGACGTCGTAGAAGCGCTGCAGCAGCGCCACGATCGTCGACTTGCCGGCGCCCGAGGCGCCGACGATGGCTGTGACCTTGCCGGCCGCGGCGGTAAAGCTCAGATCCCGCAACACCGGCATGTCGGCGCTGTAGCCGAATGTCACATTGTTGAAGCGCACCTCGCCGGTGGTGACCTTTGCTTCGACGGCGTCGGGCGCATCGCTCTGCTTCGGCTCAAGATCGAGCAGCTCGTAGATCATGCGCGCATTGACCAGCGCGCGTTCCATGCCGACCTGCGTGCGCGCCAGGCGTCTTGCCGGGTCGTAGGCCATGATCAGCGCGGTGATGAAGGAGAACACCGCGCCCGGCGGTTGTCCAAGCACCAGCGCCCGATATCCGGAATAGGCCAGCACGGCGGTGATGGCGAGGCCGCCCAGAATCTCGGAAATCGGCGACAGCCGCTCCGCGACGCGGGCGATCTTGTTGTTACGCTGCTCGGCGGCGTCGGCCATGGTGCCGATGCGGCGCGCCAGCTCGTCCTCCAGGGTGAAGGCCTTGACGATGGCGATGCCTTGGGTTGCCTCCTGCACCGACCCGTTCAGCCGCGAGTTGATCAGCACGGATTCCCGGTTGATCCGCCGCAGCCGGCGGGTGATGTAGACGACTGCCCAGATCAGCGGCGGCCCGATCAGCAACGAGCTGAGCGACAACACCGGATCCTGGTAGATCATCACGCCGACAAGGGCGACGAGCGAGACCGCGTCGCGGCTGATGGAGGTCAGCGTCAGCGACAGCAGGTCGCGAATGCCGCCGACATTCTCGTTGACCTGCGCCGCCAGCCGGCCGGAACGCGTCTCGTTGAAGAAGTTGACGCCGAGCTTCATCAGATGGTCGAAGCTGCGCTTCTGGTAGCGGGCGACCAGATTGTTGCCGATCCTGGCCAGCGCCACGGCCTGGCCGTAGCCGGCGAAGCCGCGCAGCAGGGAGGCGCCCATGAAACCGGCGCAGATCCAGAAGATCATGTCGCTGCGCCGTTCGTAGAAGATCTGGTTGATCATCGGGGCCATGATCCACGCCGTGAAGGCGGTGGTGCCGGAAACAATCAGCAGGCAGGCGACGGCAACGACATAGGTCCAGCGGTATTCCTTGCCGTTTTCAGCCAGGATGCGGCGCAGCACCGCGCTCACCTCGGCGGGCTGGACTTTCAGTTTGAGGGGAGTTTGAACAGTCAAATCAGGGGCGCTTCGTGGTTTTCCGCGTGTCGGATGGGCCGCATTTCCGGCATCCTCTTAACGCCCCGGCTACGACTTGCCTATGGCGAAACTTCGTCGCGGCGGCCGGTCGACATCCCGAAACCGGGCGCGGTCAGGCCCGCCAGTGCCGCCCAGCCGTCTGCACGCCGAACAGCGAAGGCGTTCTGGCATAGGCGGCAAGGCCGAGCAGGGCCGCCAGCGGATGGGTGATGACATAGATCGGCATTTCGCGCATCAGCGCGCTGTGCGGCGCCTTGTCCTCGAAGGCGGCGCGGAAATTGCCTGCCTTCAACGCCGGCACGATCTTTTGCGCGATGCCGCCGGTGAGGAACACGCCGCCGCGGCCCATGAACACCAGCGCCAGATCCCCGGCCGTGCGGCCGAGGCAGGTGACGAACAGTTCCAGCGCCTCTTCGGCCACCGGATCGGTTTTGGCGAGCGCGGCCGCGGTGATCTCGGCCGGCGTCGTCAAGGGCGTCGGCTTGCCGTCCGTCCTGGCCACGGCGCGGTAGACGTTGACCAGCCCGCGACCGCACAGGATCTGCTCGCCGGAGATGCGGCCTTCCAGCTTGTCGATATGCGGGAACACCTCGAAGTCGCGCGGCGTGCGCGGGCCGATATCCATATGGCCGCCCTCGCCCGGCACCGGGATCCAGTGATTGAGCCCATAGATCAGCCCGGCGACGCCAAGACCCGTGCCGGGGCCGAGCACGACACGGCTCGCATGGGGTTCCGGCGTGCCGCCGCCGATCTTTTCCATATGCTCCTCGCCGAGCGCCACCACCGCCAGCGCCTGCGCCTCGAAATCGTTGAGCACGACGACCTCGCCCAGGCCCAGATTGGCGAGCATTTGCCGGGGTTTTACGACCCAAGGGCAGTTGGTGAGCGGGATCTCGTCGCCGTCCACTGGCCCGGCAACCGCCAGCACCGCCGAGTTCGGCTGGATGGACGAACGGTCGAGCACCGCCGCCTGGATCGCCTCGTCGATGGTCTTGAAATTCGCCGTCTGGACGATCTGCGGCTCGGTCGCTTCCGAATTGGCGTCGAGCACGATCGAGAAGCGCGCATTGGTGCCGCCAATGTCGCCGATCAGGACCGGAAACCGCAGCGCTGTGTCATTCTCGCCTGGCATTTTTTTCGCGCGTCCCGTTCCTAGCCATCTGGCACTTGTCTGTTCGTTGAACTAGCGCATGGGCCCGCAAAGTGAAAGCGGCTTCGCTTCCGGCTTCCCCTCCCTTTCAGCGTTCGTGCTGCCCCTCACCTGCCTGCCGGCATCCTCTTCCGTATAGTGACGGGGAGAGGGCGCGGTCGTCGCCGGTTTCGCCAATTGCCAGCGTCGCAAGAAAGGCGCCAAGGGTGCGGACGGCCCCTTCTCCCCGTCGCTATACGGCGAGAAGTGCCCCGGCAGGGCGATGAGGGGCGGCGCCTATCTTGCCAGTTAGACGCCTAGCTCCGGCGTTAGAGCGGTTCAGCGTTTATGGAATCGCTGAACCCCTCCAACTCTTTGTTTTTTTCGCAATTCCGGGGTAACACCGCCGTGCATTTTTCCTGGAATTGCTCTAGTTCCCCGGCCTTGGCCTTGGCAGCGGAATGCCGATCTTTGGCGTCGGCGCGAAAGCGCTTGCCGCCGCCGGGATCGCGGCGTTACCGCTGGAGATCGTTTCCGCCGGCTCGGTCGGCTGAGGCTCGGCCACGGCGACCGTCGCGCCGCCGCCGCCATGATAGGTGACCGCTTCCAGCGAGGGCGCGTCCGGTGCGTTGACCACGTCCTGGCACTGCTTGGGCAGGTTGGCCATCGTCATCAGGTCGCGCGCCTTGGGCGCATCCGGGTTCTTGTTCGGCCGCCACGGCTCCTCGGTGAACCACCAGGCAAGCGGCTTGCCGCAGCCATCGTTGTCCGGCGTCGCTTCCTGCCCCTTGCAGAAGGGCGAGCCCGGCTGGCAGCCGATGCGCATATGGAAATGATAGTCATGGCCCCAGAACGGCCGGATCTTACGCAGCCAGGAGCGGTCGCCGGTGACGGTGTCGCAGAGCTTCTTCTTGATGCCTGGATTGACCAGGATGCGCTCGACCTCCGGATAGCTCGCCGCACGCTTCAAAAGCCGCGTATGCGCCGGCGTCCACAGTGCGTCCTTCACCAGATGCGTCTTCTCGTCGACCATCAGCGCCGCGCTCATAGTCTCGCGCTGCGCGATGGTCAGCGGCCGCTTCGGCATCGGTGTCAGCCAGATATCGGCGTCGAGCCCGATCTGGTGCGAGGCGTGGCCGGTCATCATCGGTCCGCCGCGCGGCTGCGAGACGTCGCCGACCAGAAGCCCCGGCCAGCCGTCGGCCTGAGCATCGCGCGAAAGCTTTTCGATCAGCGCGATCATCGCCGGATGGCCCCAGCGCCGGTTGCGCGACGGACGCATCACTTCCCAGGTCGGGCCGTCCATCGGCAGCGCCACGCCGCCGGTGAAGCAGCCTTTGGAATAGAAGCCGAAGGATTGCGCGGGCGCCACGGCCGGCAGTTTTCGGGCGCCGAACAACTCCTTGGCGCGCGGTTCGGCCGAAATGGCGACAGCCGCCAGCGCGGCTAGGGCCAACAACGCCAGGGCGGCGGTCAGGAACGGCTTGCGGTCGGGCAGCGATCGCAAATTCATGAGGCTGGGTCCCTCTTCAGTCTATCCCTTTGCCGCGCGGTCAGGCGAACCCGGTCAAGGAACGAATCATACCACGCCGCGCGTCCCTCATCGATCAAGGCAATAGAACACGATGTCTCGTCCGATCGCTTCACTCCGGCGTCATCTTCTCATCGGGCTGCGCGGCTCTCCGTCCCGCCAGTTGCCCTCGGCCCACATCCGCTCCAGCGCCACCCGGTAGTTGGGAAACCGGAAGCTGTAGCCGGCCGCCTTGATCGCCTGATTCGCGACGCGCTTGTTCTCGCCATAGAAAGACCGCGCCATGGGCGAAAGTTGGGCGGTCTCGAAGGGAATTTCCGGCGGCGGTGTGACGCCCATCAGCCCGGCGGCGTAAGCGACGACATCCTGCGGCGGCGCCGGCTCGTCATCGGTGACGTTGAAGATGCCGCCAATATTCTTGTCGGCCAGAAGCCGGAGCGCGCCGGCGATGTCGTCGCAATGAATGCGGTTGAACACCTGTCCCGGCTTGACCAGCCGCCTTGCGGTGCCGTCCTCGAGATTGGCCAGCGCGTTGCGGCCGGGCCCATAGATGCCGGAAAGCCGCAGCACCGCCACGGGCTTGCCGATCTCCCGGCCAAGCTTCAGCCATTCCTGTTCGGCAGCCACCCGCATCACCGAGCGCTTCGACACCGGCCGGCAGTCGCTGGTCTCGTCCACCCAGGCGCCGCCATGATCGCCATAGACGCCGACAGTCGAGAGATAGCCGATCCACTCCAGCGCCGGCATGTTTGCCCGGATCGTTTCACCGGCGGCGTTGAGCACCGGGTCGCCGGCCTCGTCGGGGGCGATCGAGACGATGAGATGCGTGGTCCCTGCAAGCGCCTCACCCAGCTCGCTCGATAGTGCGCCGTCGAAGCGCAACGGCTCGATGCCGGCCGATCGCAGCGCCTCGAACTTCTCCGGCGCCCGGGTCGTTCCCAGGATCGGTGTACCCTGCTCGTTGGCCCTGGCGAAAGCCCTGGCCGAATAGCCGGCCCCGAAAATGAAGAAGCGTCTTTCGCCCATCAAAAACCCCATCAACCGGCCTTCACGGCCAGCGCTGCCAGCCATTCCTCCCGGACCGTCGCATCGGTCTCGGTTTTCGCAGCGGTCGCGGCAACGCTGCCAAATTCGCCCTCGGAGAGCAGTCGCGACAGGGCCCAGATTGCCGCACCCCGCACCAGCGGTGAGGCGTCGCCCAGCAGGCGGCGCGCGATCGGCATCAGCGAAGCGTCGCCCGAATTGCCCGCGGCAATCAGCACGTTGCGGACAAAACGATCGCGGCCGATGCGCTTGATCGGCGAGCCCGAGAAGAATGAGCGAAACCCTGCATCGTCGAGCGCGAGCAGTTCCGACAGCGGCGGCTCGCGCAGATCCTCGCGCGCCGCAAGCTTCGCCTCCGAAGCCGCGCTGGCGAACTTGTTCCACGGACAGGCGGCCAGGCAATCGTCGCAGCCATAGATGCGGTTGCCGATCGCCTCGCGGAATTCGCGCGGGATCGGCCCCTTGTTCTCGATGGTCAGGTAGGAAATGCAGCGTCGCGCATCGAGCCGGTAAGGCGCCGGGAAAGCATTCGTCGGACAGGCGTCGAGACAGGCGCGGCAGGAGCCGCAATGGTCGATCTCCGCCCGATCGGGTTCCAACTCGGCCGTGGTGAAGATCGTGCCGAGAAACAGCCACGAGCCATGCGCGCGGCTGACCAGATTGGTGTGCTTGCCCTGCCAGCCGAGCCCGGCGGCTTCCGCCAGCGGCTTTTCCATCACCGGTGCTGTATCGACAAACACCTTCACGTCGCCGCCGGCGCGCGCGACGATCTTGCCGGCGATCTCCTTCAGCCGGCCCTTCATCACGTCGTGATAGTCGCGGTTTTGCGCATAGACCGAGATCGCGCCGCGGTCGGATTTTGCGAGAACATCGCGCGGATCGCGTTCCGGGCCGTAATTCATCGCCAGCACGATGATCGAGCGCACCTCCGGCCACAGCGTCGACGGCTCGGCCCGGCGCTCAAGCGTCTCGGCGATCCACTCCATCGAGCCATGGAAACCGTCGGAGACGAATTCGGCCAAGCGCGCGGGCGCCAGCGGGATCGCGTCCGGGCGGGTCACGGCAACCGCCTCGAAGCCGGCGCGGCGCGCCTCCGCGTCGATCAGCGCGCGTAAGGTTTCAGAAGTCCAGGTCCGCATAATGCGATACCGGCGAAAGGCCGCGCACCCGGTCGGAGAGCAGCGGCCGGAACGACGGCCGTGATTTCACCCGTGTGTACCATTCGCGCGCGGCGCCATGTTCGCGCCAGTCGATCTCGCCGAGATAATCGAGTACGGAAAGCGTCGCCGCCGCCGCGAGGTCGGCATAGGTCACCTTGTTGCCGGCCAGCCAATGGCGCGTGCCGGCCAGCCAGTTGGTGTATTTCATGTGCTGTCGGATGTTGGCGCGCGCGGCGCGGATCGCGGCGGAGTCCGGCGAGCCGCCGCCGACGGTTTCCGGCATGACCGGCTTCAGCACGCGCTCGCGCACCAGATGCCGCGTCACTTCGCTTTCCGCCTTCGCCAGATACCAGTCGGTCAGCCGGCGGATTTCGGCGCGCTGCATCGGGTCCTCGGCGAACAGCCGCTTGTCGCGCTTCAAGACGCCGCGCGTCTCGTCGAGATATTCGGCGATCACCATGGCGCCGACGATCGGCACGTCACCTTCGGCGAGCAGGATCGGCAGCGTGCCGGCGGGGTTCAGCGCCAGAAACTCCTTGCGTCGGGTCCACGGCTTTTCCTCGATCAGCGCCAGCTCCTCGCCATACTCGCCGAAAGCGAGGCGAACGAACCGGCAGGTGGCGAACATGGGATGATGGAAAAGCGTCAGCATGGTTCCGCGATGATAGGGCGCACTGGCAATTGGCCGGCCGCGCCGGTAAGTCTTGGCCGCCCGATTCCAGGGACTGTCATGGTGCTGCGACCTATAGGGGGACTTCCGCCCCATGACAAGCAAGCCCTTCCCTTAGCCGTCATTCAAAGCAGAGGTTGCCATGGAAAGCCAGACCATCGTCGAAGCGCTGCTGCTTGGGCTGCTGGAGGGCCTGACCGAGTTCATCCCGGTGTCCTCGACCGGCCACATCCTGCTTGCCGGCCATTTCCTCGGCTTCCACTCCACCGGCAAGGCCTTCGAGATCCTGATCCAGCTCGGCGCGATCCTGGCGATCCTCAGCGTCTATTTCGGCAAGCTGTGGCAGATGCTGATCAAGCTGCCCAGCGACCCGCAGACCCGGCATTTCGTCATCGGCATCCTGATCGCCTTCCTGCCGGCTGCCGTGATCGGCGCGCTGGCGCATGATTTCATCAAGACCATATTGTTCGAATCGCCCCGGCTGATCTGCATCATGCTGATCATCGGCGGCGTGGTTCTGCTCATCGTCGACCGCATCAACCTCAAGCCGGTCCACCATGATGTCGAGGACTTCCCGTTGAGCGTTTATCTCAAGATCGGCCTGTTCCAGTGCCTGTCGCTGATCCCCGGCACCTCGCGCTCCGGCTCGACCATCGTCGGCGCGCTGCTGATGGGCGTCGACAAGCGCGCGGCGGCCGAATTCTCCTTCTTCCTCGCCATGCCGACCATGGTCGGCGCCTTCGCCTTCGATCTTTTCAAGAACCGCAACGTGCTGACCTCGGCCGATTTGCCGATCATCGCCGTCGGCTTCATCGCCGCCTTCGTCACCGCGCTCTTCGTGGTGCGCTTCCTGCTCGATTACGTCTCGCGCAACGGCTATTCGCTGTTCGGCTGGTGGCGGCTGGTGGTTGGAGGGCTCGGGCTGGTGGCGCTGATGGTCTGGGGGTGAACTGAGCTCTCTTATACTGCTTCGTCGAGTTCCTTCGCGCCCCCTCTGCCCTGCCGGGCATCTCCCCCACGAGGGGGAAGATTAGCAGTTCCGCCAGCGGCACCACCTCTTGCAACGTTGGCGATTAGCGAAGTGAGAGCGACATCTGATCTCCCCCCTCGTGGGGGAGATGCCCGGCAGGGCAGAGGGGGGCGCTGTCCCGCCAGCCCATCGCCGTTGGGCAGACCCTCAACTCTTCCCGTAAAACGCGTTCTCGACATGCACCGGCCAGCGCCAGGGCAGCACCGCCACCATGTCGAAGCGCATCGACAGCCGGCCGTAATCCGGCTGGCGCGACAGCCACAAATCCGCGGCGCCCTCGATGCGGCGCTCCGATTCGCGGCCGATCGCTTCCATCGCCTCGATCAATGTCCGCCGCGCCTTGACCTCGACGAACAGCACGAGGTCGCCGCGCCGGGCGATGAGGTCGATCTCGCCGAGCCTGGTGCGGTGGCGCCGGGCAAGGATGCGATAGCCTTTCAGCATCAGCGCCAGCGCCGCCAGCCACTCGCCGCGATGGCCGCGCCGATAGGCCTTTCGGCGATGGCCGACCGTGCGTTCAGCCATCCCCGTCCGCCTTCAGCTCCAGCAGTCGCCGATAAAGCGCCTGCTTCTGCCCGCCGGTCATTTTTGCCGCTTCCGCTGCAGCCTTCGATGCCGGCATTTCGGCCGCAAGCGAGAGCAGGAGGCGGTCGATGTCGGCCGGCTGGTCCTCCGCCGCTTCGGGCGGACCGACACAGATGACGATCTCGCCCTTCGGCGTGTCGGCCGCCGCATAGTGGTCTGCCAACTCGGCAAGCGTTCCGGTGCGCATCTCCTCGAACGTCTTGGTCAGCTCGCGCCCGATGGCGGCTTTCCGCGCGCCGCCCAGCGCCTCGACCATGGCGCCGAGCGTCTCTGCCAGACGGCGCGGCGATTCGAAGAAAATCAGCGTCGCCGGCACCTGCTTGAACGTCTCCAGCTTGGTCAGCCGCTGCCCGGTCTTCACGGGCAGAAATCCGGCGAACAGGAAAGCATCGGAAGGAAGGCCGGAAGCGGTCAGCGCCGCAAGCGGAGCCGAAGGTCCAGGGATGGGCACGACGCGAATGCCGCGCTCCAGCGCCTCGCCGACCAGCCGGTAGCCGGGATCGGAGACCAAAGGCGTGCCGGCGTCGGAAATCAGCGCGACGCTCTGTCCGGCGGCCAGCGCCTCGATCAGCTTCGGCCCGGCCTCGCCCGCATTGTGCTCGTGATAGGCGGTGGTGCGGCGGCGGATGCCGTAGCGCTCGAGCAGCACCCGCGAGACGCGCGTGTCCTCGCAGGCGACGATGTCGGCGGCGGCCAGCGTCTCCAACGCGCGCAGCGTGATGTCGGCCAGATTGCCGATCGGCGTCGCCACCAGATAAAGCGCCGGCTGAAGCGGCCGCGCCGCGACCTCGCTTTGCCCGATCAGATAGCTGCGTTTGTCGCCGGTCACCGAATGCCCCTCATTCCGAGCAATTCCAGGAAAAGTGCGTCGCGGTTTTCCGTCCGGAATTGCGTAAGAACCAAGGCTGTTTCGCATGGCTGACGCCCCGTTGCAAAACGTGAGGTCGAGATAAGGAAATCGCCTTGCCTTTGCCACAGTGCGGAACGAAACCCACATCGGCGAATTTAACCCCTGATTCCCCGGGAGGAGGCAGGACCGAACGATGCCCAATCGCTTCGATATTTTTATCAGCCGACTTGAAAGCAAGACCGCCCGCGAGGGCATCCCTCCACACCCCATCGCCGCCGAGTCCGGCGCGCGCCGCGACAAGGCCGACCAGAAGCCTGTCCGTCACGGCGAGGCGCATGGCGAGAAGCACCGCGGCAAGCATCGCCAGAAGCACGACGCGTGAAGCGTCGCGTGTGGGCGCTGAAGGCCCTTGCTTCGTCATCCTAGGGCGAAGCAAGGAGCGAAGCGACGCAGCGTAGACCCTAGGATCCATGCCGTTACAGCGAAGCTCCGCCAGCGGTGCAGAATTCTGCACCGCCGCGCCTTTTGCACAGGTCACGGCATGGATTCTCGGGTCAAGCCCGAGAATGACGAACGCGACGCGGAGCGCCACATCTCAGAGATATCTGCCGACCCTCACTTCCAGCAGCCGCACCAGTTGCGGGTCCATGAAGTCGTAGTCATCCGGAATATCGAGGCAGATCACCCTGGCACCCTTCAGGCTCGACCGGAATCTCTTCTGCAGCTTGGCGCGGTGTGCCTTTTCCATGACGAAGATTGACGAAGATGATGTCCGCCCAGGCGACCAGCTCATGCGTCAACGGGTTATCTGCGTCGTGATTGGTGCCGGCCGACTCATCCTCGATGTCGCGGCGTTTGGAAAACACCTGCTCGGCGGTGGGGCTGCGCAGCCGGTTCTGGCTGCAGACGAAAAGTACGTTCTTCAAGAAGCTACCTGGCCAAATCCGCCACCACCGCATCGAGCACGATCATGCCGGCGCTCGTGGCGCGCAGCCTTGCATTGCCGACCGGCGCCACCAGGCCTTCCTCTTGCAGCACCGAGAGCCGCGCGCTTGAAAGGCCGCGACCCGAGAGCGCCTCGTAACGCTGCAGGTCGATGCCTTCGGCGAGCCTTAAGCCCATCAGCAGGAACTCGTCGGCTTCTTCCGCGCGCGTCAGGATCTCGCCGCCGGTTATGCCATGGCCCTTGGCCTCGACCAGATTGGCCCAGGTCTCCGGCATCCTTTCCGCCATCGTCACGGTGCGGCGGCCGTTCTCGACGAAGCGGCCATGCGCGCCGGGGCCGACGCCGACATATTCGCCATAGCGCCAATAGGTCAGATTGTGCCGGCTTTCCGCACCCGGCCGGGCGTGGTTGGAAATCTCATAGGCCGGCAGGCCTTGCGCCGCCGTGACCTCCTGCGTCAGCGCGTAGAGGTCGGCGGCATGGTCGTTGTCGGGCAGCGTGAATTTGCGCGCAGCGTAAAGCGCGTGGAAGGGCGTGCCCTCCTCGATGGTGAGCTGATAGAGCGAAAGATGGTCGACGGCGTAGCCGATCGCCTGCTCCAGCTCCGCCCCCCATGCTTCCGGCGTCTGGCCGGGCCGGGCATAGATCAGGTCGAAGGACAGCCGCGGGAAGATTTCGCGCGCGATGCCGATGGCGTGCAGCGCCTCCTCGACGTTGTGCAGCCGGCCAAGGAAGCGCAGATCCTTGTCGTTCAGCGCCTGCACGCCGAGCGAGACGCGGTTGACGCCGGCGGCGCGATAGGCGCGGAAACGCTCGGCCTCGACCGAGGACGGGTTGGCCTCCAGCGTCACCTCGATGCCGGCCGGCACCGTCCAGTTCCTCGCCACGGCCTCCAGGACGGCGGCCACCGTTTCCGGCTTCATCAGCGACGGCGTGCCGCCGCCGAGAAAGATGCTGGTCACCTCGCGCGGCCCGGTGCGGTCGCGCATGGTCCTGAGCTCCGTCTCGAAAGCGCGCGCAAAACGCTCCTGGTCGACCGGCTGATGGCGGACATGGCTGTTGAAGTCGCAGTAAGGGCACTTGGCCGCGCAGAACGGCCAGTGGATATAGACGCCGAAGCCGGGGCTGCGGTCGAGCGAGATGGTGACCGCGCTCATGCCGATCCTAGCCCGGCCAAGTCCAGACGCCCCAAATCCAGGCGGGCTTGCGCGAATTTCTGGAAAGCGCGGGCGCGGTGCGACAGCGCCGTCGTCTGGCCGGGCTTCCAGCCATGCTTTTGTTCCGCGCTCATCTCGCCAAAAGTCTTGTCGAAACCGTTGGGCAGGAACACCGGATCGTAGCCGAAACCGAGCGTGCCGCGCGGCGGCCACACCAGCGTGCCTTCGGCCTCGCCGCGATAATATTCGGCCTCGCCATCCGGGAATGCGAGACAAATGACGGCGACGAAGCGGCCGGCGCGCTGCGACGGCTCGGTCGCGCCGACCTCCTGTAGCGCCACCTCAGTGCGCTGCATGGCCATGCCGAAATCCCTGCTGCCGTCCGGCGTCTCGGCCCAGTTGGCGGTATAGACACCGGGCGCGCCGTCGAGCGCGTCGACGCAGAGCCCGGAATCATCGGAAAGCGCCGGCAGGCCGGTCGCCTTGGCGGCGGCATATGCCTTGATATAGGCGTTCTCCTCGAAGGTGGTGCCGGTCTCGTCCGGCTCGGGCAGGCCGTATTCCTTGGCCGATTTCGCCTCGAAGCCGAACGGCGCCATCAGGTCGACGAATTCGCGCAGCTTGCCTTCATTGTGGCTGGCGACGACGATCTTCTTTCCGTTAAGCGAATGCATCAGAAATCCCAGATCCTTGGCTCGGCGAATTCGATCGAATTGCCCGACGGGTCGCGGATATAGATCGAATGCCCGCCCTGCGGCCATTCGAAATCGCTTTCGATGGCGATGTTGTTCGCGGCGAGATGCTTGCGCCATGCGGCGATCTCGTCGGCGGTTGCCGCAAAGCAGAGATGCCCTTCGCCGGCCGTGCCGTGCGGCGGCACCTTCAGCCGAGCGTCCGGCGCCGGCGGGATCTTCGTCGCCTCGGCATTGAAGAGAAGCAATACGCCGTCACCGCAGCGGAAGAAGACGTGGCGCCCTTCGACCTTGCCCAGCGCTTCGAGGCCGATGATGTCGCGGTAGAAGGCTTCGGCGGCGTGTAGGTCTGTGACGTAGAGGGCGGATTCGAGGATTGCGGAGGGTATCACGAGGCCCCCCTCTCTGCCCTGCCGGGCATCTCCCCCTCAAGGGGGGGGATTAGCTGCGGCCGCGCCGGCACCCCTTCTGCACGATTGGTGATTGGCGAAAGTCGGCGTGACATCCAATCTCCCCCCTTGAGGGGGAGATGGCCGGCAGGCCAGAGAGGGGGGCCTAGGCTCGGCATTCGAAAACCTAAGCCACCGCCATCTGCTGCAGGCTCACCAGCCGCGAAATACCCTTCTTCGCGAGCCCCATCAGCGCCGCGAACTGCTCTTCGGAAAACGGCTCACCCTCGGCCGTGCCCTGGATCTCGACGATGCCGCCCTTGCCGGTCATGACGAAATTGGCGTCGGTGCCGGCCGAGGAATCCTCGAGGTAGTCGAGGTCGATGACCGGCTGGCCGTCATGGATGCCGCAGGAAATCGCCGCGACATGGTCCTTCAGCACCTTGGCGACACTCACCATCTGACGCGCTTCCATCCAGCGCAGGCAATCATGGAGCGCCACCCAGCCGCCGGTGATCGAGGCCGTGCGTGTGCCGCCATCGGCCTGGATCACGTCGCAGTCGACGGTGATCTGCTGTTCGCCCAGCGCTTGCAGGTCGACCACGGCGCGCAGCGAACGGCCGATCAGCCGCTGGATCTCCAGCGTGCGGCCGCCCTGCTTACCGGCCGAGGCCTCGCGCCGCATGCGCTCGCCGGTCGAGCGCGGCAGCATGCCGTATTCGGCCGTAACCCAGCCCTTGCCGGAATTGCGCATCCAGGCCGGCACCTTTTCCTCCAGGCTCGCCGTGCAAAGCACATGCGTGTCGCCGAACTTCACCAGGCACGAGCCTTCGGCATGCTTGGAGACGCCGCGCTCGAAGGAGATGGCGCGCATTTCGTCGGCTTGGCGTTTGGAGGGGCGCATCGAGGCTCTTTCTGTTCTTTCCCGGATTCGTCGGCGGCTTGTAGACGCATGCGCCGCATGGCGCAAAGGAAAACGCGGTCGCAAAGGAAAACCGGCTGGGTAACCGCGAACGCGGCACCGTGACCGCCAACGCGGCACCGGGTTGCGCCGCTGTGGCTTAAGTCTATATCTTTCGGCAGGAGGTTTCTCGCCGGAATGAACAAACCAGTCGATCCGACGTCCCAGAATCCCGGGCCTCAGTCGCCCGTACTTCAGTCACTCGACATGCGCTCGCGCGATATTTTCCGGCGGATCGTCGATTCCTACCTGCGCGACGGCGAGCCGGTCGGCTCGCGCAGCCTGTCGCGCATCCTGCCCTCGTCGCTGTCGCCGGCCACCATCCGCAACGTGATGAGCGACCTCGAGCATCTGGGGCTGATCTACGCGCCGCATGTTTCCGCCGGACGGCTGCCAACCCAGACAGGCCTGCGCTTCTTCGTCGACGCCTTCATGGAGCTCGGCGACCTTTCCGACGACGAGCGCCGCACCATCGAAGCGCAGGTGCGCGCCTCCGGCTCGGGCGCGACGCTGGAGCACATGCTGACCGAGGCCAGCCAGATGCTGTCCGGCATGTCGCGCGGCGCCGGCCTCGTGCTTGCCTCCAAGCACGAGGTGGCGCTGAAGCACATCGAATTCATCCAGCTCGAGCCTACCAAGGCGCTTGCCGTGCTGGTGTCGCAGAACGGCGACGTCGAGAACCGCGTCGTCGAGCTGCCGGCCGGCATCACCGTGTCGCAGCTGCATGAGGCGTCCAATTTCCTCAACGCCCATATCCGCGGCCGCACCCTGGCCGAGGCGCGCGCCGAGATCGCCCGCATCAAGGACGAGACCAGGGCAGCGCTCGACACGCTATCGCAGGATCTGGTCGAGAAGGGCCTCGCGGTCTGGGCCGGCGCCGAAAGCGGCCTGCCGGCACGTCTCATCGTGCGCGGCCGCGCCAACCTCCTGGAGAACGTGACCGCCCAGGCCGATCTCGAATTGCTGCGTCATCTGTTTGAGGATTTGGAAACGCAGGACGGGCTGCTGCAGCTCCTCGACCTTGCCGAGGAAGGGCCGGGCGTGCGCATCTTCATCGGCTCGGAGAACAAGCTGTTTTCGCTGTCCGGCTCGTCGCTGGTCGTCGCGCCCTATCGCGACAAGGACGCCCGCGTCGTCGGCGCGCTTGGCGTCATCGGCCCGACGCGCCTGAATTACGCCCGCATCGTGCCGATGGTCGACTATACCGCACAGCTGATTTCCCGCATGCTTCGTTAGGTGTATCGATATTCAGCCGGCCTGCGAACGGCGGCTTCCTGCGCTTCCGGGGCTCACGTACTTCAAGTACGCTCCGCTCCGGTTCTCGGAATCCACCGTTCTCGACTCGGCCTGACCTGAATCTCGACACACCTAAGGTCGCAGCAGAGGAGAAAAACATGGCGCTGGAATCAATCAAGGCCCAGATCGACCTCCTGCTTCAGGAAATGATCAACCAGCCCGAGGACGAGCACGAGATCCAGGAGCAGCTGCGCGAGAAGTTAAGGGAAATGCGCGCCATGGGCCTGCCCCTGCCGGCCGACCTCGTCGAATTGGAAAAGCGCCTCGACGACGATCTGGATGCCGAAGAGGCCTGAGGCCGACGCTCCGTCAAATCGGCTTGCGCACGCTTCTCTTTTCGATCGTTTGCCCAATATGTCGTGTCTCCGGGCGCCCTATCGAGTGAGGCGCCCGGAGACACGACATATTAACAGACGACGGAGGACAGCACGATGCGGATCGCCGGCCTTACGGGCTTCGCGCTGGTTTTTGCCACGGGTGCCTTTGCGCAGCAGGCCGATCAGCCCTTGCTCAGCGGCGAAAAGGCCTTCGGCGACTGGAAGGCCGACCGCCCGGGCGTGCGCAGGCTGCTGAAGCCCGAGGATTTGCCGAAGCCCGATGTGACGGAGTCCGCTTCGAACGGCGGCGGCGTCACCGATCGCCCCGAGGATGCGAAGCCGAAACTTCCGCTCGGTTTTTCCGCCGAGCTGGTCGCGTCCGGCATCGACAGTCCCCGTGTCGTGCGCGTGGCGCCGAACGGCGATCTCTTCGTCGCCGACAGCCGGGCGAACCAGGTCCGCGTCTATCGCCTCGCGGAAGGCAGCGCCAAGCCCGCGCAGGAGTCGATCTTCGCCGAGGGCCTGACGCGGCCCTATGGCATCGCCTTCTATCCGCCGGGCGGCAAGCCGCAATGGGTCTATGTCGCCAACAGCGACAGCGTCGTCCGCTTCCCCTATCGCGACGGCGACCTGGAAGCGTCGGGCAAGCCGGAAACCATCGTGGCCAAGGTCCCCGCCAGCCACCATTGGACGCGCGACATCGCTTTCTCGCCCGACGGCAAGACGCTCTATCTGTCGGTCGGCTCCGGCTCCAATATCGCCGAGGACATGGGGGCGAAGCCGAAGGGCGGTGTCGAGGAATGGACGAAATCGCAGCCGCTGGGCGAGGCCTGGGGTCCGGAACAGGGCCGCGCCGACGTGCTGGCCTTCGATCCCGACGGCAACAACCGCAGGACGGTCGCCACCGGCCTGCGCAACTGCTCCGGCATGTCCGTGCAGCCGGCGACGGGCGCGCTCTGGTGCGTCGTCAACGAGCGCGACGAGCTTGGCGACAACACCCCTTTCGAATACGCGACCGCCGTCAAGGAAGGCGCCTTCTATGGCTGGCCCTGGTATTACATCGGCGACAATGAGGACCCGCGCCACAAGGGCGCGCGCCCCGATCTAGCCGGCAAAGTCACGGTTCCGGATGTGCTGATGCAGGCGCATTCGGCGCCGCTCAACATCGCCTTCTACGACGGCGGAAATTTTCCGGCTGACTATAAGGGCGACGCCTTCGTCACGCTGCACGGCTCGTGGAACCGCAATGTCCGCACCGGCTACAAGGTGGTGCGGCTGAGATTCAAGGACGGCAAGCCGACCGGCGAATATGAGGACTTCGCCACCGGCTTCGTCATATCCGACGACGCGGTCTGGGGCCGGCCGGTCGGCGTCGCCGTGGCCAGGGACGGCGCGCTGATCCTCACCGAGGACGGCAACGGCACGATCTGGCGCATTACGCATGGCGGGTAACCGGTGGTCGGGCATTCGATCCTGCGCTGAGATCCCTCTCACCCGGATTGCCAACCGAATTGCGAAAAGCAATTCGGGGCAATCCGATCTCTCCCCAAGGGGAGAGGAGCAGGTAAGCGCCGGCGCCAATCTCTTCTCCCCTCGGGGAGAAGGTGGCCGCGAAGCGGCCGGATGAGGGGCTGGCGCAAACGAATCCGGCCTTAGCGAATTCATTCCCGTTCGATTTCGTGCGACAAGCGCGTCCCTATCTCGGGATTGCAACCAATGACACTCACCGGATTCCTCGCTTACAGCGCCGCGCTCGGCATCGCCGCCGCCATTCCGGGCCCCGGCGTCACCGCGCTTGTCGCCCGCGCGCTCGGCTCCGGCTTCCGTTCCTCGCTCGCCATGTCGTTCGGCCTGATGCTCGGCGACCTCACCTATCTCACCGCCGTCGTGCTCGGGCTCGCCTTCGTCGCCCAGACCTTCGCCATGGTCTTCCTCGCCATCAAATGGGCCGGCGTTGCCTATCTCGCCTTCCTCGCCTGGCGCTTCTGGACCAGCGGCATCACGCCCGAAAACATCGAGGCGCGCAAGGCCAAGGGCGGGCTGGTGTCGAGCTTCATCGCCGGGCTGACGGTCACGCTCGGCAATCCCAAGACGATGATCTTCTATCTCGCCATCACGCCGACCATCGTCGACCTGAAGACGATCACGCTCGCCGACTACGCCATCCTTGCGATGCTCACCGTGGTGGTTCTGTTCGTGGTGCTGGTGCCTTATCTGGCGCTGGCGGCCAAGGCGCGCTGGTTCCTGAAATCGCCGCGCGCGCTGAAGGTGCTGAACCGCACCGCAGCCGGCTTCATGATGGGCGCGGCTGCCGCTATAGCGGCGCGTCAATAGGTTCCAATCTCAACCGATCCCGGATTCGGCCAAACTATTCCTGAAACCCGTCGTGGCGGAAAATGCATTTCCGGCCGCGGGCGCTTTTGAGCAACCGCCCCACTCGGATATTTTCCAGCCTCAGCCTATCTTGCGCGGCTGAAAGCCCTATTCTGTCTGCCTGTGCCATTGCCTTGGGAGCGAAACCAATGAACAAGCCCGTCACCTCCGCGCGCGTGCCCGGCCGCGGCCGCGTCTTCAACTCAATCACGGAGACGATTGGCGACACGCCGCTGGTCAGGCTGGACAAATTTGCGAAGGAGAAGGGCATCGGCGCCAACCTTCTGGCCAAGCTCGAATTCTTCAACCCGATCGCCTCGGTCAAGGACCGCATCGGCGTCGCCATGATCGAGGCGCTGGAGGAAGCCGGCAAGATTTCGCCCGGCAAGACGACGCTGATCGAGCCGACCTCCGGCAACACCGGCATCGCGCTCGCCTTCGCCGCCGCCGCCAAGGGTTACAAGCTGATCCTCACGATGCCTGAGACGATGTCGGTCGAGCGCCGCAAGATGCTGGCGCTGCTCGGCGCCGAGCTGGTGCTGACCGAAGGCCCGAAAGGCATGAAGGGCGCCATCGCCAAGGCGGACGAGCTTGCCGCCACGCTGCCCAACGCCATCATCCCGCAGCAGTTCGAGAACCCGGCCAATCCCGAAATCCACCGCCGCACCACGGCCGAGGAAATCTGGAACGACACCAATGGCGAGGTCGACATCTTCGTCGCCGGCATCGGCACGGGCGGCACGATCACCGGCGTCGGCCAGGTGCTGAAGAAGCGCAAGCCTTCGCTGCACGTCGTGGCCGTTGAGCCGGAAGCCTCGCCGGTTCTGTCGGGCGGCCAGCCCGGCCCGCACAAGATCCAGGGCATCGGCGCCGGCTTCGCGCCCAAAATCCTCGACACCTCGATCTATGACGAGGTCGTCAGGGTCTCGAACGAGGATTCGGTCGCCAATGCGCGTCTTGTCGCCCGGCTCGAAGGCGTGCCGGTCGGCATCTCGTCGGGCGCGGCACTCCAGGCCGCCATCGTCGTCGGCTCGCGGCCGGAGAACAAAGGCAAGACCCTCGTCGTCGTCATCCCCTCCTTCGCCGAGCGCTATCTCTCGACCATCCTGTTCGACGGGCTGGGGGCCTGAACGGACTGGACCGCTGAAAAAGCGCCGGTGGCATTCGTCGGCGGCTTGAGGCAGGCGCCGCTTCCGGCTCAAATCGCCGCCGGCCCCAATCGGCCGGTGGGAGGATATTCATGTACAAGCTCTATACACGCCCAAACAGCGGCGGCTTCGTCGCCGAGGCCGCGCTTGCCATGGCCGGCGTGCCCTTCGAGCAGATCGACGTGCCTAAGAAGGATCCGCCGGATCCGGCCTTCCTCGCCATCAGCCCTTTGAACCAGGTGCCCGTGCTGACGCTGCCGGACGGTCATTCGCTGACCGAATCGGCGGCAATCTGCATCCTGCTTGCCGAACGCCACCCTGAAGCGCGTCTCGCGCCGCAAGCGGGCTCGCCCGCTCGCGCCGATTTCCTGCGCTGGCTGGCTTTCATGTCGTCGGCGCTCTACCCGGCGGTCCTGCGGCTCTATTATGCCCATCGCTACACCGCCGATGGCGACGGCCTGCAGCCGGTTAAGCAGGCGGCGGTCGCCGAGATGGATCGCGGCTTTGCCATTCTCGACCAGGCTTTGGCCGGCCGCGACTGGCTGGCCGGCGAGACGCTGTCGCTGGCGGACATCTACCTCGTCATGCTGGTGGCCTGGCATCCCGAGGTCCAGAAGGCGCGCGGCGCCTGGCCGAACATCGAACGCCTGTGGGCGAGGCTGCGCGAGAATGAGCTCATGCGCAAGCTGAACGCATCGCACGAGATGTGGCCCGAAAGCTAGTTCCTGACGAGCTTCGCCTTCTCACCCTGCAGGAAACGCCGCAGCGCGGCATCGCGCTCGAGGCCGATCGCCCGGTCGTAGGATTCTGCCGCCTGCTTGATATTGCCGAGCCTGGCCAACAGCCCTGCGCGGGCGGCCCAATAGGGCTGGTACTCCTGCAGCCGCTTGTCGTCGCCCAGCACGTAAAGCGCCGCCAGACCAGCCGTGGTGCCCTCGGTTTCGGCGATCGCCACCGCGCGGTTGATCGCCACCACCGGCGAGCTGGCCACGGCCAGAAGCGCATCATAGAGCTGGCGGATCGCCGCCCAGTCGGTGCCGCTGCCGCGCCGGCGCGCCGTATGGGCTGACTGCACGGCGGCCTCCAGCTGATAGCGGCCGATGATGCCCCTTTGCGCGGCGCGCACCAGCAAGGCCTCCGCTTCGTCGATCAGGCTGTCGTCCCAGAGCGCGATGTCCTGCGCGGCTAAAGGCACGAAATCCCCCTCCGGGCCGCGCCTCGCCGAGCGGCGCGCTTCGGCGAACAGCATCAGCGCCAGCAGCCCGAGCGCTTCCGGCTCATCTGGCATCAGCGAGGCGAGCAGCCGTCCAAGCCAGATGCCTTCGGTCGCGAGATTGCGCCGCCGGCTGTCCGTGCCGGTCGGATCCGACCAGCCTTCGGCGAAGGTGGCGTAGATCGCTTCGAGCACCGCGCCCAGCCGCTCGCCCAGTTCCACCTGCTCCGGCACGCGAAACGGAATCCCGGTCTCGCGGATGCGCGCCTTGGCCCGCACCAGCCGCTGGCCCATAGTCGCCGGCGAAACCAGGAAGGCCGAGGCGATCGTCGCGGCGTCGAAGCCGAGGATCGTCTGCAGGATCAGCGGCGCGCGCACACTGGATTCGATCGCCGGATGGGCGCAGGCAAACATCAGCCGCAAACGATCGTCGGGCAATTCCTCGCCGCGCACGCGCTCCTCCATCTCTTCGGCAATCAGCTTCAGGTGGTCGCGCGCCGCCTCGCCCGTCAGCCGCCGCCGCACGGCGTCCACGTCGCGCCGCCGCGCCACGGCAAGCAGCCAGGCTTCCGGCTGCGCCGGCACGCCGGTTCGCGGCCAGCGTTCGAGCGCGGCCGCGAAGGCATCGGCCAGCGCGTCCTCGGCGCCGGCGACGTCGCGCGTGCGCGCCGCGAGCCAGGCGACCAGCTTGCCGTAGCTGCGCCGGGCGGCCGCCTCGGCCGCCGCCCGCGCGATCTCCGAGCGATCATCCATCGCGGGTCACTCCGCGGCGGCGACGTACTCTGCCATTTCCCAGATCGGCCGCAGCTCGACCGTGCCGGTGCTGGACGCCGGGCAGCGCGCGGCCCATTCGATGGCCGTGTCGATGTCGGCCGCCTCGATCATGTAGAAACCGGCCAATTGCTCCTTGGTGTCGGCATAGGGGCCGTCGAGCACGTTGGTCTTGCCGTTCGCCATCCGCACCGCGGTGGCCGCCTGGGTCGGGCGCAGCCGCTCGCCGGCGATGTACGCGCCGGATTTCTTCAGCGCCTCGGTATAGGCGCCATAGGCCGCGAGCACCTGCTGGGTCTGCTCCTTCGGAGCGTTCGCCATCGCGGCTTCGTCGTTGTAGATCAAAAGCATGTATCGCATGGTCTTCTCCCGTTCTTGAAGGCCGCATCGTCGCGTGCCGGCCTATGTCGTGCGGCCTCGGCCGATTTCGACAGGTGCCGGAAAAATTTTCGCCCGTTGCCGTGACGGGCGCAAGGACGGCACGTCAGCCCGCCGTGACCGCCTTGGGTGTCTCCGCCGCGGTCGGAGCACGGGCCGGTTCTAGCCAGCCGCCGTGTTCGACGTATGCCGGTGAGTTGCGCGACAAGGCCGCTGCGGCTCGTTCTCCAGGAGCTGGTCGATGCGCCCGCCGAAGGTGCCGTAGCCGCCAATGATGAGAAGCTTCATGCTTTTGCCCCAGTCATGCCGTTAGCCGATCAGCCGCTCCCGCAACTCGGCCGAAGGTATCTCGCAACTGTCTTTCCGGCCGAACAGCGCGTAGCGGTTCCTGGCTACGCGGTCGTAGAGCCAGTCCCGCAGCGGCCGCGGCAGGATGAGCAGCGCCTCCGCGGCGCGCCATGGCCAGCCGAGCGCGGCCATGACGGCGACGAAACTGTCGAGCTTCGTGAAGGCCGTGCCGTCGAGGATGGCGAGGTTGCTGTCGTAATCGTCGGTCGGCAGGCCGTGCTCACGAAACAACGCCTCGCCGAGCCGCGATTGCGCCGTGGCGAAGCGGAAGCGTTTTTTCCGGTCGAGCTTGAGGATGAGCTGGACGAAACCCGAGCAGAACACGCAGACGCCGTCGAAGACGATCAGCGGCTGGCGGGCGTCATAAGTTTGGCGCGGGGAGGCGGGACGGTTCGGTTCGGGCAGATCGGTCATTGCGGCCCCGGCTGCTTGTGTCCCTAAAGCAATTCCAGGAAAAGTGTGAGCGGTTTTCCGTCCGGAATTGCGTCAAACTGGGGATACACTAAGCCAGCCGGCGGCGGCGTCAAAGTCGCGGCGTTGTCGCACGCCAGTTGGCGGCGAGCGTCAGGCGCTCGGCGCGATAGGTCGTGGCACGCTGGTCGGCGGCCGGCCGGCAGATGCGGCTGTGGTGGGCGCGCAGGCTGGTCATGTCAGTTTGCGCTGACGCCCAGCGAGTTGCCGCGGCGCGCGCAGGCCGGACCCGGGCCGCGCATGTAGTAGCGCTCCGGCCGATAGGTCGGCGCGACGAATTCGCGAATGGCGGCGGCATAGCCGGCGATCTGATTCCAGAAGTTCATTTTACCCTGTCCCTGTCCCGCTTTCGGATGTCCCGTCCGAATTGTTCGAGAGCATAGCGTCGAGGCGTGAATAGTCGGTGAACGTGATGTTAATTTCTGGTCCGAAACGCGTTGCATCGTGGCCGGATTGCGGCTGATTCGCGGTCTTTCGGCGCCTTTCGTCGCGTTTCCGGCTCGTGTGACTTTTGCATCACATATGTTTCGTTCCGATGTCGCTTGGCCGCGCTTCTGTTTCACGTTCGGCCAGTGACAGGAAATTTCCTTTCGCGCGGCCCGGCGGCCAGGAACCTGTCACGGAAGCCGACGTTGACCCCGCGAGGCCGGAGCGAACCCGGCCGTGTTGACGGCTGTCCCGCCGCGCAACTTCCCGACAATGCGAAACATGGAAAGGCAACCGCCATGGGCTTCTTTTCGAAAGACATCAAGACGCTGGACGATCTCTTCATCCACACGCTGCGCGACATCTATTATGCCGAAAAGCAGATCGAGAAATCGCTGCCGAAGATGATCGACAAGGCGACCGATCCGCAATTGAAAGCCGGCTTCGAGAAGCATCTCACGCAGACCAAGGGTCATATCGAGCGGGTCGAGCAGGTGTTCGAGCTGCACGGTGTCAAGGCAAAGACCGTCAACTGCCCGGCCATCGACGGCATCCTCGAAGAGGCCGACGAGGTCAGCGGCGATGTCGACGACAAGGAAGTCCTCGATGCGGCGCTGATCGCCTCCGCGCAGGCCGTCGAGCATTACGAGATAACGCGTTACGGCACGCTGATCGCCTGGGCCAAGCAGCTTGGCCGCAGCGACTGCGCCAACGTGCTGGCCAAGAACCTTAAGGAAGAAGAGGCGACCGACCGCAAGCTCACCGAGATCGCCGAAAGCAAGGTGAACCTGCAGGCGGCCGAATAGCCGAGCCCACTTAAGACCGGCGCCCCTCGCGCCGGCTTTCCTGTCCGGGAACCGAAGCGGCGCTCCGGCCGTTTCGGTTTGTCCGATGCTGCAAGGAGTTCGTCATGGCGCCGCGCCCCGCCTGGAGCGGTTATCTCAAGCTTTCACTGGTCACCTGCGCCATCGAACTGAGCAACGTCATCACCCACGCCGAAAAAGTGTCCTTCCACATCCTCAACCGCAAGACCGGCAACAGGGTCAGGCGTGTCTATGTCGACCAGAAAAGCGGCAAGCCGCTTGAAGAGGATGAGGAGGTCAGGGGTTTCGAGGTCGGCAAGGACGAATTCATCCGCATCGAGGACGAGGATATCGAGGCGGTCCAGATCGAGTCCTCGCACACGCTCGATCTGAACGGCTTCGTCGACAAGGCTTCGATCGACCAGGTTTATCTCGACACGCCCTATTACGTCTCGCCGGCCGACAAGGTGTCGGAGGAGGCTTTCGCCGTCATTCGCGATGCCCTTGCCGAGAAGAAAATGGCCGGCCTCGCCCGCATCGTGCTCTATCAGCGCGAGCGCCCGGCGATGATCGAGCCGTTCGGCAAAGGCATGCTGCTGACGACGCTGCGCTATGGCGATACGGTGCGCGACCCGTCCGGCATCTTCGCCGATATCCAGTCCGCGAAGCTCGACGGCGAGATGGTCGAGCTGGCCGAGCACATCATCGACAACAAGAAGGCGAAGTTCGACCCCGCCAAGTTCAGGGATCGCTACGAGGAATCGCTGCTCGAGCTGATCCGCGCCAGGAAGGCCGGCAGAAAGGCGCCAAAGGCCAAGGCTTCGCCAAAACCGTCCAATGTCGTCAATCTGTTCGACGCGCTGAAGAAGAGCCTCAACGCGGATGACGGCAAAGCCGGCAAGGCATCGTCCAAAGCGCCGGCCAAACGGGCGAGGGCCAAGGCCGCGCCGAAGCGCAAGTCCGCATAGGGAGCCCGAGCCGATGGCCAGCCTCGAACAATATCACGCCAAACGCGACTTCAAGAAAACCGCCGAGCCGGCCGGCAAGGTCAAGCGCGGCAAGCAGGCCGGCGGCATCTTCGTCGTCCAGAAACATGCCGCTACGCGGCTTCATTACGATTTCCGCCTGGAGCATGAGGGCGTGTTGTGGAGCTGGGCGGTGACACGCGGCCCGAGCCTCGACCCGCATGAGAAGCGGCTGGCCGTGCATGTCGAGGATCATCCGATCGACTACGCTTCCTTCGAAGGCACCATTCCGAAGGGCCAATATGGCGGCGGCTCGGTCCTGGTCTGGGACGAAGGCACATGGACGCCGGATGGCGATCCGGCCAAGGGCATGAAGAAGGGCCATATCGACTTCGAACTGCAAGGACACAAGCTCAACGGCCGCTGGCATCTGGTTAGGCTGAGGCTCCGCCCCGGCGAGAAGCGCGACAATTGGCTGCTGATCAAATCCGATGACGCCGCCGCCCGACCCGGCGAGGACATTCTGGTGGAGGAGCCTCGCTCGGTTAAATCCGGCCTGACCATCGAGGAAGTCGGTGAGGGCAAGGCCGCCAAGGGGCAGACACCGAAAGTCTGGCAATCGAACAAGCCTGCCAAAGCCAAGGCCGGGCAGGTGAGGCGCCTCGAATTCATCGAGCCGCAATTGGCGACGCTGGAGAAGGAAGCACCCGGCGGCGATGACTGGCTGCACGAAGTGAAATTCGACGGCTACCGCATGCAGGCGCAGATAGAAGGCAGCGAGGTCAGGCTGCTCACTCGCGCCGGCCTCGACTGGACCGGTAAATTCGAGGGGCCGGTTACCGCCGCGCTGGCCAAATTGAAATGCCGCGACGCCATCATCGACGGCGAGATCGTGGTGCTCGCCGACAGCGGCGTGTCGTCCTTCCCGTTGCTGCAGGCGGATCTGTCGGCGCGCCGCGCCGACCGCTTCATCTATTATGTCTTCGACCTGATGCGGCTCGACGGCGAGGATCTGCGCCGCGAGCCGCTGGTCGAGCGCAAGCAGGCGCTGGCCGAGCTGCTCGGCGAGCAGCCGGAAGATTCGGCGCTGCGCTTCAGCGATCATTTCCACGAACCCGGCAAGATCATGCTGCAGCATGTCTGCCGCATGGGCCTGGAAGGCGTGGTGTCGAAGCGCGCCGATGCGCCCTATCGCAGTGGGCGGGGTCTCAGCTGGATCAAGTCGAAATGCACGCTCAGGCAGGAATTCGTCATCGGCGGCTATCTGCCTTCGGACAAGACCGGCCGCGGCCTGCGCTCGCTGCTGGTCGGCTTCAATGAAGGCGGCAAGCTGCATTATGCCGGCCGCGTCGGTACCGGTTTTTCCGGCAAGGTGATGACGGATCTGAAAAAGAAGCTCGATAGCATCGAGACGAAGACCTCGCCTTTCTCGACCGCGGTGCCCAAGGGCAAGGGCCTCACCTTCGTCAAGCCGGAACTTGTCGGCGAGGTGGAGTTCCGCAGCTGGACATCAGACCGTATAATCCGCCACGCCTCCTTCCAGGGGCTTCGCGAGGACAAGCCGGCGGAGGAAGTCGTGCAGGAAAAGCCGAAGCAGGCCGGGAGCGAAGCAAAGCCGGGCGCAAAACCCGCCAAGACCTCGGCCGGAGCGGCGAAAACCTCGATAAAACTCTCGCATCCCGACAAGCTGCTGTGGCCCGACGAGAAGGTTTCGAAACAGGACTTGCTCGATCACTACGCGCTGGTCTGGCCGCGCATGGCTGAATTCGTCGTCAACCGGCCGCTGAGCCTGGTGCGCGCGCCGGATGGCATCCACGGCCAGCGCTTCTTCCAGAAACACGCCTCGCCTGGCATGAGCGACAAGATCGCCCGCATGAAAGACCCGACCGATGGCGAGGAGATCCTCTACATCAAGGATTTCGACGGGCTGGCGGCGCTGGTCCAGTACGGCGTGGTCGAGGTGCATATCTGGGGCTCGACCATCGATCAGCTGGAAAAGCCGGATCAGATCATCTTCGATCTCGATCCGGACGAAGGCGTCGATGTCGGCCGCGTGCGCGAGGCGGCGCTCGACATCCACAAGCAGCTCGACGAGCTGTCGCTGCCCAACCTGGTCAAGACTTCCGGCGGCAAGGGCTATCATGTGCTGGTGCCGCTGAAGCCGTCGGCGGAGTGGGACGAGGTCAAGGATTTCGCGCATGATTTCGCCCGCGCCCTGGAGCAGGCTGCGCCCGACCGATACACCTCGACATTGTCGAAGAAGGCGCGCACCGGAAAGATCTTCGTCGACTATCTGCGCAACGGCCGCGGCGCGACCACGGTCGCGCCCTATTCCTCGCGCGCCAAGAAGGGCGCGACGATATCGATGCCGGTGACCTGGCCGGAGATCGAGAAAGGGCTTGCGCCGAACGCGTTCCCGCTTGGCGATGCCTCCACGCTGGCACAGTTGAAGAGGGCCGATCCCTGGAAGGAGTTCTTCAAGCTCGGGAAGGCGCTGAAGCGGAATTAGCTGGCGCAACGAGCGTCGCGATCCTTCGCGCCCCCTCCTGTCCTCCCGGACATCTCCCCCACTTTGTCTATGCTATGCAACGTATCTTCTGTGACTGGCGCGACTGATCAGGCCGAGGCTTGATCGCCACGTGGTTCCCCCAATCCGTCGCTGCTTCGCAGCGCCACCTTTCCCCCTCCGGAGGGAAAGGAAGGGAGCGTTGCTGGACGCGCGTTGACGGCAAAAGGCTTGGCGCCTTCCTCTACCCCGTCGATCGGGGGAGAGGTGGCTCGGCGAAGCCGAGACGGAGTGGGGGTCGACCAGTGCTACATTGGACAATGCATGCGCCAAGCTGCCATGCTGTCCCGCCAGCATCGCGAAATTGCCCGCCTAGGAGAGAAACACCCGTTCAAACGCCTGCCTACCTGTCGGCGAGAACACCACGGCGCGGCTGTCCTTCTCGCGCCGCGCCCATTTCTCCGCGATGATCTTGTCGAGGATGGCGGCGCCCAGCGTGCCGGCCAGATGCGAGCGCCGCACGCTCCAGTCGAGACAGGCGCGGCACACCGGCCGCCGCGCCTTGGCATGAGTCTCGATGCCGAGCGCGGAAAAATGCGAGGCGCCGGCTGGCGAAAGCCTTATCTGATTGTCCTCGCGCAGTAACAGCTTTCTGTCGAACAGCCGGTCGAGCATCGCCACCGCCTGCTCGCCGGCGAGGTGATCGTAGCAGACGCGCGCCACGCGCATCGCAGCATCGCGCGGACCGGGCCGCACGCGTTTCGGGCGGACCGCCTCGGCGACGCCGATGATCGCCTCGATCATGCCGGCCACTTGCGCGCTGGCGAGGCCGTAATAGCGGTGGCGGCCCTGGCTGGCCAAGGTGAGCAGCCCGCCCTCCATCAGCTTCGACAGATGCGAGGAAGCGGTGGGCAGCGACACGCCGGCCTCCAGTGCCAGTTCCGACGCCGTCAGCGCCGTGCCCCCCATGAGGGCATTGAGCATATTGGCGCGCGCCGGGTCGCCGACCAGGCTGGCGATGCGGGCAATGTCCGGTCCTTCACGCATGGTTCGATCCTCATCGAAGCATTCCTGTCAGGTAAGCATTATTCTGGGGTCATCTCAAGCAGCCCGGGCAAACACTCCTGACAGGAGAATGCCTGGCACAATGACGGAGACGATGTTTCGACCGCGATCGAACCGTCGTCGTCGAACACCAACGGACGAGGAGACCGACATGACCATCACCTGCTTCATCCGCTACGAGATCGATCCGTTCGGCAAGGCCGCCTTCGAGCAATATGCGCGGGCCTGGGGCCAGGCCATTCCGCGCTGCGGCGCCGACCTGATCGGCTATTACGCGCCGCATGAAGGCTCGGCCACCACGGCGTATGCCGCCTACAACATCGAGAGCCTCGCGGCCTATGAAGCCTATCGTGCCCGGCTTGCCGCCGACCCGGCGGGCAAGGCAAATTACGAATTCGCCAAGCGCGAGAAGTTCATCTTGAAGGAGGACCGCGTCTTTCTGAAGCTGGTCTCCGGCCCGCATGGCCCAAGGCAGTTCTTTCGCACCGACGTGACCGTCAAGGAGGAAACAGAGGCATGATTGCTGTCATCTTCGAGGTCGAGCCGGCGGAAGGCAAGCGCGATGCCTATCTCGGCATCGCCGCCGAGCTTAAACCGCTGCTCGAGAGCATAGACGGCTTCATCTCGGTCGAGCGTTTCCAGAGCCTCGCCGATCCGAAGCGGGTGCTGTCATTGTCCTTCTGGCGCGACGAGGAAGCGGTGAAGGCCTGGCGCAACACCGCGGAGCACCGGCAGGCCCAGCAGGCCGGCCGGGGCGGCATCTTTGCCGGCTACCGTCTGCGCATCGCCCATGTCGTGCGCGATTACGGTATGGAGGAAAGGGCGGAGGCGCCGGCGGACAGCAGGGCGGTGAATGGGTAGGCTCCCCCTTCTCCCCTTGTGGGAGAAGGTGTCGCCGAAGGCGACGGATGAGGGGTGTTCCAGCTTGGCGACGCCGGAGAAGACGCACGTTTGCCAGCGTCTCGCTCCGCTGGAGCACCCCTTGTGTATAGCGAATCGTTCATTGTGTTGGTCGCCGCGGATGGGGCGATCACCCCGTCCGCGGCGGCGGCC
>NZ_JAIUHR010000026.1 GCF_020165195.1 Mesorhizobium sp. CA14 | reverse complement strand
GATTCGTGTCTCATCCCCAGCGTAGAATCACAACCGATTCCGCGCCGCAATACCCTATCTTAGCGCCTATGCCCTTGGGGGGGAGATGTCGCCGAAGGCGACAGCGGGGGTCGCCGCGCGTAGAGCACCAGCGTCATTTCTCTTCACCGAGGGGCGTCGGCGCTTCACGCGCGACGACCCCCTCAAGGGGGGAGATCAGGCCGCCGCGACGTGCGCCGAGTTCGACCCGATGTAATTGCGGATCGTCTCGATGATGCGGTCCTGATCGGACTCGCTCAAATAGGCATGCATCGGCAGGCAGAGGATCTGCTTCGGCAGTTCTTCCGAGACGGCAAGGCCGGTCGGCGTGCGCGGATAATGCTTATACGCGACCTGTTCGTGCAGCGGCTTCACGTAATAGATCACCGACGGAATCCCCTTCTCGCCGAGATGGGCCTTCAGCCCGTCGCGCTTCGGCGTCTCGATTGCATACTGCGCCCAGGCCGAGCGGCCGTGGCCGAGATTGCGCGAGGCCTTGACGATATCGCCGAGGCCCTTGGCATAGCGGTCCGCGACCACCTGCCTGGCCACCATCTCCTCTTCGAGGATGGCGAGCTTTTCGATCAGGATCGCCGCCTGCAGCGTGTCGAGGCGCGAATTGATGCCGACGCGGACATTGTCATATTGCGTCTCACCCTTGCCGTGGAAGGCGAAGGAACGAAGCTTGTCGGCCAGCGCAGCATCATTGGTGAACATTGCGCCGCCGTCGCCGTAGCAGCCAAGCGGCTTCGCCGGATAAAAGCTGGTCGAGCCGACATGGCCGAAGGCGCCGCACATCTTGGCCTCGCCGGAACCGCCGATCGTCGTGCCCTCGGCGGAACCGCCCATCGACTGCGCGGCGTCCTCAATCACCAGGAGGTTCTCGCGCTTGGCGATCGCCATGATCGCCTCATAGTCGGCGGCAAGGCCGAACAGGTCGACCGGGATGATCGCCTTCGGCTTCAGCCTTCCTTCCTTCTTGATCATCTCGATCGCCGCCTCGAGGCTGGCGATATCGATATTGTAGGTGTCGCGGTCGACGTCGACGAAGACCGGCTCGGCCTTGGCGAGTGCCACGACCTCGGCGGTGGCTGCGAAGGTGAAGCTCGGCACGAACACCGCATCGCCCGGGCCGATGCCGGCGGCAAACAGCGGCAGGAGCAGCGCATCGGTGCCGTTGGCGCAGGCGACCACATGCTTGACGCCGCTATAGGCCGCGAGCTTGTTTTCGAATTCGGTGACCTGGGGGCCGAGGATGTAGCGGCCATCTTCGACCACCTTGTCGATCGCGGCCTTCAGCCGGTCGCGGATACGTTCGCGCTGCGCGCCAAGATCGATGAACTGCATGTCGCCCTCGAAACTGCCTGTAAAACCGGGCCCGCTGGTAACAGACTTGAACCGGCTGAGAAAGCCGGTGGCGGTCAGCGCAAATTGCTCAGGTGTCGCAGCCTGTTACAGATTTTGCCAGCGCAATGCCTGAAAAAGCCGGAAATCCGAGCTTTGAGAGGCGTTTTTCGGCCCCCCTTATCGCGTCGATCCACCGATGGGAAACATAAAGTGATCGGCCATGAAGGGCGGGTTCAGGTCCGTCCCCACGCCCGCTCAGGCGATTTCGTGCCGCCATGGCGGGTTGGCGCCGGCCCGCGACACCGTCACAGCCGCCGCCTTGGCGCCGAGCTCCAGCGCCTTGCGGATGGCGTCCTCGGAGAGGCTGTCGATCGCTGCCTTGGTGAGCAGGCCCTGTTCATGCAGCGAGGCCAAGATGCCGGCGTTGAAGGTGTCGCCGGCGCCGACCGTATCGACCACCTTCACCTTCTGCGGCAAGACCGTGACCTTGTGGTCCTTGCTGTAGCCGACCGCGCCTTCACTGCCATGGGTAACGACGATAAATTTCGGCCCGCGATCCAGCCAGTTGCGCACCGCGTCCTCATGTGAGCCGGCCTCGTCGAACCAGTTGAGGTCCTCGTCCGACAATTTGACGATGTCGGCCATCGCCATCATCTCGCGGATACGCCTCAGATGTTTGGCCTTGTCCGGGATGAAGTTCGGCCGGATGTTGGGATCGAGCATCATCACCCGGCTCCCGTGCTCGCGCCGCATGAACTCCTCATAGGCCGATCCAGCCGGCTCGGAGATCAGGCTGATGGCGCCGAACAGCATCGCCTCGATCTCGGCGCCGAGCTTCGGCAGGTCCTCGATGGTCAGCATCCGCCCGGCGGTGTTCTCGTCATAGAAGGTGTAGGTCGCCTGGCCGTTAGTGAGCCGCACGAAGGCGAGCGTCGTCGGGCGAGGGGACGTGTGCGCATAGGTGGAGCTCACCTTACTGGCGCCGAGCGCCTCGCGGAACTGCCCGCCGAACAGGTCCGAGGAGAGGCCGGAGAAAAAGCCGGCCGGAGCGCCGAGCCGGCCAAGCGCGATCGCCGAGTTGAACACTGCGCCGCCGACATAGGGCGCGAAGGCCGCTTCGCCTTCCGTCGTGATACGCGGCAGCATGTCGATCAGCGCTTCGCCACAGCAAAGGATCATGTCGTCTTCGTCTCCGGCGGATGGATCACGCCCTTGCGGATGATGATGTTGGCAAACAGCCTGGGTTCGCTGGTCGCGACAATGGCGTGCGCGGCCTTGACGCGTGCATAGAAGTCGGCCCCGGCCAGCGCAACCACCTTATGACCCGGCGCACGCCTGGCGCAAACCGCTTCCATCTCGCGATGCACGGGGTCGGCCAGCGCCGGGTCGCCCTTCACCGAAGCACGGAACAACGCCTCCGGCACCGCCTCGTCCACCGGCAGCACGCTGAGCACGGCGTCGAGGACGGCTATGACGTGGTGACCGTCCGCGCGGATCAGCCGTCGCGCCTGTTCCTCGGCCGGATAATTGCCATCGACGATCGCGATCTCGTCGCCATGACCCATTGCCCTGAGCGTCGCCAGGAACTGGGGCCCGAGCAGCGACGGGATGCCGATCAGCATGTCAGGCGCCCCCGGACGTGTTCGGTCCGATCAGGAAGCGCTCGGAGAGCGGCAGGCTGGCGCCGCCCATGGCGCGTGCGTGGATGCCGACCGTCCCCTCGCGAACGATGGGCAGCTTCAGCCCTTCGGCGTCGACGCTGGCAATCGCTTCCGTCACGGCATCGACCAGCCGGCGCCGCACATCGAGCGGCATCCAGCCATCGATGACCGCCGCTTCGAAATCAATGACCGACGAGGCCGCGACAATGGCATAGGCAAGCGCCTGCGAGGCGCTGGCGATCCAGTCATCGAGCTCCGCGCCGATATCGCCCCATTCCTGCGGCGAGGTCCACAAGTAGGAGCCGTCGATGCCCTTGGCCGAGAGCGCCTTCTCCAGCATGGCGATCGAGGCCACGTCGATGAGCTGCGTCGGCTTGCCGTCCGGCCCCGGTACCGGCATCGAGCCCAGCGCGCCGGCATTGCCGTTGGGTCCGCTATAAAGGCGGCCATTGAGCACGATGCCGCCGCCGGCGAACGCGCCGATATAGAAATAGACGAAGTCGCGCGCTGCGCCCGCCTGGCCGAAGACGAGCTCGGCTCCGCAGGCCGAGGTCGCGTCGTTCTGCAGATAGACCGGAAAGTCGCATTGTCCCTGGATGTCGGCGCGGATGTCGCGATGGCGCCATTCGTCCATGATTTCGCGCGGCGCGCCGGCCGTGTCTGCCCAGTTCCATAGCTCGAACGGCATGGCGATGCCGAGCCCGGCAATGCGCTTGTCCTGCGTCGGCGTCAGCTCGCCGCGCATCGTCTTGATGCCGGCGGTGACGAACTCGACGGTCTCGCGCGGTGCGGGATAGCGATAGGAATGCTGCAGCATGGCGCGCACATTGCCGAGAAAGTCTATCAGCACCAGCTCGGCCGAGCGACGGCCGATCTTGAGGCCGATGAAGAAGGCGCCTTCCGGGTTGAGTGCCATCGGGATCGAAGGCTGGCCGATCTTGCCGCGCAGCGGCGCCTGGCGCACGAGCAGCTTGTCTTCCTCGAGCTCGCGCATGATCACCGACACCGTCTGGGCCGACAGGCCTGTCATGCGCGCGATGTCGGATTTGGCCAGGCTGCCATGCTGGCGCACTAAGGACAGCACGAGCCGTTCATTGTGGTCGCGCATTCCGCTCTGGTTGGTGCCGCGACGCAGCCGGCTCTCCAAAGCCTCGGGCGAACCGTGCCTCGCAATGCCGGTCTCCACCCTGTTCCTCCCGTCTGTTTCCCCTTGGTGCTTTTCGTTCAGAATGGGTGAACAGCGCAAGGGTGTCAATAATAAATAAGAGTGATTTATTTATTGACAGCCGTTGCGGACTGGTGTCTTTTTGACATTGCGCCCACACTGGGAGAACTTCGGTGGGCGCTCCGCAGGCGCCGGTTGGCCGGCGCCGGAGTGGTTCACTGGGAGGAAATCATGCGTAAATGGACTATTCTGAAGGCGGCCGTTGCCGGCCTCGCCTTTTACGGCGCGATGGCCACGGCCTCGTATGCCGCCGACATCGTCGGCCTGATCACCAAGACCGAGGGCAACCCGTTCTTCGTCAAGATGCGCGAAGGCGCGCAAGCCAAGGCCAAGGAGCTTGGCCTGACCCTGCAGACCTTTGCCGGCAAGTTCGACGGTGACAATGACAGCCAGGTCGCGGCCATCGAGAACCTGATCTCGGCCGGCGCCAAGGGCTTCGCCATCGTGCCGAGCGATTCCAGCGCCATCGTGCCGACCATCAAGAAGGCGCGCGATGCCGGCCTTCTGGTCATCGTGCTCGACACGCCGCTCGATCCGATCGGTGCCGCGGATGCCACTTTCGCAACCGACAATTTCAAGGCCGGTGAGTTGATCGGACAATGGGCCAAGGGCACGCTGGGCGACAAGGCCTCGAGCGCCAAGATCGCCTTCCTCGATCTCGCCACCAACCAGCCGACCGTCGACTATCTGCGCGACCAGGGCTTCATGAAGGGCTTCGGCATCGACATCAAGGATCCGAAGAAATACGGCGACGAGAATGATGCGCGCATCTGCGGCCACGAGATGACCGGCGGCGCCGAGGATGGCGGCCGCACCGCCATGGAAACGCTGCTGCAGAAATGCCCCGACGTCAGCGTGATGTACACGATCAACGAGCCGGCGGCGGCTGGCGGCTACCAGGCGCTCAAGGCGGCGGGCAAGGATGACGGCTCGGTTCTGGTGGTTTCGATCGACGGCGGTTGCCCGGGCGTGAAGAACGTCGCGGCCGGCGTCATCGGCGCGACCTCGCAGCAATATCCGCTGAAGATGGCCGCCATGGCCATGGAAGCGATCGAGAAATTCGCCAAGACCGGTGAGAAGCCGAAGCCGACCCCCGGCAAGGAGTTCTTCGACACCGGCGCCACGCTGATCACCGACAAGCCCGTCAAGGGGGTCGAATCGATCGACAGCAAGAAGGGCGCGGAACTTTGCTGGGGCTGATGCCTTCCTAGAGCATGATCCCGAAAAGTGGGAACCGGTTTTCGGAAAAGATCATGCTCCAACAAAGATTTAGATCGGGATGACAATTCAACCAAATTTCGTCCTGATCTAATCCGCGGTAACGGACTAAACTCAACGAAAGGGCGGCTCCGGCCGCCCTTTCCCGAAACGGGACCCTTGGGAGGGGACAGAAATGAGTGACGACGCAACCGGCTCGGTCTCTGCCGAGCGCGGCCTTCACGGCAGCGACCAGTCCGTGGCGAGCTTCGACGAAGATCGGGGCTCGGTGCTGAAGAGCATCCAGCGCTTCCTGCACGAATACCCTACGGCCATCCCGTTCATCGTACTGGTCATCGGTGTTCTGATCTTTTCGGTCGCGGCGGGCGGACGGTTCTTTGCGCCGTTCAATCTTTCGCTTGTCCTGCAACAGGTCACCATCATCGCCTTTCTGGGCATCGCCCAGACGCTGGTCATCCTGACCGCCGGCATCGATCTTTCGGTCGGCGCGATGATGGTGCTGTCGTCCATCGTCATGGGCAGGCTGACCGTCACCTACGGCGTGCCGGTCGAACTGAGCTTTGTGCTGGGCCTGCTCACGGGTCTTGTGTGCGGCCTGATCAACGGCGTGCTGGTGGCGGTGATCAAGCTGCCGCCCTTCATCGTCACGCTCGGCTCCTGGAGCGTCTACGGCGCGATGGTCATCTACGTCTCGCATTCCGAGACCGTGCGCGCCCAGGACATCGAGGCGGCGGGACCGCTGCTGCAATGGCTGGGCCACACGATACGGCTTGGCGGGGGCGCGGTGCTGACCTACGGCGCCATCGCCATGATTCTGACCGCTCTGATCATCTGGTATGTGTTGAACCGCACCGCCTTTGGCCGCCATGTCTACGCGACCGGTGACGACGACGAAGCCGCACGCCTCGCCGGCATCAACACCCGCGGCGTGTTCATTGCCGTCTACACGCTGGCCGGCTTTATCTGCGCCGTCGCCGCCTGGGCGCTCATCGGCCGCATCGGCGCGGCCAGCCCGCTCGGCAACCAGACCGCCAACCTCGATGCCATCACCGCCGTGGTGATCGGCGGCACCTCGCTGTTCGGCGGGCGCGGCTCGATCGTCGGGACATTGTTCGGCGCGCTCATCGTCGGCGTCTTCCGCAATGGTCTCGCGCTCGCAGGCGTCGACTCGCTCTGGCAGGAGTTCACCGTCGGCATCCTCATCATCCTCGCCGTCACCATCGATCAGTGGATCAGGAAGATTTCGGCATGAGCACCCAGTCCATTCATCAGATCCCCATTCTTCAGGCCAAAGGCCTCAACAAGCGCTACGGTCGGGTGGTGGCGCTCGACAATGCCGATTTCGACCTGATGCCGGGCGAGATCCTTGCCGTCATCGGCGACAACGGCGCCGGAAAGTCGACGCTGGTCAAGGCGCTCTGCGGCGCGGTCATCCCGGACTCCGGCACGATCGAGCTCAACGGTAGCCCGGTGCATTTCCGCTCGCCGATCGAGGCGCGCATGGCCGGCATCGAGACCGTCTACCAGAACCTGGCCTTGTCGCCGGCGCTATCGATCGCCGACAACATGTTCCTCGGCCGCGAGCTGCGCAAACCCGGCTTTGCCGGACAATGGCTGCGCCGCCTCGACCGCTCGGCCATGGCGCGCATCGCCCGCGAGAAATTGTCCGAGCTCGGGCTGATGACGATCCAGAACATCAACCAGTCGGTCGAAACGCTGTCTGGCGGCCAGCGCCAAGGTGTCGCGGTGGCGCGCGCCGCGGCTTTCGGCAGCCGCGTCGTCATCATGGACGAGCCGACGGCGGCGCTCGGCGTCAAGGAAAGCCGCCGCGTGCTGGAACTGATGCTCGACGTCAAAAAGCGCGGCCTGCCGATCGTGCTCATCTCGCACAACATGCCGCATGTCTTCGAGGTGGCCGATCGCATCCATATCCATCGCCTGGGCCGTCGCCTCGCCGTCATCGATCCGAAGCAATATACGATGTCCGACGCCGTCGCTTTCATGACCGGCGCCAAGGCTCCGCCGGAAGTTTTGGAGACGGCCTGATCAGGCCGTCTGCTACGGCACACGGCGACCGGTCAGCCGGCTAAATCGATTGAGTATATGTTGCAATGCACTAGGATGGGACTGGGAGGATCGATACAAGCCGCTATGATCACACCAGTTGAACGAGAGGCGAAATGACATCCGCCATGACGATCGAAGCCCCTGTTCTCGACAATCCGGATCCCAAGACCCTCGCTGAGGAAGTCTTGATGTCGCTCAAATACCGGGTCGGCAAGGACACAACCGTCGCGACGCCCTATGACTGGCTGACCGCTTCGATCAAGGTCGTCCGCGATCGCATCGTCGATCACTGGATGCAGGCAACCAGGGAAGCCTACGACCAGCAGGAAAAACGCGTCTATTACCTTTCGCTCGAGTTCCTGATCGGGCGCCTGATGCGTGACGCCTTCTCCAATCTCGGCCTGATGGAGAACATGCGCGAGGCGCTGTCCTCCCTCGGCGTCGACCTTGACCTGATCGCTGGCCTCGAACCGGACGCGGCACTCGGCAATGGCGGCCTCGGCCGTCTCGCCGCCTGCTTCATGGAAAGCATGGCGACCGTCGACATCCCCGCCCACGGCTACGGCATCCGCTACGCCAACGGCATGTTCCGCCAGGAAATCCACGGCGGCTGGCAGGTCGAGCTGCCGGAAACCTGGCTCGATCACGGCAATCCCTGGGAGTTCGAACGGCGCGAGCGCTCCTTCGAGGTCGGCTTCGGCGGCTCGGTGGAATCGATCACCTCGAAGGACGGCCGGCTCGAACGCCACGTCTGGAAGCCGACCGAGCATGTGCTGGCCGTCGCCTATGACACGCCGGTGGCCGGCTGGCGCGCCAGGCGCGTCAACACGCTGAGACTCTGGTCCGGCATGCCGATCGACCCGATCCTGCTCGACAAGTTCAACGCCGGCGACCACATCGGCGCGCTGGCCGAGAGCAACAAGGCCGACGCGCTGTCGCGCGTGCTTTATCCTGCCGATTCCCACATGGCCGGCCAGGAACTGAGGCTGCGGCAGGAATATTTCTTCTCCACCGCCTCGCTGCAGGACATCGTCCAGCGTCATTTGAGCCAGTATGGCGACCTGAAATCGCTGCCCGACAAGGCGGCGATCCACTTGAACGACACCCATCCCGCGGTCGCCGTGGCGGAGCTGATGCGGCTCCTGATGGATGTCCACGGCATGGACTTCGACCAGGCCTGGGACATCACCAAGCGCACCTTTGGCTACACCAACCACACGCTGTTGCCCGAGGCGCTGGAAAGCTGGCCGGTGCCGCTCTTCGAGCGGCTTTTGCCGCGCCACATGCAGATCGTCTACGCCATCAACGCGCAGGTGCTGCTCGAGGCCCGCGCTACCGACCAGTTCTCGGGCGATCAGATCGCCCGGATCTCGCTGATCCAGGAAAATGGCGACCGTCGCGTGCGCATGGGCAACCTGGCCTTCGTTGGCTCGCATTCGATCAACGGCGTCTCGGCGCTCCACACCGAGCTGATGAAGGAGACGGTATTCGCCGATCTCCACAAGCTCTATCCCGACCGCATCAACAACAAGACCAACGGCATCACGCCGAGGCGTTGGCTGATCCAGTGCAATCCGGGCCTGACCTCGCTCGCCCGCGAGGCGATCGGCGACCGCTTCATGGACGATATCGAGGCGATCAAGGATCTCGATCCGCTCGCCGACGATGCGGCTTTCCGCGAAAAGTTCGCCGCTGTGAAGCGGCAGAACAAGGCGCGGCTCGCCAACCTCGTCGTCGACCGTCTCGGCATCAGGGTCGACCCGTCGGCGCTGTTCGACATCCAGGTCAAGCGCATCCACGAATACAAGCGTCAGCTGCTCAACATCCTGGAGGCTATCGCGCTCTACGACCAGATCCGCTCGCATCCCGAGCGGGACTGGATGCCGCGCGTGAAATTCTTCGGCGGCAAGGCGGCGCCGAGCTACCACAACGCCAAGCTGATCATCAAACTGGCCAATGACGTCGCGAAAGTCATCAACGGCGATCCATCGGTGCGCGGCCTGCTGAAAGTCGTGTTCGTGCCGAACTACAATGTCAGCCTGGCCGAGGTGATGATGCCGGCCGCCGACCTCTCCGAGCAGATTTCGACCGCCGGCATGGAGGCGTCGGGCACCGGCAACATGAAGTTTGCGCTGAATGGCGCGCTCACCATCGGCACGCTCGACGGCGCCAATGTCGAGATCAAGGAACATGTCGGCGACGACAACATCTTCATCTTCGGCCTCACCACGGCCGAAGTCGCGGAGCGGCGCAACAATGGCTACAATCCGCGCGGCGTGATCGAGGCCTCGTCCGAGCTGTCGCAGGCGGTATCGGCCATCTCCTCCGGCGTCTTCTCGCCCGACGATCCCGACCGGTATCGCGACCTGATGAACGGCCTCTACCAGAGCGACTGGTTCATGGTGGCGGCCGACTTCGATTCCTACGCCGCCTGCCAGCGCGAGGTCGACGCCGTGTGGCGCAACAGCCCCGACTGGTACGCACGCGCCATCCGCAACGTCGCCCGCGTCGGCTGGTTCTCGTCCGACCGCACGATCCGTCAATATGCGAAAGACATCTGGAACGTGCCGGTCTGATATGATTGCATGAGCCGCAAAGAATGTGGCCAGATGCATGTCGCCCAAAAGTGCGTAGCGGTTTTGGGGCCATGACATGCACCAAGACAAAGAACGGCGCATGCTGGAGCGAGGCATGCGCCAGAACAAGGTGCCCGGGGAGGGCGACCGTTTGATGAGGAAGCCGCGCGCGACCGCTGCGACAAGCGGGCCGGACGGACTGGCGCCAGCCGGCGATGTCGCGGCGATTGTCGCCGGAACGCATGGCAATCCTTTCGCGGTCCTGGGCGTGCATGAAGCCGGCAAGGGCTTCATCGCCCGCTGCTTCGTGCCCAATGCCGAATTCGTCACGGCCTACACGCTGACCGGCAAAGAGGTCGGCGAGCTTTCCCGCAGCGCCGATGCCGGCTTCTTCGAGGGCAAGGTCTCGATCCGCAAGCGCCAGCCGCTGCGCTATCACGCCAGGAATGCCGGCGGCGACTGGTGGCTGACCGACCCCTATTCCTTCGGTCCGGTGCTCGGCCCGATGGACGATTATTATATGGCCGAGGGCTCGCACTTACGGCTGTTCGACAAGCTCGGCGCCCACATCATCGATCATGAGGGCGCCACCGGCGTCCATTTCGCCGTCTGGGCGCCCAATGCGCGGCGCGTCTCCGTGGTCGGCGCCTTCAACGACTGGGACGGCCGCCGCCACACGATGCGCGACCGCAAGGACACGGGCATCTGGGAGCTGTTCATTCCCGACATCGGCGCTGGCAAGCCCTACAAGTTCGAGATCATCGGGCCCGACGGCGTGCGCCTGCCGCTGAAGGCCGACCCGTTCGCCTTCGAATCGGAATTGCGCCCGGCGACCGCTTCGGTGACGGCGCCGCCCATAGCGCATCAATGGGGCGACGAGGCGCATCGCAGCTATTGGCAGAAAGCCGATCCCCGGCGCGAGGCAATCTCGATCTACGAGGTCCATGCCGGCTCGTGGCAACGCCGCGACGACGGCACGTTCCTCTCCTGGGACGAGCTCGCCGCACGGCTGATCCCCTATGTGGCCGACGCCGGCTTCACCCATATCGAGTTCCTGCCGATCTCGGAGCACCCCTACGATCCATCCTGGGGCTACCAGACCACCGGGCTTTATGCGCCGACGGCCCGCTTCGGCGATCCGGACGGCTTTGCCCGTTTCGTCGACGGCGCGCATCGCGCCGGCGTCGGCGTCATCCTCGACTGGGTGCCGGCGCATTTCCCGGTCGACGAGCACGGGCTGGTGAAATTCGACGGCACCTCGCTCTACGAGCATGCCGATCCGCGCCAGGGTTTCCACCCGGACTGGAACACCGCCATCTACAATTTCGGTCGTCGCGAGGTGGTGTCGTTCCTCGTCAACAATGCGCTGTTCTGGGCCGAGAAATACCACGTCGACGGCCTGCGCGTCGACGCGGTCGCCTCGATGCTCTACCTCGATTATTCGCGCAAGGCCGGCGAATGGATCCCCAACGAGAAGGGCGGGCGCGAGAACCTGCAGGCCGTCAGCTTCCTACAGAAGATGAACAAGGAGCTCTATGGCCATCATCCCGGCGTGATGACGATCGCCGAGGAGTCGACCTCATGGCCGAAAGTGTCGCATCCCGTGCATGAAGGCGGCCTCGGCTTCGGCTTCAAGTGGAACATGGGCTTCATGCACGACACGCTGGAGTATCTCTCCAAGGAGCCGATCTATCGCAAGCACCACCACAACGAGATTACCTTCGGCCTGGTCTACGCTTTCTCGGAAAATTTCGTCCTGCCGCTGTCGCATGACGAGGTCGTGCACGGCAAAGGCACGCTGCTCCACAAGATTGCCGGCGACGACTGGCAGAAATTCGCCACGCTGCGCGCCTATTACGCCTTCATGTGGGGCTATCCCGGCAAGAAGCTCTTGTTCATGGGCCAGGAATTCGCCCAGCGCCGCGAGTGGAGCGAAGAACGCGCGCTGGATTGGAACCTGCTGGAATTCGCGCCGCACCGCGGCGTCTGGCAGACGGTGCGCGACCTGAACTATCTCTACCGTTCGCGCCCGGCGCTGCACGCGCGCGACTGCGAGCCGGAGGGGTTTTCCTGGCTGATCGTCGACGACCGCGACAATTCGGTCTTCGCCTGGCTGCGCAGCGCGCCGGACGGCAACCCGATCGCCGTCATCTCCAATTTCACGCCGGTGCCGCGCGAGAACTATCGCGTGCCGCTGCCGAAAGCGGGAAAGTGGCGCGAAATCATCAATACGGATGCCGCCGACTATGGCGGCTCCGGCATGGGCAATGGCGGCATGGTCGAGGCGAGCGGGGACGGGGGCGGCACATCGGCGACGATGCTTCTGCCGCCGCTGTCGACGATCATGCTGGAATTCGTCACGGATTGAAGCAGATGATGTCTCATCCTGCTCTTGCAACGGTCCGGGCAGCTTGTTTGGGAGGGTAACAAAATGGCAGAGATCAAAAGAACCCAGCCGCTGGCGCGCGATGCCATGGCCTATGTGCTGGCCGGCGGCCGCGGCAGCCGCCTCAAGGAGCTGACCGACCGGCGCGCCAAGCCTGCCGTCTATTTCGGCGGCAAGACACGCATCATCGACTTTGCCCTCTCCAATGCCTTGAACTCCGGCATCCGCCGCCTCGGCGTCGCCACCCAGTACAAGGCGCATTCGCTGATCCGCCATCTGCAGCGCGGCTGGAACTTCCTGCGGCCCGAGCGAAACGAAAGCTTCGACATCCTGCCGGCATCGCAGCGCGTCTCGGAAACGCAGTGGTATGAAGGCACGGCCGACGCCGTCTACCAGAACATCGACATCATCGAGGCCTATGGACCCGAATACATGGTCATCCTGGCCGGCGACCACATCTACAAGATGGACTACGAGCTGATGCTGCGCCAGCATGTCGACGCCGGCGCCGACGTCACCGTCGGCTGCCTGGAAGTGCCGCGCATGGAGGCGACAGGCTTCGGCGTCATGCATGTCGATGCCAAGGACAACATCATCGCCTTCGTCGAAAAGCCGGCCGATCCGCCGGGCATCCCGGACAAGCCGGAATTCGCCCTGGCCTCGATGGGCATCTATGTCTTCAAGACCAGGTTCCTGATGGAACAGTTGCGACGCGACGCGGCCGAGCCCGGCTCCAGCCGCGACTTCGGCAAGGACATCATCCCTTATATCGTGCAGCACGGCAAGGCGATCGCCCACCGCTTCGCCAAGTCCTGCGTGCGTTCCTCGCATGAAGCCGAACCATACTGGCGCGACGTCGGAACCGTGGACGCCTATTGGGAAGCCAATATCGACCTGACCGACATCACGCCCGAGCTCGACCTCTACGACCGCGACTGGCCGATCTGGACCTATGCCGAATTGAAGCCGCCGGCAAAGTTCGTGCATGACGAGGACGGCCGCCGCGGCGAGGCGATCTCCTCGCTGGTGTCCGGCGACTGCATCGTCTCCGGCGCTTCGCTGCGCCGCAGCCTGATTTTCACCGGCGCGCGCATCAATTCCTATTCCAAGCTCGAGGAAGTGGTGATGCTGCCCGACGTCCAGGTCGGTCGCAACGCAAGCCTCAAGCGCGTCGTCATCGATCACGGCGTGCATATTCCGGAGGGGCTGGTGGTCGGAGAGGACCCGGCGCTCGACGCCAAGCGTTTTCGCGTATCGGAGAAGGGCATCTGCCTGATCACGCAGGACATGATCAACAAGTTGTCGACCCAGTAGGGTCGATCAATAAGTTGTCGACCTGATAGGGTTGATCAGCTGTAACCTGCTAGGCTTGATCAGCAAGCTGAGGGGTCGATCAGCAAGCTGACGGGTCGATCAGCAAGCTGACGACTGGATCAACAGATTGTCACTTTGACCTGTCACGTTGAGATCGGAATGTGGAGCGCATGCAGGTTCTGTCGGTCACGCCCGAAATCTTTCCGCTGATCAAGACCGGCGGGCTTGCCGACGTAACCGGCGCCTTGCCGATCGCGCTCGCCGGCAAGGGCGTTGCAATGCGCACGCTGGTTCCCGGCTATCCGGTGGTGATGGCGGCCTTCGCCAAGAAGAAACCCGTCTACCAGTATCCGCTGCTGCAGGGCGGCAAGGCTTCGATCCATGCCGTCAAGATCGGCGACCTCGATCTTTTCGTGCTCGACGCTCCGCATCTCTTCGATCGCCAGGGCGGCCCTTACGGCACCGCTTCCGGCGCCGACTGGCCCGACAACTGGCGCCGCTTCGCGGCTTTGAGCCAAGCGGGCGGCGACATTGCCGGCGGCGCGATCTCCGGTTACCAGCCCGATATCGTGCATGCCCATGACTGGCAGTCGGCGATGACGCTTGCCTACATGCGCTATGGCAAGGCCGTCGGCGTGCCGTCGCTGATCACCGTGCACAACCTTGCTTTCCAGGGCCAGTTCGGCGCTGGCATCTTCGGCGAGCTCGGCCTGCCGAGCGTGGCGATGCAACTCGACGGCGTCGAATATTACGGCGGCGTCGGCTTCCTGAAGGCCGGTCTCCAGGCCGCCTGGGCGATCACCACGGTGAGCCCGACCTATGCGCAGGAGATCCGCTCGCCGGAATTCGGCATGGGCCTCGACGGCCTGATCAACATGCGCGCCAGCGACCTCTACGGCATCGTCAACGGCATCGATGTCGACATCTGGAACCCCCGGAACGACAAGCATCTGGTCGCCAATTATTCGGCCGAAACGCTTGCCGCGCGCGCCAAGAACCGCAAGGCGGTCGAAGAGCGGTTCGGCCTCGAGGCGGACAGCAGCCCGATCGTCTGCGTCGTCAGCCGGCTGACCTGGCAGAAGGGCATGGATATCCTGGCCGCGGTCGTCGATGGCATCGTTGCCGCCGGCGCGCGCCTCGCCATCCTGGGCTCGGGCGACGCCGGCCTCGAAGGCACGCTGCTTGCCGCCGCCGCCCGCCATCGCGGCCGCGTCGGCGTCGTCGTCGGCTATGACGAAGGCCTTTCGCATGTCATGCAAGGCGGCTGCGACGCCATCGTCATCCCGTCCCGGTTCGAGCCCTGCGGGCTGACCCAGCTTTACGGCCTGCGCTATGGCTGCGTGCCGGTCGTCGCCCGCACGGGCGGTCTGGCCGACACCATCATCGACGCCAACGAGGCTGCCTTGTCGGCCGGTGTCGCCACCGGCTTCCAGTTCGCGCCCAACAATGGCGCCGCGATGCTCCATGCCATCCAGCGGCTGGTCGAGCAGCATGCGCGGCCGGCGACCTGGGCCTCCATTCAGCGCCAGTGTATGAAGGCCGATGTCTCCTGGGACAAGAGCGCCGAAAAATACGTCGAACTCTATCGCTTGCTGCTTTCGAAAAGGGCTGCCTGAGGCATGATCAAAACCGTCCCCACCAAACCCTATACCGACCAGAAGCCTGGCACCTCCGGTTTGCGCAAGAAGGTGCCGGTGTTCCAGCAGGAGCACTATGCCGAGAACTTCATCCAGTCGATCTTCGATGCGCTGGCCGGATTTCAGGGCAAGACGCTGGTGATCGGCGGCGACGGCCGCTTCTACAACCGCGAGGTCATCCAGAAGGCCATCGCGATTGCCGCCGGCAATGGCTTCGGCAAGGTGATGGTCGGGCAGGGCGGGATCCTGTCGACGCCCGCCGCCTCGAACATCATCCGCAAATACAAAACCTTCGGCGGCATCATCCTGTCGGCCAGCCACAATCCTGGCGGCCCGCACGAGGATTTCGGCATCAAATACAATGCCGGCAATGGCGGCCCGGCGCCGGAAAAGATCACCGACGCGATCTTCGCCAAGTCGAAGCAGATCAAGAGCTTCAAGATCGCCGATATCGGCAGCGTCGATATCGACACGATCGGCACCGTCAAGGCGGGCGATATGACCGTCGAGATCTTCGACCCGGTCAAGGACTATGCCGAGCTGATGGAAAGCCTGTTCGATTTCGATGCGCTGAGGAAGCTCTTCAAATCGGGCTTCCGCATGCGCTTCGACGCCATGCATGCGGTGACCGGCCCCTATGCCAAGGAGATCCTCGAGCATCGGCTCGGCGCGCCGGACGGCACCTGCCGCAATTTCAAGCCGCTGCCGGATTTCGGCGGCCACCATCCCGATCCCAACCTTGTCCACGCAAAGCATCTCTACGACGAGATGATGGGGCCCGACGCGCCGGATTTCGGCGCGGCTTCCGACGGCGACGGCGACCGAAATCTGATCATCGGTAAAGGCATCTTCGTCACGCCGTCGGACTCGGTGGCGATGCTTGCCGCCAACGCCAAACTGGCGCCGGGCTACAAGGACGGCCTGAAGGGCATCGCCCGCTCCATGCCGACCAGCGGCGCCGCCGACCGCGTCGCCGAAAAGCTCGGCATCGGCATCTACGAGACGCCGACCGGCTGGAAATTCTTCGGCAACCTGCTCGACGCCGGCATGGCGACCATCTGCGGCGAGGAAAGCGCAGGCACCGGCTCCAACCATGTGCGCGAGAAGGATGGGCTCTGGGCCGTGCTTTTGTGGCTCAACATCCTCGCTATGCGCGGCGAGAGCTGCAAGGACATCGTCACCAAGCATTGGGCGACCTACGGCCGCAACTACTATTCGCGCCACGACTACGAGGAGGTCGAGAGCGATCGCGCCAACGCGCTGGTCGACGAGCTGCGCGCCAAGCTCGGCTCGCTGCCCGGCACGACCGTGCGCGGCCTGAAGATCGCCAAGGCCGACGATTTTGCCTATCGCGATCCGGTTGACGGCTCGGTGAGTGAGCATCAGGGCATCCGGATACTGTTCGAGGGTGGCTCGCGCGTCGTGCTGCGCCTCTCCGGCACCGGCACGTCGGGTGCGACGCTGCGCGTCTATATCGAGCGCTACGAGCCGGACAAGGCAAGGCACGACCTCGACACGCAGGAAGCGCTCGCCGATCTCATCGCCGCCGCCGACGACATCGCCGGCATCAAGAGCCACACCGGCCGCAGCAAGCCGAGCGTGATTACTTGAGGGTGGGTGCGCGCGTCTTTGCTTCCCCCCTTGTGGGGGAAGGTGGATCGGCGCGCAGCGCCGAGACGGATGAGGGGTGTTGGCCGGATCGCTGTCGTCGCCAACCTGGAGCACCCCCCATCCGTCGCCTTCGGCGACACCTTCTCCCACAAGGGGAGAAGGGGGAGCCCGCATGACCCTCGGCGCCACCATCACCCCCGAAGGCATCCGCTTTGCCGTCTGGTCGGCATCGGCGAGATGCCTGTGGGTCTCGGTTTTCGACGACAGCGGCGCGCGCGAGATCGACCGGCTGGAACTCAGTCCGGAAGGCGAGGGCGTGCATGCGCTCCTTGTCCCCGGCCTTGGCGACGGCACCCGCTACGGCTTTCGTGCCGATGGCGACTATGCGCCGGAGCGCGGTCTGTGGTTCGACCCGAACAAGCTTCTCACCGATCCTTATGCCGTCGAGCTCGATCGTCCATACCAATATCATTGGCGGCTTGCCGCCAAACGCAACGAAGGCGCCGACACGGCCTCGCTGGTGCCGAAGGCGGTAGCGCGGTTCCTGCCCAAGCCGATGCCGCCCCAGCCGCCGCTGTTCCGGCCCGGCGGCTTGATCTACGAACTCAACGTTCGGTCCTTCACCAAGCTGCATCCGGATGTCCCGGAAGCGCAGCGGGGCACCATCGCGGCGCTCGCCCATCCGGCCATCATCGAGCACCTGAAACGTCTCGGCGTGTCCGCCGTCGAACTGATGCCGATCACCGCATCGATTGACGAGCGGCACCTGCCGCCGCTGGGGCTGAGCAACGCCTGGGGCTACAATCCCGTCACCTTCATGGCGCTCGATCCGCGCCTTGCCCCCGGCGGCCTCAAGGAACTGCGCGATACCGTCGCCGCGCTGCGCAAGGCAGGCATCGGCACCATCCTCGACCTCGTCTTCAACCACACCGGCGAGACCGACCGGCTCGGGCCAACGCTGTCGCTGCGCGGGCTCGATGCGCTGGCCTACTACCGGCATCAGCCGGACGGCCGGCTGGTCAACGACACCGGCACCGGCAACACCGTCGCCTGCGACCATCCGATTGTCCGGGAAATGGTGCTCGACACGCTTCGCCACTTCGTCCGCTGCGCCGGCGTCGGCGGCTTCCGCTTCGATCTGGCGCCGGTGCTCGGCCGCGTCGACGGCGGCTTCGATCCGGAAGCGTCGCTGCTTCAGGCCGTTGCCGGCGATCCCGGACTCGCCGATCGCGTGCTGATCGCCGAGCCTTGGGACATCGGTCCGAACGGCTACCAGCTCGGCAATTTCCGCCCGCCATACCTCGAATGGAACGACCGTTACCGTGACGATGTCAGGCGCTTCTGGCATGGCGATACGGGCGCAATTGGCGCCTTGGCCACACGGCTTGCAGGTTCCTCCGATGTCTTCGGCAGGGAAGGCCAACCGGCGAGCCGCACGGTCAATTTCATCGCCGCGCATGACGGCATGACCCTGGCCGACATCGTAGCCTATGAGCGCAAGCACAATGAGGCCAATGGCGAGCACAATCGCGACGGCCATAACGACAATTTGTCATGGAACAATGGTGCCGAGGGCGAGACGGACGACGAGGCGATTGCCAAGGCGCGCTTCGACGACCAGCGCGCGCTGCTCGCCACGCTTTTCGCCTCGCGCGGCACCATCATGCTGACCGCCGGTGACGAGTTCGGCCGCACGCAGAAGGGCAACAACAACGCCTATGCGCAGGACAACGCCATCACCTGGCTGGACTGGGCCGGCCGCGATCGGGCGCTTGAGCAATACGCATCGTCGCTGGCTGCACTGCGTCGGGCCTTTCCTGCGCTGGCGGATCCACGCTTCCTGACCGGCGAGCCCGCCGACGGATCGGAAATCCCCGACGTGGCCTGGCTGACCGAGACCGGCGCGCCGTTCGGCGAGGCCGACTGGAACGATCCCGGGCGACATCGCCTCGTCATGCTGCTCGCCGATAACGAGGGCGGCCGCCTTGCCGTGATGATCAATGGCGATCGCCGGCAATGCGTCTTCACCTTGCCGGCACGCGATGGATTTGAATGGCGCCCGGCGGTCGAGACGGAGCAGGTCGATCTGGCGCGGCCGCTACCCGGTCGAAGCGTCAGTTTCATGATCGAGCGGCGTGCCGCTAAATCGCGCAACGGGAAGGGCTCCTGATGGCTGGCGACAATTCCGAGCAAGGGAGCGAATGGTGGCGCGGCTGCGTGATCTACCAGGTCTATCCGCGCTCCTTCCAGGACACGACCGGCGACGGCAGCGGCGACCTCAAGGGCATCACCGCGCGGCTCACGCATATTGCTTCCCTCGGCGTCGACGCCGTCTGGCTCTCGCCCTTCTTCAAGTCGCCGATGGCCGACATGGGCTACGATGTGTCGGACTACCGCGACGTCGATCCGACGTTCGGCACGATCGAGGATTTCGACGCGCTGGTCGCCGAGGCGCACCGGCTCGGCCTCAAGCTCATCATCGACCAGGTGATCTCGCACTCGTCGGACAAGCATGAATGGTTCGTCGAAAGCCGCGCCAGCCGCGACAACGCCAAGGCGGACTGGTACATCTGGGCCGACGCTAAGCCGGATGGCAGCGCGCCCAACAATTGGCAATCGCTGTTCGGCGGGCCGGCCTGGGAATGGGACGCCACACGCCGGCAATACTACATGCACAATTTTCTCGCTGCGCAGCCGGACCTGAATTTCCACAATCCGGAAGTGCAGGACGCCGTCCTCGACACCGTGCGCTTCTGGCTGGAGCGCGGCGTCGACGGCTTTCGGCTGGACACCGTCAACTACTATGTCCACGACCGCTGGCTGCGCGACAATCCGCCCTTGGCGTCAAGCGTCGCCGGAACCAACGGTGCGACCAGCACCTATGGCTTCCAGGAGCATCTTTTCGACAAGACGCGGCCCGAAAACCTCGACTTCCTGAAACGCTTCCGCGCGTTGCTCGAGGAATATCCGGACCGCGCCGCGGTCGGAGAGGTGGGTGACGAGGAGCGTTCCTTGCAGACGCTCGCCGCCTATGTGTCCGGCGGCGACAAATTGCAGATGTGCTACACGTTCGACCTGCTTGGCCCGCAATTTTCCGCCGCCCATGTGCGCGGCTGCGTGGAGGCGTTCGAGACGACCGCCCCGGACGGCTGGGTCTGCTGGGCCTTCTCCAACCATGATGTCGTGCGCCATGTCAGCCGCTGGATCAGACCCGGCGAGAACCCGGACGCGGTGGCCAAGTTCTCGATCGCGCTGCTGTCATGCCTGCGTGGGTCGATCTGCCTCTATCAGGGCGAGGAACTGGGGCTGAAGGAAGCCGAGCTGGCCTATGAGGATCTGCGCGATCCCGTCGGCATCCGCTTCTGGCCGGGCGTGAAGGGCAGGGACGGCTGCCGCACGCCGATGGTCTGGGAAGCGGAGGCCGAGAACGCCGGTTTTTCGACGGCCAAGCCCTGGCTGCCGGTGCCGCAGGCGCATCGCGCCCGGGCGGTCGACGTCCAGAATGGCGAGGAGCGGTCGGTGCTAGCCGCCTATCGGTCGATCCTTACCTTGCGCAAGAGCCATCCGGCACTGATCCAAGGCGCAATCCGCTTTCTCGATGCCGAAGGCGATGTGCTCGCTTTCCTCCGCGAGCGCGACGGCGAAAGGCTGCTTTGCGTTTTCAATTTCTCGGCCGAGGCTACGGGCTGGGCGCTGCCCACCGAGATCGGCGAGGCCGAGATAACGGCATTTGACGTTGACGCCGCCGGCGTTCTGACCGGTGTTGTCGAGGACAGTGCGCTGGCGCTGCCGCCTCTGGGCAGTTTCGTCGGCAGGATTGGCTGACGGGCAGCTTACTGAACCAGCACCGAACGCCCGCACGTCGCGCCGGTCACCCGGACGTCGGCCTCCCCGACGCGCACGCCGAGCGCCCCGAGAACGTTGTAGACCAGGCTGTCGACCGGCGCGGTCACGCCGTCGAGCAGCGTCGTTACCGCCGGTTTCACCGTGCCGAGCAGGGCGGTCACATTGAGGCCTAGCCCCAGCGCATTGATCGAAAGCGACAGGTTGTTGACCAGCGATGTCGTGAGCGACTGCGTCAGGTTCTTCGTCGACACCGTCTTGATCGCCTTGTTGGCGATATCGGTGGCGCTGAAGGTCAGGTTCGTCGGCGCCATATTGGTGACCGAGAAGGCCGACGAGCCTGTCACCTGCAGCAACGGGACGAGCAACAGCCTCAGGTCCGCGATATCGGCGTTGGAGAAGGACTGCGGCTGGGCGAAGTCGGCAAAGCCGCTGGCATTGCTGTTTGCGAGATGCGCCGAGACGACGCCGGGCTGCGCGGCGATCGAGACATTGATGCTCGACGGCCCGGTCGGGCAGGTTATGTCGGTCAGCTTGGCTTCGGCATAGGCCACTTCGAGATTGAGCGGCAGGTGGACGGCGACAAGACTCGTGCCGCCGCCGAGATTGGAATTGCCGACGGTGACGTCGGCGTTGAGCTTGATGCGCGTCTGCGCCGTGCGCACCACGGTGCCGGCTTCTCCCACCGCCAGCCAGGCCGAGTTCTGCATCGGCTCGCCGATGGCGATCGCAAGCGTCGTCGATGCCAGCCCCGGTATGGTGGCGCCGAGATCGACCGCGACCTGGTTCGTGCCGTTGGCCAGAGCGGCCGCCGCGGTGATCATGCTGAGCGCGCTGGCTGTCACATTGAGCCCGGCCGGCTTTTGCCCGATGCCGAGATCACCGACGGAGCCGAGATCGATGAGGGTGCTGAGCGGAATCTTGACGGTGTTGGTGGCGCTGGAGGCCATGGTCTGCAGGGCGAGCTTGGCCGTGCGGTCCAGCCCCGGCACATTGGCCATGGCGGTGGCGATCTGGCCGATCGTTGCCTTGGAGGCAAGCACATCGGAATAGCTCACACCGGTCAGATGCAATTGCGTCGCCAGCACATCGGTGAACGAAAGAACGTCGACATCGGCCGACGCCAGTGAATTATAATCCATCACGCTGAGCGAGATGTTGCCGCCGAGAAGGCCGCCGAGAAGCGCGTTGAGAATGCCGCCATTGAGACTGGCGAGCCGCGAGCCGACCGAAAAAGCAGCTTGCGGCTGCGCGCTGGCGATTGCCGTCGTGCCGAGAGTAGGCGGCGCCATGATCGAGCCGGCGAAATAGAGCGTGCCCTGCTTCTTCAGCGACACCTGCACGGCATTGTAGGGCAGCTTGCCCGGCTCGAACCGGCTGCCGGCGGCAATGGTGCTGACGCCCGTGTAGCGTCCCGGCGCGATCTGGACGACCGCCTTGCTGGCGGTTGGCGCTACGGTGGTGCCCTGTTGCTGTACGGCGACCGAGGTGATGCCGTTGTCGGCGAGCGTCGTCAGCACCGCCTGCTGGGCATTGGTGATGTTCGAGGCCGCGGTGATGGCGGCTAGGTCGACGATCGACTGCGCGGCGCGGCGCTCGTTGTAAAGCGAGCCTTCGTCGATCGCGAAGGCGGTCAGCGCCAGCGCCACCGGCGTGCACAGCGCCGTCATGACGGCGAAGTTCGCGCTCCGGTCGGCGAGCAGCCTACGCGTCGCCGCAATCAATCCCCCCTTGGCCCGCATCATATCCCTCCGACGCGGATCGTCGATTGACTCTGGATCGTCGTGCCCGGTAACGGCAGCGTCCGGAACAGGTTCCAGATCGGCAGGTTGCGCGCATCGTAGGTGACCGAGACGACGAATTGGCTGCCGTCGGCGGCGCTGTCCTGCGCATTGACGGTCAGCTTGTTGGGATCGACGAAGGGATAGCCCGAGACGTCGTGAGCGACGAAATCGGTAACAAGCGCCTGCCGCTCGGTCTGGTTGAGGCCGGCAATCGCCGTGCGTGCCGCATCGGCGGCGATCTGCTGCACCGAATGGCTGGCGCCGAAATAAATCCCATATGCAACCATGCCGAGCAGAAGCAGGATGAAGATCGGCGCCAGCATGGCGAATTCGATTGCCGACGTGCCCGTGGCGTCAGCCCGGAAACGACACCACAAAACGCGGAATTTTCGGTTTTTTAGCATGATGCGCAGAATGCCAAAACCTGCCTGCAAAAAGAGAAAACGCGTCGAACAACCGGCAGGTGTGCCAAGTTGAAGGCAAGCTCTAAGCTTTAGTTTTCGCTTTTTTAGCGTGATGACGCTCACTTTGCGTCAAGCAGGCAATGGTTGAAATAAGATTTCGCTCTGTCTAGTCTCCTGCCACCAGCCGCCGGAAAGGTCCGGCGGCACGCCTGAAACGGGGCCGTTTCAACGGTTCCGGGGTGTCAAAACTTAAGAAGGCGCGGCTGAGGGGCTGCGCCGACAGGGAGAAACTTCATGCTGAAAGACCTGCTGAAGGCGACGGTGTTCGCCACCACATTGGCCTTGGCCGCCGGCACGTTCTACACGCCGGCCTTCGCCGAGACCGTCTACAACCGCGGCGCCGCCGCCGAGGCGGAGACGGTTGATCCGCACAAGACGTCGACGGTCTACGAGGCCGATATTATACGCGACCTGTTCCAGGGCCTCGTCATGCATGACCAGAAGACGAACCTCATTCCGGGCGCCGCCGAAAGCTGGACGGTGTCGGATGACGGCACCGTCTACACCTTCAAGCTGCGCAAGGACGGCCTCTGGTCGGACGGCACCCCGGTGACGGCGGACGACTTCGTCTATTCGTTCCATCGACTGGAAGATCCGGCCACCGCTGCAGAATACGCCTCGATGCTCTATCCGGTGAAGGGCGCCGAGGACTTCAACACCAAGAAAGGCAAGGCCGAGGATATGGGCGTGAAGGCGATCGACGCCAACACGCTTGAAGTCACGCTGAAGGCTCCGACGCCCTACTTCCTGGAGATGCTGACCCATCAGGCGACCTATCCGGTCAACAAGGCTTCCATGGACAAGCTCGGCGCCGACTGGATCAAGCCGGGCAAGCTGGTCTCCAACGGCGCCTACACGCTGGCGGAGTGGGTTCCCAACGATCATATGAAATTGGTCAAGAACCCGAAGTTCTGGGACGCCGCGAGCGTCAAGCTCGACGTGGTCAACTACATCCCGACCGAGGATCGCTCGTCGGCGATGAAGCGTTTCGAGGCAGGCGAACTCGACAGCTATGGCGATCTGCCGACTGAACAGCTCGCCGATCTCAAAACCAAATTCGGTGACCAGGTCCGTGTCGGGCCGTATCTCGGCACTTATTATTATGCGATCAAGACCGACAAGGCGCCTTGGGACAATGTCGAGCTGCGCAACGCCATCTCGATGGCGATCGACCGTGACTTCCTGGCCGAGAAGGTTTGGCAGAACTCGATGCTGCCTGGATATTCGATGGTGCCTCCGGGCATCGAAGGCTACACGCCGGCACTGGCCAAATACGCCGACATGCCGCAGATCGACCGCGAGGATGCGGCCAAGAAGATCCTGGAAAAGCTCGGCTACACGCCCGAGCATCCGTTGAAGATGGAGATCCGCTACAACACCTCGGAGAACCACAAGAACACGGCGGTCGCCATCCAGGAACAGCTGAAGCCGCTCGGCGTCGAGGTGACGCTGCTCAATACCGACACCAAGACCCACTATAGCTTCCTCGAGCAGAAGGGTAACTACGACGTCGCCCGCGCCGCCTGGATCGCCGACTACAAGGATCCGGAGACCTTCCTCGGCATCTCGCGCAAGGCGAGCGGCAACAACTACTCGAACTACAACAGCCCTGCCTATGAAGCTGCGATGGACAAGGCAGCTGCCGCCGGGGGCAAGCCTGAGGAGCGCATGAAGGACCTCGCCGCAGCCGAGCGCATCCTCGTCGACGACGTCGGCGAGATTCCGCTTCTCTACTACAGCTACCACGACATCGTTTCCTCGAAGGTGCATGGCTTCGAAGACAATGTGATGGACATTCATCCGTCCCGCTTCATCTCCAAGGACTGACAAGAAACCTTGGCCGTGCCGCCGCTCTCTTTTTGGGAGCGGCGGTCGCGGTCTGTCGTCGTGCCGGGCCGAAAGTCGGATTGGATTTTCGGGCTGCCCGGTGCGAAGATCAGAGATGCCGGCGCGCCACGGATCTTCGATTGGAGAGCCTGTCGCCCTGGCTGAAGCGGGGCGCCGATGCTGCGTTATGTCTTCCGGCGGCTGTTGACCGCCATTCCGACGCTGTTCGTCATTGTGACAGTGGCGTTTTTCCTGATCCGCGTCGCGCCAGGCGGCCCGTTCAACCAGGAGCGGGGCTTGAGCCCCGAGATCAGAGCCAATCTCGAAGCCCAGTTCGGCCTCAACGATCCGCTCTGGCTGCAATATGTCCACTATCTCGGCAATCTTTTGCGCGGCAGTTTCGGCCCGAGCTACAATTTGCCGGATTTCACCGTCACCGAACTCTTCGCCAAGGGCCTGCCGATCTCGGTGCAGATCGGTACCTCGGCACTGGTGCTGGCGCTGGTGCTGGGCTCGATCCTCGGCACGATCGCGGCTCTCAACCAGAACAAAATAGGCGATTATTCGGTGATCGCTTTAGCCACCGCCGGCAGCACCATCCCCACCTTCGTCACCGCGCCGGTGATCCAGCTCGTCTTCGGGCTTTCCTGGAAGCTGCTGCCGATTGGCGGCTGGGGTGACGGCGCCTTGATCAACAAGGTCGGTCCGGTGCTGACGCTGGCCTTGCCGCAGATCGCCATTGTCGCCCGCCTGATGCGCGGCTCTATGATCGAGAGCCTGCGTTCGCACCATATCCGCACCGCCCGCGCGCTCGGCCTCTCCGACTGGTCGGTGGTGGTCAAGCACGCGCTGCGCGGCGCCGTGCTGCCGATCGTCTCCTTCACCGGCCCGGCCGCAGCCGCGCTGTTGACCGGCTCGATCATCGTCGAGACGATCTTCTCCATCCCTGGGGTCGGCCGCTACTTCGTCGATGCGGCGCTCAACCGCGACTACACGCTGGTCATGGGAACCGTGGTGGTGATCGCGCTCTTCACCATCGTCTTCAACCTGATCGTCGACCTGCTCTACGCGGTCGTCGACCCGAGGGTGCGCTATGACTGAGCTCGCCGTCGCCGTTCCCGAGCCGATCGTCGGCCGCTCGCTCTGGGGCAATGCCTGGGCCCGGCTCAAACGCAACCGCGCCGCGATGCTCAGCCTCTATTACCTGGCTTTTATCGCCGTCATCAGCATTTGCGGTCCGTGGGTCGTGCCGCATCAATACACCACCATCTATGGCGACTATGTGCGCATGCCGCCGAGCCTTTCGGCTTATCCGAAACCCGACATGATCCAGGGTGCGCTGGGCGATGCCATCAAGCGCATGCGCGCGGACATCAGGGAATGGCACCAGGACGGCAATCGCGTCATCGTGACCATCACCTCGACCAAGCCGATCGACGACCGCAACATCCGTTATCTCGACCGCTCCGACGCCTTCGACGACACCAGGATCGAGAACAAGTCGCCCGACGGCCTGGAAGTGACCATGAGCTCGGCCGTGAAGCAGCAATATTTCTTCTTCGGCACCGACAACACCGGCCGAGATTTGCTCTCGCGCACGCTGATGGCCGGGCGCATATCCTTGGCCATCGGCCTGCTTGCCGGCGTCGTCGCCGGCGTCATCGGCGTCATCTATGGCGCGGCGGCTGGCTTTGCCGGCGGCCGGGTCGACGAGGTGATGATGCGCATCGTCGACGTGCTCTATTCGCTGCCCTTCATCTTCTTCGTCATCATGCTGGTGGTGTTCTTCGGCCGCAACTTCGTGCTGATGTTCCTGGCCGTCGGCGCTGTGCTGTGGCTCGACATGGCGCGCATCGTGCGCGGCCAGGCGCTGTCGATCCGCAGGCAGGAATATGTCCAGGCGGCGGAAGCCATGGGAGTCGGCCAGCGCGGCATCCTGCTGCGCCATGTCATTCCGAACCTCCTCGGGCCGGTGGTCATCTACATGACGCTCCTGGTGCCGCAGGTCATCATCCTGGAGAGCTTCCTCTCCTTCCTCGGTCTCGGCGTGCAGGAGCCGATGACCAGCTGGGGCGTGCTGATCTCGGTCGGCGCCAAGAACATCGGCTATGCCAACTGGCTGCTCCTGTTCCCGGCCTTCTTCCTCGTCTCGACGCTGTTCGCGCTGAATTTCGTCGGCGACGGCCTGCGCGACGCGCTCGACCCGAAGGATCGCTGACATGGCCGCCGAAACGATCCTCAGCGTCAAGGACCTGCGCGTCCGCTTCCGGACCCTCGACGGCACGGTCGAGGCCGTCAAGGGCATCAACATCAAGGTCAATGCCGGCGAGACGGTCGCCGTCGTCGGCGAATCCGGCTCCGGCAAGAGCCAGACGATGATGGCGGCGATGAGCCTGCTTTCCTCCAACGGCGAGGCCACCGGCCAGGTCGATTATCGCGGCCGCAATCTTCTGGAGATGACCAAGAGCGAGCTGAACCAGGTCCGCGGCCGCAAGATCAGCATGATCTTCCAGGAGCCTATGACCTCGCTCGACCCGCTCTACACCATCGGCAACCAGCTGATGGAGCCGATCCGTCGGCACCGGGGGCTATCTGGGGCGGCGGCGCGGGAAGAAGCGCTGAAGCTTTTGCGGCTGGTGCACATCCCCGATCCCGAGCGGCGGATGAGATCCTATCCGCACGAGATGTCGGGCGGCCAGCGGCAGCGCGTCATGATTGCCATGGCTCTGGCCAATGATCCCGACATCCTGATCGCCGACGAGCCGACCACCGCGCTCGACGTCACCATCCAGGCGCAGATCCTGATGCTGCTCGCCGAATTGCAGCGCAAGCTCGGCATGGCGATCGTCTTCATCACTCATGATCTCGGCATCGTGCGCCGCTTCGCCGACCGGGTCTATGTCATGCGCCAAGGCGAGGTGGTGGAGGAGGGCGAGGCGGAAGCGCTCTTCGCCAACCCGCAGCATGCCTACACCAAAATGCTGCTCGCGGCCGAGCCGACCGGCACCAAAGCAGCGCCGCCCGCCAGTTCCTCGGTGCTGCTCGAAGGCCGCAACGTTGAGGTCGTCTTCAAGATCGGCGGCGGCTTCTTCGGCGGCGAGCCGCTGATGCTGCGGGCGGTGGACAAGATCTCGATCCGACTGAAGCGCAACCAGACGATCGGCATCGTCGGCGAGTCGGGCTCAGGCAAGTCGACGCTTGGCCGCGCGCTGCTCAGGCTCCTTCCGAGCGATGGTGTCATCCGCTTCGGCGACCGCGACATCTCAGAAGCCGACCGCCGGGCGATGCGCCCGCTCAGGCGCGAATTGCAATTGGTCTTCCAGGATCCGTTCGGCTCGCTGTCGCCACGCATGACCGTCGGTCAGGTCATCACCGAAGGGCTTCTGGTGCACGAGCCGTCGCTGACCGGCATGCAGCGCGACCAGCGCGCCGTCGAGGCGCTGCGCGAAGTCGGCCTCGATCCCAATGCGCGCAACCGCTACCCGCATGAATTCTCCGGCGGCCAGCGCCAGCGCATCGCCATTGCCCGGGCCATGATCCTGAAGCCGAAAGTAGTGGTGCTGGACGAGCCGACCTCGGCGCTCGACCGCTCGGTGCAGAAGCAGATCGTCGAGCTGTTGCGCAAACTGCAGGCCGACCACGAGTTGTCCTACCTCTTCATCAGCCATGACCTCGCGGTGGTGCGCGCCATGGCCGACTACATCATCGTCATGAAGCAGGGAAAGATCGTCGAGGAGGGGCCGACGCAGGAGATCTTCGACAATCCGCGCGAAGCCTACACCCAGACGCTGATGAACGCGGCGATCGATACGGCACGATTCAGGATGAGTGCTTGAAGCCGGGGGAAGCTTAGCCTCGCCCGCCTCATGGCGAGGACCGGCACCTCTGGCTCCGCGTCGCGATGATCACCTGCTGCTGTTGCTGCAGCCGTTCGATCCGGGCGGTTTCGCGGTTGGCGACCGCCGTCTTCACGCGCTCGCCGCCGAGCAGCCATGTCGGCACGCTGGTGTTGGCGACCTTGCCGCGAGCGATTGCGGTGCGTGAGATATCGGTCGCGGTTTCGCCGACCGCATTGTTGAGCTCGGGGCAGTTCATTTTGTCGTATTTCGCCGGGCTGATCGACGCGGTGGTCGACGAGCAGCCTGCCGCGAACAGGAGGAATGCGAATGTCGGTAGCCTGGCCGTCGGCGTGAACTTCATACTCTCAACCCTGGTTCGCCGTCCTGCGGTCCTGCGCATCCCGGAGCATGGCGGGTTGCCATTAGGCCAAAGTGAGGAACCGTTGTCGAGCGTTGTCGCGCGATTCAGTTTTCTAAGAGCAGGCCATGTTTCGAGCGACGGTGCTCACCCAGGTATTGGCATAATATGCCATGTCCCTATATCATGCCCGTTGAATTGGAGCTGATACCGCCATGCCGACACGCAATGTTGTCCTGACTGAACACCTCGAAGAGGTGATCGACCGGCTGGTGAAAACCGGGCGTTATCAAAACGCCAGCGAGGTGTTGCGTGACGGCTTGCGGCTGATCGAGCAACGCGAGGCGAGGGAGACGGCAAAGCTGGCTGCGCTCAGGGAGGCCGCCAACATCGGTTTCCACGACATCGAGCAAGGCCGTTTCGAGGATATTGCTGAAGACAGTCTCGAAAAATTTATGAATGGCCTGGGGCGGCAGGCAAGCCTACGCGCGAAAAAACCAGGCTTGTAACGCCATGGTCCTGTACCGGCTTTCAGCAGCCGCGAAGGAAGACATCGTTCAAATACTCGCCTACACGGAAGCCAATTTCGGCGAGATCGCGCGTGTCCGTTATGAAGGGTTGCTGGTCGCGGCCCTGCGCGACATTGCTGCCGACCCCGAACGGGCGGGCAGCATCGCCCGCGCGGATCTGGGAAACAATATCCGCAGCTATCACTTGCGCTATAGTCGGGACCGAGCACGGACAGAATACGGCATTGTTCTGCGACCGCGCCATTTCCTGCTCTACCGGATGACGCTCGAAGTCATCGGAATTGGCCGCGTTCTCCACGACGCAATGGAACTACGGCGTCATCTGCCGGAGAGCTACGGCGACGATTGACGGCAGTCCGGATTTCAGACGGATAGCAATTTTCGGGAAGAGCCAAGCGCTTGTTTTTTCTGGTCGGAGTGGCAGGATTTGAACCTGCGACCCCCTCGTCCCGAACGAGGTGCGCTACCAGACTGCGCTACACTCCGTGACCAGACCGCGGGCTTATAGCTGCCGCTTTCCGATCCTGCAAGCGGCAATGGCAGTCCTTCTGTCGCATTTCCTTTCTTTCACGGAGCTTGCCCGAATGGCATAGGATTTGGCTGTCGGGTAAAGGTGGGCTTAAAGGCTTTTGTCGTAAGTCCGACCGATGGGAGCCGGACTTTTGACAGGGTCGTTCATGAGCCAGCGCATCGTCAGTTTCGTCATGAGCGGCGGCGTCGGCTCGCGGCTGTGGCCGCTGTCGCGCGAGGACAATCCCAAGCAATTCCACGACTTTTCGGGCGATGGCTCGATGCTGGCAAAAACCTTGCGGCGCTTGGCAGCGCGGCCGCAGGGCGAGACGCCGATTTTCCTGATCGCCGCGGAGCGTCATGCCGGGCGCGTCCATGCCGACCTTGCAGGCATTGATCTTGCTGGTGGCGGACCACTGTTCGAGCCGACGGGCCGCAACACGGCCGCCGCCGTGGCGCTGGCCAGCCTGCGCACGCTCTCCGAATATGGCGATGAGCTGGTGCTGGTGGTGCCGTCCGATCACGAGATATCGACGCCTCGCCAGTTCTGGCAAAGCATCGAGGCCGGCGCGGCCGCGGCAAATGCTGGGCGGCTCGTGGTGTTCGGCCTAAAGCCGACCCAGCCCGAGACGGGCTATGGCTATATCGAGGTCGGGGCTGACAAGGACGGCGTCTTCGACGTCTCGCGTTTTGTCGAGAAGCCAGATCTCGCCACCGCGCAGGCCTATCTCGACGCCGGCAGCTTCTACTGGAACACCGGCATCTTCCTGTTCCGCGCCGCCGCCATGCGCGACGCCTTCGCGGCCCATGAGCCGAAAATCTGGCAGGCGACGGAAGCCGCCTACAAGACTGCGACCAGCGACCTGTCCGGCCTTTATATGCCGCTCGACCTCTATTCGGCCATCCCGTCGACCTCGATCGACTACGCCATCATGGAGCGCGCGAAAGATATCGCCATGGTGCCGGCCGGCTTCCGCTGGAACGATCTCGGCTCCTGGCAGTCTCTGCTCGATGTCGGCCCGTCCGATGGACAGGGCAACATCATCGCCGGAGACGTCGTCGCCATCGATTGCGAGAACTCCTATATCCGCAGCGACGGGCGCCTGCTGTCGGCCATCGGCATGAAGGACGTGGCGATCGTCTCCACGGCCGATGCCACGTTCGTCGCGCCGGTCAGCCACAGCCAGCACGTCAAGAAGATCGTCGAGCAACTGGAGAAATCCGGCCGGCTCGAAACAAGGTTCACGCCGGCGCATGACCGCGTCATCGAGAGCGGCGCCTGGCGGCGCCGCGTGCGCCACTGGCTGTTCGAGGAGACGCTGCCGCTCTGGTCGACTGTCGGCGTCGATGAACGCCATGGCGGCTTCCATGAGGCGCTGGGCTTAGATGCCTCGCCGCTGACGAAGCCGAAGCGCATGCGCACGCAGGCTCGTCAGGTCTATGCCTTCGCGGTCGCCAAGGAGCGCGGCTGGGACGGGCCGGCGGACAGGCTGATCGCGCACGGCATCGACTTCATGGCGGGGCAGGGCCGCACCGACCGCGGCGGCTGGGTGCGCACGTTCAACATCGACGGCTCGGTCGCCGATCCGGTGGAGGATGCCTACGACCATTCCTGCGTGCTTCTGGCGCTCGCCCACGCCCATATGTCAGGCCATCCCGACGCCTTGCGGCTCGGCGAGGAGACGTTTTCCTTCCTCGATGCGCATCTGGAAGACGCCCGCATGACCGGCTTTCTGGAAACCTCCGACGGTGCGGAAGAACGGCGTTCCAATCCGCACATGCATCTGCTCGAGGCCTTCCTTGCCTGGCATAAGGCGACGGGCGAGCGCGCCTATCTGCGTCGCGCCGCGCGCATCATCGACCTTTTCCGCAGCCATTTCTTCGATCCCGAAAGCTGGACGCTGGGCGAATATTTCGACGAGGGCTGGAAGCCGGCGGCGGATGAGAGGCGGAGCTGGACCGAGCCCGGCCATCATTTCGAATGGGCCTCGCTGCTGGTCGATTTCGCCGTCCGCAGCGGCCAGGGCGAACTCACCGCCTTCGCCCGCAAGCTTTATGCCTCGGCCATTGCCAACGGCCTCAACCGCGCCACCGGCCTCGCCTATGGCGCCGTCTCGCGCCAAGGCCTGCCGCTCGACACGGTCTCGCGCAGCTGGCCGCAGGCCGAAGCGATCAAGGCGGCGATCGCGCTCGACGGTTCGGGCGGGCCCGACCTCAAGCCCGAAATCGAAGCGCGCGTCGGCCGCCTGTTCCGCTGGCACATCGATCCGGCGCCGCTCGGTCTGTGGATCGACCGCATCGACGAGCGCGGCCGCTCACTGGCGACCGAGGTGCCCGCCAGCATCTTCTACCATCTGGTCTGTGCGCTGACGCAATATCTGGACGGGACGACGGAGAAATCTCAGTAGGGCGCCGCCACGTCTCCCGTCTCGACATAAACCGCCTTCAGCTGCGAGTAATGCGCCAGCGCGGCAAGCGAATTCTCACGGCCGATGCCGGACTGCTTGACCCCGCCGAAGGGCATTTCCACCGGCGTTAGATTGTAGGCGTTGATCCAGCAGGTGCCGGCCTGCAGCTCGGCTATGACGCGATGCGCGCGCGCCAGGTCGCGGGTGAACACGCCTGCCGCGAGCCCGAATTCGGTGTCGTTGGCGCGCTCGATCACCTCGTCCTCGCTGTCGAATTTGAGCACGCTCATCACCGGTCCGAAAATCTCCTCGCGCGCGATCCGCATGGTGTCGGCGACATTGGTGAACACCGTCGGCTCGACGAAAAAACCGCCTTCGAAACCCTGCAGCGACGGCAAATTGCCGCCGCAGGCCAGGCTGGCGCCATCCTGCTTGCCGGCTTCGATATAGGAAACGACCTTGTCCTGCTGCGCCTTGTTGACCAGCGGACCCATCTGCGTTTCCGGATCGAGCGGATCGCCGATGCGGATCTTCTTGGTGCGCTCGACAAGCCGCTCGACGAAGCGGTCATGAATGCCCTTCTGCACGAAGACGCGCGTGCCGTTCGAGCAGATCTGGCCGGTGGAGTAAAAATTGCCGAGCATGGCGCCGCCGATGGCATTCTCGACATCGGCGTCGTCGAAGACGATCAGCGGCGACTTGCCGCCGAGCTCCATCGTCGCGTGCTTCATCTTCGAGCCGGCAAGCGACAGCACCTTGCGGCCAGTCGGCACCGAGCCGGTCACCGAAACTTTTGCCACGACATCATGGCCGACGAGACCGGCGCCGACATCGCCATAACCCTGCACGACGTTGAACAACCCGTCGGGCAGGCCGGCCTCTGAATAGATCTCGGCCAGCGCCAGCGCCGATAGCGGCGTGTTCTCCGATGGCTTGAACACCATGCCATTGCCCATGGCCAAAGCCGGCGCCGACTTCCAGCCCGCGATCTGGATCGGATAGTTCCAGGCGCCGATGCCGACGCAAACGCCGAGCGGCTCCCGCCGCGTGTAGGCGAAGGGTCCGCCGAGATCGATCATCTCGCCATTGAAGGCGGCGACCGCGCCGGCGAAATACTCCAGGCAGTCGGCGGCCGAAGGCGCGTCCGCCACCAGCGTCTCCTGGATCGCCTTGCCGGTGTCCAGTGTTTCGATGCGGGCGAGGTCGGCGTTACGCGCGCGCAGGATGTCGGCGGCGCGGCGCAGGATGCGACCGCGCTCGACCGGCTTCAGCCGCGCCCAGGCCGGCTGCGCGGCGCGCGCGGCCTCGATCGCCAACTCCAGAACGTTCGGCGTCGCTGAATGCAGTGTCGCGATGGTCTCGCCCGTCGCCGGATAGATCACTGGCAGCGGCGCACCGCCTTCGTCCTCGATGTAGCGGCCGTTGACGTAGTGCGATGCCGTCGGTTGGGCGCGCATGGCTTTCTCCAGAACTGTTGGCCGATCGGGCGGTCTGCCCGACAATGCCCTATCGGTCCGCCACCTGCCAGCGCGGATTGATCCACGGTTCCTGATTGGATGGCGCCAGCGGCGTTCGGCCAAGGATGTGATCGGACGCCTTTTCGCCGGTCATGATCGAAGGCGCGTTGAGATTGCCGTTGGTCACCCGCGGGAAGATCGAGGAGTCGGCGACGCGCAGGCCCTCGACGCCGATTACCCGGCATTCGGGATCGACGACGGCGGTCAGGTCGTCGGCGCGGCCCATCCTGCAGGTGCCGCAGGGATGGTAGGCGCTTTCGGCGTGGTCGCGAATGAAAGCGTCGAGCTCGTCGTCGGTCTGCACTTGGCTGCCCGGCGAAATCTCCTTGCCGCGAAAGCCGTCGAAGGCTTTCTGGCCGAAGATCTCGCGCGTCAGCCGGATGCAGTGGCGGAACTCGCTCCAGTCGTCCGGATGCGACATGTAGTTGAAGCGGATCACCGGCTTCGTTTTCGGGTCGGGCGAGCGCAGCATCACCGAGCCGCGGGACTTCGAGCGCATCGGGCCGACATGCGCCTGGAAGCCGTGCGACTTCGCCGCCGACTTGCCGTCATAGCGCACGGCCGCCGGGATGAAGTGGTACTGGATATCGGGGTAGTCGACGCCGGCCTGTGAACGCACGAAGGCCGCCGCCTCGAAATGGTTGGTGGCGCCGAGCCCGCTCTTGAAGAACAGCCATTGCGCGCCGATCAACGCCTTGGAGAAAGGATTGAGCACCGAGTTCAGCGTGATCGGCCTGGTGGATTCTTGCTGGATATAAAGCTCCAGATGATCCTGCAAATTAGCGCCGACGCCCGGCCGGTCGGCAACCACCCGAACGCCGTTTTCTTGGAGATGCGCGCCCGGGCCGATGCCGGACAGCATGAGAATCTTCGGCGAATTGATCGACGACGCCGCGACGATCACCTCGCGCCGCGCCTTAACGACCTGAATCTTTTTGTTGGCTTCGATCTCGACGCCGATCGCGCGTTGATTCTCGATCACCACGCGCCGGGCGAAGCCCTTGAGCAGGCTAACGTTTTTGCGTCTGAGAGCCGGCTTCAGATAGGCGTTCGCCGCCGACCAGCGGCGACCGCCAAGAATGGTCTGCTCCATCGGCCCGAAACCTTCCTGCTTCGAGCCGTTATAGTCGTCGGTCAGCTCGAAACCGGCCTGGCGGCCTGCCTCCATGAACGCACCATAGAGCGGGTTCTTGCGTGTGCCGCGCTGCACATGCAGCGGGCCGCCTTTGCCTCGCCAGCCGTCCTCGCCGCCGTTGGAATCCTCCATGCGCTTGAAATAGGGGAGCACGTCGGCGAACGCCCAGCCGGCGGCACCCTGTTCGGCCCAGTGGTCGAAGTCGCGCGCATGCCCGCGCACATAGACCATGCCGTTGATCGAGGACGAGCCGCCGATCACCTTGCCGCGCGGGGTGGCGAGCACGCGCCCGCCAAGATGCGGCTCGGGCTCACTCGCAAAACCCCAGTCGTAGAGGCTCATGTTGAGCGGGATCGATAGCGCCGAAGGCATCTGGATCAGCGGACCCATATCGGTCCCGCCGAACTCGATGACGATCACCGAGTGCTTGCCGTCTTCCGACAGCCGGTAGGCCATGGCCGAGCCGGCGGAGCCGGAGCCGATGATGACGAAATCCGCTTCAAGCATTGTTCATATGCGCCATAAAATCGGCGAGCGAGACATTGCCGCCGGTTGCGACCACAAGGACCGTCTTGTTCTTCACATCCACCTTGCCGCCGAGCAGCGCCGCGAGCGACGCCGCGCCGGACGGCTCCAGCACCAGCTTCATCCGCTCGAAGGCGATCTTCATCGCCCGCCGCACCGATGCGTCGTCGACGGTGACGCCGCGCACGCCGGCGGCAGTCACCGCCGCGAAGGGCGCGTCGCCGGGCTTGCGCGCCATCAGCCCGTCGCAGATCGATTTCGGCCCGATCGGCATGGTTTCGATCGCGCCATGCGCCAGAGACGAGCCCATGCCGTTGAAACCCTCCGGCTCGACGGCGATGATCTCGGTCTCCGGCGACAGATAGTGGAAGGCTAGGGAAACACCGCCGATCAGTCCGCCGCCGCCGACCGAGCAGAACACCAGATCGGCATGCGCCTTCTTCATGGCCAACTGGTCGAGCGCTTCCAGCCCGGCGCCGGCCTGGCCGGCGACGATCTCCGGATCGTCGAAGGGATGCAGCAAGGTGAGGTGCTCGGTCTCGGCGATCTCGCGCGCCTTTGAGGCCGCAACCTCCTCACGCGCGCGGTTGCCATGATCGGTCAGCACCACGCGCGCGCCATAACCGGCCGTCGCGTCGCGCTTGGCGGCGGGCGCGTCGATCGGCATGACGATGGTGACGGGAATGCCGAGCGCCTGTCCGGCCGCCGCCAGCCCCTGCGCGAAATTGCCGGAGGAATAGGCGACGACTCCCTTCTTCGCCTCATCCGGCGACAATCGCTTCAAGCGCCAATAGGCGCCGCGCACCTTGAAGGAGCCGGCCCATTGCAGCGACTCCGGCTTGACGAAGACGCGCGCGGCGCCAGTCTCCTTGGCTAAAGCCGCCGACTCCAAGAGCGGCGTCACCTGCGTGGCCGTCGAGGTGACGGCATAGGCCTGCTTAAGGTGGTCGAGGGTAGGGATGAGAATGTCTGCCATCATTCGCCTCTCGGATACCGTTTGCTCTCTTCGAGATTGTCGAGATTCATGTGGTTGCGCATGTAGCGTTCCGACGCCTTCTGCAGCGGCTGGAAATCCCAAGGGTAGTAGGCGCCGTTGCGCAGCGCCGGATAGACGACCCAGCGGCGCGCCTGGCTTTCGCGCACGGCGGCGTCGAAGGCGGCCATGTCCCAGCGGGCCCTGACCTTGTCCATGAACGCCGCCACCAGGGCTGCGTTCGCCGGATCGTCGGCGAGGTTGTCACGCTCGAGCGGATCGGTATCGAGATCGAACAGCTGCGGCGCGTCGAGCTCGCAATGGACGAATTTGTATTTGCCCTCGCGCATCGCGACCAGCGGCGCATAGGAGCCTTCGGCCGCATACTCCATCAGCACCGGCCCGCTGCGCGCCTTGCCGTCGAGCAGCGGCAGCAGCGACTGGCCGTCCGTCCACGGTTCGATCGCGGCAATGTCGATGCCGGCGAGATCGCAGAGCGTCGGCGTCACGTCGAGATTGGAAACCGGCGCCGCGATCAGCCCGGCGGGCACGCCCTTGCCGGCGATCATCAGCGGCACGCGGGCAGATCCCTCGAAAAAGCTCATCTTGAACCACAGGCCGCGCTCGCCCAGCATGTCGCCGTGATCCGAGCAGAACAGGACGGTGGTGTCGTCCATCATGCGGGTACGCTTTAGGACGTCCAGAATCTCGCCGAGCTTGTCGTCGACATAGGAAATGTTGGCGAAGTAGCCGCGCCGCGAACGGCGCACCTGTTCCGGCGTGATCTCGAAGGCTTGATAGTCGCTGGCACGGTAGAGCCGTTGCGAATGCGTATCCTGCTCGTTATGCGGAATGAACGGGGTTTCAGGATCGAGCGCCTGGCAGTTCTCGTAGAGATCCCAATACTGCTTGCGCGCCACATAGGGGTCGTGCGGATGCGACAGCGAAACGGTAAGGCACCATGGACGGTGACCCGCATCGTCCTGCTCGCGCGATAGCTGGTAAAGCTTTTGCGTGGCAAGGAACACGACCTCGTCGTCGTACTCCATCTGGTTGGTGATCTCGGCGACGCCGGCGCCGGTGACCGAACCCAGATTGTGATACCACCAGTCGATGCGCTCGCCGGGCTTGCGGTAATCCGGTGTCCAGCCGAAATCGGCTGGATAGATGTCGGTGGTCAGCCGCTCCTCGAAACCGTGCAACTGGTCAGGCCCGACGAAATGCATCTTGCCGGACAGGCAGGTGTAGTAGCCGGCGGCGCGCAGATGGTGGGCGAAGGTCGGAATGGAAGACGTGAACTCGGCTGCGTTGTCATAGACCTGCGTGCGCGACGGCAATTGCCCGCTCATGAACGAGGCGCGGCCCGGCGCGCATAGCGGCGAGGCGGTGTAGTTGTTGGCGAAACGCGCCGAGCGCGCCGCAAGCGCCTTCAGGTGCGGCGCGTGGAGGAAGTCCGCCGGGCCGTCCGGAAAGAACGTGCCGTTGAGCTGATCGACCATGACGATCAGGAAATTGGGTCGCCGGGTGGTCAAGGCAGGCTCCGTCCGTTGAGCTTGGTTTCGAGATAGTCTTCCACGAGCGCGATCGCGGTCTGCGCGTCGGGCACGCCGTCTTTCAGCGCGCGGCGGATGTAGAGCCCGTCGATCAGCGCCGCGGTCGCTTCCGCCACGCGGTCGGCCTCGGTCCGAGGCAGGATTCCGGTCAGTCCGCTCATCAGGTTCGAATTGAGCCGCCGCGCATAGATGCGCAACAGCCGCCGCAGCTCAGTCGATTTCTGCGCCTCGACATAGAAGGCGAGCCAGGCGGCGATGATCTGAGGCTGGAACTGGTCGTCGGAAAAGCTGACGGCGACGACCGCCGAGACGCGCTGGCGCGGCGTGGCGGCGAGGCCGAACGCGCGTCTTGTGTCGGTGTTGAGCTCGGCGAGGATGTGCCGCATCGTCGCGAACAGCAACTCGTCCTTGGCGCCGAAATAGTGATGCGCCAGCGCCGACGACACGCCGGCGCGTCCGGCGATCTCCGACATCGTCACGTCCAGCGATCCGCGCTCGCCGATCGCCGAGATCGTCGCGTCGATCAGCGCCTTGCGGCGCACTGGCTCCATTCCGATTTTCGGCATTTTTGCGCCCGGTTCGAGCCAAGATTATTTTTTATTGACGCGTCAATCAATAAAAATCGGCGCGGGGATCAACCGATCGTGTCGTGCTGGCCCATGGATGAGGGCTGGAAAACGGTTCACTGTTGAACAGTATTGAATCACGTGCCGCGAAGGATCGTGCTAGGCTGCGGCGCAGATGGAGGTTGCCATGACCGCATGCATCGTCGGCTGGGCGCATTCGCGCTTCGGCAAGCTCGAGGGCGAGACGCTGGAGGGCCTGATCACCAAGGTTGCCGTCGAGGCGCTCGACCACGCCGGCATCGGCCCGGACGATGTCGACGAGATCGTGCTTGGCCATTTCAACGCCGGCTTCTCGCCGCAGGATTTTACCGCGAGCCTCGTGCTGCAGGCCGACGACCGGCTGCGCTTCAAGCCGGCCACCCGCGTCGAGAACGCCTGCGCCACCGGCTCGGCCGCCGTCCGTCAAGGCATCCGCGCCATCGATTCCAACGCCGCCCGCATCGTGCTGGTGGTCGGCGCCGAGCAGATGACGACGACGCCTGCTCCCGAGATCGGCAAGAACCTGCTCAAGGCATCCTATCTGCCGGAAGAGGGCGGCACGCCGGCAGGCTTTGCCGGCGTCTTCGGCAAGATCGCGCAGGCCTATTTCCAGCACTATGGCGACCAGTCGGATGCGCTGGCCACGATAGCGGCCAAAAACCACAAAAACGGCGTCGACAATCCCTACGCCCAGATGCGCAAGGATTTCGGCTATGAGTTCTGTCGCCAGGAAAGCGAGAAGAACCCGTTTGTCGCCGGTCCGCTGAAGCGCACCGACTGCTCGCTGGTCTCGGACGGCGCCGCCGCGCTTGTGCTCACCGACACCGCAACGGCGCTCAAGATGCGCCGCGCCGTGACCTTCCGCGCCAACGAGCACGTGCAGGACTTCCTGCCGATGTCGAAGCGCGACATTCTCTCCTTCGAGGGCTGCGAGCGCGCCTGGGAGCAGGCGTTGAAGAAGGCCGGCGTCACGCTCGACGACCTCTCCTTCGTCGAGACGCATGACTGCTTCACCATCGCCGAGTTGATCGAATATGAGGCGATGGGCTTGGCCAAGCCAGGCGAGGGCGCCAGGCTGGCGCTGGATGGCACGACGGCCAAGGACGGCCGCCTGCCGGTCAATCCCTCCGGCGGCCTGAAGGCCAAGGGTCACCCGATCGGCGCCACTGGTGTGTCGATGCATGTGCTGACCGCCATGCAACTGACCGGCGAAGCCGGCGGCATCCAGGTGCCGGGCGCGAAGCTCGGCGGCATCTTCAACATGGGTGGCGCAGCGGTGGCCAACTACGTTTCCATCCTCGACCGGATCAGGTAGAAGCGGCCCGCATTGAAGTGGCGCGCCGCTGGGCGCGCGTGCGGGAGGCGACATGACAAATCCGGTTCTGGTCGAAGTCACGCGCGGCGAGGTGGTCGAAAGCAGGCACCGCGGCGCGGTTTCGGTGTTCGACGCCGACGGCAAGCCCGTCTGGGAGATCGGCGACACGGACCGTCCGGTGTTTCCGCGCTCCGCGGTGAAGGCGATTCAGGCATTGCCGCTGGTCGAATCGGGTGCTGCCGACGCCTATGGCTTCGGCGACCGCGAACTGGCGCTGGCCTGCGCCTCGCATTCGGGCGAGCCCGCCCATGTCGAACTGGCAACGGCGATGCTCGCCAAGGCGGGCCTCGACAGAAAAGCGCTGGAATGCGGCGTGCATTGGCCGTTGAGCCACGGTGCCACCATCGCGCTCGCCCGCGCCGGCAACATACCGAATGCCTTGCATAACAACTGCTCCGGCAAGCATTCCGGCTTCCTCTGCACCTGCGTGCATGCCGGCATTGCGCACGCTGGCTATGTCAAGGCCGGTCATGCGCTGCAGGAGATGGTGCGCGACGCCATGCAAGCCGTGACGGGCGCGGCGCATGACGTCGATCATTGCGGCATCGATGGCTGCTCGATCCCGACCTATGCCGTGCCGTTGAAGAGTTTTGCGCTGGGCTTTGCCCGCATGGCGACGGGCAGGGGCTTTGCGCCGGAGCGCGCCAAGGCGGCGAAGCGGCTGCTCGCCGCTTGCATGGCGGAGCCGGTGCTGGTCGCCGGCACGGGCAAGGCGGATGTCGCGCTGATGCAGGCAGCACCCGGTCGCATCTTCGTCAAGACCGGCGCCGAAGGCGTTTATTGCGCGGCATTGCCAGAACTTGGCTTCGGCATCGCCTTGAAATGCGATGATGGCGCAGGCAGGGGGGCGGAGGTGATGATCGCTGCCGTGCTGACAAAGCTGCTGAACGGCGATGATGCGGTTGCGGCGAGGCTCACCGAGCTTGCCCGTCCTCCGGCCGAAAGCCGCGTCGGCGCCAAGGTCGGCTTGCTGCGGCCGACAGCGGCGCTCAACTGACGCATCGGCTTGTTGACGCGCATCTGCCGCGCGCGTGAACCCAAGAGAGAAAATTATGTGCTAGTTTCCTCCACGATCAAACGGGCGCTGGGTGCTGGCCATGCTGGAAGCGGACAAGGTGTTTGCCGGGTCGATCCCGGAAAATTACGATCGCCATATGGTGCCGCTGATTTTCGAGGCCTATGCAGCGGAGACCGCGCAGCGGGCGGCGTCCTTCTCACCCTTGGCCGTTTTGGAAACCGCCGCGGGCACCGGGGCCGTCACCCGCGCGCTGGCGCCAAAACTCTCTCCCGGTGCCAGCTACATTGTAACCGACCTCAACCAACCGATGCTCGACTACGCGGCTTCGCGCCAGGGGCGGCCCGACAGCCGCATTACATGGCGCCAGGCGGATGCCCTGAAGCTGCCTTTCGATGATGCGGCCTTCGACCTCGTCTGTTGTCAGTTCGGCGCGATGTTCTTTCCCGACCGCGCCATTGCCTATCGCGAGGCGAAGCGGGTGCTGAAGCCCGGCGGACGTTTCCTGTTCAGCGTCTGGGATCGCATCGAGGAGAATATATTCGCCGACGACGTGACGAAGGCTCTGGCAACGATCTTTCCGCACGATCCGCCGCGTTTCCTGGCGCGCACGCCGCATGGCTATCACGACAAGGACCTGATCCGCCGCGACCTCGAAGCCGCAGGATTTTCCGATGTGACGATCGACACCAGAGCCGAGCAGAGCCGCGCATCCTCGCCGCGCGTTCCCGCCGTCGCCTATTGCCAGGGCACCCTGCTTCGCAACGAGATCGAGGCCAGGGAGGCCGGACGATTGGCATCCGCGACCGACTACGCCGAATCCGTGATCGCCGACAGACACGGCCGCGGCGAAATTGCCGCCAAGATCCAGGCGCACATCATCGTGGCCTCGGTCTAACTGACCTTGTTGCGCTCCACGGTGAGATGCGCGTAGCCGGTATCGATCGACTGGGTGAGGTCCCCGGTCACCGGGTCGGCCCAGCGCTGGCCGATGATGGCGCCGTTTTTCGCGCCGTCGATGACGTTGTCCGAGATGACTGCGCTGCCGGAGCCTTCGACGACCGAAACGACGATGCCGGTGCCCGCCTTGCGGATGATGTTGCCTGTCGCCACGACATTGCGCAGATAGGGGCCCCAGCCGAGCTGCATGCCGTAAAGCGGCGCGTTCTCGACGACATTGCCGGAAACCGTCGTGTCGGCCTCGGCGCTGATGCCGACGCCGAAGCCTGGCGGATCGGCGGTGTAGGGACCGGTGGTGGAGAGGTTGCGCACGATGTTGTTCGAGCAGACCGCCATGCGCCCGCCTTCGTTGAAGTTGACGATCGAGATGCCGTTGGCGGCGCCGTCGACCAGATTGTTGCTGAGGATCGCGCCTTCGAAGGAGAATTCCGAATAGATCCCGGTCTCTCCCGAGCGCGAGCAGGTGTTGCCGGTGATCTGCAGATTGCTCGAACTGTTGGCGCGGATCGCGGTGAAGGCGCAGTCGGAGACGACATTGCCGGAGATGATGACATTGCCGGCACGGAAGGCGTTGATGCCGTTGCCGTTCTGGCCGGTGCCGCCGCTGCGCGCGCCGATCCTCTGGACGCGGTTGCCGCTGACGATGGTGCCGTCTTCCGCAGCCTGCCAGCGATGCACCAGTATGCCGCCATTGGCGCAGTCCGAAACGGTGTTGCCCGAAATCTCCAGCCCGTCGGCCTCGACCGAATAGATGCCGGCATCTGCAGCACCCGAAATATCCGAGCGGCCGACGCGACCGACGGCATGCTCGAGCGCCAGCCCGTTCTTGCCGCTGCCGGTCACCTGGCAATTGTCGATGACGAGATGGGCAACACGGCGCAGGTCGAGCAGCCCCTGCGTGTAGTCGGCTAGCCAGCGGTTGGCGCCGTCGAGCACCAGCCCGCTGAGCTCGATATGCTCGGCTTGTTCGGCCATCATCAGATGGCCGTTGCCGCCATAGACGATGCGCGTCGCGCCGGGCACGCCCGACAGGCGCACGCGGGCCGGCAGCTTCAGGTTTGAGACGAGATAGCTGCCCGGCGGCAGGAATACCGGCTGGTCGCGGTCGCTGGCCTCGGCCAGCATCCTGGCAAAAACCTTGCTCTGGTCGTCGACCGCGCCCGGCTGCACGCCGATCTCCGTGGCGTTGATCGAGCCGCGCATCGCGGCCATCTCGATGCCCGGCAGCGACTTCGCCGATGCCTTGCCGGCAAGGACGCCGGCAACGGCGAAGCCCGCGGTCCGGGCAAGCAGCGTTCGTCTGTTCAACATCGGCACAGGTCCTGGCGTTTCGCCCTGTCTGTCGCAGGAATCGTGCCAACGCCCGCCCGCCGCCAAACCGCTTGTGCAGTTGCCTCGCCAAGCCTAAGTTCACCGGATGAGCAGAGCTTTCACACGCGAAGAAGACAGCGAAAACGCCATTGCCGGCGTCGGCGAGCGGCCGGTCAGCGCGCACCGCAACCTTGTGACGGAGCGCGGCCTGGCGATGATCGAGGACAATCTCGCCGAGTTGCGCGACCTGATGGCCAAGGCTGAAAGGCGCGGCGACCGCGAACGCCTCGCTGTCGTGTCGCGCGATTTGCGCTACTGGACCGCGCGGCGCGAAAGCGCGGAGCTTTCCGTGCCGGAGCCGGGCAGCGACGTGGTGCGCTTCGGCATGGGAGTTACCCTGGAAAGCGACGACGGCAAGAAGGTGCATTGGCGCATCGTCGGAGAGGACGAGGCCGATCCATCGAAGGGCAGCATTTCCCATGTCTCGCCGATGGCCGTGGCGCTGTTCGGCAAGAAGGTCGGCGAGGTCGTCAGCGTGAACGGCAAGGAATGGGAAATCGTCAAGCTCTCGGACAAGTCCGAGAATTAGCAGCCAAGCCTACTTGCCAGCTGCTGTAACCCAGCTTCGTATTTGTCCATGACATCGCGAGCAGCGTTCATTTGCCGTTTGTAGTTGTCGTGGCGGATTGGCCTTAGAATGACGCCGTCGTCGGTCTCGACGATCTGGAGCTCATCGCCGACCTGAAGGTTCAAGCTGTCAAGCATTTCGCGTGGCAGTAGCAAGGCCCCAGATCCGTCCTCAAGCCTGTGGATGGTTGTCTTGAACATCGTCGCGCCATGGTTGTATCTACTTCCATAGAACAACCTTTTGGCCAAATCGGCAAGCCCTTGCTCAATCAGCCAGCAACTGATCCATCAGCCGGTTGGCCGCTTCCGGGATGACGGTTCCCGGCGGGAAGATCTCCGCCGCGCCTGCCGCCAGCACCGCGTCATAATCCTGCGGCGGGATGACGCCGCCGGCGACGATCAGCATGTCGCCATGGCCGAGTTTCTTCAGCGCTTCCTTGAGCTCGGGTATCAGGGTCAGGTGCCCGGCGGCTAAGGAGGAGGCGCCGATAATGTCGACGTCGTGCTGCACCGCGAGCTTGGCGATCTCGTCCGGCGTCTGGAACATCGGCCCGACGGTCACGTCGAAGCCCAGATCGGCGAATGCGCTGGCGATCACCTTCTGGCCGCGGTCATGGCCGTCCTGGCCCATCTTGGCGACCAGGATGCGCGGCTTGCCGCCGGCTCTCTTCTCAAATGCCTGGATCTTCTCCTGCAGCGGGTCGAGCGCCGGGTTGTCGCCGAGCGCGTCGCGATATACGCCGGAGATCGTCTGCACCGCGGCCGTATGGCGGCCGAACACTTTTTCCAGCGCCAGCGAAATCTCGCCGACCGTGGCGTTGGCGCGCGCGGCGCGGATCGCGAATTCGAGCAGGTTCTCGTCGCCTTCGGCCGCGCGGGAAAGGGCGGCAAGCGCATCCTCCAGCGCTGCCACGTCGCGGGTGCCTTTGAGCCGCTGCAGCTTCGCCAATTGCCTGGCCTTCACCTCGGCATTGTCGATCTTCAGCACATCGACTTCGATATCCGTCTGCGGCCGGTGCGCGTTGACGCCGACCAGCACCTGCTCGCCGGAATCGATGCGCGCCTGGGTGCGGGCGGCGGCTTCCTCGATGCGCAGCTTCGGAATGCCTTTCTCGATCGCCGCCGCCATGCCGCCGAGGTTTTCGACCTCCTCGATATGGGCGAGCGCGCGCTCTGCCAGATCATGCGTCAGCCGCTCGACATAGGCCGAGCCGCCCCACGGATCGATCATGCGCGTGGTGCCGGATTCCTTTTGCAGGATGAGCTGCGTGTTACGGGCGATCCGTGCGGAATGGTCGGTCGGCAGCGCCATCGCTTCGTCGAAGGAATTGGTGTGCAGCGACTGGGTATGCCCCTGCGTCGCGGCCATCGCCTCCAGCATCGTGCGGGTGATGTTGTTGTATGGGTCCTGCGCCGTCAGCGACCAGCCCGAGGTCTGGCAATGGGTGCGCAGCGACAGCGAGCGCTCGTCCTTCGGCGCAAAATTCTTCTTCATCAGGTTCGACCACAGCAGCCGCGCGGCCCTGAGCTTGGCGATCTCCATGAAGAAGTTCATGCCGATCGCCCAGAAGAAGGAAAGCCGCGGCGCGAAGCGGTCGATGTCGAGACCGGCGGCGACGCCGGCGCGCGCATACTCGATGCCGTCGGCGATCGTATAGGCAAGCTCGAGGTCGGCCGTCGCACCGGCCTCCTGCATGTGGTAGCCGGAGATCGAGATCGAGTTGAACTTCGGCATATGCCTGGAGGTGTAGGCGAAGATGTCCGACACGATCCGCATCGAAGGTTTCGGCGGATAGATGTAGGTGTTGCGGACCATGAACTCTTTCAGAATGTCGTTCTGAATGGTCCCGGCCAGATCCTGCTGGGCAACGCCCTGTTCCTCCGCTGCAACGATGTACAGCGCCATGATCGGCAGCACGGCGCCGTTCATCGTCATCGACACCGTCATCTCGTTGAGCGGAATGCCGTCGAAAAGCTGGCGCATGTCGAGGATGGAATCGATCGCCACGCCCGCCATGCCGACATCGCCGGCGACGCGCGGATGATCGCTGTCATAGCCGCGATGCGTGGCGAGATCGAAGGCGACCGACAGGCCTTTCTGGCCGGCCGCGAGGTTGCGCCGGTAGAAGGCGTTGGATTCCTCGGCCGTCGAGAAGCCGGCATATTGCCGGATCGTCCAGGGCTGCTGGACATACATGGTCGGGTAGGGGCCGCGCATGAAGGGCGGCAGGCCCGGATAGGTGTCGAGATTGGCGAGACCCTTGAGGTCGCCTTGGTCGTAAAGATGCTTTACGGCGATGCCTTCCGGCGTCATCCGCTGGCCTTTGAGCTCGACCGGCGCGCGACGCGGCTCCGACCAGCCGATCCGGCTGAAATCCGGGATCATGATCCGGCTCCGATCGACTGATCGATGCGCACCGGAAACAGCGGCTCGCAGGTCGCAACGCCTTCGGTCAGGGCCGGGCGCCGCTCCTGCGGCAGTGTCTCGACCGGGCGCTCTGTGCCGGCGCGGTAAAGCGTCGTGCCGACAATGCCGCGTTCGCCCGACCGGTAGGCGCCGTTGCGCTTGGCGGCGGCCGTCTGGACGCGATTCTGGATATAGCCCTGCTGCAGGCTGGCGAGCACGCCGCCCTCGGCCTCGATGCGCTGGAATTCTTCCCAGGCCGCAGCGCAGAGATCGTTGGTCAGCGACTCCACCGCGCCCGAACCGCTGGCAGGATCGGCGACATAGCCGATATGGCTTTCTTCGGCCATGATGAGCTGCGCGTTGCGGGCGATGCGGCGGGCAAAGCCGGCCGGCAGCCCATGCGCGATGGTGTGCGGCAGGATCGAGATCGAATCGGCGCCGCCGGTTGCCGCCGCGAAAGCCGCGATCGCCGTGCGCAGGATGTTGGTCTCCGGGTCGGCCATCGTCATCATGCGATAGGAGGTCTCGGCATGGATGCTGGCGGTCGATGCCTGGATCGAGCAGGCTTCCTGGACGCGCGCCCAGAGCTTGCGCAACGCCCGCACCTTGGCCATCGACAGGAACTGGTCCTGGTCCACGCTGAGCGCGAAGCCGATATAGGGCGCCGCATAGACCAGCGGTTGGCGCGCCTTCTCGAACATTCTGAGATAGGACACGACCGATGCCATCATCGTGCCGAGCTCCTGCGCCTCGGTGGCGCCGGCATTGTGGAAGACGCGGCCGTCGGCCTCGAGCAGCACGCCCGGCACACCCATCGAGAAGAAATGCGCCAGCGACTGCGGCATCGATTCCTGCAGCGCCTCGATCGAGGTGCGCAGCCGCCCGGTCCCGGCGAAGATCGCCGCCGGATCGATGCCGAAGGAAAGGTTGAGCTTGGCCGGATCGGAGCGGCGGCGGCTGAGGAAAGCCAGCAGCCAGTCGGCCACGGCGCGGCTCCAGGGATGCGCGTCGATGCGCACCTGCACGCGGTTGAGCGGCACGCCGTCGAGCACTCTTTCCAAGGCTTCCGCGGTGCGCGGCAGGCCATAGCCGAAGGCATTCGGCGCACCCTCGAAGACAAGCGAAAGGCCGGTGGCGCCTTGGGCGATGTCTTCCAGGGCTTGCGCGCTGGCCCGGGCAACGTCCGGGTCGTCGACGCGCTGGCTGACGATCCAGGGCGCGGTCGGATTTGTGCGCGGCAATGGCTCGGCGGTCGTCGAGCGTCGGCTGAGCGGCTCGATGCGGATGCCGTCATCGGTGTGGGAGACGAGCTTTTCCTCGAAGGAACCACCGGCAAGGGCCTTTTCCGCCAGCGCCAGCCAACGCTTGGCGTCCGGGTTCGGAAGGTCGACATCCCTGGTCAAGGCGCCGGCGCCCATGGCTCTCCTCGCTTCTCGGCCGCATCAGCCGGTCCAACCAATCTAAGGTCAGGAACCGGATATCACAATGCGTCATCCGGCCGGTTCTCGCGGCCAGCCAATCGATTGCCAAACATGCGCAAAATCCGCAAGCGCCAAAGGCCAAATTCGATGCGCCCCAACTCGACACGGGGCATTGCCGCATGCAGCTGGCGTTACTATACGTCGGGGCGAGGCCCTTGAGCGAAATAGATTGCGGAGACCGGATATGGCTGACGAGACCAGCATCTTCATCGGCGCCAGCCGCAAGCCCGACGATTCCTATCAGCGCGCCGAAGAGCTGCTGCTGCGCTACGGCAACCGCCATGGCCTCGTCACCGGGGCCACGGGCACCGGCAAGACCGTCAGCCTGCAAATTCTGGCCGAAGGCTTTTCGAATGCCGGCGTGCCTGTCTTCTGCGCCGACATCAAGGGTGACCTTTCCGGTATAGCCATGATGGGCGAGGCCAAGGATTTCCTCGTCAAGCGCGCCGAGCAGATAAAGCTCGATCCCTACCAGTTCCAGGAATTTCCGGTCATCTTCTGGGACCTGTTCGGCGAGCAGGGCCATCCGATCCGCGCCACCATTTCCGAGATGGGGCCGCTGCTCTTGTCGCGGCTGATGAACCTCACCGAAGCGCAGGAAGGCGTCATGAACATCGCCTTCCGCATCGCCGACGAGGAAGGCCTGCTGCTGCTCGATCTCAAGGACCTGCAGGCGCTGCTCGCCAACATCGCCGAGCGCGCCGACGAACTCAGCGCACGCTACGGCAATGTCACTAAGCCTTCGGTCGGCGCTATCCAGCGCACGCTGCTCGTGCTGGAGAGCCAAGGTGCCGCGAACTTCTTCGGCGAGCCGGCGCTGCGCATCGCCGACATCATGCGCACCACGCGCGACGGGCGCGGCGCGATCAGCGTCCTGGCGGCCGACAAATTGATGATGAATCCCAGACTCTACGCCACCTTCCTGCTCTGGCTGATGTCGGAGCTGTTCGAGGAACTGCCCGAGGTCGGCGATCTCGACCGGCCGAAGCTGGTGTTCTTCTTCGACGAGGCGCATCTTTTGTTCGAGGACGCGCCGAAGGTGCTGATCGATCGCGTCGAGCAGGTGGTGCGGCTGATCCGCTCCAAGGGCGTCGGCGTCTATTTCGTCACCCAGAACCCGCTCGACATCCCGGAAAAGGTGCTGGCCCAGCTCGGCAACCGCGTTCAGCATGCGCTGCGCGCCTATACGCCGCGCGAGCAGCAGGCGGTGCGCACGGCCGCCGAAACCTTCCGGCCCAATCCCGATTTCGACTGCGCCACCGCCATCACCCAGCTTGCCACCGGCGAGGCGCTTGTCTCGATGCTGGAGGACAAGGGCGTGCCGGCCATGGTCCAGCGCACGCTGATCCGGCCGCCCTCATCGCGGCTCGGCCCGATCACGCCCGATGAGCGCCGCAAGATCATCGCCGAGAGCCCGGTCGCCGGCCAGTACGACGAAGTCGTCGATCGCGAATCGGCCTTCGAAATGCTGCAGAAAAAGGCCAAGGAGGCGCAGGACGCCGAGGCCCAGGCACAGCAGCAAAACAGCGGCGGTTCGCGCTGGACTATTCCGGGCTTCGACGATGTCCTGGGGACAGGCAACCGGCGGTCCTCAAACCGCCAGACCGTTGCCGAAGCCGCCATCAAGTCGGTGGTGCGCTCGGTCGGCTCGTCCGTCGGCCGCGCCATCGTGCGCGGGATTTTGGGAAGCCTGGCGCGAGGCCGCTGAAGCAAAGAGGCGGCACCGAGTTGAGCGCGACGCGAATCACGTCCCCGTAACCTTTGATATCGGGCGAGACCCGTTTGCCGTCGGGCGAATCCGTCACGGAGATGTGCCGCCCCGAAAGTCATTCTCGTTACCTCTCGACGATCAAATCTTACCCGTCGACGGGTGAGCCGCCTCAGTGGCGGCTAAAACTTTTCGCTACGGAACTTTTCCCGACGGAACCGCAATTTCATGAAATACCGGATGGGCCAAATCATGGCCTTTGACGTGCTGTTGCCGGGGGGCAAACTCGATAGCGCCGACAGCACGTGCGATCACGAATCATTGTGGCCAGGGAACCGAAAGCGCCCTCTAAGGTTGGGCCAAGACTGCGGAGGGCTGGGCATCAGGAGTCCAAGTTGCGGCGCGATGACGATCTGCAAGCTTGGTATTCGGAAATTCCTGCTGAAAAGCGGCCGCTGCTGAACGCGAAAGGCGGGCTGTCGATCGGCCATACTCGCCTCGTGGCGCAATTCTTGAGCGGGAACTTTTCGCGCAAGCTTTCACTCGCCGAGATGGCGGCTGTGTGCGGGCTGTCGCCCTACCATTTCGCCCGCGCTTTCTCCAAGACGTTCGGTGTGACGCCGCATCAATATGTTCTTGCCCTTCGCCTCGACTTTGCCGAGAAGCTGCTGGCCGAAAGGCGCATGTCGATCACGGACATCGCCTATCTGAGCGGCTTCTCGAGCCAGAGCCACCTCACCACCACGATGAAGAAATATCGCGACGTGACACCAATGCAGGTGCGAGAGAGGCTGGTTCGATCGTCGGCCGTCGAGTAAGAGAATGCTAATTTAGCGATATTTATTTATATGTCGGCTTATGAAAGGTATATCTAAAGTAATTTTGCGTTAACCTATGGAAGATCTACGGTGTATTTTCAGATAAACAGCAATTTGTTGGAATACGAACCCATGAAAACCTGTCTTTCTGCAGCAAATCCGGTATTCGGATTCTAGCTGGCCGAGGGGACATGAGCGACGACACGGCGGTTCGCCGGAGCCTTTCCGAGGAGATCGGTTACTGGCTGGAGTCGGCATCGAGGACGCTTGAGAAGCGCTATGGAGATGGCGTGCCCCTGGCCAAGCAGGACATGCTGCTGGCCCATTATCTCTACGGCCTGACCGCTGTCGTTCACGCGCATGACGCGCCTGCCGTGCATCTGGCGGCGGTGCGCTCCTATCTCGAGCGGCTGATCCCAACCGAGCGGGTTGCGGCGGCGCTCCAGGCTGTGCCCGAGGCGGGTGACGCCTGGCTTGAAAACACGCTCGATCGCGTCGAGGCGATTGGGGAAAAACAGGGCCATGCGCTGCTGGCGCGCGGCGCCGATGTGATCGTCCCATTTTCGAGCAGACACGCTTTGGCGGCAGGGTCGGCGGAACCTGCCGTGATCGAGCGCGACCCACCAAAGGAGGCATTCTCGCAATGAACTTCAGGCAAGAACGTACCACTCGGCGCGGGTCGGCCCGATTTGCTGGAAACTGGGTCTCCGGCGCCACCGACAGCCGCTCGCTCCGTCGTCGCCTGATGGCGGCGCTTCGCAATGCGCATCGCGTGCTCGGCATGCGGCGCAAGGGACATGGGCTCGGCATGCTCGGCGCCGGCGCAAGCCTTAGGTATGTTGCATCCGCCGCCGCTTTGTTCCTGTTCGCGGCGCCGGCACAAGCGCAATATGCCCAGGACGGCGGGTCCGCGACCGCTCCCGAGACCATAGCGATCGGAAATGGCTCAACCGCCAGCCTTAACTGGGCCATAGCGCTCGGCTACCAGGCTCAATCGACAGCGCAATACTCTGTCGCCATCGGCCGAACCGCTTCAGCCACGGGCCCCGGCGGCGCGGTGGCGCTGGGCTCCGGCACAATCTCGAACAACGTCAATACGGTAGCGATCGGCGTCAGCTCCAGTGCCACCGCCGCCGGTGCCAGCGCCTTGGGAACCTTCTCCGTTGCTTCGGGTGGCAACGCCACCGCCGTCGGCGTCAGTTCCTTGGCCAGCGGCGCCACCTCCTTCGCCGGCGGCTGGGGGACCCAAGCCACCGGGCAGCGCAGTACCGCGATTGGCACTTCATCGGTCGCGTCGGGAATAGACGCCTTTGCTCAAGGTACTTCCGCCACCGCAAGCAATCAGAATGCCATCGCGATCGGCTTCCAGTCGGTCGCTACACAGATCAACTCCATCAATATCGGCGGGCGCACTCTTGCGGGAGCGGGCGCTACTGCGCAGGGCGCCATCGCCCTTGGCACAGATGTGACGGCGTCCCAGCAAAACACCGTTGCCATAGGCATCCTGACCAAGGCAACGGGAACGAGCGCCACGGCGATGGGTAACACGGCCAGCGCCTGGGGCAACCAGTCCATCGCACTCGGCTTGGGAGCGCAGGCCGGCGTTCAGGCCAACACGGCGCTGCCTAACAGCATCGCGATCGGCACCAATTCGCTCTCTTCCGGTGCTTTCGCTGTCGCGATGGGCACTGCTTCAATTGCGAGCAACTCCGCCAGCACGGCCGTGGGCAACACTGCCGTAGCCAGCGGCCAAAACGCGTCCTCGTTCGGGTCTGGGGCGAATGCGGCGGGAGACAATTCTCTCGCCGCCGGCGTCAGCGCCAACGCTGGTGGGATCGGCAGTACCGCACTCGGCGGCGGAGCCAATGCGACGGGAGCGGAATCCGCTTCGATTGGTGCCGCCTCCAAAGCCACCGGTACCCGCGCGTTCGCGGGTGGCCGTTCGTCCACTGCCGGCGGTGACGATTCCATCGCCATCGGCACGTCAGCCGTCTCGACAGCGGCAGGCTCGACGGCAGTTGGAGCGGGCGCGGTGGCACAGGACGTAAACGCGGTCGCCATGGGCACCGCCGCCAGCGCGATCACCGCCGATTCCGTCGCGATCGGCACGGGCGCGGTGGCCGACGGCGGCAAGGCGGTCGCCATCGGCTACGGCAACGAAGCCTTTGGCAACGGCGCGGTCGCCATCGGCGATCCGAGCTATGCTAGCGGCGCCGGCGCCTTCACCGGCGGCGCCAACAACATCGCCAACAGCGACGGCACGGCAAGCGCCACCGCCGCCAACCAGGCCGCCGGCGCGGTGGCGATCGGCAACAACAACAAGGCGATCGGGCAAGGCTCGGTTGCGCTGGGCAACGGCTCCACCGCTGGTGCCGCCGGACTCGCCGGCAATATCGCGCTCGGCGACGGCGCGACCGCGGCGGCGAAATCCGGCGACGTCGCCCTGGGCTCCGGCTCGGTGACCGTCGCTGCCGTCGGCACCAGCGGCACGGCGATTGGCACCACGACCTACGCCTTCGCCGGCACGACGCCGACATCGACCGTCAGCATCGGCGCTCCGGGCGCGGAGCGGACCCTCACCAATCTCGCGGCGGGCCGGCTCAGCAATGCCTCGACCGACGCCATCAATGGCTCCCAGCTCTTCGCGACCAATCAGCAGGTGACACAGAACACCACCGATATCGCCAACATCGGAAATACGATCACCAACATCAACACCGGTGCCGGCATCAAGTATTTCCACGCCAATTCGACGCTGCCCGATTCCCAGGCTCTGGGGACGGATTCGGTCGCGATCGGCCCCAATGCTGTGGCCAACAATGCCGGCGATGTGGCAATCGGCCTGAACTCCGTATCCGGCACCACGACGGTGGTCGGCGGCACGACCATCGGTGGCGTGAATTACACCTTCGCCGGCGGAACCCCGGCCGGCGCGTTCTCGGTCGGCTCGGTGGGCGCGGAGCGCCAGATCCAGAACGTCGCGGCAGGGCGGTTGAGCAACTCCTCGACCGACGCCGTCAACGGCTCGCAGCTCTTCGCCACCAACCAGCAGGTGACGAAGAACACCACCGATATCGCCGCCAACACCGCCGACATCACCACTCTCGGCAACACGATCAACAACATCAACACCGGCGGCGGCATCAAATATTTCCACGCCAATTCGACGCTTGCCGATTCCCAGGCCCTGGGGACCGATTCCGTCGCGATTGGCCCGAATGCTGTCGCCAACAATGCCGGCGACGTGGCGATCGGCCTGAATTCGGTTTCCGGAACCACGACCAATGTCGGCGGCACGACGATCGGCGGCGTCAACTACACCTTTGCCGGCGGAACGCCGGCCGGCGCATTCTCGGTCGGTTCGGTGGGCGCGGAGCGCCAGATCCAGAACGTCGCGGCCGGGCGGTTGAGCAACTCCTCGACCGATGCCGTCAACGGCTCGCAGCTCTTCGCCACCAACCAGCAGGTGACGCAGAACACCACCGACATCGCCGCCAACACCGCCGATATCACCACGCTCGGCAACACGATCAACAATTTTGCCGGCGACACCTCGACTGCATACACTGACGCCAATGGCGACGGCATCCGCTACGTCCGTACCAACGACACCACGCTGCCGGTCACCGACGCCTTCGCGCAAGGGGTTGGCTCCTCGGCGCTCGGTTACCAGGCGACGGCATCCGCCGCCAATTCGCTGGCTCTCGGCCGCGGCACAGCGGTCACCATCGCTGACGGCGTGGCGCTTGGCTCCGGCTCGGTCTCGGACCGTGCGGTCGCGCCCGTGTCGGGATCGATCCTCTCTGGCACCGGCCTCATTCCCTACAACACCGCGGACATGACCCTACTCGGCGCCGTCTCGGTGGGTACCTCCACCGCTTATCGCCAGATCATCAACGTGGCCGACGGCACTCAGGACCAGGACGCGGTCACGCTCCGTCAGTTGAAGGGCGCGCTGAGCTCCTTCGCGGTGACGGGGACCATGTACTTCCACGCCAATTCGTCCGCCCCGGACTCGTTGGCTGTCGGCGCCGAGTCGGTCGCGATCGGTCCGCGCACCACCGTCAACGGTGACAACGGCATTGGCATGGGCAACGGCGCCATCGTCCAGCAGACGGCACCGGGCGGTATCGCGATCGGCCAGAACGCGACCTCCAATCAGGCCGATAGCATCGCCTTCGGCACCAACTCGACCGCCAACGGCGCCCAGTCAATGGCGCTCGGCGCCGGCGCAACGGCTAACGAACCGGGCAGCGTCGCTCTCGGCGCCGGGTCGACGACCGCCGCGGCGGTCGCCACCACCGGCACCACGATCAACGGCGTCAACTACACTTTCGCCGGAACCGCTCCGACGAGCACGGTGAGCGTGGGCGACGTCGGTAAGGAGCGCACCGTCACCAATGTGGCAGCGGGCCGGATCAGCCAGACTTCGACCGACGCCATCAACGGCAGCCAGCTCTACGCGACCAATCAGGCTGTCGAAGCAGTGCAGGGAAGTGTCGGCAATCTGAATGAGTTCGCCGTCCAGTATGACAAGAACCCGGACGGCACCAAGTCCAATTCGCTGACGCTTGTCGGCGGCGACGTGAATGCGCCCGTCGTCATCCACAATGTCGGCGCCGGTACCGCCGACACCGATGCAGTCAACGTGCTACAGTTCAACAACGGGCTGGCGACAACGTTCGACAACTCCAAGGCCTACACCAACCAGGTGGCCGCCACCACGCTGCAGCAGGCCAATGCCTATACCGACTCCAAGCTCAGCCAGCTCAACATGGATATGGGCGAGGCGCGGGGCGAGGCGCGTCAGGCCGCCGCGATCGGCCTTGCGGCCGCCTCGCTGCGCTATGACGACCGTCCGGGCAAGCTGAGCGTGGCGGCCGGCGGCGGCTACTGGCGTGGCGAAGGCGCCGTCGCGTTCGGCGCCGGTTACACCAGCGAAGATGGCAGAGCCCGGGCAAACATATCCGGCACGACGGCGGGTGGACACTGGGGTGTCGGCGCGGGTGTCAGCTTTACCCTGAACTAGAGCGTGATCACGAAAAGTGCGTAGCGGTTCTGCGAATGATCATGCTCAGGCAAGGAGCCCGTCCTCGGCCGGGCGAACCGTCTCTGCCGTGGCGCTTTGCATGGCTTGCCTGCTCCTGTCCGGTCCGCGCGCGGTCGGGCAGGAGGCGGCCCGGCCCGCCTATCGGATAAAGCCTTCCGACGTCGCGGTGCCCGCGGGCGTGAAGCTTGGCGACTATCAGCGCACCACCCGTCCGTTCGAGAACTGGACGCTGATCTGCGACGAGAACCTGCAGGCCAGGAAGAAGGTGTGCAACATCAGCCAGTCCTTCGTCGATCAGGGCCAGGCGCTGGTCTTCAGCTGGTCGCTCGCGGCCGACGAGAAAGGCAAACCCTTCATGATATTGCGAACCCCGAGCGCGGCAGGTGAGGGCAGCAAGCTTTCGCTGAGACTTGCCGGCCGCAAACAGCCGGTCGACGTTCAACTGCAGGGTTGCGATGCGTCGGTCTGCGTCGGCTATATGCCCGTCGGCCCGGTGCTTCGCGAGCAAATCGGCAAAGAGACCACGGTCCAGGTTTCCTATTCCCTGCCGTCGGGAGCGACCGTCAGCCTCGATGCCCCGTTCAAGGGACTCAAGACCGCGCTGTCGGCCATCAACTAGAAAGACTTTGAGATGACACGCCAATCCATCGAGGACAGAATCCTGACGCAGCCGGTCGCGCTGCCGGAGCCGCCGGCGAGTCCGCCGCCACAGCGTTCGCCAGGCCGGCGCCTGGTGCGAAACACGGCGCTGCTCGGCGCGTTCGCGGTCTTGGTCGCGGCGGCGGTGGTCCTGTCGTTCCGCCTCTATCCCGCGCTTGGAACATTCGTCGCGGGCACGGCCTCCGCGCAGGCGCAGGCGCCCATGCAGGGCAAGCCGGCAGAAGCCTTGCCCGCGACGGCCGACGCCTCGGCAAACAAGAATCCCTTTCAGGCGCATGTCGCGCAGGCAGGCGTCCGCACCTGCGCCAATCTCTTTGCCACGATGGGGCAGGCTCTGACTGCCGGGTCGACCTATGCGATCCAGACGCAATGGGACAACACTTCGCCCGACACCCACGCCGTGCAGGCCGTCGCCGGGATGAGCTATAACCTGCCGAACTACAAGACACAGGCCGCGGGCGTCGTTTTTGCCTCGCCTCTCGGCCAGAGCTGCGAGGGCGGCTTCGTGCGCGTGGCGCCGTTCCCTCGCTCTTGCCAGGAAGTCGCCGGGACGCTTCCGAAGGGCAGCCTGCTGGCGGACAATCTTTCGAACTCGATGCTTTTCAACCTGGCCGACAATGCCGGCCAGGCGCTGCTGGTCCCGACCGGCAATACTTGCATCGTCGTCTCGGTCGCGCGCATGGGCGGCTAGAGCCGGGCATGACGGTCGACTGGTGAATAGCTGCAACTGGAGCACGAAGATGCTGATCAATCCCCGCCTTTCGATCCCGCTGCTTGCGGCGCTCGCCGGGCTTACGATTGCGAGCAACGCCGCTGACCTGGTCGCCCCGTCACCGCCAGCGTCGGCGAGCGAGGAAAAGGGCATCTGGGGCGCGATCGCCTATTCGCCGGGCGACGGCCGTCACGGCTTCTTCTGGGGCGCCGACAAACGGCAAGAGGCGGAAGACATCGCGCTCAAGCACTGCGAGAACGCGGACGGCAAGGGCTGCCGGGTGGTCGAGGTGTTCCGCAACCATCGCCATTGGGACGATGATGACGGCACCGGCTTTCCCTACGAGCACTGCGCGGCGCTCTCGGTCGGCAAGAGCCGTGGCGCGGCGACGCCATTCTGGGGTGCAGCGTCGGCCACGACCCGCCGCGAAGCCGAGGACAAGGCGACAGCCCAGTGCGGAGGCGAGAACAAGGAATGCAAGATCCGCGAGTGGGTCTGCACCTGACTTGATGCGGAACTCAAGCAGCCGCGGCGGTTGGCCGACGTCGCGCCTTTCACACTGGAATGAGCGGCGCGACCTCGCGGTCCGACGGACTGTCGCTCGATGACAGGCCGGATATAACACCGGCGCGATCGGCGGCGTTGCGGTTCTGGCTCATCTTGCGCTTGCCCTCGAGCCGCGTGATCGGCATGCGCAGGCCGACAATCCCCTTGAGCTGCGACTGAACGAAATCCGCCGGCGCGTCCGATACGGCCCAGGGTGCGGTGCGCCCGCCTTCATGCAGGTTGGTCAGCCGGGTCACGACCTCGAGCAGCCTGCCGGCGTCCTCGAAGAATTCGACAGGACCATGGGCATGGACGGCGACATAGTTCCAGGTCGGGACGACCTTTCCAGTCTCCTGCTTGGTCTGGTACCAGGTCGGCGTCACATAGGCGTCCGGCCCCATGAAGATCGCCAGGCCATCGCCCACCAGCGGCACGCGCCATTGCGGGTTTGCCTTTGCGACATGGCCGTAGATCACGCCATGCTCGCCCTCGTTCTCGTCGAGCAAAAGCGGCAACGGCGTCGCCAGCGGACCTTCCGCCGTGGCGGTGATCAGCGTCGCCAGACGCGCCGCGCGGATCGTGGCCATTAGGCTCTCTTGATCGTCGTCGCGGAAGGCAGGCGGGATGTACATGATGAAAACTCCTTGCGTTGCACAGCAAGATGCCGGAAAGCTGGCTTGCTTGGAATATCCAGTTTTGAAGGTTATTGGTGGTCCAGTTGGAGGATGGCGTCGCGCGCCGCATAATCGCGGCCATCAAGGAGCAGATCCACAGCGGCGCCTACAGGCCCGGCGACCGCTTGCCGTCGACGCGGGCCTTTGCCGCCGAATGGGGCGCGTCGCGGACCACGGTGACCGCGGCCTACAGCCAACTCGATGCCGAGGGCTACCTGATCATCCGGCAAGGGGCGCGCGCAATCGTTGCTCCGGGGCTGGAGAAGGCATCGGGCGAAGCGCCCGTCGCGGCCGCTTCGCCGCGGCACCTGTCGGCATTCGCGCGACGGTTGCTGACCCTGCCTCCGACGGCGTTGGCGCAGCCGGCCAAGATTGCGGATTTCCGCTATGGCGACCTGTCGGGAGCGGACTTTCCCGTGCTGGCCTGGCGGCGGGCGTCAAACAAGGCAATCGTCAATCGCGCCGCGCGGCTGCGCTATGGCGACCCGCAGGGGTCTTCCGGTCTGCGTAATGCGCTTCAAGCCTATCTCTGGCGGGCTCGCGGCATCAATTGCACGCCGGACCAGATCGTCGTCGTAAACGGCTCGCAGCAGGGGCTCGACCTCTGCGCGCGGCTGCTGCTCGATCCCGGCGATCCTTTTGTGATCGAGAACCCCGGCTATCTGCTGGCACGTCACGCCTTCGTGGCGGCGGGAGGCATTGCCGTGCCCGTTCCTGTCGATGCCGATGGGCTACGGACGGAAAAGCTGCCGCCGGCCCGTCTCGCCTATGTGACGCCTTCGCATCAGTTTCCGCTCGGCGGCGTGCTTTCGGCGACACGGCGGCGTTCGCTGCTGGCCTGGGCCGCCGGCACGGGGGCCTATGTCGTGGAGGACGATTATGACGGCGAATACCGTCACGACATCAGCCCCATTCCGCCGCTGCAGGCGCTGGACGCGGACACCGTCATCTATGTCGGCACGCTGTCCAAGACGCTCTCGCCGACCTTGAGGCTCGGCTATCTCGTCGTTCCCCTGAGCCTTCGCCGGGCATTCGGCGAGGCCAAGCGCCTGACCGACCGGCATGCTCCGATGCTGGAGCAGGACGTGTTGGCCGAGCTGCTGGCGAGCGGCGCCTACGAACGCCACGTGCGCAGCATCCGCAGGAAGAACGCCGAGCGCCGGGACATCCTGCTCAAGGCGTTGATTGATCGACTGGGGCCAAGGGTCACTGTCGCCGGAGCCGATACCGGCCTGCATGTCGTCGCCTGGATGAACGGCATCGATGCCGGACGCGAACCGGCGATCATCGCGGCGGCGCGCGCTGCCGGCATCGGCCTCTATCCGGTGTCGCCCCTTTACGATCCGGGCGGACCCAGGCCGGAAACGGCCGGCTTCATCCTGGGCTACGCCGGGCTCGACGCGGAGGCATTGCGACGCGGCGTCGCGGTGCTGGCCACGATTTTGGCCGAGCACCGCTGACCGATTACCGTCTTAGAAAATCTCGTTGGTGAGATTCTTGACCGGGCCGAGCAGGATCGAGCCCGTCGGCACACCGTTGTCGATCGGGATCGCCTTGCGCTCCGGCATGTTCTCTTCCGGCGCGCCGATATTGGCTGTCACGATGACCGGGGTCTTGGTCGGCACGCGGTCGTAGAGGTCGATGATGTCCTGGTTGATCAGCCGCACGCAGCCCGACGATACCGACTTGCCGATCGACCACCATTCGGGCGAGCCGTGCAAGCGATAGAGCGTGTCCTGGTTGCCCTGGAAGAGATAGAGCGCACGCGCCCCGAGCGGGTTCTTCAGGCCGCCCGGCATGCCGCCATTCTTGGCGCTGAATTGCGTCAGTTCCGGCTGGCGGGCGACCATCTCGTCCGGCGGCGTCCATTTCGGCCATTTCTGCTTCCACTGCACGACCGCGTCGCCCGACCATTCGAAGCCGGCGCGGCCGAGGCCGACGCCGTAGCGGATCGCCTGGCCGCCCTCGCGTACCAGATAGAGGAAGTGACCAGTGGTATCGACGACGATAGTGCCCGGGCGCTGTCCGGTCGGATCGGGAACGATCTGGCGCAAGAACTGGTGATCAATCTTGTTCACCGGAATGGCCGGCAGGTCAAAGCCATTGTCGGACATGGCGCCATACATCGTCGCGTAATCGCCGAGCGGCGGCTCGACATAGGTGGGCGGCGGCGGCTGGATGGGGGCAGGGGCCGGACCGGTGGTGGTGCAGGCGGAAACGGCGGCCGAAGCAGCGCCAAGGGCCGTGAGATTGAGAAAGCCACGGCGGCTGATGCGGAAGGAAGCGTCTGACATGGTTGCCTTTTCTAGGTCGTAATTCGCAAGAAAGCATGAATTCGCGGGCACGTCGCAGGCGGCATTCATAACAGTCGGCGGCGATAGGCGGTTCCAATTCTGGCCTGAGGGTGGACAGAAAAAGGCGAAGCTGTGACCGCGCCGCAGCTGTTGCGCTGCAGCAACAGAAGGCTCAGACGGCCGCCAGAAGACCTTCCAGGGATGGCAGGATCAGCCCCGGCGGAAAGTCGCGGTATTCGTCCGGCTGATTGGTCCGGTTGATCCAGACCGTACGGAAACCGAACTTTGCGGCGCCGGCTATGTCCCAGCGGTTCGACGACTGGAACGACACCGCGCCCGGATAGAGCCGCCAGCCGGTGACCACCATATCGTAGACCGAGGGGTCGGTCTTGAAGCGTTTGACCTGGTCGACCGAAAACACGTCGTCGAGGATCTGGTCGAGCGCCGCGGATTTGACCGCAGCGTCGAGCATTTCCGGCGAGCCGTTGGAGAGGATCGCAAGCTTCGCGCCCGACGCTTTGAGCGCCTTCAGCACGGCAGGCACCTCCGGGTAGCAATCGAGCCGCCAGTAAGCCTCGAGCAATTTCGGCCGCAGCGCCGGATCGGCCGAGGGCACCTTGCGCAAAGCGAAATCCAGCGCCTGCTCGGTCAGTTGCCAGAAGTCGGCGTATGCGCCCATCAGGGTCCGTACCCAGGAATATTCGAGCTGCTTGGCGCGCCAGATTTCGGAGAGCAGCTGGCCGTCCGGGCCGATCTCGCCGGCATGGCGGCGCACGGCGGCGTGCACGTCGAACAACGTGCCATAGGCGTCGAAGACATAGGCCGCATGATGCATGACAAGAGTTTTGAGGCGGGGATGCGTCCCGCGCAAGCGCTGATTGCGCTTTAATGCATATCTCCCAAAAGTGTGTCGCAGTTTTAGGAAACCGGCATGCATCAAACATAAGACTTAACAGGGCGTTGCACGATCCGTTCGCGCGACGCCCTGCAAGTGCCGCTGGCCTCAACGATTTTCGGCCATGTTGGTTGACGCCAACCGTCAAAGCATCGTCCAATGACGGCCTGAAATCACTCATATGGACGGCGAGCATGACACTGGCGGCAGCGGCGCAAACCGCGACTTGGACCTATGTGGACGGCGACTGGTATGAAGGCAATGTCGCGATACTGGGGCCGCGCAGCCATGCCATGTGGCTTGGCACCAGCGTCTTCGACGGCGGCCGCTGGTTCGAAGGCGTCGCGCCCGACCTCGAGTTGCACTCCGCTCGCGTCAACGCTTCCGCGATCGCGCTTGGCCTGAAGCCTTCGATGACGACGGAAGAGATCGTCGGCCTGACTTGGGACGGTTTGAAGAAATTCGACGGCAAGACGGCGGTCTATATCAGGCCGATGTATTGGGCCGAGCATGGCGGCTATATGGGCGTTCCGGCCGACCCGGACTCGACCCGCTTCTGCCTCTGCCTCTATGAATCGCCGATGATCCCGCCTTCCGGCTTTTCGGTAGGCGTCTCGCCGTTCCGGCGCCCGACCATCGAGACCATGCCCACCAACGCCAAGGCGGGCTGCCTCTACCCCAACAATGGCCGCGCCATCCTGGAGGCCAAGAACCGCGGCTTCGACAACGCGCTGGTGCTCGACATGCTGGGCAATGTCGCCGAGACCGGAACCTCCAACATCTTCCTGGTCAAGGACGGTCATGTGATGACGCCGGCGCCGAACGGCACGTTCCTGTCGGGTATCACCCGCTCGCGTACCATCAACCTGCTCGGCGACTACGGCTTCAGGACCACCGAGAAGACGCTGTCGGTTCACGATTTCCTCGAAGCCGACGAGATCTTCTCGACCGGCAACCACTCCAAGGTCGTGCCGGTCACTTGCATCGAGAACCGCGATCTGCAGCCCGGACCCGTGGCCAAGAAGGCGCGCGAGCTCTATTGGGAGTGGGCGCATTCGACGTCCGCCGCCTGAGCCGCGGGAGCGGCTCACCGTTTCGTTGAAATAGCGAACCGCTCCATCTTTCTTGTTTGCGCAATTGCGGGCGGAAAACCGTTTCACACTTTCCCCGGAATTGCTCTAAAAAGTCGCTCGGCGCTCCATTCCGGAGTTGCCCCGATCCATTCCAGACCTATCTTAGCTCGGTAGTTTCACCGGACTTTTTCCTCGAGGGAGTACCATCCATGGCTTTTGAGTTGCCCGCTTTGCCTTATGACTACGAGGCCTTGCAGCCTTACATGTCGAAGGAGACGCTGGAGTATCACCACGACAAGCACCACAAGGCCTATGTCGACAACGGCAACAAGCTCGCCGCCGAGGCCGGAATGGGCGACCTATCGGTCGAAGAGGCCGTGAAGCAGTCCTTCGGCAAAAATGCCGGGCTCTTCAACAACGCCGCCCAGCACTACAACCACATCCATTTCTGGAAGTGGATGAAGAAGGGCGGCGGCGGCAACAAGCTGCCGGGCGCGCTGCAGAAGGCCTTCGACAGCGACCTCGGCGGTTACGACAAGTTCAAGGCGGATTTCATCGCCGCCGGCACCACCCAGTTCGGCTCCGGCTGGGCCTGGGTCGCGGTCAAGAACGGCAAGCTGGAAATCTCCAAGACCCCGAATGGCGAGAACCCGCTGGTTCATGGCGGTTCGCCGATCCTCGGCGTCGACGTCTGGGAGCACTCCTATTACATCGACTACCGCAACGCGCGCCCGAAATATCTCGAGGCCTTCGTCGACAGCCTGATCAACTGGGACCACGTCCTGGAGATGTACGAGAAGGCCAAAGGTTGAGCGATTCACTGAAGAGCCCCGGCACGCCGGGGCTTTTCTTTTTCGGCTGAGGGAAACCACAGGACAGCCCGCAAAATCGTCACGGCGAAGGGAATAATCCCGCCGCGACGCCCGTTAGCGTTCAGAGCAATTCCAGGAAAAGCATGGACCGGTTTTCCGCCCGGAATTGCGCCAACAAGGAGCTAGGGCATTTCGCCGTGAAACGGTGAAGCGCTCTGGTCGCGAAGTATCTTCACCATGGAGCCAATTGAATGAGAAAGCTTGTCATCGCCATCTCTATGCTCGCCTTTGTCGGGTCGGCCGCCTATGCCGATCCGATCCAGGATCGCCAGGCCCTGATGAAGGAACGCGGCAAGCTCGCTGGCCAGTTGTCCAAGGTGGTCAAGGGCGAGGAGGATTTCGACGCGGCCGCCGTGCTGACGACGCTGAAGGCATTGCAGGCCAATGCCGAGAAGTTCGATGCCGAAAAGCTCTTCCCGACCGGCAGCGACAAAGGCGACACCACCGCCGCGCCGAAAATCTGGCAAGACATGGCCGGCTTCAAGGCTGCCGAGGACAAGTTCCTGGTCAACACCAAGGAAGCGGTCGCCTCGCCGCCAGGCGATGTCGATGGATTGAAGGCGCAGCTCAACACGCTGGGCGGCGATTGCGGCACCTGCCATCAGACCTACCGGATCAAGAAGAGCTGATCGCCTGACGATGGCCTGGCTGAAGAAGCTTGTCGCCGCCGTCATCGTGCTTGGCGGCGCCGCGGCCGCCGCCGGCTGGGTCCTGTCGGCGCCGGTCAGGCCGGACGCCGGCACCGTCGCGCAACTCGGCCCCGGCGACGCCGCCAAGGGCAAGCGCATCTTCTACGCGGGGGGCTGCACCTCCTGCCACGCCAAACCCGGCACCCAGGGCGACGCCCGCCTCGAGCTCGTCGGCGGTCTGGAACTCAAGACGCCGTTCGGCACTTTCGTTCCGCCCAACATCTCGCAGGACCGGAAGGACGGCATCGGCGCCTGGAGCGAGGAGGACTTCGCCAACGCCATGCTGAAAGGCGTTTCGCCTTCGGGCGAGCATTTCTATCCAGCCTTTCCCTATGCGTCCTACGCGCGCATGAAGCCGGCCGACATCGCCGATCTCTATGCTTTCATGAAAACGCTGCCGGCGGTTGCCGGCAAGGCGCCGGACCACAAGCTCTCCTTCCCCTTCACCATCCGCCGCGGCATCGGCCTTTGGAAGCTTCTCTATCTCAGCCCCGAACCGGTGATCGCCCTGCCCGCTGGCACGCCGGACAAGGTGCTGGCCGGCCGCTACCTCGTCGAAGGGCCCGGCCATTGCGGCGAATGCCACACGCCGCGCGATTTCGCCGGCGGCGTCAAGAAGGCCGAGTGGCTGGCGGGCGCCGTGGCCGCCGAAGGCTCGGGCGTCGTGCCCAACATCACCCCGCAGGGCGGCACCAAAAGCTGGTCGGAGGCCGACATCGCCAATTACCTCGAAACCGGCTTCACACCCGATTTCGATTCGGTCGGCGGCGCTATGGTCGACGTACAGCGCAACATGGCGCAGCTGACCGCCGACGACCGGGCGGCGATCGCGGCCTATCTGAAGGCCGTCCCGCCGCATCCGAACGGCTATCCGGCGCGCAAGCCGGCGAGCTGACCTTCTACCTTTACCTTACGGGTGCCGGTCGCCCAGGAAATCGAAGCCGCTTTCGAAGAAGTGATTGTAGTTGCAGGTAAGTTCCTCGCCCGGCGCGATGTCGCGCAGCGCATAAGTCTCCTCGGGCGAGGAGACGTCGCAGTTCGGATCGTCGTCATGGTTCATGTAGCGCGCATCGTCGGCTTCGAACACGATGTAGCTCGGGTCGTGCCGGTCCGGATAGGAATAGCGGTCGAGATAGGATTTCACCGGTCCCGTCTGGCTCTCATAGGTGTCGACGGGAATGCGCCGATCGAACCGCGGGTCGAGCTTCCAGATCAGCGTTCCCTTCGGGATGCGATGCCGGGCGAAGACGCCGATGCCCTGGATGGACGATTTGTCGAGATAAGTGTCGACGAGAAGCATGACGAACCTTGTTAATGGAGATCGGCCGGCCCGGACGCGGCATCCAAAATGACCGCGTCCAAGACGAACGTGCATTGCGTAACGCGCGATCTTGCGGATTGCGAGCGGAAAATCAGGCTTTGCCGGTCACTTTCAACGCAAAGGCGTAAATGTAGGCGATCTCCTCCAGCCGCGAGAACCGGCCGGACGCGCCGGCGTGCCCGGACTCCATGTTGATCTTGAACAGCACCGGATTGTCGCCTGCCTTGCGCTCGCGCAGCCGCGCCACCCATTTCGCCGGTTCCCAATAGGTGACGCGCGGATCGGTGAGGCCCGCCAGCGCCAGGATCGGTGGGTAGTCGAGCGCCGCCACATTGTCATAGGGCGAATAGGCCGCGATCGTCTCGTAGTCGGCGGCGGATGCGATCGGATTGCCCCATTCCGGCCATTCCGGCGGCGTCAGCGGCAGGCTGGCGTCGAGCATGGTGGTAAGCACGTCGACGAACGGCACCTCGGCGACGATGCCGCCGAAATCCTCCGGCGCCATGTTGGCGATCCCCCCCATCAGCATGCCGCCGGCGGAACCGCCCTGCGCGATGATGCGGTCATGCTTTGTGTAACGCTCGGCGACGAGATGGCGGGCGCAGGCGATGAAATCGGCGAAGGTGTTCATCTTCTTTGCCCGCTTGCCGTCCTCATACCAACCATAGCCCTTGTCCTTGCCGCCGCGCACATGCGCGATGGCATAGACGAAGCCGCGGTCGACCAGCGACAGGCAGTTGGTATTGAAGGCGGAAGGCACGGTGATTCCGTAGGAGCCGTAGCCGTAAAGCAGGCAGGGCGCGGAACCGTCGAGCGGCGTGTCGCGATGGTGCAGCAACGAGATCGGCACCAGCTCGCCATCTGCGGCGGGGGCCATCAGCCGGCGCGTGACATAGTGCTCCGGATCGTGGCCGGAGGGCACTTCCTGCGTCTTCAGGAGCACGCGTTCGCGGCTGCGCATATTGTAGTCGAACACCTGCGCCGGTGTGGTCATCGACGAATAGGTGAAGCGCATCACTTCGGTGTCGTATTCGTAGGAGCCGGAGAGACCGAGCGAAAAAGCTTCCTCGTCGAAAGAGATGAAATGCTCCTCGCCGCTGGCGCGTTCGCGCACGACGATGCGGGGCAGGCCTTCCTTGCGCTCGAGGCGGACCATGTGATGTTTGAAGCCGAGCACCGACAGGATCAGCCGGCCGGGCTCGTGCGGCACCAGTTCCTGCCAGTTGGCGCGCACCGGGTTGCTGACCGGCGCGGTCATGATCTTGAAGTCCTTGGCGCCGTCGGCATTGGTGAGGATGAAGAAGATGTCGCCGCCTTCTTCCAGGTCATATTGCAGCCCGGTCTCGCGCACCGCTACCAGCTTCGGTTCGGCCGACGGATCATTGGCGGGCAGCAGGCGGTATTCCGAAGTCTCGTGGTCGTTGATGCCGATCATGATCCAGTCATTGGCACGCGTGCCGCTGACATCCATGAAGAAGCCCGGATCGGTTTCCTCGTAGATCAGCCGGTCGTTCTCCGGCCTGTCGCCGAGCGCGTGGAAGAACACTTTCGACGGGCGGTGGCTGTCGTCGAGACGGGTATAGAAGAAGCCGTCGTCGCCGGCGTCCCAGACCCCGCCGCCGCCCGTATCCGGAATCCGGTCGGCAAGATCCTCGCCGCTCGCGAGATCGCGCACGCGGAGCGTGAAGAATTCCGAGCCCTTGTCGTCGAAGGCCCAGATGAGCTTCCTGTGGCCGGCCGAATGGTCGACGCCGCCGAGCCTGAAATAGGCCTTGCCCTCGGCCTCCTTGTCGCCGTCGAGCAGGATCTCCTCGGCGCCGCCATCGCGCGGCGTGCGGAAATAGCGCGGGTGCTCGCCGCCCAGTCGGAAGGAAGAGCCATAAGCATAGGGGCCGTCCTTCATCGGCACCGTCGAATCGTCTTCCTTGATGCGCCCCTTCATCTCGGCAAACAGCTTGCTGCGCAGGTCCGCCGTGCCCGCCATCAGCACCGCCTGATAGGCGTTCTCGGCCTCGAGATGGGAGCGGATGCGGCCGTCGAGCAGCGAAGGGTCACGGAACACGGCCTGCCAGTTGTCGGCCCGCATCCAGGCATAGTCGTCACTGCGGGTGATACCGTGATGCGTGTTCGAAACCGGATGTTTCTCGGGGATAGGCGGGTTGGCGGCCGGGAAGGCGGAAGTCAAGGCGGAAGCTCTGGTCATTACGTCTCGCTGCGGAATTTGCTTGAATGCCGAATGAACACACCGCTCGGCGGCGGTTCAAGGGGCACGGTCCAAGTTGGTCTTCAGAAGCCAAGTTGAGGGGGAAAGATGAAATCCTGTGCTCTTATCGCGGTGGCAGTTGCGGTCGCAGTATCCGTTCTGGCTTTTTCCAGCCAGTCTCATGCAACTGTCTTTGCCGCCTGGCAAGTGGCGGGGGTGCCGTTGGGCGATACGCTCAGTGCGCGAAAATATCCGTCCAATGCATCGCAGAAACAGGCCGCCTATCCGAACGGCACCGTGCTGCAGACGACCGGCCGCTGCACCGGTGGCGTAAACCTGCTCGATATCGACCGGCAGCCGCAATGGAAGCAGCGCCAGGCGATCCGCTATCGCTGGTGCGAGATCTGGCACGATCCGGCGCAGAATAGTCATTTCGTCACCGGCTGGGTCTACGGCAAATATATCGCGCCTTACTGATGGATCCCGTCGCGTCGCTTTGTCGGGTCCAGCCGCCAAGGCGATGTCCTTGCGCTTCGTTGTGCCGCAGGATTCGTTGTGCGGGCGAAAGGGCACCCAAGCATTAGCTAAGCATTGAACGCCGTGTCGAGTGGCGATCGGATGTCTAACATGTGGATGACGCAACGTCATGCCATGCTGGTCTGACCAGAAAAATCTCGCGAAGTTACACGGCGCACGAATTTTTGAAGCTGAATCGGCAATAGTTGATGAATATCGACCAATATAAGTCAATATGCGAATTGACTTACTTTCAATGCGGCGTCATTAAGATAACCGACGCGAATCTCAGAGCCTTTCCTGAATGGAATTCGCGCAATGCCCGATCCTAGAAAAAGGGCGCAGTTTTAGAAACAACTCTCGTTGGGGCCTTAGCACTATGGAAATCGTCGAAACACCTTCGAAAAACGGTGATGCGCTGATCGAGCTGACCGCCGATGTCGTCGCCGCCTATGTCAGCAACAACCCGGTGCCGGTCGGGGAACTGCCGAACCTTATTGCCGACGTCCATGCCGCCTTGGGCCGCGTCGGCGGCTCGCCGGAGCAGCCGTCGGCCGAGAAGCAGAAGCCAGCCGTTAACCCGAAGCGCTCGGTCCATGACGACTACATCGTCTGTCTCGAGGACGGCAAGAAGTTCAAGTCGCTGAAGCGGCATTTGATGACCCACTACAATCTCACGCCGGAAGAATACCGTGAGAAGTGGGACCTCGACGCCAACTACCCGATGGTCGCCCCTAATTATGCGGCCGCCCGCTCGCAGTTGGCCAAGAAGATGGGCTTGGGCCGCAAGCGCAAGGGCCGCTGACAGGCTTCTGCTCTTTCAAGCAGTTCGACGGCGCCCTTGCGGCGCCGTTTTGCTTTTTTGAAGCTCCGGATCAGGCCGTCTGCTTCAACGCCGCTTCCGCGTCGCGCTTGATGCGCTTGACCATCGAGCGCAGGCCGTTGGCGCGCTGCGGCGACAGGTGCTCGTCCAGCCCGAGCCCCTTCAGCGTCGCTTCGGCGTCTGTGCTCTGGATTTCGCTTGCCCGCCGGCCCGAAAACAAGGCCAGCATGATGGCGACGAGGCCGCGCACGATATGGGCGTCGGAATCGCCCTGGAAGCGGATCACCGGATCGGCGCCCGCGCCCTGCTCGGTGGTGAGCCACACCTGGCTCACGCAGCCGGGCACCTTGTTCGCGGCCGTGCGTTCCGCCTCGGGAAAGGGCGGTAGTCCTTCGCCGAGCTCGATCACATAGCGATAGCGGTCCTCCCACTCGTCGAGCAGGGAAAAGTCATCGCGGATCGTCTGGATCGGGGTGATCATTGCCCGCATATAGTGGCCCGGCACCGCCGCGTCACGGAAAAAGCACGGAAAAAGAAAGACGCCGCGGGCGTCGAGAGGTCCGACGGGCCCGCGGCGTTAGAGCAATACCAGGAAAAGTGCGTAGCGGTTAGGTTCGGCGACTTCGCCGTAGCCTTCCGTTCAGAATTGCGCCAAACCAAAGAAAGAGCAATTCCAGGAAAAGTGCGTAGCGGTTAGGTTCGGCGACTTCGCCGTAGCCTTCCGTCCGGAATTGCACCGAAACCAAAGAGCCGAGCAAAACGGCCGGAAAGAAGTCAGTTCTTCGCCGTCAACATCACCGGAATGTTGACCTTGGCGGGCAACACGATGTCCTCGGCGACACTGCTGGTGGTCGTGACGGATCCATCCGCGACCTTCGTCTCGGGCGTGCCTGCCTGCCCGGACTGCTTGTCGTCGATCATGGCCGCGGCGATCTTGGCCGTCTCCTTGGCGCGAACGGTAATGGTGTACATGGCCGATTTGCCGGTTTCGCAGACATCGGGCTTGCGCTCGCAGAGCCCGGCAATGTCGCCGACCGCCTCGCGAGCCGCAAACAGCGCCTGGATCGGCCCGACGCTCTGCTGGCCGTCCTCGCCCGGGCCGACGCCGAGCGGCAGCGCCAGCAGCACCAGCGAAAACCAGAAAGCCATCCTGATCAGAAAGCCCATCTTATTTGCCTCTCATCCGGGATGAATGATGCATCCATCCGTGACGGATCATGCATCCGTTGGCATGACCTCTTTTATGAGCACGATAATGGCATAGCCACGCAAAGGACGGCTTGCATCGAAGCCGCCAATTTTCCTCAAATTTTAGGCAAATTCGAAAGGAACTGGTTTTGAAACGGACTCGCCTCGAATCTCATCGAACGCATTAACTTTATGATAACCATATATATCTTTGTAATTAAAAGATTTTATTCCCGTCATAAATTAGCCGGATCAAGTTGCGGCCCGTTTTGGCACAGGCTTCGCGGCTAACCCGCCGTTTACCATGGCGGCAACTCGGCGTGCTTTGCGAGGCCGGCATCACAATATTTGCCATGAGCGCGTCGCCGGGCCGCGCCAGCCTTATCCATTCCTTAAACGGTGGATGCGAGTTTCAAGCCAATTGATGAGTCACCTGCCAGGCAGGTTTTTTTACGACCGGGTATGTGTGCGTTGAGTTCTATTCCAGCCAGATACGTTCAATTGCCCGGCGCGGTTTCCGCTGGCTGCGAACGCATGGTTCACCCGACCGTGACGGATGAGGCCGAACGCTTGCGCCAGCGCCGCTTCATCGGCGTCATGCTCGCCGCGCCCTTCCTTGCCGCGGGTGCCGCGGTCACGCTTGTCACGTCCAGCCTCGGCGCGGCCGTCACGATAGCCGCGATCTTTGCCGCGTTCGGCCTGTGCTGGTTCGCGGCGCTTCTGGTGGCCGCCACCGGCCATATGGCGCTCGCCGGCCGCATGGCGGTCGTGCTGGGCGGCGTCGCCCTTGCCGGCGCTATTGCCGCGGCGGGCGGGTTGGCCTCGCCGGTCGCACTGCTCGCCGTCGCCTTGCCGGTCGAAACCTGGTGGGTCTCGGGATCGCGGCGCGCCGCTCTGTCGGGCGCGCTGGCGGCGCTTGCCGCCATCGTGCTGCAGCCCTTTGCCGGGCAGTTCCTGCCGCTCGGCGAGATCGCCACCTGGCATTGGCTGCTACCGCTCGCCTGGGCGCTGACGCTGTTGCCGCGCGCCGCCGACTTCGCCAACCCGGCAGGCTCGCGGCTGGTGGAACCTGCCGGCGATCGTCTTGAGGACGTCATCGACGCCGTCGTCCTGCGCGTCGGGCGCCAGGGCGACGTGCTCGATGCATCCGCCAAGGCGCGCTCGATCCTCAAATTGGCGCCGGAGCTCCTGCTCGGCACCGGCCTGTTCGATCGCGTTCATCTTTCCGACCGCGTCGCTTATCTCACCACCTTGGCCGACATGCGCGAGGGCGCGCCGAAGGGCCGGCTTGACCTGCGCATCCGCTTGCCGCGCGAGGGTTCGAGCGCCGCCGACAATTTCCGCCCGTTCAGCCTCGAGCTGCTGCGCGGCGAAGCCGACCGCGACCTCTTCACCTTGGTCCTGCGCGAAAACGACGATGTTGCAGCACTTCGCGAGGAGCTGGTGGAAGCGAAGGAGGCGGCCGCGACCGCCGAGGTTGCCAAGGGCCGCTTCCTTGCGGTGGTCAGCCACGAGCTGCGCACGCCGCTCAACGCCATCATCGGCTTTTCCGACATGCTGCTCCATGAGATGTTCGGCGCCTTCAAGGACCCGCGCCAGAAGGAATATGTCGGCCTGGTCAGGGAGTCCGGCCAGCATCTTCTATCGGTCGTCACCTCGATCCTCGACGTCTCGCGCATCGAGGCGGGCGCCTATGCGACCGAGCTGGAGCCGTTCCGCTTCGTCGAGGCTGTCGACATGTGCCGCTCGATGATGCGGCCGCTGGCCGACGCCAAGAGCATAGTTCTTGCCACGCAGATCGCGCCGGATGCGGGCGAGATCAATGCCGATCGCCGCGCCGTGCAGCAGATCCTGATCAATCTCGCTTCGAACGCGGTGAAGTTCACGCCCGATGGGGGCAACGTGGTGATCGGCGCCAAGCGCGTCGGCTCGCGCCTCCATTTCTGGGTTAGCGACACCGGCATCGGCATTGCCGAGGAGGACATGGCCAATCTCGGTAAGCCGTTCATGCAGATCCAGAACGACTACACGCGCCGTTTCGAGGGAACCGGGCTCGGCCTGTCGCTGGTCAAGGGCCTGGTGGCGCTGCACGACGGCACGATGTCGATCGAGAGCGCACCGGGTGAGGGCACCACGGTGACCATCGGTCTGCCGGTAAGCGGGCCGAAGCGGCATTCCGGCGCGCCTTCCGGCGTGCTGGCCATGCCGGCGAAGCCGAAGGGGGACAGAGATGGGGAGAGAAATGGCTCGCTCCGCAAAACGGCCTAAGGTGGTCGAACCCGAGCGCGGCGTGCTTGCCGAAGGCGCGGTCGCGGTCGGTCAGCTGATCGCGAGCAATCCGGTCCTGGTCGGCGGCTCGACCGCCTTCCTGGTGACGCTGTTCTATGTCTCGGCCAATGCGCTCTGGTATCAGCCTTTTCCGCATACCAGCGCCTTCTTTGCCACCCGCAGCATCGAGAATTTCCCGCATACCGTCTCCAACGAACCGGAAACCACCATCAACATCGTGCGCCAGCCACCGCCGCAGCCCGTGGCCAAGCCGGATCCGGTGGTCCAACAGGTGCAGGCCATTCTGAAGGACCTCAATTTCTACGACGGCACGGTCGATGGCCTTACGGGCCCGGCCACGCGCAAGGCGATTCAGGCCTATCAGCTGAAAGTCGGGCTGCCGGGGTCGGGTGAGATCGACGGGGCGCTGCTCGACCAGCTTGGCGCCCGCCAGACGACGGCGGCCATTCCCCACCCGGCGCCGCGGCCGGCCAATGGCGCGGCCAACGTTTCCGCCGCCAAGCCGCCGGTGATCCCGGTCTCCGCCCCGGCCGACGGCGCCACGCAATCGCCCGATGCCCGCATCGTCAAGATCCAGGCTGGCCTGAAGGCCTTCGGCAACAACGACATGCAGCTCGACGGCAAGGTCGGCGCCCGCACCAAAGCCGCGATCAAGGAATTCCAAGCCTTGTTTGGCCTGCCCGAGACCGGCGAGCCGGACGAAGCGGTCTACGTCAAGATGCGCCAGATCGGCCTGACGAACTGAGCGGCGGTAAGGTCGTTTCGGTTCCTTCATCCTTGCTGTAAGAAACCGCGCATGCCATCCGGAAACCTTCCATGCGCGTAACCACCGACCTCTGGGTCTCGGCCCTTGTGCGTCGCGTCTTCAGCGCCGGCGGTTTTGCTGCGGTGGTCAAGCGCGGCGCGACCGAGGCGGGCGCCATCTTCGTGCTGTCGCGCGGACGTCTGGGGGAGATCGCCCTCTATGGACCGGCGCCGCAGACCAGCTACGATTCGGCCAAGCCCGATGAGCGCTTCTTCGTCGCGCTCGGTGCGAGCGACGATGGCTCGTCCTTCGATGCGCGGCTGGAGCGGGAGAAGAAATTCGATCCCGACATCTGGGTGGTCGAGATCGAGGGCGGGACCGTTCCCGTCGAAGAGCTTCTTTCCGTGAAGGCGGATTGACCGCGTCAGGAGGCCTTGAGGCCGGCGCTCGCCTCGTCGCTGTTCGAGGCTTCGCGGCTTTCGATATCCACCGCATCGGGAGCATCGCCGCGGATCGCCCGCGAAAGCGTCTCGGCCTTCCAGGTGCGTACCTTGTCCAGCGCCGCCTCGCGATGCAGCAGCCGGTAGCGGTCGAGGAAGAGCCGGATCGCCTGCGGGTGCGGGAACTCGCCGGGATAGACTGCGACCACGATCAGGAAAGCCCTGTCTTCGCTGAGGTCGAGGGCTCGCAGCGCCGCCAGCAATGCGCCATAGCTCGATTGCCCGGTCACCGAGCGCGCCATCGCGAAGTCGATCCCCAGCGCATCGGCTAGCGCGGTCTGGAAGAAGGCCGCGTTGCCGGTCAGCGCCGTCTCGCGCAGTTTCACATAGGCCGGCTGGCCGAGGAAGGTGTTGACGTCGGCAGCGTCGCCGGTCGGGCGCATCATCGTACGCAAGCGGCGCCGCGCGTTCTCCGCTGCTTCGCCGGTCGCGGGACGGTCGGTGTCCGCCTTGGCCAGGGGCTCCGATTTCGGTGTGAGCTTGGTGACCGTTTCCGGCGGCCGCGTCTTGACCAGCGTCGGTCTTTCCAGCGCGCGGATCAGGTCGGCGATCGTCGGGTTGAGCTCCTTGCGGCGTACGATGGCGCGCGCGTGCGGCAGCCCGTGCCGGCCGATCAGCGCGATAAGGTCGACATCGCTCAGCGCGTTGGAGCGGGTGAGCAAAGGTGCCGCGATCTCGACCGGCTCCTCGGCCAGCCGCCGCACCAAGGCCGTCGGCACGTAGTCGCATTCGGAAAGGGCGGCGGCGACGTAGCGGCGCGATTCGACCGACACCTCGTCGAACAGCGGCAGCGTCAGGTCCTCCAACTGGGCGATCTCGCGGCGCGACGGGCGCGTCAGCGAGCAAAAGGCCGAAACGGCGGCGCGGAACAGCCTTTCGGCTTTTCCCGCTTCGGTCCGGATAGCAATTTGCCTGAAATCCGAAGATGACACGGAGGATACGCCCGATACTCGACACACGCCCGAACCGCGCAATCCGGCCAGGCCGGTTCCGCAACTCCAGGAAACAAACATCAAATTAGCCGCGATCCGTTAGCGCTCCGTTAACCCTCTACGCCCCTTAATCAACTTTGGAGGCGTTGCGTTGTGCTCCGGTCAAACCGAGAGGAATACGCGAACCATGGGCATGGTCCTGTCTTTTGTGCCGCGTGCGGCACCTATAAATCGAGCAAGTCACGACACCACGACGGCGGCGGCGGTCATCATTTTCCCCGGCGTCCGTTACGAGTTGCACCCCCAGGCCGATAAGGCCCGGCCGGGTGAAGGCGGTTCCGACAGGCCAGGCTCCCCGCCACCTGCCAAGCCGCATCACTGATCGAGTTTTCTCAGTAGTCCTGCAATTCGCAGGCACTCTGCTCGAGGAAGCGTGACACGATCGGTTTCCAGCTCTCGTCCGGCACGAAGGCGCGGACGACGAAAATGCCTTCCTCGATCGGCGCTTCGACGAAGATCGCGCCCTGCAGATCCTCCGGAAGGTCGCGCCGCACGTCGATCATCTGCGCCGGCGTCAGCACCACCGCATCGAGCTTCTCGCCATTGGCGTTGTGATCGTTGAAGGAATAGATGTTGTGGCCGCTGCGGTCGTAGACCGAGGCCGACCAGAACGGCACGTCGCCCGGCGCCCTGATCCTGACCAGCCCGTCGGCAAGGTCGAAGCGGCAGGCGGCGGCATAAAACAACGGATCGACCGATTTCACCACCGGCGCGCCGCCGGCCTCGGCGTCGAGCCGCCTCATCTTGTAGAGGTCGGATGCCATCGCCAGCCGCGACCAGGCATCGCGTTCGGAAAATTCCGGCACCAGGAACAGCACCACGATATGCACGATGCCGGCGCCGAGCAGGCCGAGGATCAGGGCATGCAGCAGGCTACGCATTGCAGCCCGCCTTCAGGATGCGCGGCAGCGTGACGTCCGAGAGGCCGGTGCTCGATGCGATCGGCGTGTCGTAGAAGGTGAGCACGAAATACATCTTGCCGGAGCCGCCGGTCAGCAGCCAGTTGCCGGGAGCCGGTCGGCTGCCGACGGAAATGACGACGGAATTGTCGGGCCGGCGCAGCACTTCGTAGGATTGCAGCGCCGACTGCCTCGGCTTGCCTGTGTCGATCACGCCAAGCGACTGGTCGGCGGCGTAGAGCGTCCAGAAGCGGGCAGTGGGATAGCCGCCTTCGATCGTGTAGGTGCATTCGCGTTTCAGCGGCTCGCCCGCATCGTCGCGCTCGGCGACGAAGGCAAGCCCCTCGGCCTGCCCGAGCGCCAGCACGCCCTCGCGTGCCACACGCGCCTTGGAGTAGGGGTCGGCGGCTAAAGTCCCGACTTCGGGGAAAGCGGTCCATTGGCCGATGCGGATCGCGCCGACGCCGTCCTGCGCATTGAGCGCATACCAGACGCTGTAGCCGCCAAGCCCGATGGCTATGGCAAGCGAAAGCAGCGTCAGGATGGCGTTCTTGAGCATGAGAGCCGCAAACAGAGGAGATTGCCCGGGATATCGCGGCGCGGGGTGCCGTGGCAAGCCGGCTTCGCGCAAGCGTCGCCCTAAAGCGCCGAAAGCGTCTCCGGCGGAGTGGGGGCGTCCAGCACCGGCGCGGCCTGGAACACCTTGGTCATGTCCCGCAAGGTCTGGCTGGTGCGGCTCGAAAGCACCGGCGGGCGTTCGGCTTCGGCCTGCGCTGTCGCCGCGTCGGCTTCCTTCTTTGCCGCTTCCTCTGCCTTGGCCGCGACCTCCGGATCGACCCAAGGATGATCGAGACCGGGGATCGGCTTCAGGTCGATGTTCTGGTGCGCATAGACCATGAACCGCTGCCAGACCATCGCCGGCAGCGTGCCGCCGGTCATCTTGTTGGTCGGCGTGAAGTCGTCGTTGCCGAGCCAGACCGCGGCCGTGTAGTTGCCGGTAAAACCGACGAACCAGGCGTCGCGATAGGATTGCGTGGTACCTGTCTTGCCGGCGACGACGATGTTGGGCAACTGGGCGCGCCGCGCCGTGCCGATCGCCGGCACCGCGGCTAGCATCGTGTTCATGTATTTCAGCGCCTTTTCCGACAGCACGCGGTGCGGCGGCGGCGCATCCTTGGCCCAGTCATAGACCACCTCCCCGGTGCGGGTGACGAGCTGGGTGATACCATGGCGGGAGCCGACGAAACCGTTCTGGGCAAAGACGCTGTAGCCGGTTGCCTGATCCATGACCGTCATGCCCGATGTGCCGAGCACCATGGTCTTGTGCGATTCCAGCGGCGATTCGACGCCCATCGATTCCGCCATCGCCTTGATCGGACCGATGCCTAGGTAATCCTTGGCGAGCCGCACCGGCACGGTGTTGATCGACTTGGCGATCGCCGTGATCAGCGTGACATTGCCGGCCGAGCCGCCATTGTAATTGTGCGGCGACCAGCCGCCCCATGTGATCGCGCCGCCCGAAACGACCGAATCCGGCGTGAAGCCATGCTCCATGGCGGTGGCATAGACATAGGGCTTGAAGGAGGAGCCGGTCTGGCGCAGCGCCTTGGTCGCGCGGTTGAACTGGCTGGTGCCATAGTCGCGGCCGCCGACGATGGCGCGAACCGCGCCATTGGTCTCGATCACCACAACCGCGCCTTCGGTGACGTTGTATTCCTTGCCGAACTGCCGGAGATGGAACTCGACCGACTCTTCCGCGGCCTTCTGGATGTTGGCGTCGAAAGTGGTGTGGGCGACCAGCGAATGCTGGCCGGGCTTGGCGATCTTCTTCACCTCGTCGAAGGCCCAGTCGAGGAAATAATCCGGGCTCTTCTGCTCGCCGCGGTCGACGACGTCGGCCGGATGCAGCCGCGCCTGCAGCACCTGGCCCTCGGTCATGAAGCCGGCGTCGACCAGGTTGGATAGCACAACATTGGCGCGCGCGCGCGCCGCCGGCAGGTTGATATGCGGGGCGTATTTGGTCGGCGCCTTGAACAGGCCGGCCAGCATCGCCGCTTCGGCCAGGCTCAGATCCTTGACGCTCTTGCCGAAATAGAAATCCGCCGCCGCCTCGATGCCGAACGTGCCGCCGCCCATATAGGCGCGGTCGAGATAGAGCTGCAGGATTTCCTTCTTGGACAGGTTCGCTTCCAGCCATAGCGACAGGAAGGCTTCCTTGATCTTGCGCTCCAATGTGCGCTCGTTGGACAGAAACAGGTTCTTGGCGAGCTGCTGCGTGATGCTGGAGCCGCCCTGGACCACCGAATTGGCGCGCATATTCTCGAAGAGCGCGCGCGACAGGCCAAGAATGTCGATGCCGTAATGATCGAAGAAACGCCGGTCCTCGGTCGCCAGCACCGACTTGATGACGATATCGGGCATCTCGTCGACCGGCACGGAATCGCGCTGGATGATGCCGCGCTGGCCGATCTCGTTGCCGTAGCGGTCCAGGAAGGTCACGGCGAAATCGCCCTGGCTGCGCCAGTCGCCGGCGGTGATGTCGAAGGCCGGCATGGCGAGCGCCAACAGCACCACGAAGCCGCCCGCGCCCATGGTGAAACCTTCGCTCAGCACCTCGATGATGGCGCGGCGCCAGCCATGCACACGGAAACGGCGGGAAAAGATGGTCGCGGCTTCCCAGAATTCGCGCGCTTTGAAGCCGATCTCATAGAGCGAGGAATCGAGCCACGCATCGACGGCAAGAGCCGCCGAGGCGATCCTGCCTCTTCTCTTGCGTGGTTTCGAAGGACCTGCCATTCCAGACTTCCGCCCTAATGCGCTTTCGCCCGAAAACAGCATGCGGGCAGTTTCAGGGTGGCGCCCCCGCCAAATTATTCGACCATTTTATCACCGCCCACAAGGGCAGCGAAGCCACAGCGCAAGCTTTGTTGGAAATACGCTGGCCGTTGGCGGCCGATCTCAATCACCGCGACGCGATGAAGCGCATGAAATGCGCCACATCCGTCTCTGTCGGCTCCTGGCCGGTGAAGGAGCGCAGATAGGCGGCCAGATGGCTGACGCGCGCCTCTACCGGTTCCTTCAGGTCGAGCACGTAATAGCCGATCTGCATGTAGTAGAGGACGCGGGCGCGGATGAAGGCGTCCTCGCTCTCATAGCCATGCCGACGGTACATGTCGCGTATGGCAAGCAGGCGCTCCTCGTCGGCCTTGTCGATCATGCGCCGCACGTCGTCGGAGCGCCTTGCCCATTCGCGGACGGCGAAATCGAGCCTGGGATCGAACAGGCGCTCGTCGGCCCAGCATTCGAAGACGTTCATCACACCCATGATGATGGTGTCTGCCGGGCGGCGGGCACGCTCGACGATCGCCGTGGTGTTGGTCTCGTGCCAATGCTTGAGCAACTGGTCGAGCAGATCCTGCCGGCTTTCGAAATACCAGTAGAAGCTCGAGCGCGAGACGCCGAGCTTCTGTGCCAGCGTCAGCACGCGCACGCTCTCGATTCCGTCTGAAACCAGCGTCCGCAGCGCGAGGTTTATCCAGTCCGCGCGGGTCACCTTGATATTGCCGGGCGCCGGCTCGTCCTGGGGAACTGTCATCGTCATGGCCGAACAAGTGGCACGGTACGGGGCGACGCGCAAGCTCTGGACAGAAGTGTCTAGACACATATGTCCAGGAGCTATATCGTGAGGGCCTCCAACGAGAGGGAGCGGCTCGTGAAGTCGCATTACCGGGCAGTGGTCATCGGAGGAGGCGTGGTCGGCGCCTCGGTGCTCTATCACTTGACGCGTTTCGGCTGGAGCGATGTGGCGCTGATCGAGCGCGCCGAGCTGACGGCAGGCTCGACTTGGCATGCCGCGGCCGGGTTCCACGCGCTCAACGCTGACCCCAATGTCGCGGCCCTGCAGGACTACACGATCAAGCTCTATCGCGAGATCGAGGCCGAATCCGGCCAGAATGCCGGTCTGCATATGACAGGCGGCGTCAACATGGCGAGCGACCCGCAGCGCTGGGAGTGGCTGAAATCGGCCTGGGCGGTGTTCCAGTCGGTCGGCATCGAAACGGCGCGACTGGTGACGCCGGATGAAATCAAGGAGATCTGCCCGATCGTGGATGTGAATGGCGTGCTGGGCGGGCTCTATGATTCCAACGAGGGCCATCTCGACCCCTATGGCACAACACACGCCTATGCCGGCGCCGCGAAGAAGCGCGGCGCCGACGTCATCCTGCGCAACCGCGTCGTCGAGCTGATGCAGCGCGCCGACGGCGGCTGGGACGTCGTCACCGAAAAAGGCACGATCGTCGCCGAGCACGTCGTCAACGCCGGCGGTCTTTGGGCCAAGCAGGTCGGGCTGATGGCCGGAGTCGACCTGCCGGTGACGCCGATGGAGCATCATTATTTCGTCACCGAGGACATTCCCGAGTGGCGGCACTGGACAAGGAGCTCGGCCTGGCCGTCGATCTCGATGGCTTCTCCTATCTGCGGCAGGAGCGGAAGGGCGTGCTGCTCGGCGTCTACGAGCAGAACCCGAAACACTGGAACATGGACGGCGCGCCCTGGGATTACGGCATCGAGCTGATCCCGGAGGATATCGACCGCATCAGTCCCGAGCTTGCCAAGGCCTATGAGCGCTTTCCATGCCTGGCTACGGCCGGCATCCGCAAATGGGTCAACGGCGCCTTCACCTTCACGCCGGACGGCAATCCTCTGGTCGGCCCGGTCAGGGGGCTGAGAAACTACTGGGTCGCCTGCGGCGTCATGGCCGGCTTCAGCCAGGGCGGCGGTGTCGGCAAGTCGCTGGCTGAATGGATGATTTACGGCGAGCCGCAAGCCGATATCTTCGGCATGGACATCGCGCGCTACGGCGCCTTCGCCGCCAACCGGGAGTATCTCCGGCAGACGACCGGCCAGTTCTATGCCCGCCGCTTCGTCATGACCTTCCCCAACGAGCGCCTGCCTGCCGGCCGGCCGCTGAAGCGTCCCGGCGCCTATGACGGCATGAGCGCCGCCGGCGCCGAGTGGGCGTCGTCGTGGGGCCTGGAAATCCCGGCCTATTTCGCGCCAATGGGGTTCCGCGAGGAGGCCACGCTGAAGCGCTCCAATGCTTTCGAGATCGTCGGCGACGAAGTGCTGCAGGTGCGCCGCGCCGCCGGCCTTGTCGATACCACGGCCTTCTCGCGCTATGCGGTGTCAGGCCCGGGTGCCGCGGCCTGGCTTGACCGGCTGCTTGCCTGCCGGCTGCCGAAGCCCGGCCGCGCAAAGCTGGCGCCGATGCTTGGCTCCGACGGCAGGCTGAAGGGCGATCTCACCGTGCTCAATTGGGGCGGCGGCGAATACTGGATCATGGGCTCCTACTATTTGCGCGAATTCCACATGCGCTGGTTCGAGGCACACATCGCCGAAGGAGTCTCCGTTACCGACATCTCGGACGCCATCTCCGGTTTCCTCGTCACCGGTCCGAACGCACGCCGGATCGTCGAACGCACCACGCATCAGGACGTCTCGGCGGCAGCCTTGCCGTTCATGGCTTGCGGCAAATTCGACATCGGCATGGCGCGCGCCCGGGTGGCCCGGCTGTCCATCGCCGGCGAGCTCGGTTTCGAGATCAACTGCCCGGCCACCCTGCATTCGAGCCTGCGCGAAACGCTGCTCGCTGCAGGCGAGGATCTCGGCCTGGCCGAGATCGGCTATTACGCACTGAATTCGCTCAGGCTGGAAAAGAGTTTCGGCATCTGGTCGCGCGAATTCACGCAAGGCTACACGCCCGGCCAGACCGGGCTCGACCGCTTCATCGCTTTCGACAAGGGCGATTTCATCGGCCGTGACGCGGCGCTGAAAGAGCGCGAAGCCGGTGTTTCGCGGCGAATCGTGACGCTGGAAATCGACGCCGTCGACGCCGATGCCAGCGGCTTCGAGCCGGTCTGGCACAAACGCCGGCGCGTCGGCTTCGTCACCTCCGGCGGCTACGGCTACGGCATCGCCAAGAGCGTCGCCCTGGCGTTGGTCGATGACGGTTTCGCCGGGGAGGGGACCGAGCTTTCCGTACACATTGTCGGGGTCGAGCGGCCGGCGCGCGTCATTGCGGCCTCGCCCTACGACGCCGAAGGCAAGGCGATGCGGCAATGAGGAGGAACCGCCATGATCGATGAGGCCGCACGTGATCTCCGGCGCGAGCGCCGGCGGGGACGCACCGGTGAGGCGGGCAGCGAGTCGAGCCGGCACCCGAACTACCGGTCGCTGAAGAACCCCTTCCTGCCGCAGCCGATCTTTTCCGACGACCAGGTCGCGGCCATCCACGCTGCCGCGCTGCGCGTGCTGGAAGAGCTCGGCATCAAGGTGCTGCTGCCCGAGGCCCGCGCCATCTATGCCAAGGCCGGCGCTTTGGTCGACGAAGACAGCCAGATGGTCAGGATCGGCCGCGACATGGTCGAGGAAGCACTTTCCTCGGCGCCGCGCTCCATTCCCGCTCTTGGCGGCGACCGCTCGCGCGACCTGACGCTCGAGCTCGGCTCGATGGCTTTCCTGGCCGGCTCCGGCGCTCCCAACGTCACCGATCTCGAGCGGGACGCCGGCCCGGAACGCTCCAGGCTTTTGAGGAATTCGTCAAGCTGGTCCAGCATTTCGACGTGCTGCACATGCTCGGGCCCTGCGTCGAGCCGCAGGACATCGACAGCCGCTTGCGCCACTATGCTGTCAACCGGGCGCAGCTGACGCTGTCGGACAAGTTCCCCTTCATCTTTGCGCGCGGCACGCCGCAGGTCGAAGACGGTTTCGAGATGATCCGCCTGGCGCGCGGCCTTTCGCAGGACGAGTTCCGCGCCGGCGCCCATTGCTACACCGTCATCAACACCAATTCGCCGCGCCAGCTGGATATCCCGATGGCGCAGGGCATCATCGACTTCGCCAAGGCCGGCCAGGTTCTGCTCATCACGCCTTTCTGTCTGGCCGGCGCCATGGCGCCGATCACGGTCGCCGGCGCGCTGACCTTGCAGCATGCCGAGGCGCTGGCGGGCCTGACGCTGGCCCAGATCGTGCAGCCCGGCGCGCCGGTGGTCTATGGTTCCTTCTCCTCCAATGTCGACATGAAGTCCGGCGCTCCGGCCTTCGGCACGCCGGAACACATCAAGGCGACGCTTGGGGCGGGGCAACTCGCCCGTTACACCGGCCTGCCTTGGCGCTCCGGCGGCGGCAGCGCCGCCAACGTCTCCGATGCGCAGGCCGCGCACGAGACACAGTTCGCGCTATGGGGCTCGGTGTTGGCCGGCGCCACCATCTGCATCCACGCTGCCGGCTGGCTGGAAGGTGGTCTCAGCGTCTCCCTGGAAAAGCTGATCACCGACGTTGAGGCGCTGCAGACCGTCGCCGAGCTTTGCGCCACGACGCCGGGCGACGCCGACGCCATCGGCTTCGAAGCGATCGCCGAAGTGCAGCCCGGAGGCCATTTCTTCTCGGCCGCGCACACGATGGCTCGCTACCGCACTGCTTTCTACGAGCCGGTCGTGGCCGATTGGTCGAATTTCGGCAACTGGACGCAATCCGGCTCGAAGACGGCGACGGAACGCGCGACAGGCATATGGAAGCGGATCGTCGCCGACTTCCAGCCGCCGGCCTCCGCCGCCGCTACCGCGGGCGTGCTCGACGAGTTCATTGCCAAGCGCACCGAGGAGGGTGGTGCGGCGCCGGTCTCGTGATTTGACGAAAACGTAACAAATTCGAGACCTTCGCCCTTCACGTTATAGTCAGAACGATTCGCGGTCTGGCATCGGATCGCGAGCGCGGCTACGTTGCCGGAGATTGGCCGCGGCGCGGAGACATGTGTTGGCGATGGACGGTAGATGACGGCGCCTGGCGATTTGATGCAGGCCTTGTTCCTGAGGCTAAAAACCGACGCGTCGCTGTCGGCGCTGCTCGGCGGCGCGGGCCTGCTCGAGCAGGCGAACGACAAGGCCGCCTTTCCGAACGTCACCTACGGCCGTACCAGCGCCTTCGACCTCGAGACCGGCGCCGACAACGACAATGACCAGCTGGTCACCCTGCACGTCTGGTCGAAAGCTCAAGGCGAGGCCGAGACACGCCTCATCATGGACAGCATCAAGGCGAGCCTCGATGGCGCGGCGCTGTCCATCGGTCCGCGCGGCCAGACGCGGCTGTCGCTGGAATTCGCCGAGGCGCGTTATGACGAGGACCTTGCGGTCCATCATGGATTGCTGCGCTTCCGCGCGCTGACCCAGGAAAGTGCATAGGGTGTGTTGAGATTCAGGTCAGGCCGAGTCGGAGTCGAAGACGGGCGCGAAGCGACCAAACGGGGTGGCCTCCGAGAACCGGCCTACGCCGGCCGTAGCCTTGGCTGCGCGGCGTCTTACGAGTGCTTCGGCCGGCGAAGGCCGGAAGCGCAGGAAGCCGGCATTTGAAGGCCGGCCTCACCTGAACATCAACACACCCTAAAGCTGCGCCTGGATGGCAGCCTTGTCGATGACCGACCAGACCTCCCTTATGCGGCTATCGTGGAATTCGTAGAAGACGTTTTCGGCAAAGCTGACGCGCTTGCCGTGGACCGGCAGGCCGAATAGCACGCCCTTGGGCCGGCAGTCGAAATGCAGGCGAGCCGCCACGCGCGGCGGCTCCGAGATCAGAAGCTCGATGTTGAAGCGCAGGTCGGGAATGGCCTCGAAATCGCCTTCGAGCATGCGGCGATAGCCCGAAAGCCCGATCGTCTCGCCATTATACTGCACCTCCTCGCCGACGAAGCGGCCGAGACTGTCCCAATCCTGCTCATTCAGGCAGGCGATGTAGCCCCGGTAGAGATCGGCAATAGCCTCGCGCGTCATCGCATCCTCCCATGGCCGTCCGGCGTTTCTACACTAGGTAGCGCGGGGCACGGAATCGGCAGGCCAAAAAGCGTAGCGGATCGACTGTTTTTCCGGCTATGAATTCAAAGCCGGGATTGGGGCGGCACGCGCAGGGGAATGGCGGGCATGGATTTTCGATCGTTCACCGTTCATTTCACGTTCAGCCCATATGCGTTAGAACCGTGATCATGAAAAATCTTGGCTTCCATCTCCGCAAAGCAGTGCTGGCGCTTGCCGCAGCCGGCCTCTTTGCGTCGCAGACGACGGCAATGCCGGTCATCGACCCGTCGGTCGACCAGCCGGTCGTGCTTGCCGCCAACGATTGCTACGCCATCGGTCAGCAGGTCGCCGCGCAGAACGGCGGCACGCTGGCCAAGGCCTCGCAAGCGACGCGGGGCGGCCAGCAGGTCTGCGTTATCGTCGTGCTCGTTCCCGGTAAGGATGGACAGCGTCCGCGCCGCTCGGAAATCGTCGTCCCGATGGGCTGACCCCTCTCGTTTCCCTGGCTGGCGGAATCGGCCTATACGTCTACCCAACAATAGGGCTTCAACCCATGCGCGTACTCGTCGTCGAGGATGACAAGGATCTCAATCGGCAATTGGCCGATGCGCTGGTCGATGCCGGCTATGTGGTCGACCGCGCCTATGACGGCGAGGAGGGGCATTTCCTCGGCGACACCGAGCCTTACGACGCTGTGGTCCTCGATATCGGACTGCCGCAAATGGATGGCATCAGCGTCGTCGAGCGTTGGCGCCGCGGCGGGCGCAAGATGCCGGTGCTGATCCTCACCGCGCGTGACCGCTGGAGCGACAAGGTCGCCGGCATCGACGCCGGCGCCGACGACTATGTGACAAAGCCCTTCCATATCGAGGAGGTGCTGGCCCGGGTGCGGGCGCTGATCCGTCGCGCGGCGGGCCATGCTTCGTCCGAGCTTACCTGCGGACCGCTGCGGCTGGACACCAAGGCGTCCAAGGCCGACGTGAACGGCGTGCCGCTCAAACTCACCTCGCACGAGTTCCGGCTGCTCGCCTATCTGATGCATCATATGGGCGACGTGGTGTCGCGCACCGAGCTGGTCGAGCATCTCTACGATCAGGATTTCGACCGCGATTCCAACACCATCGAGGTGTTTGTCGGCAGGCTTCGCAAGAAGATGGGCATCGACATGATCGAAACTGTGCGTGGTATGGGCTATCGCATGCGTGAGCCGGAGGCGTGACGCGGAACCGCTGAAGCCAACGATGAGAACGTGGCTTTCAAGGCTGCGGCTCTGGCCGCGCTCGCTGACCTTTCGCGTCATCGCCTTTTCGACCATCTGGGCGATCCTGACGCTGGTCGTCATCTTCACCCTCATCACCACGCTTTACCGCCAGGCCAGCGAACGCGGCTTCGACAGCCTGCTTTCGGCGCATCTGTTCAACCTGATCGGCTCCGTCGGCATTTCCGACAGCGGCGCGCTGACCGGCTCGCCCGACCTTGGCGACCTGCGCTTTTCCGAGCCGAATTCCGGCTGGTACTGGTCGGTGGAGCCTGCCTCCGAAGGCGTGCATGGCGAAATCCATTCCTCCTCGATGACGACCTCGCTTCTGTCGCCGAGCGTGGCGGAGGTGCCTTTCAACGCGAATTTCCAGCGCAGCTATTCGATGGAAGGCATCAAGGGTGAGCGGCTCGAAGTGTTCGAGAGCGAGTTCGTCCTCGACGCCAAGAACCGCGCGGCCCGCTTCCGCGTCATGGGCAACCACAGCGAGCTCGAACAGGAGATCGCGAGCTTCCAGCGCCGCCTGCTCACCTATCTCTCGCTGTTCGGCGTCGGCATGATCGCCATCAACGCCATCGCTATTCTGCTGGGCCTCCAGCCTTTGCGCCGGGTCCGCAACGCGCTGGCCATGGTGCGCGAAGGCACCGCGCAGCGGCTCGACGGCAGCTTCCCGGCCGAGATCGAGCCGCTGGCCAGCGAGACCAACGCTCTGATCGAGAACAACCGGCGCATCGTCGAGCGCTCGCGCACGCAAGTCGGCAACCTTGCCCATTCGCTGAAGACGCCTTTAGCCGTGCTGATCAACGAAGGGCGCGCGCTCGGCGGCGCCAAGGGCCAGTTGATCGCCGAGCAGGCTGCCTCCATGCAGAAACAGGTCGACCACTATCTGCAGCGCGCGCGTGTCGCCGCGCAGCGCGACAGCGTCGTCTTCCGCACGCCGGTTTCGCCGCTGATCGAGCGCATGGTGCGCGTTCTGCGCAAGCTCAACCCGCAAACCGGGCTGACGCTGTCCCTGCCGTCGGCCGAGATCGTCTTTGCGGGTGAGCGCGAGGATCTCGAGGAACTGCTCGGCAATCTGCTCGACAATGCGATGAAATGGGCAAAGAGCGCCGTTGCCGTGACGATCGCCACTGCTTCGGGAAGCGGCAACCTGTTTGAAATCGTTATAGAGGATGACGGTCCGGGCATTCCCGAGGACAGCGCGCGGGAAGTGTTGAAGCGCGGCAAGAGACTGGACGAGACGAAGCCGGGAACGGGGCTTGGCCTTGCCATTGTCGCCGACCTCGTCAACGAGTATGGAGGCTCGCTGGCGCTGGAACGGTCCGGCATGGGCGGCTTGAGGGTGGTGGTGAGATTGCGGAGCCTTCAGTGATGTTTTTTATCGATTTGCGTGCGGCTGCCAACGGCCAAATTTCCGACAAATATCAACACTATGGCGATGAAAACGTCCTGATGGCGCGCCCCCAGTCCATCCAGTTCCATCCCGCTGAAGAGAACCGGTTGTCGGCATGAAGATTCGCGTCGCGCTCGTTTCCGCCCTGCTCGCCGTTTCCGGCTGCACGACGCTGGGCAAGGGTGGTCCGACCTCTCCTGCCACGCCTGTTTCCACGCCGCCGACCGGCGGCAAGGTCTCGACCGGCATCGTTTCGGCCATGAATGGCGGGCTTATCGGCGGGTCGATCGGTTCGGGCCTCAGCGATGCCGAAAAGCGCAAGGGCCTGGAAGCGGAATACAAGGCGCTGGAATACAACACCAGTGGCCAGAAGGTGACGTGGAAGAGCGACAACTCCTCGCATTACGGCGAGGTCGTCGCCGCCCAGCCCTACCGGGTAGGCTCGCAGGATTGCCGCCAGTACACCCACACCGTCTATACAAGCGGCGCGGGCGTCACCGCGCGCGGCACCGCCTGCCGCAACGCCGACGGCAGCTGGACGCCGCTGAGCTAGAAGACAAGCCGGGCCTGCCTAATTATTTGCTCGGGTTGAGTTCGATCAAGGCCGGGCGGCGCGCCTGCCGTCAAAGCGTCGCACGATGGTCGTGTTGGCAGGACTGGGCTCTGCCGTTATTGGAATGGGCATGCTGTTCTGGGTCATAGCCGCAATCCTCACGCTGGGTGCCAGCCTGGCGGTGCTGTTGCCGCTTACCGGCGGCATGAAAGGCGCGTCGCCGGCCGGCGATCACGATCTCGAAGTCTATCGCGACCAGTTGTCGGAGCTCGACCGTGACATGGCGCGCGGCCTGATCCAGCCCGGGGAGGCCGAAGAGGCGCGTGCCGAGATCGGCCGGCGCATCCTGCGTCTGGGCGCGGCTGCGCAACCCGGCGCGGCAATGCCCAAGCCCGCGCGCAGCGCCAGATGGGTCGCCAGCGTGGCCGTGCTTGCGGTTCCCCTGCTGAGCTGGGGGCTTTACGGCATGCTCGGCTCTCCCGATCTGCCTTCGCAGCCGCTCGCCGAACGTCTGGCCAAGAACCCGGCCGATTCCTCGGTCGACGAACTGGTCGCCCGCGCCGAAGCCCATCTCGCCGCCAATCCGTCGGACGGCAAGGGCTGGGACGTGCTGGCGCCGATCTATCTTCGGCTGCAGCGCTTTCCTGACGCCGTGACCGCCTACCGCAACGCCATCCGCCTCGACGGCGACAGCGCCGTGCGCCAGTCGGGTCTCGGCGAGGCGATCGCCAGCGCTGCAGGCGGCATCGTTTCGGCCGACGCCCAGAAAGCCTTCGAGGCGGCCCTGAAGCTCGATCCGGCCAACGCCAAGGCGAATTTCTACCTGGCGATGGGCCTCGCCCAGGAAGGCAAGAAGGCCGATGCCGTTGCCGCCTGGCAAAAGATGCTCGGCCAGCTCGCGCCGGATTCGCCCTGGCGCAGCGCCGTCCAGCAGGCGCTTGGCGAGGCCGGGGAACCTGCTGTCGCCGATGCCGCGCCGGCCAAAGGTCCCGGCGCGCAACAGGTGGAAGCCGCGCAGCAGATGTCGCCGCAGGACCGGCGGGCGATGATCGAGACCATGGTTGCCGGTCTCGACGACAAATTGAAGCAGAATCCCCGCGACGAGGAAGGATGGATGCGGCTCATCCGTTCCTATGTCGTGCTTGGCAAGGCCGACCAGGCGCGCGACGCGCTCGGCCGCGCTGTCGCCGCCTTTGGCGCGGACAGTGAACAGGCCAAGAAATTCACCGCCTTCGCCGCCTCGCTCGGCGTGACGGCGACGGAGTAAGGCAATGACGCGCAAGCAGAAGCGTATGTCGGTGGTCCTGGCGGGGCTGGCTTTCCTCGGTGCCGCTGCCGGGCTCACCTTCTATGCGTTGGGACAGAAGGCCTCCTATTTCTACATGCCGGCCGATCTCGCCACGGCAAGTGTGCCGCCCGGCCAGCGCATCCGGCTCGGCGGGCTCGTCGAGAAGGGCACCATCGTGCGCGGGCAGGGCGCCACCGTCGCCTTCTCGGTCACCGACAAGCAGAAATCGGTCAAGGTTACCTATACCGGCATCCTGCCCGATTTGTTCCGCGAGGAGCAGGGCGTCATCACCGAGGGCGCCTTCGGCCCGGACGGCGTCTTCGTCGCCGACAGCGTTTTGGCAAAGCATGACGAGCGCTACATGCCCAAGGAAGTCGCCGACGGCCTGAAGGCTAAGGGCGTCTGGCAGGAAAGCACGAACTGATGGTTGAGACTGGACACTTCGCGCTTGTGCTCGCCTTCGCGCTGTCGCTCGTGCAGATGCTGGTGCCGCTGGTCGGCGCCCGCACCGGCAACCAGCGGCTGATGGCGGTCGGCGGTCCGGTCACGGTCACCGGCTTCGCGTTGACCGCGCTGTCCTTCGCCGCCCTTGCAAGCGCCTATGCGGGCTCGGACTTCTCGGTGGCGAGCGTCTGGGAGAACTCCCACTCGCTGCAGCCGATGATCTACAAGATCACCGGCACCTGGGGAAACCATGAAGGCTCGATGCTGCTTTGGGTGCTGATCCTGACCTTCTTCGGCGCGCTCGTCGCCGTCCTCGGCAACAATCTGCCGGCGACGCTCAAGGCCAATGTGCTGGCCGTGCAAGGCATGATCGGCGCCGCCTTCTTCCTGTTCATCCTGGCGACCTCCAACCCGTTCATCCGTCTCAATCCGGCGCCGATTGAAGGCCGCGACCTCAACCCGATCCTGCAGGACCTTGGCCTCGCGATCCACCCGCCGATGCTTTACCTCGGCTATGTCGGCTTCTCGATCTGCTTCTCCTTCTCGGTCGCGGCGCTGATCGAGGGTCGTATCGACGCCTCCTGGGCGCGCTGGGTGCGGCCCTGGACGCTTGTCGCCTGGATGTTTTTGACCGGCGGCATCGCCATGGGTTCCTACTGGGCCTATTACGAGCTCGGCTGGGGCGGCTTCTGGTTCTGGGATCCGGTCGAGAACGCCTCCTTTATGCCATGGCTTGCCGGTACCGCGCTGCTTCATTCGGCGATTGTCATGGAGAAGCGCTCGGCGCTGAAGATCTGGACCTTGCTGCTGGCCATCCTGACCTTCTCGCTGTCGCTGCTCGGCACTTTCCTGGTGCGTTCGGGCGTGCTCACCTCGGTGCACGCCTTTGCCACTGACCCGGCGCGCGGCGTCTTCATCCTCTGCATCCTGACGCTGTTCATCGGCGGCTCGCTGGCGCTCTTTGCGCTGCGCGCCTCGCGGCTGACGGTGGGCGGCCTGTTCCATCCGATCTCGCGTGAGGGCGCGCTGGTGCTGAACAATCTGTTCCTCACCACCGCCACGGCAACGGTGCTGGTCGGCACGCTCTATCCACTGGCGCTGGAGGCGCTGACCGGCGGCAAGATCTCGGTCGGCGCGCCGTTCTTCGACCTGACCTTTGGCCCGCTGATGCTGCCGCTATTGGCGATCGTGCCGTTCGGCCCCTTGCTCGCCTGGAAACGCGGCGACGTCATTGCCGCCTCGCAGCGGCTGATGGCGGCTTTCGCGGCGGCGATCGCAGCGATGCTGGTCACCGGCCTGTTCATCGACGGCGCTTCGGTCTTTGCCGCCCTCGGCGTCGGCCTCGCCGTCTGGCTGGTCGGCGGCGCGCTGACCGACCTTGCCGTCAAATCCGGCTTCGGCTCCGTGGCGCCGGCCGTGATGCTTCGCCGCCTCGTCGGTCTGCCGCGCTCCGTCTTCGGCACGGCATTGGCCCATCTCGGCCTCGGGCTGACCTTGCTCGGCATCGTCGGCACGCTCTGCTTCGGCACCGAAAAAATCCTCTCCATGCGCCCCGGCGAAACGGTGGAGCTTTCCGGCCACACGCTGCGCTTCGAAGGGCTCTCTCCGCAGAAAGGTCCGAACTTCACCGAGGATCGCGGCCGCTTCCTGCTGATGGGCGCCGACGGCAACGCCGATGGCGCGATCACCTCCGCAAAACGCTTCTACCCGGTGCGCCAGACGGTGACGACGGAGTCCGGCATTAGGACGATTGGATTGAGCCAGCTTTATCTGTCGCTCGGCGACGAGAACAATGACGGTTCCGTCGTCGTGCGCCTCTGGTGGAAGCCACTGGTGACGCTGATCTGGGGCGGCGGGCTGGTGATGATGGCGGGGGCGGCCGTGTCGCTGCTCGACCGTCGCCTGCGCGTTGGCGCGCCGGCAAAGCGGCGAACGCCGGCCGCAGCCCTGGCGAACCCGACATGAGCGCGAGGTTTTCACTCGCCTCGCTGGTCCTGCTGCTGGCGCTGTTTTTCGCTGGTGCGGCACAGGCGGTGAAACCCGATGAAGTGTTGCAGGACCCGGCGCTGGAGGCGAGGGCGCGCGTGCTGTCGGAAGGCCTGCGCTGCATGGTCTGCCAGAACCAGTCAATCGACGAATCCGACGCCGATCTTGCCCGCGATCTTCGCGTCCTCGTGCGCCAGCGCCTCCTCGCCGGCGACACCGACCAGCAGGTGATGGACTATATCGTCTCGCGCTACGGCGAGTTCGTGCTCTTGAAGCCGCGTTTCAGCCTGCGCAACGCGCTTTTGTGGGGCACGCCGGTGCTTCTGCTTATCGCAGGTGGCATCTTCATCGTATTCAGCGCACGCTCGCGCCGAACTGTGCCGGACAGCACCTTGAGCGCCGAGGAACAGGCGGCGCTGGATAAGATGCTGCGCGACTAGCGCCATGCCGAGCTTGGCGATTGACCGCAACCGCCCTTGGCTATCGTGCGCTTGATGCTTTCGATCGTCTTGGTCCCCGATTCGACTGAGACTCGAGTTCGGTTGGTACGGCCTTTGGTCAATTTGAACCTCGTGATCTCGCGCACGTCGCCAATCCCAACATTACAAAACTTTCATGTAGTGGAAATGGCGCCGTAATGTGCGGCTCTCTAATCCTCTTGCCCGAGGATGCTTCGCCTGAGCGCATCCCTTCGAAAGAGGAAACGAAATCCATGAACATTGCCCCCAATTCATATTCCCGCACCCGAAAGCGCCTAATGGCGGCTGCAGCGTCCCTGGCCGTTATCGGTGCGGTCGGCGCGGGCGCGCTTGCCACCGGCACCGCCCCCGTGCTGGCCGATGCCGTGCGCGTCGAAGCCCCGCAGGTGCCGAGCTTCGCTGATGTCGTCGAGCATGTCTCGCCGGCGGTCGTTAGCGTCAAGGTCAAGGCCAAGATCCAGCCGACGGCCGACGACGGCTCGGACGATCAGGACGGCTTCGACAATCTGCCCGACAATCCCCAGCTGCGCCGCTTCTTCAAGGAATTCCGCGGCTTTGGCGACCAGGGTCAGGGTGGCCAGTTCGGCATGCGCCGCTTCAACCATCGCGACCATGGCAATGGCCAGCCGCGTCCGGTCGCTCAAGGGTCGGGCTTCTTCATCTCGGAAGACGGCTATCTCGTCACCAACAACCACGTCGTGTCGGAAGGCTCGGATTTCAGCGTCGTCACCAATGACGGCAAGGAGCTTGACGCCAAGCTGATCGGCACCGACCCGCGCACCGACCTTGCCGTGCTCAAGGTCGATGGCGGCGGCAACAAGTTCACCTATGTCGACTTCGCCGACGATTCCAAGGTCCGCATCGGCGACTGGGTGGTTGCCGTCGGCAATCCCTTCGGCCTTGGCGGCACCGTCACCGCCGGCATCGTCTCGGCCCGCGGCCGCGACATCGGCGCCGGCCCCTATGACGACTTCATCCAGATCGACGCTTCGGTCAACCGCGGCAATTCGGGCGGTCCGACCTTCAACCTCAACGGCCAGGTGATCGGCATCAACACTGCCATCTTCTCGCCGTCGGGCGGCAGCGTCGGCATCGCCTTCGACATCCCGGCCTCGACCGCCAAGCAGGTCGTCCAGGATCTAATGAAGAGCGGCTCGGTTCAGCGCGGCTGGCTCGGCGTCGAGATTCAGCCGGTCACCTCCGACATCGCCGAGTCGCTCGGCCTGAAGTCGGACAAGGGCGCGCTGGTCTCGAGCGCCCAGGACGGCGGGCCCGGCAAGAAGGCGGGCATCGCCGCCGGCGACGTCATCACCAAGGTCGACGGCAAGGACGTTGCCTCGCCGAAGGAACTCGCCCGCATGATCGGTGCATTCGCGCCGGGCAAACCGGTCGATGTCACCGTCTGGCGCAACGGCAAGGACGAGACGGTCAAGGTCGATCTCGGCACGCTGCCCGCGAGCGACAAGCAGGCCTCGAACGGCGACAGCAACAAGCAGTCGGCGCCCGCCGCCAAACCCGACACGCTCGCCGATCTCGGCCTGACCGTCACGAAGGCCGACAATGGCAAGGGCCTCGTGGTCACCGACGTCGATCCCGACAGCAACGCGGCCGATCGCGGCATCCAGCCCGGCGACGTCATCACCTCGATCAACTCGAACGAGGTGAACACCACCGACGACGTCTCTAAGGCGATGACCGATGCCGCCAAGGCCGGCCGCAAGGCCGTGCTGATGCAGATCACCCGCGACGACTCGAACCGCTTCGTCGCGTTGCCGGTCGGCAAGGGCTGACATCGACTTTCAGCTTTCCCCATAGCGGTATCAACACCCCCGAGCCGCCGTGGGGAAACATGGGGCCGAGCACGTAAGTCAGTCACCGTGTTTCGCTCCTGGCGGCAGCGGGTTTCCCATCACCCGCTGCCGCTTATCGCATGTCGCCCAAAAGTGGGCACCGGTTTTGGGATCACGACATGCGGAACGAAATGCATGTCGCCCAAAAGTGGTCGCCGGTTTTGGGAAGAAGATATGCGACTAATGAATGCAAGGCATGAAGAATGACTGCCCCTCAACTTTCCAATGAAATCGCGTATAACGGCTCCATGAAGATTCTCATCATGGAAGACGATCGCGAGGCGGCGGACTACTTGCAGAAAGCCTTCGCCGAGGCGGGCCACACCGCCCATGTCGCCGGCGATGGCGAGACCGGCTTCGCGCTCGCCGATGCCGGCGACTATGACGTGATGGTGGTCGACCGGCTGATGCCGCGCCGCGACGGCCTGTCGGTGATCGCCGCGCTTCGCTCGCGCGGCAACACCACGCCGGTGCTGATCCTTTCGGCGCTGGGCGAGGTCGACGACCGCGTCACCGGTTTACGCGCCGGCGGCGACGATTATCTCACCAAGCCCTATGCCTTTTCCGAATTGCTTGCCCGCGTCGAGGTGCTGAACCGCCGCGCCAGCGCGCGCGAGTCCGAGACCGTCTACCGTGTCGGCGATCTTGAGCTCGACCGGCTGTCGCACTCGGTCAAGCGCGCTGGCCGCGAAATCACGCTGCAGCCGCGCGAGTTCCGCCTGCTCGAATATCTGATGCGCCATGCCGGCCAGGTGGTGACGCGCACCATGCTTCTGGAAAATGTCTGGGACTATCATTTCGATCCGCAGACCAATGTCATCGATGTCCACGTCTCGCGCCTGCGCGGCAAGATCGAGAAAGGTTTCGACAAGCCGATCCTGCACACGATCCGCGGCGCCGGCTACATGCTGAAAGGCGGCTAGGGAGCAAGATGGCTCTTTCCCTGCCGGCCATCATGAAGACGACGGCGGCCCGGCTTTCGGCGCTTTATCTTCTGCTTTTCGCGCTCTGCGCGGTGCTGCTCGTCCTCTACATGACGTCGCTGTCGGCGCGCATGCTGACCGCGCAGACGCAGGAGACCATCAACGACGAGGTGCTGGGCCTGGCCCGCGCCTATCAGCGCGGCGGCCTGCCGGTGCTGGTGCGCGTCGTCGAAGCCCGTTCGCGCCAGCCTGGCGCCAATCTCTATCTTATCGCCGATGCCAACGGCCAGATCCTGACCGGCAATGTGCAGAGCCTGGAGCCCGGGGTGATAGAGACCGAGGGCTGGACGACGGAGCCCTTCTCCTACCAGCGCTTCGGCGAGGGCGAACTCGACCGGCTGCGCAGTGGGGCTACCGACCAACCCGCACCCCAGACCGGCGACAGCAGCAACACTCCCCAGTCGACAGGGGAAAAGGGCCACAACGCCATCGCGCTGGTGCTGAGACTGCCCAACCAGATGATCATGCTGGTCGGCCGCGACCTCGGTGAGCCGGAGCGCTTCCGCGCGGTCATCAGCCGCGCGCTGACCCTGGCGCTCGGCATGATGGGACTTGGCGGCATTCTGATCTGGTTCTTTGTCGGGCGCGCCGCGCTGAAGCGCATCGACAGTGTCTCGGACGCCAGCCGCCGCATCATGGGCGGCGATTTGTCCGGACGGCTGCCGGTCACCGGCGCCGGCGACGAATTCGACCGCTTGTCCGAAAACCTCAATTCGATGCTGGCCAGGATCGCCATGCTGAACGAAGGGCTGAAGCAGGTCTCCGACAACATCGCCCATGATCTGAAGACGCCGCTGACCAGGCTTCGCAACCGCGCCGAGGCGACTCTTGCCGGCCGGCACAAGATCGAGGATTACCGCCAGGCGCTGGAAGGCACGATCGCGGAATCCGACCAGCTCATCAAGACATTCAACGCCATCCTGATGATCTCGCGCCTGGAGGCCGGCTATTCCTCGGAACAGACCGGCCCCGTCGATCTCGCCGCCACGGTGAGCGATGTTGTCGAGCTCTACGAGCCGGTGGCTGAGGAAGCGGGCGTCGCGCTGGAAGCGACCGCGCCCGAAGCCCTCACGATCAACGGCAATCGCGAGCTGATCGGCCAGGCGCTGTCCAACATCGTCGACAACGCCATCAAATATTCGACCGACGCTGCCGAAGCGCCGAAAGTGCGGGTGGTGCTGGAGCGCCTCGGCAACGAGATCAAGCTTACGGTCACCGACAATGGCCACGGCATTCCCGACGACGCCGATCGTGCCCGCGCCACCGAGCGCTTCGTGCGCCTGGAAAAGAGCCGCTCGCAGCCGGGCTCGGGCCTCGGCCTCAGCTTGGCCAAGGCGATCATGACTTTCCACAATGGAAGGCTTGATCTTTTACCCGCCAATCCCGGATTGTCCGTGGTCATGAGTTTCCCGTTGCGGGAGACGCATTGATGGCGCGGATAAATGGCGAAGAAGAAAATCGAATCCGAGTTCCGGCTTAGCCCGACGCTGGCGCTCCGCCCCTTGGATGCAGGCCATGCCCGGCGCGAATTGTCGGAAATCGCCGATGCCGCCGAGGAAGACGGGCTTTCCCGCCTCGCTGCGTTCCTGGCGGGCGAGGGGCCGCTGCAGGACCTGCTGGCGGCCATCTTCGACCTCTCGCCCTTCCTGCGCGATGTCGCGCGCCGGCGGCCGGCAATTCTCGACACGCTGTTCGACCGGACGATCGAAGCGCGGCTCGGCGCCATCGGCGAGGCGATCGGCGGCGCGGCCAGCGCGGATGACGCCTCCGAATCGAGCCTGATGATGACGCTCCGCCAATGGAAGACCGAAGCGCATTTCCTGATCGCGCTGGCCGATCTTTCGGGCGAAGCGGAGACCTCGGTGACGGTGCGCCGTCTCAGCGATCTCGCGGATGCCTGCACAAAAGCCGCCGTCGATTTCCTGCTGCTCGACGCGCACCGGCAAGGCAAGCTCAAGCTGCCGGATCCGGCGGAACCGGCAAAGGGTTCGGGCTGGATCCTGCTCGGCATGGGCAAGCTCGGCGCGCATGAGCTGAATTTCTCCTCCGACATCGACCTCGTCGTCTTCTTCGATCCGGAAGCGCCGGCCGTCATCGATCCGCTCGACGCGACCGAGCTGTTCTCCAGGGTTACCCGTCGTCTCGTGCGCATCCTCCAGGACCGCACCGAGCATGGCTATGTCTTCCGCACCGATCTGAGGCTCCGCCCCGATCCCGGCTCGACGCCGCTGGCGATCCCTGTCGAGGCGGCACTTCGCTATTACGAGGCGCGCGGCCAGAACTGGGAGCGCGCGGCCATGATCAAGGCGCGGCCGGTGGCGGGCGACCTTGCCGCGGGCGCGGCCTTCCTCAAGGAATTGCAGCCCTATGTCTGGCGCAAATACATGGACTATGCGGCGATCGCCGACGTCCATTCGATCAAGCGCCAGATCCATGCCCACAAGGGCCATGGCGAGATCGCGGTGAAGGGCCACAACGTCAAGCTCGGCCGCGGCGGCATCCGCGAGATCGAGTTTTTCGTCCAGACCCAGCAGCTCATTGCTGGCGGCCGCTTCCCGGAACTGCGCGGCCGCGAGACGGTGCCGATGCTCGCAGCGCTCGCCGCGCGAGGCTGGATCACCGCCGACGCGCGCGATGCACTCACCCGGCAATACTGGTTCCTGCGCCGCGTCGAGCACGCCATCCAGATGGTGGCGGACGAGCAGACGCATATCCTGCCGGAGGAAGACGAGGAGCTGAAACGCATCGCGCTGATGCTGGGTTTTGCCGGCGAGGCGGAATTCACGCAGGCTTTCCGCGCCTCGCTGCAGCAGGTCGAGCGCCATTATGCGGCGCTGTTCGAAACCGCTCCGGAGCTTTCGGCCGGCGTCGGCAATCTGGTCTTCACCGGCGATGTCGACGATCCCGACACGCTGCAGACGCTGCATCGCCTGGGCTTCCAGCGGCCGAGTGACATCTGCCGCGTCATCCGCGGCTGGCATTTCGGCCGCTACCGCGTCACGCAATCGGCCGAAGCCCGCGAGCGGCTGACGGAATTGGCCCCGGCGCTGCTCAAGGCCTTCGGCCAGACGCGGCGCGCCGACGAGGCCCTGATGCGCTTCGACGAGTTCCTCGCCGGCCTGCCGGCGGGTATCCAGCTTTTTTCGCTGCTGCAGTCGAACCCGGCGCTGCTCAAGCTGATGGCGACCATCATGGGGGCCGCGCCTCGGCTGGCGGCCATCATCACGCGCCGCCCGCACGTCTTCGACGGCCTGCTCGATCCGGCATTGCTCACCGAACTGCCGGATCGCGCCTATCTCTCGGCCCGGCTTGCCGCCTTCATCGAAGGCGACCGCGCCTATGAGGATGTGCTCGACCGCCTGCGCATCTTCGCCTCCGAGCAGAAATTCCTGATCGGCGTGCGCCTGCTTGCCGGCTCGATCGATCCCGCGCGGGCCGGCCGCGCCTTTTCCGATCTCGCCGACCTCACCATCGAGGCGGCACTCAACGCGGTGATCGGCGAATTCGCGCTGCGCCATGGCAGGATCGCCGGCGGGAGGGTGGCGCTGCTCGGCATGGGTAAGCTCGGCAGCCGCGAGCTCACGGCGGGTTCGGATGTCGATCTCATCCTGCTCTACGACCATGATGCCGATGCCGAGGACTCCGACGGCGAGAAGCCGCTGGCGCCTTCGCATTACTATACCCGCATGACGCAGCGCCTGATCGCCGCCGTCTCGGCGCCGACGGCCGAAGGCGTGCTCTACGATCTGGACCTGCGCCTGCGCCCCTCCGGCAACAAGGGACCGGTCGCCACCCATATCGACGCGTTCAAGAAATATCAGCGCCAGGACGCCTGGACCTGGGAGCATATGGCGCTGGCACGGGCCCGCGCCATCGGCGGCGATGCCGAGCTCTGCGCCGAGCTCGAGACGGAAGTGGCGGCGGTGCTGGCGCAGCCGCGCGATGCCGCCAAGGTGAAAGCCGAAGCTTCGGACATGCGGGCCTTGATCGAGAATGAGAAGCCGCCGCGCGACCTCTGGGACATCAAGCTGATCCCGGGCGGGCTCATCGATCTCGAATTCATCGCCCAGGTCGCGACTATCACCGGCAATGTCGAGCCCGGCCGTCGGGTTACGGCGACCGCCGACATTTTGGCCCGCCTTTCTCCGGATTTCGCCACAGCTGATATCCGCGAAGAGCTTGATGAAGCCGATAGACTCTATCTGGCGCTGACGCAGATGATCAGGCTTTGCCTCACCGGCGAGTTCCAGCGCGACGATGTCCCTCCGGGGCTTGCGGATCTCTTGCTGGCGGTTACCGACCTGCCGGATTTCGCTGTGCTGGAAGCGCATCTTAGGGAGACGTCGCGGAAGGTCAGGAGAGATTTCGACCGTCTGCTTCGTGCGGGAGCGTCGCCATCAACCGCATCGTCGCCATGAGATTCTCCGGGTGGCACATTAGCCACAGTTAATATTAATCGGGGATCCGGTCTTGCGTCATTGGCAGAGGTGTCCCGTAACGGGTCAATAGGTCTGGCACCGCAATTGCACTGTCAGCAATGCCGGGGTCAACCATCACCCCGACGATGGGGGGCCCCGCCGCTTCGCAAATGGAGCGGCGGGTTCTTAACGGCTGATTTGAAAGCCGCCTAAATCGCCATGCATTGGGGCGCTGGGCAACTATGGATCTTCCGAAATTTTTAGTAGGCATGTTCACGACGTCATTCATCGTGGCGATCTGGGCTTACAACGAAACTGGTTTTGTCTGGGCGATGCTTGGATGGGCAATCCTGGCCATGATCATTCTGCAGGTCGGATATATCGGTCTGGTCGTCAGCTTGACCTATAGACGGGCATCGAATGGCGCCGATGCAAGTCCGGCATCTGCAGCAGCAAATGATTTAAACCCTACCGGTCCAGTTTAGCGACCCGACAGTCCGTTGGGTTTGACTGACTGCCGCCCTGACCGGCCCGGGGCAAGCCGGAAGTGAGGAGATGTCCAGCAGGACGGAGCGGGCGCTGTCCGCCGGAGCTTTTGGAAATTCCGCATTCCGACCTAAGCCGCCGCCTTCACCGTCGGCGGTGCCTTCTTCAGCGGGATTCGCACTGACACGATGGTGCCGACGCCTTCGGTCGAGCGGATCTTTAGCGCGCCCCCCTGCAGCTCGGCCAGCGAGCGCGAGATGGCGAGCCCGAGGCCCGAGCCGGTGTGGTTTTTGGAGAACTGGTTCTGCACCTGCTCGAAGGGCCGGCCGAGCTTGCTCAGCGCCTGCTTGGGGATACCGCAGCCATTGTCCTCGATGGTGAGCAGCAGCGCGCCTGAGGTGTTGCGCGCCCTGACCGTGATCTTGCCGCCCTGTCCGGTGAATTTCACCGCATTGGAAAGAAGGTTGATGGCGATCTGCTTGATCGCGCGGCGGTCGGCGTAGACCCGCATCGCGTCGGCGATGCGCGTCTCGACATTGATCGACTTTTCCGCCGCCTGCAGCGAGATCACCCGTACCGTCTCCTTGATCAGCGGGCAGAGGTCGATCTCCTCGCGGTCGAGCGAGAACTGGCCGGCCTCGATCTTCGACATGTCGAGGATGTCGTTGATGACGCCGAGCAGGTATTTGCCGCTGCCGTTGATGTCGGTCGCGTATTCCTCGTAGCGCTCCGAGCCGAGCGGCCCGAACAGGCCCTGCTGCATCAATTCGGAGAAGCCGATGATGGCGTTGAGCGGTGTGCGCAGCTCATGCGACATGTTGGCGAGGAATTCGGATTTTGCCCGATTGGCCGCCTCCGCGCGCTCGGTTTCCTTCATGTATTTGCGGTTGAGCTCGACCAGCTCGCTGGCGCGTTCCTCCTCGGCGCGGCGGGCGAGGCTGAGATCGTGGATCGTCGCCATCAGCCGGCGCTCGCTATCGACCAGCTTTTCCTGATGCAGCTTGATCTGGGTGATGTCGGAGCCGACCGAGACGATGCCGCCGTCGCGGGTTCTGAGCTCATTGACCTGCAGCCAGCGGCCATCTGCGAGCTGACGCTCGAAGCTGACGCCGCCCTGCGGCCCGTTGGCGTTGGCAAGCCTGCGCTCCGAGGCGAAGGCCAGCATCCGCTCCTCCACCGAGTCTCGGAGAATGCCGGGCACGACATCGCGGTCCGATAGCCCATTGTCCTTCTGGAACTTCGAATTGCACATGATCAGCCGCTCGGCGGCATCCCACAGCACGAAGGATTCGTTGATGTTCTCGATCGCGGTCCTGAGCCGCATGTCCGCCGCTTCCGACCGGAGCGCCAGGTGCCGCTGCTCGGTGACATCGACGGCGATGCCGATCAGCTGGATCTCCGGCGCTTCCGGATCGATCACCTGGGCGCGGGCCCGCATCCACACCCACTGTCCGTCGGCGTGTCGCATGCGGAACACCTGGTCGATATGGTCGATCTCGCGTTCGACGATGCGGTTGGCGAGCTCGAACAGGTCGCCGTCGTCGGGATGGATGATCTCGTCGACCTCGCCGAAGGAAAGCATCGTGTCGCAGGGCTCGTAGCCCAGCATGTCGTACATCGAGCGCGACCAATACATCTTGCCGCGCACCATGTCCCAGTCCCACAGGCCGCAACGGCCGCGCACCAGCGCCATGTCGATGCGCTGATGCGCCTCGAGATAGATGCGGTCAGCGGCCTGGGCACGCGCCGCCTGGCCGAAATAGGCATAGAGGATGACGATCAGCACGCCCGCCGTCAGCACGAACAGCGTGACGTTGAGCGACATCGACTTGCGCCAGCTGTCGAACACCGCTTCCTGCGGCACCAGCACGGCGGCTGCATGTTTGCGATCGCCGCCGAGGCTGACGGCGGCAAACCAGTCCTGTCCCGAGATGCTGACATCCATCACCCCGGCGCGGTCGCCGAACATGAACAGCGGCTGGCCGCCCAGCACGAGGCTGTCGAGCGTGCGGCCCTGCCAGCCCGTGGATAGCGGCGAGACGGCGATGACCTTGAAGTCGGCGTCGGTGATGGCAAGCACATGGGCGCGGCTCATGGCGCCCTGGCGGCTGGTGTTCTCCAGGAGGCTTATGGCGTTGGTGCCGGCCGCGCTGGGGTCGGCGGTGACGGCCTGCGCCATTTGGCCGGCGCCCAGCGCCAGCACGGCCTTGGCGTCGCGCTCGATCTCATCATGCTCGTTCATCAGCGACAGGAAGCGCAGCGCGGCGATGACGATCAGGAAGATGATGATCAGAGCCGGGATCGAACGGCGCAGCAGCGGCTCGGCGGCTAAGAGCCGTTGATAGGCAGGTTCGGCGATCAGGCGCGTATTGCCGGCAAGTCCATCGTTCCTTGCCTTGCGACGCGCAAAAGCCTTCCCTCCGGGCGCGCCCCACGCGTCCGCCTTGGCCATAAATGGCACTCCCCGATCTGCCGTATACTGGATGATCCGGATACGCCGCACGCCCGAATCGCCATTAAAGAATCAAAGCCGATTCGCCTTGTCCAGAGGCGCGGGCGAAAAAGATTAAAAATTGATTGAAATTCGTCTTTTCCTTCTCCTTGTGGGAGAAGGTGGATCGGCGCGATAGCGCCGAGACGGATGAGGGGTGTTCCAGCGGAGTGAGACGCTGGTTTTCCCTGGAGCTGCCCTCATCCGTCGCCTTCGGCGACGACCTTCTCCCGCAAGGGGCCTGTTGCGTAATTGGCTGGTTGTGATTCTCTGAGAAGGAAGCTCGGAGGGAATCGCAATGGCGGTGAAGCAGA
>NZ_JAIUHR010000025.1 GCF_020165195.1 Mesorhizobium sp. CA14 | reverse complement strand
GCCATCTTTACTCAGCCGCCCTTGGCAATCCTGCGCCGAAATCTCCATGCCTTGCGACATCGTTGGCGCGAGCCACCACGAAAGCGCAAGTTTCAAGCCATGCCAAACCTATCTTAGCGCATATGCCCTCGAGGGGGAGATCATCCGCGCCAACAAAAAAGCCGCCGGGTTGCCCAGGCGGCTTTTGATTTCGAAGCTTCGAAGTCAGCTCAGTTCAGCTTGGCCTTCACGTCATTGAGCGCCGACTTGAACAGATCGGCGCCAGCCTTGGCATCGACCTTGGCGGCGAGCAGCGCGCGGGCGGCTTCGACGGCGATGTCGACGGCCGAGGCGCGCACTTCGCTGACGGCCTCGCGCTCGGCCTGGCTGATCTTCTGCTCGGCAAGCGCGGCGCGCCGGGCGACATAGTCCTCGGTCTTCTTGGCCGCTTCGGAAGCGAGCAGCTCAGCCTCGCGCTTGGCGGCGGCGACGATGTCGGCAGCCTCCTTCTCGGCTTCCTTGCGCTTCTGCTGATACTGACCAAGCAACTGCTGGGCTTCTTCACGAAGCTTGCGCGCCTCCTCGAGCTCAGCGCTGATCTTGGCCGCGCGCGAGTCGAGCGACTTGGTGAGCATAGCTGGCACCTTCAGATAGATGACGGCGCCGAGGAAGATGATCAGAGCGATGGTGGCCCAAAGCGTGGCGAGTGATGTGGCGTCCATGATCCCTATCCTCACCGGCTCGCGGATTTGACCGCGGCCGCGATCTCGGTCTTGTCGGCCTTGCCGCCGACAAGCGCCTCGACGATGGCCGACGTGGTGTCCTCGGCGATCGTGCCGACTTCCTTCATCGCCTTGGCCTTGATCGAGGCGATGCTCGCCTCGGCCTCGCCAAGCTTCTTCTCAAGCTCGGCCTCGAGCTTCTTGCGCGTGCTCTCGGCGTCCGCTTTGGCAGCGTCGCTTGCCTGCTGGCCGATCTTGTTGGCGTTGGCCTTGGCCTCCGCCAGTTCCTGCTCATAGGCAGCAACTGCGGCATCCGCCTCGTCCTTAAGCCTAGCGGCATGATCGAGGTCCTGGGTGATGCGGTCGTTGCGGACATCGATGATGCTGCCAAGACGCGGCATTACAACGCGCTTCAGGAACAGGTAGAAAAGCCCGAAGGTGATGACCAGCCACAGGATCTGCGACGGGAAGGTCTTGGCATCGAACGGCGGGAACGCTTCATGCTCCGCGGCAGGCACAGCGGTGCCTGCATGCGTATCGCCCTCGGCCGCGGCCGGCGCTGTTTCTTGCGCGTAGGCAGATGTCACGAACATCTCATTCCCCTGTCCATGGAACGGGGCCGCACCATGCGGCCCCTTTCGTCAGCTCTGGCTCTTACTTGAAGACCAGGAGCAGAGCGATCAGGAGCGAGAAGATGCCCAGAGCTTCGGTCACGGCGAAGCCGAAGATCAGGCGGCCGAACTGGCCGTCGGCAGCCGAGGGGTTGCGGAGCGCGCCCGAGAGGTAGCTGCCGAAGATGTTGCCGAGGCCGATGCCCGCGCCGCCCATGCCGATGCAGGCGATACCAGCGCCGATAGCAGCTGCTGCAGTTGCGTCCATTTCAAAACTCCTGTGGTTTCTCTATTCGTTGCAGTTGGTACGTTGGGTATGCTGGCGCCGGGGCGCCGGTGAAAATCAATGGCTCGGGTGCAGAGCGTCGTTCAGATACATGCAGGTCAGCACCGCGAACACATAGGCCTGCAGGAAGGCGACCAGCAGCTCGAGCGCGGAAAGCGCGACGGCCATCGCAAGCGGCAGGACCGAGCCGGCGATGCCCAGGGCGCCAAACGCGCTGAGGCTGACGACGAAGCCAGAGAACACTTTGAGCGTGATGTGGCCGGCCAGCATGTTGGCGAAAAGACGAACCGAGAGGCTGACCGGGCGCGAGACGAAGGAGATGACTTCGATCGCCACCACCAGCGGCAGGAGATAGCCCGGCACGCCATGCGGCACGAACAGCTTGAGGAAGCCGAAGCCGTGCTTGGCGAAGCCGTAGACGATGACGGTGCCGATGACCAGGATCGCCAGGGTGAAGGTGACGATGATGTGGCTGGTGACGGTGAAGAAATAGGGGAATAGGCCGATCAGGTTGGCGACCAGCACGAACATGAACAGCGAGAACACCAGCGGGAAGAACTGCATGCCCTGCTTGCCGGCGGCATCGCGCAGCATGTTGCCGACGAATTCGTAGGCCATCTCCGATACCGACTGCAGCCGGCCCGGGATGAGCGCGCGGCTCGCTGTGCTCATATAGAGGAAGGCCGAGGCCAGCACGATCGTCACGACCATGAACAGGGAAGAGTTGGTGAAAGAGACGTCGTAGCCGCCGATATGCAGCGGGATGATCGGATGGATCTGGAACTGGTGGATCGGATCGACCTTGTCAGCAGCAGCCACTTTAAATCCCCGTCAAAGCCACAACCGGCTTCTTAAGTTCACTTCAGCGCCTTGCGGCGCCCCACTTCATTCTTTCGGCTCGCGCGGCTTGCCGCCCTGGCCGAATTCGGATGCCAGTCCCGCCGAGCGCAGGACATTGAGTATACCGGCGCCAAAGCCCAGCAACAGGCCGACAATCAGACCCCAAGGCGCTGTTCCCGCCAGGCGGTCGATGATCCAGCCCAGGGCGACGCCGACCACCACCCCGGCGATGAACTCGCTGGACAGTTTCAGCGCCTGACCGTAACCGGTCGCAGCTTTCGCTTCGTCTTTCCCCTCGAGCCGGTCCGTGCGTCTCGTCGCAAGCGATGCTTCGAGATCGCGCCGGCGGCGCTCAAGTTCGTCGTCGCGGATAGTGGCTTCTGGCTGCCTGCCGCGGCCGGTTTCTCCGGTTCCGTCTGGCCCGGTTTTGTCGGCCATCGCAACCCCCCTGCCCGGGCAGACGATTGCCGTCCGTCCGCTTCTAAAGTCGCCGGCAACATAGTTAGAGGGTCCGCGCCCGTCAAGCCACGGGCCGAACTTCCAGGCGATCTATTTTTTTTAGGAAAATCAATGAGTTATCGAGGTGCGACATCGTGCCCTTCACGCCCGCGTGAGGACTCGGCGCGAATCCGCGCGACGAGCCGCGTCCGCCGGGGCATTCCGGGCGCCAGAGGAAGGACGGCCGGAGGCGTCGTTCAGGCGCCTCGGCTCGAGCCGCCTAAAGCGCGTCGCGATCTTTCAGATTCGCTCCATGCGCATTGGGCTTTTGATTTCGCGCATGTCTTGTCCCGAAACCGCTTACCACTTTCGGGAGGCATGCTTTAACGGCTTAGCTCCAGCCGCCGCCATAGGTGCGATAGAAGATATGCAGGCCGATCCTGGTCATGCGCTGCATGGCGCGCGCCCAGCCCGGATGGACGTAGTTGGCGTAGTAGTGAGTCGACGAGCCGACTTCGGGAATGAAGATCTTGCCGGCGGTGACGGCCATGGCGACCTCCTGGGCGGTCTTGTAGGAAGCCTGGTCGGTGATGCTCTTCTTCCTGCCGTCGCAGGCGAAGGAGAACTGGCAGCGGTTAAACCAATCGTCGTTCTGGTAGACGACGCCGCAGATCGTCTTCGGATAGGCCGGGTTGCGGACGCGGTTGAGGATGACCTGCGCCACCGCCGCCTGGCCGCGCACCGGCTCGCTGCGCGCCTCGAAATAGACGCCCTTGGCGAGGCATTCCTGTTCCGGCTTGGAGAAGACGGCCGCCGGCAGCGGGTTCTGCATCCAGGCGTGGTCGCCCTTGCCCATCGGCGGGATGAAGCGGCCGTTGTTCGGATCGTCCTGCAGCAACGCCTCGAAGGGCGAAGCCTTGGCGTAGTCGGGGGCCGACTGCGCATAGGCGGCGGCAAGGATGTCCGGCTTGTCGTTGTTGACGAGGGCGACGAGGGCCGCCGGCAAATCCGGATCCGGCTTCTTGTCTTCGCGCAGATGGAAGGCCTGGGCGATCTGGACTTCCTTGCCCTTGATGCCGGGCTTGGCAAAGGTGAGCTTCAGGCCGCTGTCCGTGCTGGAGCGCAGCAGCGAGGAGGTGCGCTTGAAAATCGAGCCGGCGCTGAAATTCTTGGGCGGCGCGACCGGCGAGACCTGGACGATACGGCCCTTCTTGTCGGCGCGCACGACACGATCTTCATCGGGTGTAGCGCCGGCGGCGTTGCCTTTGCCGCGGAAGGCGACGGTGCCCACGCCCGGCAAAATCATGCCGGAGCCGGAGAGCGAGCCGGTGGCGGTGGAATCGACGAAAGGCATTTCGGCGGCCTGCACCGAGCCGGCAGCGGATTTCTCGATATAGGCATTCCAGCGGACGTTGGACGATTCCAGGCCGGAGATCAGGCTTGCCATGTCCTGATAGGCGACGGCCGTCGGAAAGCCGATCCAAATGCCGAGCCCGAGCACCAAAGGAGGAAGAAAGGAACGTTTTTTCGCAACGGCGGCGGCGGCAAGCCGCATGGAAACGCGTCGATGCACTGAACTCTCCAGAACGCTACTGACCCCGGAGAGCCAAAATGAAGCATTAACCTTGATGCGGGGTTAACGACATCGATCATGTTCTTTTCATGTTTGAGGAAAGCCGGCTTGCAATTTCCACAGCGGGCAGATGAGGAAATCAGGCCCGGGTGGGTGCATCAGCTTTGGGTGAATCAAGCCTGGCGCAGGAAGATGGGCCAGGCGAGCGCCGCGCAGATTGCCGCGGCAAGCCACACGCCCGGCCATGCGAAGACCACCAGCAGCCACGGAATGGCGATCGGCACTAGGCAGAAGCCGATGAACACAAAACTGTTGGCAAGGCTGAGCGCGGTGCCGACGTGGCGGGCGCCGGCAAGTGTGGCAAGCTCGGTATAGGCGACCCCATGCCAGGCGGAGACGGATATGCCGGCGACGACGACCATCAGCGGCAGCAGCGGCAGCAGCAACGGCGATCCGGCGGCGCCGATCACCAGCAGCCACAGCGCCAGGAAGGCTAAGGCGCTCAGCGCGCTGCAGACTTTCAGGAACGGCCGGCGGTTGCCGTGGCGATCGGTGAAGCGGCCGCTCCAGACGCGCATCGCCATGGCGCCGGTCTGCACGGCGGCGAGGCTGGCGCTGGTCACAAAGGTGCCCATACCGGCGAAGTCATGCAGGAACACCGAGGCGAAGGTCAGCACCGCAACCTGCGGGAAGCATAGCAGGCCGATGGCGGTCGAGATGCGCCATACCTCGATGTTGCGCAAGGGCGCCGGGCCGCTTGCGGCAGTGGTGGGGTGACCGCCACCTTCCATCGGCGGCTCGTGCAGCCAGCGCCAGGCAAACCAGGCCGAGAGCGCGGAGACCACCGCAAGCAGGCCGAAGACCGCGGTGAAGCCCAAAGCCAACGCCAGCGACGGCAGGACGAGCGCGCCCAGCCCGCCGCCAAGCGGCACCGCCGTCTGCCTGATGCTCATGGCGAAGCCGCGCTCGCCCTCGCCGAACCAGCCCATGATGGCGCGGCCGCTGGAACCGTTGACGCTGCCGCCAAGGAGGCCGACGACGAGCAGGCTTGCCGAAAGCAGCGCGACGCCGGGTACCGCCATTTTTGTCGGCACGACGAGCATAGCCATAACAAAGAGCCATGCCGCCGTCGCGCCCAGTCCGGTCAAGAGCACGCGGCGGTCGCCCCAGCGATCGGTGAGCACGCCCCAAGGCAGTTCGCTCAGCGCCACGCCGAGGCCGAGAAGCCCGAGCGCCAGGCCGAGCGAGGCGTTGTCGAGATGGTAGCCCTGGCGCATGACCACCGCGGTCGCCGGAATGCCCGAGAAGGTGGCGGAGAAGCCGGCATTGGCGGCGACGCCGATGCCCAGAACTTTCCAGCGATGGTTGGGGCCGAAGGCGCGGCGGGCGGAGGCGCCGGCGCATGCGTCAGGCGGTTGGCAGTCGTTGTGTGCGACGATGGCGGACATGGTTCCATTCCCGTGACGGCCGGCTGACGGCTTGACGGACCGGATGTAGCGCCATAGCTTCGTCCATAAAATCAGGAAGTTTTTGACCAACAATCCTGAAAATCAGGATGATCTCATGCGCCGCATCACATTCGACCTCGATGTCCTCAGGACCTTCGTCACCGGAATGGAATTGGGCAGCTTCGCCAAGGCGGCCGAACGGCTCGGGCGCTCGACGTCCGCCGTCAGCGCGCAACTGAAGAAGCTGGAAGAGCAAGCCGCGACGCCGGTCTTCCGCAAGGCGGGACGCGGCCTGGCGCTCACCGAGGCCGGCGAGACGATGCTTAGCTATGCGCGGCGGCTGATCGAGCTCAATGACGAGGCTGCCTCCGCCATCCGCGACGTCGAGCTGGAGGGCTGGGTGCGGCTCGGCCTGCAGGAGGATTTCGGCGAGGCCGTGCTGCCCGAAGTGCTCGGCCGCTTTGCCCGCGCCCATCCCAAGGTGCGCATCGAAGCGCGGATCGGCCGCAGCCACGACCTGGCCGAGCGCGTCCTTACAGGCAATCTCGACATCGCCCTTGCCTGGCATGACGGCACGACCCTGCCTTACAGCCGGCATGTCGCCGACGTGCAGGCGCGCTGGATCGGCCCGGCCAAGCCGATCGAGGCAGGTCAGCGCAATGGCGAGCCGCTGCCGCTGGTGGTGTTCGAGGCGCCCTGCCTCTTGCGCACTGTCGCGACCGAAACGCTCGACCGCGCCGGCATGCCCTGGCGCATGGCTTTCTCCAGCCCCAGCCTCGGCGGTATCTGGGCAGCGGTGGCGGCGGGTCTCGGCCTGACGATCCGCACCGACATCGGCCTGCCAGCCAATGTCAGAGCAATCGCGCCGGGCGTGCTCGGGCTACCGGCGCTGCCGATGATGGCGCTGCACCTGCATCAGAAGGACGCCGAGCTCGACCCGGTGGCGACGCGGCTGGCGGAGATTCTCTTGCAGGCGGCGCTGGAGACGCTGCCGGATGGGGCGCGAGCCGGCGATGGATTGAGGGAGGTCGCTTAGCCTTTTTCGGACAGGCAGCGGCGGATCGGCCTATCCAGCGTCGCGTTCCGTCACACCCCCCTCTGTCCTGCCAGCGTTGCGAGGACTTACCCGCGACGGAGGATAAACATCAGCGCTTCTTCGCTCTGCCCGCAAACGGATTGTCCGAGGTACGCAGCGCCATGCGGATCGGCACGCCGGGCATGTCGAAGGCCTCACGCAGGCTGTTGGTCAGGTAGCGGACATAGGATTGCGGCATCGCGTCCGGCCGCGAGCAGGAGACGACGAAGCCCGGCGGCCGGGTCTTGGCCTGCGTGACGTATTTGATCTTCAACCGGCGACCGGCGACGGCGGGCGGCGGGTGATGCGCGAGGATACCTTCCAGCCAGCGGTTGAGCTTGCCGGTCGAGACGCGGCTGTTCCACACCTTGTGCGTCTTGATGACGCTTTCCATCAGCTTGTCGAGGCCACGGCCGGTCTCGGCCGAGACCGTCACCGCCTGGATGCCGCGCACCTGCGGCAAGAGCCGCTCGGTCTTTTCGCGCAGCTCGGCCAGCAATTCCTGCGGATTGTCGATCAGGTCCCATTTGTTGAAGGCGATCACCGGCGCCCTGCCCTCGCGGATGATGAGATCGGCGATCTGCAGGTCCTGCTTCTCGAAGGGGATGGTGGCGTCGAGCACGATGATGACGATCTCGGCGAAGCGGATGGCGCGCAGGCCATCCTGCACCGAGAGCACTTCCAGCTTTTCATGGATCCTGGATTTGCGGCGCATGCCGGCCGTGTCGAACAGCTTTATCCTGCGGCCGCGCCAGTCCCAGTCGACAGAGATCGAATCGCGGGTGATGCCGGCTTCCGGGCCGGTGAGCAGCCGCTCCTCGCCGATCAGCGCGTTGATCAGCGTCGACTTGCCGGCGTTCGGGCGGCCGACGACGGCGATGCGCAGCGGCTTGGTGTCGTCATAGGGTGTTTCGGCGTCAGGGTCGGCGATGTCCTCGCCGATCAGCACCTCGCTGGCGGCGATCTCATCGCTGTCCTCGTCGTCGTCCTCGCCGAAGGCGCGTTCCTCGCCGAGCGCTTCGATCACCGCGTCACGCAGGTCCGGCATGCCCTGGCCGTGCTCGGCCGAAACCGGGATCGGCTCGCCAAGGCCGAGCTCCCAGGCTTCCAGCATTCCCCCTTGAGCGCCGCGCGCCTCGGCCTTGTTGGCGACGAGCACCACCGGTTTGCCGGATTTGCGCACCACTTCGGCGAAGGTGCGGTCGTCCGGCATCAGGCCGGATTTGGCATCGACCGTAAAGAAGATGAGGTCGGCCTCGCGGATGGCGATCTCGGTCTGCTGGCGCATGCGGCCGGGCAGTGTCGAGGCGGCCGCGTCCTCGAAGCCGGCGGTGTCGATGACATCGAAGTGGAGATCGTAGAGCTTTGCCGCATGTACGCGGCGGTCGCGCGTCACACCAGGCGTGTCGTCGACAAGCGCCAGCTTCTTTCCGACCAGGCGATTGAAAAGAGTCGATTTGCCGACGTTAGGCCGGCCGATGATGGCGACTTTGAAGCCCATCCAGTCTACCGTTTATTTTGCATGTCGTTTGTCCCAAAACCGCTGCGCACTTTTGGGCGACATGCAATCACGAGGCGTTGCCCGACCCGCGGATCAGCTCGGACATCAGCTGTGCCCGCTGGCGCACATTGCGCGGGGCGGCTTCGTCCGAAGAGATCTGGTCGAACAGTTTGAGCGCGTCGGCCGACTTGCCGTCCTTCCAGGCGGCAAGGCCGAGCGCCTCGCGCGCCGAGTGGCGCAGCGGATTGGTGTCGGCGGTGAGCGCCTCGATGCGGCTTGAGACGTCGGCGTAGGAACCATGATCGACGAGCAGCAGCGCGGCCCTCAGCCGCGCGATGTCGCGGATGCCGGCGGGAATTGCGTTGTCGGCGGCGACCTCGTCGAAATCCTTGACCGCGCCGTCGACGTCGCCCTTGTCGGCCTTGACGGTCGCGGCGCGCATGCGGGCGAGCAGCGGATAGGCGCCGTAGCCGTCCTTCTCCAGCTGATCGAGCGCGGCGATCGCCTCGTCGCGCTTGCCGTCATTGGCGAGCTTCAACGCAGCCGAGAAGGCGTCGCCCGAACGGTTGGCGCGGCTCTCGTCCCAGTATCGGTAACCGACGACGGCCGCCGTTCCCAGCACGATCAGGATGGCGATGCCGAGAATGGCCGGGCCAAAACGATCCCACAGCGCCTGCGCCTGCTCGCGACGAATCTCTTCGTTGACTTCGCGGATAAAACTGTCGTCCGACATCAATCAAAACCATTGCTGCCCCGGAAGGGGGCGCTTCTTGAGCCCCGCGTTTTAGCGAAATTTCGTCGGCATGGAAGGGGGCGGGCCGGAAAATCGGCTGGGAATGCCCGGCGCCCACAGAGCTCGCCCGAACGCAACCGCGCCACATTTGCGCGATAGCCGGCTTCCGATCAGCCGGAGACATCCCCGCCAGAAGGTTGCCAATGCTTCGTTCGTACCGCGTCCTTGCATTCAGTCTCGCCTCGCTTGCCTCAGCCAATGCCGCCTTCGCCGATCCGCCGAAATCGCCAGCCGCTTTGCCGGCCAAACCGAAACAGGTCGTGCTGATCTCGTTCGACGCCGCCCGCGAGATCTCGCAATGGCAGCGCAGCCGGGCGCTGGCAAAGCGAACGGGCGCGCATTTCACCTATTTCCTGTCCTGCGTCTTCCTGCTCTCTCCCGAGACGCGGCTGCAATATGCCGGCCCCGGCAAGGCCGCCGGCAAATCCAATGTCGGCTTCGGCGCCTCGAAGCAGGATGTCGCCGAGCGGCTGGGACAGGTTCGGCTGGCCGCGGCCGAGGGCCACGACATCGGCAGCCATGCCTGCGGCCATTTCGACGGCAAGGACTGGAGCAAGGCCGACTGGCTGGCCGAATTCGCGTCCGCGCGGCGCATTTTCGAAAACGCCTATGCGATCAACGGTATTTCTCCCGAGCCGTCCGGCTGGCGCGATTTCGCCCGCCATACCGTAACCGGTTTTCGCGCGCCCTATCTGTCCACCGATAAGGCGCTCTACGAAGCGCTGCCCGAGGCCGGCTTTGAATACGACGCGAGCGGCGTTTCGAACGGCCCGGCCGTGGCGCCAACGAAGAACGGCACCACCCGCTTTGCGCTGCCGCAGATTCCGGAAGGGCCGAAATCGAAGCCGGTGGTCGCCATGGATTACAATCTTTATGTCCGCCACTCGGACGGCACCGAAAAGCCGGCCATGGCGGACGCATTTTCGGAACGCGCCTACCAGGCGTTCCATGCCGCTTTCGAGGCTCAGTACAACGGCAAGCGCCTGCCGCTGGAGCTCGGCTTCCACTTCACACTGATGAATAGCGGCGCCTACTGGAATGCGCTGGAGCGCTTCGCCGGCGAGGTCTGCGTGAAGGCCGATGTGGAGTGCATCAATTTCCGCGACTATGTCGCGCGCCAGCGCGCCGGCCAGGCACAGGCGAGTGTGGGCGGCTAACTGGACTGGCCGCGCTCTAGCTTGCCGGCTGATCTTCGGGACGCATGCCAGCTTGCTCGCGTTCTAGATAGTGCTGATCGATAATCGGCAATTGCTCGCCCTGCAGCGTCGCTTCGAAGGCTCGCAAACGTTTGTGCACCGACTGCAGTTCGACAATCGTCGACCAGGAATTCAGCAGGAACTGCAGCGAATTCGTCACCTTGCCGAAGGCGTTCGAGATCTGGTTCAGGGCGCCGAAGGTGATCTTGTGCGCAACCAGCGAGGGCCCGAGGATGAGCAACGAGAAGATGTTGTCGGCCTGCAGATAGGTGTAACGCACGACGTTGAAATAGATGTAGTGGAAATATAGTTTGAAATAATTGCGGCGGACATTGGCGAATAATTGTGTCGTCGTCGCCGGCTGAGCCCGGTCGGCATGATCTTCGCCGTAGACGAGTTCCTTGCGATAGGCTGCCTCGACGCGCTGGTTGCGGAACTGCAGGCCCGGCAGCTTGAGACCCGCCACCATGACGGAAATCGTCCCGAACAGACACCAGCCCAAGGCGGCAACGACCAGCGGCTGCGGGATCGCGCCGACGATCGGCAATTCGGTTATGTGGGCCTGCAGTTGAATCAAGACCGGCAGAAAGGCGATCAAGGTCATGATCGACTGGACGAAGGTCGAGCCGAGATCTTCCATGATCTGCGAGAAGCGCATCGTGTCTTCCTGGATACGCTGTGAAGCACCCTCGATGTGGCGCAGCCGGCCCCAGTTGGCCATGAAGTAATCGTTCATCGCGGTGCGCCAGCGAAAGATCCAGTGGCTGACGATGAAGGCATTGACCACCTGCACGTTCATGCCGACGAGCGCCAGCCAGGAGAAATCGGCCAATCCTATGTAAAATTCCGAGTCAGTCGATTTCGCTGTGCCCGACATCAGGCCCTGCACGTAATCGAAGAACGGACCATACCAATTGTTGACCGCCACCGAGACCTGAACGTTGAAATAGATGAAGAACAGGATGACGGCGGTCATCAGGATCGACCAGTTCTGCCACGGGTGCGGGGCGTACCAGCTCCAGAAGGCGTAGAAGATCACAACGCAAGCCGCGAAGTAGATGTAGAACCACAGGAACGGCTTCGACCACAGCACCGCGATGCCGATGATGGGCGGCGTGCCGGCCGCTGCCGGCGGCAGGCCGAAGACGGCGCCCAGCTGCTCGCCGCCGAAGAACCAGAACAGGATCGCCGCAAGGCTCCAGACGGCGGCCGATGTGAAGAAAAGCTTCGGCTGCGGGAAGAAGGATACGAACACTGTGGCGGGTTTCCTCGGTCTGACCGCAAATCAGCGGCGTTGCTGTTCGGCGGGCATAAAGTCACACATTAGGGGGAAAGAAAATGCCCGTGCCCGACGCCCGGTATCGAACAAGCCGCAAATCATGGCGATTTTGGCGCAGCCGACCAGGCAATGACGCCGGAGGCGAGCAGCGCCGCCGCCGCCAGGATCGAGGCAAGCACGTAATTGCCCCAGGCCTGGGCGAGCAGGCCGGCGGCGATCGGGCCGACAATCTGGCCAAGACCGAAGGCTGCCGTCATCACCGCGAAGATGCGGCGCGGCGCCCGCGGCGCGAGCTGCCTGCCCATCTGCAAGCCCAGCGCCGTGATGGCGATGAAGGTGCCGCCGAGCAGGACGCCTGCTATCAACGGTCCGGCTGCGCCCTTGACGACGACGCTGGCGGCGACGCCGACCACCTCGACCAGGCAGCTAGCAGCGTAGGCGGCATAGAGCCCTATCCGGCCGGCGAGCTTCTGCCAAAGCCATGTCGAGGGAAAGCCGGCCAGGCCGGCGACCATCCAGACAGTGGCCTCGAAGACGCGCCCGCCGCCGCCCTGGCGGACGATGGCGACCAGGAAAGTGGCCGTCACCACATAGCCGAAGCCGAACAGTCCGTAGGCGACGATCATCTTCACCAGGGACCCGTGCTTCGGCACCGCCGGCTCGCGCCCGTCGGTGACATTGGCCGGGGTGGTCGAGCCGGCGAGCAGCGCGACGACGAGCAGGCCGACGGCCGAAAGCGCTCCCGACCAGAGCCAGCCCGCGGCCCAGCCCGCATGTTCGGAGACGAGGATCGCCAGCAGCGCCGAGGACGCGGCAATGCCCAGGCCGACGCCGCCGAAATGCATCGCCTGCAAATCGCCGCGGCCGGCCTCTGCCAGATGGCTGAAGACGATCGAGGCCATGAACACCATGACGAAGGCGCTGGCGAGGCCGGCGAGGAAGCGGATGACGAGGAAGGCGGCCATCGTCTCGGTGAGCCCCATCGGGGCCGCGAGCACGGCGCTGGCGGCGAGGCCGGCGAACATCAGCATGCGCTCGCGGCCATGCGCCCAGCCTCCGGCAGCGGCCAAAGCGCCGATGAGGTAGCCGACATAATTGGCGGATGCGATCCAGCCGGCATCGGCCGGCGTCAAATGCAATCCTTCCATCATGCCGGGCAGGATAGGCGTGTAGACGAAGCGGCCGATGCCCATGGCGACGGCAAGCGCGACCATGCCGGCGAGAGCAAGCCGCAGGGAGATGGCGAGGCGTTCATTGCGGCGCAGAGTAATTGTGCGCGCAGGCGAAACAACGTGCTTGCGTTGGGCCAGGCGCGGACATCCCCTCACCTAGCCTCCGCTTCGCTCGGCTGACCTCTCCCCGGTGGGGAGAGGAGCCTGTCGGTGCCGGCGCCATCTCTTCTCCCCAAGGGAGGCCGCGAAGCGGCCGGATGAGGGGAGCGCCGCCGAAAAGGCCAATAACTTAGCGGCCAGCCGCGCCTGACGTTTCATATGCAGTGCGGCGGGCGGTCAGCCGGAAGGGCATATCGCCGAGCTCGCGCTCCGACATGGTATCGAGCACCGGATGCGACAACGGATCGGTGATCCAGTGTGCGATCTCGCCGTCCTCGCGCGGCCTCGCCTCGGCGCCGGACAGCCCTTTCAGAAAAGATAAAATCTTCATGGGCCACCTCGTGGTTCAAGGCTGTTCCAGGTAAATTCTGCCGTTTTCTATCCGGTTTCAATTGAGATTTCGGTCCGTTCACTTTAGAAAAACTGGATGGCTATGCTGAACCGCGTCCATCTCAACGGCCTGCGCGCCGTGGAAACCGTCGCCCGGCTGGGATCGCTGGCGGGAGCGGCGGCGGAGCTCAGCGTCTCGGTCAGCGCCGTCAGCCAGCAGGTCAAGCGCACGGAAAAGCAGTTGGGACAGGCGCTGTTCGAAAGAACGCCGGGCGGACTCGTGCCGACCGAATTCGGCGCCGCCTTCACGGCGCGGCTCAGCGCCGGCTTCCGCGAGCTTGCGCAAGCGGTGGCGCTGGCCAACGAGACCAACGAGTGCACGCTGGTCGTCTCGGTGGCGCCGGCTTTCGCCTCGAAATGGCTGCTGCCCCGGCTGTCGCGGCATTTCGCGCGCCATCCGAATGTGCTTTTGCGCATCGACGCGTCGGCCAGGGTCGCCGATCTCGACCGGTCCGACATCGATATCGCCATCCGGCTTGGCGACGGCAAATGGCCTGGCGGACGCGCCGAGCTTCTGCTTGCCCAGGAGGTGTTTCCGGTCTGCGCGCCCTCGATCGCGGCCAAGCTGAAATCGATCGGCGATCTGGCGCAGACCTGCGCGATCACCGACGAGCGGGCGATGTTCAGCTGGGACGGCTGGTTCGAGGCGGCGGGCGTCGAGCCGGTCACCTTCCAGAAAGGCGCGCGTTTCACCGATCCGATGCTTTGCCTGGAATCGGCGATCGCCGGTCATGGCGTGATGCTCGCCTGGCAGTTGCTGACCGCCGACGCGCTGGCCGACGGCCGGCTGGTCGCGCCCTTTGGGATCAGGGCCGAGAGCGGGCTGGGTTACTGGCTCGTGACCTCGGCCACCAAGAGCGAAAGCCGCAAGGTGCGCGACTTCAAGGCCTGGATCCGCGAGGAGATCGAGGCGACCATGGCGCAGTTCCGGGCGCTGGACAGCGCCGCATAACCGCTCCGCACTCTTCAGCGACGCGGTTCGTCCTGCTTGAGAGCAGGCCCAGTCGATCGCGGTGGAAAGGTCAATCGCAGCGGTCTATGTAAGGATGAGAACCCCAACATAACGGCAGGCAGGATCATGACCACACATTCGCGCGGCGTTTCGGCAAGCATCGACCCGGTGAAGCTCGACAGGCTGGCGGAAGTCGCCGTCAAGGTCGGGCTGCAGCTGCAGCCTGGCCAGGACCTTGTGCTGACCTCCTCGATCGCGGCGCTGCCACTGACCCGACGCATCGTCGAGCACGCCTACAAGGCGGGCGCCGGCATAGTGACGCCCATCTTCAATGACGACGAGATCACGCTGGCGCGTTTTCGCTATGGGGCAGACGCCGGCTTCGACCGCGCCGCCGGCTGGCTCTACGAAGGCATGGCGAAGGCGTTCTCCAATAATGCGGCGCGGCTCGCCGTGCGCGGCGAGGATCCGTCGCTGCTCTCGTCACAGGATCCGGCCAAGGTGGCGCGCGCCAACAAGGCGAACTCGATGGCTTACCAGCCGGCGCTGGAGAAGATCACCGGCTTCGACATCAACTGGAACATCGTCGCCTATCCCGACCTTGCGTGGGCTCGCCAAGTGTTTCCGGGCGAGCCCGACGACGTCGCGGTGGTGAAGCTCGCCGACGCCATCTTCTCGGCCTCGCGGGTCGATGTCGAGGACCCGATCGGCAACTGGAAGGCGCATAACGCCGCCTTGGCCGAGCGCACAAAATGGCTCAACGAGCACAGTTTCCACGCGCTGCATTTCACCGGACCGGGCACCGACCTGACCGTCGGGCTGGCGGATGGCCATGAATGGATGGGCGGCGCTTCGACGGCGAAGAACGGCATCACCTGCAACCCGAACATCCCGACCGAGGAGGTCTTCACCACGCCGCATGCAATGCGCGTCGAGGGCCATGTCTCCTCGACCAAGCCGCTCTCCTACCAGGGCACGCTGATCGACGACATCTCGGTGCGCTTCGAAGGCGGGCGGATCGTCGAGGCCAAAGCCTCGAAGGGCGAGGACGTGCTGCAGAAGGTGCTGGACACCGATGAAGGCGCGCGCCGTCTCGGCGAGGTGGCGCTGGTGCCGCATTCCTCGCCGATCGCGAAGAGCGGGCTGTTGTTCTTCAACACGCTGTTCGACGAGAACGCCGCTTGCCACATCGCGCTCGGGCAGTGCTATTCGAAATGCTTTGTCGACGGCGCGTCGCTCAGCCAGGACGAGATCGCGGAGCGCGGCGGCAACAAGAGCTTCATCCACATCGACTGGATGATTGGCTCCGACAAGATCGACATCGACGGCGTGGCCAAGGACGGCGGCCGCGTGCCGGTGATGCGCAAGGGCGAGTGGGCGTAACGGTACTTTGTTGGCGCAATTCCGAACGGACGGCCACGGCGAAGTCGCCGAGCGCTGCACGCTTTTCTTGGAATTGCTTGGCAAAGGAGGCGTAAGTGGCCTTCGACATTGCGGTGAAGCGTGTCTATGAGCCGCCGGCGAAAGCCGACGGCCGGCGGGTGCTGGTCGACCGGATCTGGCCGCGCGGCGTCAGCAAGAAGGACGCCGAGCTGACGCTATGGCTGAAGGAGATCGCGCCGAGCAACGAACTGCGCAAATGGTTCGGCCACGAGCCGGAGCGCTGGCCGGAATTCAAGAAGCGATATCGGGCCGAGCTTGATGCAAATAGCGAGGCGGTGGCGCAACTGCGCGGCCTGCTGCGCGAGGGCAAGGTGACGCTGCTCTACGGCGCGCATGACGAGGCGCACAACAATGCGGTGGCGCTGGCGGACTATTTGCGAGGGACGTGATGTATCCCGCTACGTTGGCGATAAGCGAAGGCGGAAGCGACGTCCGATTTCCCCCCTTGCGGGGGAGATGCCAGGCAGGGCAGAGGGGGTGCTGTCCCTCCAGCCTCTCAATAATCAAACTGCATACCCGAGGCAGCTTCGCGTCGACACGTCGGCCAACGCCGCGTTCCTTCACACCCCCCTCAGGCCTGCCGGCCATCTCCCCCGCAAAGGGGGAGATTGGCAGCTTCGGCGTCCCGCCCCTACTTCACCGCCTCCTCGTAAACCTCCGGCTTGAACCCCACTAATATCCGCTCGCCGACCTCCAGCACCGGCCGCTTGATCATCGTCGGTTTGGCGAGCATCAGCTGCTTCGCCTTCTTCTCGTCCAGCCCGGCCTTATCCGCTTCCGGCAGCTCGCGAAAGGTGGTGCTGCCTTTGTTGAGCAGCTTTTCCCAGCCGACCTTGCCGACCCAACCGCTGAGCCTGTCGGCCTCGATCCCCTCTGCCCGGTAGTCATGAAAGCGATACGGGACGTCATGGCTCTCCAGCCAGACACGCGCCTTCTTGATCGTGTCGCAGGTGGTGATGCCGTACATGGTGATGGTCAAAGCGGGCCTCTGTCAGATGAATTTTCGAATCCGGCAGAAGCCTAGGCCGGCCCCATAAGCTTTGCCAGCGCTTTGCGGCGGTGCGATTTTGGCCTTGCCAATACTAAGGGTTTTTCCTAAGTATCTTCCTGCAAAGATCACCTGACCGCCAGGCGGTCTCGGAAGGAACAGCCATGAGCCTGCAGATAGCAAGCCAGAACCCACCGCCCATCGACGGCATTTTTCGCGCGCTGGCCGATCCGACACGGCGGCGCGTCGTGGAGCGGCTGAACAGAAGTCCCGCCTCGGTCAGCGAGCTGGCGGAGCCGTTCGGCATGGCGCTCCCCTCCTTCGTCGAGCACCTGAAGGTGCTGGAAGGTTGCGGGCTGGTGCAGTCGCAAAAGGCCGGCCGGGTCAGGACTTACAGCCTCTCGCCCGAGCCGCTGAAGCTGGCGGAAAACTGGCTCGTCGAACAGCGCGCGCTGTGGGAGCGCCGGCTCGACCAGTTCGACGCCTATGTGATGAACCTCAAGGAGATTGAAAAGTGAGCTATCCGTTCAAGCCGAACCCGAAACTGGACCTGACGCTGGAGCACTTCCTCGACGCGCCGCGCGAACTCTTGTGGCGCGCCTGGACGAGGCCTGAGCATGTCAAGCAGTGGTTCACGCCGAAGCCGTGGGTCATCACCGACTGCGAGATCGACCTCCAGCCCGGCGGCCTGTTTCGCACGCGCATGCAATCGCCCGACGGCAAGGAGATCAACGACCGCCATTGCTGCTATCTCGAGATCGTGCCGAACGAGCGGCTGGTGTGGACCGACGCGCTGCTGCCGGGCTACCGGCCGTCCGGCGAGCCCTTCATCACCGCGGTCATCGCACTGACGCCCGAGGGCAAAGGCACGCGCTACACCGCTACCGCCATCCACCGCGACGAGGCGACGCGCAACAGCCATGAGGAGATGGGTTTCTTCGACGGCTGGGGCACGGTGGCCGACCAGCTTGCGGATTATGTGAAGACGATTTGAGAAGCAGACATGGCGGCCTGGATATCATCCGAGGTCGCCATGCCTACATCATGCTGCGAAGGGCGTTCGCAGCCCAAGGCCAGCAAGCCTCAGTAGTAGAAACGCTCTTCGCTGATCTTGCCGTTTTTGACCGTGTAGAGGCCAACCTCATCCATCTTTACGCGTTCGCCGGTCGATTTGGGCGTCACGTCGAAGCTGAAGCGTAGCGCGAACTGGTCGCCATTGACGTATGGCCCCTCGATCGAGCCGCCGTGAACCTCGTGGTTGGCTTCCCACCATGCGCCCTTTTCCTTGACGGCCTGCTTGCCGCTGCAGACGGCCATCGGCCCTTCCATCGCCTCGTAGCTGACGATGTCGTCGGCATTGTACTTCGCGGCGGCGCCGTGGTTGTCGCCTCGCTTGAGGAGCTCGGTGAAATCCTTGGCAATTTCGGCAGTGGTCATGATTTCCTCCCGGTTTGGACCAGACATCAAGTAGGTATCGATCGTTCGCCTGCCACCGACAGCCGGCTCCGCAGGTGACAAATCGTGTCAGGATGGTGGCGCCTGGCCTATGGCGCGGCTACCAGCGGCCAGCGGTTCAGATCTTTGTAGATCGTCAGGCCGCGCAGGCTGTGAACGAGAACGAACTCTCTTGCCACAAAACTGATCGGATCGATGGGCTGCCTGGGAATGAATTTCTTGTCATAGGCAAGCGTCATGTGCGGAACGAAATGATCTGCCGATTTGAGACCGTTTGCCTTCATCGCAACGCCAATCAACCGGCTGAGTTCGCAGACCGGTCCATCGTCTGCCAAAAGCACGAACGGACGCGATGGCGGCCTGCCTTTTGCCGCCGGGCGCCCGGGAAAACTCACGGCATAGCTAAACGTGACTTCAAACGCCGGCATTTCAACCAACTGGCCGGCTCGCTTTGCCGCGAATTCGATTTTCGATCTAAGTCTTTTGTAATCACCGACATGTCGTTGACTGACATGAAATCGCTCTTTCAGCAGCAGCGATCCGGTTATCCCGTTGAGATCGCACAGATGTTTCTGCAATGACCAAAACGCGGCACGATTCTTGGCCTGCAAAAACAGCGCGAAGAACACGCGATCCCGCAGCTTCGGCTGCAGTGGAGGAATCGGAATGCCGAAATCAAACTCTTGCTGCCGAGACATCTGTACTCGTTCGGCTGAGAACGCTCCTGTTACAACTCCTTACTAGAACAAAACAGGAACATTGGCGAGAGTCAAGAGCGGACGATCTTCACGTCTGTGAAGTCAATAACACCCGCGCTCGATCGCAAGCCGCCGAACCAGCGCCAGCACGCTGTCGATGGTCGGCGTCGGTTGGCCGGTCAGGCGGCCGAGCTCCTGAACGGCGGTGACCAGCGCATCGATCTCCATCGGACGGCCGCGTTCGAGATCCTGCAGCATCGAGGTCTTGTGCTCGCCGACATCCCCGGCCCCCTTGATGCGCCGGTCGACAGGGATGAGGAAGCGCACGCCGAGTCGCTCGCCGATCGCCTGCGCCTCCAGCATCATGGCGCGGGCGACGGCGCGTGTGGCGTCGTCAGCGACGATGGCCGCAAGCGTGCTGCCGGTGAGCGCCGAGATCGGATTGAAGGAAAGATTGCCCCAGAGTTTCACCCAGATCTCCGAGCGGATGTCCTCGCGCACCGGCGCCTGCAGCCCGGCCTTGACCATTTCGCGGGCAAGCGCGGTCACGCGCTGGCTCTTTTCGCCCGAAGGCTCGCCCAGGGAAAAGCGCGTGCCTTCGACATGGCGGATAAGGCCCGGCGCATCGACCTCGACAGCGGGATAGACGACGGAGCCGATGACACGTTCCGGCCCGATGCGCTGCCAGATCGTGCCGCCCGGATCGACCGCGTCGAGCCGTGTGCCTTCGAGTGCGCCGCCCGCCTTGTGGAAATACCACCAGGGCACGCCGTTCTGCATGGTGACGACGGCTGTCCCCTCGCCCAGGAGCGGCGCGATCTCGCCCAGCGCCGGGGCCAGCGAATGCGCCTTCAGCGCCAGCACGACATAATCCTGCACGCCGAGTTCCTCCGCGCGGGAGGCAGCTCTGACCTGCGTCACCGTTTCCTTGCCGTCCTCGATCAGCCGCAGGCCGTTGGCCTTGATCGCTTCGAGATGCGCGCCGCGCGCCATGATCGACAGATCGACAGAACCGGAGATCGCCAGCTTCGCGGCGAGGTAGCCGCCGATCGCGCCGGCGCCAAAGACTGTAACACGCATCAGCCGAGCCCGAGCTTGGCCGCCAGCCCGATGCGCTGCAGCTTGCCCGTCGCGCCCTTTGGGATCTCGTCGAGGATCACCACCTTGCGCGGCACCTTGAAGTCGGCGAGCCGGGTCGATGCAAAGCCACGGATATCGGCCTCGCTGGCGCTCTGGCCTTCGCGCAGCACGACAGCGGACGCCACCTCTTCGCCCAGCTTGTCATGCGGCATAGCGAAGGTGACGACCTGCGCCACCGCCGGATGATCCATCAGCACCTCGTCGACCTCGAGCGGTGAAATCTTTTCGCCGCCGCGATTGATGATCTCTTTCAGCCGGCCCGTGACGCGCAGGTAATTGTCCTCGTCGAGCACGCCCTGGTCGCCGGTGTGGAACCAGCCATGCGCGAAGGCGCTTGCATTGGCGTCCGGGTTCTTCTCGTAGCCTGCGGTGACGTTCGGGCCGCGAATGACGATCTCGCCGATCTCGCCGGCTTTGAGCAGCCGCCCGTCCGGCGCCATGACGGCGACTTCCGGCCCGGCCGACGCACCGACGCTGCCAGGCTTGCGCAATCCAGGCGGCAGCCGATTGGACGCCATCTGATGCGCGGCCTCCGTCATGCCGTAGGCCTCGATCACCGGACAGCCGAAGGTCTTCTCCAACTCGGCCATGACCTGCGCCGGCAATGACGCCGAGGAAGAGCGGATGAAGCGCAGCTTCGCCTCGGCGAGCTGCTCGGGATTGCGGGCGGCCCGCGGCAGGATCGCCTGATGCATTGTGGGCACGGCGGTATACCAGCTGGGCCTGGCCTCGGAGAGCCACGGGAAGAAACGCAGCGCGTTGAAGCCGGGCGTGCAGAAGACGCTGCCGCCGGCGGCGAGCGAGGAGAGCACCGCCGCGATCAGGCCATGGATATGGAACAGCGGCATGATGTTGAGGCAGCGGTCGGCCGGCGTCAGGCCGAGCGTCGCGCCGATATGCGCGGCCGAAGCGGCGAGATTGGCGTGGCTGAGCGGCACGAGTTTTGGGCGCGACGTGGTGCCTGAGGTGTGGAGGAGAAGCGCGACATCGCCATCTGCGGCCAGACCTGATGCGACTGGTGGTCCGACGGGATCGCCCTCGATCGCGAAGACACCGGAGGGCGCGCCTTCCGGCACCACGAGCCGTAGCACCGGAATGCCGAGGCGCTCGGCGACTTCGACCGAGGGACCTGCCTCATCCTTGCCGACAAGGATCGCCTTGACGCCGATATCGGTCAGGTAGAAATCGAGCTCGTCGGACCGGTAGGCCGGGTTGAGCGGCGCGGTGGACGCGGCCGCCGCCACGGCGATGAAGGCCGTGGCCATTTCCGGACCATTCGGCAGCACGATAGCAACGCGGTCTCCCCGGCCGATGCCGAGCGCGTTGAGCCGCGCCACGGTATCGCGGATCAGGCGGCGCAAGCCGCCATGCGAGAGCGCTGCCCGTTCGGGTGCGGCGATGGCCGGCGCGTCATCGGCGCCGGGCGCAAGACGATGGGCAAGATCGGTGGCGTTTTCGCTGTTTGTCATGGTTCCAGACTATGTTTCGAACGATCGGCTTATGTCCAGCGCCGCTCAATATCCGAGCGCCAGCCCGTCCTTGCGCGGATCGGATGCGCCGGTCAGCGTGCCCTTTTCCCAGTCGATCAGCACCGCCTGCCCGCCGCCCAGCGGGTGGTCGGGCTCGACCACCTTGTGGCCGAGCCGGCGCAGGCCTTCGATCGTCTCGGCGCGCACGCTTCGCTCGGCCTCGACGACGTCGTGGTTGTAGAACACCCGTGCCGCATCGATCGCCTGCTGCGGGTCCATGCCGAAGTCGATCATGTTGGTCAAAAGATGCACATGGCCAAACGGCTGGTAGCCGCCGCCCATTACGCCGAAGGGCATCACAGCGCGGCCGTTCCTCGTCATCATGCCCGGCATGATCGTGTGCATCGGGCGCTTGCCGGGCGCTATCGCGTTCGGGTGCTTCCGATCGAGGCGGAAGCTCGAGCCACGGTTCTGCAGCACGACACCGGTCTTCGGGCCGACGACGCCGCTGCCGAAGGAATAATAGGTCGAGTTGATGAAGCTCACCGCGTTGCGGTCGCGGTCGACGACGCTGATATAGACGGTGTCGCTGCCCGGAAGATCGAGACGCGGCAGATGGGTCATGGCGCGTTCGGGGTCGATAGCGGCGCGCAAGCTGTCGGCATAGGTGGCGGAGAGCAGCGCCTTGACCGGCACGTCGACATGATCCTGGTCGGCGAAGAACGCATCGCGATCCTGATAGGCGAGCCGGCCGGCTTCGATCTCGAGGTGCAGGCGCGCGGCACCCCCGGGATCGAGCGTACCGAGGTCGAAGCCCGAAAGCAGGTTCAGCATCAGAAGCGCGGTCAGGCCCTGGTTGTTGGGCGGCATCTGGTGGATGCCGTAGCCGCGATAGGCGGTGCTGACCGGGGTCCGGTAATCGCCCTTCGTGGCGGCGAAATCGTCGAGCGTATGCAGCCCGCCGAGCGCGCGAAGCCGACCGACGAGGTCCTCCGCGACCGCGCCTTCGTAGAAACCGGCGCGGCCTTTTTTCGCGATGATGCGCAAGGTCTCCGCCAGCTCAGGCTGGCGGTGGACATCGCCAGCTTTCGGCGGCTTGCCGCCGGGCAGGAAGATGCGCGTTGCCACCTCGTCCGCCGACAGGTCGGTCTCGGGGTCCTGCCAGTCGAAGGCGACGCGGTCGTGCACGACATAGCCTTCTTCCGCGTAACGGATGGCCGGAGCGAGCGCGTCGGCCAAACCCTTGCGGCCATGATCTTCCACCAGCCGGCACCAGGCGTCGACGGCGCCCGGGATAGTGACCGCGTGCGGACCCTGCTTCGGAAGCTCGCTAAATCCCTTGTCCAGATACCAGTCGACCGTCGCGGCCTTTGGAGCACGGCCCGAGCCGTTGAAGGCAAGCACGTTCCCGTCCCCCTTCGGGCAATAGAGGACAAAGCAGTCGCCGCCGATGCCGGTCGACTGCGGCTCGACCACGGCCTGCACCGCGGCCGCGCAAACCGCGGCGTCCATGGCGTTGCCGCCGGAGCGCAGCATGTCGATGGCCGCAAGCGTGGCGAGTGGATGCGAGGTCGCGGCCATCACCTCGGTAGTGCGGACCGGCGAGCGGCCGGGGAACTGGAAGTCACGCATTCGGTTCAAGGTATCCCTGTATCAACGTCCACGGCCGAAAAGCTGGGCGGCGGACAACAAGACGATCGATAGCACGATCAGGCAAGTCGAAATGGCGGCGATCGTCGGATCGATCTGATCACGCAGCGCATTGAACATGCGCCGCGTCAGCGTCGTGGTCTCGCCGCCGGAGATGAACAGCGACACCACCACCTCGTCGAAGGAGGTGATGAAGGCAAACAGCGCGCCGGACACGATCGAGAAGCGTATCTGCGGCATCGTCACCTGGAAGAAGGCGGAGAAGCGGCCTGCGCCGAGACTGCGCGCCACCATCTCCTGGTTCATGTCGTAGGAGCGCAGGCCCGAAAGGACTGTCAACACGACCAGCGGCAGCGCCTGCACTGTGTGCGCGATGACCAAGCCGGTCAGTGTGTTGTTGAGGCCGATGCGGGCATAGAGGAAAAAGGTGCCGATGCCGATCAGGATGACGGGGATGATCAGTGAGGCGGTGAGCAGCGCGTTGATCGCGCCGGTCAGCCGCAGTGTGCGGGCGTTGATGGCGTAGGCCGCGGCGGTGCCGAGCAGCGTTGCGACGACAGCCGTCATCACCGCAACCTTGACCGATACGACGGTGGCGTCGCGCCATTCGACCGAGCCGAAATAACTTTCATACCAGCGCAGCGACCATTCCTGCGGCGGGAACTCTAAGAGCGACGAGTCGGAAAAGGACATGATGACGATGATCACCGACGGGGCGATCAGGAACAGCATGACAAGGCCGCCGAGCGCGTAGAGCCAAAGGCGTTGCCGATGCGAGATGGGCAGGGCATTTTCCATGCTCATCGCTGACTCCATACACCGGTGGCGCGGGCGCCGAGCAGCCAGCGGAAGAGGCCGAGCAGCGCCAGCGTGACGGCGAGCAGCACGACGCCGAGGGCAGCGCCCGCACCCCAGTTGGAATAGAGGCTGGTGGTCTGCTCCATGCGCATCGCCCACATGATGACCTTGCCGCCACCCATCAGCGCCGGAGTGACGAAGAAGCCGAGGCACAGCACGAAGACGATGACCACGCCCGAGGCAAGGCCGGGCAGCGACAGCGGGAAGAAGATCTGCCGGAAGGTGGCGGCCGGGCTGGCGCCGAGATTCATACCGGCGCGCAGGCAGTCGACGTCGATGGTCTTCATCGAGGCGTAGAGCGGCAGCACGAGGAAGGGCAACATGATGTGGGTCATGCCGATCACCACGCCCGCGAAATTGTTGGCGAGCGGCAGCGGCTGGCCGATGACGCCGATATCCATCAGCCATGTGTTGACCAGTCCCTTGCGCTGCAGGATGACGAGCCAGGCATAAGTGCGCACCAGCACCGAGGTCCAGAACGGCAGGATGACGAAGATCAGGCAGACCCCGGCGGCGCGGCGCGGCAATTGCGACAGCATATAGGCCAGCGGATAGCCGAACAGCACGCAGGCGCCGGTGACGGCGAAAGCCACCTTGAAGGTGGTGACGAAGGTCTTGATGTAGGAGGCCTGCTCGAAAAAGCGCGCATAATTGGCGGCGCTGAGCTGATCACTCTCGTCGAACAGCGAAAGCCAGAACAGCCAGCCGATCGGCACGATGATGACGGCGAAGACCAGAAGCAGTCCGGGCGACAAAAGCGCGAACAGGCCACGCGCCTCCCGCCGCGCGTCGGCGCTAAGCTTATCGGCATTGAGCGCGCGGTCGGGCCTGCCGACATGGTCGAGACTGACGGATCCGATGCTCATTGGTCCGCCACCAGCACCACGTCCTGCGCATCGATGCCGAGCGTTATCGGCTCGCCCGGCGCCGGCAGTCTCGCCAACACGTCGGAGCGGCAATAGTCGCGCAAAATCACCTGCCGGCCGTCCTTGAGCGTCGCATAGCAGACGAAGCTGTCGCCTTGATAGATGACGTCGCCGACCGTTGCCGGCAGCGCATTGATGTCGCCAGTCTGTTCGCTGGCGATCAGGCGCAGCTTTTCCGGCCGCACCACCATCACGTGCCGGCCCGAGGACGGCATTGCATCCTTCATGCGCAGCTTGTTGCCTTCATGCCAGACGCCGCCATTGCGGCATTCGACCGGAATGAAGCTGGATTCGCCGATGAAGCCGGCAACGAACTTTGTTTTCGGCCTGGCGTAGAGGACTTCCGGCTGATCAATCTGCTCGATGCGCCCGGCATTCATGACGGCGACGCGGTCCGACATGGTGATCGCCTCACGCTGGTCGTGCGTGACGTAGACCGTCGTCATACCGAGCCGGCGGTGCAGGTTGCGCAGCTCGATCTGCATATGCTCGCGCAGGCTCTTGTCGAGCGCGGACAGTGGCTCATCCATCAAGACGATGCGCGGCTCGAAGACGATGGCGCGGGCCAAGGCCACACGCTGGCGCTGACCGCCGGAGAGCTGGTCGACACGCCGCTCGCCGAGGCCTTTCAACTGCACTAGGTCCAGCGCCCTCTCGACACGCTCGGCCGTTTCGGCCGTCGACACGCGGCGCTGCTTCAACGGAAAGGCGATGTTGTGGAAGACATTCATATGCGGAAACAACGCATAGTTCTGGAACACCATGCCGATGTTGCGCTTGTGCGGCGGCATGGTGATGATCTCCTCGCCGCCGACCTTGATGGAGCCGGCATTGGCCCGCACGAAGCCGGCCAGGATCATCAAGAGCGTCGTCTTTCCCGAGCCGGACGGCCCGAGCAGCGTCAGGAATTCGCCCGCCGCCACATCGAGGCTGAGATCGCTGAGGATGGAGACAGCACCGAAGCGCTTCTCGATACCGCTGATGCCTATGGGAAGCGCGGACTGCGCGAGAGACAAGAGCATCTCCTTCAACTCCGGATCTTTTTCGCGAAACGATGCGGAGCGGCATATCGGAAGCCGCTCCGACAGTTTCTTGTTACGCAATTCCGGACGGAAAAACGCTGCGCACTTTTCCTGGAATTGCTTAGCGTTACTGCTGGATCAGGTTGTTGAACTTCTCGGTCGCCTCGACGAGCGTGTCGCGCCAGAATGCGGGATCCTGCAGCACCTGCTTCTTGACGTTCTCGGGCGCGGAATTGATGTCCTTGATCCGCTCCGGCGGGATCTTGCCGGTCTCGAAAGCCTTCTCGTTGGCCGGGCCATTGTCGACATAGAGCGGCAGGTTGGCCTGGAGGTCGGGGCTGACGAATTTGGCCAGCGCCTTCATGGCGATGTCCCTGTTCTTCGAGCCCTTCGGGATGACCATGCAGTCGGCGGTGAGCACGCCTTGATCGAAGGAGAAGCTGACCGGCGCGCCTTGCTTCTTCAGCGTGCCGGCGCGGCCGTTCCAGATGCTCGCCATGTCGACCTCGCCGTCCTTGACGAGTTGCATGGCCTGCGCGCCGGAGGTCCACCAGGCATCGATATGGCCCTTGACCTTGTCGACGGATTGCAGCGCGCCGTCGATGTCGACAGGATAGACCTTGTCGATCGGAATGCCCTTGGCGAGTGCGGCGACGCTCAGGGTTTCCGTCGCCTGGCTGCCGGAGAGCGCACGGCGTCCAGGGAATTTCTCGACGTCCCAGAAGTCGGCCCAGGTCTTGGGGCCTTTGTCGCCAAACACGTCCGTGCGATAGATCAGCACGACGGAGGTGTAGGAGATGCCGACCCAGTCGTCATGCACGAGCTTCGGGTTGATGCCGGTCTTGTCGATGACATTGTAGTCGAGCTTCTCGAACAGGCCTTCCTTCGAGCCGCGCGCGCATTCGTCGGCGCCAAGCTCTGTGATGTCCCATTTGACGGCATTGCCGGTGACCTGCAGGCGCACGTCGTCGAGGCCGTTGGTGGTATCCTGCTTGATGGTGATGCCGAGTTCCTTGGCCGTCGGATCGAAGAAGGCCTTGGTCTGCGCTTCCTGATAGGTGCCGCCCCATGAGGCGACCGTGATGGTGTCGGCGGCCGAGGCCGGAACGGCGACCGTGGCCAGCAGGCCGGCGGCGGCCACGCCATAAATACAGAGTCTCTTCGTCATTTTCGCTTCTCCAACCGGTGTTCCCGTTATCGTTGATTTGGTATGCGAATTTGTATACAATTTTGAGTGTAATTTTTCGGAGGCCGATGTCAACATGGAGCATCGGGTTTTTTGGTGGTGGGGGAGCAAAGACGGTTCGGAGCGGCCGCTCGCCCGAAACGGCTTGTTCAGGCAGACGCTAAAAGGCACTAGACTGCGATTCCATGACTGACCGTTGGAGGCGGACGCTTGAGCAAGGAGAGAAAGAACACGCTGCGCGACTCGGTGTTCGAGGCGCTGAAGGCGTTGATCATCACCGGCCAGATTCCTCCAGGCGGCCGGGTGACGGAAAACGAAATCGCTGAGCGCCTGAAGGTGAGCCGCACGCCGGTGCGCGAGGCCTTCAACCGGCTGGAGCGCGACGGGCTGGTGATCGGGCGGCCGCGCCAGGGCTATTTGGTGGCCGAGTTCAACCTGACCATGTTCCGCGAGGCTTTCGATATCCGCGAATTGCTCGACGGGCGCGCGACCGAACTGGCGGCGGCCAACGCGACCGCCGCCGACAAGGCGCGGCTGCGCGAGATGCTCGCCGAATGCGAGCGACTGGCGGCGATCCCGGATCGCAGCACGCGGGAGAAATTCGAGGAGCTCCAGGTCGGCATCGACCTGCACCGGGTGATCGCCGAAATCAGCGGCAATGAGATGCTGCATGGCATGCTTTGCGGCATCCTCGACAAATGCCAGCAATATGTCTGGACGGAGCTGTTGTGGCTGGACGAATGGAAGCTCACCCGCGAGGAACATGCCGGCATCGTCGACGCGATCTGCGCTGGTGACGTCACGCTGGCCGGCGAGCGCGCCCGCGCGCATGTGCGCGGCTCGCGCGAGAACATATTGCGCCTGCTGCAGGCTAAGTCCGACTATCAGGGATACTTTGCCAAGGCGTCTTGAGCCCAGCCCCGTTCCATCAGCTTGAAAGCATGGGGCAGTTGGCGCCGCGCCGCAGGCTGACATAGGCCACGTCGCCGACGCCGAATTGAGAACCGTCGGCGCGGCGCGGCGCGTCGATGACGATCGGAGTGCCCTGCCCCAGCTCGGCATGCAGGCGCAGCGTGCGGCCGTGAAAGACGACGCCGCTGACCCGCGCGGGCGCGGTGCCTTCGCCGGCTTCACCAGCAACCAGGAGATCTTCCGGACGCACGCCGATGGTGCGCATGTCGCCGGCGGCCGGCGTCTCGCCGCTGTCGGAAGTCGCCTCCAGCGGCAAGTCGCCGGCGGCAAAGTGCAGGCGCTCGCCGTCGCGGCCGAGGAAGCGCGACTGCAACAGGTTCATCGTGCCGATGAAAGAGGCGACGAAACGCGTTGCCGGACGATCGTAGAGCATGGCCGGCGGCGCGATCTGCTCGATGCGGCCCTTGTTCATGACGACGATGCGGTCGGAGATCGACAGCGCTTCGGTCTGATCGTGCGTGACCATGACGAAGGTGGTGCCCAGCCGCGACTGCAGCCGCTTCAGCTCGACCTGCATCTGCTCGCGCAGATGCGCGTCGAGCGCCGACAGCGGCTCGTCGAGCAAAAGCACGCGCGGCTCGCAGACGATGGCGCGGGCTAAGGCGACGCGCTGGCGCTGACCGCCGGACAATTCCGAGACGCGTGCGCGCAGCTTGTCGGCGAGGCCTACCATGTCGAGCGCCTCGCGGACCCGTTTGGCCTGCTCGGCGCCGGTGAGTTTGCGCAGCGACAGGCCGAAGCCGACATTGGCCGCGACATCCATATGCGGGAACAGCGCGTAGTCCTGGAAGACCGTGTTGACCGGCCGGTCGAAGGGCCGCAGGCCGGTGATGTCGCGGCCTTCGAGCAGGACGTTGCCGCTCGACGGGCTTTCGAAGCCGGCGATGACGCGCAAGCTCGTCGTCTTGCCGCAGCCGGAGGGGCCGAGCAGGGTCAGGAACTCGCCCATGACAATGTCGAGATCGACCGTATCGAGACCGACCACACCACCCGGAAAAGCCTTCGAGACTTTGTCGAGACGAACGAGCGCGTCAGGCGCCATCGCGCACCTCGGACGGCTTCGTCGTGTTGACCCACAGGATCTGGCAGCGCTCGGCGCCGGGATTGCGGAAGGCATGCAGCAGCGTGCTCTTGAAGGCGAAGCTGTCGCCGGCTTTCAGCACATAGGTCGTGGCGTCCACCACCAGCTCGACTTCGCCGGTCATGACGAAGCCGAATTCGTGGCCGGCATGGGCGTAGGCTTCCGCCGTGCCGCCGCCGGCCTCTACGGTGACCAGCATGCCGGTAAGCGTGGCGGCGGGCGGCGACAACAACGCCTTGGCGATGCCTTCGGATTTCACCGGGATCGAGCGCCGCTTGTCGGCACGCACGCAATAGAGATCGTTGACCGCTTCATTGCCGTCCGTGATCAGCGCCGAAGGCTCGATATCGAGCGCCGCCGCCAGCGGCCAGATCACCTTGACGCGCAGCGAGGACATGCCCCGCTCGATCTGGCTGAGCGCACCGATAGAGATGCCGGCCTTGGCCGCGAGCTCGGCCAGCGACAGCTTGCGCTCGAGCCTGAGCGCACGCACGCGCCGGCCAACGCGAATATCGGCGTCGTCTTTCGGCTTTGCCGCCGCTTCGTCAAGAATGTCCATGCGTTGGTCCTTGTTGTCTTTCCACCGGTGCGGCGCAGCGCCGCCAGGCTCCCCCTTCTCCCCTGTGGGAGAAGGTGTCGCCGAAGGCGACGGATGAGGGGTGCTCCAGCGAAATGAGACGTCGGCGTTCCCTGGATCACCCCTCATCCGTCTCGGCGCTGCGCGCCGATCCACCTTCTCCCACAAGGGGAGAAGGGGGAGCTAGTCAGCCCCCGGCCTTCACCTTCTCGAACATCTTCGCCATATCGTCATTCTGCTTCATCGGCCCGGTGAAGATGGTGCTCTTCAGCATCACGTCCGGATCCGCAGGCAGCTGCAGCTTGTCCAGCTCTTCCTTCGATACCCCGGTAAACGCGGTCGAGAGCGAGCTGCCATAGCCATAGGACTGGATCAGGAACTTGCCCGAGTCGGCATCGAGCCGGCTGTTGATGAAGTCATAGGCGAGATCGACATTCTTGGCGTCCTTGAGCATGACGAAGCCGCAAGCCCAAGTCAGCATGCCTTCTTTCGGCTTCATGAACTCGACCGGCACGCCCTGCTTCTTGAGCGAGGTGGCGGACGCGTTCCAGGTCATGGCGGCGACCAGCTGGCCGCTGGCCAGCGCCTGCTCGACCGAGGTCATGTCGGTGGTGTAACTCGACAGCAGCGGTCGCTGCTCGCGCAGCTTTTCGGCCACCTTGTCCATCTGGTCCGGCGTCATGTCGAAGGGGTTCACACCCGCCAGGAGGGCCGCGACGATCGGCGTGTCGTGCACGGCGTCGATGGTCGCCATACGGCCGGCATATTGCTTGTCCCACAGAAGTTTCCAGCTCGCCTCGGGGTTCTTCACTAGGTCGGTGCGGTAGAGGATCGAGGTGTTGCCCCAATCCCACGGCACCATCCACACCTTGCCGTCGCCGGCCTGCAGGTCGGGCAGGTTCTTGAACACCGGGAAGATCGAATCCCAGTTCTTGATGCGCTTGGTGTCGATGGGCTGCAGCAGGCCTTCCTTGTTCCAGCGCGCCACCTTGTCGTAGCAGGGATGCGCGATGTCGGGCCTGAAGCCGGCCTTGACCTTGGTGAAAGCGTCGTCGTCGTCGCCGAAGATCGTCGCCTCGACGCCATCCGGATGCGCGGCAAGGAAGCTCTTGTTGAAGTCGGGCAATTCGTAGCCCGACCAGGTGAAATATTGCAACTTGTCGGCGGCAAGTGCGGCCGTCGACGACAGCGCGAGCGCCAGTGCGGCAAGGCCGGCCCGGGCTTTTTGTCCGGCGAGCGATTTCAGGTGGACTGTCATTTTCGTTCTCCTCTTCTTTGTTGTGGTTCAGGCTGGATTGCGACGCGCGGCGCCGAGGCCGCGATGACGAAGGATTTCGGCTGTGCCGGCGATAATGAAGGAGACAGTGAGGATCACCGTGCCGAGCGCCATCACGGTCGGCAGCGAACGCGGAAAGCGCAGCTGGCTCCAGATGTAGAGCGGCAGCGTGGGCTCGGTGCCGGCAAGGAAAAAGACGACGATGAACTCGTCGAAGGAAATCAGGAAGGAGAGCATGAAAGCCGACAGCACGGCGGGCAAGCTGAGCGGCAGCATGACGCGCCGGAACGTCGTCCAGTCGGAAGCGCCGAGGTCGAGCGCCGCCTCGCGGATCGTCTTCGGGATGGCAACGAAGCGGCTGCGCATCACCACGACCGTCGTCGGCAGCGCGACTAGGATGTGGCCGAGCACGATGGAAACGCGCGATGGGCCGAGGCCGATCAGATTGACCAGGATCAGCAGCGAAATGCCTGCGATGACGCCGGGGATCAGGATCGGCAGCCGGGCGATGGCGCTGATCGTAGCGGCAACCGGCGAGCGGCCGTAGAGATCCATGTAGGAAACGGTGATGCCGCAGAGCGTCGCGCCGAAGGCGGCGATGACGCCGATGACCAGGCTGTTGGCCAGGGCGCCGGAGAGCGCCGGATTGCCGTAGAGCGTGCGGTACCATTCAAGCGTAAAACCCTGCAGTGGGAATGCCGCCTGGATGGAATTGTTGAAGGAAAACAGCGGTATCAAAAGCACCGGCAGATAAAGGAAGACGAGATAGCCAAGCACATAAAGGCCGAGCCAGCGGCCGCCTGCGTTGATGTCGGCCCGGGCGCTCATGTGCGGCTGCCGAACCGGCGGTCGGCGCCGCGCGCGACCAGCACCACGCACAGGATGACCAGCATGACGCAGACCGAGAGCGCGGCGCCGAACGGCCAGTCATTGGCCTTGCCGAATTGCGACTGGATCAGCGTGCCGATCATGGTGCTGGCCGGACCGCCGACCATGGCCGGCGTGACATAGTCGCCGACCGTCGGCACGAAGACGACGAGGGCGGCGGCGAGCACGCCGGGCATTGAGTTGGGCAGCACGACGCGGCGGAACGAAGTGAAGGGTCGCGCGCCAAGATCGGAGGCGGCTTCAAGCAGCGATTTGGGGATCGTGTCCAGCGCCACGTAGATCGGCAGGATGGCGAAAGGCGCATAGGCGTGGGCGAGTGTCACCACCACCGCGGCCGGCGTGTTGAGGAAGGCGAGCGTCGGCTGCGACCAGAGGCCGGTCTCGATGAAGGCCGAATTCAGCACGCCATTATAGGCAAGCACGATCTTCCAGGCGAAGACGCGCAAAAGATAGCTGGTCCAGAACGGCAGCGTGACCAGGAAGAGCAGCAGGTTGCGGCGCCGCCCGGCATGGAAGGCGAGGTAATAGGCGACCGGATAGGCGGTAACGACGGTGGCGAGCGTCACCAGGCCGGCGATAACCAGCGAGCGCAACATCACTGTCCAGTAGAGCGGACCGGTAGCGACGGTGACGAAATTTTCGACCGTCAGGCTAACCCCGAGCAGCGAGCCGTCATTTCCCCTGAAGGCGAGGAAGAGCACCAGGCCGAGCGCGAACAGGATCAGGAAGAAGGTGACCAGCCCACCGGGCAGCAGCATGGCGAAACGGAAGACCGGCGAGATGCGGTTTTCCGGCAAGGGCCGTGTTGCGGCGATGGTCGACATCGAAGTGCCTATCGGCTCCATCGGATTTTTGAAATCGTCTGATGCTTTTTCATATTCATGAAACTGTCAAGCAGATTCGCTTGTGCGCTGCACGCATTCGGCGTCAACGCTCGAACGCGTCGAGCATGCGGTACCAGGTGATTGCCGCGGCGACGCCGACTTGGCGGAAGGCGTGGAACGGGATCGGCCGGATCGGCGACAGCGGGAAAGGCAATTGGCTGACGTCTCCGGTCGCGAGGTAATCGGCCATGCGCTTGCCGAGCGCGCTCATCAGCCCGACGCCCCTGCCCTGACAGCCGACGACCGCGAGCAGACCCTTTTCCGGCTCATGCAGATGCGGCAGGTGATCCGGCGTCAGCGCCACGCGGCCGAACCAGCGTTTCTCGATCGCGATGCCGGCAAGCGCCGGATAGAGGCGCAGCAGCGCGCGTTCGCAATGCGCCCAGTCGGCGGCGCTTGAAGGCAGCGCCATGCGGCCGCGGCCACCCAGCACCATCCGGCCATCGGGACTCCGGCGGTAATAGACGAGGATGCGGCGGGAATCGGAAACGGCCTGGCCGCCCGGCAGGATGCTTGCGGCAAGCTCGGCCGGCAGCGGCGCGGTGGCGATCTGGAAGGAATGCAGCGGCACGATCGTCTGGGCGAGGCCAGGCAGCAGTCCGTCCGTATAGGCGTTGGTGGCGAGCACGACCGCCTTGGCGCGCAAATCAGTGCCGCGTTGCGTCGAGACTCGCCAGGCGCCGGCTTCGTTGCGGAGCTTCACCACCCTTTGTTGCTCCACGATTCTGGCGCCGGCGGCCGAGGCGACGCGGGCGAGCTCGAGCGTGTAGGACAGCGGATCGATGACCCCTGCCCGGCGGTCCAGCCAGCCGCCGAGATAGCCCTTGGCGCCGGTCATCGCCGCGATCTCGGCCTGGTCGAGCAATTTGACGTCGGCGCCCCGCGAGCGCCATTGGCGATCCCGGTTCGCCGCTGCCTTCAGTGCGGTCTCGGTGTGCGCGGCCTGGATCCAGCCGTTGCGCGTGAACGGCACCGCCAGCTTCTCGTCGCGGATCACGTCGAACACGGCATCGGCCGTCGAGGCGGCGAACGCGACCAGGGCTTCGCCGCGCTCCTTGCCGAAGTGTTCGATCAGCCACTCCGGATCGTATTTGAGGCCGGGAATGACCTGGCCGCCATTGAGGCCCGAAGCGCCTTGCCCGATCGCGCCGGCATCCAGCACCTGAACGGAAAGGCCTGCGCGCGCTGCATGGAGCGCGGTCGACAGCCCCATGATGCCGCCGCCGACGATGACCGCGTCAAGCACGCCGCCGGCCGAAAGCTCAGACTGGAACGCGGTGGCCGCCAAGGGCTTTCGCCAGATCGGATCGGAAAAGGCTGCGGCCAAGAGGATCACCTACGCGCTGAAGCTTCGTGAAAATCCTATTGCCCATTTCATATATTTGAAAGAGCGCTTCGATGGGCCAGTTCGGCCGTGGCTGTGTGACAGCACATCCATGGTCATAAATGTTGCGGCCGGCGGGATAGACGTTTCCGCGAAATCGGGGAAAAGTGCCGCGCGCGAAAAATTGAGAGGAATGATGCCATGACCGATCCGACCCGCCTGCCCGCCGATGGAATTTTCGTCGGCCGCGCCAAGACCAGCGCCGCTTCCCATCCGTTGGTGGTGACGGTGCGGGAGGGCGAGGTGATCGACATCACCTCGAGCGCGGCGCCCACGGTGCGCGATCTTTGCGAGTTGAAGGATCCGGCTGATTATCTGCGCTCGGCCAAGGGCAAGGCGATCGGCGCGCTGGAAGAGATAGCGGCGAACAGCTTCGAGGCCAAGCGTGACGCCGGGAAGCCCATCCTCCTGTCGCCCGTCGACCTGCAGGCGGTGAAGGCCTCCGGCGTCACCTTTGTCGTCAGCCTGCTCGAGCGCGTCATCGAGGAACAGGCGCGCGGCTCGGCGGAGAAAGCCGACGCCATCCGCGCCGACATCGCCGGGCTGATCGGCCACGATCTGTCGAAGCTCAAGCCCGGCTCGCCGGAAGCGATGGAGATCAAGGCCAAGCTGATCTCGCGCGGCGCCTGGTCGCAATATCTCGAAGTGGGCATCGGCCCGGACGCCGAGATCTTCACCAAATGCCAGCCGATGGCTTCCGTCGGCTTCGGCGCCGATGTCGGACTACATCCAGTCTCCACCTGGAACAATCCGGAGCCGGAGATCGCCATGATCGCCGACAGTTCGGGCCGCATCGTCGGCGCCACGCTCGGCAACGACGTCAATCTGCGCGACGTCGAAGGACGCTCGGCGCTGCTGCTCGGCAAGGCCAAGGACAACAACGCCTCCGCCTCGCTCGGCCCCTTCATCCGCCTCTTCGACGAAACCTTCTCCATCGCCGACGTGAAGCGCGCCACGGTGCGGCTCAGCGTCGAGGGCGAGGACGGCTTCTCGCTGGAAGGCGCGAGCTCGATGGCGGAAATCAGCCGCTCGCCGGAGGAACTGGTCAAGGCGGCGATGGGCCCGCATCACCAATATCCCGATGGGCTGGCACTCTATCTCGGCACCATGTTCGTGCCCTCGAAGGACCGCGGCGAGAAGGGCAAGGGTTTTACGCACAAGGTCGGCGACATCGTCACCATCTCGTCGGAAAAGCTCGGCGCGCTCACCAACCGCGTGCGCCTGTCACCCGACTGTCCGCACTGGACCTACGGCGCCAGCCACCTGATGCGCGACCTCGCCAAGGCGGGTCTGATCTAACGCCGCACCAGAAGGGCGGTTGCTTGGAGGCCACCGTGCAGCGGATGGTCGATGGTGCCGCTTGCCCAACGAATATCACCGCAGCTGATGCAATCTGATGGGATTGCTGATGGCGCGCGCGCCTGTGCCAACATCCATTTGCGATGGAGGCTTGCCAGCGCCTGAAAAAGAGAATGCTCTAGACGTTCCGGTCGGCGCCGGCAGGAGATGCGGTCCAAGGTCGCATCGCGCCGATCAGGAGGAGAGTTTCAACATGGGAGGAAATCGAATGCTTTCGCGGCTAAGACTGCTCGTGCTTGGCTTGATTGCGGCTATCGCCATTCCGGCGATGGCCGAGGCCAAGACGTTCTACTGGATTTCGCATGGCGGCCCGGCCGATCCGGTCTGGACCTACTTCCTGGCCGGCGCCAAGCAATGGGCGAGCGACACTGGCAACAAGGTCAATACGTCCTTCCACAACGGCGATGTGGCCTCGCAGCAGGAGGCTGTCCGCGCCGCCATCTCGGCCAAGGCGGACGGCATCGTCACCACCAGCCCCGATCCGGGCAGCCTTGTCGAGATCGTCAAGGAAGCGCGCGCGGCCAACATTCCGATCATCAACTTCAACACGCCCGATCCGAAGGCCAACTTCAACGCCTATGTCGGCGGTGACAACGTCACCTTCGGCAAGCACTGGGCGCAATACCTGGTCGACAAAGGCCTGGTGAAGAAGGGCGACTTCGTCTGGATGCCGGTCGAGGTCCCCGGCGCCACCTACGGCGTGCAGGAAGAAGAAGGCATCAAGAGCGTGTTCGGACCGGCCGGCATCACCTATGAGGTGACCGAAGCGACGCTCGACCAGGCTGAAGTGATCAACCGCATGGTCGACTATCTCACCGCCCACAAAGGCAAGGTGAAGGCCATCATCGGCCTCGGCGACCTCGTCACCGGCTCGATCAAGCGCGTGTTCGACCAAGCCGGCGTCAAGCCGGGCGAAATCCCGGTCGTCGGCTGGGGCAACTCGCTCGACACCACGCAGGAAGTGCTGAACGGCTATGTCAATGCCGGGCAGTGGCAGGACCCGCAGGCGACCAGCTATGTGGCGCTTTCACTGGCCAACATGGCCGCCAGCGGCATCCCCCCGGGCTTCAACGTCATCACTGGAGCGCTCTATGAGAAGGACACCGCCGGCGTCTACGACAAGATCCTGTCCGGCAAATAATCCCTGACATTTGCGGTCGCGGCTTTCGGGCCGCGATCGCTTTCCTGTACCGTCGAGCCCTGTCTGGTCGGAGCGGGCTTCAGCAATCATTCACGCCGCGGGCTCAATGGAAAACCGTTCCTTCGTTCAAAGTTTCATCGCGCGAGCGGAATTCGGTCCGCTGGTGCTGCTTATCGTCGAGCTCGTCGTCTTCTGGGGCATCAATCCCGACTTCCTGTCGCCGCAGAACATCTCCAACATCCTGGCCTTCACCGTCGAGCTCGGCCTGATCGCACTGGCAATGACCTTGCTGATGACATCGGGCGAATTCGACCTTTCGGTCGGCTCGCTGTTCGGCTTCTCGCCGGTGCTGATGTGGACGCTCTTTAACAGCGGCGTCACCTCGCTGGAGGTGGGCCTGCTGATCGCGCTGATCGTTGCTGCCCTCATCGGGCTGGTGAATGGCTGGTTTGTCACCCAGCTCAAGATCCCGTCCTTCCTGGTGACGCTCGGCATGCTGCTGGTCGTGCGCGGCTCGGCGCTGTTCATCACCGACGGTTTCCCGCAGCGCACCTGGAGCGCGGAAGGCAGCTGGCTGGCGAACATCCTGGTCGGCGATTTCTATGTCGGACCGTTCCGCATCTATGCATCGCTGTTCTGGTTCATCGGCGCTGCGATCGTGCTGGGCTATGTGCTGACGCAGAGCCGCACCGGAAACTGGATCCAGGCGGCCGGCGGCAATCCGAACGCGGCCCGCGCGCGCGGCGTCAACGTCAGCCGCGTCAAGGTCGGCCTGTTCATCCTGTCGGCGGTGATGGCCTCGCTCGCCGGCGTGATCTCGTCGCTGCGCACCTCCGCGGCCAATCCCAACAGCGGCACGGGCTACGAGCTCGAGGTCATCGCCATGGTGGTGATCGGCGGCACGGCGCTGACCGGCGGGCGCGGCACCATCATCGGCACGGTGCTCGGCATCCTGATCCTGCGCGTGATGCGCAACGGCATCGTGCTGATCGGCGTGCCGGGGCTCGCCTACAATATCTTCATCGGCGCGATCATCCTCGGCATGATGGCGCTGCATTCATGGCTGGAACGCCGGCACCAGGCGGGGACTTAGAACCATGGCCGAACCGCTCATCCGCATGGAAAATATCCGCAAGTCCTACGGGCGCGTGCAGGCGCTGGTGGACGCCAATTTCCATGTCAATGAAAAGGAGATCGTCGGCCTGCTGGGCGACAACGGCGCCGGCAAATCGACGCTGATCAAGGTGCTGTCGGGCGCCGTGCCGCTGACCAGCGGCGACATCTTCATCCGCGGCAAGAAGGTCACACTGCGCAGCACCAGCGACGCCATCGCCCACGGCATCGAGACGATCTACCAGGATTCGGCTCTGGTCACTCAGCTGTCGATCGCGCGCAACCTGTTCCTCGGACGCGAGCCGATCAAAGCGCCGCGCTTCCTGAACCGCATGGACCAGGACGCGATGAACGCGGTGGCGCGCGACCTGCTCAGGCAGGTCGGCATCACCAAGAACATCCCGCCGACGACAGCGATCGGCTCGCTGTCGGGCGGCGAGCGGCAGGCTGTGGCGATCGCGCGCGCCATGCATTTCGACAGCGATCTCATCATCCTCGACGAACCGACCAACAATCTCGGCGTCGCCGAGACGCAAGGGGTCTTGAGCTTCGTGCGCAGCGCCCGCGATTCCGGCCATTCCTGCATCTTCATCGCGCATAACATCCATCACGTCTTCCAGGTGGTCGACCGCATCGTGGTGATGCGCCGAGGCAAGGTGGTGGCCGACGACATCGATCCGAAAAAGACAACGGTCGCCGAGGTCGAGCGCGTCATCACCGGCATGTCGGACAAGGAAATCCGCGACGCGATTTCCGACGGCCCGCAGCAGCATGGCTGAGGGCTGACCGGAAGCCGCTTCACGCCCGCCGCTGGCACAGGATTGCATCGGCGCCTATGACTGGACCCATGAAAGCCACCGTAGCCGACATCGCCCGGAGCTGCGGCCTGTCGACCGCGACGGTCGACCGGGTGCTCAACAACCGCCCAGGCGCAAGCGCGGCCAATCGGCAGCGCGTGCTGGAAGCGGCCAAGCAGCTCGGCTATCTGCCGACGCTCGACCAGGTCGTGCTGCCGTCGAAGCCGGCGCATCTCGAATTCTTCCTGCCGATCGGCTCCAACGCCTTCATGGCCGATCTCGCCCATCACATCGAGGATTATGCCCAGCGCCTGCCCCTGGTCGCCTCCTGCCGCATCCACAACCTTGCCGGCATTTCGCCGGGTGCGCTGCAGAGTGCTGTGGAGAACCTGTCGCTCAAGGCCAATGGCGTCGGTGTCATCGCCGTCGATCATCCGCGCACGCGCAACATCCTGCGCGAGTTGGTCGATGCCGGGATCAGGCTGGTCGCGCTGATTTCCGATGTGCCGGCGGCACCCCGCTCGGCCTATGTCGGCATCGACAACCGGGTGGCGGGTCGCACCGCGGCGCTGCTGATGGGCCGCTTCCTCGGCGGCCGCACCGGGCATCTGGCGATGGTGGTCGGCTCGCGCTCCTATCGCGGCCACGAGGAGCGCGAGATGGGTTTTCGTTCGGTGCTGAGCGAAGAGTTTCCCAACCTCACGGTCTCAAGCGCCGCCGAGAGCAATGACGACCCGGATGCCAGCTACCGCGCGACCGTCAAGGCGCTGCACAACGAACCGGAGTTGCTCGGCATCTATTGCGTCGGCGCCGGACGGTCCGGCGTGGCCAAGGCCTTGCTCGAGGTCAAACCGCGCAAGAAGCCGGTCTTCATCTGCCACGACCTGACCAAGGAAACGCGCCGCTATCTCGTCGACGATCTCGCCGACGTTGTCATCGACCAGAATGCGCGGCTGATCGCCGAGCAGTCGGTGATCCGCCTGCTCGGCTCCATCGCCTCGTCGGCGCCGTACCTGACCAAGAAATTCATCGAGCCGCGGCTGATCTTCAAGGAAAACGTGCCGGTGCAGTAGCGCGGGCGGCTGCTCGCTTATTTGTCTGACGATTGATCCCGCAATTCTGCACAGCAGCTATGCAGGTTTCGCAATTGCCGAATCGTTAGGCACCTCGTATTTATCTGGGCGTCGGCCGTCTCCTCCTCCCAGATGTGATGCCGACGCTGAGTGCGGTACTCCTCCTCCCGTGCCGTATTCGAAATCGAGCCCGCTGCCACCTCCTCCCGGCAGCGGGCTTTTTCTTTGCGTGCCAAAGGCGGAGGCGAAGCTACCTAATGCTGACCAGATACGCGCCTAGCCTTTTGCCGTCACCAGATTGGAGCTGAGTTCGAAAGCGACTCCCGATCCATCCGCATAAGACTGCAGCACGGGCGCGCTCCCGCTCATGATATCCTCCACGACGTGCTTGCGTTCCTGATCGGCCATTGCCTTGCCGGCGGCGCTCATGCCAACCAGGGCCATCGTGTTCAACCGCAGGAGAGGCGCCCCGTCCTCAAAGCGTATCCTGCGCGATATTGTCCTTGATCGGACGTCGTGGAAACCGGCGTCCCGGAGCAGCACCTCGATCAGCGCCGCATTCCCAAAGCTGTGGCGCAGGTCCACCACTGGACCGAGGAGGCGCTCGGCGACGCGGCGAAGATCCCGAAAGAAGGGGATTTCATCATCGGGGTGCCACGTGGCAACGGCCAGCCGGCCGCCCTGCGCCAGCGCTCGCCGCATCTCCGCCGCCGCAGCGGACTTGTCGGGAAAGAACTGCAGCCCCTGCTGGCAGACGATCACGTCGAACTGCTCTCTGTCACCGAGCGGCAGTGCACCGGCGTTACCGACGCGCCAATCGATATCCGGCGCCACGGTGCGCGCGACAGCAAGCATATCTGCGTTGATGTCGATGCCGAGGACATATCCGGCGGCACCGAGCCGTTCCCTGGCAACCCGGGCAACTATTCCCGTGCCGCAGGCGATGTCCAACACACGATGGCCTGGAGACAGCTTCAGTTCTTCGAAGGTCACTTCGGCCCAGGGGCGGAAGAGAGGACCCACGAGCCAGCGCTCATACATCTCCGGAAAACTTGCCTGACCCATCGTCTAGCGCCCGTTTCAGGAACAGCATAACAGATTCAGGACGAGGCGAAGAGATCAGCGCGCCCGGAACGAAGCAATCAGGCTTTCGGCCATGCGCACGAATTGCGCGCTCGGGCCTTCGGCGCCGACGCTCTGCATCGAGACGCGCGCGCCTTCGAGCAGCAGCGACAGCGTGTCGGCAAGAAGCTCGGCCTGGCCGATGCCGGCATCGCGACAAAGCGCAACAAGCTTTTCGCGCTGGGCTTCCTTCAGTTCCTTGATGACGCGTCTTGCCGGGTGATCGGTCTCGGTGAGCTCGACGGCGGCATTGGCCATATCGCAGCCGCGGCTATCGGCGCTCAGCAGCTCCGAAGCCTTTTGGACCCAAGCGTGCAGCTGGGCGAGCTTGTCGCCGGGATGCTTGGCCTCGAATTCGTCCCAGATTCTCGAAGCCTTCGCCGCCGTTGCGCGCAGGCATTCGACGATCAATTCGTCCTTGGACTCGAAGTGACGGTAAAGCGTCATCTTGTTGGTGCCGGCAGCCTCGGTGATGGCGTCGACGCCCACACCCTTGATGCCGTGCTTGTGGAACATGTCCTGCGCCGTCTCCAGGATTCGGTCCCGGGGACGGGAACGCTCCGCAACGCCGTCAGTCATCATGCTCTCCTTTCGTCGTTTCCAAAAAAACCGTCGCCACCTCTTGACTAGGGTGTTACCGGTCTGTAACTTCCAGCATGTTACTTACTGGTAACACCTATATCACTCGCCGTCAAACGACAAGGCCCTCCGATAGCCCTGCCAGAGTGAGATGGGACGCAAAACCTGCCTGTCATGCGGCTTCGGCCGGTGAAGAACGAGAAAAGCGGTCCGTGATCAAGCGATGGGGGCCGAGCAAGGAGCCACTCCTATGCAAAAGCGCAAAGACCTGACGATCGACGAAGCCATCCGGGATCCGATGATCCGGCTGGTGATGAAGGCGGACGGGATCGACCCCAAAGCCTTCGAACGGATGCTGCGCCAGCGCGCGGCTGACCGGACGCCGGGCAATATCCCGCCATCCTTCCTGCAGGATTCCGGCTCCGGCCTGGCCCGGCGCCTGCGCCATTTCGCAAACCCGTTCGGCGAGGCGTCCGCATCATGGTGAACTTCTTCATCCACCGCCCGATCTTCGCGTCGGCGATCGCCATCATCATGGTCCTCGCCGGCGCGATCGCCTATTTCCTGTTGCCGGTCTCGCAGTTCCCCGACATCACGCCGCCGCAGGTCGTGGTCAGCGCCCACTATCCGGGCGCCAGCGCGCAGGTCGTTGCCGATACGGTCACCACGCCGCTCGAGCAGCAGATCAACGGCGTGCAGGGCATGACCTACATGTCGTCGACGAGCTCCAATGACGGCTCTTCGACAATCACCATCACCTTCGATGTCGGCTATCCGCTGAGCACGGCGGCGGTCGACGTGCAGAATCGCGTCAGCCAAGCGGCATCCTCCCTGCCGGCTATCGTCAACCAGGGCGGCGTCACGATCAAGAAGCAGAACCCCAATTTCGTGCTGATCGTCGACCTGACCTCGCCCGACGGTTCGGTCGATCCGGTGGCGCTGAGCAATCTCGCCTATCTGCAGGTGGTCGATCCGCTGAAGCGCCTGCCCGGCGTCGGCGACGTGCAGATTTTCGGCGAGCGCCGCTATTCGATGCGCGTTTGGCTCGATCCGGACAAATTGGCCAATCTCGGCATCACCGCCGTCGACGTGCAGAACGCGATCTCCGAGCAGAACGTGCAAGTGGCAGCGGGCAAGATCGGCCAGTCGCCGGCGCCTGCCGGCACCGCCTTCGAGATGCAGGTCAATGCGGTGGGCCGCCTCAGCGACCCGAAGGAATTCGGCGACATCGTCGTGCGCGCCAATTCGCAGAACGGCTCGCTTGTGCGGCTGCGCGACGTCGCCCGCATCGAACTCGGCGCGCTGCAATATTCGTCCTCCGCCTTCTTCGGCAAGGACCCGACCGTGGTTTTGGCCGTCTACCAGATGCCCGGCTCCAACGCGCTCGACCTGCAGCAGCGGGTCAAGGACAAGATGCAGGAGCTGTCGAAGCGCTTCCCGAAGGGCGTCAGCTATGCCATGCATTACGACACGACGCGTTTCGTGTCGGCCTCGATGCACGACGTGCTGATTACGCTCGGCGAAGCGCTGGTGCTGGTGGTGGCGGTGGTGTTCATCTTCCTCCAGAGCTGGCGCACCACCATCATCCCGACCATCGCCATTCCCGTCTCGCTGATCGCGACGCTGGCGGTGATGTACATGCTGGGCTTCTCGCTCAACATGCTCTCGCTGCTCGGCATGGTGCTGGCGATCGGCCTTGTCGTCGACGACGCGATTGTCGTGGTCGAGAATGTCGAACGTCAGCTCGAGGCAGGACTCAAGCCGCTGGCCGCTACGCGCGCGGCGATGGCCGAGGTGACCGGGCCGATCATCGCCACCACGGCGGTGCTGATGGCGGTGTTCGTTCCCGTCGCTTTCATCCCGGGCGTCTCGGGCCGGCTCTACAACCAGTTCGCGTTGACCGTCGCGATCTCCGTCGGCATCTCCGCCTTCAACTCGCTGACGCTGTCGCCTGCGCTGAGCGCCGCGTTCCTGCGGCATCGCGGCGAGACCCAGTTCGTGCTGTTCCGCTGGTTCAACGCCGGCTTCGACTGGCTGTCACATGCCTATGCCCATGGCGTGCGCATTCTGATCAAGCTGCGCTGGATCATGCTTGGCCTGTTCGCGGCCGGCCTCGTCGCCACCTATTTCGTCTGGCAGAAACTACCCTCGACCTTCCTGCCGGTCGAGGACCAGGGCTATTTCTTCGTGGTCATCCAGTTGCCCGACGGCGCGTCGCTCGAACGCACCGACGCGGTGGCGCAGAAAGCGCGCGACATCCTGCAGAACACGCCCGGCGTCGACATTGTCGGCTCGATCAGCGGCCTGAACTTCCTGACCAGCGCCGCGCAGTCGAACTCGGCCGTCGAGTTCGCCATTCTGAAGCCTTGGGACGAACGCGGACCTGACCAGAGCGCGTCGAAACTGGTCGAGCAGGTGCGCGGCAAGCTGTTGCAGATGCCAGATGCGTTCGCGCTCTCGTTCGACCCGCCATCGATCCCGGGGATAGGCACTACCGGTGGTTTCGAGTTCCAGGTCGAGGACCTGTCCGGTCGCGGCAGCGCTGCGCTGAACGACGTCACGCAGGCGCTGATCGCCGAGGCGCGCAAGCAGCCGGAGCTCAACCCGCAGCAGTTGTTCTCGTCCTTCTCGACCTCGACACCGCAGTTCAACTACGACCTCGACCGCAGCAAGGCGAAGCTGCTCGGCCTCAACCTGCCGGACGTCTTCAACACGCTGCAGATCTATCTCGGCTCGCTCTATGTCAACGACTTCAACCTGTTCGGCCGCACCTTCCGCGTGACCATTCAGGCCGACAAGGATGCGCGTGCCGACGCGACCGACATCTCAAGGCTCTATGTGCGCAATGCGTCGGGCGGCATGGTGCCGCTGAGCACGCTGGGCAAGCTGGTGCCGATCGTCGGACCGGAGACCGTGCCGCATTACAACAACAACGCCTCTGCCCTTATCAATGGCGGTGCTGCCCCCGGCTTCTCGTCCGGACAGGCGGTGGCGGCCATGGAGCGGGCGGCAGCGAATGTGCTGCCGCGCGACTTCGGCTATGAATGGACCGGCATCACCTATCAGGAGCTCAAGGCCGGATCGATCGCGTCGGTCGTCTTCGGGCTGGCGATCGTCTTCGTCTTCCTGATCCTGGCGGCGCAGTATGAAAGCTGGGCGATGCCCTTCATGGTGCTGCTTGCCGTGCCGCTCGCTTTGTTCGGCGCTTTCATAGTGCTGTTGCTGCGCGGCATGCAGATCGACGTCTACTCGCAGATCGGCTTCGTCATGCTGATCGGCCTGGCGGCGAAGAACGCGATCCTGATCGTCGAGTTCGCCAGACGCCGGCGCGAGGAAGGCTTGACCATCGTCGAGGCGGCGATGGAAGCCGCAAGGCTGAGGCTGCGGCCGATCCTGATGACCGCCTTCGCCTTCATCCTCGGCGTGCTGCCGCTGATGTTCGCAACGGGCGCGGGCGCGGCCAGCCGGCAATCGATCGGCACCACCGTCTTCGGCGGCATGGTGGCGGCGACCATCCTGTCGCTGGTCTTCGTGCCTGTCTTCTACGCCGTCATCGAGCAGTTGCGCGAACGCGGCGAAAAGGAACCTGCCAAGGCGCACGACGATGCGCCTCAGCAAGACGACATTGAACCGACCGCCGAGCCGGCGCTTCAACCGCTCGCCCAGGCGGCTGAATAAGATTGGAGATCAAAATGCGTAGATGGAAAATCGCCTTGGGTACGGCCGTCGCGCTGGGCGCGATCTCGGTGGCCAGCGTGCACTTTCTCGACATGGGCAATTTGAGCGGCGGCGCAGCGGGTGCTGCGCCAGCGCCGGCGGCCTTCGTCATGCCGGTGCCAGTGGTGAATGTCGTGAAGAAGACGCTGCCGATCTATCTCGACTATGCGGCGCGGGTGGAACCGATCCGCAGCATCACGCTGCAGGCGCGCGTGCCGGGCTATCTGCAGGAGCAGACGGCGGCCGACGGCAGCGACGTCAAGAAGGGCGACCTGCTCTACCGTATCGCCCCCGACGACTATCAGGCCGCGCTCGACCAGGCGAAGGCGCAGGTGCAGCGGGATACCGCGACGCTCGAATATGCAAAGTCCAATCTCGGCCGCGGCACCGACCTTGCCAAGGCCGGCTATCTCGACAAGGACAGCTTCGACCAGCGCACCAGCAATCTGCGCACGGCCCAGGCCGCCCTTGCCGTCGACCAGGCGGCGGTGCGGACGGCCGAGCTCAACCTCGGCTATGCCGAGATCAAGGCGCCCTTCTCCGGCCGCATCGGCCGCAACCAGGCTTCGGTCGGCACGCTGGTCAGCGTCGCCGGCACGGTGCTCAACACGCTGGTGCAGCTCGATCCGATCTATGTGACCTTCAATCCGAGCGAGACCGACCTCGTGCAGATCGAGCAGGCGAAGGCCAACGGCCCGATCGCCGTCGACGTGCTGTTGCCCGGCGAGACCCAGCCCAGCCAGAAGGGCGAGCTGACTTTCATCGACAACACGATCGACCATTCGACCGGCACGATCACCGCGCGCGCCACGATCGGCAATGCCAAGTTCACGCTGCTGCCCGGACAGTATGTGCGGGTGCGGCTGCATGTGAAGGAACAGCCCAACACGCTGATGGTGCCGCAGGTGGCGCTGGGCTCCAGCCAGCTCGGCAAATATCTCTATGTCATCGGCAAGGGCAACACCGTCGACCAGAAGCTGGTGTCGCTTGGGCCTACCGACGGCGACCTGATTTCCGTGACCTCCGGCATCTCCGAGACCGACCAGGTGATCACGGGCAATTTGCAGAAGATCGGACCCGGAATGCCGGTTTCTCCCTTGCCGCAACCGAAACCGGCCAGCTGATAACCCCCATCAGTTTCCGGTCCGACGGCGCCCTCGATACCCACGTCGAGGGCGCCGTTTCGTTATGCGGCGCTGTCCAAAAAAATCGGGCCCGCCGCCCTCTTGCTGGATTGTCGACAATCTGCTTGTCTTGCAGCTGTTCATCCGGAGTGGAACGCATGGCAAAGCTGGATTTCGGTCCGATCGCGGATACGACACGCAGGGCGGAGATCGTCGCCCTGCTGAGGCGCGCCATCCTGACCGGACAGCTGGAGCCGGGGCAGAAGCTCAACGAGCTCAGGATTTCCGAGCAGATGCGGGTGAGCCGCGCGCCGCTGCGCGAGGCGATGCGCGAGCTGGTGCAGGAAGGCATCCTGACCAGCATTCCTTATGCCGGGACCTTCGTCATCGACGTCACCGCCAAGGACATCATCGACGCCTATTCGCTCAACAAGGTGCTCGATGAATTCGCCATCGAACTCGCCTGGCCGCAGCGCGACCAGCGCTTCTTCGACGAGCTCGATCGCCGCCACGAGGCGGTGAAGCAGGCGACGCGCGCCGTCGATACCACGCGCCAGATCGAGACTGCGCTGCAACTGCATGGGCTGATCTACGAGTGGGCCGACAATTCGGTGCTGCTCGAAACCTGGCAGCGGCTGACCAGCCGGCTGCAGATGTATTTCGCCCTGCATCAGCGGGCGCTCAACGAGCCGGTTCCGGCCGAAGGCGTGCACGAGACCTATGTGGCGCTGCTCAAAGGCGCGGACATGCGAGCTGCCCAGCACCATGCGCGCGAGCATATCGACGTCGATTTCGAAGAGCTTCTTGCCTATGCACGCGGACTCGAAAAGCGCACGTCGAAGAACTGACACGCAAGGGACAACACCAAGTGAAGATCAAGAACATCAAGGCCTATCATGTCGTGCAACCCTTCGTGGACGGGCCCTACCGCATGTCGAAGGGACGCGTCGCCGACTGTTTCGACGCGGTGATCGTCGCCATCACGTCCGATAGCGGCGTGACCGGCTGGGGCGAGATGGCGCCGCTCGGCAATTTCTATTCGGCCGCCTTCCCGGCGGGAACGCGGGCGGGCGTGCCGGAAATCGCGCCGCATCTCATCGGCCAGGATCCGCGCGGGTTTGCCGGCATCGGCCGGCTGATGGACACGGTGTTCAAGGGCCATCCTTACATCAAATCGGCGCTCGACATGGCATGCTGGGATCTCGCCGCACGCGCGGCCAACGCGCCGCTGGTCACCATGCTCGGCGGCCGCGAGAGCGATATGGCCGAGACCTACCGGGTCGTCACCCATGGCACGCTCGATCAGATGGCGGCGCTGGCCAAGCGGATCATTTCCGAGGGTTGCCGCCGCCTGCAGGTCAAGGTCGGCGGCAATGTGCGCGACGACATCGAGCGCGTCACGACGGTCGCCGCCGCCGTGCCGAAGGGCACGGTGATCTTCTGCGATGCCAATGCCGGCTGGACACCCTACCAGGCGCGCCAGTTCGCCGACGCCACGCGCGGCATCGACTACACGTTCGAGCAGCCCTGCACGACGCTCGAGGAGAACATGTCGGTGCGCCGCATGCTCGACAAGCCGATGGTGCTGGACGAAGCGGTCACCTCGCTGGGCGAGATGCTGGAGATCCACCGCCTCGGCGCTGCCGACGGTTTGACACTGAAGATTTCGCGCTTGGGTGGCGTGACGCAGACACGGCTGATCCGCGACGTCGCCGTCGATCTCGGCTTCATGATCACGGTGGAAGACACCGGCGGCGCAGAGATCGATACCGCCGCGATGGCGCACCTGTCGCTGTCGACGCCGGCGGAGCGCCGGTTGCACGCGATCGCCTTCCACGCGTGGGTGACGGTGCGCACGGCCAGGAATGCACCGCCGGTGACCGGCAGCCATATGGGCATTCCCGACGGCCCCGGCCTCGGCATCGATGTGGATCCCGCCCTGCTCGGCGAACCCTTCTTCGAGATCGGCTGAGATGAAGATCAGGCGCGTCAAGGCGACACCGATCAACTACCGGCTGAAGACGCCTTATATCTGGGTCTTCGGCGAGCTCGACGGCTTCTCGCCGACTGCGTCAGCTGGCCGATGGACATCATCGAGGAAGGCCCGTTCGCGCCGAAGAACAACACCGTGCCGGTACCCGAAGGCTATGGTCTCGGGATCACGCTGTCGCAGGAGAGGCTTGCCGCCTGCCATCGCGACTTCGTCGAAAACGGCCTCTGCAACAAGTATCACGATCCGGAAAAACCCGGGACCTACCGCAGACTGCCGCTGAATTAGGAGGATGTCGAAAATCTAGCAGGACTTATCTGGAAAAAGGCGGCCACAAGTCGCCCGGCCGACAGACAATTCATCAAGAAAATCTGACTTTTCCGTCCCGACGAGCGGATGGACCGGTCGGAACCGCATGCTACAGTCCGTCGACGGATATTTATGGGTGCCGGGAACAGGAGAACTTCACGGAACCCGCAAATTGAATGCACTCGCCAACCACAACAAATGGGGAAAGGGCTTAGACCCATGAGCAAGAACCATCGCATTCTCGATCTCCTCCGGCGTAGCCGCACGCCGCTCGAAAACCACCTGATCGACGGCCTGATCGACGGCCGCATCAGCCGCCGCGAATTCGTGCGCCACGGCAGCCTGCTCGGCCTGTCGCTGCCGCTGCTCGGCCGCATCGGCATGGCGGCCGGCTTCGGCGCGGCGCCCTCGCTCGCTCGTGCCGCCGGCGCGCCCGGCGCCACCATCCGCGTCGGCAGCAGCGTGCCGGCCGCGGCGATCGACCCGGTCACCATCGCCGACGCCGGCGGCCTTTTGATCATGCAGCAGGTGGCCGAGTTCCTTTGCGTCGACGGTCCGGACCTCGTTTTGAAGCCGGCGCTGGCCGAGAGCTGGAAGCCGAATGCCGACGGCACTGTGTGGACCTTCAAGTTGCGCAAGGGCGTGAAATTCCATTCTGGCGGCGAGATGAAGGCCGAAGACGTGGTCGCCAGCATCGACCGGCTCGCAGACCCCGCCAATTCGTCCAACGCGCTATCGGTGTTCACCGGCATCCTGCAGAAGGGCGCGACCAAGAAGGTCGACGACTATACGGTCGAATTCCATCTCGATGCGCCGAACGGCAACTTCCCCTACATGGTCTCGTCGGACAACTACAACGCCGTCATCATCCCGGCGAGCTACAAGGGCGGCTACGAACAGAGCTTCGACGGCACCGGACCGTTCAAGCTCGAGAAATACACGCCCAAGGTCGGCGCCTCTTTCGTGCGCAACGACGACTACTGGGGCGACAAGGCCTTGCCGGACCGCACCGAATTCACCTTCTTCACCGACATCCAGCCGCAGATCCTGGCGCTGCAGGGCGGCCAGATCGACATCATCAACCAGATGCCGGTGCTGGCGGGCGTCGCCGTGCTCAATGATCCGAACGTCGACGTCATCAGCCTGAAGTCGTCCGCGCATCAGCAGCTGCATATGCATTGCGACGAAGGCCCGACCAAGGACGCCCGCGTGCGCCGCGCCATCGCGCTCTGCCTCGACCGCGAGAAACTCGCCGCCGGGCTGATGAAGGGGCGTTCGGCACTCGGCAACGACAGCCCGTTCGCCCCAGTCTACCCTTCGACGGACACCAGCGTGCCGCAGCGCAAGCAAGACATCGCCCAGGCCAAGCAACTGATGGAAGCGGCGGGCGCCGGCAAGGGCTTCAAGATGACGCTCACCACCGAGCGCTATCTGGAAATCCCGGAATACGCGCAGCTCATCCAGAACTGGGTCAAGGAAATCGGCATCGAGCTCGAGCTCAACATCCTCGACCAGAGCGCCTATTACGGCGATGCGGTGTTCGGCAAGTCGAATTGGCTGGATTCGGCGATGGGCATCACCGACTACGGCCACCGCGGCGTGCCCAATGTCTATCTCGCGGCGCCTTTGAAGAGCGACGGCACCTGGAATGCCGCCCACTTCAAGAACAAGGACTACGACCAGATGGCGGCGAGCTATATCGCGGCCCTCGACCTCGAGGCGCAGAAGGCCACCGCCGGCAAGATCCAGAAGCTGCTGCTCGAGGAAACGCCGGTGATCTTCGGCTATTTCTACGATTACCTGACGGCGACGGCGAAGGGCGTGACGGGCGTGCAGCCCACCGCCATGTCGCAGCTGTTCCTCGAGAAAGCGTCGAAGGCCTAGGCGGAGAAGAACAATCCTCCAAACAGCCGGCTCTTTTCCGAGGGCCGGCTCCAACAGGAGTATTCGCCATCCTTTCCTTCCTCGCCCGGCGCCTGGCTCTGTCGCTCGTCACGCTGTTTTTGCTCAGCGTCATGGTGTTCCTCGGCGGCCAGGTGCTGCCGGGCAATGTCGGACGGGCCATTCTGGGTCCATTCGCCGACCAGCGCGCGGTCGACGCGCTCAACCATTCGCTGGGAGTCGACCGGCCGCTGCTCGTTCAATACGGAAGCTGGATCTGGAATTTTCTCCACGGTGACATGGGCACGTCCTATGTGTTCCGCGCGCCGGTGGCCCCCTTCGTCATCGATGCCTTGGGCAATTCGATGAAGCTGGCGCTGGTCGCCTTCGTGCTGGTGGTGCCGATCGGCATCGTCGGCGGCGTGATGGCCGCGCTCAATTTCAACCGGCCGCTCGACCGCATCATCAGTCTCGGCGGCCTGTCGGTCACGGTGCTGCCGGAATTCGTCACCGGCATCATCCTGATCCTCATTTTCGGGGTGTGGCTGCGCTGGCTGCCGATCGCCGCCGCCTGGCCGAAGGGCGCCGGCGTCTTCACCCAGCTCTATTACCTAATCCTGCCCTCGCTGCCGCTGTTCCTGGTGCTGTTCGGCTATATCGCGCGCATGGCGCGTTCCGGCATGATCGAGGCGCTCGATTCCGACTATACGCGCACTGCCGTTTTGAAGGGCCTGCCCTGGCGCACGGTGATCTGGCGCCATGTGCTGCGCAACGCACTGTTGCCGACCATCACCGTGATCGCCACCCAGACCGGCTATCTCATCGGCGGGCTGGTCGTGATCGAGACGCTGTTCCGCTACCAGGGCATCGGCTCGCTGATCTTCACCGCCGCGCGCGGCAAGGATTTTCCGATGCTCGAAGCCGGCATTCTCACCATCGGCATCGTCTATGCGGTGGCCACGCTTATCGCCGATTTCCTCTATTCCGTGCTCAATCCGCGCATCCGGCTGGGAGCAGAGCAATGAGCGCGACAGACGCCCCCGTCAGGCTGCCGACGCCCGACACCGCACAGCGCAGCCCCTGGGGCGAGGTGCTGCATTCGCTCTCCAGGTCCGGCACTTTCCTCACCGGGCTTGCGATCGTCGTCTTCTGGATCGTTTGTGCCCTGTTCGGCCAGCACTTCGTTCCCTACGATCCGCTGGCAAGCGACATCATCAACGCGCTGACGCCGCCTGCGGCCGATCACTGGTTCGGCACCGACCAGCTCGGCCGCGACGTCTTCTCGCGCGTCATCGTCGGCTCGCGCGACATCCTCACCGTGGCGCCACTGGCAACCATTCTTGCCACCATTGCAGGTACGGCGCTTGGCCTCGTCATCGGCTATTTCCGCGGGATCGTCGACGACATCATCAGCCGTGTGCTCGAAGCCTTCATGGCGATCCCGGTGGTGATCATCGCGCTGCTCGCCATTGTCGCGCTCGGCACCTCGAAGATCACCGTCATCGTCGTCATCGGCCTGAGCTTCGCGCCGATCATCGCCAGGACAGTACGCTCGGCGGTGCTGGCTGAACGCGAGCTCGACTATGTCTCGGCGGCCAAGCTTCGCCACGAAGGCGCGCTGCACACGATGTTCGTCGAGATACTGCCCAACGTCATCCCGCCTATCCTGGTCGAGACGACGGTACGCCTCGGCTATGCCATCTTCGCCGTCGCCACGCTGTCCTTCATGGGCTTCGGCATCCAGCCGCCCTCGCCCGACTGGGGCCTGTCGATCTCCTCCAATTACGGCATGATCGGCGGCGGCTTCTGGTGGACGGTGCTGTTCGATGCCCTGGCCATCGCCTCGCTGGTGATCGGCGTCAACCTGGTGGCCGACGGCGTGCATGGAGCGTTCAATGACTGACAAGAACGCACTTGAGCTGAAAGACCTTTCGGTCGCCTATCGCGTCGGCCGCCGCAACCGCGCGGTGCTGCGCAATGTCAACCTCACCATCAAGGCCGGCGAGGCCTATGGACTGGTCGGCGAATCCGGCTGCGGCAAGTCGACGGTCGCGCTCTCGGTGGTGCGCTATCTGCCGCGCAACGGCTCGATCACCGGCGGCTCGATCGCGCTCGACGGCAAGGATGTGATGAAGCTAGACGCCGAAGCGCTCAGGCGGGCGCGGGCCGACAGCGTGTCCATGGTCTATCAGGACCCCGGCAAGGCGCTGAACCCGTCGCTGCGCATCGGCCGTCAGCTGACCGAGATTTTCGAGCTTGCCGGCATCACCGGACAGGCAGCGGAAGACAAGGCGCTCGCCATGCTGAACCGGGTGCGTATCTCCGACCCGGCGAGCGTCATGCAGCGCTATCCGCACCAGCTCTCCGGCGGGATGCAGCAGCGCGTGGCGATCGCCATGGCCTTGGCCAACGACCCCTCGATGCTGATCCTCGACGAGCCGACCACCGGCCTCGACGCCACCGTCGAAGCCGAGGTGCTCGACCTGATCGGGCAGTTGAGAAGAGAGCTGTCGGCCTCGATCTTGTTCATCAGCCACAACCTCGCCGTCGTCGCCAATATGTGCGACCGCGTCGGCGTGCTCTATGCCGGCATGCTGGTCGAGGAAGGCTCGACCAGGGACGTGTTCAACGATCCGCGCCATCCTTACACGGTCGCGTTGCTGCGCTGCCTGCCGCGCGGCGGCCAGCGCAAGGACCAGGGCCGGCTCGACACCATCCCCGGCTTCCTGCCCGGCATCGGCGCCAATATCGTCGGCTGCGCCTTCGCGGACCGCTGCGCGCTCGCCACCGAACGCTGCCGCGCCGAGCCGCCGCCGCTCTACGAGCTGGGCGACGGCCGTCTGTCGCGCTGCCACTATCACGACAACGCGCAGTCGCTGCCGCGCGCCACGCCAGCAGAAATCGCTGCCGCCCAGCCAAAGCAGACGCCGCCGGTGCTGCAGGTCGAAGGGCTGAACAAAACTTATGCCAGCCACGGTCGTCCGCTGCGGGCGGTGAAGGACGTCTCCGTGAGCCTCAAGCCCGGCGAGACGCTCGGGCTGGTCGGCGAATCCGGCAGCGGCAAGACGACCTTCGCCAGGCTGCTGCTTGGCCTCGTTGCGCCCGACGACGGCGGCTCGATCGAGCTCGAAGGCAAGAAGCTCGCGCCACGGCTCGCCAGCCGCTCGGAAGACCAGGTCAAGGCGGTGCAGATCGTCTTCCAGAACCCGGACTCGGCGCTCAACCGCTCGCATTCGATCCGGCATATCCTCAGCCGCGCCTTGAAGCGGCTGGGCGGGCTCACCGGCAAGACGCTGGACACACGGCTCGAAGAGCTCGTCCGCTCGGTGCGCCTCACCGACCGCCATCTCGCGGTCAAGCCGCGCCAGCTCTCGGGCGGACTGAAGCAGCGCGTGGCGATCGCGCGTGCCTTTGCCGGCGATCCGCGCATCGTCGTGTGCGACGAGCCGACCTCGGCGCTCGACGTCTCGGTGCAGGCGGCGATCCTCAACCTGCTCGCCGACCTGCAATCGAAGCAGGATGTCAGCTACATTTTCATCTCGCACGACCTCGGCGTGGTGCGTTACCTGTCCGACAAGATCGCTGTGCTTTATCTCGGCCGCATCATGGAGTTCGGGCCATCCGAGGCGGTCTTTTCCGGCCCGCATCATCCCTATACGGAAGCATTGTTGTCGGCGGTTCCAAAACTCGACCGGACGGAGAACTCGCGCATCCGCCTCGACGGCGAGATCCCAAGCGCGGCCAACCCGCCGACGGGCTGCGTCTTCCACACGCGCTGCCCACGCAAGATCGGCGCCATCTGCGAGACGCAGGAGCCTGACCTCACCGAAGCCCAGCCAGGTCACACGATCCGCTGCCATATTCCCTATGCGGAACTGGCAAGGCTGCAAAAACCAAAGGCGGTGGAGCCGGCGTGATCAGAACGCTGCCGCGCCCGCCATACTGAAGGCGCGGTCGCTTTCCGCGAAAGCCTGATCGCTGGATAGGTTTCGAGCGAGCATACGCAGCCCTCTCAAAGCAACGTCGAGCGCATCGGAAGATGCCGGGTTCTCCGGATAGGCAAGATAGATCGGGCGCTGGAACACCGGCGTGTCCTCCACGCGCCTCAGCTCGCCGCGCTCGATATGGGTGCTGACCGCGCTCAGCGGCAGATAGGCTGCCGCCTTCCGCGACAGGACGTGCTGCAAGCCGATGAACACGAGCCCGGCCGAGATCGCCGGCTTCACCATGCCGGCAAAGGCGCGGTCATGCTCGACGCGGAATTCCAGCCCCCAATCCATCAGGATGTAATTGTCGGTCCACGACCCGGGTTGCTTGGCGTGCTGAACGAGCACGACCTGGTCAACGGCTAGAGTCTCGTAGACGATGCCCGGATGCGGTTTGGGCAGATAGAGGATGCAGATGTCGAGCAGGCCTTCGGCGATCTGGTCAACCGCCAGATCCGGGAAACTGCCTTCCAGCCTGAGCGCCACATTCGGCCGCTTCGCGCGCATCCAGTCGATCCAGGGCGAGGTGATGCTGTCCCAGAGATAGGCGGGCGCGGTGAGCCTCAGCAAGGCGTCGTAGCCATCGGGAACGGCGATGTCCTGGCGCGACTGCTCCCAGGTGCGGGTGATGGTCGAGGCATGCGGCAGGAACTGCCGGCCGGCCGGCGTCAGCGTGACGCCGTCGCTGTCGCGGATGAACAGCTTGCGGCCCAGTTGCTCCTCAAGTCCGCGAATGCGGGCGCTGACGGTCGATTGGGCGAGGTTCAGCCGATGGGCCGCGACGGTGAAGCTGCCATGTGCCGCGACCTCCAGGAAACTGCGCAGATTCTCGGTGTCCATGGCTCCAGCCTTTCCGCGGTCCCATCGAAAATTCCGATGGCTGCAATCAAAAAATATCGCTTTGCGGTTGTGCCCAATGCGGACGGCAGCGTCTGGACCTTCAAGCTGCGCAAGGGCGTGAAATTCCACAATGGCGAGGATTTCAAGGCCGACGACGTGGTGGCGACCTTCGACCGGCTCGCCGATCCGAACGGCACGTCCAATGCGCTGTCGGTGTTCAAGGGCCTGCTGTCGAAGGGCGGGACGCGCAAGGTCGACGACCACACCGTCGAATTTCATCTCGACGCGCCGAACGGCAGCTTCCCGTATTCGGTGTCGATCGACAATTACAACGCCGTCATCCTGCCGGCGAGCTACAAGGACGACTACGAGAAGACGTTCGAAGGCACCGGGCCATTCCGGCTCGAAAGCTATACGCCGAAGGTCGGCGCGAGCTTTGTGCGCAATCCCGATTACTGGGGCGAGAGAGCCCTGCCCGACCGGCTCGAGTTCAAGTTCTATGCCGACGTGCAGCCGCGCATCCTGGCGCTGCAGGCGGGTGAGGTCGACGTGCTCGACGCCATTCCGCTCGACGTCAGCCAGGTGGTGCTCGGCAACCCCGACATCACGGTGCTGCGCGTCGCTTCGACGGCGCATCGGCAGCTCCACATGCGCTGCGACATGGCGCCCTTCACCGACAAGCGCGTGCGCCAGGCGCTGGCCTTGTGCATAGACCGTTCCCAACTGGTCGACGGGCTCTGCCGCGGCATGGCGGCGACCGGCAATGACAGCCCGTTCGCGCCTGCCTTCCCGGCCACGGACAAGTCGGTGCCGCAGCGCAGGCAGGACATCGCCAAGGCCAAGCAATTGATGGAGGCGGCGGGCCTCGCGAACGGCTTCGACATGACACTGACAACGCTGCGCTATTCCGACGTCCCGGGCTATGCGCAGTTGTTCCAGAACTTCGCCAAGGAGATCGGCGCCCGCATCTCGCTCAACATCGAGGACCAGGACAAGTATTACGGCAAGGCGGTGTTCGGCCAGTCGGACTGGCTGGACAGCCCGCTCGGCATCACCGATTACGCGCATCGCAGCGTGCCGAACGTATTCCTGAAAAGCCCGCTGGTGAGCGACGGTCCGTGGAACGCGGCGCATTTCAAGAACGCGACCTATGACGGGATGGTCAACAGCTATCTCAAGGCGCTCGACCTCGATGCCCAGCGCAAGGCCGCCTCCGATATCCAGAAGCTGCTGCTCGACGAGACGCCGGTGATCTTCAGCTATTTTCCGGACCTTCTGGTGCCGGTGCGCAAGAATGTCAGCGGCCTGCCGCTGATCGCCGCCGGGCTGCTGCTCGATCGTGTATCGGTGACGTCGTGACCATGACTGCGCGCAAGAATCCGGCGGCAAACGACGAGAAGAGGACGACGACCATTCGCAAGCCCCATCTTCGCGGCCGCGGGCCGCATTTCCCGGTGCTCGACAATATCGTGCAATACGAGTTCGAACCGGGCTATGTCGCCTTCACCATGCCCTCGCCCAAACGGATCAGGGTGCAGGTCGGGCCGATGATCGTCGCCGATACCACCAAGGCGCTGGTGTTCCAGGAAAGCGACCATCTGCCGGTCTATTACTTCCCGATGAGCGACGTGCGCGAAGAGTTCCTGCTGCCGAGCCGGACGACGACGGAAGACCCGTTCAAGGGGGTCGCCACGCATTACTCGCTCAACACCGGCATCACGCTGGTCGAGGATGGCGCCTGGCGCTACCTCGATCCGGTCAAGGGCTGCCCGCCGATCGCCGACTACATCTCCTTCTATTGGCCGAAGATGACCCATTGGTATGAAGAGGACGAAGAGATCTTCGTCCACGCCCGCGACCCGTTCCGCCGTGTCGACTGCCTGCCCTCCTCGCGGCGCGTGCAGGTGATCCTCGACGGAGAGCAGGTGGCCGATTCACGGCGCGGCGTGTTCCTGTTCGAGACCGGCCATCCGGTGCGCCACTACCTGCCGATCTCCGACACGCGGCTCGATATGTTCGCGCCCAGCCGCTACATCTCGCGCTGCCCCTATAAGGGCATCTCCAACTACTATCATGTGACGACGCCCAAGAAGCGACACGAGAACCTGGTCTGGTATTACCCCGAGCCGGTACACGAGGCCGAGCGGATCAAGGGGCTCGTGTGCTTCCATCACGAGCTGGTCGACAAGATCCTGGTCGACGGCGTCGAGATCCCCAAGGAAGCGACGGCGGCGTCGGACGGGTATTTCTGAGCTTCGAGGACCCCCGCCCAATGAGGGCCGCTTGATCGAGGCCCCATTCAGCGCATAGCTTCCTGCAGTCAGGGAGGGTGCGATGGATCTTTTCAAACTGGACGGCGGTGTGGCGTTGGTGACGGGCGCCGGCAGCGGCATTGGCCAGGCGATCGCCATCGGGCTTGCGGAAGCCGGCGCCGATGTCGCCTGCTTCGGTCATGCCTCGAACGGCGGACTCGAGCAGACGGCCGAGAAGGTCAGAGCGCTCGGCCGCAAGGCGCTGCTGCTGACGGGCAGTGTGACATCCGAGGCCGACCTGGCCATGGCGATCGGCCGGGTCGAAGCCGAACTCGGCGCGCTGACTGTCGCCGTCAACAATGCCGGCATTGCCGGCTCGGAAGCGGCTGAGACCATGTCGCTGGAAAAATGGCGCAAGGTGCACGAGGTCAATGTCGCAGGCGTATTTTTGTCCTGCCAGACAGAGGCACGCGTGATGCTGCCTCGGCGCACGGGCTCCATCATCAACATCGCCTCGATGTCTGGAACCATCGTCAACCGGGGGCTGACGCAGGCGCATTACAACTCCTCCAAGGCTGCCGTCATCCATATGTCGAAGAGCCTCGCCATGGAGTGGGCTGATCGCGGCCTGCGCGTCAATGTCATCAGTCCGGGCTACACGCTGACACCGATGAACAAACGGCCGGAGGTCGCGGAAGAAGTGAAGGTGTTCAAACGCGACACGCCGATGGGCCGCATGGCAGCGCCGGAGGAAATGGTCGGACCGGCCGTGTTCCTGGCCAGCCGCGCATCCAGTTTCGTGACCGGCCTCGACCTGATCGTCGACGGCGGCTACGTCTGCTGGTGACCGATGGGTGTCCCGCGGGACACCCCACACCTTGTTGATTTCACGACTGGAACGTTGGCAAAAGCATGCCGTACTACTCCGCCGCCATGCCCTTCACCTCGAGATAGCTCTCCATCGAATCGTCCAGCGCCTGGAGCCATGGCGTGTGGTGCAACGGCGCCATGGTGCCGGTCATCAGCGAGCGATAGGCATTGTCGCGGAAGGTCATGATGTTTTCCATCTTGTGGTGCTCCCACTCCATGAAGGTGCGGTTGACCGCCTCGACGTCGAAGCCCGGATAGTCGGTCTGATCCATCAGCTCCTTGGTGTAGTCGCCCTGGAACCAGATCATCTGCTCGGCGTCCTCGAGGGTCTCTTCGCGCGCACGCCACTTGGCGCTGTGCTCGGCCATCGCCTCGGCGGACGGCAGCTTGATGCGGCCAAGCATCACGTCGCGCGCATACCAGGCCTGCGCGTCGAACATATTGAAAGTGTAGAACTGGTCCTGCATGCCGATGTAGAAAAGCTTCGGGTTCTTCTCCCAGACCACGCCTTCATAGAGATCGAGCGGCCACATGCGGTTGGCGGTCTTGAGCTTGAGGTCGTCGGTGAGGAAGGGGAAGGAATGCAGGTAGCCGGTGCACAGGATAATGGCATCGACATCCTTGGTCGTGCCGTCCTTGAAATGCGCCGTCTTGCCGACGACCTTCTGCAGCAGCGGCACTTCCTTCCAGTTCTCCGGCCATTTGAAGCCCATAGGCTTGGAACGGTAGCTGGAGGTGATCGATTTGGCGCCGTATTTGTAGCATTGCGAACCGATATCCTCGGCCGAATAGGAGCGGCCGATGATCAAGATGTCCTTGCCCTTGAACTCCATCGCGTCGCGGAAATCATGGCTGTGCAGGATGCGGCCGTTGAAGGTGGGGAAGCCTTCGAAGAAAGGCACGTTGGGCACCGAGAAATGGCCGGACGCGACGACGACGTTGTCGAATTCCTCCGAATAGGTCACGTCGTTGGTGCGATCATGCGCGGCGACGGTGAATTTCTTCGTCTCGTCGGAATAGGTCACCATGCGCACCGGGCTGTTGAAGCGCACCCATTCGCGCAGGCCGGATTTCTCGACGCGGCCCTTGATGTAATCCCACAGCACGGCGCGCGGCGGATAGGAAGCGATCGGCCGGCCGAAATGTTCCTCGAAGGTGTAGTCGGCGAATTCGAGGCATTCCTTCGGGCCGTTCGACCAGAGATAGCGGTACATCGAGCCGTGCACCGGATCGCCATGCTCATCGAGGCCGGTACGCCAGGTGTAGTTCCACAGGCCGCCCCAGTCGCTCTGCTTCTCGAAGCAGACGATTTCCGGGATCTCGGCGCCCTTGTCGGCGGCCGACTTGAAGGCCCTCAACTGGGCCAGGCCCGACGGTCCGGCTCCGATGACGGCGACACGAGATTTCATTGCGGGCCTCCTCTTTTTGATTTCGACTTTTTTCTTGACGCAATTCCGGACGGAAAAGCGTTCGACACTTTTCCTGGAATTGCCCTCACGAAACAAATTTCACTGACAGTGACAGTAATTGGGTCTTTGGTGCTGTCAACAAACATCTGCGGCGACGGCGTTTGCGTGAAACGGTTTTTCTGCGCGAAGGCGGCGGCGTCGCGTTGAAGCAGGCGCGCCCTGCAAACATCCAGCGGCTTGCGTCGCGGTTGCGCTCTTGTATCGCCACCGAATATGTTCACCTTGAGTGAAATAAATCCGCGAGAGTCGGGGGCGACATGGCGAACAAGAAGTCTGGTACCAAGTCCGCCGATGCGGCAGCGAAGGGCAAGGCGCCGCCGAAGCGCGTTTCGGCCGACGGCCGCACGATCCGCACGCCGCTGACGCAGAATCCGCACGCCATCCGCGACACGCGCGAGAAAGTGCTGGAAGTGGCGATCGGCCATGAGGTGCGCGCGTTCCGCAAGAAGCTCGGCATCACCGTCGCCGATCTCGCCACTGCCACCGACATTTCGCTCGGCATGCTGTCGAAGATCGAGAACGGCATCACCTCGCCGTCGCTGACCACATTGCAGGCGCTGTCGCGAGCGCTGGGCGTTCCGGTGACCGCCTTCTTCCGGCGCTTCGAGGAAGAGCACAGCGCCGTCTTCGTCAAGGCCGGCGAAGGCGTCGATGTCGAGCGCCGCGGCACCCGCGCCGGCCATCAATACAACCTGCTCGGCCATATCGGCGCCAACACCAGCGGCGTCGTCGTCGAGCCTTATCTCATCACGCTGACCGAGAATTCGGACGTGTTCCCCACCTTCCAGCATGCGGGTATGGAGTTCCTCTACATGCTCGAGGGCGAGGTCGTTTACCGGCACGGCAACAACCTCTATCCGATGAAGCCGGGCGACAGCCTGTTCTTCGACGCCGATGCGCCGCACGGCCCGGAAGAGCTGACGCGGCTGCCGATGCGGTATCTGTCGATTATCTGCTACCCGCAAAACAGCGCCGGGTGAGTGGCTTGGTTCCTCGCCCCACGAAAGTGGGGAGAGGTGGGCTCGGCGAAGCCGAGACGGAGAAGGGGAGCGCCCTACGAAGGCCCCCTCTCCGTCGGCTTCGCGGACACCTCTCCCCCGCTTTGCGGGGCGAGGAACCCAAGTCTTCAATCCGGCCCGAATCCTGGTGAAGTCGGGCTGCCGTCGTCGAGCCCGGACAGCCACTCCACCAGCGTCGGCCTATATCGCGTCAAACCCTTATAGGCGGCGAGCTCTTCCGGCAGGTCGCGGATGACGCGGTGCAGGCGGCGCGCCCATTTCGGCTGCGTGACCAGCTCGTCCATCTTGATCAGGTAGCAGCGGATCGGGAAGACAATGGCGTTGGAACGCGGCAGCCGCCAGAAGCTTTGCAGCTCCACCCGCAAATGCACCTTCTGGCCGACATTCTCCGGCGTGACCGTGGCGCGGTCCGGGCCCCATTTGTGATAGTTCTCGGGGCTGGTGTCGAGGCGCGGATTGATGGTCATCGTCCAGTTGAGGCGCCGTGCCGGCTTGCCCTGCTGGATGTTGGTGAGGAATTTCAGCGCGCGGGTGAAAATGCCCTTCTCATGCGCCAGCGGCACCGGCGCATGCCATTCGAAGAAATTCATGCCGATGTCGAAGTCGAGCGACCAGTCGGCCTGGGTGGTGACCATGCCGGCATCCATCCACAGATTGCCGTCGCGCTGGTCGAGGATGCAGAAATCGCCCTGGCTCTGGCGGGTGATGTACTCCATCGGCCCGTAGGGCAGCGTCGAGGTGTCGCCGAAGGTGAAGGTGTCGTCGATGCCGAGCGGCCCGTTGATCCAGCGCCAGCGATCGCCACTTCGCTCCAGTGTGAAATGCTCGGGATAGCCGAGCGCCTGCTGCTCCATCAGAAGCTCGAGCAGGTCCCAGCCGGCAAGCGTCATATGCGGCAGCGACTGGCAGCGCAGCGGATCCTCGGCCAGCACCAGCGCGCGATCTTGCATCTCGGCGACATAGTGCTCGTCGACGTCGATCAGGTTCTCGAGCACGCTGCCTTTCGGCCCGACCACATGCGGCTCGATGTTGACCGCGTACATGTAGGAGTCTTCGTTGAACGGGAAGGGAAAGCGCCGGATGTGCTCCGGACTATTCCTGAAGGTGTAGTCGTCGCGAAACGTTTCCTTGCGAAAGGTGATGCCCATTGACGCCTCCTATCTTTCCAGGACCAGCGACTTGCCCTCGAAGCGCGAGACGCAAGGCATGATCTTGCAGCCGGAACGGTGGTCTTCCTCGCTCAGCCAGTGGTCGTTGTGGATGAACTTGCCGTCGGAGGAGATCACATTGGTCTCGCACTGGCCGCAAACGCCGCCGCGGCAGAGATAAGGCGGGTCGACGCCGGCGGCTTCGATCGCCTCGAGCAGGCTCTGCTGCTCGCCGACGCGGATCGTCTTGCCGCTGACGGCCAAGGTCACGTCGAACGGCGCGCCGGGCTGGGGCGCCGCGAAATGCTCGAAATGCACGGTTTCCGGCGGCCATCCGAGGCTAGCCGCGCGGTCGCGCACCCAATTGATCATGCCGGCCGGCCCGCAGACATAGAGATGCGTGCCGAGCGGCTGCGAGGACAAGAGCCGCTCGAGGTCGATGCGCTCCTCGCGGTCGTCGTGGTAGAGCCTGACCCGGTTGCCATAGCGCTGCTGCAAGACATCGGCATAGGTGCCGAGCGAAGCCGTGCGGCAGGTGTAATGCAATTCGAAATTGCCGCCGACGCCTGCCAGCTGCGACGTCTGCGCCATGAAAGGCGTGATGCCGATGCCGCCGGCCAGCATCAGGTGCTTCTTCGCCCTGAGATCCAGCGAGAACAGATTGACCGGATAGCTGATCACCATCTCCAGGCCGGGCTTGACCTGCCGGTGCATGAACAGCGAGCCGCCGCGGCCGGCATCGTCTCGGCGCACCGAGATTGTGTATTCGCGCGTGTCGAGCGGCGAGCCCATCAGCGAATAGGGATTGAGTCTGGTGCGGTCGCCGTCGCGCATCTCGACCACGACATGGGCGCCGCCGGAAAAGGTCGGCAGCAGCTCGCCGTCGCGACGGCGGAAATGGAAGCGGGTCACGAGATCGTTGACGGGAACGACGTCGCTGACGACGACGTCGAGCTTGGTGGTGCCGGTGCTCATGGGAAGGCCTCCTCGATCGGAGGACTCTCGGAGCGATCCTCGGCGTTGATGCACACGCCCTGGAAGGCGGCGAGGCGCCGCGAATAGTGATCGCGCACCAAAAGCAGCAGGCCGCAATGCGAGCAGGTGGCCGGCTGCGTCGTCACATTCTCGGTGATGCCCTTGCAGTGCACGCATTGCACGCGGCGCGCCAGCGAGCCGCGATGCTCGGTCTCAATGGAAGTGTTGTCGATGCCGGCTTCGAGCGCCACTTGCATCGCCTGGCCGATCAGGCCTTCGGTGCCGGCAAGATAAAGGCGCAGCCCCATATGGGCGTTGGTCAGCGTATGCTTGAGCCGCGGCAAGAGGCTGGCGAAAGAAGGCGCAATATGGAGTTGCGCGGGCTTCAGCGCTTCGAGAGCCACCGCGTGCTTGCCCTCGGGTCCCGGAATGAAGACGATTTCCGCGCCGTCGAAAAAGCCGGGCGGCGCCTTGCCGGCCATGTCGGTAATCGCCAGCGCGCCTTCCGCGTCGGCGATGAAGAGATGGTGCTTGCCGGGCTGCGGCGACAGCGTTCCGTAAATGGGCCGGCTGATGATCGTCTTGGCTGCCATTCTTTCTTAGATCAGGATGACGTTTCGTTGAAATGCAACCCTGATCTAACCCCTTGTTGGAGCATGATCTTTTCCAAAGACCGGTTCCCACTTTTCGGGATCATGCTCTAGTGCCTCGAAACCCCTCCCCGCTGATGATGCCTCAACCCTTGGCGGTGCGCTTGGTCTTCTTCGGATCATCGAACGGCAAGGGCTGCGCCGTCGCCTTGATCGACCCGCTCCTGTTGCGAATCTCGAGCTTGGTGTCCTTGACCGCGCAGTCGACGTCGAGACGGGCGATGCCCATCGATTTCTCGACCAGCGGCGAATACATGGCGCAGGTTACCACGCCGACTTGTCTGCCGTCGCGGTAGACGGGCGCGCCCTCGTCCGCCGGTTCCTTGCCGTCGAGCAGCACGCCATAGATCTTGAAGCGCTCCTTGCCCTTCAGCCGATAATGCTCCTCGGCGCCGCGGAAGCCGGTCTTGCCGGGACTGACGGTGAAGTCGAGGCCAAGCTCCCACAGCGTGTCGCCGGGACCTTCGTTCTCGAACGGATATTTCTGGGAATTGTCGTAGGGGTAGAAGAGCAGGTAGCTCTCGACGCGCAGCATGTCGAGCGTGGTGAAGCGGCAGGGAATGATGCCGGCGCTTTTGCCCTCCTCGAGGAGCCTGTCCCAGATCGTGCCGGCATCCTGGCCGCGGCAGAAGATCTCGTAGCCGCGCTCGCCGGTGTAGCCGGTGCGCGAGATCATCACCGGAAAGCCGAAGAGCTGCGTCTGCATGTGATGGAAATAGTTGAGGTCGCGGATGCCCGGCACATGCTTGGCCAGGTAATCAACGGCGGTCGGGCCTTGCAGCGAAAGGTCGTGCAGATTGTCGTCGAAGCGCAGCGAGACATCGCGGCCCATCGCCGCCCGCTGCAGCTCCTCATGGCCGGTGCCGGAGCCGTGCACGACCATCCACGAGTTCGGGCTGATGCGGTAGAGGATGCAGTCGTCGGTGAATTTGCCGGCCTCGTTCAGCATGCAGGCATAGGCCGACTTGCCGGGATAGATCTTTTCCACGTCGCGCGTCGTGGCGAGGTCGATCAGATGCGAGGCATGCGGCCCGGTGATGTGGACCTTCTTCAGGCCGGAGACGTCCATCAGCCCGGCCTTGGTGCGGATCGCGATATATTCCTCGTCGGCATTCTTGTCGTAGGTCCAGGCGGTGCCCATGCCGCTCCAGTCCTCGAGTTTCGAGCCGAGCGCGCGATGGCGATCCGCCAGGGTCGAGAATCTCCAGGATGCCGTCATCCGATCGTCCTCCGTGCGATTTAAGCCGTTGCTGTTCCCTGCTCCTGCTTGGTGGCGGAGCTTGGTCGAATATTGACCGCAAACGGCGAAGCCCTGCAATCCCCTTGAAGCAAATAATTTCATTGTCAGGCAAATTTCTTGCCCGGGGACAAACGGTTTACGATGCGTAAATCCGGCTTGACAATTTCGGGAATCGGGCAGAATTTATGAAAAAAATTTCACTCTGTTGAAAGAGTGGACGCCCGGTCATTTCAGGGCCGGACGTCGCCAGAAGGGGAAAAAACGATGTCCGACCTGCAGCAGCGCGTCGAAGCGCTGTACCGTTCCGACGTGCGCGGATCCGTGCTCCTGATCGTTTGCCTGTGGGCGACGATCCTCTTCGTCCTCCTGATGACATGGCCATACATTCCGCACAGCGGCATCAAGCTCGTGGTGGCGGTTGCAGCCGCCGCGGTGCTGATCTTCAACACCGCGGCGATCCTCGCCATGCTCAACCACTACAAGGAAGACAAGGACTTCATCTACGGGCTCGACATCAAGAACGCCGACGCGGCCCGCAACCGTCAATCCTGAAGGGAGAAACCATGGCCCGCTATATCCCGCCGGAGCAGAACAAGGCCGGACAGATCCTCGACATCGCGGTCGTGGTCGTCGCTATCTTCGTGGCGCTCTGGCTGCCGCTCAAGCTCGGCCTCGCCGGTGCGGCGAAGTCGATCGATCCGCTCGACGCCAAGACCTGGGACGCGCTCGGCCAGAACGCCACCATGGCCTCGATCTGGGAGAAGCTCGGCTACACGCCGGAGACGGCGCACGACATCATCCAGAACCGCTTCCACTACATCATCGACTGGCCGACGCTGATTATCATGGCGATCGTGCTGGTCGCCTATTTCGTCTTCCTGTTCCGCGCCTCCGATAAGGAATATCGCGACGTCATCAACGAGAAGTTCGACGACAAATAGGCTTCGGCGACAAAGAAGCTTTTGACGACCAAAGAGACTTTTGACGACAAGAGACCGGGGAAAGCATCATGTGGATGGGACTGTCTTACGTTTGCTGGGGCATCTCGGTCGTGCTTGCGGCGTGGATGCTCTACGACTGGTTCAATGTCGACACGACCTATTCCGAGGAGACTTTGACGTCTTCCCGTGAAGGTGAGCTTGAAGCCGTTTCCGAAAAACACCGGATCTGAGTGGGGACTGATATGACGGCTGCGGTTGAAACGGCACAAACGACGACAATCCACGGCGACAGGGTCTCGCTGCTTCGGGTGCTCGGCCCGGCGCATGTGTGGGCGCTCGGCGTCGGCATCGTGCTGGTCGGCGAGTTCACCGGCTGGAATTTCTCCGCCGACAAGGGCGGCGCGCTCGCCGCGCTGATCGTCTGCTGGGTGGTTGGACTGCTCTACACCTCGGTCGCCATGATCGATTCGGAGGTGACGTCCACCGTCGCCGCTGCCGGCGGCCAATACGCGCAGGCCAAGCATATCGTCGGGCCGCTGATGGCCTTCAACGTCGCGCTGTTCCTGGTGTTTGCCTACACCATGCTCGAAGTGTCGGACGCGATCCTGCTCGGCGACACGATCGTCGCCAAGGCCGGCATCGAGGGGCTGACGCACAATTCCTTCATCGCCGCCACCATCGTGGTGCTCGCCTGGCTCAATTATCGCGGCGTGCTGATGACGCTCAACGTCAATTTCGTCATCACCGCGATCGCCTATGTCTCGATCGTGATCCTGTTCTTTTCCGTCAGCCCGTGGACGCAAGGCGCGGTGCTGAAGCTCAACGAGCTGGTCACGCCCGGCAACGCGCTGCCCTATGGCTGGATCGGCGTCATCGCTGCCTTCCAGTTCGGCATCTGGTATTATCTCGGCATCGAGGGCACCACCCAGGCAGCCGAGGAAGTGCGCTCGCCGGCGCGTTCCCTGCCCTACGGCACCATGGCCGGTATGATCACGCTTCTGATCGCCGCGGCGATGACCTGGTATGTCTGCGCCTCGCTGATGCCCTGGGAATATCTCGGCATCACCTATTATCCGCTGTGGGACGCCGGCAAGCTGACCGGCAGCCCGCTGCTGGAAAACCTGCTCTTCATCGCGACGCTGCTGGCAGCGCTTGCCTCGGCCAATGGCTGCATCAACGACGCGGCGCGCGCCTGGTTCTCGCTCGGCCGCGACCGCTATCTGCCTAGCTGGTTCTCGGCGGTGCATCCGAAATACCGCACGCCCTATCGCTCGATCCTGTTCCTGCTGCCGATCGCGCTGGCCTTCGCCTTCATCGCCGACCTCAACCAGGCGATCACCTTCTCGATCCTGTCGGGCGTGCTGCAATACACCTTCATGAGCATCAACATCATGATGTTCCGCAAGAAGTGGCCACTGGGTTCGATTCGTCGCGGCTACACACACCCTTTCCATCCGCTGCCGGCGATAGTCCTGTTCTGCCTGTGCATGGTGACGTTTTTCGCCATCTTCCTCGGCTTCGGCTCGCAGTTGATCGCGATGACGGTGTTCTATTTCCTGATCTCGCTTTGGTTCCACTTCTACCGCTACAAGTTCGTGCGGCGCGGCGATCAGTTCTCCATGCCGTGGCCGAAGCCGCAGGGTTATTGAGTGGAGTAAAGGCCCGCCTGTTCACGGCGGGCCGTGGCGTATCGAAATGTCGGAGCTGACGTCAGTACTGCTTGCCGGGGCGATCGCATTGGCCGTCGCCGCCCATATTGCCTGGCTGGCGCGTGCCGGCCGCAACAGGGCGAAGGCGGCTTTGGCCGCCGATATGGCGAGCATCCGCAGCGTCGTTGCGGATGCCGCCGACATTTCCGACGGCACGGCCGGCGTCGTCACCTGGGCCGGTTCCTGGAACGGCCAGCGCGTTCAGCTGCGCACCATCGTCGACACGCTGGCGACACGAAAGCTGCCGACGCGCTGGCTCAGCGTTTCGATCACCGAGCCGGTCGCGGTGCCGGGTGTCTTCGACATGATGATGCGGCCGAATTCGGCGACGACATTCTCCAATTTCGACCATCTGCCGCACACGCTGCCGAAGGTGCTCGGCTTTCCCGCCGACGCGGTGCTCAGGACGGACCGCAGAGGCGTCGCCTTCCCGCAGGATCTGATCGCCGCGCATACAGACATCTTTGCAGAAGGGCGCGCCAAGGAATTGCTGATCACGCCGAAGGGCGTGCGCATCGTCTGGCTGCTGGCCGAGGCCGAGCGCGCACGCTACGGCGTGTTCCGGCAGGCCGCCTTCGGCGATGCCGGGATCGATCCGGCCTTGATTGAACGGCTGCTCGAGGCAGCCTCGACGCTTCGCCAAGCCATCAACCAGCGCGAAAAGCGGGCCGCATGAGCGACGAAACCGCCACCCCTGCTCCCGCGAATCCCTATCTCGTGCTCGGCGCCGCGATCGTCTTGCCGGCAAGCGGCCATGTCATGCTCGGCGTGCCGGCGCGCGGCCTGCAGTTCCTGTTCTTCATGGTGATCCTTGGCTGGATAACGATGAAGCTGGCGCCGGCCGACGCCAGCTTCATCGGCCGCCATGCCGGCGGCTTCCTGATCTATGCCTTCTCGATCCTCGACGCCTACCGGATTGCGCGCATCCGCCATGCCATCTGGGTTCACAAGGCGCGCCCGGACGGCGATAGTGCCGAGGGCAATGCGCCGTCCAATATGTAACCACAGGAAAATTTCTTTCATACCAATTGAATTCGGCCTACTCATTGGGTACATCATCTGAGAGCCAAAAAACGTTGGAGGCTGGCATGTGCGGAATCGTCGGACTTTTCTTGAAGGACAAGGCGCTGGAGCCGAAGCTCGGCGCCATGCTGTCGGAGATGCTGGTGTCGCTCAGCGACCGCGGACCGGACAGCGCCGGCATCGCTATCTACGGCGCGGCCACCGGCAATGAAGCCAAGATCACCGTGCAGTCGCCCAAGCCCGATCGCGATTTCCGCGGCCTCGACGCCGATCTCGCCAAGGCGATCAGCGCGCCGGTGAGCGTCGCCGTGAAATCGACGCATGCGGTGATCAGGACCACGCCGGACAAAGTCGACGCCGCCCGCGAGGCGCTGCAGACGCTCCGGCCCGACATCCGCATCATGGGCGCCGGCGAGGCGGTGGAGATCTATAAGGAAGTCGGCCTGCCCGAAGCCGTCGTCGATCGCTTCGACGTGCGCGCGATGACTGGCACGCATGGCATCGGCCACACCCGCATGGCTACCGAATCGGCGGTGACGACAATGGGCGCGCATCCGTTCTCGACCGGCGCGGACCAGTGCCTGGTGCATAACGGCTCGCTCTCCAACCACAACAATGTACGCCGCGAGCTGATCCGCGACGGCATGACCTTCGAGACCGAGAACGACACCGAGGTGGCGGCTGCCTATCTCTCCAACCGGATGGCGCATGGCAAGAATCTCGGCGAGGCGCTGGAAGGCACGCTCTCAGACCTCGACGGCTTCTTCACCTTCGTCGTCGGCACCAAGAACGGCTTCGGTGTGGTGCGCGATCCGATCGCCTGCAAGCCCGCCGTGATGGCCGAGACCGATCAGTATGTCGCCTTCGGCTCCGAATATCGCGCGCTGACCAAGCTTCCCGGCATCGACAATGCGCGGGTCTGGGAGCCCGAGCCCGCAACCGTTTATTTCTGGGAGCATTGAGCCCATGCCGGCAACCACAATGTCGAAGGCCGAGCGCGAGCAGAGCCATGCGAGGGTTTTCGACCTGTCGCAACATTCGTTGCGCGAGTTGAACCAGGCGCTGCATAAGCTGACACCCGGCTCGAACGAGACCGCCTGGGAAGTGCTCAATCCGAAGGGCAGCCATTCGGTGGCCGTCGGCGTCGATCAACCGATCACCATCGATGTGCGCGGCAGCGTCGGCTATTACTGCGCCGGCATGAATGATGGGGCCGCGATCACCGTGCATGGCTCGGCCGGCCCTGGCGTCGGCGAGAACATGATGTCGGGCTCGATCGTCATCAAGGGCGACGCCAGCCAGTATGCCGGCGCCACCGGCCGCGGCGGTTTGCTGGTCATCGAGGGCAACGCCTCGTCGCGCTGCGGCATTTCGATGAAAGGCATCGACATTGTCGTGCATGGCAATATCGGCCATATGTCGGCCTTCATGGCGCAATCCGGCAACCTTGTGGTGCTGGGAGACGCCGGCGACGCGCTGGGCGATTCCATCTACGAGGCGCGGCTCTTCGTGCGCGGCAAGGTGGAGAGCCTCGGCGCCGACTGCATCGCCAAGGAGATGCGGCCCGAGCATATCGAATTACTGCAGGCCCTGCTCGACAAGGCCGGCGTGACCGGCGTCAAGGCCTCGGAGTTCAAGCGCTACGGCTCGGCCCGCAAACTCTACAATTTCAACATCGATAACGCCGACGCGTATTGAGGCAAGATGACCTACCGCAACCCGCCGACGACGCCGCGCAAATCCGCGACCTTCGACGACTACACGCTTTCAGAAATCCGCCGCGCGGCCGCGACCGGCATCTATGACATTCGCGGCGCCGGCGCCAAGCGCAAGCTGCCGCATTTCGACGACCTGCTTTTCCTCGGTGCCTCGATCTCGCGCTATCCGCTCGAAGGCTATCGCGAGCGCTGCGACACATCGGTGGTGCTCGGCTCGCGCCATGCCAGGAAGCCGATCGAGCTGAAGATCCCGATCACCATCGCCGGCATGAGCTTTGGATCGCTCTCCGGCCCGGCCAAGGAAGCGCTCGGACGCGGCGCCACGCTCTCCGGCACCTCGACCACCACCGGCGACGGCGGCATGACCGAGGAAGAACGCGGGCATTCCAAGACGCTGGTCTATCAGTATCTGCCCTCGCGCTACGGCATGAATCCGCGCGACCTGCGCCGCGCCGACGCCATCGAAGTGGTCGTTGGCCAGGGCGCCAAGCCCGGCGGCGGCGGCATGCTGCTCGGACAGAAGATCTCCGACCGTGTCGCCGAGATGCGCACGCTGCCCAAGGGCATCGACCAGCGCTCGGCCTCGCGCCATCCCGACTGGACCGGGCCGGACGATCTCGAGATCAAAATCCTGGAGCTGCGCGAGATCACCGACTGGGAAAAGCCGATCTACGTCAAGGTCGGCGGCGCGCGCCCCTACTATGACACCGCGCTCGCGGTGAAGGCCGGCGCCGATGTCGTCGTGGTCGACGGCATGCAGGGCGGCACCGCTGCCACCCAGGAAGTGTTCATCGAGAATGTCGGTCAGCCGACACTTGCCTGCATCAGGCCGGCAGTGCAGGCGCTGCAGGACCTCGGCATGCACCGCAAGGTGCAGCTGATCGTCTCCGGTGGCATCCGCAACGGCGCCGATGTCGCCAAGGCGCTGGCGCTCGGCGTCGACGCCGTGTCGATCGGCACGGCGGCGCTCGTCGCGCTTGGCGACAACGATCCACGCTGGGAGGCGGAGTACAGCGCGCTCGGCACCACGGCCGGCGCCTATGACGACTGGCACGAAGGCCGCGACCCGGCCGGCATCACCACGCAGGATCCCGAATTGATGAAACGGGTCGACCCGATCGCGGCCGGACGGCGGCTGGCGAATTACCTCAAAGTGATGACGCTCGAAGCGCAGACAATTGCCCGCGCCTGCGGCAAGAACAGCCTGCACAATCTCGAGCCCGAGGATCTCGTCGCGCTCTCGATCGAAGCCGCCGCCATGGCCGGCGTGCCTTTGGCCGGCACCAACTGGATACCGGGGAAGAACGGCTTCTAGGACAAACTTTCAAGACACATAAGCGAGGAACTACATAATGGGGAACGATCTCGCCGCATTCGCCAAGGAGAACGGCGTCAAATATTTCATGATCTCCTACACCGACCTGTTCAGCGGGCAGCGTGCCAAGCTGGTCCCGGCGCAGGCGATCGCCGACATGCAGAAGGACGGTGCAGGATTTGCCGGCTTCGCCACATGGCTCGACCTGACGCCGGCGCATCCCGACATGCTGGCCGTGCCGGACCCCGATTCGGTCATCCAACTGCCGTGGAAGAAGGACGTCGCCTGGGTAGCCGCCAACTGCATCATGGACGACAAGGAGGTGAACCAGGCGCCGCGCAACACGCTGAAGCGGCTGATCGACGAAGCCGCCCGCGACGGCATGCATGTCAAGACCGGCGTCGAGGCCGAGTTCTTCCTGATCTCGCCCGATGGCAAGGCGATCTCCGACGAATACGATACAGCCTCAAAACCCTGCTACGACCAGCAGGCGGTGATGCGGCGCTACGACGTCATCGCCGAGATCTGCGACCATATGCTGGCGTTGGGCTGGGGCCCGTACCAGAACGACCATGAGGATGCCAACGGCCAGTTCGAGATGAACTGGACCTTCGATCACGCGCTGGCGACCGCCGACAAGCACTCCTTCTTCAAGTTCATGGTCAAGTCGATCGCTGAAAAGCATGGCCTGCGCGCGACGTTCATGCCCAAGCCCTTCCAGGGTCTGACCGGCAATGGCTGCCATGCGCACATCTCGGTGTGGGACGAGACCGGCAAGACCAATGTCTTTGCCGATAATTCGCAAGAGCTCGGCTTGTCCGCCAAGGGCAGGAACTTCCTCGGCGGCATCATGAAGCATGCCTCCGCGCTTGCCGCGATCACCAACCCGACGGTGAATTCCTACAAGCGCATCAACGCGCCGCGCACCATTTCGGGCGCGACCTGGGCGCCGAACACGGTGACCTGGACCGGCAACAACCGCACGCATATGGTGCGCGTGCCGGGGCCTGGCCGCTTCGAATTGCGCCTGCCGGACGGCGCCGCTAACCCGTATTTGCTGCAGGCTGTCATCATCGCCGCCGGCCTCGACGGCATCCGCTCGAAGGCCGACCCCGGCAAGCGCTACGACATCGACATGTACCAGTTCGGCCACACGGTGACGGATGCGCCGAAACTGCCGCTCAACTTGCTCGACGCGCTGCGCGAGTTCGACAAGGACAAATCGCTCAAGGCGGCGCTGGGTGAGGAATTCTCGTCGGCATATCTAAAGCTGAAGCAGCAGGAATGGAATTCCTATGCTTCGCACTTCACGCAGTGGGAGCGCGACCACACGCTGGATATCTGATCGTCCTGTAGTGGAGCATGATGTCGTCCGAAAACCGCTTCACACTTTTCGGCATCATGCTCTAGCGGTGCGAGCGACCTCGGAATGAACTGATGAAATATTCGATCTTCTCGCTCGCCCGCGCCGCCCTTTCCGGCCACAAGAATTGGAAGCCGACCTGGCGCGACGCAGCGCCCAAGGATCGCTATGACGTGATCATCATCGGCGGCGGCGGCCACGGTCTCGCCACCGCCTGGTTTCTCGCCAGCGAGTTCGGCATCCGCAATGTCGCGGTGCTGGAAAAAGGGTGGATCGGCTCCGGCAATGCCGGCCGCAACACGACCATCATCCGCTCCAACTACGGGCTGCCGGGCAACACCGGCTTCTACGAATTGTCGATGAAGCTGTGGGAGAGGATGGAGCAGGATCTCAACTACAACGCGATGGTCAGCCAGCGCGGCGTGCTCAACCTTTATCACTCCGACGCGCAGCGCGATGCTTTCGCCCGGCGCGGCAACACGATGCGCATCAACGGCATCGATGCGGAACTGCTCGACCAGGCGGCGCTCAGGAAAATGCTGCCGTTCCTGAATTTCGACAATGCGCGCTTCCCCGTGCAAGGCGGACTGCTGCAGCGGCGCGGCGGCACCGCACGGCACGACGCCGTGGTCTGGGGCTATGCGCACGCCGCGAGCGAGCTCGGCGTCGACATCATCCAGAATTGCGAAGTGACCGGCTTCACGCGCGACGCCAACGGCAAGGTGACCGGCGTCGAGACGTCGCGCGGCAAGATCGGCGCCGGCAAGGTCGGCATGGCGGTGGCGGGCTCCTCGTCACGCGTGGCGGCCATGGCAGGGCTGCGCCTGCCGATCGAAAGCCATGTGCTGCAGGCCTTCGTCTCCGAGGCGATCAAGCCGCTGATCCCCGGGGTCATGACCTTCGGCGCCGGACATTTCTATGTCAGCCAGTCGGACAAGGGCGGGTTGGTCTTCGGCGGCGACATCGACGGCTACAATTCCTATGCCCAGCGCGGCAATCTGCCGGTGGTCGAGGATGTCTGCGAGGGCGGCATGGCGCTGATCCCGATGATCGGCCGCGTGCGGCTTCTGCGCCAGTGGGGCGGCATCATGGACATGTCGATGGACGGCTCGCCGATCATCGACAAGAGCCCAGTCGACGGCCTCTACATCAATGCCGGCTGGTGCTATGGCGGCTTCAAGGCGACGCCCGGCTCAGGCTTCGTCTTCGCCCATCTCATCGCCCGCGATCAATCGCACAAGGAAGCAGCACTCTTCCGCCTCGACCGCTTCCAGCGCGGCGCCATGATCGACGAGAAGGGCCAGGGCGCCCAACCGAACCTGCATTAGGGATAGAGCATGATGTTATCCAAAAACCGCTTCACACTTTTTGGCATCATGCATTGAAGACCCAGCCATGCGCATAGTCTGTCCCTTCTGCGGTGAACGCGAACTCGGCGAGTTCACCTATCTCGGCGACGCCAAGCCGCAACGCCCCGCGGCCGATGCCGGCGAAGATGCGGTCTACGATTACGTCTATCTGCGCGACAATGTTGCCGGCCCGATGAGCGAGCACTGGTACCATGGCGGCGGCTGCCGCGCCTGGCTGAAGGTCACGCGCAACACGCTGACGCATGAGATTTCGGCCGTCGAGCCGGCGGCGGGCGCTGGCGCCGCCAAGGTTGGTGCGTAATGCGCGGCGATCAGGCAAACCGGCTGAACAATGGTGGTCTCATCGACCGCTCGGCAGCGCTCAACTTCCGCTTCGACGGCAAGACGTTCTCGGGCTTCAAGGGCGACACGCTGGCTTCCGCGCTGGTCGCCAACGGCGTCAAGCTCGTCGGGCGCTCGTTCAAATATCATCGCCCGCGCGGCATCCTGACCGCGGGCTCGGAAGAGCCGAACGCGCTGGTCGAATTGCGCAGCGGCGCAAGGCGCGAGCCAAACACAAAAGCGACAACGGCCGAGCTTTATGACGGTCTGGAAGCCGCCAGCCAGAACCGCTGGCCGTCGCTCAATTTCGACGTCATGTCGATCAACCAGCTGTTCGCCCCGATCTTCGTCGCCGGCTTCTACTACAAAACCTTCATGTGGCCGGCAAAGTTCTGGGAAGCGATCTACGAGCCGGCGATCCGCCGCGCCGCAGGTCTCGGACGCGCTGCAGGCGTTTCCGACCCCGACCACTATGACAAGGCCTGGGCGCATTGCGACGTGTTGATCGCCGGTTCCGGGCCGGCCGGTCTGGCCGCAGCCCTTGCCGCGGGCCGCAGCGGCGCGCGCGTCGTCTTGTGCGAGGAGGATTTCGTCCTCGGCGGTCGCCTGCTCGCCGATGGCGGCACGATCGACGGACTGCCGGCATCCGAATGGATCGCGCGCACGCTCGCCGAGCTTTCGGCGATGCCCGATGTGCGCATCATGACGCGCACGACTTTGTTCGGTGTCTATGACGGCGGCACCTATGGCGCGATCGAGCGTGTCAACGACCACCTGCCGGTGCCGCCGGAGCATCAGGTGCGCCAGCGGCTGTGGCGGATCGTGGCCAAGCGCTGCGTCGCCGCCGCCGGCGCGATCGAGCGTCCGATCGTCTTTGCCGGCAACGACACGCCGGGCGTGATGATGGCGTCGGCCATGCGCAGCTACATCAACCGCTACGCGGCCACGCCGGCGACACGCATCGCGCTCTTCACCAACAATGAGGATGGCTGGCGCACAGCGGAAACGGCAATCGCGTCGGGTCTTCAAGTGGCCGCCGTGATCGACGCGCGGCCGGACGTTTCGCCGGCGCATCGCGCGCTTGCGAGCAAGAGCGGCTTTCCGGTGCTGCACGGCGCTGTCGCCAGCGTCGATGGTGGCAAGGGCGGCGCGCGCAAGATTTCCGTCTCGCTGACCGGCGGCGCCCGCGCCGAGGTCGAGGCCGACGGGCTTGCCGTCTCCGGCGGCTGGAACCCGGCGGTCGGCCTCACCTCCTACCATCGCGGCCGGCCGAAATGGCGTGACGACATTGCCGCCTTCGTGCCGGACGGCGCGCCGCCTGGCATGGTGGCGGCGGGCGCAGCCAATGGCGCGTTCGGACTTGGCGCCTGCCTACGCGAAGGGTTTGAAGCCGGCGCTGCCGCGGCACGTGATGCCGGCTGCAGCGGCAATGTCGGGTCCGTGCCGGTCGCCGACGACGAGGCCTTTTCGCTGACGCCGCTCTGGCATGTCCCTGGCAAGGGCAAGGCCTTTGTCGACCAGCAGCACGACGTCACGGCGTCCGATGTCGAGCTGGCGCAGCGCGAAGGTTTTGAATCGGTCGAGCATCTGAAGCGCTACACCACGCTCGGCATGGCGACCGATCAGGGCAAAACCTCGAATGTCGCCGGCCTCGCCATCATGGCCGCCGTCAGCGGGAAATCCGTTCCCGAGACCGGCACGACGATTTATCGGCCGCCTTATGTGCCGGTCGCCATCGGCGCCTTCGCCGGCCATCATCGCGACGAGAATTTCCATGCGACCCGGCTGACGCCATCGCATCACTGGGCGGCCGAACAGGGCGCCATCTTCGTCGACACCGGCCTATGGAAGCGCGCGCAGTGGTACCCCCGCGCCGGCGAGAAGGACTGGCTGGAATCGGTGACCCGCGAGGTCAAGGCGGTGCGCAGCGGCGTCGGCTTCTGCGATGTCTCGACACTCGGCAAGATCGACGTGCACGGGCCTGATGCCGGCGCCTTCCTCGACCGCGTCTACATCAACGCCTTCTCCAGCCTTGCCGTGGGCAAGGCGCGCTACGGGCTGATGCTGCGCGAAGACGGCATCGTCTATGATGATGGCACGACCTCGCGGCTGGCCGAGGACCATTACTTCCTCACCACCACCACGGCCAAAGCCGGACTGGTGATGCAGCACCTGGAATTCTGCCGCCAAGTGCTGTTCCCCGAGCTCGACGTGCAGCTGACCTCGGTCTCCGACCAATGGGCGCAGTTCTCGATCGCCGGACCGAACACCCGCGATCTGCTGAAAGAGATCGTCGATCCGGCCGAGGATCTGTCGAACGAAGGTTTTCCGTTCATGGGCGCGCGTGAGGTCAGGCTGCGCGGCGGCCTGAAGGCAAGGCTGTTCCGCATCTCCTTCTCCGGCGAGATGGCGTTCGAGATTTCGGTGCCGGCGCGCTACGGCGAGGCGATGGCGCGCAATCTGATGGTTGCCGGCAAGCCGTTCGGCGTCACGCCTTACGGCACCGAGGCGCTCGGCGTGATGCGCATCGAAAAAGGCCATGTCGCCGGGCCGGAGCTCAACGGCACCACCACGGCGGGCGATCTCGGCCTCGGCAAGATGATGTCGACCAAGAAGGATTTCATCGGCCGCGTCATGGCCGGACGCGAGGCGCTCACCGCGCCGAACCGGCAGGTGGTCGTCGGCATCAAGCCGACCGACAAGGCGCACCGCCTGCGCTCCGGCGCGCATATCATCCCGAAGGGCGAGACACCTGGCCCCGGCAACGACCAGGGCTATGTCACTTCGGTCTGCTTCTCGCCGGTGCTCGACCAATGGATCGGGCTCGGCCTCGTCGAGCGCGGCCGCGAGCGCATCGGCGAGATCGTGCGCGCGCACGATCCGCTGCGCGGCGAGGACTACGATGTCGAGCTCTGCAATTCCGTCTTCTACGATCCGGATGGAGGGCGCCAGCGTGGCTGAGTTTTCCTGGGACGTCCGCAGCCCGCTGGACCGCGCGCTGATTGCCGGCTCCTACGGCGCGCAAGGCGACGCCGGCGTGGCGCTGACCGAGATCCGCGATTTCGATCTCGTGCAGGTGATGGCGCGGCGCGGCAAGGCGGCCGAAATGGTGAAGGCCGCGCAGGCGCGCTTCGGCATCGCCGCGCCGGAAACGCCCAAGGCGGTGGATACGGCGGACACGGCGCTGATCTGGTCGGGACCGGACCAGTTCCTCGTGCTGTCCAAAGGCGGCAAGCATACGATCGAAGCGCTTGCGGCGGCCTTCGTGGGTTCGGCTTCGCTTTCCGACCAGTCGCATGCGCGGGCGCTGATCAGCATCTCCGGCGACAAGGCGCGCGCGATGCTTGCGAAGCTGTCTTCGATCGACCTGCATCCCGATAAGTTTCGCGTGGGTGCGGCGGCTGCTACCTCGATGGATCATACCAGCATCACGCTCTGGCGCGGCAAGGATCGGGCGGATGGACAGCCGGTGTTCAACCTCCTGGTGTTCGCGACTTTCGCCGAGAGCCTGTGGCATACGATCTTGGACTCGGCCGCGGAATATGGCGTGACGATTACCCATTCCGAGAAGTTGGCGTAGCGGTGCGCAGGCTCCCCTTCTCCCCTTGTGGGAGAAGGTGGATCGGCGCGCAAGCGCCGAGACGGATGAGGGGTGTTCCAGCGGAGTGAGACGCTTGTTTTTCCCTGGAGCACCCCTCATCCGGCCGCTTCGCGGCTACCTTCTCCCACAAGGGGAGAAGGGAGAGCCGGTGCTTGCCAAACGGCATTGCCCTGCTATTCTTACAGCGAAAATAATTTTACACACAGGCAAACTTGTTTCTCGCTCGGAGGAGGGTTGAGATGAGCCAGTCGCCCTACCCTGCCGTCCTGTCCGGGCCGCCGCGTCCTAGCCTGATCCTGAGGCCCGGCGAGATCAGCCTGCCGCCGGGTGTGGAACGATATACTGTCCAGGGCCATGGCGCGGTGCTCATCGACGTCGAGGCCGGCGACAGCGTGAGCGTGAGCAATGTCGAGGGCGGGCAGCCCTGCGAGCTGCTGGCCTGGGACAAATCAGGCGCGACGGATCCCGGCATTTTCGGCGAGCGGTCGAACAGCAATGCCGCCGGCATCAAGGCGCTGCTTGCCGAAGGCGACGACAGCCTCGCGGCGCTGCGTCTCAGCCTCGAGCGCCGCAATGTGCAGCTCGACCAGCCGAAGGCCGTGCGTGTGTTCGGCGGCGCCACGCCCGCCGGCACCGAGCAGAGCTTTGCCGTCCAGCGCGACGGCGCGCTGCTGATCGCGGCGCCTGGCGGGCCGATGCTGGTCGACGGCCACAACACCGCGACGCCGCTGACCGTTCTGGTGCGCCGCGCCACGATCCGCCTGAAGACGAGATCGCAGCTTCCCGATCCGCTTGCCGATCCCGTGCTTGATCTTCGGGTGAAGTCGGCGACCGCCGAGGCCTATTTCGTCAAGGCCGGCGACTATCTGCAGATCATCGATGTCGATGGCCGGCAATGCACCGACTTCCAGTGTTTTTCCGCGCGCAAGCTGGACAAGGGCCGCGACCTGCCGCTCGACGTGACGACGACCCGCACGCTGATGGGTTCGGCCTATCCGATGCCTGGCCTGCATTCGAAATATTACGACCAGGACATGGAGCCGCTGGTCGAGGTGGTGCAGGACACTTGCGGCCGGCACGACGCCTTCGCGCTCGCCTGCGCCGCCAAATATTACGACGACATCGGCTATCCCGGACACACCAACTGCTCGGAGAATTTCAACAAGGCGCTGTCGGACAAGGGCGTAAATCCCCGCGCGGGCTGGATGGCGATCAACTTCTTCTTCAACACGGCGATCGACGCGCATGGCGTGATGGTGTCGGACGAGCCGTGGTCGCGACCCGGCGACTATGTGCTCTTGAGAGCCCTGACCGATATCGTCTGCGTCTCCTCGGCCTGCCCGGACGACACCACGCCCGCCAATGGCTGGGACCTCACCGACATCCATGTGCGCGCCTATTCCGGCCAGCACAAATTCTCGCGAGCGATCGCCAGACGCATGAAGCCCGACTCGGAACCGAAAATGACCCGCGAGACAGCCTTTCATTCGAGCTTTGCCAAGCACACGCGCGACTTCGTCGAATATCGCGGCTATTGGCTCGCCAATTCCTTCGCCAAGGGAGGCCCCATCGCCGAATACTGGGCCTGCCGGCAGGCCGCGGTGATCATGGACCTGTCGCCGCTGCGCAAGTTCGAGGTCACCGGTCCGGACTCCGAAGCGCTGCTGCAATACACGCTGACCCGAGACGTCAAGAAGCTCGGCGTCGGCCAGGTCGTCTATACGGCGATGTGCTACGAGCATGGCGGCATGATCGACGACGGGACGTTGCTCAGGCTCGGCAAGGATAATTTCCGCTGGGTCGGCGGCGACGATCTTTCCGGCGAGTGGCTGCGCGAGACTGCGAAAAAGCTCGGCCTCAACGTGCTGGTACGCTCCTCCACCGACCAGATGCACAACATCGCCGTACAGGGCCCGAAGAGCCGCGACATATTGAAGGAAGTGGTCTGGACCTCGCCGGTGCAGCCCTCGATCGGCGAGCTCGAATGGTTCCGCTTCGCCGTCGCGCGCATCGGCGGCGGCAATGGCGTGCCCGTCGTCGTCTCACGCACCGGCTATACGGGCGAGCTCGGTTACGAGATCTGGTGCCATCCGCGCGATGCCGAAAAAGTGTTCGACGCCGTCTGGGAGGCCGGCCAGCCGCACGGGCTGAAGCCGATGGGCCTGCAGGCGCTCGATATGGTGCGCATCGAGGCGGGACTGATCTTCGCCGGTTACGAATTCTCCGACCAGACCGATCCGTTCGAGGCCGGCATCGGCTTCACCGTGCCGCTCAAGACCAAGGCCGACGATTTCATCGGCCGCGACGCGCTGATCCGGCGCAAGGAGCATCCGCAACACAAGCTCGTCGGCCTCGATATCGATGCCAATGTCGCCGTCGGCCATGGCGACTGCGTCCATGTCGGCCGCGCCCAGATCGGCGTCGTCACCTCCGGCATGCGTTCGCCGGTGCTCGGCAAGACCATCGCGCTGGCACGGCTCGACGTCACTCACGCCGAGATCGGCACGGAGGTCGAGATCGGCAAGCTCGACGGTCAGGCCAAGCGGCTGCCCGCGCGGGTCGTGGGCTTCGCCCATTACGATCCGCAGAAGACCAGACCGCGTTCCTGAAAGCCCGTTCCTGACACGCCTCCCAACGCAAATCCAACTCCCGCCGGCCGCCACCGGCGGCAGACGGCCGACGTTTCGCAAGCGGGGTGTGCATGACTTTCACAAAACGCTTGACGCGAAAGCGCGCCGGATCAATCTTCACTCTTAAGAAAAAAATACGACTGAGTGGAAACACACCAGAGCGACCATAGTGGCCGGGGAGCAAGCTTCGCAAAAGCCGAAGCGTCGCCGGCGGGGAACAGAAAAAGGGGAAGACACAAGATATGAGCACGATAAGCACGGCCCTCGAGCAGCCTGCAGAAAGCAAGCTGCTCAGGCACATCGACTGGCGTGGGGCCTTCTGGGTGGCAAGCGGCGTTCCAGCGCTGGTCCTGTTCTCGATCGGCGGCATTGCCGGCACGACCGGAAAGCTCGCCTTCCTGATCTGGACGGTGTCCATGATTATGGGCTTCCTGCAGTCCTTCACCTATGCCGAAATCGCCGGCCTGTTCCCGAACAAGTCGGGGGGCGCGTCGATCTACGGCGCCACGGCCTGGTTGCGCTATTCCAAGTTCATCGCGCCGCTATCGGTGTGGTGCAACTGGTTCGCCTGGTCGCCGGTGCTGTCGCTCGGCTGCTCGATCGCCGCCGCCTACATCCTCAACGCGCTGGCGCCGATCCCGGCCTTCACCGAGACATCGCCGGAAGTGGTCGCCTACATCGCCGCGCATGCCGGAACGGCGCCTGCCGATGCCGTCGCCGCGGTGGCGGCTGCCGCCACGCCCGCGATCCGTACCTGGTCGCTGTTCAGCCATACGCTGGGTCCAGTGTCCTTCACCTTCAACGCCACCTTCTTCATCGGCGCGGTGCTGATGCTGATCATCTTCGCGATCCAGCATCGCGGCATCCTCGGCACGGCCAATGTGCAGAAATATATCGGCCTGCTGGTCATCATCCCGATGCTGATCGTCGGCGTCGTGCCGATCTTCACCGGCCAGATCGACTGGGCGAACTTCTCACCGCTGGTGCCGCTGGCGGCCGCCTATGCGCCTGATCCGGGCTCTTGGAACATCGCCGGCTGGACGCTGGCGCTCGGCGGCATGTTCATCGCCGCATGGTCGACCTACGGCTTCGAAACTGCGGTCTGCTACACATCGGAATTCAAGAACCCCGGCACCGACACCTTCAAGGCGATCTTCTATTCCGGCCTGCTCTGCATGCTTTTGTTCATCCTGGTGCCCTTCACCTTCCAGGGCGTGCTGGGGTTGAACGGAATGCTGGCGACGCCGATCGTCGACGGCTCGGGGGTCGCCGACGCGCTGGCCGGCATGGTCGGTGGCGGCAAGCTGATCCACAGCCTGCTGGTCATGCTGATGATCCTGGCGCTGGTGCTGTGCATCATGACGGCGATGGCCGGTTCCTCGCGCACGCTCTACCAGGGTTCGGTTGACGGCTGGCTGCCGCGCTATCTCAGCCACGTCAACGAGCATGGCGCGCCGACGCGGGCGATGTGGACCGACCTCTGCTTCAACCTGATCGTGCTGGCGATCGCCTCGGCCGACGCGACGAGTTTCTTCTTCATCCTCGCCGTGTCGAACTGCGGTTACATCATCTTCAACTTCCTCAACCTCAACGCCGGCTGGATCCATCGCATCGACAACGGCCACATCAATCGCCCCTGGAAGGCGCCGACCTGGCTGCTCGGCATCGGCGCCATCTTCGCCTATGTCAACGCGATCTTCATGGGCGCCGGCGCCAAGGTGTGGAACCCGATGGCGCTGTGGGCCGGCCTGATCACCGCTGCCTTGATCATCCCGGTGTTCTGCTTCCGCCACTACATCCAGGATAAAGGCAAATTCCCCGAACACATGCTGGCCGACCTCGGCATGGCAGGGGCCGACCTCTCGGTCAGGAAGGCGGGCATGCTGCCTTACCTGACGCTGATCGCCGGCGTGGCGGTGATGCTGATCGCCAACTGGGTGTTCGTCATCTGACACGGCAGCCTGAAAACAGACGAGCGCGCCTCGGCGCGCCCGTTATCTTTTGGGCAATCGTTTCAATCGCTGCGTCAACCTGGTTTGCGGCCGGCCGCTTCTTGGAAGAACCGATCCCGGAGCATTTTTCGCCCGGCGGACCTTGATGCAGATCATCCGCCACCGGCTTTCACCGATGGCGGATGATCCCAGGTTGCCACGTCTATTTCTATTCCGCAGCCAAGGCCAGCTGCGGTCTTTCGACGCCTTCGACCTTCTCCGGCTCGGGCGCCTGCTCGTCGGCCTTGGCCTTCTTGGGCGCGCGGCCGAAGAACAGGGCGTAGCCGGCCGGCAGCACCAGGATGGTCAGCACCGTGGCGACGAGTATGCCGCCCATCATGGCGTAGGCGAGCGGCCCCCAGAAGACGGCGCGCGAGATCGGGATCAGCGCCAGCACAGCGGTGAGCGCCGTCAGCATGATCGGCCGGAAACGGCGGACGGCCGCACCGACGATCGCTTCCGATCGCTCCATGCCGGCCGCGATATCCTGATCGATCTGGTCGACCAGGATGATCGAGTTGCGCATGATGATGCCGAGCAGCGCGATGACGCCGAGGATGGCGACGAAGCCGAACGGCGCGCCGCTGATCAAGAGCGCCGCGGCGGCGCCGATGATGCCGAGCGGACCGGTGGCCAGCACCAGCATCGACTTGCCGAAATGCTGCAGCTGGACCATCAGCAGCACCACGATGACGGCAAGCATGATCGGCGCCTTGGCCGCGATCGAGGCCTGGCTTTCGGCCGAATCCTCGGCGCCGCCCTGGATCTCGACCTTGTAGCCGGGGGCAAGGCCGGCGCGCAGGTCCTTCATGTCGTTATACATCTTGGTCACGACGTCGTTGGACTGCACGCCGTCCGGCAGCGTGGCGCGTACGCTGATCGTCGGCAGGCGGTCGCGCCGCCATTCGACACCCTGCTCCATCACCGGCACGACCTTGGCCACCTGCGAGAGCGGCACCGATCCGCCGAAGTCGGTCGGGATATAGACCGAGTCGACCGAAGAGAGCAGGTGGCGGGTCGCCTCCGGCTCGCGGGCGACGATCGAGACCGTCTCCTCGCCGTCGCGGAAGTCGTCGAGCGGCGCGCCGGACATGGTGGCCTGCAGCATCTGGCGGATGCGCTGCGAGGTGACGCCGAGCGCGCGGGCACGATCCTGGTCGATCACCAGCTTCATCGCCGGCACCGGTTCCAGCCAGTCGTCATGGATGGCGCCGAGCAGCGGATTGGCCTGGAACCTCGCCTTCACCTCGTCGGCGATGCGGCGCACCTCCTTGCGGTCCGGCCCCATGACGCGCATCTGCACCGGCCAGCCTGTCGGCGGACCGAGGAAGAGACGGTCGACCTTGCCGCGGATCGAGGGGAAGTCCTGCGCCAGGATCTTGCGCATCTTGACGATCAGCCGCTCGCGCGCCGGCTCGTCCTTGGCCATCACCAGGAGCTGGGCGAAGTTCGGATTGCGCAGCTGCTGGTCGAGCGGCAAGAAGAAGCGCGGCGCGCCCTCGCCGATATAGGTGGCGATGAAGCGCTTGTCCGGATCGTCCATCATCTTGGTTTCCAGTGCCTTGGCCTGGTTCTCGACCTCCTTGATCGAGGTGCCTTCCGGCAGCCACAGGTCAACCAGGATTTCCGGGCGCGAGGATTGCGGGAAGAAGTTCTGCGGGATGAACTGGAAGGCCCAGAGGCTGGTGGCGAAGGTGACCAGCGTCATCACCAAAACAATGATGCGGTGGCGCACGGCCCAGGCGACCGTCGCGCGCAGCCGGCGGTAGAAGGCGGTATCGAAGACATCGTGATGGGTGCCGGCATGCTTGCGCTGCTTGAGGATCATGTAGCCCAGCCACGGCGTGAAATAGACCGCGACGAACCACGACACGATCAATGCTATGCCGACGACGTAGAACAGCGTGCGCACATATTCGCCGGCGGTCGACGCGGCGAAGCCGACGGGGATGAAGCCGGCCGTGGTGATCAGCGTGCCGGTCAGCATCGGGAAAGCGGTCGAAGTATAGGCGAAGCTCGCCGCCTCGATCTTGACCAGCCCCTCCTCGAGCTTTCGCTCCATCATCTCGACGACGATCATGGCGTCGTCGACCAAAAGACCGAGCGCAATGATGAGCGCGCCGAGCGAGATGCGCTGCAGGTCAATGCCGATCTCGTACATGATGGCGAAGGTGGCGGCGAGCACGAGCGGGATGGCGATGGCGATCACCAGGCCCGAGCGCCAACCGATCGACAGCAGCGAGACTGCAAGCACGATGAGCAGCGCTTCGCCGAGCGCCTCCATGAACTCGTTTACGGCATCCTTCACGACCTCCGGCTGGTCGGAGATCTGGTCGACCGAAACGCCATATGGCAGTCCGGCCTCGAAGCGCTGATAGGTCGCCTCGACATCCTTGCCGACGTCCCTGACGTTGAAGCCCTTGGCCATGACGACGCCGACCTGAACGCTCTCATGGCCGTTGAAGCGGTATTTGCGCTCGTAAGGATCCTCAAGGCCGGAAGAGACGGTGGCGATGTCGCCGAGGCGCGTCACCTGGTTGCCGGAACGCAGCCTCAGCTCGCGGATGTCGGCGGCCTTGGTGACGTCGCCCTCGACCGAGATGCGCACCGAGCGCAGGCCGGTATCGACCGAGCCCGCCGGATCGACGGCATTCTGCCCCTTCACGGCGTTCTGCAGGTCAAGGATGGTCAGCCCGCGCTCGGCCAGCGCCTTCGACGAGACGTCGATATAGATCTTCTCCGGCTGGTCGCCGATGATGACGGCCTTTTCGACACCCGGCGTCGTCAACAGCATGTCGCGCGCCTGAATGGCGAATTTCTTCAGCTCCGGATAGGTGAAACCGTCGCCGCTGATCGAATGCAGCGTGATGAAAGTGTCGCCGAACTCGTCGTTGAAATAGGGACCGAGCAGGCCTTGCGGCAATTCATTGGAAATGTCGCCGACCTTCTTGCGCACCTGATAAAAGGCGTCCTTGACCTCTTCGGCATTGGTGTCGCCCTTGACCTGCAGCGTGATGATGGCGCTGCCGGCGCGGGTGTAGGAGCGCACGAAATCCAGATGCGGCGTCTCCTGCAGCTTGCGCTCGATCTTGTTGACGACCTGGTCCTCCATGTCCTGGATCGAGGCGCCCGGCCAGATCGCCTGCACCACCATGACGCGGAAGGTGAAGTCGGGATCTTCCTTCTGGCCCATGCGCATCAGGCCGAGCACGCCGGCCAGGATGATCAACCCGAACAGGAAGCGCGCGATGCTCGGATGTCCGATCGCCCAACGCGAAAGATTGAAGGGCCGCTTTTCAGTGCTGCTGTCGGTGGGGGTCATGGCACACGTCCAGTCCAATTGATCGGCAAGGCATGCTCGCTTGGCATGCCGCTTCTAGTTCGGTGGGCTTCCGGGCGGCGAGACCCCTCAAGCGGAGAGAGACTCGCAAATCGCGCTGGACGCGGCACTGCTGCGGGGGAGCCAACATGCCGGCATCTCACGATCGGGCGTTCGCCGCCCGGAACCCATGCCTCCCCCGGCTCGCGGCTGACACCGCGAGAGCGGGAAAGGCGTCTGTTGCGCCTGACTTCAGGTCTTAATTCGATGCATGTCGTTGTCCCAAAACCGCTTCGCACTTTTGGGCGACAAGCATCAGTGCAGGCTGCCGGTCGTAGCGACGTCGTTCTCCGCCGAGGCGGATTGCTGGGCGTCGCCGGAAAGCTTGACCTTCAGATTGTCGGTCATGAACTGGGTGCCGGCCGCAACCACGACGTCGCCCTGTTTCAGGCCGTCGGCAACGGCAACGCCGTCGGCGGTGAAGTTGGCGACCTTGATCGGACGCTGATGCACCGTGTCGGAGGCGCGGTCGACCGTCCAGACGATCTGCTTACCGTCCTTCTCGGCCATCGCCGTCAGCGGGATCGAGACGAGCTGCGTCTTGCTGCCGACGGTCGCCTGGACATTGGCAGTCATGCCGAGCAGCACGCGCGGGTGGTTGGGCAGCGAGACCCGGACAGCGAAGGTGCGCGACTGCGGATCGGCGCTGCCGGCGACCTCGCGGACCTTTCCGTCAAGCGTCAGCCCTTCCTCCGACCAGAAGCTCGCCTTGACCTCCTTGCCGGGCTTAAAGCCGGCGATGTCCATTTCCGGCACCGCGATCGATACTTCCTTCTCGCCGTCGACTGCGACCGTTATGACCGGGGTGCCGGCGGCGACCACCTGACCGACATCGGCGGAGATGGCGGTGACGATGCCATTCTTGCTGGCTTTCAGATCGGCGTATTGAACCTGGTTCTGCGCCTGGGCCAGCGCCGAGCGGGCGGCGTCGCGGGTTGCCACCGCCTGGTCGTAGGTCAGTCGCGCCTGGTCGAGCTGCGACTTCGGCGCGAAATTCTTGGCATAGAGCTGCTCGGCGCGCTTCCTGGCGAGGTCGACGGTCTCGACCTGGCGCTCGGCGGCGTCGAGGCTGGCCGCAGCGCTCTTGACCGACAGCTCGTAATCGGCAGGATCGACGCGGGCGAGCACATCGCCCTCATTCACATGCTGGCCGATATCGACCAGACGCTCAGTGACCTTGCCGGCGATACGGAAGCCGAGATTCATCTCGGTGCGGGCGCGCACCGAGCCGGAATAATCGAGCTGACGGGTGGTTTGCGCCTCGCCGATTTCGACCACTTTCACCGGCCGGAGGACTTCCTGGACGACCTCGGCCTTTTCCTGGCTGCAGCCGGCAAGGCCGAGCACTGCTGCGATGACGGCGGCGGTTGGGAGGCCTGCGGCCGGCAGCCTGCGGAGGATGGAACTGGACAAAGACACCTTAGCACTCCCGAACTGGAGATGATTTATCGACCGCACCTGGCGGACGGCTTCTATTTCAAGGCTCTGATGGCGAAGTCGATAAGTTCGTCGGGCATTGCCCGGTTGGTCTTGGCAAGACACTGCGCCACCATTTGCGGATGGCACAGAATGACGGTGGCGGCGCCGAAGCAGCGCGACGCCGTCTCCGGATCCTGCTCCCTGAACTCGCCGGCCTCGATGCCCTCGCGGATCACCTCGGCGAAGAGGTCGTGGATGCTGTTGACATGCTTGTCGATGACGGACCAGTCGCGCTCCAGCGCGACGATGACCATCTCATGCACCTTCTCCTGGTCCAGCATGACCTCCAGCGTCATCTTGTACTGGGCATGGATGTAGCGGCGCAGCCGTTCCTCGGCGCTGACCGGGAGGTGCATGATCTCGTAAGCCATGCTGTAGCTGGCGCCGAGCATGCGGCCGCATACGGCCTGGTGGATTTCGACCTTGGAAGCAAAGAAGCGGTAGATGTTGGCCGGCGACATGCCGAGCTCGCGGGCGATGTCGGCGACATTGGTCTTGCCATAGCCGTAGTGGCGAAACAGCCGCTCGGCGCAGTCGAGAATGCGGGTCACATTCTCCTGTCTGGCGGGGTCTGCCACGGTGTTGGCGGCTTCGGACATGGCACTTTCGTTTGATGAGTGACGAATTTCAATTTTCGTCAGTCGTAAAACGAAAGCGGGGCAGAGTCAACGCGGAATCGACGTACGCGTATAATTTGGTGACAGATGGTGACAGTAGCGAGGGCCGCGGTGTGATGAGAAGGAGAATGTTCCTAAACGCAGCGATCCTTCGCACCCCCCTCTGTCCTGCCGGACATCTCCCCCGCAAGGGGGGAGATTGGCAGCCTCAGCGACGGTGCTTCACCTTGCGGGGGAGATGGCTGGCGAAAGCAGTGACGAGATTGATCTCCCCACTTGCGGGGGAGATGGCCGGCAGGCCAGGGGGTTGGCGGGAACTCGGCCTCGCCTGTTTGAGGCTCACGCCCCCTTGGCCATTTCCCGCAACCGGAACTTCTGGATCTTCCCCGTCGAGGTCTTCGGGATTTCGGCGAACACCACCGCCTTCGGCACCTTGAAGCGGGCGAGCAGCCCTCGGCAGTGCTCGATGATCTCGGCCTCGGTCGCGGTCTTGCCGGGCTTCAGCTCGACATAGGCGACCGGCACCTCGCCCCATTTCTCGTCGGCGCGGGCAACCACACCGCAGGATGCGACCGAGGGATGCTTGTAGAGCGCGTCCTCGACCTCGATGGAGGAGATGTTCTCGCCGCCCGAGATGATGATATCCTTGGAGCGGTCCTTCAGCTGGATATAGCCGTCGGGATGCATGACGCCGAGATCGCCGGAGTGGAACCAGCCACCGGCGAAGGCTTCGTCGGTGGCCTTGCGGTTCTTCAGATAGCCCCTCATGACGATGTTGCCGCGGAACATGACCTCGCCGATGGTCTCGCCATCGGCCGGCGTTTCGACCATCGTCTCCGGGTTCATCACCGTGAGGCCCTCGAGCGCGGCATAGCGCACACCCTGGCGCGCTTTCTTTGCCGTCCTCGCTCCCTTCTCCAATGCGTCCCACTCGTTGTGCCATTCGTTGACGACGGCCGGGCCGTAGGTCTCGGTCAGGCCGTAGAGGTGGGTGACCGCGAAGCCGGCATCGGCCATGCCGGAAAGCACGGCCTCCGGCGGGGGTGCTGCGGCGGTATTGAAGGTGACGGTTTGCGCGAACTGCCGCTTGTCCTCCTCCTTCGCGTTGATCAGCACCGACATGACGATCGGCGCGCCGCACAGATGGGTGACGCCATGATCGGCGATCGCGTCATATATCGGCTTTGCCCGCACCCAGCGCAGGCAGACATGGGTGCCGGCCTGCACGGCCAAGGTCCAGGGGAAGCACCAGCCGTTGCAATGGAACATCGGCAGCGTCCAGAGATAGACCGCGTGCTTGGCCATGCCGGCATGGATGGTGTTGGTGTAGGCCATCAGCGCCGCGCCGCGATGGTGATAGACGACGCCCTTCGGATTGCCCGTCGTGCCGGAGGTGTAGTTGAGCGAGATGGCGTCCCATTCGTCATCGGGCATCGACCAGGCAAAAGCCTCATCGCCGCCGGCGAGAAAATCTTCGTAGTCGAGCGTGCCGATCCGATCGCCCTTTGGATAGGGAGCGTCGAGGGCATAGTCCGGATCGTCATAGTCGATGACCAACGGCCTGGCCTTGGCCAAGGCCAGCGCCTCTTTCACGACGCCCGAGAACTCGCGGTCGACGATCAGCACCTTTGTGTCGGCATGGTCGAGCTGGAAAGCGATAACGGCGGCGTCCAGGCGCGTGTTCAGCGAGTGCAGCACCGCCTTCACCATCGGCACGCCGAAATGCGCTTCCAGCATCGGCGGCGTGTTCGACAGCATCACCGTCACCGTATCGCCCTTGCCGATGCCACGTTTCTCAAGCGCCGAGGCGAGCTTCAGCGAGCGGCGCCAGAACTCGCGATAGGTGATGCGCTGGCTGCCATGAATGATGGCGATGTGGTCGGGATAGGTCTTGGCCGCGCGCTCAAGATAAGTGAGCGGCGTCAGCGGCTGGTGATTGGCGGCGTTCCTGTCGAGATCCTGTTCGTAGGGATTGGCCATCCCGTTCTCCCCGATGTTCTTTTCGAGCTTTCTAACCTTAGGCCCGCCGCCACGCTATCCCCCTTCCGCGGCTGAAAATGCTATGCAGCGCCGGCTTGGTAGAATGGTGATCCGGATTGAGTCGCGCCGCGAGGCGATTGCGACTCGCGCAAGCAAATTTGACTTTTGTCGAGAGCCGTGACTAATGTCAGCCAAGGAGGCGGCATGGCTATCAGACCGGCAGAACAGCTCATCCATAAGGCCGCCTGGCTTTACTATGCGCACGGCCTTCGCCAGGACGAAGTGGCGAGCCAGCTCAACATTTCACGCGCCTCGGTCGCCATGTATCTGCGCAAGGCGCGCGAGACCGGCATCGTCAACATCTCGACCTCGACGCAGCTCTTCACCGACGACGTGATGGCGCGCCGGCTGGAGGATGCCTTCGGCCTGGACGCCGTCTGGATCGCGCCGGAAAATGCCTATCTCGCCGACCCCTCGACCGACATCGCCGTGCTTGCGGCGAGCGTCTTTCTCGAGCTGGTGAAGAAGGGCGACCGCATCGGCGTCGCCTGGGGCCGCACCGTCTACACCATCGCCGACATCATGTCCTTTGCCGACCTGCAGGACGTCACCGTGGTGCAGCTCTGCGGCAATCTCGGCGCCCCTTATTCCTATCGGCCCGACCAGTGCACGATGGAGATAGCGCGACGGCTCAATGCCAAGGGCCTGAACTTCTACGCGCCGCTGGTGCTGTCGACGGAAGAGCTGGCAAAGAGCCTGCGCGCCGAGCCGGTGATCCGCGACCAGTTGGCCGGCATCGCCGATTGCGATCTGGCGCTCTATTCCGTCGGCGCGGTCGACGCCGACAGCCACCTGGTGAAATGCGGCGCGCTGTCGCCGGCCGAGATGGAAGCGCTGCGCAGCCAGGGCGCGGCCGGCGTCATCGCCGGGCAGATCATCGACGCCAGCGGCGAGGTTCTCGACTGCAGCTACAACCGGCGCGTCATCTCAGCCGAGCTCGCCTCGCTTCGCGCGATCGAGAAGCGGCTGATGGTGGTGCAGGAACACACCAAGTTCGAGCCGCTGCTTTCGGCCATCGCCGGCGAGCTCTGCACGCATCTGGTGATCGGCGCGCACATGGCCGAGCGCCTGCTCGAGCACGCCGGTGCGACAACCAGGAAGGCCTCTTAGAAACTCCACCCTCGCCGCTTCTGTCATAAAGGCGTCGCGGCTTTCTGTTCATGAGCAAAAAGACGAGTATCGGACGGATCGACATGAAGAACCTTTGGAATGACGCCGACGCGGAAAAGATGGTTGCCGACTATGCCAAGAAGGGCGTCGGTCGCGACCTTGCGCTGCGCGTCTATACGACCCGCCTGCTCGGCGGCGAGCCGCGCCTGGTGCTGCATGGCGGCGGCAACACCTCCTGCAAGACCAAAGCCACCGATCTCGTCGGCGACGAATGGGACGTGCTCTGCGTCAAGGGCAGCGGCTGGGACATGGCGGTCATCGAGCCGCAAGGTCTGCCGGCGGTGAAGATGGGCGCGCTGCTCAAGGCGCGCTCTCTGGACAAGCTCTCCGACGAGGACATGGTGGCGCTGCAGCGCTCCAACCTCATCGACCCGTCCTCGCCCAACCCCTCGGTCGAAACGCTGCTGCATGCCTTCCTGCCGCATAAGTTTGTCGACCACACGCATTCGACGGCGATCCTCGCCATCGTCGACCAGGAAGACAGCAAAGCGCTGATCAAGGCCGTGTTCGGCGACAGACTAGGCTACGTGCCCTACATCAAGCCGGGCTTCGACCTCGCCAAGGTCGCGGCCGAAGTCTTCGACGCCGACCGAAAAGTCGAGGGCCTGATCCTCGACAAGCACGGCATCTTCACCTTCGGCGACGATGCCAAGCAGGCCTATGACCGCATGATCCACTATGTGACCATGGCCGAGGATTATGTCGCCAAGAACGGCAAGCCGCAGGCGGCCAAGGCGGCGCTGCCGGCAAAGCTTGCGAAGCCCAGCGACATCGCACCGACGCTGCGCGGCGCCGTGGCCGTGGCGCGCGGCGAAGGCCGCTTCGACCGCATGATCAGCGACTTCCGCACCTCGGACGCCATCGTCGACTTCATCAATTCCGCCAAGATCGCCGAGTTGGCCGGGCGCGGCGTCTCGACGCCGGACCTGTCAATCCGCATCAAGACCGGCCCGATGGCGGTACCGGCGCCCGACGCCGACAAGCTCGGCGATTACAAGGCTGCCGTCCGCAGCCATGTCGATGCCTTCGTCAAGGACTATACCGCCTATTTCGAGACCAATGACGCGCTGGACGACGTAAAGCGCACCATGCTCGACCCGATGCCGCGCCTGACGCTGGTGCCGGGGCTAGGCATGTTTGGCCATGGCCGCACGCTGAAGGACGCGAAGATCGCGTCAGATGTCGGCGAGATGTGGATCGAGGCGGTGCGCGGCGCGGAAGCGATCGGCAATTTCCATCCGCTCTCCAAGGCCGACCTCTTCCCGCTCGAATACTGGTCTCTCGAGCAGGCCAAGCTCGCTTCCAACAAGCCAAAGCCGCTGACCGGCCAGGTCGTGCTGATCACCGGCGGTGCCGGCGCCATCGGCGCCGCGACGGCAAAACTGTTCGCGGCCAATGGCGCGCATGCCGTGATCGTCGATCTCGACCCGGCCAACGCAGCGGAGGCGGCGAAGGCGGCCGGCAACAACTCGATCGGCGTCGGCGCCGACATCACCAAGCCTGCCGAAATGCGCGCTGCCTTCGACAAGGCTGTCGCGGTCTATGGCGGCCTCGATATCCTGGTCTCTAATGCCGGCGCTGCCTGGGAAGGCCGCATCGGCGAATTGGACGACGCCACGTTGCGCAAGAGCTTCGAGCTCAACTTCTTCGCTCACCAGTCGGCGGCGCAGAACGCGGTGCGCATCATGCTGGAACAAGGCACGGGCGGCGTCCTCCTCTTCAACACCTCCAAGCAGGCGATCAATCCCGGCCCGAAATTCGGCGCCTACGGCATTCCGAAAGCCGCGACATTGTTCCTGTCGCGGCAGTATGCGCTTGACTACGGCGCCTATGGCATCCGCTCCAACGCGGTCAACGCCGACCGCATCCGTTCCGGGCTTCTTACCGACGCGATGATCGCCAGCCGTTCCGGGGCGCGCGGCGTGTCTGAAAAAGAATACATGTCCGGCAATCTGCTGGGACAGGAAGTGACGGCCGACGACGTCGCGCAGGCCTTCCTGCACCAGGCGCTGGCCGAGCGCACCACGGCGGATGTGACGACGGTGGACGGCGGCAACATCGCGGCAGCGTTGCGCTGAATATATAAGACATGCCTTGGGAGCGGTTCGTGAACGACGAGCCGCTCCATGTCCTTGTTTTGGCGTAGTTTGGGACCGAAGGCGTTTTCACGCTTCTGCTGAAGAACTGCTCGAACCCGTCAAAATCCGCACCAATCCTTCGCGTATTGCTCAGCCAGTTTAAGGGGCGCCTCGTGTTTCGCATGCGGCTCCAACCCTGATCATTGGTGGAGCTCCAGATGGCGGCGAAAAGACTTCGTATTGGCGTGCTCTTCGGCGGGCGCTCCGCCGAGCATGAAGTATCGCTGCTTTCAGCAACCAACGTCATGGCTGCCTTGGAGCCGGCGAAATACGATGCCGTTCCGATCTTCGTCACCCGCGAAGGGCAATGGCTGCTGAGCCGCTTCGAGGACGGCGCGCTGGCGACGCCGTCGGCCGGCACGCTGCTCTGCCTGGTGCCGGGCGGCCATGGACGGATGCTGGCGATTCCCGCCGGCGGCGTGCCTCGCGACCTGCCCGCCATCGATATCCTGTTTCCGGTCCTGCACGGCCTGCATGGCGAAGACGGCGCGGTGCAGGGCCTGGCCGAGGTGGCGCGCGTGCCGCTCGCCGGCTGCGGCATACTGGGTTCCGCCACGGCCCTCGACAAGGACATCGCCAAGCGGCTGCTGAAGGCGGCCGGGCTGCGTGTGGCGCGCTCGGTGACGATCGGCGAAGGTGCGGCGCCTTCGCTCACCGAACTGGAAGACCAGCTCGGCCTGCCGCTGTTCATCAAGCCGGCGCGGCAGGGCTCGTCGGTCGGGGTCGCAAAGGTCAATGCCAGCCAGGAATTCGATCGGGCGCTCGAGGAAGCCTTCCAGCACGACCGCAAGCTGCTGGCAGAGGAATTCGTCCGTGGCCGCGAGATCGAATACAGCGTGCTGGAGAGCCCGGCGGGCGAACTCTTCGTCTCGCGGCCGGGCGAGATCGTGCCTGCGGAGAGCCACGGTTTCTACAACTACAACGCCAAATACATCGACGAGAATGGTGCTGCCTTGGTCGTGCCAGCCGAGCTGCCGCAGGAGGTCGAGGATGCCATGCGCGATGCGGCTGCAAGGGCGTTCAGGGCGCTCGGTTGCGACGGCATGGCTCGCGTCGACTTCTTCCTGATGCCGGACATGAATTTCCTGATCAACGAGCTCAACACCATTCCGGGCTTCACCAACATCAGCATGTACGCCAAGGCCATGGCGGCTAGCGGCGTCAGCTATCCGGAGGTCATCGACCGTCTGGTGGCACATGGGCTGGCACGCGCCGGCCGGTGAAAAAGACCTGAGGATTCGAAATCTCGGCAGCGGCCAGTTGGCCGCGTCGCCGCATCAGTCCGGCAGCCCGGCCTTGCGGAAGCCATCGACGAAATGATCAAGCGTCGCGTCGTCACGGAACGGCTCCGTCTCGACCCAGCGCTGCGTGGAGAAATGCGGATTACCGACGAGGAACAGCGCGACCTCGGTGCGCGCCTCGTCGAGACGGCCGAGTTGCGCCAGGCTTGCCGCCAGAAAGCGGCGCGAGCTTGTGCGGTAGGTCTCGTCCCGGCGCAGCGTCTCGACGGCCGCTTCATAGTCACGGGCCGCATACTGTGCCTGGCCGAGCGTCAGATAATACCAGCTCGGCGGAAAGGGGTTGAGGCGGAAGGCCTTCCGGATGTGCTCCAGGCCCTCGTCTACCCGCCCGCCCAGCACGTCGATATCGGACAATGTTGCCCAGATATCCGCCTCGTTCAGATCGAGCTCGATCGCCTTGGCGAATTCCGCCTCGGACCGTTCGAAATCGCGTTCATAGGCAAGAAGGTTCGCCAGAACCCAGCGGCAACCGGCGTCGTTGGGATCGATCGCCACAGCCTTGCGCGCCAGTTCCAGGGCCGTGCTGCGGGCAGGCTCGAACGGCTCGCCCCAATGCACCCAGCCCATCCAATGGTTCATCGCGAGCCAACGATAAGCCTCCGCGTAGTCCGGGTCGAGCGAGACCGCGCGCGTCAGCATCAGATGCGCTTCGCGCGCCATCTGCGGCGACTCGTCGAACAGTTTTCGCGCCCGGACGACAAGATCATAGGCTTCGAGGCTCTTCGGCCGGTTGCGCTCCGGCAGCGCGCGCAGCCGCCCGAGCAGCGCCTCGACGATCTTGGCTGTCGCCTCGTCCTGAACGGCGAAAATGTCCTCAAGGCTGCGATCGAAACGCTCCGCCCAGAGATGCTCGCCGCTCAGCGCGTCGATCAGCTGCGCATTGATGCGCACGCGCCCCACGGCGCGCCTGGCGCTGCCTTCCAGCAGGTAGCGCACGCCAAGCTCCGCGGCGATGGCGCGCACGTCCATGGCCTTGTCCTTGTAGGCAAAGACCGAGTTGCGCGCGATGACGAAGAGGCCCGGGATCCGGGAGAGATCGGTGATCAGGTCTTCGGTCAGGCCATCGGCGAAAGAGTCCTGCTCGGGATCGCTGCTTAGATTGACGAAGGGCAGCACGGCGATCGACGGCTTGCCGGGCAGCGGCAAGGGTTTGCGCGTAGCGTCGGGCTGTTTGACCGTACCGGTGAAGCGATAGCCGACGCGCGGCACCGTGGCGATCCACTCGCCGCCACCTGTCGCCGGACCGAGCAGCTTCCTGAGCTGCGCGATCTGGACAGTGAGATTGCCTTCTTCGACCGCGGTGCCCGGCCAGGCTGCGTCCATCAGCTCGGCCTTGGCCAGGATTTCGCCCGGACGCGCGACGAGGGCCTCCAACAGCTTCAGCCCGCGGTGACTGGCGGCGACGGGAACATCGCCCCGGAGCAGCGTTCCCGCGCCCGGATCAAGCACGAACGGTCCAAAAGCGAAGCGCGATCCCTGCATGCGGCGATCTATAGAGCAATTCCAGGAAAAGTGTGAAGCAGTTAAGTTCGGCGACTTCGCCGTAACCCTCCGTCCGGAATTGCGTAAAAACAAAGGGATAGAGCGGTTCGCCGCTTCCGTGAAACGGTGAAACGCTCTAACGATTTGGAAGTTTTGAGAACTATTTGGGAGGGCTTAATTACGCCGCCGGCCGGCTGCGGCACACTGCAATCTCAATCAGGTCCAGGGTTTTCAGATCCCTCATTCGATGGAGGTTGCCATGAACGATACCTTCACGCTCTCTACGTGTCCGGCGGCGGCATCGGCCATGCACTCAAGGCGCGGGCGCTTCAGTCTGGCGGCCTTGCGCAGCCTTATCGCCGAGCGGCGCAAGCAGGCCTATTTCCGCTTCGAGCTCAAGCGCATGGCGATGGACAATCCGCATCTGATCGACGACATCGGACTGACGAGAAAAGAGGTCGAGGCGGAGATCGCCAAGCTGCCCTTCTGGCAGCGATAAAGCCGCCTCGGACCGGCTGAAAAGACAGAGAGCGGCCCGTTGGACCGCTCTCTTCATTTGCGACAGGCGGAACCCCTTACTTGGCGTTCGGGTTCGGCATCCAGGCCGGCATCGCGACATCGGCATGGGCGAACTGCGGCAGCTTGGCCGACAGGTCTTCCATGTTCTTGATGTCCTTGTCGATCAGCTCCTTCTGGGTGATCAGCGTCGGCGGCACGATGACATTGTGGCCGGGATCCTCGCCGGCAAGCAGCTGCGCCAGCGCGCGCACCGAGACCTGGCCGACCACGGCGGGATTGGTGGCGGCGGTCGCCGCCCAGGCGCTGTCCGGTTCGCGCATCGCGGCGATGTCCGAGGTCGAGATGTCGGCCGAATAGATCTTGATCTTCTTGTTCAGCCCGGCCTCATCGACGGCGATCTTCACACCCTTGGCAAACTCGTCATAGGGGGCGAACATCACGTTGATGTCGGGATGCGCCTGCAGCACCGAGCGCGCCTGATTGGCGACGGAGTTGGCGATCGGGTTGTCGAGCGTGCCGAATTGCGCGACCTCGCTGATGCCCGAATATTTCTTCTTCACATCCACCCAGGTCTCGTTGCGGCGGTCGAGCGGAGCGATGCCGGCAACATAGACATAACCAGCCTTCCAGCTCTCGCCATTGTCCTTGACCGCCTGCTCGAGCGCCAGCTTGGCGAGGTCTTTGTCCGACTGCTCGATCTGCGGGATCTTCGGGTTCTCGACATTGACGTCGAAGGCGACGACCTTGATGCCGGCATCGACCGCGCGCTGGGCGGCGTCCTTCATCGATTCCGTCAGGCCGTGCTGGATGATGATGCCCTGCACGCCGAGCGCGATCGCCTGGTCGACCATGTCGGCCTGGAGCGCGGCGTCCTGGCGGCTGTCCAGCACGCGCAGGTCGACGCCGAGCGCCTTGGCCTGCGCCTCGACGCCGGAGAGATAGGCCTGGAAGAAGTCGCCGGTCGACAGATAGCGCACCAGCGCGATCTTGACGCCCGGCTTATCGAACGGCGCCGGCTTGTCCGCCGCCAATGCCGTGCCCTGCACCAGCAGCGCCGCGCCAGCGAGGCCGAGTGCCGCCTTCCCCAAAAGTCTTCTTGTGATGCTCACTTCGTTTTCCTCCGTTTTGTCTCAATGCCCCGGTCGAAACTATCTCTTGCCCCTGCCGGAAAGGGCGAAGGTGAAGACAAGGGCGACGACAAGCACCGCGCCCTTGACGAAATCCTGCGTGTAGTAAGGGGCGTTCATCATCGTCAGGCCTTGCAGCAGGACGCCGACGAACACCGCGCCGACGGCCGTGCCGAAGGCGTTGGGCTTGGCGGCGCCGAGCACCGCGTAGCCGATCAGCGCCGCGGCGACAGCGTCGAGCAACAGATTATTACCCGAGGCGATGTCGCCGCGTCCAAGCCGGGCGGCAAGCAAAATCCCGCCGATCGAGGCGAAAACTCCCGAAATGACATAAGCCCAGATTTTGTATGCCTTGACAGGCGCGCCGGCGAGTTCAGCCGCCCTCTCATTGCTGCCGACCGCATACATCATGCGGCCGAAACGGGTGTATTCGAGGAAAAACCAGATCAGCGCTGCGAGCACGACGAGCACGACGACCGAGACCGGGATCAGGTTCGGGATGAAGAAGTCGATGCGGTGGCGCCCGAGCGCCAGGAAGGCTTCCGAAAACTTGCCGTTGGCGACCGAGCCGTCGGGCATGGTCATGCCGGTGGCGATCGAGCGGCCTTCCGTCGGAATGCGCTGCAGACCGAGCAGCAGGAACATCATGCCGAGCGTGGCCAGCAGGTCGGGCACGCGCATATAGACGATCAGCCAGCCATTGATCAGGCCGACGATGACGCCGATGACAAGGCAGGCGATGACGACGACGATCGCGTTCTGCTCCAGCACGACCATGGCGTAGGATGCCGCCATCATGGCGCTGGTGGCGACCGAGCCGATCGACAGGTCGAAGCCGCCGACGACGAGCGTCGCCGTGACGCCGAGCGCCAGCACGCCGGTGATGGCCACCGACTGAAAGATGAAGACGGCGCTCTGCGGCGAGGCGAACCCGTCGGCTGCAACAGCGAAATAGGCGATCAATCCGACCAGCAGGACGATGAAGCCGTAGCGGATGGCGTAGGCGCGCAGTGTCATCGAACGCTCCCGCGCCGTTGCCTTGCCCGCCAAACTGGAACTCATGCCTGCACTCCGGGTCTCGTCATCCTGCGATCTCACGCCGCGCTGTGGAGCGGTCCGCCGGCCACTTCCGCCAGCAGCCGGTCGAGATCGATATCATCGTTGCGGTGCTCGCCGACGATCGTGTGTTCCGACATCACCAGGATGCGGTCGGCGGTCTCCAGCGCCTCGTCGAGCTCGGTGACGAAGATCAGCGTCGCGCGGCCGTCGGCGCTTGCCCTCAACTTGGCGGCGATGTCGCGACGCGCCGAAATGTCGACGCCCTGGAACGGCTCGTCGAGGATGAAGAGGCGCGAGGCCTGCGACATCCAGCGCGCCACCATCACCTTCTGCTGGTTGCCCCCGGAAAGCGCGGAGAGTTCGTCCTTCTCCGAGCGGCAGACGATGCCGAGCTCGTCGATCTGGCGGCGGGCGGCGATGCGCTCAGCGCGCTTCTTCATGACGCCGAAACCCGACATGCGCTTGAGGAACGGCAGGCTGATGTTGCGTTCGATATTGAAGCCGCCGACGATGCCGCTCGCGGCGCGGTCCTTGGCGACCAAGAAGACGCCGGCGGCGATCGCCTCGCGCGCCGAGCCCGGCGCGTAGGGCTTGCCGTCCATGTGCATGGTGCCGGCAAGCGGCCTGCGCACGCCGAACAGCGTTTCCGCCAAAGCCGTCTTGCCGACGCCGACCAGGCCGGTGATCGCCACTACCTCCCCGGCGCCGAGCGTGATCGAGATCGGCCGCGAACCTTGCGCCAGCCGCAGGCCCTCGGCGGTGAAGACGGCTCGGGCCGAGCTTCTTGCAACCACCTTGTCGAGATGGATCTTGCGGCCGAGCATGGCGTTCACCGCGCCCTCATAGTCGAGCGGCTTCCGGTCGAAAACGCCGGAGACGACACCGTCGCGCATCGACACGATGCGGTCGGCCAGCCGCCTGATGTCGGACATGCGGTGCGAGATATAAAGGATGGCGACGCCCTGCCCGCGCAGCCGGTCGATCAGCGAGAACAGCCGGTCGGCTTCGGCGCTGGACAGCGAAGAGGTCGGCTCGTCGAGGATCAGGACCTTGGGCCGATGCGCCATGGCGCGGGCGATGGCCACCATCTGCCGATCCGCCAGCGACAAGTCGCTGACGCGCGCCTTGAGGTCGATGCCGAGCCCCATGCGGTCGGCGACGGCTCTCGCCTCGGCTCGGACATTGGCCGGCTTGAAAAGCAACGACGCGCCTTTGCCGCTCAGCCGGTCGAGCGTCAGATTGGTGGCGACGTCGAGGTCGGCGACGACGCCGTCATTGATGTTCTGGTGCACGGTGACGACGCCGGCGCGAATGGCTTCGGCGGGGGTTTGCGGGTCGAAGGCCTTGCCGGCGAGCCGCATCGTGCCGCCACCGCGCGCATAGACGCCGCTGACGATCTTGACCAGGGTGGATTTGCCGGCGCCGTTGGCGCCCATCAGCACGGTCACCTCGCCCGCAAAGAGGTCGAGCGAGATGCCGCCAAGCACCTCGTTCTGGCCGAAGGATTTCCTCAGGCCCTCCACATGGAACACGGCATCTGCGCCCATTCGTTCCTCCCGGATCGCGACGCTATGGGCTCATTCGGCAATTGTCAACACGATTGACATTTGCCAGAGCGCTTCCTAGCTTGGCCCCGCCGCTGTGGCTCCGCTATCGTCGGAAACCACGCGCAGGAGGGAGAGAATGACCGGGAAGTTCGAAGCATTATCCGTGGAAACGCTGCCGAAGCGCCTTGGCGACACCGCGGCCCTGACCGAGCGCATCGGTAAGGACACCAGTCGCTGGAAGGTACAGGAGGTCGGCGACGGCAATCTCAACCTCGTCTTCATCGTCGAAGGCGACATGGGTGCCGCGGTGGTCAAGCAGGCGCTGCCCTATGTGCGGCTGGTCGGCGACAGCTGGCCGCTGCCGCTCAAACGCTCCTTCTTCGAATATCATGCGCTGACCAGGCAGGAGCGCCGTGCGCCCGGCTCGGTGCCGGCGATCTTCCATTTCGACGAGACCCAGGCGCTGATCGTGATGGAGTATCTGGCGCCGCCGCACGTCATCCTCAGGCGGGCGCTGATCGACGGCCGCGAACTGCCGAACATCGCACGCGACATCGGCCTGTTCATGGCCCGTACGCTCTTCCGCGGCTCGGATCTGTCGATGGTGACAAGAGAGCGCAAGGCCGACCTGGCGCTGTTCGCCGACAATGTCGAGCTCTGCGACATCACCGAGAACCTGGTGTTTTCTGATCCCTATTTCGACGCCAATATGAACCGGCATACTTCGCCGCAGCTCGACGGCCTGGTCGCCGAACTGCGCGCAGACCGCGATCTCAAGGTCGAGTCCCAGCGGCTGAAGCATCTCTTCACCGCCAATGCCGAGACGCTGCTGCATGGCGACCTGCATTCAGGCTCGATCATGGTGACCGACAGTGAGACCCGGATGATCGATCCGGAATTCGCTTTCTACGGCCCGATCGCCTTCGACGTCGGGATGCTGCTCGCCAATTTCTGGATGGCGTTCTTCTCGCAGCGCGGCCACGAGGAGAAGGGCAGCCGCGACTCGATGCGCGCCTATCTGCTCGGTGTCACGGCCGAGACCTGGGCGACCTTCCGCGCCGAGTTCTCGCATCTGTGGCGAACCGAGCGCAGCGGCATCCTCTACCAGAGGAGCCTGTTCGAGGATCAGGGCGACCTGCTCGGCTCCGAACAGGCGCTCGACCACATGCTGCACTCCATCTGGACCGACCTGCTCGGCTTTGCCGGCATCGAGGTGCACCGACGCATCCTTGGGCTGGCCCACAATGCCGATTTCGAGACCATTGCCAATGCCGATCTGCGCGCCAGATGTGAGGCCAAGGCTTTGCGCTTCGGACGCCATATCGCCGTCAACCGGCGCCAGATCCACAGCATCGACGAGGTCAACAATTTGGCCGCGCGGATCGAACAGGAGAAGAGCCTTTGAACGTGGGCGAACGCCACTATCGCACCATCTGGCTCAGCGACGACAAGCGCTCGGTCGAGATCATCGACCAGCGCTGGCTGCCGCATGAGTTCCGCATCGAAACGATCGGAAGCGTCGCCGGCATCGCCGCCGCGATCCGCGACATGTGGGTGCGCGGCGCGCCGCTGATCGGCGTCACCGCGGCCTATGGTGTCGCCATCCAGATGATGGACGATCCGTCGAACGAAGCGCTCGACGCGGTCTGGGAGACGCTTCATAAGACGCGGCCGACGGCGATCAATCTGCGCTGGGCGTTGGACGAGATGCGCCGGCATCTGAAGCCGCTCGCGCCGGAGGAACGCGCGGAGGCTGCCTACAAGCGCGCCGCAGAGATCGCCGATGAGGATGTCGGGCTGAACCGCGCCATCGGCGAAAACGGACTTGCGATCATCAGGCAGATCGCGGCGAAGAAGAAGCCGGGCGAGAGCGTCAACATCCTCACCCATTGCAATGCGGGCTGGCTGGCGACGGTCGACTACGGTACCGCCACCGCGCCGATCTACCTGGCGACGGAAGCCGGCATTCCAGTGCATGTCTATGTCGACGAGACGAGGCCGCGTAACCAAGGCGCCCAGCTGACCGCCTGGGAGATGGCCGGGCACGGCGTGCCGCACACACTTATCGTCGACAATGCCGGCGGCCATCTGATGCAGCATGGCGACATCGACATGGTGATCGTCGGCACCGACCGCACCACCGCCAATGGCGATGTGTGCAACAAGATCGGTACTTATCTGAAGGCGCTGGCCGCCGCCGACAACGACGTGCCTTTCTATGTCGCGCTGCCCTCGCCCACCATCGACTGGACGGTGGCCGACGGGCTGAAGGAAATCCCGATCGAGCAGCGCTCCGGCGACGAGGTTTCGCTGGTGTGGGGCAAGACGGCCGACGGAAAGGTCGCGCAGGTGCGCGTCTCGCCGGATGCGACGCCAGCGGCCAACCCGGCCTTCGACGTGACGCCGGCGCGGCTGGTCACCGGGCTCATCACCGAGCGCGGCGTGGCGAAGGCCTCGCGCGAGGGGCTGAAGGCGATGTTTCCCGAGCGCAGCTAATCTCCCCCTTGAGGGCATAGGCGCTAAGATAGGGTATTGCGGCGCGGAATCGGTTGTGATTCTACGCTGGGGATG
>NZ_JAIUHR010000024.1 GCF_020165195.1 Mesorhizobium sp. CA14 | reverse complement strand
TGCCTGTTCGAACGCCGAAGAATCGAGGCCATCAACAAGCCACCTCCGGTCAATCCCGGCCGCCGAAGCAACCGAACTTCCCCAAACCAGTTGGACTTCGCCTATGAATAACTTTCCCCGGACAGCCCTGCGTTCACGGGGAGAAGTGCCCGGCAGGGCGATGAGGGGCAGCGCCAACGTTTTCAGGACTGTCATTTTGGCTGACCTAGTAAGGCCGGCGCAGCCCCTCATCTGGCTGCCGCCATATTCTCCCCGTGAACGGGGAGAAGGAAGCTGTCCCCCAGCCTTTCGCCAATCGCCGGCGCTGCCTTAAGGCACCCACCCGATCGGCACATGCCCCTTATCCGCCTCGACCCGCTTCAGCCAGGCGGCGACGGCCGGATAGGCGTCGAGCTGAAAGCCGCCCATCCCGGCGGTGTGGGTATAGGCGTACAAGGCGATGTCAGCGACGCTATAGGCGCTGCCGGCGAAGAATTCGTTCCGCTGCAGATGCTGGTTCATAACGCCGAGCGCCTTGTTGCCGCGATCCAGTGTCTGCGCCAATCGTTCCGGCGTGGCGTCCTTCGCCCGTTCCGGGAAGGTCAGCAGCGCCTTGCGCACCGCGATATAGGGCTCATGGCTGTATTGTTCGAAGAACAGCCATTGGTAAGCCAGTGCGCGTTCATACTTGTCGGCCGGCAGGAAGCGCGTGCCTTCGGCAAGATAAAGCAGGATGGCGTTGCTCTCGGTGATGCGCCTGCCGTCGTCGAGCTCGAGCATCGGCACCATCGCGTTCGGATTTTTTGCGACGTAGTCCGGTTTGCGCGTCTCACCGGTATGCGAGCTCACCTCGATACGGGTGAAGGGAATGCCGAGCTTCGCCATCAACAGCCGCGGCTTGTAGCAATTGCCGCTGTCGGCCATGTCGTAAAGGATCATGCCTCTTACCCTCTCGCGTCTTGCCGGAAGGCTCTAGCGCGCGGGTCGGGTCTCATCCAGTGATTTGTTTTTGAGAAGAACCATCAGCGGCGCTGATGCGTCTTTGGATCTGCATCAGCGATGCCGATGCGCTTTTCGGGTTTGCATCAGCGATGCTGATGCAGGGGCACGACCTTGTTGCCAGCGCCGAGCAGGGCTTCTACGGAAAGCGGTTCTTCGTTGAAGATCGTGCCGGCGAGCGCAGGGCGGGCGAGATGGAAACCCTGCATCAGGTCGACGCCGCCCTCGAGCGCGACGCGTAAGTGCTGGGCGTTCTCGATGCCCTCGACCAGCACCTTGGCGCCTCGCTCGTGCAGCCTCGCCACCAGCGGCCGGAAGAAGCGCTCGGCGGCAGCATGGCGGCAGAGCTCGCCAAACCAGGCGCCATCGATCTTGACGATGTCGGGCGCAAGCAGATCGATGCGCGCCTCGGTCGAATGTCCCGTGCCGAAATCGTCGATGGCGATGCGGATGCCGTCACGCCGCATTTCACGCACCAGGCTGGCAAGAATGTGGTCGTCGGCTGCCTGCTCGGTGATCTCGCAGACCAGCAGGCCGGGCTCCAGCTCGAAATCGCCGAGATGCCTGGTCATCAGCCGGATCTCGGCCAGCGCTCGTCCGAGATGGTCGTTGACATTCGGATTATAGTTGAAGAACAGCGTCAATCCCTCGACGCCGATGTTGCGGTAGTTGCCGAGATGCAGCATCCGGCACATCGTTTCGACAAACAGCCGGTCGGATGCGGGAACGCCGCTGAAGAAGGTCGAAGGGGCTACCGGCTCCGCAATACGCCGCGGCTCGATCAGCCCCTCGACGGCAATCGCCCTGAGCACCTTGCCTTCCGGCGCAAAGATCGGCTGATAGGCGCTCCACAGCCGGAACTCGCCATAGACGCCGAAATGGAGGCCGATCTCGTCGGCGAAGATCGCCTCGGCGACGTTGCGCCGCCTGTCTGGTTGTCCGCTCATGGCGCGACCTTGCGCCCGAACACTCTTGCCGGCCGCGCCTGCGGCGCCGGGCCCGGGCTTGCGGCGACTTGCGCCTTGTTTTCTTCGGCCGAAGGCTGCCGCTCGACCTTGCCGAAGTCGCGAAAGCTGGTGGGGGCGAGTTCCGGCCGGGCCAGCACATAGCCCTGGACCATGGAGGCGCCGGACCTCTCGGCAAGCTCCAGCTGCCAGCCTTCCTCGATTCCTTCGAAGACGGTGCGGATGCCCTGGCTCTCGAAGCTCTGCACCATCGCCGTGAGCAAGGCGAAGCCGGCGCCGGACTCCATCAGCTGGGTGATCCAATGCGCGTCGAATTTGACGATGTCGGGCTTGAGTTCCTTGATCCGGTTGATGTCGGACTCATCGGCGCCGTAGTCGTCCACCGCAATGCGGAAGCCGTTCGCCCTCAGCGCCTCGACAAAATCGTAGAGCGTTTCCTGCGAAGCGGACTTCTGCTCGGTGACCTCGCAGACGATGCGGCGCGGATCGATACCGGCTTCGTGCAGCACCAGCCGCATGTCGCGCAGTGCGTTGTCGGCGATGTGGCGATCGGTGAAGACCGACGGGTCGAAATTGACGAAGATGGACGCCTCTTGCGGCAGGCAGGCGCCGGCGTTCAGAAGATGCAACGTGCGCGTCAGCGCCTCGATATGCAGCCGGTCGGCCGCCGGGCAGGTGCCGAAAAACGTCACCGGCGACTGCGGCTCGCCATCGCGGAACGGCCGGATCAGCCCCTCGAAAGCGGTGACCGAAAGCTTGCCCTCCTTGAAGGCGAAGATCGGCTGGAACGCGCTCTGCAGCGTATGGATGCCCCAGACACCCGTGGAGGTGCCGTCATCATGACGGATGATGTGGGCAAGCCCGATGCTGCGCGACAAGGTTTCTCGCTCCGCGAATAGGCGCAATCCGATCTGCGATCCTGCCAGCCAAGGGTTTACCGGCCGTTGATGAATTTAGCGTTGCCGCTCACGCAGGCTGACTTTGGTCACGCCTCCTTGACCTCTGGTTCATCGCACAATGCTTGCGCTTGGCGCGATGATGCGACATGAGAGGCGCCGCGGCCGCTCCTGGCCGCTTTTCCTAGGAGACATTTTGTCATGGCCTTTCTCGCCGACGCCCTTTCCCGCGTTAAGCCTTCCGCGACCATCGCGGTGACGCAGAAAGCGCGCGAGCTGAAAAATGCCGGCCGTGACGTGATCGGCCTGGGCGCCGGCGAGCCGGACTTCGATACGCCCGACAACATCAAGAACGCGGCGATCGAGGCGATCCGCCGCGGCGAGACCAAATATCCGCCGGTCTCCGGCATCGTGCCGCTGCGCGAGGCGATCGCGAAAAAATTCAAGCGCGAGAACAATCTCGACTACCGGCCGGAGCAGACCATCGTCGGGACCGGCGGCAAGCAGATCCTGTTCAATGCCTTCATGGCGACGCTGAACCCGGGCGACGAGGTCATCATTCCCCGCCCCTACTGGGTGAGCTATCCCGAGATGGTGGCGATCTGCGGCGGCACGTCGGTCTTCGCCGACACTTCGATCGACAACGGTTTCAAGCTGACGGCGGAAGTGCTGGAAAAGGCGATCACGCCGAAAACCAAATGGCTGCTGATGAATTCGCCGTCCAACCCCTCGGGCGCCGCCTACACCGAGGCCGAACTGCGCGCGCTGGCCGACGTGCTGCTCAGGCATCCGCATGTCTGGACGCTGACCGACGACATGTATGAGCACCTGACCTATGGCGATTTCGTCTTCAAGACTATCGCCCAGGTCGAGCCGAGCCTTTATGAGCGCACGCTGACCATGAACGGCGTGTCGAAAGCCTATGCCATGACAGGCTGGCGCATCGGCTATGCCGCGGGCCCGGTGCCGCTGATCAAGGCGATGGACATGATCCAGGGCCAGCAGACCTCGGGCGCCTGCACCATCGCGCAATGGGCTTCCGTCGAGGCACTCAACGGCCCGCAGGATTTCATCGCCAAAAACAAAGCGATCTTCCAGGGCCGGCGCGACCTCGTGGTCTCGATGCTCAACCAAGCACGCGGCATCTCTTGCCCCTCGCCGGAAGGCGCTTTCTACGTCTATCCGTCCTGCGCTGATCTGATCGGCAAGAAGACCAAGACGGGCAAGGTGATCGACAATGACGAGGCCTTCTGCTCCGAACTGCTCGAGGCGGAAGGGGTCGCGGTGGTGTTCGGCTCGGCCTTCGGCCTCGGACCGAACTTCCGCATCTCCTACGCCACGTCGGAGGCGCTGCTCGAGGAAGCCTGCACGCGCATCCAGCGGTTCACCGCATCGCTGACTTGATCGACGCGAACCCACCAATCGAGGAAAACCCGGCTCCGGCCGGGTTTTTTGTTGAGCGCTAGTCAGCCGCCATATTGCTCGTCGGAAACCTGCTCCAGCCAGTCGGCGTGGACGCCGTCCAGTGCCTCCTGCATGGCGATGTGGGTCATGGCGGTTTTCCGGCCGGCGCCATGCCAGTGCTTTTCGCCTGGCGCGAAGGAAACGACATCCCCTGCCCTGATCTCCTGCACAGCGCCGCCCCAGCTTTGCGCCAGACCGGCGCCGGCGGTGACATAGAGCGTCTGCCCAAGCGGATGCGTATGCCAATGCGTGCGCGCGCCGGGCTCGAAGCTGACCAGCGTGGCTCTCAGCCGCGCCGGCGCTTCCTTCTCGATGATCGGCGTCTGCAGCACCCGTCCGGTGAAATAGGTCTGAGGGGCGACGACCGTCGCCACGCCGCCGCACGCAATGATCTTCATCGTTCAGATCCTCGTCTTGATGAAACGTCCGCCGCGAGCGCGGCAGCTTCCAACCCAGTTTCACCCTCGCATCGCGATAGCGCAACCGGGCTTTGCAATTGTGGTCGAAGATAAGAACACGCGCTGGGGATGTTCAAAAAACTGTCACAAATCGTTGCTTTTTAACTATAAAAGCCGAGCAGACAGCCAAGCTTTGCCGAATGCGGCGCGGCGGCGGTCGCACTCAGTGTTTTTTAACGGCTGAGGTCCTAGCCATGGCGCGTGCTGTGGGGGCGCGGACATGAGCATCTTGGCGACGATCAGGGATCACAGCGGCCGCATCTATCGCGGCATCCAGGCCTTGCTCGTGGTGAGCATCGCCGCCACCGGCCTTGCCGCCTTCGCGCTGACGGACAACGCCTCCCGCGCCGGCGCTCTCGCGGTGTCGGTGACATCGACCTTAATGGCGCTTCTGGTGCTGATGTATATGCGCGCGAGCGTCGTCCAGCGCCTGCAATCGGCGGCGGACGCCGAGGCCGAGAAGCACCGCTTTCTCAGTGTCGATGCCATGACCGGCGCCACGGCCCGGCGCTATTTCATCGAAGCGCTGGGCGACTGGCTGGGCGGCTTGCGCAACCGTCGCCAGGCGAGTCTGCTTTTGATCGACCTTGATCATTTCAAGCAGCTCAACGACACGTTCGGACACCAGTTCGGCGATCTGGCGCTGGCCCATCTGGTCGCGGAAGCGCAACGCATTTTCGAAGACGGCGTCATCGGACGGCTCGGCGGCGACGAGTTCGGCGTCATGGTTCCGCATGGCGACATCGCCCTCATCAACAGGGACACGCGCCGGCTGCTGGATGCCATGCGCGCCGGCAAAAGGCACGAGGGCAAGATCATTCCGCTGTCGATCTCGATCGGCGTCGCGCTTGCGCCGCTGCATGCTTCGAACGCAACCGAATTGATGCTTTTGGCCGACCTCGCGCTCTACGAAAGCAAGGCCGGCGGGCGCGGCCGCGTCACCATCTTCGACGAGGAGATGCTGTCGGACAAACGCTATCGCCGGCTGGTGGAACGCGAGTTGCGCGCCGCGATTTATCTCGGCGAGCTGGAACTGCACTACCAGCCGATCGTCGATCCCGACGGCTCCGTCGACGCGCTGGAAGGATTGATCCGCTGGCGCCATCCCGTGCGCGGCTTGATCTCGCCGGCGGAATTCATTCCGATCGCCGAGCGCTCGACGCTGATCGACATGACCGGCGAGTGGGTCTTCAAGCGAGCCTGCGCCGATATCGGGCATTTTCCCGGACGGCGCATCTCGATCAACGTCTCCGGCGAGCAGTTGAAGCGCGACGAGATCGTCACGATGTGCGACCGGGTCCTGCGCGAAACCGGCCGGTCGGCATCGCAATTCATCATCGAGATCACCGAGACGGTGGCTACGGCCGCGACGCCCGAGGTGCTGAGGCGCCTGGAAGCGCTCCGCGGCCTCGGCTTCCACATCGCGCTCGACGACTTCGGCACCGGCCATTGCGGCTTCAACTATCTGAAGTCGCTGCCCATCGACAGCATCAAGATCGACCGCTCCTATATCCGCAGCCTCGCCCATGACCAGGTGGCGCAGATCTTCGTTTCTGCGCTTGCCCAGATCGCCCGCATCCAGGAGATCGCCATCGTCGCGGAGGGCGTCGAGACCGAGCAGGAATTCACCCTCGCCCGAACGGCCGGCTGCAGCCGCTTCCAGGGCTATTTCTTCGGCAAGCCGGCGCCGCGCGACAAGGCAAGCGCGTTGTGTGCCGCCGCCCGCGAGCCGCTCGCCCTCACAGCCTGACAAACAGGAAATGGCAGCCTGCCCAACCCAAGCCGGCGAACATCCTATTTTTCTTGCCCTCCCGGCAAACCCGTGTGACGATGGTTTTGGGAAGAGGTGAAAACCCCGCCCGCGACGGCCGAACAGGCCGGCCGCCGCTCTGCACAGGGTGCGATCGGACGCAAACCGGTTTCCACTTTTGCTGATCGTTCTCTTGGGAAACGCCTGAGTGGAGGTTCAGCCATGGGTACTCGCGCCGGAGGACGACGCACGGGACCGAAATGCATTGCCATAGTCGGTCCCTTCGCAAGCGGTAAGACGACACTTCTCGAAGCCATCCTCGCCCGCACGGGCGCCATCCCCCGCCAGAACCCCGTTTCGTCGGGCAACACCGTTTCCGATCATTCGCCCGAAGCCCGCGCTCATGCCATGAGCGTCGAGGCGACCTTCGCCACCACCGATTTCATGGGCGAGCAGATCACTTTCGTCGACTGCCCCGGCTCCATCGAATTCGCCTTCGAGGCCGAACCCGTGCTTGCCGCCTGCGACCTCGCGGTCGTCGTCGCCGAGGCCGACGAGAAGAAGATCCCGGCGCTGCAGCTCATCATGCGCAAGCTCGACGATCTCGCCATTCCGCGCATCCTGTTCCTCAACAAGGTCGACAAGGCGGTCGCAGGCGTGCGCGAGACGCTGAAGATGCTGCAGCCGGCAAGCTCGGTACCGCTGCTGCTGCGCCAGATTCCGGTGCGCAAGGACGGCATCGTCATCGGCTCGATCGACCTAGCGCTGGAGCGTGCCTACATCTATCGCGAATATGCCGAAAGCCAGGTCGCCGAGATCCCGAACGACGACAAGGCGCGCGAGCTGGAAGCGCGTTTCTCCATGCTGGAGACGCTCGCCGACCACGACGATCACCTGATGGAGCAGTTGCTGGAGGAGATCGAGCCGCCGAAGGACGCGATCTTCGACGATCTCTCGGCCGATCTGCGCGCCGGCGCGGTGACGCCGGTGCTGATCGGCACGGCCGAGAAAGGCAATGGCGTGCTGCGCCTGTTGAAAGCCATTCGCCATGACGCACCGGATGTCGAGGCGACGCGGACGCGCCTTGGCGCCCCGGACGGCCAGACGGTGGTGCAGGTGATGAAGACCATCCATACCGCGCATGGCGGCAAGCTTTCGGTGTCGCGCGTGCTTTCCGGCCAATTGGCCGACGCGGCGGAGCTCTTCCTGTCCAACGGCGACACGGCGAAGGTCTCCGGCATCTACAGGATGCTCGGCAAGGACCAGATCAAGCAGACGTCGGCCAAGGCCGGCGACACGGTCGCGCTCGGCAAGCTCGACAACGTCAAGACCGGCCAGACGCTGAGCTCGGCCAAGGGCGGCATCCGGCCCTTGGTCACGCTGGAGCCGCCGCAGCCGGTCTTTGCCTTCGCGCTTCGTCCCAAGGAGCGCAAGGACGAGGTCAAGATGTCGGCGGCGATCCAGCGGCTGGCCGAGGAAGATCCATCGCTCAGCTTGCGTCACAACCAGGACTCCGCCGAAACCGTCCTGTCGGGCCACGGCGAGATGCATCTGCGCGTGGTGCGTGAGCGCCTCGAGGGCAAGAACCAGATTCCGATCGAGGGCCATGCTCCGGCGGTGCCTTACCGGGAGACGATCCGCAAACCGGCACAGCAGCGCGGCCGCCACAAAAAGCAATCCGGCGGCCACGGCCAATTCGGCGACGTGGTGATCGAGATCAAGCCGCTGCCGCGCGGTTCCGGCTTCCAGTTCTCCGACACCATCACCGGCGGCGTGGTGCCGAAAACCTATATCCAGTCGGTGGAGACCGGCATTCGCGACTATCTGAAGACGGGTCCGCTCGGCTTCCCGGTCGTCGATGTCGCCGTCAACCTGTCGGACGGCTCCTACCATGCGGTCGATTCCTCCGACATGGCCTTCCAGATGGCGGCGAAGCTCGCGATGAAGGAAGGCATGGCCGCCTGTTCGCCTGTCCTGCTCGAGCCGATCATGAAGGTCGAGATCGTCACGCCGTCCGACGCGACCTCGAAGATCATCGCGCTGATCCCGCAGCGGCGCGGCCAGATCCTCGGCTATGACGCAAGGCCGGACTGGCCGGGCTGGGATGTCGTCGAGGCGACCATGCCTCAGGCCGAAATCGGAGATCTGATCATCGAGCTGCGCTCGGCCACCGCCGGCGTCGCCAGCTACAAGGCCACTTTCGACCACATGGCCGAGCTCACCGGCAGGCTGGCCGACGAGGCGATGAACGCCAACGGCAAAGCCGCCTAGAGCAATTCCAGGAAAAGTGTGAGCGGTTTTCCGTCCGGAATTGCGTAGGAACAAGGAGATAGTGCGGTTCGCCGTTTCCGTGAAACGGTGAAACGCACTCGCAGGCCGGCCTGCCTGACAGACTTCTGTTGGAAATACGAAAAACGGCGTCCGGATCATCCGGACGCCGTTCCTATCGCGGACCGTTTTCCTGGGAGGCAACGGCTGGTCCGCCGCATCCGGAAAAAAGGTTCGGACGCGGTGCTTGCCTGAGCCCGGCCTTTCGAGTGATGCCCCCATCTCCCGAACCGACCAACCGCGTCCTATCGTCTACTTAAACGATAGAGTGCGTCTGCAACATGTTACCCGATGTTACATGTCACTGTTACGTGGCGGATCCAGTCGTTTTTTTGCCGGCTCGAAGGCGTGCGGGCAACAAAAAAGCCGGATCAATAAAGATCCGGCTGAGTTTGATTGGAAGTGCCGATTAGGGCTAACCTCCAGAGGGGAACACTCAAGGGCGCTAATGGGAGGAGAACGCGCCCTGGAGATGTGACTATATATGTGCTCATCATGCTCAAGAAACAAGCATCTATTTTGCAACACACGCATGCAAAAAGACGCAGGCTGTGGTCCAACCTGTTCCTGGAACCCATAGGACCAGAAAAATCGCCGGTTCCGGGGCGTTTCTGGCTCTAAAGCGACTGCTTAAATGCAAAATCGAGCCCGATTTTGCTCGGAAATAGGCGAGTCGGTGAAATGGTGTCGATTTCGGCACGCCAAGTTTATTTTTATGGCAGGAGACGGCTAATGCGAACTTTTTCAGCAATCGCCGGCAGCGTGCTGTTCCTTGTCGCGGCACCCGGCGTTGTCGCCGGACTGGCGCCCTGGCTGTTGACCGATCATTATCGCAAACCGCCGTCGGCCCTGCCGGGCTTCGTGCCTGCGGGCTCGATTCTTGTGATCGGAGCGGCCGCCATCCTGCTTCATGCCTTCGCCCGCTTCGCCCTCGAGGGGTTGGGCACGCCCGCTCCCGTGGCGCCGACCGAGAAACTGGTCGTCGGCGGCATCTACCGCCATGTGCGCAACCCAATGTATGTCGCGGTGCTGGCGATCATCCTTGGCCAGGCACTGATCTTCTCGAGCTGGGGGGTGCTGGTCTACGGCCTCATCGCCGCGGCAGCGATGATCTCCTTCGTCAAGCTCTACGAAGAGCCGACGCTCGCCGACCGCTACGGCGAAGGATACGAGGCCTATCGCCGTGCCGTGCCCGGCTGGCTGCCGCGGCTGACACCCTGGCGCGGATGAGCCGCCCTATCCGAGGGGGGTGCCGATATTCAGGTCAGGCCGAGTCGAGAACGGTAGGCTCCAAGAACCGGAACGGAGCGTACTTCAGTACGTGAGTACCGGAAGCGCAGGAGCCTGCCGTTCGCAGACCGGCCTCACCTGAATATTCAGTAGGACCAGCTGCGCGCCTTCGCGATGATGAAGTCGCGAAAAACATGCAGCTTCGCCTGGTTCTTCATTGCGTCGGGATAGGCGAAATAGGTGTCGAAAGACGGCACCTCGGTCTCCGGCAGCAGCTGGACCAGGTTCGAATCCTTGTTGATCACATAGTCCGGCAGCATGGCGATGCCGGCGCCGCCCTGCACCGCCCGCTTGATCGACAGGATGTCGTTGATCTGCAGGGTCGGCACCCGCTGCGCGCCTTCGAAATCGCCCACCGTCTCAAGCCAGTTCAGCTCCGACAGATGCGAAGGCACTGGGAGGCCGAAAGTGACGATGCGGTGGTTCCTGAGCTCGGCGATCGACGCCGGCCTGCCGAACTTGGCGATATAGGACGGCGCCGCGTAAAGGTGGAAATGCACCGTGAACAGCCGGCGCTGGATTAGGTCCGGCTGTTGCGGCTGGCGCAGCCGGATGGCGCAATCGGCCTGGCGCATGGTGAGATCGAGCTCCTCATTGGCCAGGATCAGCTGCAAGCTGATCTCGGGATAGAGCTCGATGAATTCCTGCACGCGCTCGGTCAGCCAGCCGGCGCCCAGGCCCACCGTGGTCGTCACCCTGAGCACGCCCGACGGCCGGTCCTTGGTCTCGGTCAGCCGCGTCTTGATGGTTTCCAGCTTCATCAGCACGTCATGCGCCGTGCGGAACAGCATCTCGCCCTGCTCGGTCAGCACCAGGCCGCGCGCGTGGCGGTGGAACAGCGCGACGCCGACGTCATGCTCCAGCGCGCTGACCTGCCGCGAAATGGCCGATTGCGACAGATGCAGCGTCTCGGCGGCATGGGTGAACGACCCAGCCTCCGCCGCTGCGTGGAATACGCGTAATTTATCCCAGTCCAGCGCCATGATTCCCCTCGCGTTGCCTTTGGCGTCTGAATGAAAAATCAGGCTTTTAAACGGCTTTTTAGCCGATCTGTCATTCCGCCGCTTCGCGGTGGACCTCGATGCCCGCCAGATATTTTTCCGCCTCGAGCGCCGCCATGCAGCCAAGCCCGGCCGCAGTCACCGCCTGGCGGTAGACGTCGTCGGTGACGTCGCCGGCGGCGAACACGCCGGGCACGTCGGTGCGGGTCGAGTCGGGCGCCGTCCACAGATAGCCGTTCGGCTTCTGCTTCAGCTTGCCGACAAAGAGCTCGACCGCAGGCGCATGGCCGATCGCGACGAACACGCCGTCGACCGGCAGCTTCGATTCCTGGCCGGTCACGACGTTGCGCAGGGTGAGCCCTTCGACGGAAGGCGGCAGCGGCGCCTTGCCCGGCCGTCCGGTGATCTCGTCCACTACCGTGTCCCATATGACGCGGACATTGTCCTTCTTGAGCAGCCGCTCGCGCAGGATGCGCTCTGCACGGAAATCGCTGCGCCGGTGGATGACGGTGACGCTCTTGGCGAGATTAGACAGATAGAGCGCTTCCTCGACCGCGGAATTGCCGCCGCCGACCACCGCGACATCCTTGCCGCGGTAGAAGAAGCCGTCGCAGGTGGCGCAGGCCGAAACGCCGAAGCCCATGAAGGTCTGCTCCGACGGGATGCCCAGCCACTTGGCCTGCGCGCCAGTGGCGATGATCAGCGCATCGGCGCTGTAGACGGTGCCGGAATCGCCGGTGGCGCGGAACGGCCGCACATTGAGATCGACCTCGGTGATGATGTCGTTGATGATATCGGTGCCGACATGCTCGGCCTGCGCCAACATCTGGCTCATCAGCCAAGGGCCCTGGATCGGATCGGCGAAACCAGGATAGTTTTCGACGTCGGTGGTGATCATCAATTGGCCGCCCTGCTGCAGGCCGGCGACCAGCATGGGCTTCAGCATGGCTCGGGCGGCATAGATCGCCGCCGTGTAGCCGGCCGGGCCGGAACCGATGATAAGAACGGGCGCATGTTTGGTGTTCATGAAAGTCCCCTGCGGCGCGCAGCCGTGGTTTGTCGCGCGTAATGTAAGTGTTGCCCGTGGGACCAGCAAGGCAAGTTGGCCTTCGTCCCCGGAAAGCTTCGTCCACTGCATGTCGGGCCATATCGCCGCCCGTCACCAACGCGTGTCACCCAGAGGTGTGGCTCCGAGGCATCAAAATAAGGAGAAAATCATCGCAAAGGGATGGCCTCCCAGGCGAAACCAAATTACAAAATCACGAAAGATTCTTGCGCGAAAGCCGTCTATGCCGCTCAAAGCCGATCTCGACGCCATCGACTGGAAGATCCTGCGCGAACTGCAGGGCGACGGCCGCATGACCAATGTCGAGCTGTCCAACCGGGTCGGCATTTCGGCGCCGCCCTGCCTGCGCCGTGTCAGGCGGCTGGAAGAGGCCGGCATCATCCGCGGTTACCGCGCGCTGCTGAATGCGCCTGCGCTCGGCATGGATGTCGTCGCCTTCTGCCTGATCGGCCTGCATCATCAGGCCGATGCTGAGCTGAAGACCTTCGCCGAACGCACGCGCGGCTGGCCCATCGTGCGCGACGCCTGGATGGTTTCGGGCGAATCCGATTTCCTGCTGCATTGTGTGGCGAGCGACCTCGGCACCTTCCAGACCTTCGTCATCGAGGAACTGGCGTCGGCCCCGAATGTGGACACGGTACGCACCGCCTTGACGATCCGCCGGGTCAAGGACGAAGGGCTGGTGGCTTTTCCAACTTAATGTGCCGGCTTCCGGAAATTCGCTTGCGCAAACAAAGGGCTGGTTTTGAATCAATCCGCGATCAGAGCGACCGTATCGCGGCAAGCAGTCCCTCAAGGTCCGTGGCGTCGCGCAACGGCGAAACCGAAAACCCGCTTATCGTCGAGGCTTCGCCGTCGACGAGCCAGCCACGTATGAGGCCGGCGCGCCGACCGGCTTCCACGTCGGCCGGCTTGTCGCCGATGATCAGCGATCGCTTCAGGTCGAGGCCGAGGCCGCGGCCCGCCTCCAGCAGCATGCCCGGATTGGGCTTGCGCATCGGGTGATCGGCAATGGCGAGAGGACCTGAACCGGCTTCGTGATAGGCGCAGGCCAGCACCATGTCGACAAACGCGTTTTGCTCAGCCAGCAGCTTGAGCACGCGCCCGTTCACCCGCGCAAACGCGTCCCAGCCGAAATAGCCGCGCGCGATGCCTGATTGGTTGGTGACGACAACGACCGGAACGCCGCGCTGGTTCGCAGCCTCGATGACCGGCGCGATGCCGTCGCGCAGCACCATGGCCGCCGGATCGTCTGGATAGCCGGTATCGACATTGATCGTGCCGTCGCGATCGAGGAACAGCGCCGGCCCGTCGGCCGGAAAGCTCGTGGCGGTGGTCCGCTCGACCCAAAGGCCCGGCTCGGCCAGCGGAAAGCTTTCGTTTTCAGCCATTGCTGAGACGCGCTTCGACCGCCTCGCACAGATGGTGATAGAGGCACAGATGCCCCTGCTGGATGATCGGCGTCGAAGTCGACGGCACGTTGAGCAGGATGTCGGTCAGCGGCTTGAGCTTGCCGCCGGTCTCGCCGGTGAGGCTGATAACCGTCATCCCCATCGCCCGCGCCTGCTCGGCGGCGGCAAGGATGCTCGGCGAATTGCCGCTGGTGGAAATGGCGAGCAGCACCGCGCCTTCCGATCCATGCGCCTCGACCTGGCGCGAGAACACGGTGTCGAAGCCGTAGTCGTTGCCCCAGGCGGTCAGCACCGCGGCGTTGGCCGGCAGCGCGATGACGTTGTAGGCCTTGCGTTCCTTCAGGAAGCGGCCGACCAGCTCGCCGGCGATGTGGATGGCATCGCTGGCCGAGCCGCCATTGCCGCAGATCAGCAGCGCCTTGCCTTGCGAGAGCGCCGTCACCACGGTGCTCACGGCGCGTTCCATCTCGCCGGTGAGATCGCGCTCGACCATCGCCGAGATCGCCGCCGCGGAGCGGACCAGGTAGTCGTTCAAATCGGACATGAGACCCTCAGTTTGCGGCACGCAGCTTGCCGATCGTGTTCGTCGTGCTCTTGCCGGCGACGAGGTCGACCAGCACCACGCGCCCGCCCGCCTTCTGCACCACGTCGGCGCCGACCACGGTCTCGATCGTGTAATCCGCACCCTTGACCAGAATGTCCGGCAAAAGCGCCTCGATGAGCTTGAGCGGCGTATCTTCCTCGAAGACGACGACGGCATCGACCGAGGCAAGTGCTGCCAGCACGCAGGCGCGATCATGCTGATTGTTGACCGGGCGCCCCGGCCCTTTCAGCCGGTGCACCGAGGCGTCGCTGTTGAGGCCGAGCACCAGCCTGTCGCACTGACTGCGCGCGGCATGCAGCAGGCTGACATGGCCGGCATGCAGGATGTCGAAGCAGCCATTGGTGAAGCCGACGGTCAGCCCCTCCTCCTTCCACGCCGCGACCATCCGGGCCGCCGCATTGGCGTCGAGAATGGCATCGGTATGGGTCGTCGGGCCGTGCGAACGGAACAGCGCGCCGGACAATTCCTCGACATTGAGCCGTGCCGTGCCGCGCTTGCCGACCACGACGCCGCCGGCCGCGTTGGCAATGACGGCGGCATGCACCCGGTCGGCGCCGGCGGCGAGCGACAGCGCGAAGCTTGCGATGACCGTATCGCCGGCGCCGGAAACGTCGAACACTTCGCGCGCCTGGGTGGAGATGTGGCGGGCATCCTCGGCGGAGACCACGCTCATGCCCTTCTCGCTGCGCGTGGCAACGATGAACTCGAAATCATGCGTGGCGATCAGGTCGCGCGCCGCGGTCACGATCTCGTCGTCGCCGAACACCTTGCGTCCGACCGCCTCGCCAAGTTCCTTGCGGTTCGGCGTCACCGCCGTGGCGCCTGCATAGCGCGCGTAATCGCGCCCCTTCGGATCGACCAGCACCGGCTTGCCGGCATCGCGGCAGATCGCGATCAGCTCGCCGGCGACGCCGTCGAGCAGGATGCCCTTGCCGTAATCGGAGAGGATGACAATGTCGGCGCGGCCAAGCGCAGCCTGGAAGTGATCGATGAGCTTCGCCCGCTCAGCGGAGGTGAGCGGCTTGATCTCTTCCTCGTCAAACCGCAGCACCTGCTGGTTGAGGGCGCTGAAGCGGCTTTTCGATGAGGTCATGCGGTCCTGGCGCTGCAGGAGGCCGTCGGTGTCGACGCCGATTTCGCCGAGCATGCGCATCAGATTGTCGCCGGCCTGGTCGGCACCGATCACCGACACCGGGATCGCGGCCCCGCCCAGCGAAACGATGTTGGAGACGACATTGCCGGCGCCGCCGATATTCAACGTCTCGCCCTTGCCATGTAGCACGGGTATTGGGGCTTCCGGCGAGATGCGTTCGATCACGCCGCTGACGAAACGGTCGAGGATGAAATCGCCCACAATCAGTACGGAAACGTTGCCGAACCGGGCGATGGTGCGATGCAAAGGTTCCGGAGAGGGCGGATTGTGCTTGATCATCTCACTCGAGGCATGCCTGAAGAAGGCCGGACTTGATTAGGTTTCAGCGCCGGAATTGTGGCGCGGGTCGCTTAAAGCGATGCCGATATACCGCAATTCGGGCGAGTGCAACGGCAAGGCCGGGTGCGGACCGCAAGCCGAAGCCGGCTGGGCGATCAGCTCTTCTGCAGGGCGACATGGACGCCGAGGCCGACCAGCACGGCGCCGCCCGCGCGTCGCATTAGCCGCTGGGCGCGTCCCGAACGCCGCAATCGCGCGATCATCGCGCCGGCAAGGAAAACGCAAACGATGTCCGCCGAGGAGAACATCAGATTGACGATAGTTCCTAGCACCACGAATTGCAGCCAGACCGGCAGCGCCGCCGAGGCATCGATGAATTGCGGCAGGAACGCCATGAAGAAGATCGCCGTCTTCGGATTGAGCACCTCGACGGTGACGCTTTCGAAAAAGGCGCGACGGGCCGATTTCCGTTCGATGGCGGGCAGAGCCATATCGCCGTTCGTCCGTTTGCGGAACATCAAAACGCCGAGCCAGATCAGATAGAGCGCGCCGACGAGCTTGACCGCAAGATAGAGCGGCGGCACCGCGTGAAACAGGACGGACAGGCCGGCAGCGGCGGCAAAGACATGCACATAGCCGCCGAGATGGATGCCGAGAGCCGCCGTCAGCCCCGACCAGCGCCCGCGCGCCATCGTCTGCGCAGCGGCGTAGAGCATGGCGGGGCCAGGAATATAGGCGAAGACCGCGGTGGTGGCGAAAAAAGCGATGAGCAGTTCGGTCGACGGCATTTGTCCCTCATGATCCGGTCGCAGCCTGTTCAGTCCGCACGCGGGACGGCTTTGGATTGGCCTGTGCGGACAACCGCAATGAAAGCAGCCATGACTTTCTTGTGGAATGACGGACTGAACGCGCCGATGCGCGCGCCCGGCTCGAAATAGGCTGACGATTCCAGGATATCGTGATTGTATTCGTCGACTATGACCCAAAGAGGAATAGGGTCAAGGCCGGCGCGGCGGCGTTCGATTTCCGGAACGGAAACGGCAACACGATCGCGACCCGGTTGCGTAGAGGTGATTGCGAGGATGAAGAGGTTCGTGCCGCCGGCTTTCCCGGGAAGGACGGCCACGAAGGCAACGGGCCGTCTCTTGCGGCCTTCGGTCTCGCCGTCTCCATGCTGCCGATACCAAAGATATGGATATCGCCAGACGTCGGCGGCAACCGGCTTAATCACGATCCAACTCCGCAGCGTACTCCTCAAGCATCTCGACATGGTCTGACGGAGCATCCTTGGCAGCGTAAGCGCGACGGCTGTCGTTGGCAAAGCGAGCCTCGTAGGCCTCGATGCTCATTAGGACATATCTCGGCTTGTTGTGACGGGTAATGGAGACAGGCTGCTGGCTCGCGGCCGCAAGCACGTCACCGAGATTTTGTTTCAGATCAGTAGACGGGTATTGCTTCATGAAGTCCTCCATCTTGTACAAAATAGGCAAAACAGACGAAATAGACAAGCTCAACGACCTAAGACGGGACGATGCCTGCTTTGTCGACAGCCCGACTGGCCTCCCCTATAAGAGCCGGAATCGCAAGCAGCAGAGGCCTTCATGATCATCGTCACGGGCGGCGCCGGCATGATCGGCTCCAACATCGTCGCCGCTCTCAATGCCGAGGGCCATGATAACATCGTCGTCGTCGACGATCTCACCGACGGCCACAAGATCGCCAACCTCGCCGACCTGCGCATCGCCGACTATCTCGACAAGGACGAATTTCTCGCCCGGCTCGAGGACGGCGCGCTCGGCCGCATCGAGGCTGTGTTCCATCAAGGCGCCTGCTCGACCACCACCGAGTGGAACGGCAAGTTCATGATGGAGGTGAACTACGCCTATTCGAAGCGGCTGCTGCATGCCTGCCTGAAGCTGCGCGTGCCCTTCCTCTATGCGTCGTCGGCTTCGGTCTATGGCGGCGGCAGCGAGTTTCGCGAGGAGCCGGACTTCGAGCGGCCGCTCAACGTCTATGCCTATTCGAAGAAGCTGTTCGACGACTATGTCCGCCGCACCGTCTTCGACACCGATCATTCGCAGGTCGCCGGCCTGCGCTATTTCAACGTCTACGGCCCGCGCGAGGCGCATAAGGGCGCCATGGCCTCCGTTGCCTTTCATCTCTTCAACCAGGTCGAGCGCGGCGAAAATCCGAAGCTGTTCGGCGCCTATGGCGACTTCGGTCCAGGCGAGCAGAGCCGCGACTTCATCCATGTCGGCGACGTCGCCGAGGTGAATCTGTGGCTGTGGAAACGCGGCTTGAGCGGCATCTTCAACTGCGGCACCGGCCGCGCCCAGCCGTTCCGGGCGATCGCCGAGACGGTGATCGACACGCTGGGCAAGGGCGAGATCGAATTCATCCCCTTTCCCGATCACCTCAAGGGCAGCTACCAGAGTTTCACGCAGGCTGATATGTCCCGCTTGCGCGCGGCCGGCTACAATGGCCAATTCCGCACAGTCGAAACCGGCGTCAGGGACTATGTCGAATGGCTGAAGGCCCAACGATCCTCGTGATCGGCCCACGCTGGGTGGGCGACATGGTCATGGCGCAGTGCCTGTTTGCGGCGCTGAAGGAAAAACATCCGAATGCGGCCATCGACGTGCTGGCGCCGGCATGGGCGGCCCCGCTGGTCAAGCGCATGCCCGAGATCCGCAGCCAGATCGACTTTCCGTTGATGCCGGGAGCCCTCGAATTCCGCAGCCGCAGGCGCTTCGGCCGCCTGCTGCGCGGCCGCTACGACATGGCCTATGTGCTGCCGGGAAGCTGGAAATCGGCCTTGATCCCGTTCTTTGCCCGCATCCCGCACCGCGTCGGCAATTTGCGCGAAATGCGCTACGGCCTGCTGACCGACATCGTGCCGCTGCCCGAAACGCTGAAACGGCGCACGGCGCGCGCCTATTTCGGCCTCGCGCGCGGCGGCACCTTTCGCGCGCCGAGACTTGCCGTCGACGAGGCTAACCAGGCCGATCTGCTGGCGCGCTTCGGGCTGACCGGCCGCAAATTCGTGGCGCTCATGCCCGGCGCCGAATTCGGCCCGGCAAAACGCTGGCCGAGCGATCATTATGCCGGGCTTGCACGGGACATGATGGCCAAGGGCTTGGGCGTCGCGCTGCTCGGCTCGAAGAACGATGCCGACGTGACGGGCGAGATCGCAGCCCTTGCCCCAGGCGCCGTCGACCTTGCCGGCAAGACGCGGCTGGAGGACGCCATCGACCTAATCGCGGCGGCAAAGCTTGCGGTCTCGAACGACAGCGGGCTGATGCATGTCGCCGCCGCCGTCGGCACGCCGATCGTCGCCGTCTATGGTTCGACCTCGCCGGAAAACACGCCGCCGCTCAGCGAGCGCTCCGAGCTGATCTGGCTGCATCTGTCCTGTTCGCCCTGCCATAAAAAGATCTGCCCGCTCGGGCATCTCAACTGCCTCAAGACTCTTGATGTCGCTCGAGTCGCGGCCGCGGCCGACCGCTTGCTCAACGTTCCGGCAGCGGCATGAAAGTGCTTATCGTCAAGACATCGTCGATGGGCGATGTCATTCACACGTTTCCCGCCATCGAGGACGCGGTGCGCAATCGCCTCGATGTCAGCTTCGACTGGTGCGTGGAAGAACCCTTTGCTGGGATAGTGGCGCTACATCCAGCCATCGGAGTGATCCACAAGGTGGTGATCCGGCGCTGGCGCAAGCGGCTTTTCGGCGGCCAAACCTGGCGCGAGATGGCAAGTCTGCGGCGGGCCCTGCGAGCGGGAAACTACGACCTTGTCATCGACGCGCAAGGCCTGTTGAAGTCGGCCCTGGTCGCCATCCAGGCCGGCGCGCCGATTGCCGGCTTCGACCGGGCGAGCGCCCGCGAGCCTTCGGCAACGCTGTTCTATCAACGCAAATACGCCGTGCCGCGCGACCTGCACGCCATCGAACGCACCAGGCGGCTGTTCGGGCTGGCGCTTGGCTACCAGCCGGATTTGTCGGCGCTCAACTCCGGTATCGTGCCGCCGGCGGGCGGCCTGGCTGGCATTGAAGGCAAAACCGCCTTCCTGCTGCACGGCACCAGCCGCGCGGACAAGAAGTGGCCGGTCGAGGATTGGATCGAAACCGCGCGCCGACTGGCCGACCGGCAATTCACGCCGGTTGCCACCTGGTCGAACGAGGCGGAAAACAAAGTGGCGGAAGCCATTGCCGGTGCCGTGCCAGGGACGGTGCTGGTTGCAAAATCGCCGCTCGCGGATATCGCCGCGATCCTCGGCCGTTCGACGCTGGTCATCGGCGCCGATACCGGCCTCACCCATCTTGCCAGCGCCTTCGGCCTGCCGACGGTCGCCATCTTCTTGGCGACGGAACCCGGTCTCACCGGCCCGCGCGGGCCGTTCGCATCGACGTTGCTTGCGCCTGCTGGCGGCAGGGTGACGCCGGCTGAAGTAATGGCTGAGGTTGAGCGCATGCTGGCGCTCAGATCAAACGCGCCAGCGTGAGGACCTTTTCAGAATTCGCTCTGGTGAGTCGAATAGCGTGGTTTTCGAGAACCGGCCTACGCCGGCCGTAGCCTTCATAGAGCGGAGACGCTTATCAGGGCTTCGGCTGGCGAAGGCCGGAGCGGAGCGTACTTAAAGTACGTGAGCACCGAAAGCGCAGAAAACCGCGCTAGTCGGCCGCCAGAGTAGAATTATCAAAAGGTCCTTAGATAAACTGCACCTGGACGATCTCATACCCTCTGGCGCCGCCCGGAGCATTGACCTCGATGGCATCGCCGACTTCCTTGCCGATCAGCGCACGCGCGATCGGCGAGGAGATTGAGATACGGCCGGACTTCACGTCCGCTTCCTGGTCGCCGACAATCTGGTAGGTTTTCTTCTCTTCGGTGTCCTCGTCGACGAGCACGACAGTTGCGCCGAATTTCACCTTGTCGCCGGAAAGCTTCGAAACGTCGATAACTTCGGCCCGCGCGATCAGATCCTCGAGCTCGTTGATGCGGCCTTCATTGTGGCTCTGCGACTCCTTGGCCGCGTGATATTCGGCATTTTCGGACAGGTCGCCATGCGAGCGTGCTTCGGAAATCGCCTCGATGATACGAGGACGTTCCTCCTGCTGACGCCAGCGAAGTTCTTCCTTCAATGACGCGAACCCCTCGCCTGTCATCGGGACCTTGATCATGTGCCTGACCTTTCCTGCCGCCGCCCCCGTTTTCGGGAGCGGCCTTGTCAATGGGTACAAAAAGAAAACGGTCCGGCAGCCTCGGGCTAACGGAACCGTCTCACCACAATTTCCACGAATATAGCAATCTTCGCGCGATTTTCACGCCCAAAAATGAAATTCGGCAAAATGATCACCGCTTTCGCGGGTCCCCGGCTTCGCGGCAAACGAAAAACCGGCCGCGATTGCCCGCAGCCGGTTCGAGGAGCGTCGAAGCCCTGTTCAGCTCCTCAGGAAATGATCGATCTGCTCGGACAGCATGCCGTATTCGCGCGAGCTCTTGCCGGTCCGCTTTTCGATTTCCTGGAGCTGCTGCTGCGCGCCGGCGAGATCGCCGATCTGCAGATGCGCTTCGCCAAGATATTCGCGCACCAGCGTGTAGTTCGGGTCGATCCGCAGCGCTTCCTCGTAATAGCCGAGGCCGACGGTGACGCGGCCCGAATGGCGGTGCGAATAGCCGAGATAGTTGAGGATGCGCGGATCCTGCTTGTTGGCGGCGAGCGTCAGCACCGAGATCGCCTCGTCATAGCGCCCGGCCATCGCCAGATCGTGGCCCGCCTCATAGATGCTGTCGTCGTCCAGCATGCCATATTGCGGCTTTACGCATTTGCTCTTCTTCTTGTCCCAGACCTCGCCCTTCTTGCAGGTGCTGGTCGTCTGGCCACCGCTGCTGCCGCCTTCACCAGCCGCAAAAGCCGGTGCAATGAACAGCGGCAGCGCCGCAATAGCCATGACCTGAACAAGCAAACGTCTGCGCATCGAAGCCTCCGTGAGTGTGACAATGCCAGATTAACGCCGCCTTGGCGCGGTTTCATCCCGAAATGCGGACGACTACCGAACTATTTTGGGCTGCCGGACAGAGGCATTTACCAGCGGACGTGACGCGCGTTTTAATTCCGCTATCATCGGAACCAAGCGCATCACGTGGAGAAGGACCGTGCAGCGGCGCCTCGAGAACGAGTGGGAACTTTCGATAGATCCGGACACGGTGCGCCTGTTCATCCTCAAGGCCAAGGCGCTGAGCGCCGCCCTCAACGAAGACTATGACGACGGCGCCGAGCATGAGGTCGAGTTCGACGGCGACACGCATGCCAGCCACCACCATGACGGCCTTGTCGAGGAAGCCTCGGAAGATCTCACCGAGGAGGAATTCCGCGAGCTGATCAACGATCTCAACATCGACGAAGCGGCCGAGCTGATCGCACTCGCCTGGGTCGGGCGCGGCGACTATGACCCGTCCGAATGGGCCGATGCGGTGGCTGCCGCCAGGGAGCGTCCCAGGAAGCGCACGGCCAAATACCTGCTTGGCCTGCCGATGCTTGCCGACTGGCTGGAGGAAGGCCTTGAAGCCATCGGCGCGTAACGCGCCGGTAACCGATTGTGATCGGCAAGGCTGCCGGCGCAGGCAACTTCGCAACGCGACCGCCGTTTCGGGGCGATGGCAACGCTGAGCCCTTCCCGACTTTGCCGACTGGCGCTGCCTGTGGCGGCCGCGATGCTGCTGATTACCCCGGCCCTGGCCAAGCATCACCATCGAAATAAAAGACACCTGCCGCCGGCCAGCCAGAGCGCCGCTCCGGCACCGGAAACGCCTCCGGCGACCCCGGTTCCAGGGTCGCGTCCCCAGGACATGGAGAACGGCACTGAGAAGTCCGGGCAAGACAAAAGCCGCCTCGACAGCAGCGACGACTTCCTTAATCAGGAGAAATCGCATCCGAAATGGGACGCACGCCCGCCACGTTCGAAAAGCGCTCAAACCGCGCCGCGGACGGAATCCGAGCCGCTGACGCCGGATGTGGTGCCGACGCCACCGGAGAAGCCCACCGAGTTCGAGCCGGAGCCACCGGAAACCGCGCCGCAGCCATCGGAAAAACCCGAACCGCCGGGCGAGGAAAAGATGCTTCCCGATCCGCGCTCGGCCGATATGCCGGCCGACACGATGCCGGCGGAAGAAACCGCATGCCGCGAGCGGCTGAAGGCGCTGGGCGTCGAGTTCGAGGAGCACAAGGCCGAGCACGATGCGGAAATCGGCTGCTCGATCCCCTATCCGGTAGTTTTGAAGACGCTCGGCAAATCCATCGGCATCAGTCCCGGCACCGAGCTCAACTGCCAGATGGCCGAGGCCGTCGCGCGCTTCTTGGCCGATGTCGTCCAGCCTATGACGAAGGCCGAACTCGGCGCCGATTTGAAGTCGGTCGACCAGGGCTCGGCCTTCGTCTGCCGGCCGCGCAACGGCACGCGCAAACTGTCGGAACACGCCTTCGGCAATGCGCTCGACATCGCGAGCTTCACCTTGTCGGACGGCAGGAAGATCGAGGTCGGGCCGGCGCCGCCGGATCAGGACGCGAAGTTCCTCAACGCGGTGCGCAAGGCTGCCTGCGGGCCGTTCAAGACGGTGCTTGGTCCGGGCGCCGACCCCGATCACGCGCTGCATTTCCACTTCGATCTGGAGCCGCGCCGCCACGGCGGCACCTTTTGCCAGTAAGCACGATTTCGAAAGTTTCGGTCACGTCCGGGCAAGTTCAGCGCCGCAATTCCGCCCCAGGCATGAATGCCGGCGCTGATCTTTCCTTTACTGTTGAGGGTTAACCTTGTGTCATTTGGATCATGATCCCAACAGATCAGATCTTGGGGACAAGGACGCCTTTCGATGGCTCGAAGACTTGGCGCCATGCTGGCAGCGGCGCGACGGAGCAAGCGTGCGCGCATCATGCTCGTCGGGCTGGCCGCGGGCGTTGCCATTGCGACGATATCGGCCTGCACGACCGGTGACGTCTTTGCGCTGCAGCCGGCCGTCGATGTCGGCAGCCAGACGGCAGCCGTGCTGCAGCCCGACGCGCCGCAATACTCCGGCATGCAACGCCTCGTTCCGTCTAATCCCTACATGACCCAGGCCGCCTATCCGCGTATGGATGAGCCGATCTCGCCGACCGTGCAGATGCCGGCCAGCGAGATCGACTGCCGCAACGAGTTGAAGCGGATGGGCGTCGTCTATCAGGACATCCAGCCGATCCATGAAGGCCAGTGCGGCATCGACTATCCAGTGAAGGTCTCGGCGATCGGCAGCGTCGCCATGAAGCCGGCGGCGACGCTGACTTGCAACATGGCCGCCACCTTTGCCGCCTGGACGAAGAACGAGCTGCAGCCGGCTGCCCGCTGGCGCTATTTCTCCGGGGTCAGGGCGATCCACCAGGGCTCCAGCTATTCCTGCCGCAACATCGCCGGCGAAGGCGTTCTCTCCGAGCACGGCAAGGGCAATGCCCTCGACGTCATGAGCATCGAGCTCAACAATGGCGACGACATCGACGTCCGCAAGCCCGGCCTGTTCGCCTTCCGCACGCGCGGCTTCCTCAACAATGTGCGCGCCGACGGCTGCGAATATTTCACCACGGTGCTCGGTCCAGGCTACAATTACGACCACCGCAACCATTTCCATTTCGACATCAAGAACCGCAAAAGCGGTTACCGCGCCTGCCGCTGAGGCTGCTCTGCCCAAAACGGCCAACACCGCATAAAATGGTCGCGCGTGGATTTGGGAGCGGTTGGCTGTGGGTGAGCGAAGCCTGAGGCGGCGCGCGGCGATCTGGCTGGCGGCGGTTTGCGCCGTCTATCTGGCGCTCGCCTACGTCGCCGCGCCGGAATTCTGGACCTGGCGGGAGCGCGGTTTTCGTACCCGGCCCTTCGAGATGGTGACGCATACGCCGCAGGGCATTCCCGGCGATCCGATCAATGTCGGCCTTGTCGGCACGGAGAAGGAAGTTGTCCACGCCTTCGCGGTCGCCGGCTGGGACACGGCCGATGCCGTGACGCTCAGGACTGCAATCGATATCGGTGAAAGCGTTTTGTTCTCCCGCCCTTACCCGGATGCGCCGATGAGCCGCCTGCTGTTCGAGGGCCGCGCTCAAGATCTTGCCTTCGAAAAGCCGGTCGGCGACAGCGCCGACCGGCGCCACCACGTCCGCTTCTGGCAGACGGACACGGTCGGCGACGACGGCCGACCGCTCTGGCTGGGCGCCGCCAGCTTCGATCGCGGCGTCGGCCTCAGCCACGACACGGGTGCCATCACCCATCATATTGGTCCCGACATCGATGCTGAGCGCGACTTCCTGATCGGCGACCTGAAGACCGCCGGCCTGCTGGCATCCACCAGCGAGATACCGGGGATCGGCGCCACCAAGACCGGACGCAATGGGGGCGGCGATCCCTATTTCACCGACGGCATGGCCATTATCGGCGTTCTGAAGACGCAGCGGTGACGGCGCACCCATTACGCGCGCTGACGCCGAAGGTGCGCGTCGTCATCGACGCGCTTGTCGGGCATTTCTCGGCGCCGATCTGGGATGCGGCTTGAACGGCGCGCCTGTCATGTCCCAAAAATACCGACGGGCTATTTTCGAATGCACTGCAGCAATGCTATTGACCGCCCATGCTATATCTTGAAATCGCCGTCGTGGCCGTCCTCATCTTGGTGAACGGCCTTTTGTCGATGTCGGAGCTTGCCATCGTCTCGTCGCGGCCCGCCCGTCTCAAGGCGATGATCGACCGCAACGTCAACGGCGCCGGCCGCGCATTGGCGCTCGGCTCGAACCCCGGCAAATTCCTGTCATCGGTGCAGATCGGCATCACGCTCGTCGGCGTTCTTTCGGGCGCCTTCTCGGGCGCCACGCTCGGCGAAAGGCTGGCGCAATATCTGGCTTCGACCGGCATCCCCGAAAACATCGCCGATCCCGTCGGCGTCGGCATCGTCGTCGCCTTGATCACCTATGCCTCGCTGATCGTCGGCGAATTGGTGCCGAAGCAGATCGCGCTCAAGGATCCGGAACGCGTCGCCGTCAGGGCCGCGCCGGCAATGACCATCCTCGCAACCTTCTCGGCGCCGCTGGTCTTCCTGCTCGACCTCTCCGGCCGCGCCGTGCTTTGGCTGCTTGGGCAGGCCGGCGAGACCGAAGAGAAGGTCACCGACGAGGAGATTAAGATGCTGGTGGCCGAGGCCGAACATCACGGCACCATCGAATCCGACGAGCGCCGCATGATCGCCGGCGTCATGCGCCTCGGCGACCGCGCCGTGCGCGCCGTCATGACGCCGCGCACCGAGGTCGACTGGCTGAACCTGCAGTCGGACGAAACCGCCGTCAAAAGACTTCTGATGGACACCCAGCACTCGCGCCTGCCCGTCGGCGACGGCAATGTCGACGCCATGGTCGGCGTCATCCAGACGCGCGACGTGCTGGCCGCCCTTCTGGCCGGCAGGGTGCTGGATCCGCGCCAGCATGTGCGCGCCGCACCCATCGTGCATGACCAGGCCGACGCGCTGGATGTCCTGCAGAAGCTGAGGGAATCGGACGTGCCGATGGCGCTGGTCCATGACGAATACGGCCATTTCGAAGGCATCGTCACTCCGGCCGACATCCTCGAAGCTATCACCGGCGTGTTCCGCTCCGACCTCGAGGCCGGCGAGGAGGAAAATGCCGTCAAGCGCGAGGACGGCTCCTGGCTGCTCGCCGGTTATATGCAGGCCGACGAGATGGCCGAGGTGCTGGGCATCGACCTGCCCGAAAACCGCGACTACGAAACCGTCGCCGGCTATGTGCTGTCGCATCTCCACCATCTGCCGACGACCGGCGAGTGCGTCGACGCGCAAGGCTGGCGCTTCGAGGTGGTCGACCTCGACGGCCGCCGCATCGACAAGCTGATCGCCACCCGCCTGCCCGAAGGCCACCGCCCTGTGGCGCGCTGAGGATCGCCTCCCTCGATGCGGCTGCAACTGCCAGCACTGCTCAGGCAAGCTGCTTGCGAAAAAAGATGCGCGCCTGTCCGTCGACTGCGAAAGGAATGCGGCCGAATTCGTTATAACCATGCCGGATGTAGAATCCGGGTGCCTGAAAGCTGCTCGTTTCGACGACAGCGCCCCTGCAGCCGCGTCTTCTTGCGCCTTCCTCGACGGTTGCAAGCAACCGAGCGCCGTAGGATCGGCCGCGCAGATGCGCCGGCACGAAAAACATGTCGAGGAACAGTAGGCCGAACTCGGCTCGTCCCCAAAGCCCAGCGAGTGCCCTGCCCGAGCCGTCGTATAGCACGGCCCCGATGGGCAGGCGATCATCCACGCCTGTGGCGGCAACATTATAGCGATAGAGCGCCGCTGCCGCCTCGGCTTTGACGGCATCATCAGCCGACGGCAGGATTCTCAGATTCGGAGTCTCGTTCATTTCGCCTGTTCCGAACAACGGCATGGATTGTGAACTTCCAACCTCTGCCGACGTTCCTCCTGCATGGCTTCGAAAGTCTTCGTGTTCGGCACTTTGAAGATGGGCTATCCCCTGCACGAGCAGGGTTTGAGCGGGGCCGCGTTTCTTGGCAACTGTCGGACGCATGAGCGTCTTCCAATGCTGATTGCCGGGCCTCGCTTCGCTCCGATGATGTTCAACGAACCGGGTGCCGGCTTCCAGGTCGCCGGCGAACTTTACGAGGTGGATGAACGCATCCTCTCACGCCTCGACAGGCTTGAATCCGTCGGCGCGCCTGGCAATCTGCGCGTGCCGGTCGAGGTTGAGCCTTTCGAGGGCGGGACGTCGATCCTAGCGCAGGTCTATATGAAATCCCGGCATCTCGCCGATCCCGTACATTCCGGATATCTCGCTTATTACAATGACCGGCGCTTCGTGCTTCCCCCGAGCACTTAGCGACTTCGCCCGCCTCCGGAAGTTCCATTTTCCGATATTAAACGGGCTAAAGCGATCGCAATCAGAGCGCGCGAGCAGCAACGGCTTGCGCCGCTTCCCAGCAAATGCACTCGGTGCCCGCCAGCTTAGCTATTCTCGGACGAAGGTGTCGAGGCTGATGCCGAAGGCACGCCAGGTCCCCACCCGCTTGCGGGAAGCGGTTTCGCCCTCCTTGCCGGCGATGGTGCTGCCTGCCACCGTTAGCCACATCGTCTCCAGTTTGCCGTCCCGCAATATGCCGGTGTAGCTCACCGCGGCGGGGCCGGCCGTACCCTCGCCGGCGGCCGTTACTCCAATCACGTCGCCATGCGCGATGCCGGATATCGGCACGGTCTGTCCATAGAAGCTGCTGTCTTCGAGCGCCGTACGAAACGTGCCTTCAATCCGGCCGCCCTCCTCACCGGTGATGTCGAGGACGGACCCATATTGATTACGCCATCTGCCAAGCCAAGGCATTCCGCTCCTCCACGACTGTGCTGTCTTCGTCTTCGGTGAATTGTCTTCGGTGGATTCGGGCCTGCATCTAACGCGCTGTTCCGAGCGGTCAACAGCGCGACGGCCAAAGGGATCAACCTGGGATCCAGACAAGACAGGCAGCTCCGCAAACGGAAAGGGGCGGCGCTAGCGCCACCCCTTCCCACTGGGAGGACAATGTCGATCGACCGCTCAGGCGGCCTGGGCTTCGCCGGCGATCGCGTCGGCGGCGCGGGCGGCCTTCAGCACCTTCGCCCACCAGGCGACGTCGTTGACCAGCGCAGCGGCGGCCTGGTTCAGATGCTCGAGATCCTCGAGCTTCTTCTCGCCCTGGCGCACCGCAAGGAAATCGCCCCAGGCAATATGCACGGCCGACTTGACGGGAGCCATCTGCAGCTCGACGGCAATCAGGCGGAGCTGTTCGACCGCGCGCGCGCCGCCGACCGAGCCGTAGCCGACAAAGCCGGCCGGCTTTTTGTTCCATTCATTGGCGGCGTAATCGATGGCGTTCTTCAAGACACCGGTCGGCGCGTGATTGTATTCGGCGGCGGTGAAGATGAAGCCGTCGAACTCGGCGACCTTCTTCTGCCAGCGCTGCGCCACTTCGTTCTGCGACGGCGCCCAGGCGGAGGAGGCGACTTCGTCGAAGAAAGGCAGCGGCCAGTCGCGCAGATCGACGATCTCGACGTCGATATCGGCGTGGGTCTTGGCGATCTTGGCGATCCACTGCGTCGGCACGTCGGCGAAGCGGGCGGCGCGCGTCGAACCGACGACAATAGCGATTTTGGGCTTGGACATAAGGGGCTCTCCTTGCGGGAATTTCTGGTATCGTTTGGATACCGGCGCTATATGTGATACTGACAAATCGGCGCGCAAGGAGGCACGTTTTTGTTACTGAGGCACCCGCACAACACCGAGGACTGCCGGGCGGTGTCGGAAATCCTGCAACGGGTCGGCGACAAATGGACCGTGCTCGTCGTCGGCAAGCTCGGCGGCGGTGCGATGCGCTTCAACGAATTGCGCGCCGCCGTCGGCGGCATTTCGCAGAAGATGCTGACCACCACCTTGCGCGGCCTGGAGCGCGACGGCTTCGTCACCCGCAAAGTGTTTCCGACCATTCCGCCACGTGTCGATTACGAGCTGACCGAGCTCGGCCACGAGCTGCTCGTGCCGGTCGGCGCGCTCGGCGAATGGGCCCGCAAAAACACCAATCGGGTCCGCGAAGCGCGCGCGAGATTCGACGGCCAGCAGGCCTGAAAACCCTTGAAGTTCAAGGATTTCTGAACCATTGGATGAGCCATGCGGCTGGGCGCAGGGCCCGTCCTTCCTATGGCTTTGATCGGATCTGCTGCTGCGTCGCAGCGATCCTCGCCGGCGTCTCCGCGCAACCGCCTCGACAAGGATGGCTGTCTTTAACCAGCCAGCGATCAGGCGCTCGGGATGGTGCTGTCGCAGCACGTCGTCGAGCAATTCTCCGCCTGCGCAGCCTTCTTGTCGATCGCCTTCGGGCCTCGCATGCAGGCGACGCGTGGAAGGTCTTTGCTGACTTCCATGTAGGCCGTTATGCCGAGCAGGCAGACCAGAGCAATAAGGGCTGCCACGAGCCAGCCGTTCAGCATGTGTTGACGCATTGTTTTCCCCTCGCGCCCTCAAAGTGGGGCGCGATGGCAACCATTGGATGTCGCGAAGCGCATCTCCCGCGCGGATGTTGTTACAAAACGGCAGGTCTGGAGGAGAATCAGGGCCTGTCAGTTCTCGGCCGGAACCGGCTTCGGCTTGCCTTCGCCGTCGAGCGCCACCATGACGAAATCGGCATGGGTGACCTTCTCCATGAGGTCGGAAAGGTAGCGCTGCGCCCAGGCTTCGACCTTGAGCACCATCGAGGTGCGGCCGACGCGCTCGACATGGGTGTAGATGCAAAGCGTGTCGCCGATCTTCATCGGCTTGGCGAAGGACATCTCTTTGACCGCGGCAGTGACCACTCGACCCTTGGCGCGCTCGGCGGCGCGGATGCCGCAGGCAAGGTCCATCTGCGCCATCACCCAGCCGCCGAAGATGTCGCCGGCCGCATTGGCGTCGGACGGCATGGCGAGCGTGCGCAAGGTCAGATCGCCAAGAGGTTTTCCGTCCGCGTAATGCACCATGCAACTCCTCCGAGATCGATCGTTCTGATCCCGTACCGTCACCGTACGGACACGTCAACGCGCCGTCGGTCGTTGAAGGCATCGCGTGAAATTCGCCAGGGGATGGAGAGCGGCAGGCTTAGCGCTACATTACATGCGGCGAATTGAGGAGGCACCTGAAATGGAGTTCACCTTTCGTCCGCTGACGCCCAATCTATGGCCTGCGATTGAAGATCTGTTCTCCGAAAGCGCCGCGTGCAGTCGCTGTTGGTGCATGTACGGGCGGATCGGCAGTTCTTACAAGAAGAGACCTGGCGAGAAGAACAAGGCGGCGTTCAGGCAGATCGTCGAGCTAGGCCCACCTCCAGGCGTGCTTGCTTTTGATCGCGGTGCTGCCGTCGGATGGTGCCAGGTGACACCCCGAGATGCCGTGACCTGGCTCGATCGACTTTGGCAGCTCAAGCGTGTGGATGATACACCGGTCTGGTCTTTGTCTTGCCTCTATGTGCGAAAAAGATATCGCAGGCAGGGCATCACATCCCGCCTAATCCAAGAGGCGCAAGAGATCGCAAGGCGCGCAAATGCCGCCGCGCTTGAAGCCTATCCTTTTGATGCCGAGATATCGCCGAGCGCTTCCGGTAGCGGGTACGCCTCCACCTTCGCTCGTGCCGGGTTTTCAGTCGTGGCTCGCAGGATGCCGGCCCGCCCAATCATGCGTTATCATATCAAGAACATTGATTGACGGCCGGACACCTTTCCAGTGTAATGGCCACCTGCGATCACAAGCCGAAACCCAAACGAAGTTCGCGGTCGCTTTTTTCACAAGCCATGCCGGAAGGTCCGGCGACGCGGCGAGCAGGCAATGTCTAGGGTAAGCGCCGGATTCGGAGCGCGCCCGCTTATCATGCAGACTTATGATTTCATCGTCGTCGGCTCGGGTTCGGCCGGCTCGGTCGTTGCCGACAAATTGTCGGCGTCGGGCCGCTTCTCCGTGTTGGTGCTGGAGGCCGGCGGAACCGACCGGCGCTTCTACGTCCAGATGCCGCTCGGCTACGGCAAGACCTTCTTCGACCCGGCCGTCAACTGGAACTACAAGGCAGAGCCCGATCCCGGCCTCGGCGGCAATGCCGACCACTGGCCGCGCGGCAAGCTGCTCGGCGGATCGAGCTCGATCAACGCCATGGTCTTCATCCGCGGCGCGCGCGAGGATTTCGATGCCTGGGCCGCCGCAGGCAATCCCGGCTGGGCCTATGATGACCTCCTGTCCTCCTTCAAGGCGATGGAAGACAATGCGGCGGGCGCCGACCAGTGGCGCGGCGTCGGCGGGCCGCTGCACATCACCGACTGCACGAACGCGGTGCATCCGCTGACCAAGCGCTATCTTGCCGCCGCCGAGCAGGCCGGCCTGCCGCTCAATCCGGACTTCAACGGCGCCTCCCAGGAGGGCGTCGGCGTGTACCAGATCACGACGAAGAACGGCCGCCGCATGTCGGCCGCGCGCGCCTTCCTGCGGCCGGCGATGAAACGCGGCAATGTCCGTGTCGAGACCAGCGCCCTGGCGACGAAGATCCTGTTCGAGGGCAAGCGCGCCGTCGGCGTCGAATATGAGCAGAACGGGCAGAAAAAGACGGCACGCGCGGGCCGCGAGGTGATCCTGTCCGGCGGCTCGATCAACTCGCCGCAGCTGCTGCAGCTGTCCGGCATCGGCCCTGCCACGCTGCTCGGAAATCTCGGTATCCCGGTCGTCCGCGCCAATGACAATGTCGGCGCCAATCTGCAGGACCATGTCGGCATCAACTACACCTTCAAGGGCAAGCTGCCGACGCTCAACCAGATCCTGCGCCCATGGTGGGGCAAGCTTCTGGTCGGCATGCAATACATCCTCCTGCGCTCCGGTCCGCTGTCGCTGTCGATGAACAATGCCGGCGGCTTCTTCCGCACCGACCCGTCGATGACGCGGCCGAACATGCAGCTCTACTTCCAGGCCTTCTCGACCGTCATCCCGAAGAGCGGCGAACGGCCGATCCTGACGCCCGACCCCTGGCCGGGCTTCTCGATCGGCTTGTCCAACTGCCGGCCGTCGAGCCGCGGCGAGATCATGATCCGCTCGAACGATCCGCGCGACTATCCGAGGATCACGCCCAACGCCTATTCGACCAATGCCGATGTCGACGAGATGCTGGCGGCGGTGAAGTTCGTGCGCAAGATAGCCTCGATGCCTGCGATGGCCGAGATCATCGAGGAAGAGGTGCTGCCCGGCCCGTCGATCCAATCGGACGCCGATCTGATCCAGGATTTCAGGAAACGCTCCGGCACCGTCTATCACCCGGTCTCGACCTGCCGCATGGGACCTGACGCCGCGCGCGCCGTCGTCGACCCGCGGCTTCGGGTGCATGGGCTGGACGGTCTGCGCGTCATCGACGCTTCAATTTTCCCTGACAACATCACGGGCAACACCAACGCCGCCGCGATCCTGACCGGATGGAAAGGCGCCGACCTGGTTCTGGAGGATCACAAATGAAAATCACCGACGTGAAGACCTGGGTTGTCGGCAACCCGCCGCCCGGTATCGGCGGCAAATATTTCATCTTCGTCAAGCTCACCACCGATGGCGGCGTGGTCGGCTATGGCGAGGCCTACAACGCGACCTTCTCCGCGCATGTCACCGCGAAGATGATCGAGGATATGGCCGAGCGCTATCTCGTCGGCCGCGATCCGCACGACATCGAGAATTTCTTCCGCCGCGCCTATTCCTCCGGCTTCACCCAGCGCCCCGACGTCTCCGGCATGGGCTGCTTCTCGGCGCTCGAAATGGCCTGCTGGGACATTGTCGGCAAGGAAGCCGGCAAGCCGGTCTACAAGCTGCTCGGCGGCCAGGTCCACGAAACCCTGCGTTCCTACACCTACCTCTACCCGCACACCGGCAGCGTCCATTCGGAAGACGCGCGCGGCAAGAACGTCTACAACGATCCCGACATGGCTGCCGCCTGCGCGCTCGAATATGTCGAGCAGGGGTTTAACGCCGTGAAGCTCGACCCGGCCGGCCCCTACACCGCCTATGACGGCCACCAACCGCGCTTGATCGACATCGACCTTTCGGCGCGCATGGTCAAAGCGATCCGCGAAGCAGTCGGCACCAGGGCCGACATCCTGTTCGGCACGCATGGCCAGTTCACCGCGTCGGGTGCGCTGCGCATGGCGCGCGCCATCGAGCCTTACGATCCACTGTGGTTCGAGGAACCGGTGCCGCCTGATATGCCCGAGGTTATGGCGCAGGTCGCCCGCGGCACATCCATTCCGATCGCCACCGGCGAGCGGCTGACGACGAAATTCGAGTTCGCCCGCGTCATCGAGAACCGCGCCGCGACCATCCTGCAGCCGGATCTCGGCCGCTCCGGCGGCATTCTCGAAACCAAGAAGATCGCCGCCATGGCTGAGGCCTATCACATCCAGGTGGCGCCGCACTGCTACTGCGGCCCGATCGTCGGCGCCGCCAACATCCAGCTTGCTGTGACGCTGCCCAATTTCCTGATCCTGGAATCGCTCAAGCAGTGGGACGGTTTCCACGCAAAACTGCTCAAGAAGAAGATCGAATGGCAGGACGGCAATGTCATCCCCTCGAAGGAGCCGGGCCTCGGCGTCGAGCTCAACGAAGAGGTCTGCGAGGCCCATCCCTATAGCGGCAAGGACCTGCATCTGCAGATGATGCAGACGCCGCTGATGCCGTGACCCTCGCTTACGCCTTCATCGGCCTTGGCAATCTTGGTGGCAACCTTGCCGCCAGCCTGCTGCGCAACGGCTTTGCCGTCACCGTCTTCGACCGTGACGCGGCGGCGGTCGAGCGCCTTGTCGCGCTCGGCGCCACGGCGGCGGCGAGCCCGGCCGAGGCCGCTAGACGCGCCGGCAATGCAATCACCTGCCTGCCCTCGCCGAAGGTCAGCGAAACAGTGCTCGCCGGCCCCGACGGATTGCTCCAGGGCCTGCCCGCGGGCGGCACCTGGATCGAGATGTCGACCAATGGCCGTGACGAGATCCTGCAGCTGGCTGCCCTCGCCTCCGCCAAGGGCATCGAGACGCTCGAATGTCCGGTTACCGGCGGCGTGCATCTGGCGGCGGCGGGCCGGATCACGGCGCTCGTCGGCGGCGACGCGGCGCTCTACGAACGCCACCGGCCGGCCATCGAGGCGATGTGCGCGAAATCCTTCCTGATGGGGCCGGTCGGCTCGGCCGCGGTGATCAAAGTCATCACCAATATGCTCGCCTTCATCCATCTCGTCACCGCCGGCGAAGCGTTGATGCTGGCGAAGCAGGGCGGCCTCGACCTCGCCCAGGCCTACCACGCCATCGTCGCCTCTTCCGGCAACAGCTTCGTTCACGAGACCGAAAGCCAGCTGGTGCTCAACGGCTCCTACGACATCGGCTTCACCATGGACCTTGCGCTGAAGGACCTTGGCTTCGCGCTTGCCATGGCCAGGGATTTCGGCGCGCCGCTCGATCTGGCGACACGCGTCAACGCGATCTTCGAGGAGGGCAAGCGCGCCTATGGCGGCGATGCCTGGTCGACCCAGATCGTCAAGCTTTTGGAAGACGCGGTCGGCACGGAGCTTCGCGCGCCGGGCTTTCCGGCCAGGCTCGAACCATAGCCCGGCAAATATTTAGCCAGTTATTTCAATCATCTGGCCATACCGGCTGAATCAAAGCCTCAGTCGGTTGATTCAACCTCTCAAGGTCAGCGCGCCGGGCAGGATCTCGAACGTGGCCGGAATCCGCCCCGGCGACTCGCCGTCTATGTCGACCAGCGCTCCGTTCTTCTCGACATCGCCGAGTGGCTCGACCAGCACCTTGCGGCCACGCAGGATGGTGATTGCCGGATGGTTGCGATGCCGGCCGCCATAGAGCAGGCGGAGGTCGCGGATCAAGCCAAGCTTGCCGGCGGCGCGCAGGATGACGATGTCGAACTGGCCGTCGGCGAGCTCGGCGTCGGGCGCGATCATCATGCCGCCGCCGAAGAATTTTCCGTTGGCGACCGCCACCAGCGCCATGCGCGCCTCGACCGGTTCGCCGTCGTCGATGGTGATCCTCACGTCCTGGAAGCGGTAGCGGAGGAACTCCACGACCGTGCGCCAGAAGAACAGCGCCTTGACCGGGACCCTGCCCTTGCGCTTGTCGGCATTGACGGCGCGATCCGTCGCACCGGACAGGCCGAGGCTGGCGATGTTGATGAAGTGGCGGCTGGCCAGCGCGCCGTGGTCGTCGATGTAGCAGATGCGGCCGGCGTCGATCTTGCGGCTCTTAGCATCGGCGATTTTCTTGACCGCGGCGTCGATGCCGCGCGGCAGGCCTAGCCCGCGCGCGAAGTCAATGCCGGCGCCACAAGGCAGAAGCCCAAGCGCGGTTTCCTTGCCAGTTTCGTGCCGTGCCTGCAGCAGCCCGTCGGCCACCTCGCTGGCGGTGCCGTCGCCGCCTGCCGCGATCACCAGGTCACACCCGCCGGCGGCGAGATCGATCGCCAGCCGCTCGGCGTCGCCGCCGGCCTGCGTTTCACGCAAATCGAAATCGCCGAAATTCGTCTTGAGCAACGCCGCCGCTTCCGCCCAATGCCGCTTGAGCCTGCCGCCTCCGGCTATCGGATTGAGAACCACTCCGACTTTCAAGTCGACCTCCCTCGAGGCAAGTGGCGCAAAATGTGCGGCGGCACCTGTGCGGGCATCCAAAGTCTTTTGCCGGCCCAAACTCTTTTGCCGACATTGAAACGCGGACCGGGCGATGGAGCAAGGCTCCAACGTCGAGCGGTCACAGAAAAGCGGGACAGGCTGTCTAAGCGGTTCGGCCGGCGGATTCCTGGGCTTTTGCCACTGGTCCCCGATAATCCCGCTATCCACAGGCGCGCCGGCATTCCCCAAACCCGTTACCCGGCGTACATTCAACCCATCTCAGGCGGCCACCGAACGCCCAGCCGAAAGGCAAAAGCGCAGGGCGGATTTCCTGAGGCCCGTACGGCCCAGAACGAGAGCAGGCTCGCCTGTTGGAGGGACGGATGCCGAGACCTACGGGTGCCGCGGAAAGCGTGCCAACGCCGACGGCGGACCGATGCTGCCATGAAGGCCGGTAAAAACCTTCGATGGCACGCTGGGCGAAGCCCGCAAGGGTGGAGATCGGCGTGGTCTGGAACGGGCGCTGCCCTCGGGTGGCGACTGGCAGGACCGTCAAAATCAAGGCTGGCCTGGCGCGACGACTTTACGGAAGTTGCTGCCTTGACTGGTTCATGATCTGACAGGGAGGCGCTGGGAGAAATCCCAGCGCCGACTGTCTTTTTGAGGACGGCTTCGCCTCCTGTCAGGCCTATGATTCCGCCACCACCCGACATGTGCCGTGCCGCGCTGGCCGGCACCGTGCGCAAGCCGCACTTGGTCCTGCCGGCGTTCGCCAAGGCCGGTGCCAATTGGAACATGTCTACGCCGAGGACTGAGGCATTTCGGTCACAGTCGCCGGCTGAGTAAGCTTCGGAAACGTCCCGTCATCCACATTTCACAATGGCGGCCAAATCCCGCCTTGTTCGGCATGGATTGATGCAACCGGGTGGGGAGGGGCAATTTCGAAGGGACAAGACCGTGATCAAGACCGCCCTTGTCGCCATGACCATTGTCGGCTGCGACTGCGACGCCAAGCTGTGCGAATATATCGGTGAAACGCCGGCCAAATGGGCGACGATCGCCGACTGCGAAGCGGCGATGAAGAGCCAGATGCTGCACCAGCGCAATTTCAACTATCCGCTGGTTTCGGGCATCTGCCGCGTCAAGGGCTCGGCCTCTTCCTCGGAGCTTGCCGCCAAAGCCTCCAGGCCGGATCTGAAACCCAGGAACCGCGTCGTCGAAACCATCGCCCCGCTGCCGCCCGAGCTCGACCATCGCCCGAGCGCTCCGGTCGGCGGAACGGTGACCGCCAGCGAAACGGAATCGGCAAAGCCGGTCGCCTTCGACAGGTCGGTCGATGGCGGCCGCGCGGTGCTTTACCGCACCAAGGCCGGCTATGCCGTGGTCAAGACCGACCTTAGCCGCGCCGCTGGCGCAACGGTGGACGCGGCGAAGCGCTCGGCGAACTGGCTGGCCGGTTTGACCGGGCTGTAAGCCCGTCCAGGGCGCGTTGAGATTCAGGTCAGACCGAGCAGAAAGTTACGGCGAAGCCGCTCTCTTATCATTGCCCGATGACAATGGCGTAAGGCCGCTTCGCAACCGCAGATCGGATTGATTAAGCCGACACATTGCCCGAAGATAACGCACCAGGATGTTGGCCTTCACCGGGGGGCGTCATGACAATTGCCGTTCGTACCGCGTTATCCCTGCTGCTGGCGCTCGCTCCCTTGCATGCCCGGGCGGAAGGCGACGACAAGGCCATGGTGATCACCTCCGACGACGCCGACATGGCGGCGGCGATCGAGAAGGCGCGATCCAGCCTGGATGAATTCCTGGCTTTGTCCGACGCTCCGCCGCCGGGGACCGACAAGTTCAAGCTGAAGGTGATGATCGTCGACGGAAAGGCGACGGAGCATTTCTGGGTCATTCCCTTCAAGCGGACCGCCGACGGCTTCGTCGGCATATTGGCGAACGAGCCGGAGATCGTTCGCAACGTCGTCCTTGGCCAGAACATCGAATTCACCAGGGACGACATCTCCGACTGGGGCTACACCAAGAACGGCCGCCAGGTCGGCAGCTTCACCGTCTGCGTGATGCTCAAGAAGATGTCGAAGGAAGAGGCCGAGTACATGCGTTCTGCATACGGCTTCGATTGCTGAACCCTATCCGGCCACTTCATCTCGCGCGCCGATCTTGCGCTCCGACGTGGGAAAAATCGCCACCAGTCGGGCCGCGACCCGCTGCTTGAGCGCGCCATCCAGAGCCTCGACAGGCACCAGCCGCTCATGGTTGCCTGCTCGCAGGCGCATGAAGAAATGCATCCGGTAGGCGGCGATGGCGCCGCGAGTGGCCGGATCGGCGCTGACATCGACAACGAATATCGAGCTGATCTGTGCCGGCCATGGCTGCCTGGCAAGGGCGGTTCCGAGGAAATCGCCAAGCCCATAGGCGATCACGCTGTCGTCGATGCGCTCGGCGGGCTGCAAGACATGGGCGTGATGCCCGGCGATCAGCCGGACGCCGTGATCCGCCAGTCGCCTCGCGAGCGCCCGGGTCGCAGGTCGTGGAAAATGCCGGAACTCCCAATCCCAGTGCGGCACGGCGCAGATGAGATCGATGCCGGAAACGGCGTCGCTCGGCCATTCGGCGGCATGCATCGAGATACGTTCTTCGAACGGCGCGGCGTCCGTGTTGCGCCAGAGCGTGAAAGCCGCAAAGCCGATCGCCAGCGATCCGGCCGCATGACGCTGGACGTGCCCGCCGGCAACCGTGCCGATGGTTCGGATCCCGAGCCGGTTCAGCGCCGCGAGCGTTTCCTCGAAACCGGCGATGCCCTGATCGAGCATATGGTTGTTGGCCAGGGACAGAACGAGCCTGTCGCGCGCGATGCCGGCGGCTGCGAGCGCATCGGCCAGGAAATGCTCGCTCATCGCATGATGCGTGCCGAGCCGCGTGCCCATGACCGCGCGTGCGCGTTCGACGATCGGACTTTCGCAATTGCCGATCACGATGTCGGCGGACGAAAGCAGCGCGGCGATCACCGGATCGCACTCCGGCGCATCGCGATTGGCGACGGCCGAAATGTCGCCGACGAAGGCCAGCCGCACCTTCCGTGTGGGCTGCGGATCGAGCAGCGTCGCCGCGGGCGCCGCGAAGCCGCTTCTGTCGCCCGCAAGCGATGGTCTCAGCAGGCGCGGCAGCCAGGACAGTTTATAGGCAAGCGGATAGTTCGACACGGGCCCATCCAGTTTCGCCCTGTGTAGACTGTCTGACGGGCCGGTTGAAGCGGGTTGCTGGGGATCCCGCGGCGGGCATCTCGGACAGACCGAAATCCGTGTATGCTCGCGAGAAGTGGAGGGCGATGACGATGCGTAGAGTGATCCTTGCAGCAGCCTTGTTTGCATTCCCGCCGGCGTCCATTGCCTGGGCGGAGATGCCGGACGCGGCCAAGTCCATGTTCGAGGCAAAGAGCGTGGCCGACCGGAACACGGCGCTGTCGACGTTGGAGGCGGCAGCGGCCAGGGACCCGGCCGCGGCCTATGCGGCCGGCGCCGGCGAATTCTTCACCGCGCTCGAGCTCCTCGCCGGCGCCCTGCATCGCCACGGTTTCGAGAGCCCGAAATCCTTCATGCTGCCGCTGATGCGGTTGCCCGTGCCCGACAATCCTAACCCGCAGCCGCTGACCTACGAAGAATTCCGCGCCATCCTGGTCGCCTTCCGCGACCGGCTCGAAAAATCCGCCGCCAGGCTCGGCTCCGTGCCAAAAGATGCCGATATCGGCATGGTGGTCGACCTCACCCATGTCGGCATCGACCTCAACGAAGATGGCAAGCTCGCGCCCGACGAAAGCATCGCCGCCATCATGGCGTCGCTCTCACGCGGCAGCGTCGACATAAACGATGCCGCGCCTTCGCTCACCTTCCGCTTCGACCGCGCCGACGGTTTTTGGCTGCAAGGCTATGCCGAGTTCCTGATGGCGCAGGCCGATTTCTGGCTGGCGCACGATTTCCGCAATGCCTTCGACGGCTCGTTCCACATGTTGTTCCCGCGTGCGAAACTGCCATTGCAGGATACGCTCGTGCCACTGGACGGCGGCATGAGCGGCAACATGTTCGCCTTGGAATGGCGCTTCGCCGACTTCATTTCGCTGGTGCATCTCGTCAACTGGCCGGTGATCGAGCCGGAACGCCGGCAGGCCGCGCGACGCCACCTGCTGGAGATGATCCGCCTGTCGCGCGAAGACTGGAAATCGATCCTGGCCGAGACCGACAATGACCGTGAATGGCTGCCGGGACCGCAGCAGAAAGGCATCAACCCGCTGACCGGCCTCGAGGTCGGCGAGGAACAGGTGCAAGCCTGGCTCGCCACGCTGACGGTAGCCGAGGATCTTCTCGAAGGTCGCGCGCTGCTGCCGCATTTCCGCATCGCCGGCAAGGGCATCAACATGAAGCGCTTCTTCGACGAGCCGAAACCTTTTGACCTGGTCCTTTCGATCACCGGCCCCGGCATCGCGCCCTATCTCGAAAGCGGAAAAATCCTCACCAGCGACGATTTCGACCAGATCCAGCGCGAATTCGGCGGCGCTGGCTTTTTGACGTTTGCGCTGTGGTTCAATTGAGGCCCGCGATCTTAGGTTCCTCGCCCCCATGAAATGGGGGAGAGGTGGCTCGGCGAAGCCGAGACGGAGAGGGGGGCGCCGGTTCGAGCGGCAAAGCGCCTCGAAGAGAAGGGCTTACGCCTTACGAAGCCCCCTCTCCGTCCGCTTCGCGGACACCTCTCCCCCGCCTGCGGCGGGGGAGAGGAACCTGGTCGGCGTTAGCCTTCCCCATCGCATCATGACGCCTCTCCTGACAGCCTCCTGTCAGCAGCGTCCACGCGCGGCCGGAGCCCTTTCACTCGGCTCTTTCCATTTCGGCCGAGTCCACCCATATTCGGGCCATGGCCAGACATCCTGACAAGAAGACGCCTTCGCAAGACGGCGCGCCGAAGCGGCGCAGTCCGCTGACCGAATTCCTCGATGCCGCCGAACCGCTGGAGCCCGGCGGCTTTGCGGAAGCGCCGCAGGCCGATTTTGCCGGCGCGCCGCTGACCGGCTCGATCTCCGATTGGGCCGGACAGATCGAGCGCGAGGCGGAAAAGCAGCCGAAGGCGAAAGCCCCGAAGAAGATTCCTGAACGCTCATCAGCGCCCGGGCGCACCGCGCGCGGCACTTCGATGGGCGGCGCTGCCTCGGCCAAGGAGCGCGCGGCCGCCGGGCTCAACCCGGTGGCCGGCCTCGACATCAGCCTCGAAGATGCCGAGTCGGTTTCCTCCAGCGGCGTCACTGCAACAGTGGCGGCGCTCTCGGCGCTGATCGAATCCGGCAATCCGCTGCACAAGGACGGCCAACTCTGGACGCCGCACCGCCCGGCCCGGCCGGAAAAGTCCGAAGGCGGCATCGCCATCAAGATGGTGTCGGATTTCGAGCCCGCCGGCGACCAGCCGACCGCCATCAAGGACCTCGTCGAAGGCGTCGACCGGAACGACCGCACCCAGGTGCTGCTCGGCGTCACCGGCTCGGGCAAGACCTTCACCATGGCCAAGGTGATCGAGGAGACGCAGCGCCCTGCCCTGATCCTGGCGCCGAACAAGACGCTGGCCGCGCAGCTCTATGCCGAGTTCAAGAAGTTCTTCCCAGAGAACGCGGTCGAGTATTTCGTCTCCTATTACGACTACTACCAGCCGGAGGCCTACGTCCCGCGCACCGACACCTATATCGAGAAGGAATCCTCGATCAACGAGCAGATCGACCGCATGCGCCACTCGGCGACGCGCTCGCTGCTGGAGCGCGACGACGTCATCATCGTCGCTTCGGTGTCCTGCATCTACGGTATCGGCTCGGTCGAGACCTATACGGCGATGACCTTCCAGATGCAGGTCGGCGACCGGCTCGACCAGCGCTCGCTTCTCGCCGATCTCGTCGCCCAGCAATACAAGCGCCAGGACATCAACTTCGTGCGCGGCTCGTTTCGCGTGCGCGGCGACACGATCGAGATCTTCCCCGCCCACCTGGAAGACCGCGCCTGGCGCATCTCGATGTTCGGCGACGAGATCGAGCAGATCACCGAATTCGATCCGCTCACCGGCCAGAAGACCGGCGAGCTGAAGAGCGTCAAGATTTACGCCAACTCGCACTATGTGACCCCGCGCCCGACCTTGAATCAAGCCATCAAGTCGATCAAGGAAGAGCTGCAGCATCGCCTGCAAGAGCTTGAAAAGGCTGGCCGTTTGCTGGAAGCGCAGCGGCTGGAACAGCGCACGCGCTTCGACCTGGAGATGTTGGAGGCGACCGGCTCCTGCGCCGGCATCGAGAACTATTCGCGTTACCTCACCGGCCGCCGGCCGGGCGATCCGCCGCCGACCTTGTTCGAATATGTGCCCGACAATGCACTGATCTTCATCGACGAAAGCCATGTCACCGTACCGCAGATCGGCGGCATGTATCGCGGCGACTTTCGCCGCAAGGCGACGCTGGCCGAATATGGTTTCCGCCTGCCCTCCTGCATGGACAACCGGCCGCTGCGCTTCGAGGAATGGGACGCCATGCGCCCGCTGTCGGTCGCGGTTTCGGCGACGCCCGGCGCCTGGGAGCTCGATCAGTCCGGCGGCGTCTTCGCCGAGCAGGTCATCCGCCCGACCGGCCTGATCGATCCGCCGGTCGAGGTGCGTCCCGCCAAGAGCCAGGTCGACGATGTCGTCGGCGAGATCCGCGACACCACCCGGGCCGGTTATCGCACGCTGGTGACGGTGCTGACCAAGCGCATGGCCGAGGACCTCACGGAATATCTGCACGAGAACGGCATCCGCGTCCGCTACATGCATTCCGACATCGACACGCTGGAGCGCATCGAGATCCTGCGCGACCTGCGTCTCGGCGCCTTCGACGTGCTGGTCGGCATCAACCTGTTGCGCGAGGGCCTCGACATTCCCGAATGCGGCTTCGTCGCCATCCTCGATGCCGACAAGGAAGGTTTTTTGCGCTCGGAGACCTCGCTGATCCAGACCATCGGCCGCGCCGCCCGCAACGTCGACGGCAAGGTCATCCTCTATGCCGACCAGATCACCGGCTCGATGGAACGGGCGATGGCGGAGACCAACCGTCGCCGCGAGAAGCAGATGGAGTGGAACGCCGCCAACGGCATCACGCCGGAATCGGTCAAGTCGCGCATCGCCGATATCCTCGACTCGGTCTACGAGAAGGACCATGTCCGCGCCGACATCTCGCAGTTCACCGACGATGCCGGCGCCATGATCGGCAACAATTTGAAGACGCATCTCGAGGCGCTGGACAAGCAGATGCGCGACGCCGCCGCCAATCTCGACTTCGAGAAGGCCGCCCGCATCCGCGACGAGATCAAGCGGCTGCGCGAGATGGAGCTTGCCATCTCCGACGACCCGCTGGCGCGCGAGGTGGAAAGCCAAAGTCCTGCCTCAGGCCGCGAAAAGGGCAAGCACAACAAGGGCGTGGCCAGACACCGTACGGTCGAGGAACAGGAGCGCTTCCGCAGGCTCGATGAGGCACGCGCCGCCGAAGAGGCGGCAAAGGCTGCCCGGCCCAACCTGTTCCGCAAGCCGCATCTCGACGAGATGGGCGCCGACGGCGCCGTGCCGGTGAAGAAACCGCTCTTCGCCAAGCCGTCAATCGACGACATGGGACCCGGCACGGACATGGCGACGCCCGCCGGCGCGGTGTCACGCTCGCTGTTCAAGAAGCAGAGCGCGCAGGAAGCGCATGGCTCCGATTTCGGCATTCCCGGCGACCGGGCCAAGCCATTGTTCCGCAAGAACTCGCTCGACGAGATGACGGTGCGGCGCACGGAGAAGCCGGTCGAGGGCAAGAAGCCGACGAAGCCGCAGCCGGTCTCGCCGGAGGCGAGTGCCGCCAGAACCGAAGCGCGCGACGACAAGCCCATCGTCCGCCAACGCTCAGGCATCGGCTCCTACGAGGATCCGGCAGACGAGCGCCGTCAGAAACGGCGGCCGAGCAAGACGGGACGGCCAGGACAGTAAGGACATCGCTGGCGGCCACGAGGCGGGAAGCAAGCTGGCCCATCAGCCGCCGCTTGCCATGCGCACGCGCAAACGCTAGGCGACGGCTCCGCCCTCCGCTCTCAATCCTCGCCGCCGCCGACATGAAACCCAGAGACATCGCGTCCTATGTCTTCCTGGCCCTGACCTGGGGGCTGTCCTTTCTTGTTCTGCTGAAAACGGTTCAGGCCTTCGGCTGGATCGGCGCGGTGACGTTGCGTGCCTTGATTGCCGGCGGCGCGCTGTTTCTGCTGGCGACGGCCACGCGCCGGCGGCTCGACTTCAGCGCCGGCTGGCGCCACTTCGCGGCGGTCGGCGCTACCACGGTCGCCGCCCAGCTGATCGGGCTTTCCTTCGCCACACCGCGTATCGGCACCGCAATGGCCGCCATCCTCGTCGCCGCCATCCCGCTCTTTTCGATGATCCTCGGCCAGCTGTGGGGCCTGGAGCGCATCATGCTGCGCGGACTGTCAGGGCTGCTGATCGGCACGGCCGGCATCGGGCTTCTGGTCGGCTTCCCTGCGGTCCCGGTGACGCCGTCTTTCCTCATCGGTTGCGCCGCTTCGCTGTTCAGCTCGTTTTCGGCGGCCTTCGGCAGCAATTATGTCAGCCGCCACCTCCGCTCGGTCGGTTCGCTCGAAGTCACCAGCGCGGCTTTCCTTTTCGGCGGGCTGATGACGTTGCCCTTGTTGTTCTTCGTACCGGTGCCGGCGATGCCGCACATCGTCGATTTCCTCTATCTCGCCATCCTGAGCTGCGTGATGAGCGCGCTGACCTATGTCGTCTATTTCCGTCTCGTCGCGAGCATCGGCGCCACCAGGGCGATCAGCGTCGAATTCGCGGTCACGGTGGTCGCCGTCCTGGTCGGCACGATGCTGCTCAAGGAGCCGCTCTCGGCCGTGCAGGGTTTTGGCGCGGTCGCGATCATTGCCGGCTGCATGCTCGTTCTCGACCCTTTTCCGCGACGGGCCAAATCGCTGCCCCAGGCTGCACCATTGCCATCGGCCGCGCCTTTGGTGTAACCCCTGCCCATACTCGAACGTCCAGAAAGGAGGGCTGCGTGCATTTTTATCGCTACCGTCAGCGCGGCCCTGTCTGTGCCCTGCGAGCTTGCTTGCAGGGCTGACCAGGACGGTCCGGGTTTTCCCGCTTCGATTTTTGGTCTGCCCTTCGTGGTACCGCTGAACCGGGCCTGATGGCCCGCCGGCGCACCGTCAAAGTGCATCACAGCCCGAGTTCCTCCGGGCAGACCAGAGAAATCGAGATGGCCCTGATCAGCCTCAAATCCCTCGGCGTCACCATGAGTGCGCCGCTCTTCTCCAACCTCGAGCTCATCATCGGCGCCGGCGACCGGCTTGGCATCGTCGCGGCCAATGGCCGTGGCAAATCCACACTTCTCAAATGCCTGGCCGGTGCGTTCGAAACCACCGCCGGCGATATAGCAAGGTCGCGCGGCTTGCGCGTCGGCCATGTCGAGCAATCCGTACCCGACGCGCTGCTCGGCCGCAGCTTCCATGACGTCGTCGCCGATGCCCTGCCGCGCGAACAGCGCGAGAGCGAACTCTGGCGCGTCGACGTGGTTCTCGACTCCCTCGACGTGCCTGAAGAAATGCGCGGCCGGCCGATGCGCGCGCTGAGCGGCGGCTGGCAACGGCTGGCGCTGATCGCCCGCGTCTGGGTCACCGATCCGGACGTGCTCCTGCTCGACGAGCCGACCAATCATCTCGACCTCGCCAGGATCAGCCAGCTCGAGACATGGCTCAACACGCTGCCGCGCGACGTGCCGGTCATCATCGCCAGCCACGACCGCGCCTTCCTCGACGCCACCACCAACCGAACGCTTTTCCTGCGCCCGGAAGAGTCGCCGGTGTTCGCGCTGCCCTATTCCCGTGCCCGGCAGGCGCTCGACGAGCTCGACGCCTCGACGGCGCGCAAGTTCGAGCGCGACATGAAGATCGCCCAGCAGCTGCGCAAGCAGGCCGCCAAATTGAACAACATCGGCATCAATTCCGGCAGCGACCTTTTGACGGTGAAGACCAGGCAGCTCAAGGAACGGGCCGAGAAGCTGGAGGATGCCGCCATACAAGCGCATCGCGAGCGCTCGGCCGGTGCGATCAAGCTGGCGAACCGCGGCACCCACGCCAAGGTGCTGATCACGCTGGAGGACGCGGCGGTCGAAACGCCTGACGGCACGCTGCTGTTCGGGACCGGCAAGCACCACATCTGCCAAGGCGATCGCATCGTGCTGCTTGGCCGCAACGGCGTCGGCAAGACGCGCTTCATCGCGATGATCCGCGACGCCGTCGCCGAGCCGGGGTCGGTTGCAAACATCAAGGTGACGCCATCGACCGTGCTCGGTTACAGCGATCAGGCGCTGTCGGGCATCGATGGCGACGACACGCCCCTGGCGATGGTTTCGCGCCGCTTCGAGGTCGGCGAGCAACGCGCCCGGTCGCTGCTCGCCGGCGCCGGCGTCGCCATCGAGATGCAGGAGAGGAAGATCGGCGTCCTGTCCGGCGGACAAAGATCGAGGCTGATGATGCTGGTGCTCAGGCTCATCCATCCCAATTTCTATCTGCTCGACGAGCCGACCAACCATCTCGACATCGACGGTCAGGAAACATTGGAGGACGAGTTGCTGAAGCATCAGGCAAGCTGCCTGCTTGCCTCGCATGACCGCTCCTTCATCCGCGCCGTCGGCAACCGTTTCTGGCTGATCGACAAGCGGCGGCTGACCGAAGTCGATGATCCGGAGGCGTTCTTCCGCTCGATCGCCGAGATGCTGAACTGAGACCATACCTCTGTTGGGCCGGCGCTGCCGGCCCAACAGGCGTTGCTGTCGGCTCGGCGATACTTTTCCACTTGCTAAAAAAAGCGCATGCTGAACTGCTTAGCCATGGAGGGAATGGGCCATGCGTGCAGTGGAAATCGTCAGCAATCTCTATCAGGCTTATGCAGACCGCGACATCGAAGGCGCCTTGTCTCGGTGCGCCGAAGATGTCGTGTTCCGCTGGATTGCCGATCCCCGGCAATCGCGTCATGCCGGCACCGCGCACGGCAAGCAGGAATTCCTCGCCAGGCTCCTGGCGCTCGACGACGACTTCGAGTACCGGCACTTTGTTCCGGTCGAGATCATCGACGGCGGCGACAAGGTCGCCGCGCAGGTCGAGATCCACATGACGCGCCGCGCCACCGGCGAGGAGCTCATCATGCGCACCGCCAATTTCTGGACGGTGCGCGACGGCGAGATCATCGAGATGGTGGAATATTACGATACCGCGCTGGCGGCGTCGGTGTTCTGAAAAAAATCGAGGCGACCTGTCGGATCGCCGATTGCCGCCTCGTCCTTGGGATGCCGACACGATGATGCCGGCATCAACAGGGAGAGACATCATGTCGGTACTGTCATCCATCGGCCGTCTTGCCAACCGGTATGCCCAGGCGCGCGCCCGTCACCGCAGCGAGCGCATCCTGCTTTCGCTGCCGGCCGAACTGCGCAAGGACATCGGCTTTCCGGAGATTTTCGAAACACGCGAAAGCCGCCGCGCCGCCACCTTCTCCGCGAAGGTCATATAAAACAGCGCCTTCAATGCGATTGTTTCCTGGTCCCGCCGATTGTCCGGACCGTCGGGGACCGGCCCCCTAAAGATTTTTCGTCAGGCATGTAGGATCACCACCGCCTCATCCGTCCTCGGAGCAATTCCAGGAAAACCGTGAAACGGTTTTCCGTTTGGAATTGCGTAGAAATGAAAAAACAGGGGCGGTTCGCCGGTTCCGTGAAACGGTGAAGCGCCCGAGGCCGCAAGCCAGATCAAACCCCGTGAAGAGGAACACGAGAATGAACGACCAGACCCCGCCCCGCGCCAAGGTCCTTGGCGGATTGACCCCCTACCTGCAGGTCGACGGCGCCATCAAGGCCGCCGAATTCTACAAGAAGGCTTTCGGCGCCGAGGAAGTGTTCGCCTATCCGCCGGACGACAAGGGCCGCACCATGCACATCCATCTCTACGTCAACGGCTCGACGCTGATGCTGGGCGATGCCTATCCCGAACACGGCCATCCGCACCAGGCGGCACAGGGCTATACGCTGCAGCTTCATCTCGGCAGCGACGACATCGATGCCTGGTGGAAGCGCGCGGTGGATGCCGGCTGCGAGGTCGTCACGCCGCTGCAGGTGATGTTCTGGGGCGATCGCTGGGGCCAGGTGAAAGACCCCTTCGGCGTCGCCTGGGCGATGAATGCGCCGGTGAAGTGATTTCCTAGCGAGCAGCGGCGCCCGTCAATGGCGGGCACGACGCGCTCACTCGCGCCGGGTCGCACCCCCGCCGGCCCGGCGCCCGATTTCAGCAAAGAGGAGAACCACCATGTCCTATGTCGATGGTTTCGTACTTGCCGTGCCGAAGGCAAATCTCGATGCGTACAAGAAAATGGCTGAGAACGCCGGCGCCGTCTGGATGGAGCACGGCGCGCTCGCCTATGTCGAATGCGTCGGCGACGATGTGCCCTATGGCGAGCTGACCTCGTTCCCGCGCGCCGTGCAGGCGAAGGACGACGAGGTCGTCATCTTCTCCTGGGTCGTTTACGAATCCAGACAGAGCCGCGACGCGGTCATGGCCAAGGTGATAGCCGATGAGCGTCTCAAGATGGACTGGTCTGCCATGCCGTTCGACGGCAAGCGCATGATCTTCGGCGGCTTCCAGCCTTTCATCGAGCTTTAAGGAACTCGGCTCCAAGCTGGGTTGAGATTGAGGTCAGGCCGGCCTCACCTCAATATCAGCCCAGCTTGTCGAGCAGCGGCTTCAGCCGGTCCCCATACCGCTTCCACAGATCGACGGAGCCCTGATACATCGGCTGGCGCACCTGCGCGGCGGAAGCGGTGCGCACCGGCCGGTCCGTCTCGTGGAATGACAGCACCTTGTCGTCCCAGGGCAGGCCGAGATACGCCATCAGCGCCCGTGTCTGCCCTTCCTGGTCGGCGACGAAATCCTCATAGCGAACATCATGCACGACGCCCGGCAGCACCTTGTGCCAATGCGCCATGATGTCGGTGTAGAGGTTATGGAAATCGGCGAGCTCGCCGAGGTCGTAGCCGTAGCGGTGGCTGTCGCCGCGGAAATGCACCTTGAAGATCGACAGGCACGTGGCCGCCGCATCGCGCGCGCAATGGACGATCTTGGCCTTCGGCAGCATCATGTGCAGGAAGCCCACCAGAAGGAAGTTGCCCGGCATCTTGTCGGTGACATGGCGGTAGCCCGGATAGCGGCTATGCAGCATTTCGAGATAGGCCTGGCCCGCCTCGGCGAAGGCCTTGTCGGGCATGTCGGCGATCCCGGCGGGGAAGCCGCCCGGCATGCTCATCGGAAACTGCTTAGCGACGGCCGTCTTGAGGATGTTCAACTCGCCCGCGCCGAAAACCTGCGGATGGCTGGCGATGATCTGCTCGACCAGCGTGGTGCCGGAACGCGGCATGCCGACGACGAAGATCGGCGTGTCGTCGGAAATGCCGCTTGGCCTGTGCTGCTCGAAGAAGGCTGTGTCGAAAGCCGCCTTCATCGCCTCGAATTCGTCGCGCGTGCGCGCGGGATCGTAGTCGATCACCTTGCGGCGGATGGCATTGCCCTCGGCGAAATAGTCGAAGGCGCGGCCATAATCCTTGAGGTCGTCGTTGACTTTGCCCAGCCCGAAGGAGAGCTGCATGCGCGCGAGGCTGCCTTGCGGCGCCTTGGCATGCTCGGCCTCCATGCCGGCAAGCTCCTTGTCGCGCTCGGTTTGGCGTTTGACCTGCGTGAGCAGCAGCCAGGCCTTGGCCATGTTCGGGGCGATCGCCAGCGCCTGGCGGGCGCGGTCGGCCGCCTCGTCTAGCTTGCCCTTCTCCATCATCGCGACGCCCAGCCCGTAGAGAAGCTCGGCGTCCTTCGGCCGGATCGACAGCGCCTCGCTGAACAGCTTGATCGCCTCATCCAGCCGCCCGGCTTCCTGCATCGTCTCGGCAAGGCCGATGCGCGCACGGACATGGAACGGGTTGCGGCCGATGGTGCCGCGGTAGATCTCCTCGGCCGCGTCGAACTGGCCGAGTTGCTTCAGCGACGAACCGAGATTGTCGCGCGCGGCCAGCTGGTCCGGCCGGATATCCACGGCGCCGCGGAAAAAATCGACCGCGGCGGCGACGCGCCCGAGGTCGCGCATGACCGTGCCCATATTGTTGAGGAAGTCGGCATTCTCGGGCTGCAGCGTCACCGACTGCTCGATGAGATCGAGCCCTTCCTCGCTCCTGCCGGTCTGGTGCAGCAGCAGTCCGAGGAAATGCAGCGCAGCGGCATGGTTCGGCTGCTGCCCCAGGACCTGCCGATAGAGCGCCTCGGCCTCTTGCCGCCGGCCGGCCTGGTGCAGTTGCAGCGCCTTTTGCACATAAGGATCGAGCGGGTTCACCGAGCCACCTGGCCTGCCACCGGCGTTTGCCGCTCTTCTGCGATCTTTGTTAATGGGAAACCTGCCGTATTTGTTGGTCCGCCGGACCTAAGCCATGCGGACAAGAGATTCAAGACAAAGCGTCAGCGCACGTCGCGGTGGCCATTTGCGGGGATGGACTCCGCGGTCGTCTCAGCACGGCCCGTCGCCGACGATGCGATAGTCCGCCGCGCGTGCCTCGCATGCGTTCGGGAAGGTGCGCATTTGCCCATGGCGCCTCGCGCAGACCGGCGCGTATTCGCGCGTGCAGAAGGCTTGTTCGCCACCACCACCGCCGTCGCGGCAAGCACCCTCTCGCACAACGCGGTAGCCTTCCCTTTCAGCCAGGCAGGCATTGGCAAAGGTCTGCCGGTCGCCGCCGCGCCGAGCACAGACCGGTTGATACCGCATGGTGCAGAGCTGCGGATGCGGCCGGGGCGGCCGCGGGCGCGGGCCATCGTCGACGACGACGGTGCAGGCCGCCAGCAGCGCCGACAGCATGAAAACGACAACGCCCTGCCGTGACACCGCAAGAAACCGCATACACCCCTCCTCCGTCCCGGCGCGTGGTGCCGGCTCGCGGTATCCTCGCATCGTGCGCGGTAAACGCAACTGTCGTTTGTGGAGCCGCGGAACCCGTCGTCGCCACCTTCATTCTGGCCTATGCTTGGCCCGCCTCTGGCCGATGACCCGCGGTGGCACGGGTTCTATCGAAGCCCCAGCGTTGGACGCGCCGCAGGCCGCCCGCGAGCGTCGTCTTGCAACCATCACGTTTCCGTGTAATAAAAATCACGTTCGGGCATTTGCGACCCGGAGAGCGGAACGTTTTGGACGACCTTTCCCCGATAAGTGTGAATCTCTGACAACCCCGTTTTTCGGCGGGGGGTTTGACCATGCGCGAATGCATGACCGCCGAAGCAACCACCGGGATTTGCCCAAGGCGCGAGGCAGCGGGCGAACCACAAGACTGACACGGGTGAAGGAGTTTTCCCCAATGGCCCAGACCGGTACCGTAAAGTTCTTCAATGCCACCAAAGGCTTCGGCTTCATCACGCCGGATGGCGGCGCCAAGGACGTGTTCGTCCACATCTCGGCGATCGAGGCTTCCGGCCTGCGCACGTTGGTCGACGGCCAGAAGGTCACCTTCGACGTCGAGCCGGACCGCATGGGCAAAGGCCCGAAGGCGGTCAACCTGCGCGCCGCCTGATCGCCGGACCGGCCTGTCCTTGCGGACGCAACGGTGCGGCAGGTCATGAACCGGCTTCTGGACAGGCCTGAATTGCGAAGGCGCGGCCGAAACGGTCGCGCCTTTTTTGCGCGCAAATGCTTGGATCGGCAGGCGAAAACTTTCTCTTGCCGATAGCGCTAAAATAAAGGACAAATTTCCTCTCGGGCAGTTTGCCGGCCCGAGACTTGACTTGATGGGATCAAAGGAGTTTCCCATGCCGCAGACCGGCACCGTCAAATTCTTCAACCATGCCAAGGGCTTCGGCTTCATCACGCCCGATGATGGCGCGAAGGATGTCTTCGTCCACATTTCGGCCGTGCAGGCGTCGGGCCTTCCCGGTCTTGAGGATGGGCAGAAAGTGACATTCGACACCGAGCCGGACAAGCGCGGCAAGGGTCCGAAGGCCGTCAATCTGTCGATCGGCTAAAGCATGTCTCCCGAAAGTGGGAACCGGTTTCGGGATTAAAGACATGCGCCAAATCAAGAACCTAAAGCGCATGGAGCGAATCTGAAAGATTGCGACGCGCTTTAGGCCGGCTCACGACGGGTCCGACGGAGGCTATTTGAGGCGGGACCGCTCCCGCCCGGCACAAGGTTGTGCCCAAGCCTCGAAATCGCCAAGCCGCGAAAAATCGTTTTTGCCGATTCCGTTCAGCCTCCGTTCAGCCACGGTCTTCTATTAATTTTTGCTAAAGCCGGTCCGTATCCGCTGAAAAATGCGCGGGCCGGCGCGAAGGAGACCGAAAATGAACCGTTTTCTCAAGACTTCCATCCTGAGCGTTGGCATTGCCGCGACCACCCTGGCCACCTTCTCAGCGGCCAATGCCGACGACTGGCGCTGGCACCATCGTCACCATGGCGGCGACGCTCTCGCCGCCGGCGTTGTCGGCCTTGCGGCCGGCGCCCTGATCGGCAGCGCGCTGAGCAACCCCGGGCCGCGCTATTACGAACCGGCCTATGGTGACGACTATTATGTCGACCGGCCGGTGCGCCGCTACTACGTTGAGCAGCCCCGCGTCGTCTACGCCGACCGCTACGCCGAACCGTGGACCCGCGGCTGGTACGAGTATTGTTCGGACCGCTACCGCAGCTTCAATTCGCGGACCGGCACCTTCACCGGCAGTGACGGCGCTCAGCATTTCTGCGTCGCCAACTGACCCGTCGAACATCGCCTGGGTTCCCTGCCCAAGAAAAGCGCCGCCCCCCAGCGGCGCTTTTCTTTTTGAAGGTCAGGTCAGAAAGGGATTGGTCCGCCGTTCATCGCCAAAACGGCTGCCCGGGCCATGGCCGCAGATGAAACCTATGTCGTCGCCAAGCGGCAGAAGCTTTTCCTTGATCGAGGCGATCAGCGCGGCGTGGTCGCCGCCGGGCAGATCGGTGCGCCCGATCGAGCCGCGAAACAGCACGTCGCCGACATGCGCGAATTTGGCCGCTCGGTTGTAGTAGACGACATGGCCCGGCGCATGCCCCGGGCAATGCAGCACCTCGAACCGATGGCTGCCGAAGGACACGACCTCGCCTTCCGTCAGAAAACGGTCGGGCACGCAATTGCGCACCGGATCGGTCAGGCCAAAACGCTTGGCCTGGTTCTCGAGATTGGCAAGCAGGGGCTTGTCGGCCTCGTGCGGGCCGATAATGTCGATGCCCAGCGCGTCCTTCAGTTCCATCGCGCCGCCGGCATGGTCGATATGACCATGCGTGATCCAGATCGCGCCGGCGTTGATGGCATTGTCCTTCAGCACCGACAGTATCTTGTCGACATCGCCGCCGGGATCGACGACGACGCCCGTCTTGTCGTCCATGTCGAACAAAATGGTGCAGTTCTGCTGGAACGGCGTGACCGGCACGATACCGGCATTGAGCTGACCCATGGCATTCCTTTCCCCGCCGCTTTCCTTCGAAGTGTCGCCCTGATGTAGACAGCCCGGCGAACCTCGTCCACCATTGTCCGAACTTCGGGAGGAAATGCGCGGCCGAGGCCGCCGGCCATGTTCCAAAAGAATGGGCGGCCGAGGCCGCCGGCTATGTTCCAAAAGGAATGGGCGGCCGAGGCCGCCCATGGCAAAGTCCGAAAGAACCGACCTATTTCTTCATCGCATTCATGACCGCGCCGATGATGCCGGTCAGGATCGCGCCGCCACCAACGCCGCCAAGGAGGTTCTTCAGGTCGAGCGCGCTGCCGATGCCACCCGCCGCCGCTGCGGCGTCAACGCCGCCGCCGAGCAAACTGCCGAGAATGGCCGCGCCTCCGACGCCGCCGATCGCACCGCCGAGGATTTTGGTGAGTTGACCCATCGCCGCCTGCTTGAACGCCGCGCCAACCGCCTGGCCACCGATAACGCCGGCAATTACCTGTACAACGATCTGAATAATCGTGTTGCTGTCCATGTAACTAGTCCCTCCATAGCCGCCAGCCTCCTCGGGCCGACGCCATCATGAGACGCCGAATTGTTCGAAAGTCAAATGCGCGGGCGCTTAAATAAAAGGGGCGGCTAGAAAACCGCCCTTATTGCACAAAAAAGCTGTGACTATCGCTATTCTGCAGCGATTGCATGCTTCGGCTGCACTGCGGCGGAATAGTCATTCATCAATGTCTTGGCGATCTCGCCGACCTCGAATCGGTATGGACCGATCTCGGAAACCGGCGTGACCTCGGCGGCGGTTCCGGTGAGGAAGCACTGCTCGAAACCTTCGAGTTCCTCCGGCATGATGACGCGCTCGATTACTTCCAAACCGCGGTCCTTCGCCAGGCCGATCACCGTGCGGCGGGTTATGCCGTCGAGGAAGCAGTCGGGCGTCGGCGTATGGATCTTGCCATCCTGGACGAAGAAGATGTTGGCGCCTGTGGCTTCCGCCACCTGGCCGCGCCAATCGAGCATCATGGCGTCGGCGTAGCCCTTGGCCTCGGCGGCGTGCTTGGACAGCGTGCAGATCATGTAGAGGCCGGCGGCCTTCGACTTTGACGGCGCGGTGCGCGGATCGGGCCGGCGCCATTCGGCGACATCGAGGCGGATGCCCTTGAGTTTCTGCGCGGGGTCGAAATAGCTCGGCCACTGCCAGATGGCGATGGCGACGTTGATGCGGTTGTTCTGCGCCGAGACGCCCATCTGCTCGCTGCCACGCCAGGCGATCGGGCGCACATAGGCGTCCTGGAAACCCTGCTTCTTCAGCAGCGTGCGGCAGGCCTCGTCGATCTCGGCGACCGGATAGGGGATCTTGAAGCCGAGCAGGCGTGCCGATTCATGCAGGCGCTCATTATGCTCGGTCAGCTTGAAGATCTGGCCGCCATAGGCGCGCTCGCCCTCGAAGACGGCGCTGGCATAGTGCAGGCCATGGGTCAGCACGTGGATCTTGGCGTCGGCCCATTTGACGAACTCGCCGTTCATCCAGATGAAGCCGTCCAATTGATCGAAGGGAACGGATGCCATGGAAACCTCCCGCGGGCGGGCGCCCGCAAATCGTTGTGTTTTAAAGCCTTTTCGTACCGGCCCCGCCACAGGACCCGAAACGTTGGCCAATGCTTGAAAGCGTAGGCGGATATTCAATTCGTGGCAAACTCAGGAAGTTCCGGAAAAACGGCTTCCACTTGCCTTTTCGTTCGCAATCCGCCGAAAAGCTTGTCAAAAATTATCATTGCCCGGAAATTACGTCAATAGTACTGACATAATTCCCGCCTCGCATGGAGAAATGATGACGGATCCAAGCCCCGCAGCCGGAAAACCGATCAGGACGGCGATCGCCGACGAGGACGGCATCGACTTCGCCATCATCGAGCTATTTTTCTTCGCTTACCGCGATTTCACCTCCGACCCGGACCAGATACTCGCCGAGTATGGCTTCGGTCGCGCCCATCATCGCGTGCTGCATTTCGTCAACCGCAGGCCCGGGCTCACCGTCGCCGAACTGCTCGACGTGCTGAAGATCACCAAGCAGAGCCTGGCGCGGGTTTTGAAGCAGTTGATCGACACCGACCATATCGTCCAGGTGCAGGGTCCGCGCGATCGCCGGCAGCGCGAACTCTACCCGACCGCCAAAGGTCGCGCGCTGGCTTTGGCGCTGGCGCGGCCACAGTCGCGCCGCATCCGTGCGGCATTGGAGGATTCCGGAACCACCGAACGCGCCACGATCGAGCGATTCCTGGAGGCGATGGTGAATCCGGAACTAAGGGCGCAGATCGACATTGTGCCTGCGCAAACATCGGGGAAGAACCATGGAGACCATTGAGAAGGTTGATCATCCGGCCGCGCCCGACGATGACGCGCCGCATCTTCTGGTTGTCGATGACGACACGCGTATCCGCAACCTGCTCAAGCAGTATCTGTCCGAGAACGGCTTTCGCGTCACCGTCGCCGGCAATTCCGGCGAGGCCAGGCGCAAGCTCGCCGGCCTCGACTTCGACCTACTGGTGCTCGATGTCATGATGCCGGGCGAGACCGGCGTCGACCTCACCAAGGCGTTGCGGGCCGAGAAGAACGTGCCGATCCTGATGCTGACGGCGCTGTCCGAGACCGACAGCCGCATCACCGGGCTGGAGGCCGGCGCCGACGATTACCTGCCAAAACCGTTCGATCCGCGCGAGCTGATCCTGCGCATCAACAACATCCTGCGCCGTGGCGGCCCGGCAGCGACGCCGAAGGTCGAGCAGCTGGTGTTCGGACCCTATACGTTCCAGATCGCCAAGCGCGAATTGAAGCGTGGCGGCGAGGCGCTTAAGCTGACCGACCGCGAACAGGAGATCCTCGCGATCTTCGCCGCGCGGGCTGGCGAGACCATACCGCGCCATGAGCTGGTGGGCGATGAATCGGATGTCGGCGAGCGCACCATCGACGTGCAGATCAATCGGCTGCGCCGCAAGATCGAACGCGATCCGTCCAATCCGGTCTGGCTGCAGACGGTGCGCGGTATTGGGTATCGGCTCAGCGTCGAATAAACTACCGTCGAAGGCCCTTTGCTGAACGGCCATCGACGAGCGGAAGGGCGAATGGCGACCACGCAACTGGAACAGCCTGAAGGAGGCGGCCCCGGCGATCTCGCGCTGCGGACACTGAGGGCGATGCCGCGCGCCTGGAACCGGTTCTGGCGCCTGGTCGCGCTCTACATGCCGAAGCGGCTCTACGCCCGCTCGCTGATCATCGTCATCGCGCCGATGATCCTTTTGCAGTCGGTGGTCGCCTTCGTCTTCATGGAGCGCCATTGGCAGACGGTCACCCAGCGCCTGTCGCAGGCGACCATCTCGGACATAGCGGCCGTCATCGACATGATGGAGACCTATCCGCACGACGCCGACTACGCCAACATTATCCGCATCGCCCAGGACCGCATGCAGCTGAAGGTGGATCTGCTGCCGCCCGATCCGCTGCCGCCGCCCGGCCCGAAGCCGTTCTTCTCGATCCTCGACGAGGCGCTGTCGTCGGAGATCACCAGGCAGATCAACCGTCCGTTCTGGATCGACACGGTCGGCAACTCGAACGTCGTCGAGGTTCGCGTCCAGCTCGAAGGCAAGGTGCTGCGCGTCTTCGTGCGGCGCAGCCAGGCTTATGCCTCGAACACCCACATCTTCCTGATCTGGATGGTCGGCACCTCGCTGGTTCTGTTGATGATCGCCATTCCCTTCCTGCGCAACCAGATCAGGCCGATCCTGACGCTCGCCGAGGCTGCCGAAAGCTTCGGCAAGGGGCGGCCGATGCCGCGCGACTTCCGCCCGCGCGGCGCCGAGGAGGTCCGCCGCGCCGGTTTCGCCTTCATACAGATGCGTGAGCGTATCGAGCGCCAGATCGAGCAGCGTACCGCCATGCTGACCGGCGTCAGCCACGACCTCAGGACCATCCTCACCCGCTTCAAGCTGCAGCTGGCGCTGGCCGGTGGCAAGTCCGAGACCAAGGCCGCGCTGAACCAGGACATCGACGACATGCAGTCGATGCTGGAAGGCTATCTCTCTTTTGCCCGCGGCGAGGCCGCGGAGGATACCGGCCGCTTCGACCTCAATGCCTATTTCCAGAAGCTCGGCGAGGAAGCGCAGTTGCGTGGCTGCAAGCTCACGACGACGCTGACCGGCGATCCGGCCGTGCATGTGCGGCCGAACGCTTTCGCCCGGCTGCTGTCGAATGTCATCGGCAATGCATTTCGCTATGCCAAGGCCGTTGAAGTTCACGCCAACCATGGTCGCGGCTCGCTCACCGTCACCATCGATGACAACGGACCGGGCATCGCTCCCGAAAAGCGCGAAGAGGTGTTCAAGCCGTTCCTGCGGCTCGACGAGGCGCGCAACCTGGACGCCAGCGGTACCGGACTTGGCCTGTCGATCGCCCGCGACATCGCCCGTAGCCATGGCGGCGACATCAGCCTCGAGGACAGCCCGCTCGGCGGCTTGCGCGCCGTCATCAAGGTGCCCGCGTAGCGAGAGCATGATCCCGAACCGAAGGTCAGCGCAGCAAAAAGTGGAAGCCGGTTTTTGCTTCGCTGACCTTCGGTTCGGACAAGATCATGCTCAATCAAAAAACGGCTTCATCCGCCCGTCATGAAATCATGGTCAAGAGCGCGCATGAAGCGCGCGACCTTTGTTGATTCGGCCCTGCCGCCTCGCTTCGATCCCGTGCCCGTCCGGGTGCGCTGGAGCGAGGCGCGGGCTGCTGCATGGCTGCCGTTCCGGCACCGCGCCGGCGCGCCAAGGAGTTATCGCGGCAAGGAACCATCATGCGCATCGGGGTCGCCATGCGTATCGGGATCGCTATGCGTATCCTGATGGTCACTGACGCGTGGCGGCCCCAGGTCAATGGCGTGGTGCACACGCTGGAACGCCTGACCGAGGCGCTGAGACCCTTCGAGGTCGAGCTCGATTTCATGACGCCGAACCTCTTTCGCACCTTGCCGATGCCGACCTATCCCGACATCCGGCTTGCGCTGACGACGCCGGGTCATGTCGCGCGCCTGATCGAGGCCGCCAAGACCGACCACATCCACATCGTCACCGAGGGTCCGCTCGGCATCATGGCGCGCCGTTATTGCCGAAAGGTGGGCCGCCCCTTCACCACCAGCTATCACACGCGCTTTCCCGAATATCTCAGCGCCCGCCTGCCGGTGCCGGAGAGCTGGGCCTATAACTGGCTGCGCGGCTTCCACAATTCCGGACAGGGCACGCTTGTCGCCACGCAGTCGCTGGCGGATGATCTCGCCGCTCGCGGCTTCAACAAGCTGAGGCCCTGGACGCGCGGCGTCGACACCGACCATTTCCGGCCCGACAAGCGCAAGAAAACCGGGTTCCCTGGCCCGGTTTTCCTGTGCGTCGGCCGCGTCGCGATCGAAAAGAACCTGACCGCCTTTCTCGATCTCGACCTGCCCGGCAGCAAGGTCATCGTCGGCGAAGGGCCGGAACTGGCAAAGCTCAAGGCGCGCTATCCCAACGCGCATTTCCTCGGCCACCGCCCGAACGACGAGCTGGCCGAGATCTACGCGTCGGCCGATGTCTTCGTCTTTCCGAGCCGCACCGATACCTTCGGCAACGTCATCATCGAGGCGCTGGCCAGCGGAACGCCCGTCGCCGCCTATCCGGTGACCGGACCGATCGACATTGTCGGCGATGGCGTCGGCGGAGCCGTGTCGAACGACCTGGGCGAGGCGGCGATGAAGGCGCTTCACGTCGATCGCGCCGAAGCGCGCCAGCGCGCCATGCGCTACAGCTGGCAGGCCTGCGCCGAAATGTTCCTCGACGCGGTCGACGAGGCGTTGGGGATGCCAAGCAAGCGCGCCGATCAGGATAGGGTGGCTCCAGGTCGCCCCGGGCTCGCCCTAGAATAGGCGCCCGCCGTCCGGCACCTTGCGCTCGATGGCGCCGAGCACGACGGCGCCCTCTTCGTCGGGAAAGCCCAGCGTCAGCACCTCCGACATGAACGGGCCGATCTGGCGCGGCGGGAAATTGACCACCGCGAAGACCTGCCGGCCGACGAGCGTTTCCGGCGCATAATATTTGGTGATCTGCGCCGAAGACTTCTTCACCCCGATCGCCGGACCGAAATCGATCTTCAGCTTGATCGCCGGCTTGCGCGCCTCCGGAAACGGCTCCGCCTCGACGATCGTGCCGGCACGGATATCGACACGGTCGAAATCGGCAAAGCTGATCTCGGGCTTGCGCTCGCTGCTGGAACTCATCGGCGATATCGGCTTGGTTCAGGCGTTTCCGTGGGTCTCGAAGAGCACGCTGGAGAGCGCGTCCTTGGCCGATGTACCCGACCAGACGACGAACTGGAAGGCCTGGAAATAGCATTCGCAGGCCTCTAACGCCGACGACAGAAGCACCTCGACCTGCTGGCTCGACGGCTCGACACCGCCGGCAAGCAGCAGCGACTGCCTGAACATGATGGCGCCTTCCTGCTCCCACAGGTCGAAATGCCCGAACAGCATCTGCTCGTTGATCAGCGACAAGAGCCGCATCACTTCCAGCGTACGCGTCTCCGGCACCTTGATGTCGAAAGCGCAGGCCAGATGCAGTGCCTCGAAATCCTCCATCCAGGAAAAGGAGACATGATAGTCGGTCCAGCTGCCGGCCACCGAAATCGAAATCTCGTCGTCGCCGGCGCGCTCGAAGGACCAGTCATTGTTGTGGGCCACCTGCTCGATGACGTCCACCGGGTGGATTTCGCGGGAGAATTCGAGTTCGAGGAGTTCCATGAATGCTTCCTGTGTTCAGGGGAGCGCCACACGCTCCGCGGGGCACACACGACGAACAATCTTGTCTAGAACTCGGACGGTCAGGACTTTCCAACGCAAAGACCCAACCGGACCCCACCGCCCGGCGCATGACCCAGCTTCGAATCATGCAACAAATTCAGTCTATTGATCGGGAGTCGCGTGAACAGCCCAATTTTTCGCACTGCGTCATCCGCATGTGGAAAGGTGGCTGTCACGAAGATTCATGCAATGCCGGTAAGCGATTCACGGCAAAGCGATTTTTCGGATCGCGCTATGTGGAAAAGTTTAACGATTATTTTTTTGCGCGGGGCTTCGCAGCACCCGCTGGTGCGGCCTGTCCGGTCAGTTCGGCGAGCTGGGCCTCGAGCGCCTCGACGCGCGTCGCCAACTGGATGTTGTCTTCCCGCGCCTTGACCGCCATCTCGCGCACCGCCTCGAATTCTTCGCGCTGCACCACATCCATGGAATTCAGCATGCGCTCCGCCTGCGCCCGGAACGCCGTCTCCACTTCGCGCCGCACGCCCTGCGCGGCACCCGCGGCATCGGTCATGATCTTTGCGAATTCATCGAGAATGCGGTTCGGTCCGGTCGACATGGCAGATCCTCGCTTTGTCGTTTTGACGTAGTGGGGCGCGGCGCCGAATGCAAGCGAAGCCTTGCCTTGACCCCGCCAAAACCCTGCCGCATGGTCCGCGCCCAATCGTGACCGTCACCGGGGACCTCCGTTTTGAGCGAATATTTCTTGCTGCCGCTGGCCTCCCTGCCCTTCCCCAACATCGATCCGGTCATCGTCCATATCGGTCCGCTGGCGGTGCATTGGTACGGCGTCGGCTACATCGTCGGCATCCTCTTTGCCTGGTGGTACGCCAAGCGCCTCGTCACCAACCCTCGCCTCTGGCCGGATGACAAGCTGCCGATGAAGCCCGAGGACCTCGACGACTTCATCGTCTGGGCGGCGATCGGCGTCGTGCTCGGCGGACGCACCGGCTACGTGCTCTTCTACGACCTGCCGCGCTACATCGCGCATCCGCTCGACATCTTCGCTGTCTGGCAGGGCGGCATGTCGTTCCATGGCGGCCTGCTCGGCGTCATCCTCGCCATGACGCTGTTTTCGCTCAAGCGCCGCATTCCCACCTGGACGTTGTTCGATGTGGTGTCGGCTGGTGTGCCTGTCGGGCTCGGCCTCGTGCGTGTCGCCAACTTCATCAATTCGGAGCTTTGGGGTCGGCCCTCGGACGTGCCCTGGGCGATCGAATTCCCCAATGGCGGCCCGTTCACCCGCCACCCCAGTCAGCTCTACGAGGCCTTGCTCGAAGGCCTCGTGCTCTTTCTGGTGCTGCGCTACCTCACCCATTCGCGGCTGAAGCTGAAGACGCCGCGCTTCGTCGGCGGGGCCTTCATCTGCGGCTACGGCCTGTCGCGCATCTTCGTCGAGTTCTTCCGCGAGCCCGACCAGCAGCTCGGCTATCTGCTTGGCACCAGCTGGCTGACCATGGGCATGATCCTGTCCACGCCGATGGTGCTTGCCGGCATCTGGGCCATGGCCACCGCAAAGCGGGCGCCCGAGCCGCGGGCGGCATGACCCGGCTGAAGGAGCGCGTCATAGGCCTGATCGGCGCGGCGGGGCCGATCCCGGTCAGCGAATATATAGCGCTCTGCCTGTTCGATCCCGACGAGGGCTATTACACGACGCGCGAGCCCTTCGGCGCCGCCGGCGACTTCATCACCGCGCCCGAGATCAGCCAGATGTTCGGCGAGCTAGTCGCCGTCTGGCTCTACCAGGCCTGGCAGGGTGCCGGCCGGCCGTTGCCTGCGACCTTCGCCGAAATCGGTCCCGGCCGCGGCACCTTGATGAAGGACATGCTGCGCACCTGGTCGCGGCTCGACCCGGCGCTCGTGGCCGGCGCCTCCTTTGCCATGATCGAGACCAGCCCGCGTCTGGCTGAGATCCAGAAGCAGACGCTTGCCGGCCAGAGCGCGCCGCTTGCCTGGCACCAGACAATCGACACGCTGCCGCGGCAGCCGCTCTTCATCGTCGGCAACGAATTGTTCGACGCTGTGCCGATCCGGCAGTTCGTCTATGTCGGTACGGGCTGGCGCGAGCGCGTTGTCGGCCTCGACGGCGCCGATGAACTGCACTTCTTCGCCGGCGCGGGGTCCGTCGACCCCGCACTGCTGCCGGCCGCCGCTGCCGATGCGCAGCAAGGCGCCATCGTCGAAGTGGCACCCGCCCGTTCGGCGCTGATGTCGCAGATCGCCGAACGCATAGCCGGCCGGGGCGGCGCCGGCCTCTTCATCGACTACGGCCATCTGCAGGCAGGGATCGGCGACACTTTCCAGGCGCTGCGCCGGCACCAGCGCGAGGACGTTTTGGCCAATCCGGGCGAGGCCGACCTCACCGCCCATGTCGATTTCGCCGCGCTTGCCGACACGGCGCGCGCTCACGGTCTCGATGTGCAATTGTCAACCCAGGGCGAGTTCCTGCTCGGCATGGGCCTGCTCGAGCGCGCCGGCACGCTTGGCGCCCATGCCGATCCCGAGACACGTCAAGCCATCTCTGACGCCGTCGAACGCCTGGCTGGCCCCGACGCGATGGGCGAGCTGTTCAAGGTCATGAAGGTCCTGCCGGCGGCGAAAGCCGCCTGAGATCGCGGCCTCACCGTCTGGTCCGCTTCGTTCTCCGAACTTCGCCTTGACGAGACCGCCCCGCACGGACGACAAACCCGACCATGCTGAATCAGACCAGACCCGATCCAGTACGCTCGCCGCTGCTTGAAAAGGCGCCAGGCATGCGCCACGGCTATTTCACCCGCGTCGGCGGCGTCTCCGACGGCATCTATCGGGGGCTCAACATCGGCACGGGCTCTAGCGACGATCAGACGCTGGTCGCCGAGAACCGGCGGCGCGTTGCCGCCTGGATGGGCGTGCCGGCGGATCATCTGTTGACCGCGCACCAGGTCCATTCGCCGGATGTCGTTGTCGCCAGGGAGCCCTTCGCCGGTCCTCGCCCGAAGGCCGACGCCATCGTCACCGACCGTCCCGGCATTGCCATCGGCGCCTCGACCGCCGATTGCGGGCCGGTTCTCTTCGCCGATGCCGAGGCGCGCGTCATCGGCGCCGCCCATGCGGGCTGGAAGGGCGCCTTCACCGGCGTGCTCGAAAACACCGTCCTTGCCATGGAGGGCCTCGGCGCCCACCGCGACCGCATCGTCGCCGTGCTTGGCCCCTCGATCGGCCCTGACAATTACGAGGTCGGGCCGGAATTCGTCGCCCGCTTCGTCGAGGCCGATGCCGGCAATCACCGCTATTTCAGACCGTCGAAGACAGCCGGCCACTCGATGTTCGACCTCAACCGATATACGGTCGACCGGCTGCGCAAGGCAGGCGTGACCGCCGAGGGCCTTGGCCGCTGCACTTACGCGGAAGAAGAGCTTTTCTATTCCTACCGGCGCACCACACACCGCAGGGAAGCGGATTACGGGCGCCAGGTTTCGGCAATCGTTCTGGAGAAAGAGTAATGGCGCTGCATTTCGAACGTTCTGAATTCGACGCGCGGCGCGACCGGCTGCTGATCGAGATGGCCGAGAAGAAGCTCGACGCTGTGCTTTTGTTCGCGCAGGAGAGCATGTACTGGCTGACCGGCTACGACACCTTCGGCTTCTGCTTTTTCCAATGCCTGGTGGTAAAGGCCGACGGCTCGATGGTGCTGCTCACCCGTTCGGCCGATCTGAGGCAGGCGCGCCATACCTCGACCATCGAAAACATCGTGCTGTGGACCGATCGTCAGGGCGCCAATCCGGCGATCGACCTGCGCAACCTGCTCAACGACCTCGATCTGCTCGGCGCCCGCATCGGCGTCGAATACGACACCCATGGCCTGACCGCCTATAACGGCCGCCGCCTGGACGAGCAGTTGCAGACCTTCGGCCAGATCGCCGATGCCTCCGGCATCGTCGGCCGGCTGCGCCTGTTCAAGAGCCCGGCCGAAATCGCCAAGGCGGAAAAGGCAGCCAATTTGTCCGACGACGCGCTGGACGCGGCGCTACCGCTGATCAAGCAAGGCGGCGACGAAGGGCTTATCCTTGCCGCCATGCAGGGAGCGGTCTTTGCCGGCGGCGGCGACTATCCCGCCAACGAATACATCATCGGCTCCGGCGCCGATGCCTTGCTCTGCCGCTACAAGGCTGGCCGCCGCAAGCTCACCAAGAACGACCAGCTGACGCTCGAATGGGCCGGCGTCTTCCACCACTATCATGCCCCCATGATGCGCACCGTTCTGACCGGCAAGGTGTCGAAACGTCACCAGGAATTGTTCGACGGCTCCCGTGCCGCCCTGCTCGCGGTCGAAAAGGCGATGACGCCGGGCAACACTTTCGGCGACGTCTTCGACGCGCATGCCCGCACGCTCGAAGCGCACAATCTGACCAAGCACCGGCTGAACGCCTGCGGCTATTCGGTCGGCGCCCGTTTCACGCCGTCCTGGATGGACATGCCGATGTTCTACCAGGGCAATCCGGAGCCGATCGCACCCAATATGACGTTGTTTGCGCATATGATCATCATGGACTCCGAAACCGAGACCGCGATGACCCTTGGCCGCACCTACCTCACCACGGAATCGGCGCCGAAGCCGCTGTCGCGCCATGATCTCGACTTGATCGTGCAGTGAATCCATAATGGTTGGTTCGCGCGGGGGCGTTCGCCAACAGGGAGTTTTCAGGCAAATGAGACGATCGCAAGTGACGACCGTGTCATTGCTTGCGGTGTTGGCGCTGGGCGCCTGCACCAATGCCAAGGACGTCCTGGAACCTTCGGCGATCACCCCGCCGGCGAACTCGGCCCAGTCTTCGGCCACCCCGCAAAGCACATCGACAACGGCCACATCTGCGACCACGACCGCGCCTGCTCCTTCGCCCGCGCCTTCCACCACGGCGTCACCCGCGACACGCGTAACGCCGGCGCAAACCGCCGCCCTCGCCAAGACGCGGCTACAGGTTGCGCCGATCGTCGGCGCATCGGTGGACGCGGCGGCACCGTTGACGGCGGAACTGCAGACCCGTGCCAAACAGCGTGGCCTGACCCTTGTCGGCAGCACGGACCAGACGGCGACGCATGTGCTGAAGGGCTATTTTTCAACCATGTCCGAGGGCAAGGACACGACCGTCATCTACGTCTGGGACATTTACGACCCCTCCGGCAACCGCCTCCACCGCATCAATGGCCAGCAGAAGGCGCCCTCCGTCGGCAGCGGCGAGGGCTGGCCCACGGTGGCGCCCGCCACCATGCAGGCCATCGCCGACCAGACGATCGACCAGTTCGCTGCCTGGCTAGGCAGCGGCGGCGCCGGTTGACCGGACTGGCCGAGCTGTTGCCGGCCAAATTGTTGCCGGCAGCCTGTTGCCGGCTTGCGATCTTTTGCGTGTTTGTTGCGGCCGCCGGAAGGATTCCCCACAACGAGGCTTGCAATACCGGCGCGGGCCGCTAAAAGCCCGCATAAAAGGCGCATGAGAGTCTCTCCGGCCTCTCCATCCTTCACCAGGAACGGTGCATGAAGCTTTTCGCGGGCAATTCCAACCGGGTGCTGGCCGAGGCGGTCGCTCGCTATCTCAACGTCCCGCTCGGGAAGGCCAGCGTCAGGCGCTTCGCCGACCAGGAAATCTTCGTCGAGATCCAGGAAAACGTACGCGGCGAGGATGTGTTCATCCTGCAGTCGACCTCTTATCCGACCAACGACCATCTGATGGAACTGCTCATCATGATGGACGCTTTCATGCGCTCCTCGGCGCGGCGCATCACGGCGGTCATCCCCTATTTCGGCTATGCAAGGCAGGACCGCCGCGCCTCGGGACGCACGCCGATCTCGGCCAAGCTGGTCGCCAACATGATCACCCGCGCCGGCGCCGACCGCGTGCTGACGCTCGACCTGCATGCCGGTCAGATCCAGGGTTTCTTCGACATCCCCACCGACAATCTGTTCTCGGTGCCGGTGATGGCCCGCGACGTGAAGGCCAAGTACAAGCAGCTCGGCAATGTCGTGGTCGTGTCGCCCGACATCGGCGGCGTGGTGCGGGCGCGGGCGCTTGCCAAGCGCTTCGATGCGCAGCTCGCCATCGTCGACAAGCGCCGCGAGCGTCCCGGTGAATCGGAAGTCATGAACATCATCGGCGCGGTTGCCGGCAAGGATTGCCTCTTGATCGACGACATCGTCGATTCCGGCGGCACGCTTTGCAACGCGGCCGACGCGCTGCTCGCCAATGGCGCGACCTCCGTCACCGCCTATATCACCCATGGCGTGCTCTCCGGCGGCGCTGTTGCCCGTATAGCCGGCTCGAAGCTGCAGGAGCTGGTGATCACCGATTCCATTCAGCCGACGCAGGGTGTGCTCGACGCCCCGAACATCCGCGTTATTTCGATCGCCGACCTGATGGGCGAGGCGATCTCGCGCACGGCGACGGAAGAATCGGTCTCGAGCCTGTTCGATTAATCAGAGCTGACCGCCGGGCGCATAGCGCAGCAGCGTGACGCCTTGAGCAAGGCGCTCCGTGCCGAGCGGCTTCAAGGCCAGCGACAGGCCGGACCGGAAATACGGCTTGCCGCCGCCCAGCACGGCCGGATGCATGTAAAGCCGGTACTCATCAATCAGGCCGGCACGCGCAAGCTGCCCGGCAAGATCGGCACCGGAGACGGAAATCTCGCCATCCGTATCCGCCTTGAGCGACCTTGCCACCGTCTCGACATCACCCTTCATAAGACGGGCATTCGGCCCGACCTCCTGAAGCGTGGTCGAAAACACGATCTTCGGCGTTTCCCGCCACGCGCGTGCAAAATCCTTCTCGACTTCGTCAGCCGCGATCTCCCGCTCCGGGCTGTCCCAGAAGCGCATGGTTTCATACATCCTGCGCCCGCACAGCGCGATCGATGTCCGCCGCATCTCGTCGTTGAAATGCCGGTGCAATTCTTCTTCAGGAACCGGCAGGTCAATGTCTCCGCTCGACCCGGTAATGTAGCCATCCAGCGATGTCAGCATGGCATAGACAATCGTTGCCACCAGCGTTCCTCCGACTTTGCCTCCTCGCAAAGGGAAGCATAACCGATTGCAATTTGCAATCAGTATTCGGCAAACTGAACCAGACTGAGAACCGACATATCAACTGAATGCTGACGGCGCTGTCTCACGCGGCGATCGGACCACCTGTACGGCGCGGGTTTTCACTGGCATCGCGCGCGCCGCGCATATAGCCGCGCGGCGAGGCGCCGAGCATGCGCTTGAACATGGTGATGAAGGCCGGCACGCTGTCATAGCCGAGATCGAGCGCCACCCTGGTGATCGGCTCACCGTCGGCGAGCCTCGGCAGCGCCGCGAAAAGGCAGGCCTGCTGGCGCCAGGTCGAGAGCGACAGCCCGGTCTGGCGGTGAAAGGCGCGGGTGAACGACCGCCGGCCCATGCCCGCCGCGTCCGCCCATTCGTCGATCGTCGCATGCGGCGAAGGAGCCGCCACGAAGCGCCGGCAAAGCGCCGCGAGCTTCGGATCGGACGGGAAAGGCAGGCCGAGCGGCCGTTCCGGCAGGTTCGGGATCTCGTGCAGCAGCAGTCCCATGACAAGTGCCGCCCGCCCTTCAAGCTCGCCGCCCTGCGGCAGTTTCTCGGATTCCACGATCAGGCTGTGCATCAGCTCGGTGATGCCGACGACGCGCAAGCCTTCCGGCAGGCCGGCAATGGCGTCCGGCATCACATAGACCGAGCGCATCGAGACGTCGCCCAGCATCTCGACCGAATGCTCGATGCCGGCCGGTATCCACATCGCGTGATCAGGCGGCACCATCCAGCGGCCATGCCTGGTCGTCACCAGGACCACGCCGACCAGCGCATGCAGAAGCTGACTGCGGCTGTGGCGGTGCTGCGGCACGTGATAGCCGTCCGGATATTCGGTCGGCAGCGCGACCGCCGGCCCGACCGCCTGTTCCAGCCATTGCCAGCGGCTTTCATGCAGCCGGCCGAGCTCGGCGGCGTTGCCCTTGAATATCTCCTTGCCATGCGGCATCGATGTGGCCCACTTGCGAAACTATTGGACCAAACCACGAAAGAAGTCGCTTGGCAACGGGCTTATAAGGCCGGCTGCGGTTCGCCGCCAAAGACTACGGAGCATTGCCTTGACTGATACGACCGCCACCTCCGTCGCCGCACCGGCGCCGGCAAGCAACATCTCGGCGCAAGCGACGGCCTTTACCGTCATTCTTGCGGTGAGCTTCTGCCACTGCGTCAACGACATCATGCAGTCGCTGCTTTCGGCGATCTATCCGCTGCTCAAGGACAATTACGGTCTCGATTTCTGGCAGATCGGCCTTCTGACCTTCACCTTCCAGGTGACGGCCTCGCTGCTGCAGCCGGTCATCGGCATGATCACCGACAAGAAGCCAATGCCTTACTCCTTGCCCTGGGGCATGGCCTCGTCGCTGGTCGGCCTGATTGTCCTCGCTCATGCCGGCCATTACTGGCTGCTCCTGATCGGCGCCTCGCTGATCGGCATCGGCTCGGCGATCTTCCATCCGGAATCCTCGCGTATCGCGCGCTTCGCCTCGGGCGGCCGCTTCGGCCTGGCGCAATCGCTGTTCCAGGTAGGCGGTAATTTCGGCCAGGCGATGGGACCGTTGCTCGCCGCCTTCATCGTCGTGCCGTTCGGCCAGATCAGCATTTCCTGGTTCGCTGTCGGCTCGCTGATCGGCATCGTCGTGCTGTGGCAGGTCGGCGGCTGGTACAGCCGGCTGCGCGCCTCGATGGCCACCCGCAAGCAGGCTGCCCATGTCTCGCCTTTTGCGCGCAAGAAGGTCATGTGGGCGCTGGCCGTGCTGACGCTGCTGGTGCTGACCAAGAACGCCTATATCGCCTCGCTCTCAAGCTACTACACCTTCTACGCCATGCATAAATTCGGCGTTTCGGTGCAGATGAGCCAGGTGATGCTGTTCCTGTTCCTCGGTGCCTCGGCGCTGGGCATCCTGCTCGGGGGCCCGTTCGGCGACCGCTATGGACAGAAGGCGATGATCTGGTTCTCGATTGTCGGCGTGCTGCCCTTCACGCTGGCCCTGCCCTACGCCAACCTGGAATGGACGATGGTGCTCACCGTGCTGATCGGCCTGATCCTGTCGTCGGCCTTCTCCAACATCGTCGTTTTCGCGCAGGAACTGGTGCCGGGTCGCGTCGGCATGATCGCCGGCATCTTCTTCGGCTTCGCCTTCGGCGTGGGCGGCATCGCCGCCGCGGTGCTCGGCGTCGTCGCCGACATGAAGGGCATCGACTTCGTCTACCAAATCTGCTCGTACCTGCCCTTCCTCGGTCTGCTGACGGTATTCCTGCCCAACATGAAGGAAGCGCGGAAGGCCTGATTGCCCGGCCACTTCGAACGATTTCCAAAGATCAGAGCACCCGCCGCTTGGCGGGTGCTCTCGTGTTTGGCGACCGGCCTCAGGCCTTGAAGAAAGCCAGCAGGTCAGCGTTGATGACATCCGCATGGGTCGTTGCCATGCCGTGCGGAAAGCCCTTGTAGACCTTGAGCTCGCCCTTCTTAAGCAGCTTGATCGAGATGAGCGCGGAGTCCGCGATTGGCACGATCTGATCGTCGTCGCCATGCATGACCAGCACCGGCACGTCGATCTTCTTCAGGTCTTCGGTGAAGTCTGTTTCAGAGAAGGCCTTGATGCAGTCGTAATGCGCCTTGGCGCCGCCCATCATGCCCTGGCGCCACCAATTGTCGATGACTCCTTCGGAAACCTGCGCGCCCGGGCGGTTGAAGCCGTAGAACGGCCCGGCCGGCACGTCATGGAAGAACTGGGCGCGGTTGGCCGCCAGCGCCGCGCGGAACCCGTCGAATACCTCGATCGGCAGGCCGCCGGGATTGGCCGGCGTCTTCAACATGATGGGCGGCACCGCGCCGATCAGCACGGCCTTGGCGACGCGGCCTGCGCTTCCATATTGCGCGACATAGCGCGCCACCTCGCCGCCGCCCGTCGAATGACCGACATGGATGGCGTCCTTGAGGTCGAGATACGCCGTGAGCTCGGCTACATCGGCGGCATAGGTGTCCATCTCATTGCCGGTATCGGTCTGGCTGGAACGGCCATGGCCGCGCCGGTCATGCGCGATGACGCGGTAACCCTTTGACAGGAAGAACAGCATCTGGGCGTCCCAGTCGTCGCTGCTCAGCGGCCAGCCATGGTGGAAGACGATCGGCTGTCCCGTGCCCCAATCCTTATAGAAGATCTGCGTTCCGTCCTTGGTGGTGATCGTGCCGCTGCCCGAGCCTGACTTGGTCTGCGAGGTCATCTCAATCTCCTTCTGTTGATACCGCGATAAACAATATCGCGATAATCTCCTCTAACTGAGGTCGGACGCCGCGTCCACAGAAATATGTATCGCGATATCATTTTCCGTGGTACACAACAGATACTCAGTCGGCAAAAGGAATGCGCCGTGCCTCTTCCGTTGGACAATCAGCTCTGCTTCACGCTCTATGCCACCAGCATGGCGATCAACCGCACCTACAAGCCGATGCTGGACGAGATGGGCATCACCTATCCGCAATATCTCGTGCTCAATGCGCTGGGAGAGGCGGACGGCATATCGGTGGGCAGCATCGCGCATCGGCTGGCCCTCGAATCGAGCACGATCACCCCGCTGGTGAAGCGAATGGAGCAGGCAGGCCTTGTCACCCGGCAGCGCAGCCAGACCGACGAGCGTCAGGTGCAGGTCGATCTGACCGCCGCCGGACGTGCGCTGCTCGTCCGGTGCAATTGCCTGAACGAGACCCTGATCGAGCGCTCAGGCATGAAGCTGGCTGAACTCGATGCCCTGAACCGGCAAATCCAGGCCTTGCGCAATGCTTTAAGTGGCGGCCAGACGACGGACACCGCCTAAGCCTAAATTGAGATTCAAGATCGGGCCGGCATCACCTGAATATCACCTTAGTGAAGGCCGAACTCGCGCAGCAACTCCTCGCGATAGCGCACGAAGCGGCTCTCGCTGCGCTCGCGCGGCCGCGGCAGGTCGACATCGATCAGTCGCACCGCGCCGCCTTTCTCCCTGGGCAGGATCAGCACCCTGTCGGCAAGATAGATCGCCTCTTCAAGGTCATGGGTGACCATGACCATGGTGACATTCTCCTCGCTCCAGATGCGCGCCAGCTCCTCCTGCATGGAGATCTTCGTCATGGCGTCGAGTGCCCCGAGCGGCTCGTCGAGCAGCAGGATTTCTGGCTGCACCGTCAGTGCCCTGGCGATGCCGACCCGCTGCGCCATGCCGCCGGAGAGCTGCCGGGGATACGCATCGCTGAATTCGGCAAGGCCGACCAGGGCGATATAGAAACGCGCCCGCTTCTCGGCCTCCGCCTTGGCAATGCCGCGCACTTCGAGACCGAAGGCGACATTGCCGAGCACCGTCAGCCAGGGCAGCAGCCGCGGCTCCTGGAAGATCACCGCCCGCTCTTCGCCGACACCCTCAATCCGCTTGCCGTCGATCGCGACGGCGCCGCCGTCGGCCCGCTCCAGCCCGGCAAGGATGCGCAGCAGCGTCGTCTTGCCGGAACCGCTTGCGCCGACAATGACCAGGCATTCGCCGGAGCGGATATCGAGATCGAGCGAGCGCAGCACGGCAAGCTGCCGCCCGCCGATTGCGAAGGATTTCGACAGGTCGCGGATCGTGACATCGCCGCCGCGTGCCGTGGCCATGGTTTGCGTCTCTGTGCTCAATTGGTTTTGGTTTCGCCGAGACGATAGAGAATGTCGGAAGCCTTGAGCTTGCCTTTCGGCAGCCGACCGTCGCGATCGAGGATATTCACCCAGAAGTCGACATCGCGGTCGGTGACCGCCGCCTTTTCGCGCAGGCCGAAGCCGGTCCAGTAGCGCGCCAGCTCGCCATTCTCGCCACGCCTGTTGAGGATGTCGGCGAGCAGCTTGCGCGTCTCGTCCGGATTTTGCCGCGACCAGTCCGACGCACGCGCCGACTGTTCGACGAAGTTGCGGGCCGCATCCGGATTTGCCGTGATGAAATCACGGCGCAGCACGACGAAGCCACCAGCGATTTCGCCGAGCACGTCGGTATCGTTGAAGACGCCGCGCACGCCGCCATTGCTGACCAGTTGGCCGGCAAACGTCGCTTGCCAATAACCCAGCCCGGCAATATCGACCTGACGCGAGCGCAAGGTCTGTTCGAGCTGCGGTCCGGGCACCACCACCAGCTTAGCCGCGTCCGGCGGCAGGCCAACGCTGTGCAGCGCCTCGCGCACCGTATAGTCGAGATGGGCGCCGAGCGTGTTGACCGAGATCGTCTTGCCGGCAATGTCGGCGATCGATTTGATCGGACTGTCTTCCAGCACGTAGAAGACACTCTTCACATCCTTGTTGATGCCGTTGCTGGGATAAACCGCGACGAAGTCGTTGCCGCCGGCGATCGAGTTGATCACCGCCGGCGTGGCTGCCGAGCCCAGGTCGACGCTGCCGGACGCGAGCGCAAACAGCGATTCCGGGCCGCCCGCGGCATAGCCGACGTTTTCGAGCTCGATGCCGAGGCCCTTGAAGTAGCCGAGCGCGTCGGCCAGCTCATGCGGGGAGATGCTACCGCGGCTGGCGAGATAGCGGATCTTGACGGATGAGGCTTGCGCCATGGCGATCGACGGCAGGCCAGCGAGAATGCCGGCGGCAAGCGGAGCGCGCAGGAGAAGCGAACGGCGGGTGATGCTCATGATCAAGCCTTTCGTTGTTTCAGGAATGACGGTGAAGGTTTGGGTGCTTAGCTGGCTGAAACATTCCAACGACACAGCCGCCGCTGCAGGACGACCAGCACCTGGTTGGCGATCAGGCCGAGTGCCGCCAGGATGACGATCGCCGCGAACATCAGCGGAATCTGGAAATTGTACTGCGCATTCATCACCTGGAAGCCGATGCCCTTGTTGGCGCCGATCATTTCCGAAGCGATCAAGAGCAGCAGCGCGGTCGTGGCGCCGAGCCTCAGGCCGACAAAGATCGACGGCACCGCGCCCGGCAGCACGACGCGGCGGAAAATCGTCAGCCGCCGAGCGCCATAGGCGCGCGCCATTTCGATCAGCTTCGGGTCGACCTCCTTGACGCCGCTGATGGTGTTGAGCAGTAGCGGAAACAGCGTCGCCCAGAAGATGACGAACACTTTCGAAGCTTCACCCAGCCCCAGAAGCAGGATGAACACCGGGTAGAGCGCCAGCGCCGAGGTCTGACGGAACAGCTGCAGGATCGGGTCGAGCGCTGTCTCCACGGCACGCGCCTGGCCCATGACCAGGCCGAGCGGAATAGCGACGACGACGGCCGCCGCGAATGCAAGCCCGGCACGCTGCAGGCTGATGGCGATGTCGCCGAGCAGGCTGCCGCCAATGAGGCCCTTCCAGAGCGCCGCGACGATCGTGTCGACCGGCGGCAGCACGGCCGAATTGACCCAGCCGCTGCTCGCCGCCACCTGCCAGAACACGAGGAAGCCGACGAGCACGCCATAACGCGACAGAATTCGCGCCGAAGTCCGCGTCAGGAGGCGCAGCGGCTCCATGCCGGTGCCGCTGCGACCCTCATGCCGGCCGATAGCGACTGTCTTTTCGATATACTGCAAAGTCATCGTCTTGCCCTCTCGCGTCAGGAAATCATTCGGCGGCGAGCACGGTCGAGCGCGCGGCGGTCCACGGATTCTGAGGCCGCCTGAGGCCAAGATTCTCACGCAGCGTCCTGCCCTCGTAAGCGGTACGGAACAGGCCGCGACGCTGCAGCTCCGGGATCACCAGGTCGACGAAATCGTCGAGCGCGCCGGGCAGCCAGGGCGGCAGGATGTTGAAGCCGTCGGCGGCCTCGCCCGTGAACCATTCCTCCAGCTGATCGGCGACCTGGGCGGCACTGCCGATCACCGTGTAATGGCCGCGCGCGGTCGCAACCCACTGATAGAGCCGGCGGATCGTGAAATTATGCTCGTCCGCGATCTGGCGGATCAGCGCCTGGCGGCTCTTCATGCCTTCGGTCTCCCTGCTCGGCGGCAGCGGGCCGTCGAGCGGATAGTCCCTGAGGTCGAGCGTCTGGCCGGCAAGTCCGTTGAGCAGCGCCACGCCGTCCTCCGGCAGGATCAGGTCGTTCAGCTGCTGGTATTTGGCACGGGCCTCTTCCTCGGTGCGGCCGACGAAGGGCGCCACGCCCGGCATGATAAGCACCTGCGCCGGATCGCGCCCGGCCGCCGCGACGCGCGCCTTGATGTCGCGATAGAACTCCTGCGCCGAGGCAAGGTTCTGATGCGCGGTGAATATCACCTCGGCCGATGCCGCCGCGAGCCCGCGACCGTCCTCCGACTGTCCCGCCTGCACGACCACCGGATGACCCTGCACCGGACGCGGCACGTTGAGCGGCCCCTTGACGCTGAAATGCGCGCCCTTGTGGTTCACGTCATGCAGCTTGTCCTTGTCGTAGAAGCGGCCCGTCTTCTTGTCGCGGATGAAGGCGTCGTCTTCCCAACTGTCCCACAGCGCCTTGACCGTTTCGACATGCTCATGCGCCCGCGCGTAACGCTCGGCATGATTGGGCTGGACGTCACGATTAAAGTTGCGCGCCGTGTCGTCGCCGGCCGACGTCACGACATTCCATCCCGCGCGCCCGTTAGACAATAGGTCGAGCGAGGCGAATTTGCGCGCGAGTGTGTAGGGTTCCTCATAGGTGGTCGACGCCGTGGCGATGAAGCCGATATGCTTGGTCAGCGGCGCCAGCGCGGCAAACAGCGTCACCGGCTCGAAACCGGCGATCTTGGCGTTGCCGCCTTCACGGGCACCGAGACCGATGGTGAGATTGTCAGCCAGGAAATATGCATCGAACAGGCCCCGCTCGGCGGTGAGCGCGAGTTGCTTGTGGAACTCGAAATTGGTGGCGCCATCGGCCGGCGCGTCCGGATGGCGCCAGGCCGCGATGTGCTGGCCGCCGCCGGGCAGAAAGGCGCCGAGCTTGATCTGTCTGGACGTGCTGGAGTTGGTCATGGCTGATCCTTCGGGTTCCAAAACGACTGCCTGTAGTCAGGCGGCGAGGCCGACGCTGCGAGTTTCGCCGACGATGCGCAAAACCTCGACGACGGCCTGGCGGGCGCGGGCGTGGATGGCTTCCGAGACCAGCACGCCGTCGGCAAAATCCTTGTCGGAAGCGTAGATCGCTGTCGGCATGGTGAGCGCTTCGAAGAAGCCGAACAACGGCCGCAATTGATGCTCGACGATCAGCGAATGGCGCTCGCCGCCGCCCGTGGCAACGAGAATGATCGGCTTGCCGCGCAGCGACGACGGATCGAGCAGATCGAACAAGTGCTTGAATAGTCCGGTATAGCTGCCTTTGAAGGTCGGCGATCCCACCACCAGAACATCGGCGCCGAGCAATTGCTCAACGATATTGCGCGCTGTTTGATCGAGATCGGAAATGCGCCGTGCCGACGGGAACGATAGACCGAGATCTTCAATGTCGTGGATCGCCAAGGCCGCCCCTATGCGGCCAGCCGCCTCGTCCGCAATCTGCGTGATAAATGCCTTGGTCTTTGACGGGCGGGTCAGATTGCCGGAAAATCCAACCACCAGCTTCTTTGTCATGTTCGGGCTCTCCTCGCGGGCACTTCTTCATTAAGACTACGGATTTTGTAGAATTAAATGAGCGAGAAGATTTCAAAACGCGCCGCGCAAACGGATTGAGTTTGCGCGGGAGAAGCGTTGATTGGTCAGCTCATACGGGTCAGGCCTCGAACTTGACCGGCGCCAGTGGAGGCGCCTGAAGTCCCTGGAACGGGTTGCGCCAGGCATCGATCGCCTCGAGCCGGCCATACCAGCGGCGAATAGAGGGGTAGTCGCCGAGCGGCAATCGGGCGGCATCGTTGAAAGGCAGGAACGTCGCCATGCGGAAGTCGGCATAGGAGACGGAATTGCCGACCAGCCAATCGCGTCCGGCAAGCTCAGGCTCGAGGATTGCGGCGGCGGCGTGGAACTGCCTCAACCCCTCCTCGACCAGCGCGTGGTCGATAGGACCGAGCCCGTAGCGCTGCTTGGTGCCGCGCTCGAAATGCACCATGTCGCAAGCAAAGGCGAACCGTTCCTTGCCCCAGCTGATCCAGCGGATCATGTCCGGCTCGTCATCGCCGCTGCGCCAGAAATCCGAGCGAAGGTCACGAGAAAGCCGGCAGGCGATGGCGTCGGCCTCCCACAGGCTCCATCCCGGACCGACCAGGATAGGCAAGGTCAGATTGGGATTGAGCGGGCGGTAGCGCTCGGCTTGCCCGGGCGCCATTGGCGATGCGAACTCGAACGCGATCTTGGCCTCGAGATAGCGCGCCGCCGCGACCGCGAGGCGAGGATTGGGATTGCGGCTGAACAGAAGTTTCATATTGGTCCCCACGGGGTCTGGTTGCATGCCGCAGGACGGCTGAGAACCGCGCGATCCTACATTCGCCGCAAATGTATCCGGTTTATATGCTCGGCGCCGAAAACCACCTGCAAGCCTTCCAGCCCAGCCGCTTGCACCCTCGGCCGCCTTCCGCTATAGAGCCGCCACCCGCGTAGACACCCTTGGAGGCAACGCGGAGGAAGGCCGGCCAGGCCTCGCAGATCCCCAGACGCATTTGGATCGCCAAACGCATCGGACAGATCGTGCAAGGCCGCGACGGCTTTCGACGTTTACGGCTGGGCTTGCCCGCCGTGAGCGCTCCATAACACGCGAAAGGAAATGCCATGAGCCACGATGCTTACGAGCTCAAGGCCGAAGCGCGCGAACAGGTCGGTAAGGGGTCCGCCCGTGCAGTTCGCCGCAACGGTAAAGTGCCTGCAGTCATCTACGGCGACAAGCAGCCTCCCCTGGCGATTGCGCTGAACTACAAGGACATCTTCTACAAGATCCATGGCGGCGGGTTCCTGACCACGATCGCCACGATCGATGTCGACGGCAAGAAGATCCAGGTCCTGCCGAAGGATTTCCAGCTCGACCCGGTCAAGGATTTCCCTGTCCATGTCGACTTCCTGCGCATCGGCAAGGACACCGAGGTCAATGTCGACGTGCCTGTCCACTTCATCAATGAGGACAAGTCGCCCGGCATCAAGCGCGGCGGCGTGCTCAACATCGTTCGTCACGAAGTCGAGTTCCACTGCCCGGCTAACGCGATCCCGGAATTCATCACCATCGATCTCACCGGCACCGACATCGGCGACTCGATCCACATCTCGGCGGTCAAGCTGCCGGCCGGCGTCAAGCCGGTCATCTCCGATCGCGACTTCACCATCGCGACCATTGCCGGCTCGTCGGCGATGAAGCCGGAGACGGAAGCCACCACCGAGCCGGCGGCGACCGAGACGGCGGCCCCGGCGGCCGAAGAGAAGTAATTCTCCGAGCCGGATGATTTCATCCGGCTCTAAATCAAAGAAATAGAGCATGATGTTTTCCGAAAACCGCTTCATACTTTTCGGCATCATGCTCTAACGCTCGGAGACAGCGATGCTTGTCTTTGCGGGCCTCGGCAATCCGGGCGCGAAATACGAAAACAACCGGCACAATGTCGGCTTCATGGCGGCGGACGCGATTGCCCGCCGCCATTCCTTTTCGCCCTGGTCGAGAAAATTCCAGGGCCTGATCTGCGAAGGCACGCTCGGCGGCGAGAAAATCCTGCTGATCAAGCCGCAGACCTTCATGAACCTCTCCGGACAATCGGTCGGCGAAGCGCTGCGCTTCTACAAGCTCGAACCGGCTGCGCTCACCGTCTTCTACGACGAGATCGACCTCGCCGCCGGCAAGCTCAGGATCAAGGTTGGCGGCGGCTCGGGCGGCCATAACGGTATCCGCTCGCTCGACCAGCATGTCGGCAACGCCTATCGCCGGGTGCGCATCGGCGTCGGCCATCCGGGCGTCAAGGAGATGGTGCACGGCCATGTGCTTGGCGATTTCGCCAAGGCGGACCGCGAGTGGCTCGATGTCCTGCTGGACGCAATCGCCGACGATGCCGCGCTGCTCGCCAAGGGCGACGACAGCTCGTTCATGAACCGCGTCACCCTGACCTTGCGCGACAAGCTCGTGCCGACCGGCGATGACGACCGCCCGCCGCCCAAGCCGCCGAAGCAGCAAAGCCGGGTCCGCCAGGCGCGCCCGCAGCAGCCGGCGGCGAAACTTCCCGAGAGCGGCCCGATGGCCGCCATGCTGAAGAAGCTGTTCGGCAAGGAGTGAGCGTCGAACGGACGACGCCTGGGACTTGACGTTCGTCACCCCTATCGCCCATAGCCCACATCAAAATCGAATTCCGACAGGACTGGACGAACATGGGTTTCAAATGTGGCATCGTTGGCTTGCCCAACGTCGGCAAGTCGACGCTGTTCAATGCGCTGACCAGGACGGCCGCCGCGCAGGCCGCCAACTATCCTTTCTGCACCATCGAGCCGAACACCGGCGAGGTGGCGGTGCCTGACCCGCGCCTGCAGAAGATCGCGGCGATCGGCAAGTCGAAGGAGATCATCCCGACCCGCATCTCCTTCGTCGATATTGCCGGCCTGGTGCGCGGCGCCTCCAAGGGCGAAGGGCTGGGCAACCAGTTCCTCGCCAACATCCGCGAGGTTGACGCCATCGTGCATGTGCTGCGCTGCTTCGAGGACGACGATATAACCCATGTCGAGGGCCGCATCGATCCTGTCGCCGACGCCGAGACGGTGGAGACCGAGCTGATGCTCGCGGACCTCGAAAGCCTTGAGCGCCGCATCGCCCAGATCCGCAAGCGCGCCGCCGGCAAAGACAAGGAAGCCATGGCCGTGCTGCCGATGATGGAGGCCGCGCTTGAATTGCTGCAGGCCGGCAAGCCGACGCGCGTCCTGCTCAACGGCATCGCGCCGGAAGACCTGCGCATCCTGCAGGGACTGAACCTTCTCACCTCGCATCCCGTGCTCTACGTCTGCAACGTCGCCGAGGCGGACGCCGCCACCGGCAACGAGCACACCAGGGCGGTCGAGAAGATGGCGGCCGCGCAGGGCGCCGGCACGGTGGTGATATCGGCGGCGATCGAGGCGGAAGTCGCCCAGCTTTCCGACGAGGAGGAAATGGAGTTCCTGGCCTCGATCGGTCTCGACGAGCCGGGCCTCAACAAGGTGATCCGCGCCGGCTACGATCTCCTGCATCTGATCACCTATTTCACCGTCGGGCCGAAGGAGACGCGCGCCTGGACGATCCACAAGGGCGATAAGGCGCCGCAGGCGGCCGGCGTCATCCATACCGATTTCGAGCGCGGCTTCATCCGCGCCCAGACGATCTCCTACAACGACTTCGTCACGCTCGGCGGCGAAGTGGCGGCCAAGGAAGCCGGCAAGGCGCGTGACGAAGGCAAGGAGTACGTCGTCCAGGACGGCGACATCATGCTGTTCAAGTTCAACACGTGAGTGCCTGACTGGCTTACCAGAAATAACTTGACCAAATCGTCCCAGGCCTGCATCCGGGTTGCCCGATCTTTGGGATAACCGGATTGCCGACATGACCGGAAAGACCTGGGCTTATGAGGATTTCGTCGAGGGCGTCTCGCTGGACCTCGGCAGCAAGACCGTAAGCGCCGCCGAGATCATCGAATTCGCCGCGGAGTTCGATGCCCAGCCGATGCATCTCGACGAGGAAGCCGGCAAGGCCAGCATCCTTGGCGGGCTTTCGGCCTCGGGCTGGCACACCTGCGCGATGTTCATGCGCATGCTGTGCGACGCCTTCCTGCTCGATTCGACGTCGCAGGGCTCGCCGGGCATCGAGCATGTGAAATGGAAGAAGCCGGTGCTGGCCGGCGATACCTTGCGCGGCACGGTCACGATCCTGTCCAAGCGCCAGTCCAAATCGCGGCCCCAGCTCGGCTTGATCACCATGCGCAGCGAACTCGTCAACCAGCGCGGCGAGAGCGTCTTCGAGCTGGAGAACACCGGCATGTTCCTCGCGCGTGATGCAGCAAGGGACCTGTCATGACTTTGGACGAGTACTTCCTGATCGGCGAAACGGTCACGCTCGGCTCGCATAAGTTCGAGGCGGACGAGATCAAGGCATTCGCCAAAAAATACGATCCGCAGATCTTCCACGTCGATGAAGAGGCGGCGAGGAAGAGCGTGCTTGGCGGGCTCTGCGCCTCGGGCTGGCACACCGCCGCCACCTGGATGAAATACAATCTCGAAAAGCGCATGGAGACCGAGGGCGTGCGCTGGACCGGTCCCGGCCCGCAGCCCGAATTCGGCCCCTCGCCCGGCTTCCGCAATTTGAAATGGCTGAAGCCGGTCTATGCCGGCGAGACGGTGACCTTCACGCGCACCGCGCTGGCACACCGCCCGCTTGCAGGGCGTCCGGGCTGGAACCTGCTCACGCTGCGCTCGGAAGGTTTCGATTCGACCAGCGACAAGGTGATCGAGTTCGACAGCGCCGTGCTGGTGAAGGTGGGATAGTGAACCCTCTCCCTTCTCCCCTTGTGGGAGAAGATGCCGCCGAAGGCGACGGAGGAGGGGTGCTCCAGGAAACACCAGCGTGTCACTCCGCTGGAACACCCCTCATCCGTCTCGGCGCTTCGCGCCGATCCACCTTCTCCCACAAGGAGAGAAGGGAAAGCGCTTCAATGCCCCTCGAACCCGATCAGCGTCCTGACCGGCACGCCGAGCGCTTCGAGCTTCCGGCGGCCGCCGAGGTCCGGCAGGTCGATGACGAAGCAGGCGGCGACGATGTCGGCGCCGATTTGCCTGAGCAGCTTCACCGCCGCTTCCGCCGTGCCGCCCGTGGCGATCAGGTCGTCGACCACGATCACCTTCTCGCCCGGCGAGACGCCGTCCTTGTGCATCTCCATCTCGTCCAGCCCGTATTCGAGGCTGTAGGCCACGCGCACCGTCTCGTAAGGCAGCTTGCCTTTCTTGCGGATCGGCACGAAGCCGGCCGACAGCTGGTGCGCAACGGCGCCGCCGAGGATGAAGCCGCGCGCTTCGATGCCGGCGATCTTGTCGATCTTCAATCCGGCATAGGGATGCACCAGTTCGTCGATGGCTCGGCGGAAGGCGCGCGCGTCGCCAAGCAGCGTGGTGATATCGCGAAACAGGATGCCGGGCTTCGGATAGTCCGGAATCGTGCGGATAGCCGCAAGCAGCGTGTCTTCTAGGGAGGATTTCATCGAGGCTTCCGCGTGTCCGGCTGTCGGATTTGGCGGCGTCGGCCATTCCTGCCCGACGCGACCGACAAGGGCTACCGCGATGTCGCGCCAGAGACAAGCACATCCGGCAAAGGATCGGCATCGACTGGCCTCGGCCAATATGGAAAGGGCGCCCGCGAAGGCGCCCTTCGAAAGGCGGGCGCTACCGCGCGGCTACATGCCGAGGTCCGAGCGCAGCTCGGAGCGCGCCACTTCGTACTCGGCCTTGAAATCGGGACGGTCGAGCAGGACCGCGGCGATCACGCTGCCGGAAATCTTGCCCATCTCGATGTCGGACGGATAGTGAATGCCGCCGACCACGCGGTTATGGGCGAATTCGGCCGCGCGCGCCATGATCTCGGCCCGCTTCTCCGGCACCATGTCGGCAAGGATGATACCCATCATGGTGCCGACCGTCGCATGACCAGACGGCCAGGAGCCTGAGTTCGACAGCTTCACGACCGGCTTGACCAGATCGCTGAGCTGATGCGGGCGCGGACGCTTCCAGACATCCTTGGCCGGATCGACGACGGCGCCTTCGGTCGCCACGACGCGATCGAAGAAGGCGCCGAACTTCGGCAGCGTTTCCTTGTTGAACTTCGGTCCCATGACATCGGCAAAGCGCCACACATTCTCTTCGGCATCGGCGATGGCTCGCTTTTCCATTTCCGGTGTGCGCGTCACCTGCAGCGTCAGCACCTCGCCGAGCTCGGCCTTGGTCTCAGCCGAATCGTTGGCGGGCGGCGGCGGCAGGATCATCGTCAGGTCGATGTCCTTGTTGGTGACGAAGGGCTGCGCCTCGTCGGCATGGGCGGCATATCCGGTGACAAGCAGCAGGAAACCCGCCGCGAGCGATGCGAATCTTTTCATGGGTACGATCCTTTGAAGTAGGGGCAAGACAGGATCGCCACGCACAATGACGGCCATGTGACATGGCCGGTCAACGCTGTTCCGAAATATGGAAAAGGGCGCCTGAGGGGCGCCCTTCGAGCTTTCCGCTTTACCGCGCCTCAGTGTGCGACGTCGGCCCACACCCTGCGCTTGGTCATGTAGACCAGTGCGCCGAAGAGCAGCAGGAAGACCATCACGCGGAACCCGGTCTTCTTGCGTTCCTCGAGATGCGGCTCGGCCGCGAACATCAGGAAGGCCGCGACGTCGCGGGCATACTGGTCGACCGTCTGCGGCGAGCCGTCGTCATAGGTCACCTGGCCGTCGGAGAGCGGCTTCGGCATCTTCAGCGACACGCCGGACAGGAAGTACGGATTGTAGTGCGTGCCTTCCGGGATCACCATGCCGGCCGGCGGCGTCTGGTCGTAGCCGGTGAGCAGCGAGTGGATGTAGTCCGGGCCGCCCTGCGCGTACTGGGTGAAGATATCGAAGATGAAGCGCGGAAAGCCGCGCTCGACGCCGCGCGCCTTGGCAAGCAGCGACATGTCGGGCGGCGCGGCGCCGCCATTGGCGGCGGCAGCGGCCTGCTCGTTCGGGAACGGCGCCGGGAAGTGATCCGATGGCTTGCCGGGACGGTCGAACATGTCGCCGGCATCGTTCGGGCCGTCATGGATGGTGTATCCGGCGGCCAGCGTCTTGATCTGCGCGTCCGAATAGCCGAGCCCTTCCAGCGTGCGGAAGGCCACCAGGTTCATCGAGTGGCAGGCCGAGCAGACTTCCTTGTAGACCTTGAGACCGCGCTGCAGCTGCGCCTTGTCATAGGTGCCGAACGGCCCGGCGAAGCTCCAGCTCATTTCCTTCGGTTCGTTGATCGGGAAATGCGTCGGCGCGGCCGGGTTCTGCTCTTCCGCGGCGATGGCAGCGGTACCCGCAACCATCAGGCCGAGCAGCGCCAGCGAGGTGAGAATCTTCTTCATACCCAAAATCCCCTCAGATTCTCAGCCCTTGGTTTCCGGCGCGGCGGTCATGCCTGCCAGATGTCCGCTGCCGCCCTTCTTCTTTTCCAGCACCGCCTCGGTGATCGAGTTCGGCAGCCTGCGCGGCGTCTCGATGAGGCCAAGCACCGGCATGACGACCAGGAAGAAAGCGAAGTAGAACAAAGTCGCCATCTGCGCCATGAACACGTAGCTGCCTTCCGCCGGCTGCGAGCCCAGCCAGCCGAGCAGGATGGCGTCGGCCACGAACAGCCAGAAGAACAGCTTGTACCACGGACGGTAGACCGCCGAGCGCACCTTCGAGGTGTCGAGCCACGGCACCAGGAACAGCATGGCGATGGCGCCGAACATGCACAGCACGCCGCCGAGCTTCGAGTTGATCGGGCCGATGTTGAAGGTGATGGCGCGCAGGATCGCGTAGAACGGCAGGAAGTACCATTCCGGAACGATATGGGCCGGCGTCTTCAGCGGATTGGCAACCGTGTAGTTGTCCGGGTGGCCGAGATAGTTCGGCAGATAGAAGACGAAATAGGCGAACACGAACAGGAACACGATCATGCCGAACGCGTCCTTGATAGTCGCATAGGGGGTGAAGGCGACGGTGTCGGTCTTCGACTTGACCTCGATGCCGGTCGGGTTCGACTGGCCCACGACATGCAGCGCCCAGATATGCAGCACGACGACGCCGGCGATCATGAATGGCAACAGGTAATGCAGCGCGAAGAAGCGGTTCAGCGTCGGGTCGTCGACGGCGAAGCCGCCGAGCAGCAGCTGCTGGATCCAGTTGCCGACCAGCGGGATGGCGCTGAAGAAACCGGTGATGACGGTGGCGCCCCAGAAGCTCATCTGACCCCAGGGCAGCACATAGCCCATGAAGCCGGTGGCCATCATCAGGAGGTAGATGATGCAGCCGAGGATCCACAAAAGCTCGCGCGGCGCCTTGTACGAGCCGTAGAACAGGCCGCGGAAGATATGGATGTAGACGGCGACGAAGAAGAACGAAGCGCCGTTGGAATGGAGATAGCGCAACAGCCATCCCGAATTCACGTCACGCATGATCTTCTCGACCGAATCGAAGGCGAGATTGGTATCGGACGTGTAGTGCATCGCCAGCACGATGCCGGTCAGGATCTGCGAGACCAGCATGATCGCCAGGATGCCGCCGAACGTCCACATGTAGTTGAGATTGCGCGGCACCGGATAAGCGACGAAGCTGTCATAGACCAGCCGCGGCAGCGGCATGCGGGCGTCGAACCAGCGCTCGATACCGGTCTTGGGCGTATAGGTCGAGTGTCCCTCGCTCATCGAAATGTCCCCTGCCTCAACCGATAAGGATCTTGGTATCGGAAATGAACTTGAATACCGGGATCGCCATGTTCTCCGGCGCCGGGCCTTTGCGGATGCGGCCGGCGGTGTCGTATTGCGAACCGTGGCACGGGCAGAACCAGCCGCCGAAATCGCCTTCCTGGCCAAGCGGGATGCAGCCGAGATGGGTGCAGACCTGCACCATCACCATCCAGGCTTCCTTGCCCGGCGTGGTGCGGTTGGCGTCGGTCGCCGGCGCGTCGGCCGGCAGGTTGGCGTTGCGCGCGATCGGATCCTTGAGATCGGCAAGATTGACGGCTTCGCCGTCCTTCATTTCCTTTTCGGTGCGGTTGCGCACCACCACCGGCTTGCCGCGCCATTTGACGATCAGCGAGCTGCCCGGCTGCAGCGAGGAGACATCGACCTCGACCGAAGCAAGCGCCAGCGTCGAGGCATCAGGGCGCATCTGGTCGATGAACGGCCACGCGACGGCTCCAGCGCCGACAACGGCGGCCATGCCGGTGGCTACGTAGAGAAAATCGCGACGGTTGGGATCGTGGATGTCGGTTGCGCTCACGGGTGCCTGATCCTTTCGCCTCTTCCTAACCGGAGGCCGAGCCTTGTCCCCGCTCAATCGCACCTGCCCGACAGCGCATGGCGAACAGGCTAGCGAATTCCTCCGGCATTTGGATTTTCGGTTTATGCGGGCAGCCTGTTTTTGTCCAGCGGGGTGAGGCCACAAGGGCAGATTGTCGCGGGGATGCGCGGCGGCGAAGGGCGACGCGTCCCCGCCAGGCCGCCGGACAGGATGAAACAGCGGGAAATCCGGGGAGAAATCGGGCCGGTGTTCGCCTCGACATCGGCTCCTGGCCCGGTCTATTCTGGCGTCATGGCGCATGTCATTGAACGCGACAGCTGGGCCGAAGCCCCCGACCGCTGGAAAGGCGAGCTGCAATGCGGTCAGTTCGGCGCCAATTCCTGCCTGATCTTCAACTATCAGCCGACGGTCGGCGGCGGCCCGCGCCTTCACAGGCACCCCTATGCGGAAATCTTCGTCATCCGCTCCGGCACCGGCCTGTTCACGATCGGCGACCGGGAAATCAAGGCCACGGCCGGCCAGATCCTGATCGTGCCGCCCGACACGCCGCACAAATTCACCAATCTCGGCCCCGGTCCGCTCGAAAGCACCGACATCCACGAGAACGGCCACTTCATCACCGAATGGCTGGAATAGCTGGTTAGCTGGCGCCCAGCCTGACCAGCACAGCCCTTGGGATGTCGTATTCGCGGATCACCGCATCATGTTTGCGCAGACCGCAAAGCTCACGCTGGATGAAATAGGCGTGGACGGCCGCGGCCGCTTCCTTGAGCAGCCGGTTGCGCTGTTCGCCCTCGCCGCCTTCGCGCAATTTGGCAAGGGTTTGCTCCACGCGCTGGCCGGCGCGGCCGAGCGCGGCCGCCTTTTCGGCGAGTATCTCGTGGCCGAGGAGATCGAGCGCGCTTTCCTGCGCGCCTGACCGTCCGAAATTGGTAGGCATGCGTACGGACATGATGCCGTTCTACTCCGCCGGCCGCGTCTCTTCCAGCGCGCTTTCCTCGTTGAACAGGAAGCCGCCGGACTGGCGTTTCCAGAGCCGCGCATAGACCCCGTCGAGCGCCACCAGCTCGTCATGAGTGCCCTGTTCGATGATGCGGCCGCCGTCAAGCACCACCAGCCGGTCAAGCGCTGCGATGGTGGACAGCCGGTGCGCGATGGCGATCACGGTCTTGTTCTCCATCAGCCTGGTCAGGTTCTCCTGGATCGCCGCCTCGATGTCCGAATCGAGCGCCGAGGTCGCCTCGTCGAGGATGAGGATCGGCGCATCCTTGAGGAAGACGCGCGCGATCGCCACGCGCTGCCGCTGCCCGCCGGACAGCTTCACGCCGCGCTCGCCGACATAGGCCTCGTAGCCGGCGCGATCTCTGGTGTCGCGCAGCCCCAGGATGAAGTCATGCGCCTCAGCCTTCCTGGCCGCGGCGATCACTTGCGCATCGGTGGCGTCCGGCATGCCGAGCTTGATGTTGTCGCGCAGCGAGCGGTGGAACAGTGCTGTATCCTGGCTGACGACGCCGATATTGCCGCGCAGCGAGTTCTGCGTGACCCCGGCAATATCCTGGCCGTCGATCAGGATCTTGCCGCCTTCCAGGTCGTAGAGGCGCAGGATCAGATTGGCCAAGGTCGTCTTGCCGGCGCCGGACGGGCCGACCAGGCCGACCTTCTCGCCCGGACGCACGACGAGGTCGATGCCGTCAAGCACCCCTGCCCCCTTGCCGTAATGGAAGGTGACGTTGCTGACGTCGATGCGTCCGCCGGTGACGACCAGCTCCCTGGCGTCCGGCTTGTCTGTCAAACCAAGTGGTTGCGAGATCAGCGCCTTGGAATTCTCCAGCACGCCGAGATTTCGCAGGATGCCGTTGAGCTGCATCATCAGCCTTCCCAGCAGCATGTTAAGCCTCAGCACCAGCGACAGGGTGAAGGCGACGGCGCCGACAGTGATCGAGCCTTCGACCCACAGATAGATGGCGAAGGCCGCGATCGCGGTGATCATGACGCCGGAGAGCATGGTCAGCGCCATGCGCACGCCGGTCAGCCGGCGCGTGAACGGCCGCAGCGCGTCGAGATAGATGCCGAAGCCGCCGCGGATATAGCGATCGTCGCCATCGGCCGAAAACAGCTTCAGCGTCTGCACATTGGAATAGGAATCGACGATGCGGCCGGTGATCATCGAGCCGGCCTCGGCCGTCGCCTCGGCATGCTTGCGGATCGCCGGCAGATAGAGTTTCGCCAGCCAGCCGAACGCGGCGATCCAGATCACCACCAGCACCGCCAGCCGCAGATCCAGCCCCGCGACCAGCGCCAGCGTGGTGACCGTATAGACGATCATGAACCAGACCACCTCGATGAAGCTTTCCATCAGGTCGCCCGTCGCTTGCCCTGCCTGCCAGACTTTGGTCGCGATGCGGCCAGCGAAATCATTCTGGAAAAAGGCGTAGGACTGGCGCGAGACATGCCGGTGCGCCTGCCAGCGCACCAGATTGTAGAAGCCTGGCGTGATCGTCTGCTCGTCGACCAGCGCCGACAGGCCGACCACCAGTGTGCGGATGACCAGCACCACCGCGCCCATGAACAGGAGTTCCGGACCGGCGGCGGTCCACAGCGCGTGCCAGTTGCGCTCGCCGGGCAGCTGGTCGAGGATATCGACCAGCCTTCCGACGAAATAGAACAGCCCGGCTTCGACCAGCGGGGCGATGCCGCCGATGATCAGCATGGCGAAGAAGGCGAGCTTCGCCTGCCCGACATAGTGCCAGAGGAAGCCGCCGACGCTGGCGGGCGGCCGCAGATTCGCGGGCTCGCGGAACGGGTAGACCCAGTGCTCGAACCAGCGATAGATGGCCTGCATCATTCGGCGGCTTCACCTTTCGTCGCCAGACCGTCGGCCGCCGGCCGCCGGCTTTTCCTCGAGCAGGAATCCGCCGGACTGGCGCCGCCAGAGCTGGGCATAGAGCCCGCCTTTGGCGATCAGCGCCTCATGCGTCCCGTCCTCGACGATGCGCCCCTTGTCCATCACCACCAGCCTGTCCATCGCCGCGATGGTCGACAGGCGATGGGCGATGGCGATGACGGTTTTGCCCTGCATGAGCTTGTAGAGGTTCTCCTGGATGGCGGCTTCCACTTCCGAATCGAGCGCGGAGGTAGCCTCGTCGAGGATAAGGATCGGCGCGTCCTTCAGCATAACGCGGGCAATTGCGATGCGTTGCCGCTGGCCGCCGGACAGCTTCACCCCGCGTTCGCCGACAAGCGCCTCATAGCCGCTCTGCCCATGCGGATCGGTCAGCCCCGCGATCACATCGTCGATCTGGGCGGCCTTGGCGGCGCTGAACATCGCCTCGTCGCTGGCCGACTGGCGGCCATATTTGAGGTTCTCGCGAACGGATCGATGCAAGAGCGAGGTGTCCTGGTTGACGAAGCCGATCGCCGCCCGAACGCTTTCCTGCGAGACGTTGCGGATGTCCTGCCCGTCGATCAGCACCTTGCCGTCCTGCACGTCGAACAGCCGCAGCACGAGATTGACCAGCGTCGACTTGCCGGCTCCCGAACGGCCGATCAGGCCGACCCGCTCGCCCGGCGCAATCTTCAGCGACAGATTGTCGATGACGCCGCCTTTGCCGTCCTTGCGCCAGTAGTTGAAGTTCACCCGGTCGAACTCGATGCCGCCGGCGGTCACGACAAGGGCCGGTGCGTCGGGCTGATCCTGCATGACGATCGGCCGCGCGATCGTCGTCATCGAGTTGCTGGCAACACCGATCTGCCTGAAGACGTTGGCGCCGACATCGAGGATCCTGCCGGAGATGTTGGCGATCTGCAGCGCGAACGGTATCGCGGTCGCCACGGCCGCGGTGGTCATGGCGCCGGCGTTCCAGCCGGCGAGCGCCAGCCAGCTCACGGCGATGAGCAGCGCCGCGTTGAGGATGAACAAGGCCGACCACATCAGCGTGAAAACGCGCATCAGCTGGTAAAACGTGTCGGCGTGCTCGACCACCGCTTGCGAGACATATTTGTCTTCATGCTCGCCGGTCGAGAATGTCTTGAGCGTCAGGATGTTGGTGTAGCTGTCGACCATCCGGCCGCTCACCTGCGACCACCGCTCCGACAGTTGGGACGAGCGTTGCGTGATCCTGGGCATCGCAGACCAGAAGATCAGGCAGTAGACCACCAGCCACACCGCCACCACAGCCAGCAACAGCGGATCGAGCCGCGCCAGCACCACGATGGCGACCGCAACGAAGACCAGCGCGTACCAGACGGCATCGACGGTGAGGTTGATGCTCATCTCCACCGAATCGCCGCTTTGCATGACCTTGGTTCCGATGCGGCCGGCAAAGTCGTTCTGGAAGAACGACCAATCCTGGCGCACGACATGCCAATGGCTCTGCCAGCGGATGAGGTCGATGAGGTTCGGCGCTATGGCGTGGTTGCGGATGAGCCCGTCGATAACCATCGACAGCGGACGCAGCAGCACGACGAAGGCCATCATGGCGAGCAGCGGCCCATGCGCGGCAAAGAAATCGCCTGGCTTGGTGCTGGCGAGCAGGCCGACGATCAGGCCGACGAAAATCGGCAGCATCGCGTCCACTATCGCCGCGACGGCAACGATGACGATGCGCAGCCAATAGGCGGCGCGAAACTGCCTTATGAAATACCAGTAGAACGGCCAAAGCCCCATTGGCGGCTGCCTGTCGTCGGCCAGCGCCACCGGCGAGTAACGGCTTTCGAACCACGTGAAAATGCGATCGAACATTTTTCTCCCGTAGAGGCCCAAAACCCGCCGGCGCCCGATCTGGTCGCAGGCGGCCTCTGTACCAAGTCGTGGTTACGCCCGGGATCGTTTCCCGGCAATCGCCGTAACTTTTGATGCCGGAGCGGCTCGACGGCTCACAGAACCGCCGGGCCGCTCCAAGTCTTTGTTTTACGCATTCCCGACAGAAAACCGCTACGCGCTTTTCCTGGAACTGCTGCAATCGCGATCGCGTTACTCCGCCGCCATCTCGGATTCAGGCGCCTTGGCATCGGGCCCGGCCGGCACGTCATCGAGCAGGAAGCCGCCCGACTGGCGCTGCCAAAGCTGGGCATAAAGCCCGCCCCTCGCGACGAGCTCCTCATGCGAGCCTTCCTCGATGATGCGGCCCTTGTCCATGACGACGAGCCTGTCCATCGCCGCGATCGTCGACAGCCGGTGCGCGATGGCTATGACGGTCTTGCCCTGCATCAGCTTGTAGAGGTTCTCCTGGATCGCCGCCTCGGCTTCTGAATCGAGCGCCGAGGTCGCCTCGTCGAGGATGAGGATCGGCGCGTCCTTCAGCATGACGCGGGCGATCGCGATGCGCTGCCGCTGGCCGCCAGACAGTTTGACGCCACGGTCGCCGACATGGGCGTCGAAACCCTTGCGGCCATTGTGGTCCGAAAGCCCGCCGATGAAATCGAGCGCCTCCGCCCGCCGCGCCGCCTCGATGAGCATTTCGTCGGTTGCGTCCGGCCGGCCATAGAGGATGTTCTCTTTCACCGAGCGGTGCAGCAGCGAGGTGTCCTGCGTCACCATGCCGATCTGCGCGCGCAGGGAATCCTGCGTCACCGCCGCGATCTCCTGGCCGTCGACGAGGATCCTGCCGCTTTCCAGGTCGTAGAAACGCAGCAACAGATTGACCAGCGTCGACTTGCCGGCGCCGGAGCGTCCGACAATGCCGACCTTCTCGCCAGGCTTCACGGTGAGCGACAGGTTCTCGATGACGCCCTTCTGCTTGCCGTAATGGAAGCGGATGTCCTCGAAGCGGATGTCGCCCCGGGCGACGGTGATGTCCTTGGCGCCCGGCCTGTCTTCGACCAGGCGCGGCAGCGAGATCGACTGGATGCCGTCCTGCACCGTGCCGATATTCTCGAACAGCCCGGACATTTCCCACATGATCCATTGCGACATGCCCCACATGCGCAGCACAAGGCCGATGACCACCGCGACGGCGCCGATCGTCACCGCCTGGCCGAGCCACAGCCACAGCGAGATCGCCGTGACGGAGAACAGCAGCAGCGAGTTCAGGATGTAGAGCAGCCCGTAAAGCACCGTCACCAGCCGCATCGAGCGGTACACGGTGTCGAGGAAGCCTGCCATGCCTTCCCTGGCGAAGGTCGCCTCGCGGCGCGCGTGCGAAAACAGCTTCACCGTCTGGATGTTGGCGTAGCTGTCGACGACGCGGCCGGTCATGGTCGAGCGGGCATTGGCTTGCTCCTCGCCGACCTTGCCCAGCCGCGGAATAAAATGCCACAGCAAGGCCATATAACCGATCAGCCATACACCCAAGGGCGCGGCCAGCCGCAAGTCTGCCGAACCGACGATGAAGAGCATGCCGAGGAAGTAGACGATCACGTAATTGAGGACGTCTATCAGCTTCATGACGCAGTCGCGCACGGCGAGAGCGGTCTGCATCAGCTTGGTGGCGATGCGGCCGGCGAACTCGTCCTGGTAGAAGGCCATCGACTGTTTCAGCAAATAGCGATGCACCTGCCAGCGGATGCGCATGGGATAGTTGCCCATCAGCGCCTGCTGGTTGAGCAACGAACGCAGCCACACCGTACCGGGCAGCGCAAACAACACGATGAAGGCCATGCCGGCGAGTTTCCAGCTCTCGGTCTGCAGGAAAGTTTCCCGGTTCTGCGCCGACAGCCAGTCGACGATGCGGCCCATGAAACCGAACATCCACACTTCTGCGATAGCGATCGACGCCACCAGCACCGCATCTACGGCGATGTAGGGCCAGACGCCGCGCGTATGATGCACGCAGAAGGCGATCAGCGTCTTCGGCGGCTCGACCGGCTCCGCGGCGGGAAACGGATCGAGCCTGTTTTCAAACCAGCGGAACATTCCGGGCACTCGACTTATCTATGCGCTCACGCGGCGCGGGATTGATGAACTAGGCTTTGCGGCCGCGCGGCATTGCGGGTCGGCGATACGGAATCATCCGTTTCGCCGGCCTTGCTACGCGCAATATAGGGTTTCGCCGGCATTTCGCCGACAGGCTCGTTTGATGTCCCTGACGGCCCCGAACTTCCCGACGAAAGGCCGGAGCCTGCCCGGCTCCTGTCGCCCGGCCGGATCAAACGGATGATCCGGCGCACCAGCGTGGGCCGGCTGTGGTCGGGCACCGCGCGCGAGAAATCGACGTCCGGCAGCATGCCGCGATGCGGCCTGCGCCGTTCCTCGGCATGCACGGCCGACGAATAGGTCTCGCCGATCAGCAGCGCCCAGGTAGCCGCCTTGCGCTCGTGCAGGCTTCTTGAACCAGGTATTTTGTAGGGATCGAACATCGGCCCGTCCTCCATATGCAAATGCGTTAAAAAGGGTGATGCGTCCTCGACCTCCGGCATTCGACCGAAGGCGCGGATCGAACCGGTCGAGACGGGACGGCAGGCGTCGATTGGGACGCGACAAGCGTCGGCCTCGACACGAGCGTCGGTCTTGACACGTTCATCTGGGGCGCGGCGCCCCTTTGGCAGTTTGAAAAACATCGCAAGATTCCTTCGAAGGCCGAAAACTGGGTTCGGCGGGAATCGGTGCGATGAGGACTTAAAGTGTCAGAAGAATCGTCGTACCGAAACCGCCTGCGGGCATACGTGAGCCCCGGATGGGAGCTGGATGTGCATGGTCATCATGTGTTCCCCTCCGTTCGGTTCGGGTTGACGATGGTGGGCATATACTCGACTTCGCAGAAAATGGCCACCCGCCAGTCCAGAAATCGCCGAAAGCGGGAGATGCCTGTGGCCGATCTGCCACTTATTAGCAGGATGCGAAAATGAATGATCGTCTCCGCATCGCGCTCTACCAGCCGGATATTGCCGGCAACACCGGGACGATCCTGCGCTTCGCCGCCTGCCTCGATATCGGTGTCGATATCATCGAGCCGGCTGGTTTCCCGCTCGCTGACCGGGCGCTGAAACGGGCCGGCATGGGCTACCTCGAAATGGCGGCGCTTTCCCGCCATGCCGACTGGCACGCCTTCGAGGAATGGCGAAAGGCGCATGCGCGCCGCCTGGTGCTGCTCACCACCAAGGCCGCGACCGCCTATACCGATTTTGCTTTCGGCGCCGGCGACATTCTTCTGTTCGGCCGCGAATCCGCCGGCGTGACGGAAGAGGTCCATGAGGCGGCCGATGCGCGACTGACCATTCCGATGCGAGCAGGCGCGCGCAGCATCAATGTCGCGCTGTCGGTCGCCATGGTCGCGGGTGAAGCGCTCCGCCAGCTCGGAAAATAGCTTTCGCACTTCCGCGCTATCCCGAACCGCCGTGCCTTCCGCCGTCATTCTTGCCCAGACGCACATCGCCTTCTCCTGCAATTGCCCTATCGACGTTTCTTGGCTACAAGCTCAACTTAACTTGAGGTCAAGCGGGAATTTGGGAAATGGCCCCGGTGAGGGAATTGACGGTCGGCCAGGTGGCGATGCGCAGCGGTGTTGCGGTATCTGCGCTGCATTTCTACGAGGCGCGCGGCCTGATCCGCAGTGACCGCACGTCCGGCAACCAGCGGCGCTACAGCCGCGACGTGCTGCGCCGCGTGGCGATTATCCGCGTCGCCCAGGAAGTCGGCATCTCGCTGGCGGAAATTGCCGCCGCGTTCCAATCCCTGCCTGAAGAGCGCACGCCGACGCGTGAGGATTGGAACCTGCTTTCGACAGCCTGGCGCGACGGGCTCGACCATAAGATCAGCCAGTTGAAGAAATTGCGCGATGGCCTGACGGATTGCATCGGCTGCGGCTGCATGTCGATCGACAAATGTCCGCTGAGGAACAGGGACGACCGTCTGGCCAGGGAAGGTACCGGCGCGAGGCGACTAATTGCGCCCTGAATTGAAGCAACGCGCTTGTCGCGCATAGACAGAGGAAGGAACCATGCTAGGACACCTGATCCAAGTAGAGGAGGAGACCAAGGTCATCGCTATCTACCGGATCGATTCTGGCGGTGTGCCAACCCTCTATACCTCCGTGAGCTTCGATGAGGCGCGGAAAATGGGTCTGGAAAAATTCGGCAAGCTACTTGGCGAGAACCTAATTCTAGATTCTCCAAAATTGCGTGACCTATTTTTGCCGTGACATTCCTTAATCCGCCGCCGGCAGCCGCCGCATGGTGAATTCGATCACATCGCCCGGGCGTTCGAACCAGCTTTCGATCTCGGTCCAGTAGGCCTGCTTGGGGAAACGCTCGAACCATTCCTTCGCCTTGAGGCGCGCGGCGGGCCTCGGCAACACGAAAGTCTCGCGCAGGAAACCGTCGCGCGGCTGGCCTGCACGCTCGGCCCGCGAGCGCTCCAGCCTCTTCTTCAAACCATCCAGCGGCGGTCTTGCCGGGGTGCGCACGAAGGAACTCCTTTGCGCCTTGGTCAGACAGGACTTGACCCTTGCCTCTAAGAGATTAGGGATCGCGCGCAGAAAAAACGAGTCATTTGTCAGGCAAGCGAGCCTGTGACTGGAGACGGATTTGGAACGACCTGACCTTCCGGTGGGACTGCCGGCCGACATCGAACAGAAAAAGATGAAGGCCCGCCTCTGGTTCGAGGCGCTGCGCGAGCGCATCTGCGCCACCTTCGAGCAGATCGAGCAGGAACTCATCGGCCCGCAAGCATCATGGTCGCCCGGCCATTTCGAAAAGACCCAGTGGGAGCGCGACGAAGGCAAGGGTGGCGGCGGCACCATGTCGATGATGCGCGGCCGCGTCTTCGAGAAGGTCGGCGTGCATACCTCGACCGTCCATGGCGAATTCTCGCCCGAATTCAGGAAACAGATTCCGGGCGCCGAGGAAGACCCGCGCTTCTGGGCGAGCGGCATCTCTCTGATTGCACATCCATGGAACCCCAATGTGCCGGCCGTGCACATGAACACCCGCATGGTCGTCACCACGCGCCAGTGGTTCGGTGGCGGCGCCGATCTGACGCCGGTGCTCGACCGTCGCCGCACCCAGGACGATCCCGACACGGTTGCCTTCCATCGCGCCATGCAGTTCGCCTGCGAGAAGAACGCCGCCGTCGCCGACTATCCCAAATTCAAAGCCTGGTGCGACGAGTATTTCTTCCTGCCGCACCGCAACGAGCCGCGCGGCATCGGCGGCATCTTCTTCGACTGGCTGCATTCGGACGAGGACAAGGGCGGCTGGGACGCCGATCTCAATTTCGTCCAGGACGTCGGCCGCTCTTTCCTCGTCGTCTATGCCCATCTGGTGCGGGGCAATTTCAACCGGAACTGGACCGATGGCGAGCGCGACGAACAGCTCATCCGGCGCGGACGCTACGTCGAATTCAACTTGCTTCACGATCGCGGCACCATCTTCGGCCTGAAGACCGGCGGCAATGTCGCCTCGATCCTGTCCAGCCTGCCGCCCGAGGTAAAATGGCCGTAACGATCCGGTGAGTGCGGCGATGGCCGCATTGCTGTCCAATTCGCCGAATCTTGGCCGGCAATGTGGCAGGGACGATATCTTTTTCGTCTAATATCCTTTTGAAAAAATTGAGCTATTTAAGGTCGTCGGGTCGGGAAGCGCCGGCGGTCGAAGCGGAGATCATTTGTCTCCCGGCGGCCGTGACCCGACGCGACTTGACGACCCTGATCACGCGAGGTGCCTTGCCAAATCGGGCACCCGCATTCCAGGAGAGCACGCCATGCGCAAGCTTATCGTGACGGCAGCAACCGCCGCCCTTCTCGCCTCCGGCGGCGCCGCGTTCGCAGCGGTCAAGCACACCACCGGCACCGTCAAGAGCTTTGACGGAACGGCCATGAGCCTTGTTCTGGAGGATGGATCCACATTCAAGCTGTCCAAAGCCTTCAAGGATCCCGGCATTCAAGCCGGCGAGAAAGTCCGCGTGTCCTGGGACATGAGCGGCAAGAACAAGATCGCCGAGGCCGTCAAGATCATGAAGTAACGGCCTTGCTCTGAAGGTCCAGTTCTCAGGCGGCAGGGAAAGGCGGGGCATAGCGCTCCGCCTTTCCTTTCCAATCCGAGACAGGGGCTTTCGATGCAACCGAACCGTTGCACAGGTGTTATGATATTCCGGCAGAGCAACCGGAAGAGGCGCGTCGCTCCCTGCCGGACTGCCAAGACAAGACATCAGGGGCGGCCGGCCAAGGTCGAACCACCCCGCGCTAGGAAAGGAAGAGGGTCATGAAGGAATTCCAATGCGGATCGCTGGTTCCCGGCTGTGACTGGCACACGCGTGCCGAGGAGGAGGCGGAGGTCATGCGCCGCGCCGTCGAGCATATGCGCGAGACGCATGGCGAGACCATCATCCGCGAGACGATGATCGAGGCGATCCGCTCGCGCATCCAGAAGGTTCGCGACGCCGCCTGAGCGGCCAAATTCCAGAATTCGACCAGATGGGCCGACACGCAAGAGCGGAACGCCGCTTACGGCTGCGCCCAACTCTCTGCCGGCGATCTCCCGGGTCGCCGGCAGAAGCATTTTCCCTATAATTCAAGCAAATTCTTATATTCGTAACGGCTCGGATAACCTTGCAGTAACGATGCGCGTGCGATTTTCCGACCCATGATCCGGCCAGAGGGGCTGCCCAAGCGGCCTTCGCCATCAAGGCGCCGCCCGGAACGGTGAGGCGAGGTGGTTCGCGCATGCGCGAGCGGTCCAACATCGGAGTCGGTCTCTGCGCGGCGCTCCTGTCGAGCGCCTTACTCTTTGTGTCCGCGGCAATGGCCCAGGAATGGACGACCTCGCTCGTCGATATTCATCAGGGTTCTCCACTCAGCGATCGCGCCAGGAGCCTCGGCAACGGCGGCTATGAGTTGCAGGGCGGAAGCTGGGTATCGCTCACCCATTGGTACCATGCGAGCTGGGTCGATATGCATGCCGACTTTCTTACCCAGATCACACCCGATACCGGCATTCTTTGGGGATTTGGCACAGGCGAGCAAGCCGAGAAATATCGTATCGAGCCCAGCCTGAAGCTTGGCTTTCTGACCCAGATCCATCCCAATTCGAACAGCACGCTGTCGCTTTCGGTCACCTCGACCATCGGCGGCGGCCTCACTGAAAAGCCTTGCGAAGCCGACTATGGCGACCTGGGCACCTACAGCGTCAATTGCCGGCTCGCGGCGGGCGAGACGGCGCCGGAGGAAACCTTGAAATATCTGGTCAGCGCCAAGCCGGAGACCATGCATCTCTGGTTGAATTACCATCTCACATTCTGATTGCGGGAGCCGCAAATGAACATCATCTCGTGCCCAAATTCGCGCCCGTCCCGGTTCTCGTTGGACTGGAGAATAACCCTGAAGTTGGGCGTTGCAGCCGCTTTAGCCATCCTTTGGGCGCCGATTGCCTCGGCGCAGGAGGTTCTCAGCGCGGACGAGATGGCCGCGCTCTGCCATGGCGGCGGCTCCATCTGCGTGAGCGCAAAGATTCCGGTCGCGCGCACGACGCAAACGGTACAGAACTGGATGAGCCCCGACGTCGGCGCCGCATGGGCCGCCGGCTACAAGGGCAAGGGCGTCACCATCACAATGGTCGACGACTTCAGCAGCACGTCGCGTTTTTCCGGCAATTTCGGGATCGGCGTGCAAACCCAGCGGCACGGCGAATGGACGCGCGAGGAGGCAAGCATGATTGCTCCAGCCGCGACCATTCGCTCCAAGGATTTCTCGACGGGCACGGCCGTTTCGCTGGCACGCGGCCTCAACGTGCTTAACCTGAGCTACGGCATGTACACAACAGCAGGCTACAGCACCAACCAGATCTGGTGGGCTCCAGAGGAGTCCTCGATCATCTCCTACGCCACCAACGGTTCGGCCGTCGTCTCGAAGGCGGCCGGCAATGACTCTGTCGCTGTCGGCGGGGTCACCGGTGGCCAGCAGGACTATCTCGACCTTGCCCTGATCGGCAAACCGACGGCGATCTTCGTCGGCGCGCTGTCGACGAACGGCACCACAGCCAACAAGGCCCAGCTCGCCTGGTATTCCGACTATGCCGGCTCCAACACGGCTGTGCAGAGCCACTTCCTGGTGGTCGGCGTCGAGGGCGACAAGACCGGTCTCTACGGAACGTCTTTCGCGGCGCCGATCATCTCCGGCTATGCTGCGATCATCGGCAGCAAGTTCACCAAGGCGACGCCGGTGCAGATCACCAACGACCTGCTCAACACGGCCCGCACCGACACGCTGGCCAATTACGACCCATCCATCTACGGCAAGGGCGAAGCAAGTCTCTCACGCGCTCTCGCTCCGGTGGCCATACATTGACACGCACTGGCCGTTCCGGCTAGCCCGTCTAAGTCTCCAGCGCTTGCGCGGCGCGCTCCATCAGCACGCCGCGTTCCAGGGTGAAGCCCGACTCGACCCATTCCTTCTCGAGGTTCTTCAGCGTGGCGCCGAGCTTCGGCCCCGGCGAGGCGCCAAGCGCGGTCAGGTCCGCGCCTTTGATCGGAAACACCGGCTTTTGCCATTTCAGCGTGAAATTGAGCAGGCGTGAAAAACCGCCAGCCTCCATCATCGCCTGATTGTCCTCGACGGCACGCGTCCGCGCCGCGGCAAGCGCCAGCCGGATGCGGTCGACATAACCATTGCGATCGCCGTGATAGAGTTTCTTGGCCAGTTCGGTCTCGGTCACCTTCGCATCCGGCGCAATGGTCAGCGCCCAATGCCGCAGGCGGTCGGCCTCGTCGTTCGACAACCGCAGCCGCTCGCCAAGCGTCTTCATGCGCACGGCATCGGGCGGGACGATCGCCTCCAGCCTCAGCACAGGATCGGCGGCCCAGCCGAGATCTTTTCCAGCCTTGACCAGGCCATGGATGGCGTCAATGCCCCATTTCTCGCTCTCCGGCAGCACGGCGGTGAGCACGCCGGCCTGGCGCATCCACAACAGCGCGCGCGAGGGATCGGGAGCCGACAGCAGCTTCTTCAGTTCGGACCAGACCCGTTCGGCCGAAAGCCGCGCAAGCCCGTCCTTCAGCCTTGCGCAGGCCTTCAGCCCATCCGCGTCCGGCCGCCCGTCGCCATACCAGGCAAAGAAACGGAAAAAGCGCAGGATGCGCAGATAATCCTCGCGGATGCGCGCTTCCGCGTCGCCGATGAAACGTAGCCGCCGCGCCTCGATATCGGCGACGCCGCCGACGAGGTCGACGATCATGCCATCGGCTTCGGCATAGAGCGCGTTGATGGTGAAGTCGCGCCGTTCGGCGTCCGCTTTCCAGTCCCGCCCGAAGATCACTTTTGCCCGCCGGCCGTCGGTCTCGACATCCGCCCTGAGCGTCGTCACCTCATAAGGCTTGCCGCCGGCGATCACCGTGACCGTGCCATGCTCGATGCCTGTTGGCACCGTCTTGAAGCCGGCCGCCTCGGCGCGCCGGATCGTTTCCTCGGGCACGGTGGTCGCGGCGATATCGATGTCGGCGACCGGCTGACCGATCAGCGCATTGCGCACCGCGCCGCCGGCGACACGCGCTTCCTCGCCGCCCTGCTTCAGCGCCGCAAGCAGCTTCTGCAGATGCTTGTCGGCCAGCCAATCGGCCCTGCCCGAAAGTGACGCCTCAGCGCTCAACCGTAAAGCCTTTCATAGAGCGTGCGGATGATGCCGGCGGTGACGCCCCAGATGCGCTGGCCGCCGTAGGGCATCTCGTAGAAGAACCATTCGAGCTCGTTCCACATGCGGCTGTCGCGCGCGTGGTTGGTCGGGTCCATAAGGAAGCTCAAGGGCACCTCGAAGGCGGCATCGACCTCGTCGGCATTGAGCGTCAGCGAAAAGCCGGGCCGCACGATGGCAAGCACCGGCACGATACGGTATCCGCTGCCCGCGACGTAGTCCGGCATGCGGCCGATGATCTCGACATGGCCACGATCGAGGCCGATCTCTTCGAAAGTCTCGCGCAAAGCGGTGGCCTCGGGGCTTGGATCGGTCGTATCGATGGTGCCCCCCGGAAAAGCCACCTGGCCGGAATGGCTGCGCAGCTTCTCGGCGCGTTTGGTGAGCAGCACCATGGCGCCCTCGGCACGGTCGATCACCGGGATCAGCACCGCCGCGTCGCGCAACGGCTTGATGTGCTTGAGCCTGGGATGGCCGGGATTGAAGCGATGGTCGCCGAAATCGTCGCCAGGGCCGATCGCGGCCTGCGCGGCGACGCGCGCCCGAAAGTCCGCGATCGAAAACGGCGCCGGCGTCACCTGGTCCATCACGCGCTCAGCCGTTTCAGCTTCTCGGCCGGCATGATGGGATAAACCTCGCCGCCCGAGCGGACGGCGAACATCGCCCTGCCGTCGATGTCGATCTCTTCGCCATGCTCGACCAGTTCGTACATCACCGGCCGCGCCACCAGCGCTTCCAACCGTCCGCGCACCAGCACATAGGGCTTCAACCCACCGGTTTCGTCCTCGTCGACGAAGCGCAGCGGATGACCGGGGCCGGCCGCAACGACGTCGCCGACATTGGTGCGGAAGGTGATGACCTGGTCGTCCCCGCTTCCGGACACGTTCATTTCGACGGCGATGAAGGGCGCGTCGACGACGCGGATCCCGACCCGCTCGACCGGCGTCACCAGATAGGTCTTGCCGTCGGCATCCTTGCGCAGCACGCTGGAAAAGAGCTGCACAAGCGGCATGCGTCCGATCGGCGTGCCGAGATAGAACCAAGTGCCGTCGGCCTTGATCTCCATGTCGAGATCGCCACAGAAATCCGGATTCCAGCGCTCGACCGGTGCCGGCCCCTTGCCGGCCCGCGCCGCGCGCGAGATCAGCGCCTCCAGGCCCCGCGCCTCGGTGGCCCCGGTCAGACTCTGGTTGCTCAGACTCTGGTTGCTCAGGCTCTGTTTGCTCAGGCTCTGCTCGTCCGGGCTTGGTTCACGATGTTCGCTGCGTTCGGCCATGGTCACGAAATAGTCACTGTTGTCCCGATTGTCAGCCTTGTCCGCCCGAGTCTGTGATTTAAGTTCAATTACAGGCGCCAGGTGAGGCCGAATCGCGGCATTCTGCGGCATTGAGAATGCAGGCCGGCATTTCCAACCACAAGGATCGAACGGCATGAGCGTGATGATCAAGGAGAGCCCGATCAGCGAAAAAGCGATGATCGAGGAAGCCGAAAAGGCGCTGGCCGACATCTCCAGGGTCCGCGACGCGGTCGGCCGGGTGATCTTTGGCCAGGAAGCCGTCGTCGAGCGCACGCTGGTGGCGCTGCTGGCGGGCGGCCATGCGCTGCTGGTCGGCGTGCCGGGCCTCGCCAAGACCAAGCTGGTCGAGACGTTGGGCATCGTGCTCGGCCTCGATTCGCGCCGCGTCCAGTTCACGCCCGACCTGATGCCGTCGGACATTCTCGGCTCCGAGGTGATGGAGCAGGACGAGTTCGGCAAGCGCTCCTTCCGCTTCATTTCCGGGCCGATCTTCACGCAATTGCTGATGGCAGACGAGATCAACCGCGCCTCGCCGCGCACGCAGTCGGCGCTGCTGCAGGCGATGCAGGAATATCACGTGACCATCGCCGGAGCCCGCCACGACCTGCCCTCGCCCTTCCATGTGCTGGCCACACAGAACCCGCTGGAGCAGGAAGGCACCTATCCCCTCCCCGAGGCCCAGCTCGACCGTTTCCTGATGCAGGTCGACATCCTCTATCCGGAGATCGAGGCGGAACGCCGCATCCTGCTCGAAACGACCGGGGTCGACGAGGCAAGGGCCGACAACATGCTGCAGCCGGCCAGGCTCAGGGAAATCCAGACGCTGATCCGCCGCATGCCGGTGCCGGAAAGCGTCGTCGAGGCGATCCTCAAGCTGGTGCGTTCGGCCCGGCCGGGCCAGGGCAATGCCGAGACCGACAAGCACGTCGCTTGGGGGCCGGGCCCCCGCGCCAGCCAGGCGCTGACCCTGTGCGCCCGCGCACGCGCCCTATATGATGGCAGGCTGGCGCCTTCGGTCGACGACGTTCGCGCCTTGGCCGAACCAGTGCTGCAGCATCGCATGGCGCTGACTTTCGCCGCCCGCGCCGAAGGCACTTCCGTGCGTGACGTGGTGGCGAAGCTGGCAAAAGGCATCTGATGGGTCGAATAGGCGAGGTCCAGTCACCGGTTGCCACGCGCGACGCGCTCGCCCGTGGCCGGTTGCGGGCTTCACTGGTGCCGGACCTGCTGGTCGAGGCGCGCCGTATCGTCAATACGGTGATCGCCGGCTGGCATGGCCGCCGCAAGCGCGGCATCGGCGAGAATTTCTGGCAGTTCCGGCCCTATGTCGAAGGGGATTCCTCGCGCATCGACTGGCGCCGCTCGGCGAGAGACGACCATACCTATGTGCGCGACCGCGAATGGGAAGCCGCGCACACGGTCTGGCTCTGGGCCGACCCCTCGTCTTCCATGCTCTACAAATCCGCCGCGGCAAGCGTTTCCAAGGAATCGCGCGCGCTGGTGCTGGCGCTCGCTTTGGCCGAGCTTTTGTCGCGCAGCGGCGAGCGCATCGCCTGGCCAGGCCTGACCGACCCGTTCACCGCCCGCAATGGCGCAGAGCGTATCGCCGCCCAGCTGAGCCATGCCGCCGCGCTTCCCGCCAAGCCGGATCTGTCTGCCATCCGCCGCTTCTGCGACATCGTGCTGGTCAGCGATTTCCTCGATCCGGTCGAGGAAACCATGGCCTGGCTCGACGTGCTCGCGCGCCATGGCGTGCGCGCGCATCTGATCGAGGTGGCCGATCCGGCGGAGGAAACCTTCCCCTATGCCGGCCGCACCGAGTTCACCGATCCCGAGACCGGCGACAAGCTGACCGCCGGCCGCGCCGAGATGCTGGCCGAGGAATATCGCCTGCTCTACAAGGCCCGCCGCGAGGAACTGGCCGCCTGGTGCAAGCGTCTCGGCTGGAGCTACACCGTCAACCACACCCACCGCCTCGCCTCCGAGGCGCTGGTGCGCGTCCACATGGCGATGACCGCTGACGGCACCAATTTCGGAAGGGCGGTCGCATGAGCTGGCTGCCGCTTTCCTTCGGGGCGCCCATGGTGCTGTGGGGCCTTCTGGCGCTGCCGGTGATCTGGTGGCTGCTGCGCCTCACCCCGCCCAGGCCGCAGACGGAGGTTTTCCCGCCGCTGAGAATCCTCGCCCGGGTCCTCAGGCGCGAAGAAACCCCGCAGCAAAGCCCGTGGTGGCTGACGCTGCTTCGCTTGCTGATGGCGGCGCTCATCGTGATGGCGCTGGCCGAGCCGGTCTTCAATCCGCGCGAAAAACTGCCTGCGGAAGGCGCCGCCCTGGCGCTTGTCATCGACAATGGCTGGGCGAGCGCCGCCGACTGGAACAAGCGCATCGCCACCGCCGAGCGGCTGATCGCCGACGCCGGCTCGAACGGCGTGCCGGTCGTGATCGCCTTCACCGCCGAGAAGCCCAATGCCGAGATCGGTCCTTTCGACGCCTCGGCCGCGCTCGATCACCTGCGTGCCGCTAAGCCGCGGCCGATTCCTACCGACAGGCCCGCCGTCTACGCCCGCGTCGCCGCCGCGTTGGAGCGCCTGCCGGGCGCCAGCGTCGCGGTGCTCGCCGATGGGCTTGCCGCCAAGGGCGACGAGGCCGCTTTCAAGACGCTGCTCGAAAAGAATGCGGCACGGCTGGTCTGGGCCACGTCCGACCGGCCCTCCGTGACCGGCCTGATCGGCGCCGACAACCAGGTCGATGGTTTCGCTTTGACCGCCATTCGCGCGCCGGGCAATCCGGCGCCGGCGCAGGTCACCGCTGGCGCCTTCGATGACAAGGGCCGCCGCATCGCCGATGCGACGCTGACCTTCGCGCCGGGCGAAGCCACCGCCACGGGAACAATGGCGGTCCCCTTCGAGCTGCGCAACGATTTCGCGTCGATCGCGCTGGACGGCGAGCGCCAGGCCGGCGCCGTGCGCGTGCTGGACGAGAGCTCCAAACGCCGCCGCGTCGGCCTTCTGTCGCAGGCCGAGGCCGACCAGGCGCAGCCGCTTCTGTCGCCGCTTTATTACATCCGCCGCGCCCTGCAGCCCTTTGCCGATCTGGTCGAGCCGTCGAGCGCCGATCTGGCCGACGCCATTCCGCAGCTTCTCGACCAGAAGCCGGCGATGATCATCATGGCCGATGTCGGCACCATCCCGGCGCAGGTCAAGCAGCGGCTGGTCGACTGGGTCGACAAGGGCGGCACGCTGGTGCGCTTTGCCGGTCCCCGCCTTGCCGCGGCCGGCAATGACGACGATCTTTTGCCGGTCAGGCTGCGCAGCGGCGAGCGCGCGCTGGGCGGCGCTCTGTCCTGGACGACGCCGCAGGCGGTGACCGAATTTCCGAAGAACGGTCCCTTCGCCGATCTTTCGCCGCCCTCCGAGGTGACGGTGAGCCGGCAGGTTCTGGCCGAGCCGACGCCCGACATCGTCGAGCGCACCTGGGCCACGCTCGCCGACGGCACGCCGCTGGTGACGGGCATGAAGAAGGACAAGGGCACGCTGGTGCTCTTCCATGTCACGCCCGAGGCGACCTGGTCGAACCTGCCGATCTCCGGCAGCTTCGTCGAAATGCTGAGACGCGTCGTGCAGCTGTCGCGCAACCAGGGCGCCGCGATCGCCAATGCCGAGGCCGCCGCCGCGTCGCTTGCGCCCTACCGCATGATCGGCGCCGACGGCATGTTGACGCCGCCCTCGCCGGATGCCCGGCCGCTGGTGCCCGGCGCCGGTCCGCTGCCGGTGACGCTGGAGAATCCGCCCGGCCTTTACGGCTCGGAGACGGGCGTCTTCGCGCATAATCTGCTCGACGCGTCGAGCACGTTCATGCCGCTGGTCCGTCCGCAGGTTTCGCTTCCGGTGACAGCTATCCCTTACGCCTTCGATGAATCGGAGAACCTGAAGGGGCCGCTGGTCGCCATTGCGCTCCTGTTGATGGTGCTCGACACTTTGGCCGTGTTCTGGATGGGCGGCTTGCTGGCGCGCCGGCCGCGCCGCGCGGGCACGGCGGCGGCGACCACCGCGGCCATTCTGGTCGTGCTGGGCGGCCTCTTCGGCCATGCCGATCTTGCCCGCGCCGACGATTCTAAGCCCGGCGACACCCAGGCGATCGAGGATATTTCGAAAACCCGTATCGCCTATGTCATCACCGGCGAGCCGGGCGTCGATTCGATCAGCCGCGCAGGCCTTGAGGGTCTCACCCGTTTCCTGGTCGAGAAGACCGCGCTTGAGCCCGGCCCGCCGGCCGGCGTCGACATCGCCAAGGACGAGCTGTCCTTCTTCCCGCTGATCTATTGGCCGATCGATGCGACGGCGCCCATGCCCAGCCAGGCGGCGATCGCCCGCATTGACGCCTATATGCAGCAGGGCGGCACGGTTCTGTTCGACACGCGCGACCAGTTTTCCAACGGCATCGGCGCCGGCTCGGCAAGCCCGGCGACCGAGCGGCTGCGCGACATTCTGGGTAATCTCAACGTGCCGCCGCTGGAGCCGGTGCCGTCGGACCACGTGCTGACCAAGTCCTTCTTCATCCTTCCGGAATTCCCCGGTCGCTTCAACGGCAGCCCGCTCTGGGTCGAGGCCTCGCTCGAGGCCAGCAACACCGAGAACCGCCCCGTGCGCACCGGCGACGGCGTCTCGCCGATCATGATCACCGCCAATGATTTCGCCGGCGCCTGGGCAACCGACGAGAACGGCGATCCGATGCTGCCGACCGTGCCGCCGGATCCGATGCAGCGCATCTACGCGCTTCGCGCGGGTGTCAACATCATGATGTATATGCTGACCGGCAACTACAAATCCGATCAGGTGCATGTGCCGGTGCTGCTCGAACGGCTGGGGCAGTAGGTCATGAACTGGTCCATCTCGTTCGAACCGCTTCTCTCCTGGCCGCTCTTCGGCCTGCTCTTCGTGCCGTTGCTCTTGCTGGCTCTGGTCGGCCTGTGGTTCCGCCAGCGCGGCTCGGCATTGCGCTTCATCGCGCTGCTCGCGCTCGCCGCTTCATTGCTCAATCCCGTTTTCCTCGCCGAGGAGCGCGAGGCGCTGAAGAGCGTCGTCGCCCTCGTCGTCGACCGCAGCCAGAGCCAAGACATCGGCGACCGCACCAAGCAGACCGACGAGGCTCTGGCCGGCCTGCAGCAGCGTCTTGCCCGCTTCAAGCAGTTCGATGTCCGTGTCGTCGAGGCCGGCAAGTCCGAAGCCGCCGACGAGCGCACCGAAACCAGGCTGTTCAGCGCGCTGGAAGGCGTCTTCCGCGACGTGCCGCCGTCGCGCATCGGCGGTGCCGTCATGATCACCGACGGCGAGGTGCATGATGCGCCTGCCGGCGCGCCGGAGTTCAACGCCCCGCTGCACGCGCTGATCACCGGTAACGAGCATGAGAAGGACCGCCGCATCCGCTTCGAGAACGCGCCGCGCTTCGGTCTCGTCGGCAAGCCGCTCGACATGACCTACCGCGTCATTTCGACGGAAGGCGACGGCGCACCTGTGGACGTGCGCGTCTCGGTCAATGGCGAGCAGGTCTCGGTCGAGCATGCGACCGTCGGTCAGCCGATGAAGCTCTCGGTCGCGATACCCAATGCCGGCCGCAACATCGTCCAGCTCGGCATCGACCGGGAGCCCGGCGAACTGACCGACGCCAACAACAGGGCGATTGCCTTGGTCGACGGCATCCGCGAGAACCTGCGCGTGCTCTTGGTCTCCGGCGAGCCGCATGCCGGCGAGCGCACCTGGCGCAACCTTTTGAAGTCGGACGCGTCGGTCGATCTCGTCCACTTCACCATCCTGCGCCCGCCGGAAAAGCAGGACGGCACGCCGATCAACGAATTGTCGCTGATCGCTTTCCCGACGCGCGAGCTGTTCGTCGAGAAGATCAAAGATTTCGACCTGATCATCTTCGACCGCTACCAGCACCGCGACGTGCTGCCGATCCTCTATTACGATTACATCTCCGAATATGTCGAAAAGGGCGGTGCGCTGCTGATTGCCGCCGGCCCCGAATATGCCGGCGAAAACTCCATTGCCCGCACGCCGCTCAACGCCGCGCTGCCGGCCATGCCGACCGGCGAAGTGGTGGACAAGGCCTTCTATCCGCGCCTGACCGATCTCGGCCAGCGCCACCCGGTGACGCGCGGGCTCGACGGTTCGGCAAGCGAGCCGCCGCATTGGAGCCGCTGGTTCCGCACCATCGGCGTCAAGAACCCGGAAGGCGAAGTGGTGATGAAGGGCGCCGACAACCGGCCCCTGCTCCTGCTCGACCGCAAGGGTGAAGGCCGTGTCGGCATGCTCCTGTCAGACCAGGGCTGGCTGTGGGCGCGCGGCTTCGAAGGCGGCGGTCCGCATGTCCAGCTCTACCGGCGCATCGCCCACTGGCTGATGAAGGAGCCTGAGCTTGAAGAGGAGCGGCTGACCGCCGACGGCCGCGGCATGATGCTGGAAATCCGCCGCCAGACGATGAGCGACGATCCGGGTCCCGCGCAGGTGATCACGCCGTCCGGCAAGACCGTGACGGTGAAGCTCGAGAAGGCCGAGCCCGGCATCTTCACCGGCAGCCTGCGGACCAGCGAGATCGGCCTTTACCAGATCGGCAATGGCGATCTCACCGCGCTTGCCCATGTCGGCCCGATCAACGCACCGGAATTCTCCGACGTGGTTTCGACCGAGAACAGGCTGAAGGCACCGGCCGAGGCGACCGGCGGCAGCGTGCGGCGGCTGGCGCCGTCGTCGACGCTCGCCAATCTCGCCGGCGGCGTGACCCTGCCGTCGATCGTGCCGGTCCGCTCCTCGGCGGCCGCTTCGGGCGACGATTGGATCGGCCTGCGCACGACCGACGACAGCACGCTCAAGGCCGTGTCGCGCGTGCCGCTGTTCGGCGGCTTCCTCGGCCTCGGCCTCCTGCTGCTCGCCATCGGCTCGATGTGGTATCGCGAAGGGCGGTGAGTTCTTACCTCCCCCTTGTGGGCCTGTTGCGCAGTTAGCGAGGACAGGCTCGCGGAGCGATTTGGTCGCGAGGTCTCGCTCCGTTTTGGCTTTGGG
>NZ_JAIUHR010000023.1 GCF_020165195.1 Mesorhizobium sp. CA14 | reverse complement strand
CGCCCCGGCGCCCGCTCCCGCGCCAAAACCGGCGGCGCCGAGCCAGCCGACGGCGAAGGTCATGCCGCTGCCGGGCTACGGGACGGCCAACGGCAGCACCAGATACACGCCGCCGCCCTCAAACGATTCCATCGACGACACATTGATGCACGAACTCGAGACCTCTCTCGACGAAACGCACTCCCAGCCGCCACCCAGCAAGCCCGCGGCCAAGCCTTCGCTCGATGACGAGATGACCAAGCTGCTTGGCGAACTGGGCAGCCACAAGCGTTGACCGGATGACGGCAACTTGCCGGCAGAAGCGGGCCTTTCCGCGCCCTGAGCACCGAAAACGAAAATGGCCGGAAATCCGGCCATTTCGACGTTTTCTTGCCTATCCGGTTCGCGTCAGTCGTCGCGATAGACCTTCTCGCGGCGTTCGTGACGCTCCTGCGCCTCGATCGACAACGTCGCGATCGGACGCGCGTCGAGCCGCTTCAACGCGATTGGCTCTCCGGTCTCCTCGCAATAGCCGTAGGTGCCTTCGTCAAGGCGCTGTAGCGCGGAGTCGATTTTCGAGATGAGCTTGCGCTGGCGGTCGCGGGCGCGCAATTCGATGGCGCGGTCGGTTTCGGAGGAGGCGCGATCGGCCAGGTCGGGGTGGTTGGCGTTTTCCTGCTGCAGGATTTCTAAGGTTTCGCGTGCTTCGCGCAGAATGTCGTTCTTCCAAGTGATAAGCTTTTGGCGGAAGTACGATTTTTGCCGTTCGTTCATGAACGGCTCGTCTTCGGAGGGTACGTAATCGGCGGTAACGATGTCGTTCATTCGACTCACCCAACAACCCCAAAATTTGGCGCCTATATATTCGGGGACAAGAGCCTGCACAAGCGCTATCGGCGAGAGTTTCACGCAATTGTTAGTCTCGCATCGGCAACTCCGGCGACGACGTTGTTTCAACGGCACAAAACGAAATCGCACATGATTCGTTGCAGTCGCCGGCCGGCCATTGTGTAAGACGTCGTTCTGGTGACTAATCGCGCGTTGCCACGAAGGCGTCGCCATGGAGGTACGGTTTGAGCAGGCTTTATCTCTTACGGCATGCCAAAGCCGGCTGGGCGCTGCCCGGCATGCGCGATTTCGACCGCCCGCTCGACGAATCGGGCATGGCCGATGCCGAAGCGATTGGAGAAGCCATGCGCACCCGCAACTACGTGCCGGACGTCACCCTTTGCTCCAACGCCAGGCGGGCGAGGCAGACGCTGGAAGGCCTGGCGGGGCGCACCGACACCGGCCGAATCCTGTTCTTCGACACCCTCTACAGCGAGGATGCGGCCGGCTATCTCGACATCATCCGCAAGAATGGCGGCGCCAACTCGCTTCTGGTGATCGGCCACAACCCGATGACCGAAGATCTGGCCATGGCGGTGTCGGGCGACGGCGATGAGGCGGCGCGCCGCATGATGAACCACGGTTTTCCGACCTCCGGCCTTGCTGTGGTGCGCTTTCCCGGCCAGCTTGCCGAAGCGGCGCAGGGCAACGGCTATCTCGAAGCCTTTCTCACGCCCGCCGACCTCTGAGACCATTTCAAACGCACGGTCCAGGGCCTATATCGGGCGCTGACGCGCAACCAGAGGCTGATTTGGCATCATCGCTGACCAATTTCACCGACGAGGCAAGGATTGCGCTCGACACGCTATCTGGCCGCGCCGCCGGGCTCTTCTCTCCGTCATTGCGTCTTGGCGTCACCGGGCTCTCCCGCGCCGGCAAGACGGTGTTCATCTCCGCCCTCGTCCACAACCTCATCCATGGCGGACGCCTGCCCCTCTTCGAGGCGCAGAAATCCGGCCGGATCGCGCGCGCCTTCCTCGAGGAGCAGCCGGACGACGCCGTTCCGCGTTTCCAGTATGAGGACCATGTCGCGGCTCTGGTGAACGACCGCGCCTGGCCGGACTCGACCCGCGCCATCTCCGAGCTCCGGCTCACCATCGAATATGAGTCGGCTTCCGGTTGGAATCGCCTGTTTTCAGCCGGAAAACTTTCCGTCGATATCGTCGATTATCCCGGCGAGTGGCTGCTCGACCTACCGCTGCTCGGCAAGTCCTTCGCCGACTTTTCGCGCGAGGCGGTCGAGCTGGCCGCCCTGCCCGTCCGCTGCGACCTGTCGCAGGCCTGGCGGGACCTGGCTTCCACGGTCAGCCCCGATGCCGACGCAGACGAGATGATGGCGCGACGATTGGCCGAAAGCTTTGGCGCCTATCTGAAGGCCTGCAAGCTCGACGACCCCGCGCTGTCGACGCTGCCGCCCGGCCGTTTTCTGATGCCGGGCGACCTCGAAGGCTCTCCGGCGCTCACCTTCGCGCCACTGATGACGTTGGCGCAAGGCCGACCGCGCTCCGGATCACTGCAGGCGATGATGGAGCGCCGCTACGAGGCCTATAAGACGCATGTCGTCAAACCATTCTTTCGCGAGCACATCACCCGCCTCGACCGGCAGATTGTGCTGATCGACGCCATGCAGGCCCTCAATGCCGGCCCGGCCGCCATGGCCGATCTGGAGCGTGCGGTGACCGAGATCCTGTCCTGCTTCCGGCCTGGACGGGGTAATTTCCTCACCGACTTCTTCTCGCGCCGCATCGACCGCATCCTGGTCGCGGCGACCAAGGCGGACCATCTGCACCATGAAAGCCATGACCGGCTGCAGGCGATCGTGCGCCGGCTGACCGACCGGGCCGTCGCGCGAGCGAATTTCAGCGGCGCCGCCGTCGATGTCGTCGCCATGGCCGCAGTTCGCTCGACCCGCGAGGGCACGGTGAAACAGGGAAGAGAGACGCTGCCGGTCATCATCGGCACGCCGCTCAAGGGCGAGAAGATCAACGGCGAGACATTCGACGGAAAGACCGAAACCGCCATCTTCCCGGGCGATTTGCCGGAAAAGGTGGACGCCGTGTTCGACATTTCCGGATCACCGCCCGACAGCAGCGAACCGGCGATCCGCTTCGTGCGTTTCCGTCCGCCGAAGCTCGAACGCACCGCCGAAGGCGTCACGCTGTCCCTGCCGCATATCCGGCTCGACCGCGCGCTGCAGTTCCTGATCGGAGATCATCTGGCATGACCGCGCCCCGCAAACCGGCGGCCTTCCGCATCGAGCCTGAGGCCGAGGCGCCGCAACCACAGCGAACCCACGCCGCCGAGGAACAGCCGGCGCGCCGGCCACGTGCCGCGAGGGCGGATGTGGCGGTCGTGATCCCCTCGGAAGTCGACGTCTTCGACGAGCCGGACATCGAGGCCGCGGTTCCGCCGCCGGCGACGACTCCGAGAAAGCGTTCGCTGCTGGCGCGGCTGTTCTTCGGCGCTCTGAGCGTGCTCGTCTCGCTGGCGGTCGGCCTGTGGGCCGATCAGCTGATCCGCGACCTGTTTGCGCGCGCCGAATGGCTCGGCTGGTTGGCGGCCGGCATGGCGGCGATCGCGCTGCTTTCGCTGTCCGTCATCCTCATTCGCGAGTTCCTTGCCATCGCCCGCCTGGCCGAAGTCGAAAAGATGCAGAAACGGGCCCTGGATGCCGTGGCTCGCGACGATCCCAAGGCGGCGCGCGCCTTGGTCGACGAGCTCTCGGCTTTCGTAGCGGCAAAACCCGAGACCGCAGCCGGCCGCCGCTCGCTCGCCGAATTGCGCGGCGAGATCATCGACGGCGCAAATCTGGTGCGGCTCGCCGAGACCGAAGTCCTGTCGCCTCTCGATGCGCGCGCCAAAGTCATGATTCTGGAAGCGGCGAAGCGCGTGTCGCTCATCACCGCGGTCAGCCCCCGCGCGCTGGTCGATATCGCCTATGTCGTGTTCGAGGCCGGGCGGCTGATCCGGCGCCTCTCCGAGCTCTATGGCGGCCGCCCAGGCACGCTCGGCTTCTTCCGGCTGGCGCGCGGCGTGCTCGCGCATCTGGCGGTGACGGGCTCGATCGCGGTGGGCGACAGTTTCGTGCAGCAGATCGTCGGCCACGGGCTTGCCGCAAAACTCTCGGCAAAACTCGGCGAAGGCGTGGTCAACGGCATGATGACGGCGCGCATCGGCATCGCCGCGATGGAAACCGCCCGCCCCTTGCCATTCATCGCCGTGAAGCGCCCGGGCCTCGGCGATTTCCTCTCGGCGCTGACGTCTTTCGCGGCACGAAAGAACGGCCAGAACGACCGATAAGGTAAACGCGCGGCCCATTGCGGGTGACGAAGCATTAACCAATCTTCTGCATGGTCAGTCCGGTCCCAAGAATAGACTCTTTCGTGCCGGGTGTCGTCGATGAGAAGCGTAATCCTGTCCTGCGTCCTGCCTGCCGCCATCGCGATTGCCGCGCCGCTCGGCCTCGTCGAAAAGGCTCTTGGCGCAGAGCCGGACAAGCAGTTTTTCCGCTCCGTCGAAGGCAGATGGGTCGGCCCTGGCGAGATCATCGCCGGCAAGTACAAGGGCACCAAATTCACCTGCGATTTCAATGGCTCGACGCCCGCCAGCAAGCTCGGCATGACGCTTGACGGCGGCTGCAGGGTCGGCGTGTTCACGCAAAAGATGTCGGCCAGTGTCGAGCGCAAGGGCCGTGATGGTTACAGGGGCACCTTCATGGGCGGCTCGACCGAAAGCGGCATGGACATTGTCGGCGGCAATGTCGTCGACGCCCAGAAGGTCGTTTTCACCATCAACCGCAAGCAGTTGAACGGCGTCATGCAGGCGCGTGTGCCCGACGGCAATTCGATGACCGTGACGGTGGCCGTGCGCGTCAACAATCAGCTGGTGCCGGTGATCGGCATGAGCCTGAAGCGGGTCGATTCGGTCGAAGTCGGCGCCATCGCCAAGAACTGATCCGGCGCGGTCCCGGCAGCCCGCGTCCACGCTCGCGAAAATAGACAGATCAAGTCAAAGTCGGGGAGTGGCAGGCGACTTTGCGGCCAGGGCGATATTCCTTCAGTTCCGGCCGCTCAGAACGGCACCGGTCCGCCGCGATCGGGCATCGCGGATGGAAGCGGCATCCGGACGGGGGCTTCAGCGGGCTCGGCACGTCGCCGGTGAGGATGATGCGCTTGCGCGCGCCCGCAGGCGTCGTCTCGACGATGGGAACCGCCGAGATCAGCGCCTGGCTGTAGGTATGGGCGGGTGTCGCAAAGACCTCTTCCGCCGGGCCTTCCTCGACGATCGAGCCGAGATACATGACCGCGATGCGGGTCGAGACCTGGCGCACCACAGAGAGATCGTGGGCGATGAAGACATAGGTGAGCTTCAGCTTCTCCTGCAGGTCGGCGAGCAGGTTGACGATCTGGGCCTGCACCGACACGTCGAGCGCGGAAACCGGCTCGTCCAGCACGACAAGGTCGGGATTCAACGCGATGGCCCGCGCGATGCCGACGCGCTGGCGCTGCCCGCCGGAGAATTCGTGCGGATAGCGCATCATATGGTCCGGCAACAGCCCGACCAGCTCGAACAGCTCCGCCACCCGCGCGGTGATCTCACGCGCCGAAACCTTGCCGTGGATGCGCAGCGGCTCGGCGACGAGATCGCCGACGCGCCGGCGCGGATTGAGCGAGGCCGAGGGATCCTGGAAGACCATTTGCAAGCGCCGCCGCAGCGGCCTGAGCTCGGACAGCGATTTCGAGGTGATGTCGTCGCCTTCGAACAGAAGCTTGCCGTCGGTGATATCGTAGAGCCGCACCAGGCAGCGCGCCAGCGTGGACTTGCCGCATCCGGATTCGCCGACAAGGCCCACTGTCTCGCCGTGCCGCACGGTCAGCGAGACATTGTCGACCGCATGCACCGTTCGCCTGCCTTCGGCGGAAAAGCGGGTGCCGATCGAAAAGCGTTTTGCCAGCGAACGCGTCTCGAGGATCGGGCGATCTGTGTCTGTCATCGGTTCGCTCATGCTTATGCCACCCGAAAGCACGCGGCGGCATGCGCGCTCGCGCCGAGACCCGGCTTGCCAGCCTCGCAGGGCTCGTAGCGGACCGGGCAGCGCGGGCCGAAGGCGCAGCCTTGCGGCAGCCGCAGCAAGGATGGCGGCGAACCGGGGATCGCCAACAGGCGGCGTGGTTTCTCGCCGGTCAGCGGCGGGATCGAGCCGAGCAGCGCGCGCGTATAAGGGTGTCGCGGATCGGAAAACATCTCCGTGCGGGTGCCGCGCTCGACCACGCGGCCGGCATACATGACCATGACCCGGTCGGCGAGTTCGGAGACGACACCCATGTCATGCGTGATGAAGACCACGGCCGATTTATGTTTGGCGCGCAGCTTGCGCACGAGATCGAGGATGCCGGCCTGCACGGTGACGTCGAGCGCGGTGGTCGGCTCGTCGGCCACCAGCAGCGCCGGATCGCAGGACAAGGCCATCGCGATCACCGCGCGCTGCCGCATGCCGCCGGAAAGCTGGTGCGGATAGCGCGACATCGCCTCGTGCGGGTTGGGGAAATTCACCTCCGCCAACAGCTGCTCGACGCGCTCCATCGCCTTCGACTTGCTAACACCACGATGCGCCCGGATCTGCTCCGCGATCTGCCAGCCGATCGTGTAGACCGGCGTCAGCGCCGTCATCGGGTCCTGGAAGATCATCGCGATCTCGTTGCCGCGCAGACGGCGAAGCTCGCGCGGCGGCAAGCCCACGAGTTCGCGACCCTTGTAGCGGATTGAGCCTTCGATGGTGGCGTTCGGATCGGTGATAAGTCCCATCACGGCGAGCAGCGACACCGTCTTGCCGGAGCCGGATTCGCCAACGACACCGAGGATCTCGCTTTCCTCGAGGTCGAAGGAAACGCCGTCGATGGCGCGCACCGGCCCGTCATGGGTGCGGAAGGACACTTTGAGATCGCGCACCGACAGTATCATGATGCCCTCAGGCGCGGATCGAGAAGGATGTAGACGAAATCGACCACCGCGTTGGCGATGACTACGAACATGGACGCGTACATGACCGTCGCCATGATCATCGGCAAATCGAGGTTCTGCAGCGCGTCATAGGTCAGCTTGCCGATGCCGTGCAGGCCGAACACGACCTCGGTCAGCAAAGCCGAGCCGCCCACCAGCGCGCCGAAGTCGAGGCCGAACAGGGTGACGAAGGCGATGAGCGAGGTGCGCAGCGCATGGCGAAACAGGATGCGGGTCTCCGACAGGCCCTTGGCGCGGGCGGTGCGGATATAATCTTCCTGCATGGATTCGATGATGGCCGCGCGCAGCACGCGCCCGTAAATGCCGATATAGAGGATGGCCAGCGTGATCCATGGGATGACCAGCGTCAGGAACCAGCCCTTGGGATCGTCGGAAAAGTTCTTGTAGCCGAGCGGCGGCACCCAGGAGAACGCCCAGCTGTCGTGATAGCGGCTCTGGGTGATCAGGTTCATCACCTCGCCCAGCCAGTAGACCGGCATGGAAATGCCGAGCAGGCCCAAAGCCATCAGGAGCTTGTCCAGCCAGCTGTCGCGGATGGCCGCTGCGACGATGCCGATGATGATGGAGACGACCACCCACAGGACCGCGGCGCCGAACACCAGCGAAAGCGTGACGGGGATCGAATCCATGACGGCCGGCACAACCTTCCAGCCGCGGTTGACGAAGGAGGTCAGGTCGCCGGTGACGAAGATCTTTTCCATCATGCGCGTGTATTGCACGTAGAGCGGCTGGTCGAAGCCGAAGCTGTGGCGCACCGCCGCCAGCACTTCCGGAGAAGCGTTGCGGCCGGCAATGCGTGCGGCGGGATCGGCGCCGGGCGTGGCGAAGAAGATCAGGAAGACAATGACCGAGATGCCGAACATCACGAACAGCATCTGGCCGAAACGGCGCAGGATGGCATAAAACATCAGTCGCGCCCCAGCCGGACCTTGGAGCGCGGGTCGAGCGCATCGCGCAGGCCGTCGCCGAAGACGTTGAGCGCCATGACCGAAACGGCGATCGCCAGGCCGGGCACCAGCGCCACCAGCGGCCTTGTGTAGAGCAGCGCCTGCCCGTCCTGGATGATGGTGCCCCAGCTCGCGGCCGGCGGCTGCACGCCGATCGACAGGAACGAAAGCGCCGACTCCGTCAGCATGTTCAGCGCCATCATCAACGGCACGAAGACGATGAGCGTGGTTGTGATATTGGGCAGGATGTCGCGCCACAGGATGCGCCAGCCCGGCACGCCGAGATTGATCGCGGCGAGCACGAACTCGCTGTGGCGCAGCGCCAGGACCTGCCCGCGGATCGGACGCGCGACATAGGGTATATAGACAATGCCTATGATGATGATCGGCAGCCATAGGCTGCCCGACTGGATCTCGATCGGTCCGATCGCGATGCCTTGCGCGATGGTGACGATGGAAAGCGAGATCGCCAGAAGGTAGATCGGGAATGCCCAGAGCACGTCGAGCAAGCGCGACAGCACCGTGTCGGTGATGCCGCCGAAATAGCCGGCGATCAATCCCGCCAGTGTGCCGAAGATCAGCGTGAAGATGGTCGCGGCGCCGGCAATCAGCAGCGAGTTGAGCCCGCCATAGAGCAACCTTGCCATGACGTCCCGCCCTTGGCTGTCGGCGCCGAGGAAGTAATTGCCGAGCCGCCAGGTCGGACCGATCGGCGTGTAGCCAAGCCCCAGCCCCTCGGTCGACTGTTCCATCACCGGAACGTCGGCGCCGTCGATCTGGATGACGGCGTCGAGCGTCGAGGCGAACGGGTCCGTGCCCGCCCATTTCGCATAGAGCGGCGCACTGAAACAGGCGAGAACGATGATGAGGAACACGGCCAGGGAAGCCATGGCGGCCCTGTCCGTTGCCAGCTTCGCAAACGCGACGGCCCAGGGCCCCCGCGTCTTGCGCGGCATGGCGGCGACTTGGCTGGACACGATATGTGCCTTCCGCGGTTCGTTACTGCACCCAGGCCCCTTACTGCACCCAGGACTGGGTGATAATCCAGTTGAACTGCGGGTTGAACTTGAAATTGCCGATGCGCTTGCTGACGAAATCAAGCCGCTTCGGCGTGAAGAGGCCGACCGCCGGCGCCTTGTCGGTGACCTGCTTGTCGATTGCCGCCCACAATTTGTCGGCCGCCTTCTGGTCGGCCACGCCGAGGTCCAGCGCCTTCTGCATCTGGGCGTCGATATCCTTGTCGCAGAAGCCCGAGATGTTGATCGAGGCGTCCGAACCTTCGCGATAGGAAGCGCAGCTGAACAGGATGTTCAGGAAGTCCGACGCCGCCGGATAGTCCTTGTACCACTGCGTGACGGACATCTGCACTTTGTTGTTGGTGTTCTGGATATAGGTGAACTGCAGGTTGGACGAGATCGGCTTGACGTCGGCGACGTAGCCGATGTTGGTCAGCACGCTCTGCAGATAGACGCCGATCGCCCGCGAGATGGCGGTGTCCTCGACGATGATGGTCACTTTCTGGCCCTTGGTGCCCGATTGCTCGACGAGCTGCTTGGCCTTCTCGACATCCGGAGCCGACCATTTGGCGCCCGGGTTCTTGGTGAAGGGGCAATAGTCCTCATGACCGGGGAAATCCGGCGGCAGGACCTGGCAGACCGGCGAAGCTAGCACCTTGCCGCCGAACAGCTTGACCAGCGTGTTGCGGTCGACCGCGTAGGCGACGGCCTGGCGCGCCTTTTCATTGTCGAAGGGCGCCATGCGCGTATTCAGCGGCGCGTACCACCAGGCCGAAAGCGGCGAGATGTGCAGCTGGTCCATGGACTTGCTGCCGAGTTCGCCGAGGCGGTCGCTCGGCAGCGCGTCGAACATCCAGTCCGCTTCGCCGTTCTGGATCGCCGTCACGGCGGCCTCTTCCGAGAGGCCGAAATCGTACTGCACGACATCCGGATAGCCGTCCGGCTGGGCTTCCTCGCTCCACTGCTTGAAATTGGGATTGCGGGAAACCGTCATGCCCTTGTTGGGATCGAAGGCCGAGATCATGTAGGGGCCGGTGCTGGGGATCGGCTTGGAGCCCATGTCTTCCGCCGGCGTGTCCGCGGGCAGGATCACGGCATGCGGCAAGGCGAGCTTGTAGAGGATCTCGGCGTCCGGCTTGGTGAGATTGAGGGTGATCGTGTCGGCCGCCTCGTCGGCGACGACGCCGCCTTCCAGCGTGCAGCTCTTGGTGTCGGCCAGGCATTTGTCGGCGCCGACGATGCCGGCATAGAAGGTGCCCGACGTCGGGCCGGAAATCTTGAAGATGCGCTGGAAGGAGGCGACGACGTCCTTCACGCCGAGGTCCTGGCCGTTGGAGAACTTGATGCCCTTGCGCAGCTTGAAGGTGAAGGTCTTGCCGTCATTGCTGACCTCGGGCAACGCCTCGGCCAGGTCGGGAACGATGGAAAAGCCGTCGACGCCCTCGGCCTTGCGGAAGGCGACCAAGCCGTCATAGATCGGCTGGTACATCTGCCAGCCCTGGTCCGTGTAGTTGATGTGCGGATCGAGCGTTCCGGCCGCCGAACGGGCGAGAAGGCGAATGGTGCCGCCACGGTGCTCCTTGAGATATTCGGCCTGCGCCGGAGCGAGCCATGAGCCGGCCAGCAATGCCGCGGCCGACGCCGCCAAAAGCAGTTTCTTCATGTCGTCATTCCCCTTTTCAGTTGTCGTTGTCGTCCAGGAAGTTTCCCACCACACGCATGCAGAGATCCTGCTCCTCGACATGCGGCATGTGGCTGGAATGCTCGAATATCTGCCAGCGCGATCCCTTGATGCCGTCCTTGAACGGCTGCACGGTCGCGGGCGTGGCTTCGTCGTGACGGCCGGAGATGAGGAGTGTCGGAACATCAATGGCCGGCAGGCGGTCGATGACGCTCCAGCTCTTCAGCGTGCCGATGACGTGGAATTCGTTCGGGCCGTTCATCACATTGTAGACGGTCGGATTGCGCACGATCTGGGCGAAAGTCTCCGTCACCTGGGGCGGGAACGGCACGACCCGGCAGACATGCCGTTCGTAGAACCGCATCGTCGCTTCCTGGTAAGCCGGATCGTCCGTCGTGCCGGCCTGTTCGTTCTTGGTCAGCGTCTCCTGCACGTCCCTGGGCAGATCGGCGCGTAGCCGGTTGGCTTCCTCGACCCAAAGTTTCATCGAAGCCGGCGAGTTGGCGATGGTCAGCGACTTCAGGCCCTTCGGGCGGGTCACGCCATATTCGGCGCCCAGCATGCCGCCCCAGCTTTGACCCAGCACATGGAAGCCGCCGCGGATGCCGAGATGGTCGACGAGGTTTTCCAGCTCGTCGATGAAGAGTTGGGGCGTCCAGAAATCGCCGCCCTTTTCAGGCAGCAAGGTGGATTTGCCGCAGCCCAACTGGTCGTAGTGGATGACGGCGCGGCCGTCCCGGGCAAGAAGCTTGTAGGCATCGACGTAATTATGCGCGGCGCCCGGCCCGCCGTGCAGGATCACGACCGGAGCCTTGCCGGCATCGAGCTCGCCGCTGATCCGATACCAGGTCTCATAGGCGCCGAAGCCGGCCCGCCCTTCCTTGCTGACGATCTCGGACGACATTCCGGTTCCCCCAGTGGTTGAAGACATCTCGCTGTCGCCTAGTTTGCCGTCGGGCCGGACTGCACCCATTCTTCCAGCATCTGCACGCCGAAAGCCGTGGCGCCTTCCCGGCCCAGTGGCCGGTCCTTGTCGGCCAGTTCCTTGCCGGCAATGTCGAGATGAACCCAGGGGCGGTCTTCGGTGAAATTGCGCAGGAAGGCCGCGGCATAGGGCGCGTCGCCGTCTTCCATGTCCTTGGCGTGATGCCGCATGTCGGCGAAGGGCGATTGCAGCCCCTCATCATAGGCCCGGTCGAGCGGCAGCTGCCAGAACCGCTCGCCGACCTTTTCCCCGGCCGCGATCATGCGCGAGGCGATGGTATCGTCGGTGCTGAAAAGGCCGGCGAAGACCGAGCCGAGGCCGCGCATCACCGAATAGGTCAGCGTCGCCAGGTCGACGATCACCGAGGGATTGAAACGCGAGGCGGCATAATAGAGGCAGTCGGCCAGGATCAGCCGGCCTTCCGCATCCGTGTCGAACACTTCCACGGTCTGGCCCGACGCAGTCGTGATGATATCGCGCGGCTTGAGCGCGGTGCCGGACGGCATGTTCTCGGCAATGCCGAGCACGCCGACGGCATGCACTGGGCTGCCTTGCCGGGCGAGCGCAATCAACAGGCCGACCACGGCGGCTGCGCCGCCCATGTCGGCCTTCATGTCGAACATCTGCTCGCCGCGCTTGATGCACAGGCCGCCGGAATCGAAGCAGACGCCCTTGCCGACGAAAGCCAATGGCTGCGCGGGAGCGCCCTTGCCGCGATAACGCAGGACGGCGACCCGCGGCGGTCGCGCCGAGCCGGAGCCGACGGCCAGGATCGCATTCATGCCCAGCTCCTTCAGCTGTGCCGCATCGAGGATCTCGACATCGATGCCGGCCTCGCGAAGAGGCTCCAGGTGGTCATGGAAATTGTCGGGGTGGAGATGGTTCGGCGGCAGGTTGACCAGCGTGCGCGCATATTCGACGCCGTCGGCGATGGCATTGACCCGAGCCAGCGCCGCCTTTAGCTCCGGACCGGCCGCGCCGATCAGTTGCACCCTCAGCGTTCGGTCAGCTCCTGCCCCTTGCCGCCGGTTGCGCATGTCGAAACGATAGCGCCGCAGCCGCATGCCGAGCGCGACCCGCGCCAGGATTTCCGCGGCGGGCAGATCGACGCCGACGATGGGATCCAACACCAGAGCGGCCGTGCACTCGCCCTTGCCTTCCAGATGGGCGGCAAGCGAACCGCCGGCCCGCGCCAGCGAAAGCGGGGTTACGGCCTCGGCCCTGCCCAAAGCCAGCACCACGACGCGGCGGGCGGACATAGCCTTGGGAGCGATGACGTCAACGCAGGCGCCGGATTCCTCAAGAACGGCCGACTCGGAACACGCACGGGACAAGATCCCGTCCATTTCAGCGTCAAGTGCCCCTGCCCGGGGCCCAAAACCTGTTTGAGCAGTTTGCAGGATCACGACGACCGAGGTTTCCGCGGAAATCTCGTCCGCCGCTTCGAAGACCGGCGCCGGCGACTGAGGCATAAAAGCCCGTTCTCCCATTCTGGAGCGCCCCGCCGAGGCTTAGCTGGCGTCGTTACGCAAAGCTTCGCCGGTCACCGGTGGAAGCCGGTCATACCGGTTTCCACCGGTGGTGGAATGGCATCGGAGTGCCCAAACAATCGTTTTCGGATGGCGACTTAGTCGCTCTTGCCTTTTGGGTATCCCCGAACCGGCCAGGCGATCAAACGCCAATTTTGCCCAAGTCGATTGACAAAAACTCAACTGACATTTCATGATCGGCCAATGGCCCTGCCCTCACTCAACGGCATGCGCGCTTTCGAGGCCGCCGCGCGTCTCGGCAGCATCAAGGATGCGGCGGAAGAGCTGCATCTGACGCCCTCGGCCGTCAGCCGCCACATCCGCGCGCTCGAGAGAAACCTCGGCCAGGACCTGTTCGAACGTGGCTTTCGCCAGATCACCCCGACCATCAGGGGCTCTTACTACGCGCGCAGCCTCTCCGAGGCGTTCGAGGCCATCTGGCGCGCCACCGGCGATGTCAGCTTCGTCGATGGGCCGGGGCACGGCAGGACCCAGCGTGTCCGAGTGCTCTGCGTGCCGGCGGTTTTGAACCTTTGGCTGGCGGACCGGCTGCCGAATTTCCGCAAGCTGCATCCAGCCGTGGACCTGGAGATCTCTACCTCGGGCAAGCGCGCCAACTTCGATTTGGCTATTGTCGACGAGTTCGTCTACAAGGCCGGCCCGGCCCTGACGCTGCTGATCCCGCTGGTCCTGACCCCGGTCTGCGCGCCCTCGCTGCTGGAAGGGCCGGTGCCGCTCAGAACGCCCGCTGATCTGGTCAATCATCATCTGATCCATGAATGCGAGAGCATGCGCTGGCGGCGCTGGCTGGAGCAGGAGGGCGTTCTGGACGCCACGCCCAAATCCAGCACGACGCTCGATGACTGCACCTTGATCATGCGCGAGGTGATAAACGGCGCGGGGATCGCTTTGGCCGATACCATGATGGCCCAGGACTTTCTGCAGCAAGGCAGGCTTGTCGCTCCTTTCAGCGCCCGCCACACCTATCCCGCCGGCATCTATCTGCATCAGCGCCGCAGCATCGGGAACAAGCCCGGAACCGGCCTTTTCCAAGATTGGCTGCTCGCCGAGATCGCCGACCATAAGCGCGCGATGGGTATCGCGTAGCGTATCCCGAAGCGGTGCCGATCGAAGCGCTGCGCAAGAAAAAGGCGGCGGCCAAATGGCCGCCGCCCTTGCATTCGCCGACGGTTTGGCTCAACCCTTGATGGTGGCAGTCAGTTCGTCATAGGCCTTGCAGGCTTCGTCGAGCGTCGTCGCGCCCTGATACTTCGTCGTCACGGCCTGCACCTTGGCGGTCAGATCAGCCGCCTTGCTCGGATCCTTGGTGACGGCTGCCTGGAGGGCGGCAGCCATGTCCTGCGCCTTCTTGGCAGCGATTTCCTGCGTGCATTCTGGCCCCTTGGAGCAAGCCGAACCGGCCAACGCCGCAACACCGACGGCAACGAGCAAAAACTTCGTCATGTCAATCATCTCCTCAAAAAAGGCAGCCGCCCATCGCCGCTGCCTCCCAATGGCCGAAGCCCAATGGCCAAAGCCGGCTGTGCCTTAACCTCTGATTGTGGCGGCAGGCAACGACCGGGCCGCATAAACTTGTGTAAACAGGCTGCAATATCGCGGCGGCTCGGATTCAGCCCGCTTAATAAAGCGCGTCGCATGAGGCCGTTCAGACACGACGCGCTTTAGATCAGTTGGAGCAAAGTTCAGCCGCGAGACTGTAGCAGCGCCAGCATGACTGTCGATGCGGCAAGAACGACGGTAAGGGTCAAGGGCCCCGAGGCACCATAGGTATCCACGACATAGCCGCCGACAACCGCGCCGATGGTGATGGCAACCTGGAAGGAGACGACCATCAGGCTACCCGCTGCTTCCAGTGCATCGGGCGCCGCGCGGGACAGATTGGTCGGCAGCACGACCGGCGCCATGCCGAAGGCCAAGCCCCAAAGCGTGACGAATCCGAAGGCGACGGCGATGTGCACACCCCAAAGCACCAATGCCAGCGCCGCAAGCGCCATCAATGCGGCGTTGCCCGCGAGCGCCATGCGGATATTGGCATCGGCCATGCGGCCGCCGGCAATATTGCCGATCACAGCGGCGATGCCAAATCCGAGCAGGGCCAGGGCAATTGGCGCGGTCGCCAGGAGCGTCACATGTTCGAGGAAGGGGCGTACATAGACCGAGCCGGCAAAATGCCCTGTCATCAGCAGAAGAATGGCCAGCATGCCGAGTTGAATGCCACGCCGCCGTGTCAGCCGAAATACATCTGCAAGACTATTGCTGGCCGTGGCGGGCAGGGTCGGCAGGCTAACCAACTGCAGCAGCATGGCAATCACGGCCAGCCCCGCTGTCAAGGCCATGGCGCTGCGCCATCCCAGCCAGTCGCTGATCAACGCGCCGACCGATGGCGCGGCAATGGTGGCGAGCGAGACGCCGAGGGTGACGATAGCCATGCCCCGACCTGTCGCATTGGCGCCAACCAGCCTGGCCACGACGGCAACCGAGAGTGCCCAGAATGCGCTGAGAGCGATTCCGAGCCCGGCCCGGCCCAGCAGCAACAACCAGAAATTGGGCGCCAGCGCGGCAAGGAGGTTGGAACCGACCGCCAAGGCGCTGAGGCCAACCAGCACCGTCTTGCGGTTCAGTCGGCCGATGAGAACATTGCTCAACATGGCCGTCACCGCACCGACCGAGGCCGTGGCGGTGACGACCTGTCCGGCGGTTCCTTCGCTGATGCCGAGGTCCCGCGCCATCGGCGTCAGCAGGCCTGCCGGCAGGAATTCGGCTGACACCAGGGCAAAGCTGGTGGCCGCCAATGAAATGACCGCAAACCAGGTGGCTGCGTTCCACGAAGCTCGCGCGGCGTCATCGAGCTCCGTCGCCGCATCTTCAAGTTGTAGTGTTGTGTCTGTCACTGAAAGATCTCCCAAGGTCGGAGGTCTTCAATAGACGAGTCCTCTCGGATGAGATGTACCTTAAAATCCGAAATTCATGTCCGTTCGTCCGGGAATTGTGCGGCGCACAACGCCTGGCGAGACATTGGTGATGCGTTTGAAGGCGCGCGCGAAGGATGCTTCGCTATCATAGCCCAAACGGGTAGCGACCTCGGCAACCGACAGGCCGTTTTGCCCGAGCAACTCGCGGGCAAGCTGCATCCGCAGACGGGCGAGATAGTGGGCAGCGCCCTCCCCTAACACAGCGCTGAAGCGCTCGGCGAAAATCGAGCGCGATTGGCCTGCCAGGCCGGCAAGGCTTTCCAGGGTCCAGTTATGGCCGGGGTCTCGGTGCATGGCTGCCAGCGCGCGGCCGATATGAGGGTCGCGGATAGCGGCGAGCCAACCGGTCGTAGAGGCGCCAGTGCAATTGACCCAGCAGCGGATGAGCCGGGCCGTCAGCAAGTCGGCCATGCGCGACAGAATCGTGGCGCTGCCCATCTGCGGTTGCGCGGCCTCAGCCGTCATAGCCGCCAGCAAAGGACGGACGACCGGATCGTTGCCGGCCACATCGCACCCCTTGATAATAGATGGCATCAACGTGATCAGTGGATTGAGCGCACAGACGCCCAAGGCCATGGAGCCGCAGAAAAGGGTGCTTGTCGCGCCCGTCCCTTCCCGCACCACCTCACAGACATTGCTCCCCAATTTGGTCACCTGGCAGCTCTCGAGCGAGTCGCCCGCAACGTCCGGCGCGCTGGCCAGCCGGTGAGCGATGCCTTGCGGCAACAGCACCAGATCGCCATCGCGCAACTCCTGCCAGCCTTCCGCCTCGGTATAAATCCAGCATGGACCCTGGCCGACAAAGTGAAAGCGAAGCAGCTTTTGTTGCGGAAAGGCGATGCTCCATGGATGCCGGAGCTCGCAGCGGCCATAGTTGACCCCACTCAAGCGAAAGTCCTGTAGGACTTCGCTGAGCGCATCCATCGGGATATGCAGAGGCGGGCGGGACGAATAGTCAGGCATTCGGCTACTGTATATGCCGAACGTCCGGCAGGCAAGCGGAGGCCGCTTCAACGGCACCCTACCCTTCAAGTCAGTCCGCCCGCCCTTGCCTCTCGCTCCCGGGGCATGCAAGGAGTGCTTCGAGCAACGGGACGACAGGCATGGCAGTTGAAGCGTCGAGCAGCGATCTGGTGCAGGTGGTGGCGCTGCTCGCCGCGGGCGTCGTTGCCGTGCCGATCTTCAAGCGCATGGGGCTTGGGTCGATCCTCGGCTATCTCGCCGCCGGCGTGGTCATCGGCCCGTTCGGCCTGCGCATCTTTTCCGAACCGGAAGCGATCCTCCATGTCGCCGAGCTCGGCGTGGTCATGTTCCTGTTCATCATCGGGCTGGAGATGCAGCCGTCGCGACTCTGGGGGCTGCGCCGCGAGATCTTTGGACTTGGCGCGCTGCAGGTCGGCGTCTGCGCGGTGCTTTTGACCCTCGTCGGATTGGCCGGAGGCTTTCCGATCGCGCAGTCCTTCGTCGCCGGCGCCGGCTTCGTCCTGACCTCGACGGCGATCGTCATGCAGCTGTTGGAGGAGCGCGGCGAGATCGCCACGTCGAAAGGCCAGCGCATCGTTTCCATCCTGCTGCTCGAAGACCTGATGATCGTGCCGCTGCTCGCGCTGGTGGCGTTCCTTGCGCCCGGCGGCGCCGAGACCAGTTTTTCGGAGCGGCTGACCGAAGTTGGCATCGGCATCGCTGCGATCGTCGGGCTGGTCGTGGCCGGCCGTTACCTGCTCAATCCGCTATTCCGCATCCTGGCCGACGCCCGCGCCCGCGAAGTCATGACCGCAGCGGCGCTGCTGGTGGTGCTGGGTTCGGCCCTGGCCATGCAGCTCTCCGGATTGTCGATGGCGATGGGCGCCTTCCTCGCCGGCGTGCTGTTGTCGGAATCGACCTTCCGCCACCAGCTCGAAGCCGACATCGAGCCCTTCCGCGGCATCTTGCTCGGCCTGTTCTTCCTCGCCGTCGGCATGTCGCTCGACCTTGGCGTCGTCGCCCACAACTGGCGGCTCGTCGCCATCTATGTCGTCGCCTACATGGTCATGAAGGCGCTCGGCATCTACATTGTCGCGCGCATTCTGAAGAGTGGCCATCGAGAGGCGCTGGAACGCGCCGTCTTCATGGCGCAGGGCGGCGAGTTCGCCTTCGTGCTCTACTCGTCCGCCGCCGCGGTCGGCATCATCGACGGCCAGGCCAACGCCACACTGACCGCCATCGTCATCATCTCGATGGTGCTGACGCCGCTCGCAATCGTGGCGCTGCGTTACCTCACCCCGCGCGACGAGCAGTCCCTCGATGGCGTCGATATCGCCGACGGCCTCACCGGCAGCGTGCTGATCATCGGCTTCGGCCGCTTCGGCCAGATCGCCAGCCAGCCGCTCCTGCTGCGCGGGATGGACGTCTCGATCATCGACAACGAGGTGGAGATGATCCAGGCGGCGGCCGATTTCGGTTTCAAGGTCTATTACGGCGACGGCACAAGGCTGGACATCCTGCATGCGGCCGGCGCCGGGCGGGCCCGCGCAGTGCTGATCTGCGTCGACAAGCCCGACGCCGCCGTGCGCATCGCGCAGCTGATCAAGGCCGAATTTCCTTTGGTCACCATCCTGGCGCGCGCCTTCGACCGCGGCACCGCGCTGCAGCTCGTGCGCGCCGGCGTCGACTACCAGCTGCGCGAGACCTTCGAATCGGCGCTGGTCTTCGGCGGCTCCGCGCTGGAGGCGCTTGGCGTCGATCCCGAGGAGGTCGCCGAAGTCATGGAGGATGTGCGACGCCGCGACGAAGCGCGCTTCGAGACGCAATTGGCCGAGGGCGTGCGCGCCGGCCAGCGTTTCCTCAAGGGCAATATCGGCACGCCGATCCCGACGCCGCTCACGCAGCCACGCCGCGCTGGCCGCGCGCTGAACCAGGAAACCGCCGTCGTGCTGAACCAGGCAGAGACCAAGAACTGAGGGGCAAATATGGCAGAGCTCGATCCGCGAGCGCTTTCGGTCATCAAATTCTGGCGCGACGCCGGCGAGGACGCCTGGTTCGAAAAGAGCGACGCCTTCGACGCCGGTTTCCGCGACCGCTTTCTCGAGCTGCATTACGCCGCCGCGCGGCGCGAATGCGACGACTGGAATGCGCATGCCGAAGGATCGCTGGCGTTGATGATCCTGCTCGACCAATTTCCACGCAACTGCTTCCGCGGCACCGGCCACATGTACGCGACCGATCCGCTCGCCAGATACTTCGCCGACAGGGCAATCGCCGCCGGCCAGGACCTCGAGCTGGAAGAACTGTTTCGCGTCTTCCTCTATCTGCCTTTCGAACATTCCGAATTGCTGGCGGATCAGGAACGGTCGGTCGAGCTGACGGTCGCCAGGGCGCCCGACTATCTGAAATATGCCGAGGAGCATCTGGAGATCATCCGGCGCTTCGGACGTTTTCCGCATCGCAACCGCATGCTTGGCCGCGCAACGACGGCCGAGGAGCAGGCATTCTTGGACGGTGGCGGTTTTTCCGGCTGACCAGCCGGCTTTGGAGCAATTCCAGGAAAAGTGTGAGCGGTTTTCCGTCCGGAATTGCGACAATGCAAAATCAGCCGAGCCACCATTCGCGGCCGGACGGCAGCCGCTCGATGCCAGACGTGTCGACGGCTTTGAGCCGTTCCGACACGCTCCTACCGCCGACCGAAAGCCCCGGCGCGATTTCGGCCAGGGGCGCCAGCACGAAGGCGCGCTCCAGCATGCGCGGATGCGGCACTTCAAGCCCGGTCTCGTGGATCACCCGGTCGCCGAACACCAGGATGTCGATGTCGATAAGGCGCGGCCCCCAGCGCTCCTCGCGCACGCGCTTCAACCGCCTCTCTACATCGAGGCAAAGCTCGAGCAGCGCGCGTGGCGAAAGCGCCGTCTCGATCGCGGCGGCGGCGTTGAGGAAATCGGGCTGGTCAAGCTTGCCCCAGGGCGGCGTGCGGTAAAGCGAGGAGACGGCGGTGACACGCGTCGCGTCTTCGCCGTCCAGCATGCGCAACGCCGCGCCCATGGACTTCGCCGGATCGCCGAGATTGCCGCCGAGACTGAGGTAGACGGCGCTATTCTGGCCAGACAACGGTCACCTCGACATGATCGAGCACGCCCGGCACCGGAGCGTTCGGTTTGCGCACGGTGATCGCGGCTTTCCTGATCTGAGAGAACCGCGTCGTCAGCGCCTTCGCCACTTCCAGCGCCAGCGCCTCGATCAGGAAGCGGCGATGTCCGGTCACGATCTTCTCGATGACCGCGAAGGCGACGCCGTAATTGACGGTGTCCTCGATGGAATCCTCGGTCAGCGGCCGGCTGGGTTCGACCGTAAGCTCGGCATCGACATAGAAACGCTGGCCAAGCGTCTCCTCCTCGTCCAGCACGCCGTGGCGGGCGAAGAAGGCGCAGTTCTTCATGCGGATGACGTACATGATCAGTGTCCGGGAGGAAGCTCGGTTTCGCGTTGAAGCATAGCATCGGTCACCGCCAGCGCATCCACGTTGATTGCGACATCGTGGACGCGAAACAGGTCGGCTCCCTTCAAGCGCAGAATGACGCTGGTGGCCGCCGTGCCGGCTGCCCGCTCGCCCGGCTCGCGCCCCGTCGCGGTACCGATGAAGCGCTTGCGCGAAGTCCCCGCCATCAGCGGATAGCCGAGCGCCTGAAGCTCGGAAAACCGCGCCATCAGGTCGAGGTTCTCCTCCGCCGTCTCCTTGGCGAAGCCGAAGCCGGCATCGAGCACGATCTGGCCGTCGGCGACCTTGCCGGCGCGCGCGATCTCCAGCGATTTGCGCAGGAACAGGAACTGGTCCTCGATCACGTCGGGCAGCTTCTGCCGTTCGCGTCCGGTATGCATGATGACGAGCCCGGCGCCGGTCTCGGCGGCGACGCGCGCGATGCCCGGCTCACGCTGCAACCCCCAGACGTCGTTGACGATATGAGCGCCGGCGGCGACCGCCCGCCGCGCCGTATCCTCGCGATAGGTGTCGACCGAAATCAGCGCCTCGCCGGAAGCTGCGAGCGCCGCAATGACCGGCAGCACGCGCGCCTGCTCTTCCTCGGCGGCAATCGGGACAAAACCCGGCCGCGTCGATTCCCCGCCGACATCGATGATCGCCGCGCCCTCCTTCACCATGCGGCGCGCCTGCTCCAGCGCCTTCTCGGGCGCGATGAACAGGCCGCCGTCCGAAAAACTGTCGGGCGTCACGTTGAGGATGCCGGCGACGACCGCCTCCGGACCGAGGTCGAGATAGCGTCCGTGCGCCAACTGCCATCGCCTTGTCGTCATTGTCCATCAACCATGCGTGATCCGCGCGAAATCAATTCCGTTGCGCCGGCGACGGCCCTAAAGCAAGGTGCGTGAAGAGGCAATATGATGAACCGCTCCCTGCTCTGCGCCCTGATGCTCTCGCTCACTGCCCTGCCGGCGGGCGCGGCCAATCTGGTGAAGACCTACAGCTATTTCAGCGTCGGCGGCCGCACGCTCGACGACATCCAGAACCAGCTTTCGAAAAACGGGCCCGAAGTGAAGAGCACCGGCTCGCGGCACCCGGGCGCCACGCAGATGGCCTTCACCACCCGCATCAGCTACGCGCAGAGCGCCGGGTCCTGCCGCATCGCCGACGCTGCCGTCACCGTGAAGGTCAAGGTGATCCTCCCCGAATGGCGGCGCCCGCGCAAATCCGACCCCGGCGTCAGGCTGGTCTGGGACACGCTCTCGGCCGACATCAAGCGGCATGAGGAGCGCCATGTCGAGATCGCCAAGAACCATGCGCGACTGCTCGAGGATGCGCTGAAGGCACTCCCGCCGCAAAAGACCTGCGAGCAGGCGAAGCTCAACGCCGCCGCGGTCCAGGCAGCCGAGCTCGCCAGGCACGATCAGGACCAGGTCCGCTTCGACCGCGTCGAGAGCGTCAATTTCGAAAGCCGTATCCTCCGACTGATGCGCTACCGGATGCAGCGCGTCGAAGCCGGGCAACTGCCGCCGCCTTGACCTGAGGCAAGCCTATCCGAGGCCAATTTCGCCCAAGCATGGTGCCAGACCGGGAAAACTTTCGAAGGACGGTCGAAATCGGTCTATATCGAACGACATATAGCGGGTTCCAAAACGCTCGAGCCGCTATCCACGATGAGAAATGACAGGCGCGACCGGCCAGAGCCGTCTTGGCGCGCCAAGCATCAGCCTTTGAAAGAACGACGCATGGACCAGACCGTCGAGACGATGGCGCCGAAAGCCGCGCCGCTCATGAGCGAGAGCGAGAAGAATACCATCATCGGCGGTGTGCTGTTATCGATGCTGCTGGCGGCCCTTGACCAGACCATCGTAGCCCCCGCCCTGCCGACGATCGCGGGCGCGCTCGGCCATGCCGAGTATCTGCCATGGATCGTCACCGGCTATCTTTTGACCGCAACGGCTGTGGCGCCGCTCTACGGCAAGATCTCCGACGTCTATGGACGCCGGCCGGTGATCCATGCCGGCATCCTTATTTTTCTGCTCGGCTCGTTGGTCAGCGCGCTCGCGCCCAACATGCTGGTGCTGGTCATCGGTCGCGCCATCCAGGGCGCCGGCGGCGGCGGTCTTTTCGCACTGGCACAGACGGTCATCGGCGATCTCGTGCCGCCGCGCGAGCGCGCCCGCTACGCGGCCTGGATCTCCGGCACCTGGGCGGTGGCCAGCGTCGCCGGTCCGCTGCTCGGCGGCGTCTTTGCCGAACACCTGCACTGGTCGTTGATCTTCTGGATCAACCTGCCGATCGGCTTCCTGGCCATGGCCATCGTCAACAACCCGCTGAAGAAGCTGCCGATCGCGGCCAAGCATCACCGCATCGACGGGTTGGGGGCGGTGCTCCTGGTCATCGCGACCACGCTGCTGCTCCTGGCGCTCAGCTGGGGCGGCAGCAGATATCCCTGGTTCTCTCAGGAGATTCTCGGGCTCGTGGCCTGCTCTGCCGTGTTCTGGTTCTTCTTCGCGCTGAGGCTGCTGAGGGCGGCTGAGCCTTTGGTCTCGCTCGAAGTGCTGGGCAACCCGATCGTGCTCGCCGGTACGCTGTCGATGTTTCTGCTACAGGCCGCCAACATCGGCGCGTCGGTCTACCTGCCGGTCTATTTGCAATCGGTCGTCGGGCTTTCCGTGAGCGAATCCGGCACGGCGATGCTTGGCCTGCTGCTCGGCACCGTTGCCGGTGCCACCTTCAGTGGCCGCATGATCCCACGCTTCGTCCACTACAAGCGCATCGCCATGATCGGGATCTGCCTGGCAATACTGTGCATAGGCCTGCTCAGTGCCATTGCGGGACACGCCTCGCTGCTCGAAGTCGAAATCCTTACCACGCTGATCGGCCTGGGCAGCGGCACGACCTTTCCCGTCAGCACCGTCTCGGTCCAGAACGCGGTCGACCGGGCGCATCTCGGCGTCGCAACCGGCGTCCTGACCTTCCTGCGCACGCTGGGCGGGGCGCTGGGTGTCGCCATGCTCGGCGCCGTTGCGCTTGGCTATGGCCTGCCCCTCGCCGCCGAAGGCTCGCAGACGCACATCCAACTGACGTCGGCGATGCCTTTCGTGATGATCTTCCTCACCGCCGGCATCACGCTTGTGCTGGCGCTGATCACGCTGGCCTTGATGCCGGAAAAGGAACTGCGCGGACATGACGAGAACGTCGCGCCCGTGCTCGCGGAATAATTTCTTCAGTCGTGGGCGCCGAGCTTCTTTGAATACGTGAGCACCGAAAAGCGCAGGAAGCTGCCGTCGCAGGCCGGCATCACCTGAATATCAATACGCTTTAATCGTGGACGCCGAGCTTCTTTTGCAGGCTGGTCGATGACGTCGTGTACTGGAAGACGATACGCTCGCCGGGGCTGACGATGCGCTTGGCAGCCTGCGCCATCAGCGCCACCTCATGGAAGCCTGACAGGATCAGCTTGAGCTTGCCGGGATACCAGTTGATGTCGCCCACCGCAAAGATGCCCGGGACCGACGTCTGGAACTTCTCGGTATCCACCGGGATCAGGTTCTCGTGCAGGTTGAGGCCCCATTCGGCAATCGGCCCGAGCTTCATGGTGAGGCCGAAGAATGGCAGCATACGGGTGCATGGCACCTCGACGTCGCCATCCGGGCCCCCCTTGATGGTCGCCGATGACAGCTGCCCGTCGGCGCCGGCAAGGGAGCTGACCTGACCGACCAGGAATTCGAGCTGCTTCATCTCCTGCATGGCATACATCTTGTTGACGCTGTCGGGCGCGGCCCGGAATTCCGGGCGGCGATGGACCAGCGTCACGCTTTTGGCGATCGGCTGCAGGTTGAGCGTCCAGTCGAGCGCCGAATCGCCGCCGCCGACGATGACGAGGTCGTGGCCGCGGAATTCCTCCATGCGCCGGACGGAATAGAAGACGCTCTTGCCTTCATACTCCTCGATGCCGGGAATGGGCGGGCGCTTGGGCTGAAACGAGCCGCCGCCGGCGGCGATCACCACCACCTTGGCCTCGAACAGCTCGCCCTCGTCGGTGGCGACGCGGAAGCTGCCGTCCTCCAGCTTTTCAAGGCTCGAGACCATGCGGTTGAAGGTGAAGTCCGGCTTGAACGGATGGATCTGCTCCATCAGCTTGTCGACGAGACCCTGGGCCGAGATCGTGGGCCAGCCCGGAATGTCGTAGATCGGCTTTTCCGGATAGAGCTCCGCGCATTGCCCGCCGGGACGATCAAGAATGTCAATCAGATGGCATTTCATGTCGAGCAGGCCGAGCTCGAATACGGCGAACAGGCCGATCGGCCCTGCCCCGACAATGAGAACGTCCGTCTTGATGGTCTCGGTCATGCGCTGCGCCCCGTTGGCAAACGGTGCGAGACTGCATGAGCTATCGCCTGCTGCCAAGCAGCCAGCGCGAAGAAAACTGGAAGTCGGCTTTAGCCCTGGCGCTCGGGCACGCGTACCACCAGCCCGTCCAGCGCGTCGCGCACCTTGATCTGGCAGGAGAGGCGCGAGTTCGGCCGGACGTCGTAAGCGAAGTCCAGCATATCCTCTTCCATCGCCTCCGGCTCGCCGACCTCGGCCGTCCAGGCCTCGTCGACATAGACATGGCAGGTCGCGCAGGCGCAGGCGCCGCCGCATTCGGCTTCGATGCCGGGCACCGCGTTGCGGATCGCGTTTTCCATGACCGTCGAGCCGTTTTCGGCGTCCACGTCAAATCGGGTCCCGTCATGGGCGATGTAGGTCAGCTTGGTCATTAAGTCACCTGAGGAGTCGCAGCCGAGATAATCACTCCGCCGGACAAGTCAACTGCGGCGCGAAAGCGCCACCAAATGACGTTTTCGAAAAGATAATGCTAGCGGCTGATGCCGGCGATGAAATCGCGCACTTCCTCGATCAGCGTGCCGAGCCGCTTGAGCGCGCGGACATCTTCCGGCTGCATTTCGATGATCGCCGCGCACTCGGCGACCGCAAAGGCGCCGATGCCGCGCGCCGAGCCCTTCAAGCCATGCGCCAGAAGCACCCGCTGCCTGGCGTCGGCATCGGCGATCTGGTCACGGACGGTGAGCGACTGATGCACGAACAGCGCCAGCACCTCCCGTTCGAGGTCGCGGTCGCCCATTGTCTGACGTGCCAGATGGCCGAGGTCCACAGGTCGAGCTCCGGCTGTTCCGGAGACATCTCCCCCCGGCATGGAAAACGCAATACCACTTTCGCCACGCATACGCACTGCAACTCCATCAAGCGGGCAGACGGGCCCAGGAAAATATGCGACTCCCGTCGCCAACGGGTTAACGATTGCAGAGGAAAAATGTTGTCACGGAGGCGGCCGGATCACGCTTCCGTTAACCTTATATTTAAAGTTTTACGTATCGCCCGGAATGCATGTTTTCTTTACCCCTGTGTGTCATTACGATACGAAGGTCCATTTTTCAGCCTCCTGCTCGGGATAGACAAGCCAGAATCGGGCCAGAATCAGGCCAAAATCATAAGTCCCGCGGCAGCTAGTACAGGGTAGCGAAGGCATGGCTAAGAAACCAACGACGACCAAGTCTCTCGAGAATGACGTAGCCGCGGAATTGGAAAAGGCGCTCGACCTTGACCTTGCCGGCGACGAAGGCGGGCTCGATATGGCGGCGTCGATGGAGGATCTCGAAGCGCAGATCTCGGCGGCAGCCGACGAGCTGGCGCGCGAGGGCCGCAGCCAGAGAGCGGAGCCGGCAAACAATCCCCTGCCCCCCAAGGCACCCGCGGCCAAGCCGGCCGAACTGCGCCCCGTCGAGCCGCGCAACGGGCAGCCATCCGGCTTTACGCCTCCCGCCGGCTTCACGCCCGCCAATGACGACCGCCAGAAGGATTACAAGACGCTGCTGCACAGCCTCAACCGGCGCGCGTCGAGCACCGTCTACTGGGTGATCGCCTTTATCTCGCTGGCCTGGATCGCCGGCGCCGGCGGCCTGGCCAATCTCCTGTTCGGCCCCGGTATCTGGAAGATCCGCACCTTCGACCAGTTTTTCGCGCGCCCTGAGCTGATCGGCCTGGCAGTCGCTGCGATCGTTCCGGTCATCCTGTTCTGGGCGTTCGCCGCCATGATCCGGCGCGCGCAGGAAATGCGCCTCGCCGCGCAATCCATGACCGAGGTCGCCTTCCGCCTGGCGGAGCCGGAAAACCTCGCCCAGGACCGTGTCATGATGATCGGCCAGGCCGTTCGCCGCGAGGTCGCGGCCATGGGCGAAGGCATCGAGCGCACCCTGGCCCGCGCCGTCGAGCTCGAAACGCTTGTCCATGGCGAAGTCAGCCAGCTCGAACGCTCCTATTCCGAGAACGAGGCCCGCATTCGTTCGCTGGTTGACGGTCTCGGCAGCGAACGCGAGGCGGTCGTCACCCATGCCGAGCGCGTGCGCGCCTCGATTGCCAGCGCTCACGAGACGCTACGCGACGAGATCGGCTCGGCCAGCGACATCATCCGCGACTCGATCCTCAACGCCTCGACCAAGCTGTCGATGACGATCAACAATTCCGGCGACACGCTGATCGATCGTATCAATGAAAGCTCGACGTCGATCTTTGATTCCGTCGAATCGCGCCTCGACAGCATTACCGACCGCCTCTCGACCTCCGGCGAGGCTTTCGCCAGTCTTCTCGATACCCGTATCGCCAAGCTGACCGACACCACGGACGGCCTGACCCGCTCGCTGACCGACCTGCTCGACGACCGCACCAATGGCATGGTCTCGCTGCTCGGCGGCGCGGCGCGCACGCTGAATTCAGAATTCGAGGCGAGCCTCAGCGGCATCGAGCGGACGCTGGCCGAACGCGGCCAGGCGCTGATCAGCGAATTCCAGACCCGCGCCGAGGCGCTCGACACCGGCACGCAGAAGCTCAACGCCGCCCTCGAGGCGCGCGCCCGTCAGATCAACGAGACGATGGTGGAGCGCGCGAAGGAAATCGCCCACGCCTTTGCCGAGAGCAAGGACACGCTGTCGGCGATGATCGATCAGGGCAAGACCCAGATCGGTGCCGATATGGCCGACATCATCTCGTCGACCTCCTCGATGCTCGAAGCCCGCGCCACCGACTTCGCCGGCCGCATGGAAGCGGCCCGGCATGTGGTGTCGCGTTCCTTCGATTCCGACATCCAGCGGCTGGCCAATGCCCGTGTCGGCATCGAGGAAGCCGTCGAGAACCACAGCCGCGCCCTTTCCGACAGCCGCGAACGCATGGCCGCCGCCATGCAGGAGGACCTGGCGAAATTCGCCGAAGGCCGCGCCGCGATCGATGCCGCCGTCACCAACCAGGTGCAGAAGCTTGCCGAAGGCCGCGGCCTGATCTCGCGCGCGCTGGAAGAAGATCTGCGCAAGGTCAACGAATCGCGCGCCGCCATCGACGCCTCGCTGGGCAGCCATCTGGAGCAGCTCGAACAAGGCCGTAATCGCCTGTCTCAGGCCTTGAACGAAGACTCCGGCAGACTCGTCGAAGCCCGTACAATGATTGACGAAATGGTCGCCGGCCATGTCGGGAAACTGGCCGAGGGCCGCAACATCCTGGCGCGCGCCCTGGAAGCCGACCTCGGCAAGCTGCAGGACAGCCGCGCCTCGATCGACAGCCTGGTCGCCGGGCAGGTCGAGAAGATCGCCGAGGGCCGCGCGGTGCTCGCCAAGGCGCTCGAAACCGACATTGTCGGCATCAGGAGCCTCATCGAGACCCATTCGACCAAGCTCGCCGAGGACCGCGGCGAGCTCAGCCGTGCGCTTGAAAGCGATCTGAGCGGCATCCGCGGCCTGATCGACAGCCACGCCGGCAAGCTTGCCGACGACCGCAGCCTGCTGTCGCAGACGCTGGAAGCCGACCTCGCCAAGCTGGCCGATAGCCGCGCCTCGATCGACGGACTGGTTGCCGGCCAGGTCGAGAAGCTCGCCGAGGGCCGCGATATCCTCAAGCGCGCCCTGGAGGCCGATCTCAATACAATCAAGGGTGCCATTGCGGGACACTCGGATAAGGTGCTGGAAGATCGCTCGCAGCTTTCGAAAGCGCTCGAAACCGACCTGCAGGCCGTCAGTGGCGCCATTGCCGACCATCAAAACCGGCTCGTTCAGGACCGTTCCGTGCTGTCGAAGTCGCTGGAGGACGATCTCGCCAAGCTGGCGGAGAGCCGCTCCAGCATAGATGGGCTGGTCGCCGGCCAGGTCGAAAAGCTTGCCGAGGGCCGCGACATCCTCAAGCGCGCGCTGGAAGCCGATCTCAACACGATCCAGGGCGCGATCGTCGATCATTCGCAGAAGATCACCGATCACCGCGCCGAGCTTTCGCGCGCGCTGGAAGCCGATATGGCCAACGCCAGCGGCCTCATGCAGACCCATGCCGACCAGCTGTCGCAGAACCGCGCGACGCTGTCCAAGGCGCTCGAGGACGATCTCGCCAAGCTCGCCGAGAGCCGCGCCGGCATCGACGGCCTGGTGTCCGGCCAGGTCGAGAAGCTCGCCGAAGGCCGGGATATCCTGAAACGCGCTCTGGAAGCCGACCTTGCCAAGCTCGCCGAGAGCCGCGCCTCGATCGATGGTCTCGTCGCCGGCCAGGTCGAAAAGCTTGCCGAAGGACGCGACATCCTCACGCGCGCTCTTGAAGCCGATCTCGCCAAGCTGGCCGAAAGCCGCTCCGGCATCGACGGACTGGTCGCCGGCCAGGTCGAAAAGCTCGCCGAAGGCCGCGATATCCTCAAGCGCGCCCTCGAAGCCGACCTTCAGAAGCTGACCGAAAGCCGATCCGAGATCGACGACGTCATCGCCGGCCATGTCGGCAAGCTGTCCGAAGGCCGCGACATGCTGGCCCGCGCCCTGGAGGACGATCTCGCCAAGCTCGCCGATGCGCGCAAGGACGTCGATCGTTCGGTTTCCGGGCATATCGACCAGATCGCCGCCAGGAGCGGCGACATCTCGGCGGCGATTGCCGCCGACGTCGAGAAGATCGAGCAGGCCTTCAGCCGGCAGACCGGTGTCATCGAGGAGCGCGCCGGCACCATGGAGCGTGCGCTGTCGACCGGTGTCGACAATGTCCGCGGCGTGCTGGAAAAGACCGCCGTGTTCGTGGCGGGCGCGCTGCGCGACAAGGTCATGGAGATCACCAGCACCCTGCATGAGCAGGCCGGTGCCGCTTTCAGCGACGCCGATCGCAAGATCGCCGAGCGCGCCGAGCAGACGTCCTCCGCGCTACTTGCCAGGGCCGAGGACATCGCCCAGGCCTTCGAAGCGGCCGATCGCCGTTTGCACGAACGCGCTGAGGACACGTCCAACATGTTGATGGCGCGCGCCGACGACGCATCGAACGCGCTCATGGCCCGCGCCGAGGAAACCGCCGACAAGCTGGCCACGCGCGCCGGCGAGATCGCCAACACCTTCGACGCGGCCGACCAGAAGCTGGTTGCCCGTGCCGTCGAGACGGCGCAGTCGCTGGCCGCCCGCGCCGGAGACATCCTGCGCAACTTCGAGGGCGCCGACGAGCGGCTCTCGATGCGCATCAGCGAATCGGCCGAAGCGCTGGCCGCTCGCGCTACCGATCTCGGCCGCATCTTCGACAGCGCCGACCAGCAGCTGATGGCGCGCATTGCTGAAGGTTCGGAAGCGCTTTCCGCCCGCGCCGGCGAAATCGGCCGCATCTTCGACGACGCCGACAACCGCCTGGTATCGCGCATTGCTTCGACCAGCTCGACCATCGGTGAGCATGCCGACACGATCGTCGGCGCCTTCGCCGCCACCGAGCAGCGTGTCGCCGACCGCGCCCGCCAGACCGGCCAGGAACTTGCCGTGCATGCCCGCGAGATCGAGCAGGCACTGGCCGGCGCCGACGAGAGGCTTGCCGCAAGTGCCGCGGCCGCGGCTTCCCGCGTCGAGGACCAGGTCGCGAGCGTGGAAAACCGCCTCGCCTATTCCGCCGAGACGATGGGCCAAAAGCTCAACGAGCAGGTCTCCAGCGCCGAGGCCCAGCTCATCTCGCGCGCCAACGTCATCGCCGAGACCTTCACGGCGGTCGGCCAGCATATCGGCCAGAGCACCAATGAGGCCGCACGCACGATCGGCGCCAATACCCGCGAGCTCAACACCATGCTCGCGGCGCGTTCGGCCGAGATGGCGAAAATCCTCGACGAGACGGCCAAGCCGCTGGTCGAGCGCTTCGCCCAGGGCGGCTCGGAACTGCAGCGCAGCATGGAAGAGGTCGCCGAACGCGCGGCCGAGAAGCTGCGCAGCGAGAACACGAACCTCGTCAACGCTCTCGCCAGCCGCACGGCCGAAACGCTGTCGGCCGTCGAAGGCGCTCGCTCGTCGCTTGCCGACAGCGTGGCCGATCTTATCGGCCGCATGACGACCTCCAGCGCGCAGCTCGGCCAGCTCATCGAGCAGGCGGCCGTCAACCTCGGCCAGGTCGAGGAGCGGCTCTCGGGCAGCACGCAGAGCTTCGCCGCAACCACGGAGAAGGCCGCCCAGACCTTCGCCAGCTCGGCGCGCCTCGTCGATTCCAACACGACACGGCTCACCGACCTGTCCTCGGCGACGCTGCGCGAGGTGGCCTCGATCGCGACCAAGTTCGACGAGCACAGCCGGCTGCTCTCCAGCGCCTCCAACCTGCTCAGCTCCGCGCAGAGCAATCTCGAGCACACGCTGGAGCGTCAGTCCTCGCTGGAAGACCTCGCCGTTGGCCTGGTCAAGAAGTCGGAAGACCTCGAGAAGGTGATGCGTTCCTTCGAAAGCCTCGTCGGCCAGACGATGCAGACCGCGGAGGGCCGCACGATGGAATCGGCCGAAAAGATCCGCACCACCATCGCCGAAGTCGTCGATTCGGCGACGCGCCGCTTTGCCGACGCGACCGAGGAGATGCGCCGCACCGCGGGCTCCATCAAGAGCGAGCTCGACCTGACCCGCGCCGAGCTGAAGAAGGGTGTCATCGAGATGCCGGAAGAGGCCAAGGAATCCACCTCGGCCATTCGCCGCGCTGTCGCCGAGCAGATCAACGCGCTCAAGGAACTGTCGGATATCGTTGCGAAATCCGGCCGCAGTGGCAGCAGCGAGCAGGGCGAGCAGCGCGGTCTGCGCCCTGCTTCGCAAGCACCGGCCCGCGCCGCCGAGCCGCCGCTGCGTCGCCCGCCGGCTCCGCAATCTCAGCCGCAGCCGCAGCCGGTGTCTCGCGCCCCGCAGGCGCCGCTTGCCGAGACCAATCTGCGCGGCACGCTCGACCTGGAACGTCCCGCCGAGGCGCCGCGCCGCGAGAACGGCAAAACGACGCCGCAGGGCGGCTGGGTGCGCGACCTGCTGACCAACGCCTCGCGCGAGGAAGAGCTGCGGCCGGCAGCGCCCGCGGAAGCGCCGCGCGCGACGCCTGCCCAGCGCTCGCCGCTGCATGTCATGGAGTCGCTCAACTCGCTCTCCGTCGACATCGCCCGCGCCATCGACCATGACGCCTCGATCGAGCTCTGGAACCGTTACCGTCGCGGCGAGCGCGACGTCTTCACGCGTCGCCTCTACACGCTGAAGGGCCAGCAGACCTTCGACGAGATCCGTCGCAAGTATCAGGCCGAGGCGGAATTCCGCGCCGCGGTCGATCGCTACTGCGAGGATTTCGAGAAACTGCTCAAGGATGTCTCGCGTAACGATCGCGACAACATCATGGCTCAGACCTATCTGACCTCCGACACCGGCAAGGTCTACACCATGCTGGCTCACGCCAGCGGCCGGCTGCACTGACGCCGCCAAGCGGAATCAGAACTAAAAAGGCGGGTCTCGACCCGCCTTTTTCATGTCCATGATTTCGATTGTTGGCCTGGTCCGCGTTCAGATCGTCGAATCCGTCCAGCGGACGATGTCCTTCGCCGCCTGTCCAAAGGCTTTGTCCAAGGCGTCGACATAAGCCGCATTGCCGCCGCCGGAGACCGGCGCGCTCGCGGCGAAGCTCTTCGAGGCGCGTACCTCGCCATTGCGGTCGTTCAGGACGCGCACGAACAGGTCGACATCGGCATGCTCGCCGCCATCGACGCGCACCTCGAAGGAGCGCACCTCGACGATGATCTGGTAGTCGATCGCCAACCCCTCGCCCGGCTTGCCGACGCCGGCAAAGCTGCCGGAGCGCTGGAAGGTTTCGGCAAGCCTTGCCTGGACGATCAGCGGCAACCGGTCCGCCCATTGCGCGCCCTTCAGGAACTGGATCGACCGGTCGGAAGGCCTGATGACGATGTTCTGGCTATCCAGCGCCTTGAGCGCCGACGGCTGGGCGATCAGGATCTGGCGACGGCTGTGGGCACGCACGTCGACCGACGGCGCCGACAATTCGAACGTGTCGAGCGGCGCCGGCCTGGCGCCCAGGGCCGCGCAGCCGGCAAGCGCAAGCACCAGCAACGCTGCCGCGGATGATCTGAAAGTCCCCGCCACCACCCTCACCGACTTCACGCGTGATCCCCGTTGTCCCCGGATCTTACGATCAACCCGCATTTGCAGTTCATTTTCTTGGCGGTCGCGGCAGCCGGAGTCAACGCCGTGCCCTTCCATCGAACTGTCGGACCTCGCCGGCGCCGCCGGACAGAATGCGCTGCGGGTTGCGGCTGAGATCGGTTACCGCTTCCTCGATGCGATTGATCGAGCGCCGGCTGTCCTGCACCAGCCCCTGGACATTCTGCAGGCCCTGGCCGGAGAAGCGCGACAGGTTGTCCACGATGGTGCCGAGGCGGGAATTCAGCGTATCGGCCACCTGCTTGAAGGATTTCAATGTGGCCCTGGCATCGGCCATCACGCCGTTGGCCTCGCCGGAGCCGAGAAGATTGTCGATCTTTTCGAGGATGCCATCGACGCGTACCGAAGCATCGTTGAGGCGCTGCGCAAGCTGGCGGGCATTCCTAATCGTATCGTTGATATCGTCGGAGCGGCTGGCGATCTTGTCCGTGACCTTGGCTATGTCCGCGGCCGCCTTGTTGGCGCTGTCGCTCGCCTTCTGGATATTGGCGAGCGCGGTGCGGACGTCGTTCGGATCAATGCCGTCGAGCACGCCGTTGACCCTGGCCAGCGTCCCTTGCGTCTGCTTGGCGAAATCGTTGATCGAGCCGACCGCCGTGTTGACGTTGCCGATAACGGTATCGAACTGCTTCGAGGTCTCCTTCAGGTTCGCCGTCACCGTGTCGACATTGGCCACGATGCTCTTGATCTGGTCCTTGTCGACGGAATTGAGCAGGCCTTCGGCGGCCTTAAGCGTGCTGTCGAGGCGGCCCGAGACGTTCTTCAGCTGATCCGAAAGCGAGCTCACCGCGGACAGGAACTTGTCGATGCCGTCGGAGTTCTTGGCCAGCGCGTCCGAGAAGGTCTCGACATTCTTAACCGTCTGCGTCAGCGGGCCGCGAACGTCCTTGGTAAAGCCTTCGAGCTCGCTCAGCACCTTGTCGGCGCGCGTGAAGATGTTCTGCGCCGTCTGCAGAAGGTTGGTGACCGCCGACGGATTGGCGGTAATCTCGGGGATCCTGCCCTCTTTCTCCGCCTCGTCGAGCAGCTTCGCTTCCTTGGGGTCGGCACCCCGGAGTTCGATATTGGCTTGGCCGGTCAAGCCGGCCAGCCCGATATCGGCCTGTGTCGACTTGGTGATCGGCGTCATGCGGTCAATCTCGGTGTCGGCGATGGCCACCGTCGGATTGTCAACGTCGATGTAAACCCGTTTGACGTCACCGACCTTGACGCCGTTGAACAGCACGAAGCTGCCGCGGCCGAGACCTGAGGCCGAACCCGGAATGCGCACGCGCAGCATTGCCGTTTCGCCCCTTTCGCCGATCGCCGCTGTCCAATAGACGAAGGCGAAGGCCGCCAGGATCGCACCCAGCGTGAAGATGCCGACAATAATGTAGTTGGCTCTTGTTTCCATCGCCCCACTTATGGCTATGCGCGCGCCGCAAGATCAAGTTGCCGGGCGCGTTTTCCGCGGAAATAGGATTTCACCCACGGCTCCTCGCTCTTCAGCATGTCGTCGATCGTGCCCTCGACCAGCACCCTCTTCTTGCCGAGCACCGCCACGTGGTCGCAAGCGGTGAACAGCGTGTCGAGGTCGTGCGTGACCATGTAGACTGTCAGATCCATGGTGTCGCGGAGCTTGACGACCAGCTCGTCGAACTCGGCCGCGCTGATCGGGTCGAGCCCCGATGTCGGCTCGTCGAGAAAGACGATGTCCGGATCGAGCGCCAAGGCGCGCGCCAGCGCCGCGCGCTTGATCATGCCGCCGGACAGCTCGGAGGGAAATTTCTGCGCCGCATCGGCCGGCAACCCGACCAGCTCGATCTTGAGCATGGCGAGTTCGTCCATCAGCGCCTTCGGCAGGTCGAGATATTCACGCATCGGCACCTGCACGTTTTCCAGCACCGTCAGCGCCGAAAACAGCGCACCATGCTGGAAAAGGACGCCGAGCCGCATGTCGATGCGCAAGCGGTCGGTGTCGCTTGCCTTGTCGACGTCGACGCCGAACAGGCAGATCGTCCCCGATTGCTTCGGCATCAGTCCCAACATCGTGCGCAACAGCACCGATTTGCCGGCGCCCGAGGCGCCGACGAAGCCGAGGATTTCCCCGCGCTTGATGTCGAGCGAAAGCTTGTCGAGGATCAGCTTGTCGTCGATGGCGACGGTGACGTCGCGCACCGAAAGCACGATTTCGTCGTCGTTCGCCTCCCCCGCTGCCGTGGCGCCGTTGCCATTCGCCATCTCAGAATCCGATCGCTGCGTAGAACATGGCGAAAAGCCCGTCGAGGATGATGACGACGAAGATCGACTTCACCACCGAAGCGGTGACGTGCAGGCCGAGCGATTCGGCGCTGCCGCCGACCTTCATGCCCTCGACCGATGCGATGATGCCGATGATCAGGGCCATGAACGGCGCCTTGATCAAGCCGGCAAAGATGGTGCTGAGATCGATGGCGACGCGCAGCCGGTCGATGAACGCGGCCGGCGGAATGTCGGAGTAGAGCCAGGCGGCGACGATACCGCCGGCAAGGGCTGCGAAATTGGCGATGATGGTGAGACAGGGCAGCCCGATCACCAGCGCGACGAGCCGCGGAAAGACCAGCACGCCGATCGGATTAAGGCCGATCACCTTCAGCGCGTCGACCTCCTCGCGCATCTTCATCGAGCCGATCTCGGCGGTGATGGCGCTGCCTGAACGGCCGGCGAGCATAATCGCCGTCATCAGCACGCCGAGTTCGCGCAGAATAAGCACGCCGACGAGGTCGACGACGAAGATGTTGGCGCCGAAATAGCTGAGCTGATAGGCGCCCTGCTGGGCGACGATGGCGCCGACGATGGCCGACATCAGCACCACCACCGGTATGGCGCCGACGCCCATGCGATCGATCTGGTTGAAGATAGCGGCGGGATTGACCGCGTGACCGCGCCCGAGCTTCATCTGCGCGCCGCGGATCGTGGCGCCAAGGATGTTCATCGAGGCCAGGAAATCGTCGCCCATCTCATAGACGCGCCGGCCGACCAGCTCCAGCGCGCGCAGGATGATGTTGGGCGGCCCGGCCGGTCCCGATTCGGGCTCGCGGCGGACCGCGTCGCCGACCGCGCCGAGCAGGATCGAGGCGATCTCGCTCTGACCCTGCAAATGGACCTCGGTGCCTTTCTTCTCGAAGGCGCTCGCCAGCCGATCGATCAGCCAGGCGCCGGCCGTGTCCATCTTTTCGATGTGGGAAAGGTCGAGCACCAGCTGTTTCGCGCCGCTTCTCTGCTCGATCTTGCGCATGTCGGCATCGACCGCCGCGACGGTGCGCGTCGTCCACACGCCTGAAAAGGCGCAGCTCAGGACGCCTTCTTCCTCGCCCACGGCAACGCGCGGCCGGTGCTCGGCCTCCTTGGCGGCCTCGCCGCTTGCGTCGCGTTTGCGGATGGTCAACATGGCGTCCTGTTTAGCCTGACGGGACTGGCGTGTCGATTTGCCGGCAGACCGGTGTCGCACAGCCGGAGAAGAAAATTATGGCGCGTGTCATTTCGGTCGAAATGGAGCGATTCCCGATCGCCGGCACCTTCACCATCTCACGCGGATCCAAAACCGAGGCCGAAGTCGTCACCGTAACGATCACCGACGGGGGACGTTCCGGGCGCGGCGAGTGCGTGCCTTACAAGCGCTACGGCGAGACCATGGAGGGGGTGCGCGCGGCCATCGAAGCCATGCGTGATCCGATCATCGCCGGCATCGATCGGACCGCTCTGCTCGCAGCGATGCCCGCGGGCGCCGCGCGAAACGCCATCGACTGCGCCCTTTGGGACCTGGAAGCCAAGCTGACCGGCACGCCCGTGGCGGCGGCGATCGGCGTCCTTCCGACCAGGCCGCTGGAAACCGCCTACACGCTGTCGCTCGCCGAGCCGGAGGCCATGGCGGCGCAGGCGCGCGCCAATGCCATGCGGCCTCTGCTCAAGGTCAAGATCGGCGGCGACAACGACATGGCGAGGATTCGCGCCGTAACGGAGGCCGCTCCCGAAAGCCGCATCGTCCTCGATGCCAATGAGGGCTGGACCGACGAGACTGTCGAGGCGAACCTTGCCTTCGCCGCCCAACACGGCATCGCGCTCGTCGAACAGCCGCTGCCGGCGGGCCAAGACGAGATCCTGCGCCGGATCGCGCATCCGGTGCCGGTCTGCGCGGACGAAAGCGTGCATGCGGCGAAGGACCTTGATGCGCTGGTCGGTCTCTACGACGCCGTCAACATCAAGCTCGACAAATCCGGCGGCCTGACCGAGGCGTTGAAATTGCGCGACCGCGCGCGCGATCTCGGCTTCGGCATCATGGTTGGCTGCATGGTCGGCACCTCGCTCGCCATGGCGCCGGCCGTGCTGCTCGCGCACGATGCCGACTTCGTCGACCTCGACGGCCCGCTGCTGCTTACGCGCGATCGCGAGCCTGGTCTCGTCTACCGGGGATCGCTCGTTTCACCCCCTGACAGCGTGCTTTGGGGCTGAGCGGGAAGCGAGGCCTATCAGCACCATGCCGGCGATCGCAATCGGGATCATCGCCCAGAAACCGTCGACGCCTAGGCGATCATAGAGCGGGCCGGACGCGAGCGTCACCGCCGCCATGAAGAAGCCGTTGAAGAAATAGGCGATGCCTTGCGCGGCACCCGTGCGCTCCTCGGAGACCGTCTCGCCGATCATTTTCTGCAGGCCGATCAACACCATTGCCACCGACACCGAATGCAGCGTCTGGACGCCGAAGAAGCCGGCGACGCCAAGACCAAGCGGCCAGACCAGCGGAAAGGCGATCCAGCGCACGATCGAGCCGATACCGGCGATAACCATCACCCGGACCACCGAGATGGAAGCAAAAATACGGTTGAAAAACAGGAACATGCAGACTTCGGAGACCACGCCCCAGGCCCACAGCAGGCCAACGACGGAATCGCCGATGCCGATCGACTTCCAGTAGATCGACACGAAGCCGTAGAGGAAAGCGTGGCTGGCGGTGATGATGCCGACGCCGAGCGTGAAATAGAGGAAATAGGCGTTGAACAGGCTCGGCGCCTTATGCTGGATCTCGGTAACCGACAGCGGCGAGGCCTTGCGAGGTCGCCCCATGCGCGGCGCCCATAGCCCAGCGGCCAGAGCCGCGCCGAGCGCGACGAAAATAATGACCGGAACCGCCTGCGGACCCGTGGCCGCCAGGATGAAGCCGCCCGCGACATTGGCGCCGAGATACGAGATCGAGCCCCATTTGCGCATCGCCGTGTAGTTCGAGCCGAAGCGGCGCACGCCCGACAGCGCCAGCGAATCGGCCATCGGCGAATGCGGCGTCCAGGCGATCGTCAGCAAAAGCGACACGGCAAGCACGATCGTATAGGTGGCCGGCAGGAAATAGCCGGCCGAGACGACCATCGAGGCCGCGACCAGTATGATGTAGACATTGGCGCGGTCCTTCGCACGGTCGGCGAGCGCCGTCAGCATCGGCGTCGTCACCACACGTAGGAACATCGGCGCCGCCAGGATGACGGCGATCTGCTCGGCATGAAAACCTTTCGCCTGCAGCCAGAGCGGAAAATAAGGCAGATGCGTGCCCTGCGACACGAACAAGGTCGCGAAGATCAGGCTCATGCGCAGTTCGAAGTGGCTAGGCTTGACCAGCTGTTTGGGCGATAGCGGCGGCAGCGACATGAATCGATCCAATTTCGTTGCATATGACTTCCATGCAACGTGTCTAGCCCCCGTAACATGCTGCAAAGCGCGGCGGAACTGGCTGGATCAATCGATTGGCGGCAAAGCTGTTGACGAACTGGGCCTGGAGCGAGCGCCGCACACATCAGCGCGACTAAGGCGCCAAGCTTAACCGGGAGGTCAGGCCGCCTGAGCCGCCCTGCCCGTCAGGTCGATGATGTCGATCGGCACCAGCGCTTCATTGCCGGCCGACGCCTCGGGCAGCACATGCGCCCATGTCAGGATCTCCATGCGGCCATCAAAATGCTCGACCACCGCCGTGCAGCTTTCGACCCAGTCGCCGGTGTTGATGTACTGCACGTCGCCGTAGCTTTCGATCGCGGCGTGATGGATGTGGCCGCAGATCACGCCATCGACATGCGAGCGCCGCGCTTCTTCGGAAAGCACCGTCTGGAACGAGCCGATGAAGTTCACCGCCTTCTTCACCTTGACCTTGGCCCATGACGAGAACGACCAGTAAGGCAGGCCGAGCAGATGGCGCAGCTTGGTCACCGCCCGGTTGATTAGCATCGCCGTGTCATAGGCATAGTCGCCGAGATAAGCGAGCCAGCGCTGGTTGTGCACCACCGTATCGAACTGGTCGCCATGGATGACCAGCAGGCGCCGGCCGTCGGCGGTCTCGTGGATGGCGCGGTCGGCGACGACGATGCCGCCGAAATGCACGCCCTGGAACTGGCGCGCGAATTCGTCGTGATTGCCGGCGATATAGGTGATCGAGGCGCCCTTGCGCGCCTTGCGCAGCAGCTTCTGCACCACGTCGTTGTGACTCTGCGGCCAATGCCAGCTGCGCCGCAGCCGCCAGCCGTCGACGATATCGCCGACCAGATAAATGATTTCGGCATGGTGATGGCGCAGGAAGTCGATCAGGAAATCGGCCTTGGCCGCTTTCGAGCCGAGATGCACGTCGGAAATGAACAGTGCGCGGAAAGTGCGGGGCTCTGGGTTTGACATCACGATTTTACCCTTTGCTTTCGCGTGCCTATGCCCCGATTCATGCAACAACCGTATGACGGTTGCGGTTGGTCCAGCCCAGGCGCTAGCTTGCGCCGCCAACACATCAGGAGAAATCACCATGGATCTCGGCATTCGCGGCAAGAAGGCCATCGTCTGCGCTTCGAGCAAGGGGCTTGGAAGAGGTTGCGCCATGGCGCTGGCCGAAGCGGGTGCCGACCTCGTCGTCAACGGCCGCAACGCCGAGCTTCTGGCCAAGACTGCCGCCGAGATTCGCGAAAAGTTCGGCGTCAAGGTCGTCGAGGTCGCCGGCGACGTTTCAAAGCCGGACGTGCAAAAGGCGATCCTCGCCGCCTGCCCGGATCCGGACATCCTAGTCAACAACAATGGCGGCCCGCCGCTGCGCGATTTCCGCGAGCTCGACCGCGCCAAGATCCTCGAGGGCGTGACCCAGAACATGGTCACGCCGATCGAGTTGATCCAGGCGGTGATCGACGGCATGGCCAAGCGCGGCTTCGGCCGCATCGTCAACATCACCTCACTGTCGGTCTATGTGCCGATCCCCGGCCTCGACCTGTCGTCCGGCGCCCGCGCCGGCCTGACGTCCTTCCTCGCCGGCGTGGCGCGCACGGTTGTCGACCGCAACGTCACCATCAACAGCCTGCTGCCCGGCAAGCTCGACACCGACCGGCTGCGCGGCCCGCATGAGGCCGGCACACCGGAAGACCCGGCCGCCGCGGCGGCGCGCAAGGCCCGCATCAGCGCCGACGTGCCTGCAAAACGTCTCGGCACGCCGGAGGAATTCGGCCAGATATGCGCCTTCCTGTGCTCGGTCCATGCTGGCTATCTCACCGGCCAGAACATCCCTGTCGACGGCGGCCTCTACGTCAGCGCGTTCTGACGACCGCCAATCCGAAGGGTTGAGGCTCGCAGCCCAACCATCTGGATCGGTTGATTATTTTCGCTCCGGCATTGTGAGGGCCGGAGCCCGCTATTTGACGTCGCGAAAACTCTCCGGCACATGCTAAAAGGCTCCAAATCAGGAACAGAGGGAGGGCCGAATGGACGGCGAGAACAAGAAAACGGCCCGGTCGGATCTCGACGAGGCCGCCCTCTTCTTCCATAAGCACCCGACGCCGGGAAAACTCGAGATCCAGGCGACGAAGCCGCTCGGCAACCAGCGCGACCTGGCCCTTGCTTATTCGCCGGGCGTGGCCGCGCCCTGCCTCGAAATCCGTGACGATCCCGCCACCGCCGCCGACTACACCGCCCGCGCCAATCTCGTCGGCGTCGTCTCCAACGGTTCCGCCGTTCTGGGACTGGGTAATATCGGCCCGCTCGCCTCCAAGCCGGTGATGGAAGGCAAGGCGGTGCTGTTCAAGAAGTTCGCCGGCATCGACGTCTTCGACATCGAGATCGACGCGCCGGAGATCGAGCGCATGGTCGAGACGGTGGCCGCGCTCGAGCCAACCTTCGGCGGCATCAACCTGGAGGACATCAAGGCGCCGGAATGTTTCGAAGTCGAGGAGCGGCTGAAGGCACGCATGGGCATTCCGGTCTTCCACGACGACCAGCATGGCACCGCGATCATCGTCGCCGCAGCGGTGCTCAACGGGCTGGAACTGGCCGGCAAGGCGATTTCCGAGATCAAGATCGTCACCTCCGGCGCGGGTGCGGCAGCACTCGCCTGCCTCAACCTTCTGGTCTCGCTCGGTGCCAAGGTGGAAAACATCTGGGTCACCGACCGTTTCGGCGTCGCCCATAAGGGCCGCGTCGAGGAGATGGATCGCTGGAAGGACCCTTATGTGAAGGACACCGAGGCGCGCACGCTGGCCGATGTCATTCCCGGTGCCGACGTCTTTCTCGGCCTCTCCGCCGCCGGCGTGCTGAAGCCGGAGCTCTTGCAGCACATGGCGCCGAAACCGCTGATCCTGGCCTTGGCCAACCCCAATCCCGAGATCATGCCGGAGGTGGCGCGCGCCGCGCGGCCGGACGCCATGATCTGCACCGGCCGCTCGGATTTTCCCAACCAAGTCAACAACGTGCTGTGCTTTCCTTACATCTTCCGCGGCGCGCTCGATTGCGGCGCCAGCGCCATCAACGAGGAGATGAAGATGGCGGCCGTGCGGGCGATCGCAGCCCTTGCCCGTGAGGAGCCTTCCGACGTCGCGGCGCGCGCCTATTCCGGCGAGACGCCGATGTTCGGCCCCGATTTCCTGATCCCCTCGCCCTTCGATCCGCGCCTGATCCTGCGCATCGCGCCGGCAGTAGCGAAGGCTGCCTGCGAAACCGGCGTCGCGACGCGGCCGATCGCCGACTTCGCCGCCTATATCGACAAGCTCAACCGCTTCGTCTTCCGCTCCGGCCTGGTGATGAAGCCGGTGTTCTCCTCCGCCAAGGCTTCCAGCGCCAAGCGCGTCATCTATGCCGACGGCGAGGACGAGCGCGTGCTGCGCGCCGCCCAGGTGGTGCTGGAGGAAGGCATTGCCGAGCCGATCCTGATCGGCCGTCCGCATGTCGTGGAGGTCCGCCTGAAGCGTTACGGCTTGCGCATCCGGCCCGGCGTCGATTTCGGCCTGATCAACCCGGAAGACGATCCGCGCTATCGCCACTATGTCGACCTTTTGATCGAGCTTGCCGGCCGCCGCGGTATCACGACGGAAGCCGCCCGCACCATGGTGCGCACCAACAATACGGTGATCGCCGCGCTTGCGCTGAAGCGCGGCGATGCGGATGCCATGATTTGCGGCCTCGAGGGCCGCTTCGAGCGGCATCTGCGCAATGTCACGCTGATCATCGGGCCGCGCGCCGGCATCAAGGACCGCGACCTGTCGACATTGTCGATGCTGATCTCGCAGCGCGGCATCATCTTCCTCACCGACACGCATGTCTCGGTCGATCCCACGGCGGAAGAAATCGCCGAAATGACGGTGCTCGCGGCCGAGGAAATCCAGCGCTTCGGCATCGAGCCGAAGGCAGCGCTTCTGTCGCATTCGGATTTCGGCTCCCGCGATTCACCCGGCGCGCTGAAGATGCGCCAGGCCGCGGCGATCCTGGCGCGCATCGCCCCTGATCTGCAGTGCGATGGCGAGATGCATGCCGACTCCGCTCTTTCGGAGCATCTGCGCCAACGCGTCTACCCGCATTCGCGGCTGAACGGCGAAGCCAATCTGCTGGTTTTCCCGAACCTCGATTCCGCCAACATCACGCTGACGGCGCTGCGCGCCATGATGGACGCGCTGCATGTCGGACCGATCCTGCTCGGCACCGACAAGCCCGCGCACATATTGACGCCGTCGGTCACCTCGCGAGGTGTCGTCAACATGACCGCGCTTGCCGTTGTCGAGGCCGCGCATAAGGCGCAGGCGCTGGTCGCCGTGAATTGAGGCTACGCGCCCAAGCACAATTGTGTCGGGTTGCAAACTAGGGAACAGTTAACCACGAACGCGGTAGTTTTCCGGCCACGGGCAATCGGGATTCCAGGCGGATGAAGGGGTCGACGCTGATGCATCTTGCGACGCTGCTTGCAGCGCTTGCATGTTCAGCTGTCACCCTCACACAATCCCAGGCGGCTTCTCGCATATGCCGGCAACTCGAAGCCGAACTCGCCGCGACGCGCGGTGGCGGCGGAGGGCCGGGTCTCGTCCGCAAATATGACGACGCGATCGCCAGGCAGCGCGAGCAGCTTGCCAAGGCCCGCGGCCGGGCAAGCGACGCCGGTTGCGGCTTCACCCTGTTTTCGCGCAATGTCGGCCAATGCGCCGCGATCAACGCCTCGATAGAGCGCATGAACGCCAACCTCGACTCATTGCAGGCCAAGCGCGAGCGGCTGGCCGCGGGCGGCGGCACCCGGCGCGACCGCGGCCGCATCCTCGCGGCGCTCGATGCCAATAACTGCCGCGACGACGAGATCGCGCCGCGCCGCGCGCCGCTTCGGGAGGCTTCCCGCGACAATGGCGGCGGCAATCTGTTCGAGCAGCTTTTCGGCCGCCGGGATGAGCAGCTCGAAACGCCTGATGCTCCCGACGTTCCGGACACGGCCGACGTGCCGTCCGACGATCCCAGCGAGCGCAACTTCCGCCGTGTCATCAACCAGCCGGACGGCATGGACCTGCCGCAATTGGGCGGCGAGTTCCACACCATGTGCGTGCGCACCTGCGACGGCTATTTCTTCCCGATGTCCAATGCCGCTTCCGTCGGCGATTTCGAACGCGACCAGAAGAATTGCGAATCGAGCTGCCCCGGCACCGAGATGCAAGTCTTCTATTCGCGCGGAATGGACGACGATTCGGGTTCGATGACCTCCTCGGTCACCGGGCACCCCTACAGCGAGCTGCCGACCGCCTATCTCTATAAGCAGGCCAATTACTCGCGCCCGCCGAGTTGCGGCTGCAACCCGCAGGCCGGCAATTTCATCATCATCGGCGGCAACCCGCCCAATCCCGAACAGTCGAGGCCCAACGGCCAGGCAGCGCCCTTCGTTCCCATGCCGGCGGTCAAGCCCGATCCGGGTGCCGATCCCGAAACGCTCGCCAATGCCGAAGGCGGGCTCGACCTGGACGCGATCAAGCGGCTGACCACCAAGGCGCCGGTGTCGCCGGTCTCGGCGTTGCCGCCGGATCAGCGCAAGGTCAGGGTCGTCGGGCCAGCGTTCCTTCCCGACCCATCAGCGGCAATAGATCTGAAAGCTCCGGCCCCGAAGTCCGCCCGGTGAGCGCCAGCCGTAGCGGCATGAACAACGGCTTGCCCTTGCGCCCGGTCGCTTCCCTGATCTTGCCGGTCCAGTCCTTCCAGACCGTGCCGTTCCACGGCTCCTCCGGCAGCAGTTCGAACGCCTGATCGAGGAAATCGCGGTCCTCGCCGGAAAAGTCGGCCGGCTCTTGCGGACCCTCGTTGAGGATGCGCCACCAGGCGACCGCGTCCGACAGCCGGTCGAGATTGCCACGCACCGCCAGCCAGAACGGCTCGGCCTTGTCGCCGGAAATGCCAAGCACGATCAGCCGGTCGCGCGCCTCCTCGAACGGCATATGATGCATCAGCGTGCGGTTGAGCACGAAGAGCTCGTCCGGGTCGAATTTCGAGGCGGACTTGGAGGTCGCCGCCGGATCGAAATGGCCGGCAAGCTCATTGAGGTCGTGCGCGGCGGTGACATTTTCCGACGTGCCGACGAGCACGGCTAGCGATGCGACGGCCATCGGCTCGATGCCGTCCTCGCGCAGGCTTTCGATCGACAGCGCGCCGGTGCGCTTCGACAGCCCCTCGCCCGATACGGTGGTGAGCAAATTGTGGTGGCCGAAGACCGGCGGCTCGGCGCCGAGCGCCTTGAAGATGGCGATCTGCACGCCGGTGTTGGTGACGTGGTCGTCGCCGCGGATGACATGGCTGACGCCCATCTCGATGTCGTCCACCACGGAAGGCAGCGTATAGAGATAGGTGCCGTCCTCGCGCACCAGCACGGGGTCCGACAGCGAGGCGAGGTCGACCGTCTCCTCGCCGCGCACCAGATCATTCCAATGCACTTCGGTGCGCTCCGGCTGCAACGGATCGCTCGTGAAATTGGGCAGCAGGAAACGCCAGTGCGGCTTGCGTCCGTCCGACTGGTATTCCGCCACCTGCTCCGGCGTCAGCGTCAGCGCCTCGCGGCCATAGACCGGCGGCAGGCCGCGCGTGCGGCGCACCTTGCGGCGCAGATCGAGTTCTTCGGGCGTCTCGTAGCAGGCATAGAGCACGCGTGCCGTCTTCAATCGCTCGACCGCCGCGTCATAGATCTCGAAGCGGCGCGACTGATATTCGGTGACATCCGGAAAGATGCCCAGCCAATGCAGGTCGTAAAGAATGGAATCGGCATATTCCTGCTTCGAGCGGGCAATATCGGTGTCGTCGAAGCGCTGGATGAAACGGCCCTTATTGTTCATGGCGAAAAGCCAGTTGAACAGCGCGGTGCGCGCATTGCCGATATGGATGCGGCCGGTCGGCGATGGGGCAAAACGTACGGTAACTGTCATGAGCGGGGCGTAGCGGATGGTTTTGGTGTTGACAAGGCGCGCCCCCGCGCGAACGCAAGAGATAGTGCAAGCCAGCTAAAATGAAAAGCCGCTGGCCTGACGCGCTTCGCGGCGGCCGGACGAAGCTCGTCAAGCGCCGGCAAACCCGGGCCTCTTATGTCCCCGTTATCCACATATGTGACACACAAGATGTTGGGGTCACAAAAGCTACAAAAACGAATCCTTGACGGCTCGGAACGAGTCGCTTTTTATGGGCCATGCGCTCCTGTAGCGGGCGTGACCGGAGAGTTTAGAGGCCGGTCTTTTTTCCCGGATTTTGTGCGTTTTTGGCCACATTCCGCCCCTTCACGAGGCCGGCGGAAGCGTTGGGATCGTTAGGGCTTGGGTGGGCGAAAGGGAGAATTGCCGGCCTGGAAAAAATGATCTGTTAACACTATATTTAGTGTTTGCAGGCAGGCTGGACCCTAGATAGTGTGAACCTCCCTCTTCCGAGGGAATCGACCAAAGTTTCAGTTGAGGGACCCGCGGGGGTTCTGCCTGCAGCCCGGGCAAAAGCCTGGCAAGGCGTTTTGCTGTCTGCATGGCGGTGCCCGCGACGAGGAGAGTGCCGGCGTCGCCTGCGATGCCGGCAAACGGCGGACTGCGCTTTTCGTTTTGCGGGGCAGAGATTCCCGGAGAAAAGCGCTATATGTAGATACAAAGGGACCGGACCAATGCGCATCGAGCGTCGCTTCACCAAGCCAGAGCAATCAGCCTATGCGGAGATCGAATTCCGCAAGGCTTTGTCGGAGATCAAGAATCCGGACGGCTCGGTGGTGTTCCGCCTCGACAACATCGATGTGCCGGCGCAGTTCAGCCAGGTCGCGGCCGACATCCTGGCGCAGAAATATTTCCGCAAGGCCGGCGTGCCGGCGCGGCTGAAGAAGGTCGAAGAGAACGACGTCCCCTCCTTCCTGTGGCGCTCGATCGCCGACGAGGCCGAGCTCGCCAAGCTGCCCGAGGCCGAGCGCTACGGTTCGGAAACCGACGCCCGCCAGGTCTTCGATCGCCTCTCCGGCACCTGGACCTATTGGGGCTGGAAGGGCGGCTACTTCAAGTCGGAGGAAGACGCGCGCGCCTTCCGCGACGAGCTTGCCTATATGCTCGCCACCCAGCGCGTCGCGCCGAACTCGCCGCAATGGTTCAACACCGGCCTGCACTGGGCCTACGGCATCGACGGCCCGAGCCAAGGCCACTTCTATGTCGATCCCTTCACCGGCAAGCTGACCAAGTCGAAGTCGGCTTACGAGCATCCGCAGCCGCATGCCTGCTTCATCCAGAGCGTGCAGGACGATCTCGTCAACGAGGGCGGCATCATGGATTTGTGGGTGCGTGAGGCGCGCCTGTTCAAATACGGTTCCGGCACCGGCTCGAACTTCTCCATGCTGCGCGGCGAGGGCGAGAAGCTGTCCGGCGGCGGCCGCTCGTCCGGCCTGATGAGCTTCCTCAAGATCGGCGACCGCGCGGCGGGCGCCATCAAGTCCGGCGGCACGACGCGCCGCGCGGCAAAAATGGTCATCGTCGACGCCGACCATCCGGATATCGAAGACTTCATCGACTGGAAGGTCAATGAGGAGCAGAAGGTCGCCTCGCTGGTCACCGGCTCGAAGATCGTCAAGAAGCATCTCGAAGCGATCATGAAGGCCTGCGTCAATTGCGAAGGCAATGGCGACGACTGCTTCGACCCGGCTTTGAACACCGCGCTGAAGCGCGAGATCAAGGCAGCCAAGAAGGACGCCGTGCCGGAGAACTACATCTATCGCGTCATCCAGTTCGCCCGCCAGGGCTACACCTCGATGTCGTTCAAGACCTACGACACCGACTGGGATTCGGATGCGTATCTCACCGTCTCCGGCCAGAACTCCAACAATTCGGTGTCGCTGAAGGACAATTTCCTGCGCGCCGTGGAGGCCGATGGCGACTGGCAGCTCACCGCCCGCAAGGACGGCAAGGTGCTGAAGACGCTGAAGGCGCGCGATCTGTGGGAAAAGATCGGCTACGCCGCCTGGGCTTCCGCCGATCCGGGCCTGCATTTCAACACGACGATGAACGATTGGCACACCTGCGCTTCCGCCGGTGCGATCCGAGCCTCCAACCCGTGCTCGGAATACATGTTCCTCGACGACACGGCCTGCAATCTCGCCTCGATCAACCTCTTGCCCTACCGCAGGCAAGACGGCGCGATCGACATCGCGGCTTATGAGCACACCGTTCGCCTGTGGACCGTCGTGCTCGAAATCTCGGTGATGATGGCGCAGTTCCCGTCCAAGGAAATCGCCAAGCTCTCCTACGAATACCGCACGCTCGGCCTCGGCTACGCCAATATCGGCGGCCTCTTGATGACCTCGGGCATCCCTTATGACTCCGACGAAGGTCGCGCGATCTGTGCAGCGCTCACGGCGATCATGACCGGCGTCGCCTACTCGACCTCGGCCGAAATGGCCGCCGAGCTCGGCGCCTTCCCGGACTATGACCGCAACGCCCAGAACATGCTGCGCGTCATGCGCAATCACCGCCGCGCCGCTTACGGAGACAAGGACGGCTACGAGAAGCTCGCCGTCAATCCGGTGCCGCTGGTCGCTGCCGATCTCAAGCAGCAGGCGCTGGCCGAGCATGCCCGCGCCGCCTGGGACCGCGCCATCGAGCTCGGCGAGGAGCATGGCTACCGCAACGCGCAGGCGACGGTGATTGCGCCGACCGGCACGATCGGCCTCGTCATGGATTGCGACACCACCGGCATCGAGCCCGACTTCGCGCTGGTGAAGTTCAAGAAGCTCGCCGGCGGCGGCTACTTCAAGATCATCAACCGCGCCGTGCCGGAGGCGCTCAGGACGCTGGGCTATTCCGAAAGCCAGATCGCCGAGATCGAGGCCTATGCGGTTGGTCATGGCAACCTCAATCAGGCGCCCGGCATCAACCCCTCGACGCTGAAAGCCAAGGGCTTCACCGACGAGAAGATCGCGGCGCTGAATGCGGCGCTGAAGTCGGCCTTCGACATCAAGTTCGTGTTCAACCAGTGGACGCTCGGCGCCGACTGGGTGAAGGACACGTTCGGCTTCACCGATGAGCAGCTTAGCGACGTCTCGTTCGAGATGCTGCCGGCTCTGGGCTTCTCGAAAAAGGACATCGACGCCGCCAACATTCATGTCTGCGGTGCCATGACGCTCGAAGGCGCGCCCTTCCTCAAGGCCGAGCACCTGCCGGTGTTCGATTGCGCCAGCCCCTGCGGCAAGATCGGCAAGCGTTCGCTCTCGATCCAGAGCCACATCCTGATGATGGCGGCGGCGCAGCCCTTCATCTCGGGCGCCATCTCCAAGACCATCAACATGCCGAATGAGGCGACGGTCGAGGACGCCAAGAACGCCTATATGCTGTCCTGGAAGCTGGCGCTGAAGGCGAACGCGCTTTATCGCGACGGCTCGAAACTGTCGCAGCCGCTCAACGCCTCGCTGCTCGCCGATGACGACGAGGATGAGGACGAGGCGGTCGAGCAGCTGATCGCCGCGCCTGCCGCGCAGCGCGCGGTGCAGGTGACGGAAAAGATCGTCGAGCGCGTCATCGAGCGGCTCTACCGCGACCGCGAAAAACTGCCGAACCGCCGCAAGGGCTACACGCAGAAGGCCGTCGTCGGTGGCCACAAGGTGTATCTCAGGACCGGCGAGTTCGACGACGGTCGCCTGGGCGAGATCTTCATCGACATGCACAAGGAGGGTGCTGCCTTCCGCGCGATGATGAACAACTTCGCCATCGCGATCTCGCTCGGCCTGCAATATGGCGTGCCGCTCGACGAATATGTCGAAGCCTTCACCTTCACCAAGTTCGAGCCGGCCGGCATGGTGCAGGGCAACGACGCGATCAAGAACGCGACGTCGATCCTCGACTACGTGTTCCGCGAGCTCGCCGTCTCCTATCTCGGCCGCCACGACCTCGCCCATGTCGACCAATCGGACTTCGACAAGACGGCACTCGGCCGCGGCATCACCGAAGGCAAGGCGACGCCCTTCTCCAAGGGCCTCTATCGCGGCGCCTCGCCGGTGAAGCTGGTGTCCGGCATCGGCTCAGAGCCCAAGGGCTTTGGCGGCTCAGCCCCTACCACGGCCCCTGCCCGCGCGGCGCCGACGGCCTTCGCCGGCTCCAACGTGCTGGCGCTGAAGCCCGCCAGCGACGAGGCGCTCGCCTACAAGCGCGACTATGAGGAGCGCGCCAGGGAACTGGCCGAGGATATGGTGGAAGAAGAAGCCGAAGCCGCCGGTGGCACTGAGGCTTTATTCACCGACGCCGCCGCCAACGAGGCCGCCGAGGCAAAGAAGCTCGCCGCGACAAGGCGCCAGCAGTCGCTGCTCCAGGGCTATACCGGCAACGAATGCTCCGAGTGCCACAACTTCACCATGGTGCGGAACGGCACCTGCGAGAAGTGCGACACGTGTGGCTCGACCAGCGGGTGCAGCTGAGGAAATTTGAGCCTTCAGTCGCCTGAAAATCAACCTATCCACTGGAGCATGAAATGAGCGAGCCTGGCTTGCATAAATTCGGTGCTTTTATTCACCGCCAGCGGCGCGGCCAGCGTTGGTCGCAACATCAACTTGGGGAAAAGTTAGGAGTCCGCAGCTCCTATGTGACTAGCGTGGAAAACGGGGAAGTTTGGCCATCAGATCATATAATTGATTGCTGTGCGCAGCTTTTTGGCGTGCCGCATGAGTTTCTCGAAGCTATGCTCGGACCGAAGCCGCAACAGGACGATCAAATTAAGCGCGTCCTGTGATTTAGCGAAACGCGGTCGGGAGCCCGTAATGAAGTCCTTGGACCGGTTCAACCCAGAGTCACTGAATGAACTGGAAATTGCCGAACGTGCGCACCAATTTCGAGCCACGTTCGGCATCGCCGACAAAACTTATGTAGATATTATTGAGATACTTGAGTTCCGGATCATAGACTTTGTTCCTGATTTTCGCTTGATAATAAGACGCGATATCGAGCTGAAAAACACGGCCGAAACCACGATTGATCCACCTCGTATTTTTGTCCGCGAAACGATCTACGACGCAGCATGCGAAGGCGACAGAGATTGCCGTCGTATTCTAGCCCATGAATTAGGTCATTTTCTTCTGCATATGAAGATTGAAGGCTCAATGCAGCGCAACCTGCTCGGATACGAAAAGCAGATATTGGCAAGTAATTCTCTTTCAAGCATTGAAGATCAGGCCGATATATTCGCTCGACATTTCCTTGTGCCTCCTTATGTCGCATTTAAGAATAGGGAAGACATTCAAAACCTTGCCGACTTGACAGGCGTCCCACAAAATATTGCAGCTGCTGCGGCAACAATATCCAAAAGAGTCGAGATGCTGAAAATACGAGATTATCAGGCGTCGAAATAGAACTGCTCTGAACCTCCCTGCAAGCGACCTGAGAACGTCGAACGGCACTTGATGCGGCGTTAAGGAGAGATGGCATGCGCTACGCCGTGGTGATCGAAAAAGCCGGAAGCAATTTTTCAGCATATGTGCCTGACCTGCTAGGCTGCATAGCCATCGGGGCTACGGTGGCTGAGGTGGAAACTGAAATCCGTGATGCGATCCGCTTCCACATCGAAGGTCTGCGTGCTGACGGGCTGGATGTGCCGAAAGGCGTCAGCTTGGCGGAGTATGTAGAGGCGTAGCTGCTTCCTGGCACCGATGCCGAGCTGCTTGGTCGCGATCGTTTCGAAATATTCATGATCGACCACATCACCATCGAAGTGAGCGACCTCGCCAAGAGCAAGCTCTTCTACGAACGGGCTTTTGCGCCGTTAGGCTATCGCCTCGCCTTCGGCAAGGAGGGCGTGTTCTGGGCCTTCGACGTCGGCAATGGCTGCCTGTTCGAGATCCAACGCACGGCCGAGAAGCCGCCGCTCACCCATCTGCATGTCGCCTTCCGGGTAAAGAGCAAGGCTGAGGTCGATGCATTCTACCGCGCGGCGCTCGATGCCGGCGCCGCCGACAATGGCGCGCCCGGGCCGCGTCCGAACTATGCGGAACATTACTACGCATGCTTCGTGCTCGATCCGGATAGTTATAATATCGAGGCGATGATCAATGAGGCATTGTGTGGCGACGCCCCTTCTGCTTCGTCATTCTAGGGCGGAGCAAGGAGCGAAGCGACGCGCGCAGACCCTAGAATCGATTCCGTGACTTTGAAGCGTTGCAGCAATGCAGAATTCTGCTCCGTTGTACGCTTCACCGAGGTCACGGAATGGATCCTCGGGTCAAGCCCGAGTATGACGACCGCGCGGGGCGAGGCGTGAGCGCTTTTCCCTTCTCCCATAGGAGAAGGGGAAGATTCGCCTCAATCCGCGTCGGCCACCATCTGCCCGCCACCGCCCAGCCAGGCGCGCCATTGGCGCTCGTCCCCATGGAAGACGTTGAGGTCGATGCGGCCGCTCACGCCATGCGACAGGCCGGAGCCGGAATACTGCCAGAACAGCCATTTGCGGCCCGGATAGACCTTTGACGGATGCGCGGCCACCGCGCGCAGCCAGAACGGGTAATCCGGGAAAGCGCCGCGCAGATTGTCGCGATAGAAATCGGGGCTGGTGTAGATGATGGGCCGCTGGCCGTAATGGCGCTCCAGCCTGTCCATGAACACCTGCATTTTTTCCAGCACCTTGTCGCGCGACGGCTTGCGTCTGCACGAAGAGTCGCCGTTCCACTCGACGTCGATGACCGGCGGCAGCGCGCCGTCGACCTTGGGCACATTGCGGATGAACCAGTCGGCCTGCTCGCCCGCGGTGCGGCACCAGTAGAAGAAATGATAAGCGCCGCGCTTCAGCCCGGCGGCATCGGCGTTGCGCCAGTTCTTCATGAACATCGGGTCGAGATGATCGCCGCCATCGGTCGCCTTGATATAGGCGAAATTGGCGCCCTGGGCGCGCAGCTTCCCCCAATTGATGTTGCCCTGCCAGCGCGAGACGTCGACGCCGTGCACGGCCAGATGGCGCGGCGAAGCACGGCCGAAATTGATCGGCTTGGCGTCGCGGAACGCATAGCGGGTGACCGGACCGGCAAGCATGGCGGGCGCGGCGCGCGAGAGCCGCTTCGGCGGCGAGACGAGCGCTGCCTCCTGCACCGGCGGCTCGACGCTGTCCGGCAGATCGGCCGCCGGGAAGTTCACCGTCTCCTCCTCGGCAAGGCCGAATGGGCGCGAGTTCTCTTCGCCGGGGCGCGAATTTTCGTCGCCGGGGCGCGGACTTTCGTTGTCAGCGCTCGCGTTAGCCTCGTCGAGCAGCGGCGCCGGCGGCTTGATGCGCGCGGCGCCCGACATCGACGCGGTCTCGACGGTTCTTTCGGTGACGGCGGTCCTAATGCCCTTCGACACCGGCGCGCTTGGCCGCACAACCGAGCTCGTCGTCTCGTTGGACGGCATCTGCAAGGCATCGACGCCCGACGTGGACGAGCAGCCGGCAAGGCAAAGCGATGCGAGCACGAAACTGACGACGCCAAAAATCCGCATCTTGACCTGTACGCAAAACAAAACAGACCGAAGGCAGGAACAGCGCCGCCGGAAACGCCATTCCTAATGAGAAATTACCAACAAAGTTTGAATCAAAATTTACTTTTGGCGCGGCCGGATGATTCGGAGTGGCGCCGAAGTGGCTCTCGGCTAATGCCTGAACACGCCGATCATCGGCCCCAGATTCCAGAAATCGTCGTTGCGGCCGATCCCGGGCGCATAGAGGCTCGAGATCGAGCCGTCGAGGAAGAGCGCGTTCGGGCAGCCAAGCCGGTCACGGAACAGCCGCGCGAATTCGTGGAAGGTCACGACGTCATCCGAGATCGCGAAGACCGCGACACCGTCCGCGCGCACGCCCACACCATCGCGGATCTTGCGCGAGGTGCCGTCTGCCTGGAATTTCGGATGCAGCTTGCCGTCGATGACCAGCATCGGCCCGGATTGCGTGGCGTAATCGACGCGCGGCGGATGCTTGAGGTAATCCCTGGTCGCGCGAACGCCGGCCTTGCCGTCGCTGAGATAGAAGATGCCGTTGGGCTGCATGGAGAAATTGCCGATCCCCGATCCGGTCTTCGCCGGCGTGACCTGCTCGCCGCGTTCGACATAGAGCCCGACCGGCGCGAGATCGGGGTGATACATGCCGGCATTGAGGCCGAAGAGCAGGGTGCGTCCCGTCGCCTGCTGTGCGCTGCGCAGATTGTGCAGCGACCGGTAGAGCTCGCCATCCTTGTTCTTCCAGAACAGCTCGATGGAAAAATGCTTCGGATCGGCCTCGCAGACCAGATAGGTCGCGTTCTCAAAAACCTGGTTGCGGCAGGGCGGCAGCGCGGCCAGCCATTGGCCAAAGCCCATGCCGGCGCCGACGGCTGCAGGCACCGCGGATTTCACCAGCATCATCAGCAAGGGCAGCGAGTGCAGCAACGTCGAAAGATCCATGAGCGTACCAATAGCTGAGTGGGTCTTTGAGACGAATAGGCAACTCGCCTCTTCCGGCGATTGCCGCCTAAGAGGGCCAGATCGTCAGGAGGCCGGAATACCCGGGTCCTGCAGCAGATAAAAGACGCTCTTGGGATTGAAATCGGTGATGAGGAATTCAAAGCTTGCCTGACGATGTATGTCCACATGGCCATCGAGAAACCGAAGGCGATCGAAAGGTTCAAGCTGGCGATCATATCGCACGAAACTGTCGGATGAGATGAAGTCGGACGGGGTATGGGTCTGGTCGAAGGACAGGCCGTCGCCGAACACGCTTGGCTGGTTCAGTATCGACTGAAGCTCGAACATGAAATCCACCCACGGGTATCCGCTGCCGTTGAGCGCCACGATGCGCAGGTAGAGGATTCCCTCAGTGAAATTGGCCGTTGGCTGCCGCGCGCGAATCGTCAGAATGACGGGGTCGGCCGACTCCAATTCCTCGCCGAGGACAACCGGATCGGATCTCGTTCCCGCGCCGGAGACGGACCGGATCAGAAAGCCGCCCAGTTCGTCCGAGAAGGAATACTGGCCGGCTTGCCATTGGCGGCCCAGCCCATTCGCGTCGGCCAGCGGCATCACGAGAACCAGGCAGGAGAGAAATCCCGCGAGCCGGCGCGCGCTTTGCGCGCGAGCGGCCGGCAGTGCCGGATCTGTTAGGACAGCCATCCTAGTGCCAGGCCTAGCAGCAGCACCACGCCGAGCAGGCCGCGATAGACGACGAACGGCCAGGCGGAGAAGCGCTCGAGCACGCGCATCAGCCCCCATATCGCGAAGAAAGCCGAGATCGAGGCGACGACTAGGCCGACGGCCAGGATCGACCAGCCATGTGCGTCGAGATGCACCTTGTGCAGTTCATAGAGCTCCTTGAGGCCGGCCAGCGCGATGGCCGGCAGGCCGAGCAGGAATGACAAGCGCGCTGCCTCCGGCCGGGCGAAGCCCAGTCCCATCGCCGCCGTCAGCGTCGAGCCCGAGCGGGAGACGCCGGGAATAAGCGCGCCGACCTGGGCGACGCCCACCAGCAGCGCGTCGAGGATCGATGCCTGGCGCAGCGCGAGCTTGTGGCTGGCGAAGATCTCGGCGAGCGCCAGAAGGATCGCCATGGCGATACACGCCCAGCCGATGACGGCCAGCCCGCGCAGCGGCGAGTTGCAGGCGTTGAGCACGCTGGAAAGCGCAAGGCCGGCAATGACGATCGGGACGGTGGCAAGCACGATGCTGATCGCGAGGCGGAAATAGCGGTCGCTGAAATCGCGGCGCGAGATCGCAGTCAGCGAACCGAACAGCACGTCCCTGACATCGCTCCAGAAATAGCTGACCACCGCCGCCAGCGCCGCCAGTTGCATGGCGGCCGAGAAGGCCGAGCCGGGATCCTGCCAGCCGAGCACGGCCGGCACGATGCGCATATGCGCGGTCGACGAAATCGGCAGCAATTCGGTGATGCCTTGCACGATGCCCAGAAACGCCACCTTGGCATAACCCAGGCCGACAAAGCCGGTATCCAGTCCTTGAGTGCAGACGTCGGTCATTTCAATCCTTTTCCCAGCGCCCCGGCCCGAGGCAAAAGTGAATCGTCATTCGAAAAGCCTGGAAGACAGGCTTAGCCTCACGATAGCGTGATTCCAACTCACGGATTTGTAAGGTGCCGCTAATCCCGCTTGACAACTGGCGCCGCCATATTATCCTCCGCTAATCTTACACTGTAAGGCAAATCGGAGGAGCATCACGATGTCGACCGCCGCCCTGTCGGAATTGGAGCCGGTCACGCCACCGGAAACGCATGCTGCCGAAATCGCGATCGAGGAGGTGTCGCGTGATACCAGCCGGGCCATCGAGCGCGCCGAAGTCGCTGCCTGGCTCGATCTGTATGAAGCGGCGCCGGCGGATTTCGCGGCCCGGCAAGGGCTTTCGATCGCGAGCGACGGCGATCTCGTCTGGACCACCTGCACGACGATCCCGTTCATCCATTTCAACTGCGTGAAGAATATCGGCGTCGATGGTCCGGCGACGGAAGAACAGGTCGACACGTTGCTCGCGCATTACCGCGAAGCCGGCATCAGGCGGCCGTGGTTCTATACCAATCCACATGCTGAACCGGCGCGGCTGCGGTGCTGGCTGGAAGCGCGCGGCCTGCAGCATCAGGGCGGCTGGGAGCGCATCTATCGCGACGCGACGCCGCTGCCGGACGAACCGCTTTTCCCGGGCGACCCGCTGATCCCTGTCGACGATCTGGTGGTCGAGGAGGTTACGCCCTGGACGGCTTCGGAATGGGCTTCCTTCATCGATGCCAAATACAGGCTTCCCACCACGCCCTGGCTCACGGCGCTTGTCGGTCGCAAGGGCTGGCGTCACTATATGCTGAAACGCAGGGGCGCGGTCGCCGCCGTGCGCTCGCTCTTCATCTCAGATGGTGCCGCCTGGAGCGGCCTCGACGCGCCGGTGCCGGGAATCATGGCGCCGAGCTTCGATCTTGACGCCATGCTTGGCGAAAGGCTGGTTCGCGACGGCATAGCCGCCGGCGCGAAACTGTTTGTCGCCGACATCGAGGCGCCGCGCCCCGACCGCGACGGGCCGGCCTATCGCAACTACGACCGGCTCGGCTTCAAGCTCGCCTATTTGCGCAATCATTACAGCTACCTGCCCGCTCATTCGAGCTGACCCGGGTCGCCTCAGCGGTAGAGCCACTGCTTCAGGCAGCTTCTTGCCACCACATGCGCGGGCGGCACCGAAGCCTGATCGATGCGGGAATCATCGCTCGCCCTCTCGCGAGCCTTTTCCAGAAGCAGGCGAAGCTCGGCCGGGCGCACGCGGTCGCGCGCCATCACGAGTTGGACCATCGGGTCGTTCAAAAGCTCGTCCAGGGTGTTGATGCTCTCGCTCATCCATCGCCTCCTCGATGCCTTCCCGCATGGCGCTTAGATAGGCAGCCAAAGATGGCCCGCCAATGACGCTTTGCCGGCTATGTCGTGAATCGAAGATGAAATTTTTGTGCAGGTCTGCGTCGCAATGACTCAGGCCGGCGGCGCGCCTTCATATTGCGGCAGGCCATCGTCAAGCATCACCCAGGGCTGCTTCGAGGCGGTCCAGAAATGCATGTCGGGCTTGAACAGCGACGGATCGTCGAGCGAGCCGGAGGTAACGCCGAGAATGCCCCTGGAGTCCCGCCGTGAGAACAAAGTCGTGCCGCAGGCCGGGCAGAAACCGCGCTTGAGGTCCGGCGTGGAATTGATTGTCGCCACCGGCCCGTCGATGGTCACGTCGTCGATGCGAAACAGAAGCCGTGCATTGAAGGCGGCACCGATCGCTCTCTGGCAGATCCGGCAATGGCAGACGCGTTCGTTGACCGGTTCAACTTCGGCCTTGTAGCGCACCGCGCCGCACAGGCATCCGCCCTCATACTTTGCCATAGTAAGCTTCCTGTTCCTGGAATAGCGGCACGCTTTAACTGCAGGCACGGCAGCGTCAATCAAAAAGCGTTGATGAAACGCGATCGCTAACGGTGATAGGCCCCGCCCCCTACCGAGAAATCAGTGGCGCTTGGCCTGCACGAGATAGGCGTCGATCGTGGTCTCGCCGAGCCACTTCGCGGCTTCGAGCCTATGCAGCCCCTCGACAAGGATGTGGCGCTTGCCGTCGTGCCGCACCTGGATCGGCGTCTTCATGCCATTTTCGAGAATATCCTCGGCGAGATGGCGCACGGTCTCGGGATGCAGCGTCTTGCGCCTTGCCGTCGGCACATAGATGTCGTCGACCTTGACCTTTTGCACACGCAGCATGTCGGCTCCCGGCGTTGAAACGTCGCCTAAGAATGAAGTAACTCGTTTGCCGGACATCGCCAAGCGCAAGGGCACGCTGGCCCGATGCTTTCCATTTGACGCTTGGCCGGCCGATGGTCTCAATGATGGCCTCGTGATCTCAGGTGTTCCTTGACGCAACTGCCCACCGAATTCCCCGATTTCGGGCTCACGCCCGAACAGCGCCGTGAAGCGGTGCGCGGCCACTATTACGAATGGCCGGGCATGGACGGTGAGCGCGGTGAAATCTGGGCATACAGCGACCGGTTTTCCTTTCGTCCGGGGGAGCTGGTCACGCTTTTTGTCAGTTCGACGGCGCCGCAATTCAGCCTTGACGTCATTCGCGACGGCGATAGCGAAACAAAAGTCTTCGAGGGAGCGGGGCTGTCGGCGCGCTGGCAAGATACGCCCGACCAATGCTCTGTCGACGGCTGCGGCTGGGAGGCTTCGTTCGAATTCCGTGTCGGCGACGACTGGCTGTCCGGCGCCTACCGCGTGACGCTCTCGGCCGAAGGCCGCGACGGCACGCCGATCCACAGCCATCATCTCTTCATCGTCACACCCTTGCCCGGCCGCAAGCCCGGCCGCCTGCTGCAGGTCGCCGCGACCGGCACCTGGCTCGCCTACAACACCTGGGGCGGCTCCAACCACTATCAGGGCATCACCGGTCCGAACCGCGACCAGTACGCGACGACGGTGTCGATTGAGCGCCCCTGGTGCCGCGGCTTCGTGGTGCTGCCCAAGGATGCGCCGCGCGTGCCGCTGGAAGTGGCGGTGCCGCCGAAGACCGTGCCACGCTATCCGCATATGGAGTGGGCCTTCGCCACTGGACATTCGAAGAAATATGCCTCTTCGGGCTGGGCGAGCTATGACAGCCATTTCTTCCGCTTCGCCGAGCGCGCCGGCTATCAGGTCGATCTCGCCAGCCAGCACGAGCTCCATTTCTCGCCCGAAATCCTCGACGGCTACGACTGCGTCGTCTTCGTCGGCCACGACGAATACTGGACCTGGGAGATGCGCGACGCCGTCGACAATTATGTCGAGCGCGGCGGGCATGCGGCGCGCTTCGCCGGCAATTTCATGTGGCAGACGAGGCTGGAGGACCAAGGCCGCCGCCAGGTCTGCTACAAATACAAGGCGCGCGCGGAAGACCCGGCCTATCGCGGCGGCGACGTCACCCGCGCCACCAATTCCTGGGAAGCGCCCGAGATCGGCCGTCCAGGCAGCGCCACCTTCGGCCTCAATGCGACCCGAGGCATCTATGCCGGCTGGGGCGGCTGCGCGCCGCGCGGCGTGCGCGGCTTCCCAGTCTACCGGCCGGAGCATTGGGCCTTCGTCGGCACAGGCATCTATTATGGCGACCTGCTCGGCGCCGACAGCCATGTCTATGGCTATGAAGTCGACGGCCTCGATTTCGAGATCCGTGGCGGCCTGCCCTACCCGACCGCGACCAGCGGCGCGCCGGACGGCTTGCAGGTGCTGGCGGTCGGCATGGCGAGCCAGGTCGAGGAAAGCGCTGAGATCCCGATCGAGGACCAGTTCCTCGCCGACGAGGATGGCCGCTTCACCGCCGAGACGTTGTTCGGCGAGGCGAGCGACGCCAATCTCGACAAGGTCAAGCGCGGCAACGGCATGATCGTCAATTTCCCGCGCGGCAAAGGCGAGGTCTTCCACGCCGGAAGCTGCGAATGGGTCGCCGGCCTGCTAAGGCAGGACGCGATGGTCGAACGCGTGACCAAAAATGTTCTCGACCGATATCTCGGAAAGTCCTGACATGTCGAAACTGGAAGTCCAGCCCGTAGCAGAGGCCGAAGCGCGGCCGCCGTCGCATCTGTTCTATCTCTCCAGCCTGCGCCGGCCGCTCGTCGACCGCGCCGAGGGCATCTATTTCTGGACGAAGGACGGCCGCCGCTTCATCGACGGCTCGAGCGGGCCGATGGTCGCCAATATCGGCCATTCCAACCGCAACGTGCTCGACGCCATGAAGCGGCAGATGGACAAGACCACCTTCGCCTACCGGCTGCATTTCGAGAACGAGCCCGCCGAAGAGCTGGCGCGCGCGCTGGCCGGCAAGCTGCCCGAAGGCATGGACCGCATCTTCTTTGTTTCCGGTGGTTCCGAAGCGACCGAATCCTGCATCAAGCTCGCCCGTCAACGGGCGGTCGCCACCGGCCAGCCCAAGCGCTGGAAGGTGATCACCCGATTCCCTTCCTATCATGGCGGCACGCTGGGCTCGCTTTCCGTCACCGGCGACGATGCGCTGGCCGAAACCTTCACGCCGATGATGAAGGTGATGCCGACGGTGCCGGCGCCCACAGCCTGGCGCGACCGCGACAACCTTTCGATGGAGCAGCGCGGTCTTCGCTACGCCGACATGCTGGAGGAAAAGATTCTCGCAGAAGGCCCTGAAAGCGTTTTGGCCTTCATCATGGAGCCGATCGGCGGTGCTGCGACCGCTGCCCTGGTGGCGCCTGACAGCTATTATCCGCGCATCCGCGAAATCTGCGATCGCTACGGCATCCTTCTGATCCATGACGAGGTGATGAGCGGCGCCGGCAGGACAGGCAAGTTCCTCGGCGGCGACCACTGGAACTGCAGGCCCGACATCGTCGCTCTCTCGAAGGGCCTGGGCTCGGGCTATGCGCCACTCGGCGCGCTGGCCGCACCCATGCGCCTGGTCGAGCCGCTGCTGGCCTCCGGCGGTTTCCAGCATGGCCACACCTATGCCGGCAATCCGCTGGCCTGCGCCGCCGGCCTCGCCGTGCTCGGCGAGATGGACCGGCTCGACTTGATCGCCAACGCCGCCGCCATGGGCGATATGCTGATGGCGGAGTTGAAGGGCTTGCAAAGACGCTTTCCCTTCATCGCCGACGTGCGCGGCAAGGGCCTGCTCACCGGCGCCGAAATGGTCGCCGATCCCGAGACTTTGAAGCCCATCGATCCGGCCAGTAAGGCGACGCAGCGCCTCCTCGACCACGCCTATGCGCGCGGCCTGATCATCTATGGCCGCAAGGTCAAGGGCGGCGTCGACGGCGACAATTTCATGGTCGCGCCGCCGATGATCATCACGGCCGCGCAGATAGGCGAGATGATCTCCATCATCGGCGACTCGCTGGAGGCGCTGGCCGTGGAACTCGACCTGCCGGTGGAAGGATGAGAAAGGTGTTTTGATGCCGGCACCAATCACCCTCCGCACCGGCACCGTCGACGACGTTGAAACCATCCACGCCGCCCTGCTGCGCCTCGGTACACATATCGGCGCGCATCAGGAAATCACCTCGACACCCGAAGATCTCCGCCGCTACGGATTCGGCGAAAGGCCCGCTTTCTCGACCTTGATCGCCGAGATCGACGGCGAATTCGCCGGGCTTTGCCTGCATTTTCCGATCTTCTCGACCTGGATGGGCCGTCCCGGCGTCTATGTGCAGGACCTTTATGTCGAGGATCGTTTTCGCGGCCGCCGGGTCGGCGAAAGGTTGCTGCGGCGCGTCGCGAAAGAGTGCCGGGCGGCGGGCGGCGCCTACCTGAGGCTCTCCGTCGATACCGATAACGAGACCGCCAAGGCCTTCTATGAGAAACTGGGCATCGGCTGGTCGAGCTATGAACAGGTGCAGAAGATCGTCGGCGACGCGTTTTTCGCCTTTGCCGACACGCCGGAGGAATGACGATGAAAGCCTTCTATGCCGAGGAGCAGAAACGCCATGATCCGAAGGCTTTCCTCTCCAGCGGCGCGCCTCAGCCGAACCCGGAAAAGCCGGAGCGGATCGAACGATTGTTAGCCGGCGCAAGATCGGCCGGCTTGACGGTCGAACGCCCAGGCAACCATGGGCTCGGCCCGATCGCGGCGGTGCATACGCCTGAATATCTGGACTTCCTCGAGCACATTTTTGCGCGCTGGCAGCGCATAGAGGGCGCCTCGGCGGAGGTGATCCCGAACATCCACCCGATCGCCCGCAACGGCTCCTATCCCGCCTCGGCGGTCGGCCAGGCCGGCTACCATATGGCCGATACCGCCTGCCCGATTTCGGCCGAGACATGGAAAAGCGCGCTGTGGAGCGCCTGGAGCGCGGTGGAAGCCGCTGAAGCGGTGATGGCCGGCGCGCCTTCGGCCTATGCGCTTTGCCGCCCGCCCGGCCATCATGCCTTCGCCGATGTCGCCGGCGGCTTCTGCTTCATCAACAATTCGGCCGTCGCCGCGCAGGTTCTGCGGAAGAATTCAGCGCGCGTCGCCATCCTCGATGTCGACCTGCACCACGGCAACGGCACGCAAGGCATCTTCTACACCCGTCCCGATGTGCTGACCGTCTCGCTGCACGCCGATCCGGTGCGCTTCTATCCGTTCTTCTGGGGTCACGCCGACGAGCGCGGCGAAGGCCCCGGCCTCGGCTACAATCTCAACCTGCCGCTGCCGCGCAAGTCCGGCGACGCGGCCTTCCTCGAAGCGCTGGCGACGGCCTTCCAGCGCATCCGCGCCTTCGCGCCGGAAGCGCTGGTCGTGGCGCTCGGCCTTGATGCTTTCGAAGGCGATCCGTTCGGCGGCCTGTCGGTGACGACGCCGGGCTTCTCGCGCATCGGCGAAGCAATTGCCGGACTCGGCCTGCCGACGGTTATCGTCCAGGAAGGGGGCTATCTCTGCGACGCGCTGGGCGACAACCTGACGGCGTTTCTCGCCGGCTTCGGCAGCAAGCAGCGCTAGCCAGTTTCAGGAACGCTGCTGCCGCAGCATCGCGATCACGCGATGCACGCTCTCCAGCGTCTCCTCGATCTCTTTCGACGTGTTGTAATGCGCGATGCCGATCCGCACGACGCCTTGCTCGGCGGGTATGCCGAGCTGGTGGACGACCTCCCACGCATAATTGTGGCCGGACCAGACGAAGATGTTCTCGGCATTCATCTGCCGCACGATCGTCTCGGGCGCGATCCCTTCGACGGTGAAGGAAATCGTCGGCACCCGCTCGGCGAGGCGTTCCGGATCGGTGATGCCGTGAATGACCAGGCCCTCGACGTCGGACAGGCCTTCGATCAATTGCCGGGCCAGCCTTTTCTCGTAAGCGATCGAGACCTCGAACGCCTTTGCGATCCGCTGCCGCCGCGATCTGCTCTCGCCGGCGGCAGCGCCGACATCGGCGAAATAGTCGATGGCCGCTGTCAGCCCGGCCATCAGCTCGATCTGCGGCGTGCCAAGCTCGAACCGCTCGGGCAGGACATTCGAAGAGCAGCGGCATTTGTAAGGCTGGAGCGCGTCGACGACGTCGCGCCGGCCCCACAATATGCCCATATGCGGCCCGAAGAATTTATAGGCCGAGCAGATCAGGAAATCGCAGCCGAGCGTCTGCACGTCGATCAACCCGTGCGGCGCGAATTGCACGGCATCGACATAAACCAGCGCGCCGGCCTGCCGGGCGATCGCCGTCAGCGCCTTCACCCGGTTGATCGAGCCGGTGAGATTGGAGGCATAGTTCAGCGCCACAAGCCGCGTCTTTTGCGAAAGCAGCGCCTTCAGCGCCGTCTCCTCCACCTGCCAGCTCCGCTCATCGAAGGGCAGGAAGCGCACGACCAGGCCGAGATCCTCGGCGAGCTGCAGCCAAGGCGAGACATTGCCCTCGTGGTCCATGCGCGTGACGATTATCTCGTCGCCCGGCTTCATCGTCCGGCCGAGGGTGCGCGACATGTGGTAGGTCAGCGTCGTCATGTTGGCGCCGATGACGATCTCCTCGACGCTTGCGGCGTTCAGGAAATCGGCCATCGCGGCATGCGCAGCGTCGACCACTTTTTGGGCCGCCACCGTGGTCTCAAAGAACCCGCCCAGATTGGCGTTGGTCGAGAGCAGGCAGCGCGAGACCGCGTCCGCCACCGTCAGCGGCACCTGCGTGCCGGCGGGATTGTCCAGATAGATGCGCCGGCGACCGTCATCGGCCAGCGAAAGCGCCGGAAACCTGCCGCGCACGGCCTCGATCGGAAAGTCTGCCATCGGCTCTATCCCCTGTCTTTTTTAGCAATTCGTCTTTTCTCAACGATCCGTCTTTTCTCGACGTTTCCCGCTCAAGGGCACGGATTGCCGACACGCTGGTGGATGGCGTCGACCGCCTTCTGCATTTCTTCCGTCCAGGTGACGTCGACCGAGGACAGCGCCATATCGAGCTGCGCGATGGTGGTTGCGCCGACGATGTTCGCGGTCACGAAAGGCCGGCTCGCCACATAGGCGTTAGCGAAAAGCGCCGGCTCCATGCCGAAGGAGCGCGCCAGCTCGGTGTATTCCAGCAGCACTTCCGCCGCATTCGGCGTCTCATAGCGCTGGCCGCGATTGAAGAGCTGCGTGCGCGAACCTTGCGGCCGCGCGCCATGATTGTATTTGCCGGTGAGATAACCCTGCGCCAGCGGCGAATAAGGAAGGAACGCGATCTCCTCGCGCGCGCAGACCTCGGCAAGGTTCACTTCGAAGGTGCGGTTGACGAGGTTGTAGGCGTTCTGCAGCGATGCGACGCGCGGACCGGTGCCCTTCTCGGCTTCGAAGACGAAGCGCATGACACCCCAGGAGCTTTCGTTCGAAAGCCCGAGATGGCGGATCTTGCCGGCTTTCACCAGCTCATCGAAGACGGCGAGCGTTTCGGCTATCGGCGTTTCGTCTGCGGGCGCGGCTACCGCATCGGCCCGGCGCGCCACCGCTCCGACGCGCGTCGGGTTCGAGCCCCACGGAATGTCCCGGTCCGGCCAGTGAATCTGGTAGAGGTCGATATAGTCGGTGCCGAGCTTGGCCAGCGATTTCTCGACCGCGTCGAAAATGTCGGCGCGCACCAGCTTCGACGGACGATCGCCGCGGAACCATGCGTTGGCCGTGCGGCCGACCACCTTCGAGGCAAGGATGACCTTGTCGCGGTTGCGGTTGGCTTTCATCCAGCTGCCGATGATCCTCTCGGTTCGCCCTTGCGTCTCCGCCTTGGGCGGGATCGGGTAAAGCTCGGCCGTGTCGATGAAATTCACCCCGCGCGAAAACGCGAGATCCATCTGCGCGTGGCCTTCCGCCTCGGTGTTCTGCTGACCCCAGGTCATCGAGCCGAGGCAGATCTGCGAAACAAGGAGATCGGTCCGACCGAGGCGGCGTTTATGCATGGGGTTCTCCGGCGGGAGGTTTGCGCGGACAGCGCGGGGAGGAAATTCAAGCATAAAGCACAGGCTGGAGTTTCTCCAAGCCCCTGCCGGCCTCGGGTCGTGCTTCAGTTTGAATTCCTGAGCCATGGGATAGTGGCACGGCATTCACTCTCAGCCGCCTCAGCGGTTTCGTAAAATCCTCCTCCGAAGCCGTTTCCGGAGAGCGCCCAATAAGCATATTTCTCGTCGAGGCCGTGTTCGCCCTCGTACCAAGCGTCCTCATGGAACGTGAAATAAGAAGCGTCACCTACTTCAAATCTGACGATATTGGCCCGTGCAAGCCCATCATCTCGATAGATCGTTTTGAGTACAGTGCTCATCCCGGTCGCTTTTTGTAAGGTCCGCACTTTCCCGGCTTCGGCGCAACGCGCGTCCATCTTCTCGCAAAGATCTTCCGTCGAGCAGCCTGACCCGGCTCCGATTTTTGTGTGAATTGCGAGACTGCGCTACCGCCTTGCCCCGACAAAAGCCCGCCGCTTGGCCTCGTCGATCAGCATATTCGCCACCTGCATGCGGATCATGGCGCGCTGGCGCAGATGCGGCGCGACCCGGTCCGGATGGTTGGCGAAGGCGAAGTTACGGCGGATGCGGCCGAAATCGGCGTTCTTGGCGGTACGGTCGAGACCGAGCTCGCCGGCGATCGCTTCGGGATCGATCGGCGGCAGCTTCTCCTCCGGCCAGTGCTCTTCGCCGGCAAGCGTCAGTTTCGCCTGGTCGAGAAGTGCAGCGAACTCGGCGGCAAGGTCGGCGCCTTGCTCGCGATATTCGGCGGCGACGCTCTCGCCGGCGACCTTGATGCGGCCGGAATGCAATTCATCGGCGACGGACAGATAATCGAATGGGATAGACGGCCGGGCGCCTTCGTCTTCGCCTTTCTCCGAGGCGACGATCAGGTCGTCGAGCAACGAAGCGAAATCGAGCTTGTTCCCGGTGCCGATCTCAACCTCCTATCGTGACGGCCTGCAGTGATGCCGCCAAAGATAGGGCGCTCTCGTTAAGAATGAATTCTGGCGATGCTGACAATTGGCGGTTTTTCCGCCTGGAAAGACGGCATCGGAAAATAAAAAGCCGGACTGCTCTTTGCAGTCCGGCAAGGTCGCCAGGAGTGGCGAGGAAAAAGCCAGCCATGTGCCGGCACGATTGCCTACGGTCGAGCCTACCGAAAGTTTCACGGAAATCGACTGTGACGGAAAAATTTGGTGCAGCATGGCAGCCATGCAAATGCTGCACTGCACAATTTTTAACAAATCGCCTATATAGTGATGTCGGGAGGACCAACAGGGGCAAACTGAGTCATGGGGTTCTTCACTGAAATGTTCGCCCGGCCGAGGCCGCAGGAACACCAGCGTTACCGCTCGGCGCTCGCACTTCTGAACGCGATGAGCAATGCCGACCGCGCCGATATCGGCATCAAGCCGGCGGATTTTCCGCGCATCGCGCGCGAAATGTCGATCCGCTGAGCCGAACCGAAGAGGTTTCCCGGAGTGCTGGGAAACCTCTAAACCGCTCCAAAGTCAGCGATTTCCCAGAAAAGTCTGCTTGCCGAGCGGCACGCCGTTGTGGCGCAGGATGTCGTAGGCCGTGGTGACGTGGAAGTAGAAATTCGGCATCGCCAGGTGCAGCAGATATTGCAGGCCGGGCAGCGTGGTTTCGCGGCCGCCGAGCCGCACTTCGACCGTCCTGTCCTCGGAGCCTTCCAGATCGGCCGCCGCGAATGTCGCCAGATGATCGAGCGTCTTGGCGATCCGGGCCTGCAGCTCGGCGAAGCTCGCTTCATTGTCTTCGTATTTCGGCACCTCGCGGCCGGCGAGCCGCGACGGTGCGCCCTTGGCGTGGTCGGTGGCGATCTGGACCTGCCTTGCCAGCGCGAACATGTCGGGCGCCAGCCGCGCGGTGAGGAACACCTGCGGATCGATCTTGCGCTCGCCGGCATTCTGCTCCGCCGCGGTCAAGACGCTGGCCAGTGCCTTCAGCCTGGCGGCAAACACGCCGACCGATATGTCGTACATGGAAATGGTCACGGGTAACCTCCGACGCGGCCCCAGCGCCGCGGCCGTGAACTAGCGCCTCCCACCACGATTCTTCAAGCGGTCCTGCCCTCGGCGTCACCACGCCGCCGCAATCGCCGGGGTAGTATTTTCGTTACCGAGCGGAGGATTCGATGAAAAGAGCCACTTTCGCAGCGACCGTCTTTTTCTCACTGGCCGGCTTTATGCAGTCCGCGTCCGCGGCGGATGCGCCCTATATCGATGACCGATCAAGCGCCGAAGCGGCCGTCCGTTCACTCTATAGCGCCATCAACCGCCACGAATTCGCCCGCGCTTGGGCCTATTTCGGCGATACAAAGCCGGCAAAAGACTTCAATGCCTTCGTAAAGGGTTACGACGGCACCGACAGCGTCGAAGTCAAGACTGGCGCCGTATCGAACGAAGCGGCGGCCGGCAGCATCTATTACAGCGTCCCGGTCGCCATCCAGGCTACCGACAAGAAGGGCGAGGCCAAGGTTTTCGCCGGCTGCTACACGGTCCGCCAGGTCAACGCGCAGATCCAGGAGCCGCCCTTCCAGCCGATCTTCATCGACAAGGGCACGCTGAAGCCGTCGACCGAGGATTTCGACAGCGCCGTGCCGGCAAGCTGCGGCGACGGTCCGCCGCCGCCGAAGAAGGACGAGGCGCTGGAGCAGGCCAAGAAAGCCTTCCTCGCCACCTATGGCGACCAATGCGACAAGCAGGATCCGGAAGGCAAGCCGATCGGCGAGCCCGAGGCTCACTCCATCCATTACAAGGACAAGGACGCCCAGCCCAGCGACCCGGAACGCGAGACGCGGCTGTTCCGCTTCTTCTGTTCGATGGCCGCCTACAATGAGACGGCGGTCTACTACATCGCCGACGACGTCAACGGCGTCTCACAGTTGCAGTTCACCGAGCCGGACCTCGACATCCGCTACGAGAACAACAACAGCGAAGGCAAGGTCGAATCGATCCACATCGTCGGTTTCAAGACCAGCGGCTGGGCGACCAATTCGGACTATGACGACAACACAAAAACCATCACCACATCCAACAAATGGCGTGGTGTGGGGGATGCCTCGTCATCGGGAACCTACCTTTTCCGCAACGGCGATTTCTCGCTCATCCAGTATGACGTCGATGCATCCTATGACGGCGAACAAAATCCGCAGACAATCATCGATTACAACACCGCGCCTTGAGGCGCTGCAGCGCAATCACGGCGCTTTCGTCAGCATCCAGTTCAGCGTGCCGCGCCAGTCGACCATGCGGATCGGCGTGCCGTGCGTGCCGGTCTCGAAGCGCACGAAGCGGGTCGGATAAGACTTCTTGGCCAGAATCGAGCGGAAGAAAGCTTCCTGCTTCTCCACCGGGAAGACCACGTCATGGCTGCCCTGGCCGAAAAACACCGGCACGCGGCGCTTGAAGGCGGGGCTGGCGAGAAAGCTGTCGTCCCACAGCGACCCGAGCAGCAGCAGCCCATTGATGCGTCCGCCCGTGTCCTTGCGCGCGGCGAGCTTCCAGCAGATCATGCCTCCCATCGAGCCGCAGGCGACGAAGATTTTTGCGCCCGGCGATGTCTCGGCATAGTGATCGATGAGCGCCGCGACCTGCGCCGCGCCCTTGTCGCCGAAATCGGGGAAATCCGGCGAAAGATAGAGCCCGTTATTGGCGGCCATCAGGTTCTTGATGCGGTTGAAATTGCCGCCGAAGGTGAAGTCGTCGACGCCTTGCTTGCGGCTGCCGCCTTGCCCATGCAGGTAGAGCACGATGATGGAGGCGCCATCGGTCCTGCCGACCGCGAAATGCCTGATATCGCCGGCGTCGGTCTTCAGCATCAGGTCCTGCTGCACCTTGCGCACACCGGGATCGGTATACTGCGCATGCACACGCCTTTCCGGCACCTCGTCACGCTGATTGATGTCGCGCATCTCGCGATAGTCGAGAACGGTGTAGGCGCCGTTGTCGCCGGTCGACAGTGTCGCCGGATAGGCGAATAGATCGTCCTTGAACGATTTGAGCGAAAGCGTCTGCCCCTCGGCGGCAGAGAGGGACAGCGCCGTCGCGGCGATCAGGGCGAAGAAAAGTCGATAACGCAAAGCCATGCCGAGAGGCATGCGAAATTCGGCTCCGCTTTGTCAATCCTGCAGAACGCCGCCCGCCCCTTCCAGCGCCTCGCGCGTGTCGACATCGATAGAGGCGCCCTGCCCGATCTCGACATCGATGACGTCGAGACCCTCGGCTTCGACCAGATGGCGCGCGCCGGTATCGCCCTCGAGCTGCGCGACAGCCGCGAAAAGCGAGCGCGGCAAAAGCACCGGATTGCCGCGCTTGCCCTGATGCGAGGCGCGCACCACGGAGCGGCCACCGGAGCTGCGGAACGCATCTATCAGGCTGTCGAGATCGCGCGACGAAACGCCCGGCATGTCGCCAAGCACGATCATGGCGCCGGCCGCGTCGGGCGCGACCTTCGCGATGCCCGCCTTCAAAGACGAAGCGAGGCCATCGGCGAAGTCCGGATTGTCGGCGACCGTCACACCGAGGCCGGAAAGCGCGGAACGCACACGCTCGCGCTGGTGCCCGGTGACGACAATAGTGCTGGCGGCCTTCGAGCCCAGTGCCCGCCGGGCGGTGCGGCGCACCAGCGGCTCGCCGTCGAACAGCGCCAGAAGCTTGTTCGGGCCGCCCATGCGGCTCGATCGGCCGGCGGCCAGAAGCACGATATCGACCTTCAGCGCCGACCTTGCCGGCTGCGGCGCCGGCTCGCGCGGCTGCGGCCTGGTCGGGATTTCCATCAGGAGGCCCCCGACGCCCATGCCGGCTATATCGCCCGCGGTCACCTCGAGCCCGGCAACCAGGCGATCGAGCACCCAGTCGAAGCCATTCTCCTTCGGGCTGCGCGCGCATCCAGGCGCACCGACAACGCGCTTGCCGTCGAGCGTTCCGAGCACCAGCAGATTGCCTGGATCGACCGGCATGCCCGCGCGGACGACAGTGCCCCCGGCACGCTCGATCGCGGCCGGCACGACATCGGCGAAATCGCTCATCGCCGAGGCGCCGAAAATCACCACCATGTCGTTGTCGCGCGCCAGCGCTGTCGCGGCCGCGGCGACCGGCGCCACCTCATGCGGCGTGCGCCGCTCGGCGGTCAGTCGGCCGCCGAAACGCGCCAGCCGCGCCTCGGTGACGCGCAGCGTCTTGTCGAGCACACTCGGCTTGACGCCGGGAAGCACCGTCTGGATGACGCCGACAGTGACGGGGCGATAGGCGTTGACCGCAAAGATCTCGCGGCCGGCGCAAATCCTCACCACGCTGTCCACCAGGCTTGCGGCGACGGCAAAGGGGATGATCTTGACCGTCGCCACCATCTGACCTTTCTCGACCGGCGTGTGCTGCGCCAGCGTTGCGATGGTGATGGCCGGATCGACGCCATTGATGGCGTCGATCATCCCGGCGTCGACGGTAAAGACCCCTGAGGCTTCCGCATGCAAATTCACCCGCCCGGTCGCGGCCGGCTTGGCCTCGATGTTACGGTGGCTCATGGCGGCCGCGATCTTCGCGGCAGCGGCATCCTCGCCGAGATCGTCCTCGGCAAGCACCGCGGCGACGACTTCGCCGACGCCCGCCGCCTTGAGTGCCGCGATATCCTCGCCGCTCAGCCGGTGCGCCTTGCGGAAGCGTTTTTCACCGGCGGTGGTAGCATGCGCCAGCACCGCCCCTTCCGCCTCGTCGATCGGAACCGGTCCGAATTTCACGCCACCGCGCCTTTCGCTTCGAGACCGCGTGAGCGGAAGGCGTGGATCGTCTGCGCAAGGATGGCGACGGCGATCTCGGCCGGACTGGCAGCACCGATATCGAGGCCGATCGGCGCGTGGATGCGGGCAATCTGGTCGGCACCGGCGCCAAGCGCCAGCAGGCGTTCGACACGCTTGGCGTGGGTCTTGCGGCTGCCCAGCGCCCCGACATAGAAGCATCGGGCGTCGATCGCCGCCTTCAGCGCGAAATCATCGATCTTCGGATCATGGGTGACGGCGGCAAGGGCGGTATAGCTGTCGAGCGGCGCGCGCTTCAGCACATCCTGCGGCCATTCGGCATGCAGCGCGACGTCGGGGAAGCGTTCAGGGGTAGCGAAGGCGGTGCGCGGATCGATGATCTCGAGCGGATAGCCGGCGATCTTCGCCATCGGCGCCAGCGCCTGGCTGATATGCACGGCGCCGATCACCACGAGGCGCGGGCGCGGCAGATGCGCATTGAGGAAAAAGGTTCGCCCTTCCGCCTCCACCGACTGCGAATTTCCGGTGCGAAACGTGTTGGCGATTGCCGCCCCGAGATCGCCCGCAACATGGTCGCCCTCGCGCACGATGCGGTCGCGGCCGTCGCCGAGGTCGGTGACAAGCACCGCTGCGCGGCGGGCGCGGCGTTCTTCGTTGAGTGTCTTTAGGACGTAGGGATCCACGGTGGTCAGCCCAGCCTTTCGACATAAACCTTGATGCGGCCGCCGCAGGAGAGGCCCACCTGCCAGGCGGTTTCGTCCGCGACGCCGAACTCCAGCATCCTGGCCTTGCCCGAGCCGATGACGTCCATCGCCTCCGTCACCACGGCGCCCTCCACGCAGCCGCCGGAGACCGAACCATGGAAGTTGCCCTCGGCGTCGATGACCAGATGGCTGCCGACCGGACGTGGCGCCGAACCCCAGGTCTCGACCACGGTCGCGATGGCGACATCCTTGCCGTCCTTCATCCAACCTTCCGCGATGATCAGGGGGTCGCGGGCCTCATCGAGATAAATGCTCTCATCCATCGTCGCTTCTCACAAAGCTGTTTTTCCAGGGAAACTTCAGTTTTCCCTATGAGAAACTTTCGTTTCCCTCGGGGGCCATCCCCCAGAAATATATGGCTGCAAAACATATGGCTATGCGGCACGCCTCCCGCCAGCTTGCTGCCAACGGCGCGGGTCGACCGAAGCCGCCGGCCGCTGGTCGAGCGAGGCGCAAAGATCGGCCAGCGCGTCGAGATTGTGCACTGCCCGGAACTCGTCGACATAGGGCAGCATCGCTTTCACGCCACGGGCGCGGGCCTCAAAACCATCGAAGCGCAACAGCGGATTGAGCCAGATCAGCCGCCGGCAGGATTTGTGCAACCGCTCCATCTCCTGCGAAAGGCCGGCGACGTCGTCGCGCTCCAGCCCGTCGGTGATGAGAAGCACCACAGCGCCCTGCCCCAGCACGCGGCGCGACCACAGCCGGTTGAACTCGGCGAGCGTATCGCCGATGCGGGTGCCGCCCGACCAGTCCTTCACCGCCGCCGAGCATTCGGTGAGCGCCTCGTCCGGATCGCGATGGCGCATCTGGCGGGTCAGGTTGGTCAGCCGCGTGCCGAAGACGAAGGCATGCACGCGCCGGCGCTTCTCCGTCAGGGCGTGCAGGAAATGCAGAAAGATGGGGGTATATTGGCTCATCGAGCCGGAAATGTCGGCTAGCACCACCAGCGGTGGATGCACTTCGCGCGGAGACCGGAATTTCGGCAGGATAAGCTCGCCGCCGGTGCGCGCGGCCGAGCGCATCATTGCGCGCGGATCGATGCGCCCCCCCTGCGCGTCCGCCCTGAAGCGCCGCGTGCGGACGAGATCGAAGGGCAGCCGCAAGGCCGCGATCGCCTTTTTGGCCTCGGCCATCTCGCCGGCGTCCATCTGAGCAAAATCCTTGCCGCGCAGCACCTCGTTGCCGGAAAAGGTGAGCCGTGCATCGACCTCGATCTCCGGCACTTCGCGCGCAGGCTGGTTCTTCCGATGGGCCTCGAACATCGCCTGGCTGACGCGGTTCTCGGCCGCCCGCGGCTTCTGCTTTTCAGCGTTGTCCGGCGCGACCGGTGAGAACATCGCCAGCAGCTTCTCGATCAGCTCGCGCGATTTCCAGAACAGGCGGAAGGCCTCGTCGAAGACAGGGTGATCTTCGTGCCGCGAGACGAGCACCGCATGCAGCGTCCAGTAGAAATCGTCGCGCGAGCCGATGCCGGCGGCAAGCACCGCCTCGATGGCGTCCTTGACCGAGGCCGGGCCGACTCGCATGCCGGACTTGCGCAGCGCCCGCGCGAAATAGACGATGTTGTCGGCGATGCGCCCATCGGCGAGCGCCTCTTTGGGTTCCGGACGCGGCGACGGCATCGCGTCTACTCCGCGGCCGAAAGCTCGGCCTTCACCTCGTTGAGGATGCGCCGGCCCTCGCCTTCGCCGATACGGGCGATGTCGTCCTGGTATTTCAAAAGCACGCCGATCGTGTCCGACACGGTCTCCGGATCGAGCGCCATCTTGTCGAGTTCTGTCAGCGCGCCGGCCCAGTCGATGGTTTCGGCGACGCCGGGCGCCTTGAACAGCTCGACCTGGCGCAGCTTCTGGATGAAGGACACGACCTCCGCCGACAGCCGGCGGTTCGCCTGCGGCACCTTGCGGCGCACGATCTCCAGCTCGCGCTCGGCGTTCGGGTAGTCGACCCAATGATAGAGGCAGCGACGCTTCAGCGCGTCGTGGATCTCGCGTGTGCGGTTGGTGGTGATGATGACGATCGGCGGCTCTTCCGCCTTGATGGTGCCCAGTTCCGGGACGGTCACCTGGAAGTCCGACAGGATCTCGAGCAGGAACGCCTCGAAAGCTTCGTCGGTGCGGTCGAGCTCGTCGATCAGGAACACCGGCGCCGCGCCAGCCTTGCCGGTCAGCGCATCGAGCACCGGACGGCGGATCAGGTATTTTTCGGAAAATACGTTGCGCTCCATGTCGGAGCGCACGACCTTGCCCGCCGCCTCCTCCATGCGGATTTCGATCATCTGGGCGGCGTAATTCCACTCGTAGACGGCCGAGGAGACGTCGAGCCCTTCATAGCACTGCAGGCGGATCAGCCGGCGGCCGAGCGCGCCGGCCAGCACCTTGGCGATCTCGGTCTTGCCTACACCCGCCTCGCCTTCGAGGAACAAGGGCCGCTTCATGCGCAGCGACAAAAACAGCACCGTCGCCAGCGAGCGGTCCGCGACATAGTCCGCACCGGTCAACAGATCGAGCGTTTCGTCGATCGTTTTCGGCGCGGGGCGCGGCGCGGTCATCTTGTCTCCGTGGATTCCGCCCGCCCGTTTCAAAGAAAATGGTAGCCGCGGTTGTGGTAGATCAGCGGCCGCAAATTATCGCCGATGCGCAGGCCTGTCACCTTGCCAAAAAGCACACGGTGGGTGGCAAGGTCCTTGCTGTCGATGATCTCGCAGTCGAACACGGCAAGGGCGCCTTTCAGGGTCGGCGCGCCGGTTGAGATCACATCCCACTCGGCCAGCGCAAAGCGCTCCTCCACCGGCAGGCCGGTGACGCCGGAAAAGCCGACGGAGACGGCTTCCTGATCCGAGGCGAGCGTGTTCAACGCGAACTTGCCGTTCTTGATGAAAGCTTCGTTCTTGGCGTTCTCGCGGTTGAGGCAGACCAGCAGCGTCGGCGGCGTGTCCGAGACTGAACAGGCGGCGATCACGGTTGCGCCCCGTTTGCCGCCGGGCCCATCCGTCGTCACCACATGCACATGGCCGGCGAAATGTGCCATCGCATCGCGATAATGCTGCGGCCCGATGTCATTGATCTTCAGCACCCGATAGTCCACCTGTCGAAACCAGTTCGTTATATATGGCGGCATATTGCATGCCACAAGTTGCCCGGCAGGGGCGAAGTGCTTGACTGCAATCCGCAAATTCGCGTGTTGCGCGCCGCTTAGCCAGCCTTTAGGCATTTCTTGGAATAGTGTCGGGACTGTATTCCCGGCATGGAGGATCTCTTAGCCCGAATGCGTCTTCTCACGACGACATCAGCCGTGCTGCTCTGGCTGTCGCTGGCCGCGAGCGCCGACGCCGAGACGCTGGTCGGTGTTGCGGCGCCGCTTTCCGGTCCGTCGGCGATCCTTGGCAAGCAGGTCGAAACCGGCGCGGGCCTGGCGGCGGAGGCAAACGGCATTACGGTGAAAGCCGCCGACGACGCCTGCACCGCCGATGGGGGCGCCACGGCGGCGAAGGAATTCGTCGACGCCAAGGTCAATGTCGTGGTGGGCTTTCTCTGCACCGAGGCGATCGAGGCGGCGCTGCCGATTCTGAAGAATGCCAACATCCCGGTCATCACGGTCGGCGTGCGCACCGAAAGCCTGACCGACCGGCGCGCCAAAACTGGCTGGCCGGTCTACCGGCTTGGCCCGCGCGGCGACGATGAGCGCAATGCGGTTACCGCCAAGCTTATTCAGCTCTGGCGCGACGACCTGTTCGCCATCGTCGATGACGGCACCATCTATGGCCGCGAGATGGCCGAGACCTTTCGCGCCGCGGCCGAGCAGGCTGCCTTGAAGCCGGTCTTCGCCGACACATTCCGGCCGCAGCTCGACAACCAGATCGGCCTGGTCGGCCGGCTGAAGAAGGCCGGCGCGACCAAGGTGTTCGCCGGCGGCGACGGCGACGACATCGCCATCATGGGCCGCGACGCCGCCCAGCTCGACGCTGGCATCACCTTCGCCGGGGGCGAGAACCTGCGCACGCCGCCGGGCGATGTGCCTTATGCCGTCGGCACGCTGATGATCGCGACGCCGGAATGGTCGGAGGTCGCCGACCCCAAGATCGTGCAAGCCTTTGGTGCGAAGAACATCGCGCCGGATGGGTACACGCTTCCGGCCTATGCCGCGGTCGAGGTCGCCAAGGCCGCGCTGGCCGGCGCGGAAAGCTCCGGCCGGCCGATCGGCGAAGCGCTGACCGGCCATGATTTTGCGACTGCGATCGGCACCATCCGCTTCGACGACAAGGGCGATCTCAGCCAGAACCCGTTCCGCCTCTTCCGCTTCGACGGCACGCATTTCGTGCCGCTGGAGGACAAGTGATGTTCCGGACCGGTCCGCGCAATCTGATCACCGACGTTGCCGGCCTTCGCGTCGGCAATACGGCCGACGCCAGTCTCAAATCCGGCGTCACTGTGGTGCTGTGCGACCAGCCCGCGGTGGCCGGCGTCCAGGTGCTGGGCGGCGCGCCGGGCACGCGTGAGACCGATCTGCTCGAGCCGCAGAATTCGATCGCGACGATCCATGCCGTCGTTCTGTCGGGCGGCTCCGCGTTCGGCCTGGACGCCGCCTCGGGCGTGCAGGCGGCGCTGCGCGAAAAGAACATCGGCGTTGAGGTCGGAGGCTTCCGCGTGCCGATCGTGCCGGCCGCGATCCTGTTCGACCTGCGCAATGGCGGCGACAAGGATTGGGGCCGTTATCCGCCCTATCGCGAATTCGGCTATGACGCCGTACAGGCGGCAACCGTCGATTTCGCCATCGGCACGGCGGGCGCCGGCACCGGCGCCCTGACCTCCGGCCTGAAAGGCGGGCTGGGCTCCGCCTCGACCGTGCTCGACAGCGGCGTCACCATCGGCGCGCTCGCCGCCGTCAACCCGACCGGCTCGGTGACGGTCGGCCGCGGGCGCCATTTCTGGGCGGCGCCCTTCGAGATCGGCGACGAGTTCGGCGGCCTGGGCTATCCCGATCCCCTGCCGCAGGACGCCAGGAATATCCTGCTGAAATATCGCGACAGGCGCGTCGGCGGGCATGGGGAAGCCGGCAGCACCACCATCGCCGTCATTGCCACGGATGCCGTCCTGACCAAGGCCGCGGCCAAGCGGCTGGCGATTTCGGCGCATGACGGCTTTTCCCGCGCCATCTGGCCGACGCACACGCCGGCGGACGGCGATCTGGTGTTTGCGCTGGCGACCGGCAGGAGCGGGATCGAGCTCGGCGCGGATGCCGCGATCGACCTGTTCGCGGCGGCCGGCGCGACCATGGCGCGCGCGATCAGCCGCGGCGTCCATGCCGCCACGCCGGCCGACGGTGATCTGTTCCCGGTCTGGTCGTCGCGCTGACCGGCTAATCAGGTCGGATCAGACTTTTCTTCCTCGAAGCTGACGGCGACATCGGAGTTCGCGGAGAGCCATACCTTCTGCCCATCGATTTCCGCGACCAGGGCAAGCGAAATGTAATGGTGATGGCCCTTATGCGAGCCCATGCCGCTGTCGGCCTTGGTCAGCTTGATCCGGTCACCTTCTATCTTGTCGACGGTGCCGATATGGACGCCATCGGCGCCGATCACTTCCATATGTCCGCGTATCTTGCTGATGTCGGTGCTCATGCTGGTTCTCCGCTGGATGGCGATTTGCCCTTTCGGATGCGAGACGGCCGACAATAACAAATGAACGCCGGATTGGATGCATCGCACGGCACGTCTCGTTCACCATGGCGTGATAGACATGACGCCGATGAGACAGGTAACGAACCGTCTTGCAGCGCTCGTCGCAGTCAGTACCTGGTTTGCGCGGCAGCGGCGTTGAGCATTGGGCCTGGCTCTGTTAGGACGCGGCCGACGCTTCTCCCAGGCAGGACTGAAAACGGATGATCCCTCGCTATTCCCGGCCGGAAATGGTCGCCATCTGGTCGCCCGAAACCCGCTTCCGCATCTGGTTCGAGATCGAGGCGCATGCCTGCGATGCGCTGGCCGAGCTCGGCGTCATTCCGAAGGAAGCGGCGAGGACGATCTGGGAAAAGGGCGGCGCAGCCAAATTCGACGTCGCCAAGATCGACGAGATCGAGCGCGTCACCAAGCATGACGTCATCGCTTTCCTGACCCATCTTGCGGAATTCGTCGGACCGGATGCCCGCTTCATCCACCAAGGCATGACCTCGTCGGACGTGCTCGACACCTGCCTTGCGGTGCAATTGACCCGCGCCAGCGACATCCTGCTTGCCGATATCGACGCCTTGCTTGCGGCGCTGAAGCGCCGCGCCTTCGAGCACAAGAACACAGTCACCATCGGCCGCAGCCACGGCATCCATGCCGAGCCGACCACCTTCGGCGTCAAGTTGGCGCAGGCCTATGCCGAATTCTCGCGCTGCCGCGAGCGGCTGCTGCACGCGCGCGAAGACATCGCCACCTGCGCCATTTCCGGCGCGGTCGGCACCTTCGCCAACATCGAGCCTTATGTCGAAGAGCATGTGGCGGCAAAGCTCGGCCTGAAGCCGGAGCCGGTGTCGACCCAGGTCATCCCGCGCGACCGGCATGCTATGTTCTTTGCCACGCTGGGCGTCATTGCCTCGTCGGTCGAACGCCTCGCCATCGAGATCCGGCATCTGCAGCGCACCGAGGTGCTGGAAGCGGAAGAATATTTCTCGCCGGGCCAGAAGGGCTCGTCGGCGATGCCGCACAAGCGCAACCCGGTGCTGACCGAAAATCTCACCGGCCTCGCCCGCATGGTGCGCGCCTACGCCATGCCGGCTATGGAGGATGTGGCGCTCTGGCATGAGCGCGACATTTCGCATTCCTCGGTCGAGCGCATGATCGGACCGGACGCGACGGTGACGCTGGATTTCGCGCTGTCGCGCCTGACCGGCGTCGTCGACAAGCTGCTGGTCTATCCCGAGAACATGGAGAAGAACCTCAACAAGTTCCGCGGCCTGGTGCATTCGCAGCGTGTGCTGCTGGCACTGACCCAGGCCGGCCTGTCACGCGAGGACGCCTATCGGCTGGTGCAGCGCAACGCCATGAAGGTCTGGGAGCACAGCGCCGATTTCCTTGAGGAACTGCTCGCCGACAAGGACGTGACGGCGGCGCTGCCCGAAGCCGAGATCCGCGAGAAATTCGACCTCGGCTACCACACCAAGCATATCGACACGATCTTCAAGCGGGTGTTTGGGGAAGCTTGATCGTTCCTTCGCCCCGTCTCTATACGGGGAGAAGGTGCCGGAAGGGCGGATGAGGTGCGGCGCCGACTTCGGTGATCGCACCCGTCTGTCGTGAAACATCCTGACGCCGGCGCTGCCCCTCATTGCCCTGCCGGGCATTTCTCCCCGTATAGTGACGGGGAGAAAGACGCTGTCACCGACGCCTGCTCAAGCCTTCCCAGGCACGGTCCTGATCACCGTGCCCCACGGGTCCTCTCTGCTCGTCTCAGTCTTCGCATTATCCGAGCGCATCTCGACCCAGGCGAGGCCGGAGCGGGACGGATCGCGGCGGCCGGCGCCGGCGCTCTGCCAGGCATTGGCGCCGATATGGTGGTGGTAATGGCCGGACGACAGGAACACCGCCTGGCTGCCATATTTGGCGACGGTGTCGAAGCCGAACTGGTCATGCCACCAGGCTTCGGCATCTTCCGGCCGGCCGACACGCAAATGCACATGGCCGACAATGGTGTTTTCCGGCGCGCCATGCCAGCCGGCATCGCCCGCCGGCACGCTTCCCACCACCGCCGGCAGGTTCAGCCGCTCGGTCGCCATGGCGATACGGTCGCCATTCCATTTCCAGTCCTGCGGGCGGCGGTCGGCATAGATCTCGATGCCGTTGCCTTCCGGGTCGGTGAGATAGAGCGCCTCGCTGACCAGATGGTCGGAAGCGCCCTCAATACCGATGCGGTTGGCTGCGGCGTGGCTGATCCAGCGGCCAAGGTCCGCGCGCGACGGCAAGAGAAAAGCGGTATGGAAAAGGCCGGCGCTGCGTGGATCGTCCGGCTTGGCCGAAGAATCCTGTTCAAGCACGAGCAGAGGCCGGTTGGCGGAGCCAAGCGTGATCGCGCCGTCGGCGCGGCTCAGTTCCTGCAGCCCGACGACGGCGCGGTAATAGGCCGCCAGGCTCTCGGCGTCGCGCGCCTTCAGCCCGACACGCGACACGCTGACCGGGGTGGTCGCGGCAAAAGGCAGTTCGCTCATCAAACTCTCCGTTCGGCGACGCTTCCCAATATGGGGCTTTCCGGGCCGCAGTTCTTCTTCCTTCCAAATCGTCGATTGCGATCGTTCACACAAGGCAGCAGTTGTCGAACAAGTTGTTCACAATTGTGATCACACCGATATTGGCGACAGGGTTGCGGGCGAGAAGACCGCTCGCTACATCGGCGCGATGAAAGTCAAAGACGCAGATATTCTGATCGTGCCGGGCTACACCAATTCCGGTCCCGAGCACTGGCAGTCCCGCTGGCAATCGAAACTGTCGACCGCGCGCCGGGTTGAGCAGGCGGAGTGGACGAAGCCCGTACGCGAGGACTGGACGGCGAGCGTGGCAAACGCCGTCAACGAGGCCGAGCGGCCGGTGGTTCTCGTTGCGCACTCGCTTGGCGTCGCGGCCGCGGTGCAGGCCATCCCGCAATTCAAGAAGCCTGTCGCGGGCGCCTTTTTCGTGGCGCCGCCGGACGTTTCCAATCCGGAAATCAGGCCAAGGCATCTGATGACCTTCGGCCCTTATTCACGCGATCCCCTGCCTTTTCCGTCCATCGTGATCGCCAGCCGCAACGATCCGTTTTGCGCCTTCGCGGTCGCCGAGGACATTGCCGCCGCCTGGGGATCGCTCTTCATCGATGCCGGCGAGGCCGGTCATCTCAACCACGATGCCGGCTTCGGCCCGTGGCCGGAGGGTTCGATGACTTTCGCCAAATTCCTGACGGAGTTGAAGCAGCCGTAACGCCGGCTTCAAGAACCGATCGAATCCCGCATGCTCTTGAGCAGCGTCGTTGCGCCGAGCGAGATCAGCGCGTGGTCCGAGCCCATGGCGAGCAGCCGGAAGCCCATCGACACGACGCGCCCGGCAATCGCCGGTTCGATGACATAGATCGCGGCATGCTTGCCGGCCTTGCGCGTCCGCTCGGCGATCGACGCGACTGTCTCCATCATGCTTTCCAGCGTCGAGCTGACAGTGGCGCCGTTCGACCAGGCGATCGAGAAATCCGACGGGCCGACGAAGATGCCGTCTATGCCGGGCGTATCCAAAATACCATCCAGCGCCTCAAGGGCCGCCCGCGTCTCGACCATGGCGAAAGCCATGGTGCGCTGGTTCGTATCGCGCAGCCACTCGGCATGGTCGCCCTTGCCGTGACGCGGGAAGGCGTAGGTCGGGCCCCAGGAGCGCTCGCCCAACGGCGGATATTTCATCGCGGCGGCGAACTGCCTTGCATCGGCAACGGAGTTCACCATCGGCGCGATCACCGCCTCGGCGCCGAAATCGAGCGCGCGGCTCGCCATGTCGAAGCGCCCGACCGGAATGCGCACCAGCGCCGGCTTGTTGGCCGCCAGCACCGGCACCAGGCCGCGCAGCACGCTGTCTTCGTGGTGTCCGCCATGCTGCATGTCCAGGGTGACCGCATCGAAACCCTGCTTGGCGATGATCTCGACCGTCAGCGCGTCCGGCACGCCCGACCATGCGGTGAAAAGCGTTTCGTCGGCGGCCAGGCGGGATTTGAGCGACATCGGAACTTTCCTTGCTAACAATCCGCAGTTTTGGCCGGAAACGATGTGAAGGCAAAGAAAAACCGCCCGGCTTGGCCGGGCGGTCGATTGGTCCAGTCAGCGCAATTCCAGGAAAAGTGTGTAACGGTTTTCCGTCCGGAATTGCGTAAAAACAAAGAGATAGCGCATGATGCCGAAAAGCGTGAAGCTATTTTCGGGCGACATCATCCCCACACAGGCTCAGCTGTTCTTGATCTGCTCGATAGCTTGCGCCATCAGCTCATCCATGGTGCGGCGAATCTGGTGGTCGGACTGGTTGACGCCGGCGGCGTCGAAATCCTTGCGGATCTTGCGGAAAACGTCGTGGTCGCCTGCTTCCTCGATATCGGACACCACCACTTCCTTGGCATAGGCTTCGGCATCGGCGCCGGATTTGCCGAGTTTCTCGGCGGCCCAGAGCCCAAGCGCCTTGTTGCGCCGCGCGGAAGCCTTGAAGCGAAGTTCCTCGTCGAAGGCGAATTTGCGCTCAAAACCCTCTTCGCGGTCTTTCATGCTGCTCATTACGTCCCTCCGATCAATCCGATTCGCTTGGCGGTGAATATGTGTGATGGGCAAGCACAAACCAAAAGGCCGCGGGCCGGTCAATATGCTTCGTCGCATGCTGCGCTGCGGCATTTCGGTCCCGAAAGCGGTTGATTCGCGGGATTTGCGGATTGAGCAAACAAGGCGATTGCGATAACACCGGCATTGAACGCCGCCTTCGCCATACTAATTTAGGCAGACGGGCAGGAACCGGTCACTTGCCGCCTGCCCGCAGATCCAGAGAAAAAATCAAATGAAAAATCGCCGCCGCATTTATGAAGGCAAGGCCAAGATCCTCTATGAGGGACCTGAGCCGGGCACGCTGATCCAGTTTTTCAAGGACGATGCCACCGCCTTCAACAAGAAGAAGCACGAAGTGGTCGATGGCAAGGGCGTGCTCAACAACCGCATTTCCGAGCACATCTTCAACCACTTGAATCGCATGGGCATCCCGACCCACTTTATCCGCAGGCTCAACATGCGCGAGCAGTTGATCAAGGAAGTCGAGATCATCCCGCTCGAGGTCGTGGTGCGCAATGTCGCCGCCGGCTCGCTGTCCAAGCGCCTCGGCATCGAGGAAGGCACGGTGCTGCCGCGCTCGATCATAGAATTCTACTACAAGGCCGACGCGCTCGACGATCCGATGGTGTCGGAAGAGCACATCACCGCCTTCGGCTGGGCCAGCCCGCAAGAAATCGACGACATCATGGCCCTGGCCATCCGCGTCAATGACTTCCTGTCCGGACTGTTCCTCGGCGTCGGCATCCAACTCGTCGACTTCAAGATCGAATGCGGCCGCCTGTTCGAGGGCGACATGATGCGCATCGTCGTCGCCGACGAGATCTCGCCCGATTCCTGCCGGCTGTGGGACGTCGCCACTCAGGACAAGCTCGACAAGGACCGCTTCCGCCGTGATATGGGCGGCCTTGTCGAAGCCTATCAGGAAGTTGCGCGCCGTCTCGGCATTATCAACGAGAACGAGCCGCCACGCCCCACGGGTCCGGTGCTCGTCGCCTCTTCCGAGGCCCCCAAGGGTCTGAAGCACTAATTACCGAGGGCCTGCCTAAGAAGGTAGGCCTTTTCCTAAAACGACTGTCTGCCCAGGAGTATCGATGAAAGCCCGTATCACCGTGACCCTCAAGAACGGCGTCCTCGACCCGCAGGGCAAGGCGATCGAGCACGCGCTCTCCGGGCTGGGCTTCGATGGCGTCGGCCAGGTGCGGCAGGGCAAGGTGTTCGACATCGAACTCGCCGGAACCGACAAGGCCAGGGCCGAGGCCGACCTAAAGGCCATGTGCGACAAGTTGCTGGCGAACACGGTGATCGAGAACTACGCGGTGGAGATCGCCTGACATGAAATCAGCCGTCGTCCTCCTGCCTGGCCTCAACCGCGACCGCGACATGATCGCGGCGCTGACCAAGATTTCCGGCCAGGCGCCGGCGACCGTCTGGCAGACCGACACCGAAATCCCCGATGTCGATCTGATCGCCATCCCGGGCGGCTTCTCCTTCGGCGACTATCTGCGCTGCGGCGCGATCGCGGCGCGCATGCCGGTGATGCGGGCGGTAGCCGAAAAGGCGGCCAAGGGCGTGACCGTCATCGGCGTCTGCAACGGTTTTCAGATCCTGGTCGAGGCGGGACTGCTGCCTGGCGCCCTGATGCGCAATGCATCGCTGAAATTCGTCTGCCGGCAGGTGAAGCTCGAGATCGCCAACGCCAACACCATGTTCACCCGCCGCTACCAGCCGGGACAGATCATCCGCTCGCCCGTGGCGCACCATGACGGCAATTATTTCGCCGACGCCGAGACGCTTGCCCGGATACAAGGCGAAGGCCAGGTGGTGTTCCGCTATGCAGAGGGCACCAATCCCAACGGCTCGATCAACGACATTGCCGGCATCGTCAACGACAAGGGCAATGTGCTCGGCCTGATGCCGCATCCCGAAAACCTGATCGAAGCGGCGCATGGCGGCAATGATGGCCGGGCGCTGTTCGAGAGCGCGCTCGGCGTCGCGGCTTGATCCTTTAACATCCTATCGGAACGCGGGGGCGGACTGACCATGAGACTGACGATCGCTCGCCTTGCCCTCCTGGCCGCCGCCGGGCTCGCCTTGGCTTCCTGCCAGTCCGGCCCCAAGACTACGCCGGTTCTCTCGGGTAAGAGCGCCTCGCTGCTTGCGATGGAACAGGTTGCCATCTCAGCGCACAAGTGCTGGATCGCCAGCAAGGATCCGGCGTTCAAGGCCTACCAGATGGCCAACGAGCTCAATTCCTACAGCGGCACGCCGCGCTTCCTGCTGGTGCCCGCCAAGCATTATGGCGGCAAGCCGCTGCTGGTCGTGCAGGCGCAGGGCAATTCCAGCCGCGTCGACGCCTTTGGCCCGTTGATGAATGAGGCGCTCGGCGTGCGCATCAGGTCCGATATCGCCCGCTGGCAGGCCGGCAATCCGTCCTGCGCGGCTGCCGCCTGAAATTGTCATGGCCCGGTTCCTGCAGACCGCGGGACTGGCTATCGGGCTGATTGCGCTTGTCCTGCAATTCGCCATCACCATACCGGCATCGATGGCGGCGGGACGCAGCCTGCTCGGCTCGGTCGTCTTCTATTTCAGCTTCTTCACCATCCTCACCAACATCGCGGCGGTGATGGTGCATGCTTCGCTGCTGTCACCCACCGGCTATGCCTGGTTTCCGGCCTTTGCCGGACAGCGAATGCGCACCGGCGTCGCGGTCGCCACGACGCTGGTCTTCATCGTCTATGCGACGGTGCTGGCAGGGCTTTGGCAACCGCAGGGCCTGTTCCTGCTTTGCGACATCCTGCTCCACTACGTCACGCCGTTCATCTTCGTCGCGTGGTGGCTCGCCGCAGGCGCCGACGGCAGCACGCGCTGGCGCGATATCTCCCGGTGGATGGCCTATCCGCTGGCGTATCTCGCCTACGCGCTGATACGCGCGCCCTTCGCCGGCGAAGTGCCGTATTCGTTCCTTGATGTCGCCAAGAACGGCGCGGCCAGCGTCGCCGTTTCGGCCCTGGGCGTCACAGCCCTGTTCATCGGATTGAGCGTGCTTGCCGTGCTTGTCGATCACGGCATCGGCCGATTGCGAGGAAAGCCCGCAACCCACGTCCAATCGAGCCCCACCGATAGGCATCACTCCCAGAACGCCTTGATGCCTTCGCGATGGGCGTCGCAGCGCGAGATGCCGATATCCTTCAACTGATCGTCCGTCATCTCCATGAGCGCGAGACGGCCGCGCCGGCGCTGGAGCACGCGGTCGATCCGCCTGGCGATGGAACGGAGCACAACCGCCATGCGGCCGACGAAGCCGCGATGGGTCTGAGGCTCGACCTGGGCGCCAAAAGCCGGGCGAGCGTAGCGAGTTGTCTCGATTGTATCCATTGTCGTTCTGCCTTGTTTCGATTGTACCTTGGCAATCGCGCAACCGATATGAATTGACTCATCGTGCGGTGCAATATAGAAAATTGTCACCATGACAAATTGGCTCCCCGATCTTTCCTCCGGCTCCGGTCCGCTATACCAGCGCCTTGCTGACAGCATTGAGTCAGATATCGACAAGGGCGTCATCGACGCCGGTGCAAAACTGCCGCCGCAGCGCGACCTCGCCTATGACATCGGCACGACCGTCGGCACCATCGGCAGGGCCTATCAGCTGCTGCGCGAGCGCGGTCTGGTGAGCGGCGAAGTCGGCCGCGGCACCTATGTGCTCGGTCAGCGCGCAGCAGACCCGAAGCCGGATTTGGAACTTGCCATCCAGGGCACGCGCCCCGTCGATGCGCCGAGCGGCAAGTTGCGCTTCGACAGCACCGCCGCGCCCGATGTCGGCCAGGGCGCCGTGATTGCCGACATGCTGGCACGCACGGCGCAGGAGCATCCGCACGACATTTCAAGCTATACGCGGGATTTCCCCGAACGCTGGTACGAAGCCGGAAGCCGCTGGCTGGCACGCAATGCCTTCCGCCCCTCGCTCGATTCGATCGTGCCGACGCTGGGCACCCATGCCGCGGTCATGGCGGCGATCGCGGCGTTGACCATGCCCGGCGACTACGTGGTATTCGAGCATCTCACCTATTCGCAGATCGCGCGCAGCGCCGGGCTGATCGGCCGCCGCACGGCGCTGGTTTTGACTGATGAGGATGGTATCGACCCGGATGATTTCGAGCGCGTCTGCGCGCAGAAACATCCAAAGCTGATGTTCCTGATGCCGACCGCGAAGAACCCGACGCTGGTGACGTTGTCGGCGGAGCGGCGGCAGGCGATCGCAAAGATTGCGCGCGAGTACAATGTCGCGCTGATCGAGGACGATCTTTACGGCGAGCTCACCGACGACCCGACGCCGCTGCTGGCCGAATATGCGCCCGAGCGCACGATCGTTGCCGGCGGCCTGTCGAAGTCGGTCGCGGCAGGCGTCCGCGGCGGCTGGCTTTCCTGCCCCCCGGCCTACCGCCACCGCATCCGTGTCGCCCACAAGATGATGACCGGCGGCTTGCCCTTCCTGCTGGCCGAGGTCGGTACCCGGCTGGTGATGTCGGGGCAGGCGGGCGAGATCCGCAAGCGCTGCATTGGCGAGATCCAGGCGCGCCTCGCCATCGCGCGCGACGTGCTGGCGGGTTTTGATTTCAAGGCGCGGGACAACGTGCCTTTCGTCTGGCTGACCTTGCCGGACCCGTGGCTGCCCGGCACTTTCAAGAACGCCTGCCTGGCGCAAGGCGTGCTCATCGACGACGAGGACGAGTTCAAGGCCGGCCGCTCCGAGCAGGTCTTTCACGGCGTGCGCTTTGGCGTGTCGCAGCCGCGGCAAAGCAAGGATGTCGCCGGCGGCGTGGCCGTCATCCGCCGCCTGCTCGACGAAGGCCGCGCTGGCTACGACAGTTTTTCCTGATCAAGCTGACGGGCCCTTAGGCCCTGATCTCCGCCGGCAGGGGCAGTTTTCCGGCTTTTTTCGTCATCCGGTGGGGTGTATCGCGCGAAAGCTTGCGATAAGAGGAGACTCAAAAGAACTCCCCTTTCCCACGGACAAAAATCGCCGCTCATGACCATTTCGAATTCCGTGCCGATCACTCCCGAGCTCGTCGCCGCGCATGGGCTGAAGCCCGACGAATACCAGCGCATCCTCGATCTGGTCGGCCGCGAGCCAAGCTTCACCGAGCTCGGCATCTTCTCGGCGATGTGGAACGAGCACTGCTCCTACAAGTCCTCCAAGAAATGGCTGCGCACGCTGCCGACCAGCGGTCCGCAGGTCATCCAGGGTCCGGGCGAGAATGCCGGCGTGGTCGACATCGGCGACGGCGACTGCGTCGTCTTCAAGATGGAGAGCCACAACCATCCCTCCTACATCGAACCTTATCAGGGCGCGGCGACCGGCGTCGGCGGCATCCTGCGCGACGTCTTCACCATGGGCGCGCGGCCGATTGCGGCGATGAACGCGCTGCGCTTCGGCGCGCCGGATCATCCCAAGACCCGGCACCTTGTCGCGGGCGTGGTTTCCGGCGTCGGCGGCTACGGCAATTCCTTCGGCGTGCCGACCGTCGGCGGCGAGGTCAATTTCGATGCCCGCTATAATGGCAACATTCTGGTCAACGCCTTCGCGGCGGGTCTTGCCAAGACCAACGCCATCTTCCTGTCGCAGGCCAAGGGCGTCGGCCTGCCGGTGGTCTATCTCGGCGCCAAGACCGGGCGCGACGGCGTCGGCGGCGCCACCATGGCCTCGGCCGAATTCGACGACAAGATCGAGGAGAAGCGTCCGACCGTGCAGGTCGGCGATCCCTTCACCGAAAAATGCCTGCTGGAAGCCTGTCTCGAGCTGATGGCCTCGGGCGCCGTTATCGCCATCCAGGACATGGGTGCGGCCGGCCTCACCTGCTCGGCCGTCGAGATGGGCGCCAAGGGCGACCTCGGCATCGAGCTCGACCTCGACAAGGTGCCGGTGCGCGAAGAGCGCATGAGCGCCTATGAGATGATGCTGTCGGAAAGCCAGGAGCGCATGCTGATGGTGCTGCGTCCCGAAAAGGAAGAGGAAGCCGAGGCGATCTTCCGCAAATGGGGGCTCGACTTCGCCGTCGTCGGCAAGACCACCGATGATCTGCGCTTCCGCGTCATCCATCAGGGTGATGAGGTCGCCAATTTGCCGATCAAGGAATTGGGCGACCAGGCGCCGGAATATGACCGCCCTTGGGTCGAGGCGAAGAAGCCGGCGCCGCTTGCCGCAAACGATGCGCCGAAGGCCGATGTCGCCGACGCGCTGCTGAAAATGCTTGGCGGACCGGATCTCTCCTCGCGCCGCTGGGTGTGGGAGCAGTACGACACGCTGATCCAGGGCAATTCGCTGCAGCTTCCCGGCGGCGATGCCGGCGTGGTGCGCGTCGAAGGCCATCCGACCAAGGCGCTCGCCTTCTCCTCCGACGTCACGCCGCGCTACTGCGAGGCCGATCCTTACGAAGGCGGCAAGCAGGCCGTCGCCGAATGCTGGCGCAATCTCACCGCCACCGGCGCCCTGCCGCTCGCCGCCACCGACAACCTCAATTTCGGCAATCCCGAACGGCCCGAGATCATGGGCCAGCTCGTCGGCGCCATCAAAGGCATCGGCGATGCCTGCCGCGCGCTCGGCTTCCCGATCGTCTCCGGTAATGTCTCGCTCTACAACGAGACGAACGGCCGCGGCATCCTGCCGACCCCGACAATCGGCGGCGTTGGCCTCATCGCCGACTGGTCGAAGATGGCGCGCATCGGCTTTGCCGCCGAGGGCCAGATGATCGTGCTGGTCGGCGCGCCGTCGAGTTGGGGCAGCCATCTCGGCCAGTCCGTCTATATGCGTGACATCCATGGCCGCGCCGATGGGCCGCCGCCGCCGGTCGATCTCGCGCATGAGAAGCGCGTCGGCGACCATGTGCGCTCGCTGATTGCTTCCGGCATCGTGACCGCCGCGCACGACGTCTCGGACGGCGGCCTGGCGATAGCGCTGGCCGAAATGGCGATGGCCTCCGGCATCGGCGCCACCATTCCCGGCCTCACCGGCACCAATCCGATTCCGGTCTGGTTCGGCGAGGACCAGGGCCGCTATCTGCTGACGCTGTCGATCGATCCGCAAAGCGGCGAATGGGACAGGATCCGCGAGGAGCAGGGCAAGCTCGGCATCTTCGCGCCCTGGATCGGCACTACCGGCGGACGTGAATTGAAGCTGGGTGACGCACGACCGATCCCGGTCAGTGAATTGACCGCTGCCCATGAGGGCTGGTTCCCGCGCTTCATGGATCAAGCCAGTTGACGAGGCTGACCGGCAGGGCGCTGGTCGCAGTCGTCTTCTGGCCGTCTTTGTTCTTCTTCTGGTTTCTTGGACCGTTCGTCCTGTTCCTGTTGTCGACGACCTCGAGCGAGGTCTGTCCGCGGCTGGAAACCCGCGCCGACTTCCTGGCGGCGGCCAACGGCACGCTGCCGATGCTCATCGTGCAGACGCTGATCTACGCGGTTCCGATCGTCTGCCTGGTGCTATGGAACAGGCTTTCTCCGGAGCCGGCGCGGGCAAGGCACATCGCGACCTGCATCAAGCTCTTCGCCGTCGCCACGGTGATCGGGGCGGTTTGGGCCTATGGCTCGTCCTTGACCTGCGATGGCTACGGTCAGGCCTTCTTCTCAACCGCATGGCAGATGACGAGCTATCTTCCCATCGTCAGCCTGTTGATCAACATCCCGCTTTACGTGCTGGTCTTCAGCCTCGGCCGCGCCTATTCGACGCGCGACGACATTACCGAAGACGGCGTGGTTCATCCGAGCCAGGACAATTCCTAGGCTTCATCCCCCGACGGAACGGCTTCAATCCGGGCTGGAAAGGCTTTAGGCTCACCCCGAGTCACCTGCCCGCTTGAAACAGGATTTTGCCATGGCAATGGATGCCCACGACATCGAAAAACTGATCAAGGAAGGCATCCCGGACGCCAAGGTGACGATCCGCGACCTGGCCGGCGACGGCGACCACTACGCGGCCGAGGTCGTCGCAGAAAGTTTCCGGGGCAAAAGCCGTGTCCAGCAGCACCAGATGGTCTATGACGCGCTGAAGGGCAAAATGGGCGGCGTGCTGCATGCTCTGGCGCTGCAGACCAGCGTCCCGGACTAAGCGCTGCCGCCCCTTACGCCTTGGCCCAAAATCGCGTTATCCCTTGCGCCATTCAAGGTGCATCATGGCTAATGTCTTGTTTCAGCCCATCTATGGGTTTATTTGAAAGACATGCTTCGAGCCTGACTCCCACAGGCGTGAAAGGATTTTCCATGACCGGCATCAGCGACTACATCGACAATGAAGTGAAGAGCAACGACGTCGTGCTCTTCATGAAGGGCACGCCCGGCTTCCCGCAATGCGGGTTCTCCGGCCAGGTGGTGCAGATCCTCGACTACATCGGGGCCGACTATAAAGGCGTGAACGTGCTCGACTCGGCCGAATTGCGGCAGGGCATCAAGGATTATTCGAACTGGCCGACCATCCCGCAGCTCTATGTGAAGGGCGAATTCGTCGGCGGTTGCGACATCGTGCGCGAGATGTTCCAGGCCGGCGAATTGCAGGACTTCCTCGTCGAAAAGGGCGTCAGCGTCAAAGGCGCCGCCTGATTTCAATTTTGCTCGCTCGCGCGGAGGCAAACCCTTCGGCCGGCAAGATCCCCCGGGGCGCCCCCACCTCGGCAATTCATAAACCCCGCATCTCGGGGGATGAAACGAGCAGCGCGCCGGTCAGCCGGCGCTTGTTCGTCTGAAAAATCGGACTTTGCCGTGGACAAGCAGGTAGAAGCGTCGCAACGGGCAGGCAGCTTGCCCATTCCGCGCTGGGAATTCATCGCGCTCTGCGCAGCGCTGATGGCGCTCAACTCCCTGGCCATCGACATCATGCTGCCGGCGCTGCAGCAGATCGGCGCCTCGCTCGGCGTCGAGAGCGAGAACCACCGCCAATATGTCATCACCGCCTATATGCTCGGCTTCGGCGGCGGGCAACTTTTGTTCGGGCCTATTTCGGATCGCTTTGGACGTCGCGCGCCACTGGTCTTTGGCCTGGTCGTCTATGTCGTGGCTGCGGCTGCCGCCGCCATAGCCCCCAGTTTCGCCCTGTTGCTGACCTGGCGTCTCATCCAGGGCATTGGCGCGGCCGCAACCCGCGTCATCGCCGTCTCGATCGTGCGCGACACGTTCGAAGGCCGGCGTATGGCCGAGGTGATGTCGCTGATCTTCATGGTGTTCATGGCCATCCCGGTCATCGCGCCCGGCATCGGCCAGTTCGTCATGCTGTTTGCCAGTTGGCACTGGATTTTCGTGACCATGGCTATCGGCGCGCTGATCGTTTCGACCTGGGCTCTGCTGCGCCTGCCGGAGACGCTGCATCCCGAATATCGCCGCACGCTAACGGTAGCGTCCGTACTCGGCGGCTTCCGCATCGTGCTCACCAACCGGCTCACGCTTTGCTACGCCTTTGCCAGCACGTTCATCTTCGCCGCCATGTTCGGCTTCATCAGTTCGGCGCAGCAGATCTACATCGACATATTCCATGTCGGCGAATTGTTCCCGCTGATCTTTGCCGGCGTTGCCGGCGTGCTTGCCTTCTCCAACTATCTCAATTCGCGGTTGGTCGGACAGATTGGCATGCGTCGCCTGTCGCAAGGCGCGCTGCTTATCTTCCTGTGCATCAGCCTTGCCTGGCTGGTGGTCTCGCTGGAGATGCAGATGCCGCTCTGGCTCTTCGTCACCTTTTTTGCCGGCGCGATGCTGCCATTCGGCGGACTGGGCGCGAATTTCAACGCTCTGGCCATGGAGCCGCTCGGCGAGCTCGCCGGCACGGCGGCATCTATTCTTGGCTTCATGCAGACTTTTCTCGGTGCCCTCATCGGCGCGGCGATCGGCCAGGCCTATAACGGCACGGTGACCCCTCTGGCCGCCGGTTTCTGCAGCGTCTCGGTCGCGGCTTTGCTGATGATCCTGATCGCCGAGCGGGGCAGGATGTTCCAGCCCCACAATCCCCCCGTTTCGGGCCACGTCACCGATCTGCACTAGATTGCTGTGGCCGGCAGGCCTGCCGGCCAGGCCAAGCGCAGGATTTGGCCCTACTCGGCCCAGAGTTCGCGGCGCAACTCGTCCCAGCTTTGCTTGTCGGGCGCGACCAGCAGGCCGCCGTCGACATGCGACGGCAGATAGGCGCTGCCGTCGACGCGCGCGACATGACCGCCGGCTTCCTGGTGGATCAGCGCGCCCGCCAGATGATCCCAGGGCATCAGCTTGTTGTAGAGCACGAAATGGGCGTGGCCGCTGGCTAGAAGCCGGTATTCATGCGCCGCGCAGCGATAGGCGAATTGCGACAGCGTTTTGGTCTGGTTGCGGGCAAGCCGCGAGCGTTCAGGCTCTTGGAGAAACTGCCAGGAAACGGCGCCGGTCATCTGCGACATCGGGACCGGTGCCGCGACGCGAACCTTCTCCAGCGCGCCATGCGCATGGCGGATATGGCTGCCGGAGCCCTTGGTCCCGATCAGCCAGTCCTTGCCGACCGGATCATGGATGATGCCGGCGACGGTCTCGCCATTGACGACGACGCCGGCCATGACGCCGAACAGCGGCACGCCGGAAGCGAAATTGAAAGTGCCGTCGACCGGATCGATGACGAAGGCAAGCGCGGCATCGCCCAGGCCCGACAGCAGCGCCGGGTTGTCGGAGCAGGCTTCCTCGCCGACCACCATAGCGTCTGGATAGCGTTCGCGGAGCCGGGCGGCGATCAGCCTTTCGGCGTTGACGTCCGCCTCGGTGACGAGGTCGGCGGCGGACGTCTTCTGGCGGACGTCGCCCTCGCCCAGCCGGCGGAAGCGCGGCATGATTTCGGCGCTCGCCGCGTCGGCGAGAAGCTCGGCCAGCCAGTCGATCGCATTATCGTCAAATCGCATCGGAACTGTCTCCTCCTGGGTTCGTGAGTCCCGCGAAGTCGAACAGCTTCCTGTCCAGGAGATGCGAAGGCCTTACGTTAGTCATGGCGCGGATCATCGTGTCCTTGCGGCCCGGCATGCGCTTCTCGATGTCGTCGAGCATCGCCTTCATGGCGTTGCGCTGCAGCCCTTCCTGGCTGCCGCAGAGGTCGCACGGAATGATCGGGAATTTCATCGCGTTGGCGAATTTCTCGAGGTCGGCCTCAGCACTATAGGCGAGCGGCCGCAGCACCATAACGTCGCCCTCGTCATTGAGAAGCTTGGGTGGCATGGCGGCGAGACGCCCGCCATGGAACAGATTCATGAAGAAGGTCTCGAGAATGTCTTCGCGGTGGTGACCAAGCACCAGCGCCGAGCACCCCTCCTCGCGCGCGATGCGGTAGAGATGGCCGCGCCGTAGCCGCGAGCATAGCGAGCAATAGGTGCTGCTCTCGGGCAGCTTGTCAGTCACCACCGAATAGGTGTCCTGGTATTCGATGCGGTGGGCGATGCCGTTGGCGTTGAGATAGTCGGGCAGGATGTGCTTCGGGAAATTCGGCTGGCCCTGGTCGAGATTGCAGGCAAGCAGATCGACCGGCAGCAGGCCGCGCCATTTGAGGTCGAGCAAAAGCGCCAGCAGGCCGTAGGAATCCTTGCCGCCCGACAGCGCCACCAGCCAGCGCTCGCCCGGCTTAACCATGGCGAAATCTTCGATCGCCTGGCGGGTGAGCCTCAACAGCCGCTTGCGCAGCTTGTTGAACTCGACCGAGCACGGCACGTCACGAAACAGCGGGTGGAAACCGCCTTCGGCCTCGTCGTCGATCGGCTCGAGGGATTTGAGGTCTGGCAGCATATTCATGGCGCCGGCTCCATGGTTCTGTTGGCGCCCGGCTTAGCGGACCTGACCGCCAAAGAAAAGGCCGCCTCGAGAGGCGGCCTTGGATGCTGCGGCTGATCGATGTCGATCAGCGCGAGTAGAATTCGACGACCAGGTTGGGTTCCATCTGCACCGCGAACGGAACGTCCGACAGGCCCGGAACGCGAGCGAAGGTCGCGGTCATCTTGTTGTGATCGGCTTCGATATAGTCGGGCACGTCGCGTTCGGCGAGGCCCACCGATTCCAGCACGATGACGAGCTGCTTCGACTTCTCACGCACCTCGATGACATCGCCCGGCTTGCAGCGATACGAACCGATGTTGGTGCGCTTGCCGTTGACGTTGACATGGCCGTGGTTGACGAACTGACGGGCGGCGAAGATGGTCGGCACGAACTTGGCGCGATAGACGATCGCGTCGAGGCGCGACTCCAGCAGGCCGATCAGGTTCTCGGAGGTGTCGCCCTTGCGGCGGTTGGCCTCTTCATAGACCTTGCGGAACTGCTTTTCCGAAACGTCGCCATAGTGACCCTTCAGCTTCTGCTTGGCGCGCAGCTGCAGGCCGAAGTCGGAAAGCTTGCCCTTGCGGCGCTGGCCGTGCTGGCCGGGGCCGTATTCACGCTTGTTGACCGGGGACTTCGGGCGGCCCCAGATGTTTTCGCCGAGACGGCGGTCGATCTTGTATTTCGCGGATTCGCGCTTGCTCATCGCATTCCCTTTCAAAACAATATACCCGGAACCCCATGGCTCCGGGCGAAGGAAACGCGCCCTCCTCTGGCCTCCGTTTTCGAGACCTGACAGGGTTTCCCACGCAAAGCGACGGAAAACCCACGGGACACGTCAAAAGAAACCACCGGGCGTCGCCACCCGGTGTTGGTGGCCTGTTAAACACAGATTTAACCGCTGTCAAGCTTGTGGCTGGCGGCGCCGACGGCAACTCGATATCATCTTGGCGTTGCATGCGGCGCTGGGTGTGGCGGAAAGTTGCACGCCGGCGGTATCGGGGCGGATGCGGCGTCTTCGGACGCAACGCCCTGCACGTGATGAAGGGACTGGAGCAGAGGAGTCCGAATTCCCATGAAGAAGTTCTTCCTTACCCTGACCGGAGCGGCTGTGTTGGCCGGATCGATGGCGGTCATGACGCCGGAACCGGCCATGGCCAGGCACTGGCATGGCCATGGCCACAAGCAGGTGTGCCGCGTCGTTGTGAAGAAAAAAGTGGTCTGGCGCCACGGCCATCGCCATGTCGTGCGCTACAAGACGCGGCATTGCTGGTGGCGCCGCTAGCTGATCTCGCGGCAAAGGGATTAACGGAGGCCCGCGGCCGACGCCGCGGGCATTTCATTCGATCTACGACTTCTTGCCGGGCAGACTCTTGCGCTTGGTCTCGGCGAACTCCTCGAGCTGCTTCTCGCTCATCGATTCATACATTTCGCGCGAAGCGCCTTTGAGTTCGCTCTTCTTCGTCTCCCCGCGCTTGGCGGAAAGCGCTGCGCCGGCGGCCTTTTGCTGGGCTTGCGATTTGGCGGGCATGGCGGTTTCTCCTTTGCTGCGGGAGAAACGCCGCGGTTCGGCAGCAGTTCCGGCCTGGGCGGCCAGGTCTTTCGTAAGCTTGCGGCATCGGCGATCTTCAGCGACGGCCTTCCCGCGTCCGGAACGCCAGTGTAGGACGGCGGCATGAAATCGCTGACCGATCCCTCACAGGCACTCTCCACCGGCCTCGCGAAAATCCGCACCGAGTTCCACGTGCCGGACGGATTTCCGCCGCAGGTGGTGGCTGCGGCGCAGGCGGCTGCCAAGCGTGTGCCCGACCAGCATGCCGATCGCACCGCGGTGCCTTTCGTAACGCTCGATCCGGCGAGCTCGACCGATCTCGACCAGGCCTTCTCGATCGAGGCCAGCGGCGGCGATCTTCTCTTGCATTACGCCATTGCCGACGTGGCCTGGTTCGCCGGGGATGCCGACGCTGTGGATCTCGAAGCCTGGAACCGGGGCGAGACGCTTTATTTGCCGGACGGCAAGGCCGGGCTCTACCCGCCGCTGCTTGCCGAGGCTGCGGCGAGCCTATTGCCCGATGGGCCGCGTCCCGCGGTCATCTTCACGATCCGGGTTGCCGGGGACGGTGCGGTGAAATTGGATGGCGCGGAGCGCGCCATCATTCAAAGCCGCGCCAAGCTCGCCTATGACAGCGTCAAACCTTCGGATGTTCCCGCCGGCTTCGCGGAACTGGCGCGGCGCATGGCGGCCAACGAACAGCGCCGCGGCGCTTCGCGCGTCGATCCGCCGGAGCAGGAGGTGGAAAGGCTCGCCGACGGCACGTTCCGGCTTTCGTTCAGACCGCTGCTGCAATCCGAGCAGGACAATGCAGCACTTTCGCTGGCCGCCAATATGGCGATCGCCGATGCCATGCTGGCGCACAAGACCGGGTTGTTCCGGGTGATGTCGGGGCCGGATGCTTCCAAGGTGCAACGGCTGCGCAACGCAGCACAGGCGCTCGGCCTGTCCTGGCCCGCCTCCACCAGCCTGCGCGACTATCAGCGCACGCTCGATCCGGCCGATCCGAAACAGGCAGCGCTGATGCTGGAGATCCGCCGCGCGGGCAACGGCGCATCCTACCAGCCCTATCAGGAGGGCGTCGTGCCCTGGCATGAGGCGATGGCCGCGACCTACGCGCATGCCACCGCGCCGCTCAGGCGGCTGGCCGACCGTTACGTCGTGCGCTGCGCGCTGGCGATCGCCAACGGCCAGCCCGTGCCGCAGGCCGTCGCCGACGCCTTTGCCAGATTGCCGAAGGTGATGGGGCGTGCGGATGCCCGCGCCTCGCAGATCAATCACGCTGCCATCGACCTTGCCGAGGCCGCAATGCTCAAGGGACATGAGGGTGAGACGTTCAAGGCCGTCGTCACCGACTTCGTCGACCATGGCGTGCGCGTGCAGCTTGCCGATATGCCTGTCGTTGCCAACGTCAAGGCTTCCGGCCTCAGGCAGGGCGACAATCTCAACCTGAAGCTGGTCTCGGCCGATCCGGATCAGCGCAGCATCGTCTTCGAGCCCGCCACCCCGGCTTGAGCACTAAGGTGCGGTCAGTCCAAAGCCCTGGATGAGCCGCCTCGTGGCAAAATCCATCTTGCCGGAGGTGAAGACGGCCAGATCGGGCTCGCTCTCGCCGGATGTTTCTCCGACAGGATCGAGCAGCGACATGGCGCGCCGTGCGATCGCCTCGGCCGGATCGATCCAGTCGACCGGCCAGGGCGCGGTCTTGCGCATGCGGTTGGCGAGAAACGGGTAATGCGTGCAGGCGAGCACGACGATATCGGTGCGATTGCCGTCGCGCTCGATGAAACAGGGCGCGATTTCGGCGCGCACGGCTTCCTCATCGACGAAACCCTGGCGCATATAGATCTCGGCCAGCCCCGCAAGCCGGTCGCTGCCGACCAGGCGCACATGGCATTTCTGCGCCCATTTGCTGATCAGGTCGCGCGTGTACTGGCGCTTCACCGTGCCCGGCGTCGCCAGCACCGACACCAGGCCGGAGCGGGTGCGCTCGGCCGCCGGCTTGATTGCCGGCACCGTGCCCACGAAAGGATGGCCGGGGAATGTCTCGCGCAGCACCTCGATCACCAGCGTCGAGGCTGTGTTGCAGGCGATGACCGAAATCGCCGGCTGCAGGCGGTCGAGCAATTTGCCGAACAGCGCAAGGATGTGTTCTTTGAGCGCCGGCTCTTCCCAGGCGCCGTAAGGAAAAGCCGCGTCGTCGGCGACATAGACGAAGCGGCGGTCGGGCATCAGCACACGCGCCTCGCGCAGCACCGTCAGCCCGCCGACGCCGGAATCGAACATCAGGATCGGGCGCTGGCTTGATCGATCGCTCATTGTCATCCGGTTATAAGAAGCGGCAGGCCCGGAATTGGACCGACGCGCTTCTATCGCGAATGATCATGGTCTTGAAGTGGCGAATGCGAGCAGCTTTCGCGCAATCGCTAGAGCATGATGCCGAAAAGAGTGAAGCGCTTTTCGGACGACATCATGCTCTATCTCTAAGATAACTCATATCCCGCGCTTGCCGAAACCGGCCGGGCGCGGTCTGCCGAAAGGCTGCGGCGCGGGCGGGATGCGTGCGGCTGAAGCGGCAACCGCGGCGCGTGGAGCGGCCGGCACAGCGGTGCGTCCAGTGCGGGTCGATGCCGGCAGCGGACCGTCGAAGTCGAAAACATCGGTCAATTCATCGATGTTGCTGCCCGCGACGGGTTTCGCCCACAGGATCGTGCACCAGAGGCCGAATATCGAAAATGCAAGCAGGTTCAGCCCGCCCGGAATGCTCTCGGGATCGCCGAATTTGACGACCAGCAGCACGCCTGCCTGCAGAAGGGCATAGACGGCCGAAAGGGCGATGTAGGCCCACAGAATCCAGCGACGCCCGTTGGCGTCGCGGGTGCGGCGCGAGGCGATGTTGCCGCGCAGCGCGACAAAGATGAGCGAGGCGACGAGGACGGCGCCCGCCATGCCCTGCCGCGACGGACCGGGACCCGAATTGATCAGTCCTTCGAAACCGATCGTGCTGACAATGCAGATGACGATCACCACGGTTTCGGCGACGGCAAGACCAAGAGAGTAAAGGAAAAAGCGCAGCCGGCCAATATTGGACGTAAACATGTGCCACCCCCAACTATTGCAGCAAGGATGAGGCACGACCGAATAAAAATCGGTTACTTCAAATGCTCACAGCTTATCGATCTTAACTTTCTTCGTCTTTGGCGCGACCGCGCGCGCCGGCCGGCAGTCGTCTTGGATCGTCCCCGGGCGAGCCGTCGCCGCGCGGCATGGCCGGCGAGAACCGGTCGAGCGAGGAGATGATGCCGCGCAGAACCTTGAGCTCGGGTTCGGCGAACCCCGCGCGCGTCAGCACGGCGCGCAGATTGTCGACCATCTTCGGCTTCTTTTCCTCAGGGCGGAAATAACCGCGCGCTTCCAACGCGTTCTCAAGATAGGCGAACAGGCTGTGCAGTTGCTCCTTGGTCGCCGGCACCAGCTCCGGTCCGGAGAAATTGGTCTGGGTCTCGTCGGCGAGGCCGGACTTCATCCACTCATAGGACATCAAAAGCACCGCCTGGGCGATGTTGAGCGAGGAAAAGCCAGGATCGACCGGAAAGGTGACGATCTCGTCGGCTAGCCCGACCTCGTCATTATAGAGACCGAAGCGCTCGCGGCCGAACAGGATGCCGGTGCGCTGGCCCCCCTCGACACGTGCCCTGAGCGCCCTGCCCGCTTCCACGGGACCGCGCACCGGCTTGAAGCCGTCGCGCTCCCGCGCCGTGGTGGCGAAGACGAAGTTGAGGTCGGCGACCGCCGATGCCAGATCGTCGAAAACCCTGGTGGCGTCGATGACATGGTCGGCGCGGCTGGCGGCCGCGCGCGCCTTCTCGCTCGGCCAGCCGTCGCGCGGATTGACCAGCCTGAGCTCGGACAAGCCGAAATTCGCCATGGCGCGGGCGACCATGCCGATATTCTCGCCGAGCTGCGGCTCGACCAGGATGATCGCGGGGCCGGCGGAAGCGGTCTTGCTGGGGTCGTCAGTGCTTGGCATGGCTTTCGGTAACCGGGATTTGCGGCGTTTCGGCGTCCCCTGCCACATCCGGACCGGAAAATGAAGCATTCACAACAGCGGCGCCCCTCGGCCCGGGCGCGGATCGCGGTTTGCGCGCTGAAAAAGCCTTTGATATACGCTCCGCATCCCCGGCCGAAACCATGCGGGCAAGGCCGTCCAGATCCCCCAGCAACGAGGCATTCTTTCCATGGCGAAGATCAAGGTGGTTAACCCGGTCGTCGAACTCGACGGCGACGAGATGACCCGCATCATCTGGCAGTTCATCAAGGACAAGCTGATCCACCCCTATCTCGACCTGAAGCTTGAATATTACGATCTCGGCATCGAGCACCGCGACGCCACCAACGACCAGGTGACGGTCGATTCGGCCAACGCCATCAAGAAATGGGGCGTCGGCGTGAAATGCGCGACGATCACTCCCGACGAGGCCCGCGTCGAGGAGTTCAAGCTGAAGAAGATGTGGAAGTCGCCCAACGGCACCATCCGCAACATCCTCGGCGGCACGATCTTTCGCGAGCCGATCATCATGAAGAACGTGCCGCGCCTGGTGCCGGGCTGGACCAAGCCGATCGTCGTCGGCCGCCATGCCTTCGGCGACCAGTACCGCGCCACCGACTTCCGCTTCCCCGGCAAGGGCAAGCTGACGATCAAGTTCGTCGGCGAGGACGGCCAGGTGATCGAGCATGACGTCTATGACGCGCCGGGCGCCGGCGTGGCCATGGCCATGTACAATCTCGACGAGTCGATCCGAGAATTCGCCCGCGCCTCGCTGAACTACGGCCTGCTGCGCAATTTCCCGGTCTATCTGTCGACCAAGAACACCATCCTCAAAGCCTATGACGGCCGCTTCAAGGACATCTTCCAGGAGGTCTACGAGAAGGAGTTCGAGGCCGAGTTCAAGGCAAGGAAACTCTGGTACGAGCACCGCCTGATCGACGACATGGTCGCCTCCAGCCTGAAATGGTCGGGCGGCTATGTCTGGGCCTGCAAGAACTATGACGGCGATGTGCAGTCCGACACTGTCGCGCAAGGCTTCGGCTCGCTCGGCCTGATGACCTCGGTGCTGATGACGCCGGACGGCAAGACGGTGGAAGCGGAAGCCGCGCATGGCACCGTCACCCGCCACTACCGCCAGCATCAGAAGGGCGAGGAAACCTCGACCAATTCGATCGCCTCGATCTTCGCCTGGACGCGCGGCCTCGCCCACCGCGCCAAGCTCGACGACAATGCCGAGCTGAAGCGCTTCGCCGAGACGCTGGAAAAGGTCTGCATCCAGACCGTCGAGAGCGGTTTCATGACCAAGGACCTGTCGCTGCTGATCGGCCCCGACCAGCCCTGGCTCTCGACCACCGGCTTCCTCGACAAGATCGACGAGAATTTGCAGAAGGCGATGGGATAGCGATGCTGGCCGCGGCCGAAAAGGCCCGCGTCTGCGCGGCAAACAATGCCGATCTTTACGAGGCAGTATTTCGGGCGCACGGACTGAATCGACAGCGAAACCCGTTGTTGTGGTGGAGCGAGTCGCCCGCTCCACCCTATTACTCCAATATGACAACGCTTGATCCCGATGCGATCGAGTCCCAGCATGAAGCCGTCAAGCATCTGAGTTCGGGGCTTGACGGCCCGTTTGCGGTCAAGGATGGGTTTTGCCGGCTCGATCTGGCCAGCCTCGGCTTCAAGCGGCTTTTCAGCGCAAACTGGACTTGGGCCAATCCGAGCCGTGCAGCCGCTGGCGCTCATAGCCGCATGGCTTTTGGCTGGGAGCGCATCCGTGATCCCGATGCGCTACGGGCCTGGGAAGATGCTTGGGCTGAAGACAATCCACGCGACCGGCGCGTGTTTCCGCCTGCGATCCTCGATAATCCCGACATTGCTTTTTTTGGGTGTGCATCCGCCGTCGGTTTTGACGCCGGCTGCATCGTGAATCGTTCGCCAGGGGCAGTCGGGCTGTCCAACGTTTTTGCAAAGGGAGTTGGCGCGGCTACTGCTTATCAGGACGCCACCCGCGCCGCCGCTATCTACGCCGACGATCTTCCACTCGTCGGATATGAGCATGGCGACGCGCTACATGCGGCGCGCCTTGCCGGCTTCGAACCCGTCGGGAGTCTGTGTGTCTGGTTCCGACAAAGTGGAAGATCAGCATGAAGAAGCCGATCCTCTTCGGCGCCGACTACAGCATCTATGTCCGCATCGCGCGCATGGCGCTGGAGGAAAAGGGTGTCGGCTACGAGCTCGTGCCGCTCGACATCTTCGCCGCCGAAGGCATTCCGGCCTGGTATCTGGAGCATCACCCGTTCGGCCGCATCCCGGCCTTCGAGCATGACGGTTTTCGTCTGTTCGAGACAGGCGCCATCGCGCGCTATGTCGACGAGGCCTTCGACGGTCCGGCCCTGCAACCGGCCGACGCGCGCGGCCGCGCCAGGACGGGCCAGATCATCGGCATGCTCGACGCCTACGGCTATCGCGCCATGGTCTGGGACGTCGCGGTCGAGCGGCTGGAGAAGGCGGCGCCGGATGAGGCGCTGATCACCGGCGGGCTCCGTCAAGCTGAGATGGTGCTCAAGGTTTTGACATCGCTGAAGGCAAAAGGGCCTTGGTTGCTCGGCGAGCAAGTGACGCTGGCCGATCTGCATGCGGCGCCAATGATTGCCTATTTCGTCAAGGTCGCGGAAGGACGCGATCTGTTGGCGCGGTTTGCGGATATCCGGGATTGGTTTGCGCAGATAGCCGGACGGCCGAGCTTTATGCGCACGGAAAAGGTCGCGTAACTCGCTCAGCGCCGGCGCCACGCCTCATTGCCCTGCCGGGCATTTCTCCCCTTAAAAACGGGGAGAAAGAAGCAGTTGCAACGCCGGCGATTGGCGAAAGCCCTATGTGACAGCGCCCTTCTCCCCGTTCAACGGGGAGAAGATGGCGGCAGCCAGATGAGGGGCAGCGCCACCCTCGGAGAATTGGGAACCGGCCTGAGCTACAGCCGATCGCCCCAAGCGTCACGCCGTCTCCAGCGCCGCCTTCACCGCCGCGATCGCATCATTGGCCCTGGAGGCGTCGGGGCCACCGGCCTGCGCCATGTCGGGACGCCCGCCGCCGCCCTGGCCGCCAAGCGCGGCGGACGCGACGCGCACGAGATCGACGGCGCTGAAGCGGTTGGTCAGGTCGTCGGTGACGCCGACGACCACGCTCGCCTTGTTGTCCTCGCCGGCGCCGACAAAGACGACCACGCCGGAGCCGAGAGTCTTCTTGCCGGCATCCGCCAGCGGCTTCAAGTCCTTCGGCGCGACACCGCTGACTGCTTTGCCAAGGAAGCCGACGCCGGCGACCGTCTCATTCGCGGCCGGGGCATCGGCAACGGCCGAACCGCTGCCCAGCGCCAGCTTCTTGCGCGCCTCGGTAAGCTCCTTTTCGAGCTTCTTGCGCTCTTCTAGCAGCGCCTCGACGCGCGACGGTACATCGGCCGGCGAGATCTTCAAGGTCGCCGCCGCGGCTTTCAGCCGCCTGTCCTGCTCGTCGAGATGCTTGCGCGCCGCCTCGCCGGTCAGCGCCTCGATGCGGCGCACGCCGGCCGCCACCGCGCTGTCCGACAGGATGCGCACCAGGCCGATATCGCCGGTCGATTTCACATGCGTGCCGCCGCAGAGTTCGACCGAATAGGGACGATTGGCTTTGGCGCCATGCAGGCCAGTGCCCATCGACACGACGCGGACCTCGTCGCCATATTTCTCGCCGAACAGCGCCATGGCGCCCTCGGCAATGGCGTCGTCGACCGACATCAGCCGTGTCGTCACCGGGCTGTTCTGGACGACGATCTCGTTGGCCATGCGCTCGACCTCTTCGAGCTCGTCCGCCGAGATCGGCTTGTTGTGCGAGATGTCGAAGCGCAGCCGGTCCGGCGCCACCAGCGAGCCCTTCTGCGCGACGTGGGTGCCCAGCACCTCGCGCAACGCCTCGTGGATGAGATGCGTCGCGGAATGGTTGGCGCGCAGCTTCGAGCGACGGGCGTGGTCGACCTTGAGCTCGACAGCTACACCCGTCTTGACCGTGCCTTTGGCCACCTTGCCCAGATGCACGAACAGGCCGTCGGCCTTCTTCTGCGTGTCGGAAATCTCGATCGAGAAGCCCTCGCCGGAGATCACGCCGATGTCCCCCATCTGGCCGCCGGATTCGCCATAGAACGGCGTCTGGTTGACGATCACGGCGACCGCGTCGCCCTGCGACGCGCTATCGATCGCTTTGCCGTCCTTGACCAGCGCCTGGACGATGCCTTCGGCCTGCTCGGTCTCATAGCCGAGGAACTCGGTCGCGCCGGTGTTTTCACGCACGGAGAACCAGACGGTTTCGGTCGCGGCCTCGCCCGAACCCGCCCAATGCGCGCGCGCCTCGGCCTTCTGCCGCTCCATCGCGTCGGTGAAGCCGGCGATATCGACCGAGATGCTGCGCTGGCGCAGCGCATCCTGCGTCAGATCGAGCGGGAAGCCGTAGGTGTCGTAGAGCTTGAACGCCGTCTCGCCGTCCAGCATGTCGCCGGCTTTGAGCGTCTCGGTCGCGTCCGAAAGCAGGCCGAGGCCGCGCACCAGCGTCTTGCGGAAGCGTGTTTCCTCAAGCTTCAGCGTCTCGGTGATCAGCGCCTCGCCGCGCACCAGCTCGGGATAGGCCTGGCCCATCTCGCGCACCAGCGCCGGCACCAGCTGCCACATCAGCGGATCCTTGGCTCCAAGCAGCTGCGCATGGCGCATGGCACGGCGCATGATGCGGCGCAGCACATAGCCGCGGCCTTCGTTGGACGGCAGCACGCCGTCGGCGACCAGGAACGAGGACGAGCGCAGGTGATCGGCGATCACGCGATAGGACGCCACGTTCTCCTGGTTCGGACCCTGACCGAGCGCCGAGGACGCCACATCGATCAGATGCTTGAAAAGGTCGGTCTCGAAGACGCTCTCGACGCCTTGCAGGATGGAGGCCATGCGCTCCAGGCCCATGCCGGTGTCTATCGAGGGACGCGGCAGGTCGATGCGCTCTTCCTTCGTCACCTGCTCATACTGCATGAACACCAGGTTCCAGAATTCCAGGAACCGGTCGCCGTCCTCTTCCGGGCTGCCGGGCGGGCCGCCCCAGATATGCTCGCCGCGGTCGATGAAGATTTCCGAGCAAGGCCCACAGGGACCGGTGTCGCCCATCGCCCAGAAATTGTCGGAGGTCGCAATGCGGATGATACGGTCGTCCGAAAAGCCGGCGATCTTCTTCCAGTGGCCCGCCGCCTCGTCGTCAGTGTAATAGACGGTGACCAAGAGCTTGTCTTTCGGCAGACTGAATTCCTTGGTGATCAGGTTCCATGCCAGCTCGATCGCACGCTCCTTGAAATAGTCGCCGAACGAGAAATTGCCGAGCATCTCGAAGAAGGTGAGATGGCGCGCGGTGTAGCCGACATTGTCGAGGTCGTTGTGCTTGCCGCCGGCGCGCACGCTCTTCTGCGCGGTCGCGGCGCGCGAATAGGGACGCTTCTCCAGGCCGGTGAACACGTTCTTGAACTGCACCATGCCGGCATTGGTGAACATCAGCGTCGGATCGTTGCGCGGCACCAGCGGGCTGGAGGCGACGATCTCGTGGCCCTCCTTGCGGAAGTAGTCGAGGAATGTCGACCGGATATCGTTCACGCCACTCATTGCGTACTGCCTTTTCGCGAGAACCGCCGGCGTTGCCGGCGGCTGATGGGCTTTTGTTTCAGAAGATAGATGGGCCTTTTAGCGATAGCTCCTCACCCTGTCCAGAAACACGGAATTAATGCGTGTCGCCCAGAAGTGCGCAGCGGTTCTGGGACAACGACATGCATCAAAACAAAGGCCTAAGGCGCGTCGCCTGGAGCCGTTTCAGCGCGGCGCGCTTTAGGCCAATCTTCGCAGGAGCGGCGGCTCAGCACTGCCCGCAAAACGCAAAACCGCCGGCGCGAAGGCCGGCGGTTCGGGTACGCAGTACTCAAGAACTCGATTACATAAGCGCAAACCGATAAACCCGGATTGTGGCCGAACTCCGGCTGAGCCAACGAATTGCTTTCGCTCAATCCCGAACAGGAAACCGCCGCGCGGCCTTCCTGGACGAACCGGCCCTATATGGCGCCGGCTTCGTCCTCGAAACCGTCCTCCCCGCCTTCGGAGCCGCCATTCTCGAGGAATTTCTCGGCGATCAGCCCGGCATTCTGCCTGAGCGCCATCTCGATCTCGCGCGCCGTGTCGGGATTGTCGCGCAGGAACAGCTTGGCGTTCTCGCGACCCTGGCCGAGACGTTGCGAATTATAGGAGAACCAGGCGCCCGACTTCTCGACCACGCCGGCCTTGACCCCGAGATCGACGAGTTCGCCGGTCTTGGACACGCCCTCGCCATACATGATGTCGAACTCCACCACCTTGAAGGGCGGGGCCAGCTTGTTCTTGACCACCTTGACGCGGGTCTGGTTGCCGACGACCTCGTCGCGGTCCTTGACCGAGCCGATGCGGCGGATGTCGAGGCGCACCGAGGCGTAGAATTTCAGCGCGTTGCCGCCCGTGGTCGTCTCGGGCGAGCCGAACATGACGCCGATCTTCATGCGGATCTGGTTGATGAAGATGACCATGGTGTTGGAGCGCGAGATTGAGGCGGTCAGCTTGCGCAGCGCCTGGCTCATCAAACGAGCCTGGAGACCGGGCAGCGCATCGCCCATCTCGCCTTCGATTTCTGCGCGCGGCGTCAGCGCTGCAACGGAGTCGACGACCAGAACGTCGATCGCGCCCGAACGCACCAGCGTGTCGCAGATTTCCAGCGCCTGCTCGCCAGTATCGGGCTGCGAGATCAGGAGGTTTTCCAGGTCGACGCCGAGCTTGCGGGCATAGACCGGATCGAGCGCGTGCTCGGCATCGACGAAGGCGCAGATGCCGCCCTTCTTCTGCGCTTCCGCCACGGTGTGCAGCGCCAGCGTCGTCTTGCCCGAGCTTTCCGGCCCGTAGATTTCGATGATGCGGCCGCGCGGCAGGCCGCCGACGCCGAGCGCGATATCGAGCCCGAGCGACCCGGTCGGCACGGTTTCGATCTCGACCACCTGCTCGTTGGCGCCGAGCCGCATGATCGAGCCCTTGCCGAAAGCGCGCTCGATTTGCGACAGCGCCGCATCCAGAGCCTTTGATTTGTCCACTGCCTTATCCTCTACAAGCCGCAAAGTATTCTGAGCCATGATACATCACCCCTTGGTCGTCAATGAAGGCCGGACAATCCGTGATCCCTCCTCTTTTGTACCTTTTTTGTTCTCATTTGGCAAGGGGCAACAAATACCTGAAAAACAAACACTATCCGGATTTGTTCTATTTTTGTCTCACCAGAACCAAGTGCGGAGCACAACCACTGGTCCAGAAGAGATCCCGACATCCGGCCATCCCGAATCGCGACCCCGATTGCCGGGGCGACCTGGGAAACCTAGAGCAATTCCGGGAAAAGTGCGTAGCGGTTTTCCGTCCGGAATTGCACAGGAAGAAAGATTTAGAGCGGTTCAGCGATTCCGTGAGACGCCGAACCGCTCTAGTGTGCGCAGCCGCACGATCAACGAAAGTCAGCGACCCGAAATGTCGACATCCCCAACTATCCTGGCGCTGGGCGGCGCCCATATCGACCGGCGCGGCCAGGTCTCGGGCATTTATGTGCCCGCTGCCTCCAATCCCGGCATGATGCGCGAGGACGTCGGCGGCGTCGTTTTCAATGCGCTGCGCAGCGTGGTGAAGCGCGGCGTGTCGGCCTCGCTGATATCCGTGCGCGGCGGCGACGCGGCGGCGGACACGGTCGCCTCGGCGATCGACAGCGCCGGGATAACGGACCTCTCGGTCGTGTTCCTCGACCGCACGACGCCGAGCTATACGGCGCTGATCGACGCCGAGGGCGAATTGATCGTCGGGCTGGCCGACATGGCGCTCTACGATCTTGCCTTCCCCAAGCAAATCAGGCGCGCCAAGGTGCGCGAGGCGATCGCCGCTGCCGACGCCATCCTGTGCGACGCCAACCTGCCGACGGCGGCGCTGGAGCGCCTGACGGCGCTTGCCGGCGGCCGGCCGGTCTTCGCCATCGCCGTCTCACCGGCCAAGGTCGTCCGCCTGGCGCCGCTGCTCGACGATCTGTCGGTGCTTTTCATGAACCGCCGCGAAGCCGCGGTGCTGGTCGGTGCCGACCTGTCCGGCGAAGCCCTTGTCGACGCGCTCAGACGGGCTGGCCTGAATGCCGGCGTGGTTACGGCCGGCAGCGCCGCGGTGCTGGGCTTCGACGACACCGGCATCTTTGAAATCGACCCCCCCGCGCCCCGCCGGGTCGCCGACGTGACCGGCGCCGGCGACGCCCTGACCGGCGCGACGGTCGCTGCCCTGCTGCGCGGCCTGCCGCTGCGCGCCGCGCTGCGCGAAGGCGTTGCGGCGGCAATGCTCGCCATAGAGAGCCCGGAGGCCGTGCCGTCCTTCACGATCGCCAATTTCACGCAGGCGCTTGCCCTTGTGCCGGAGGCACGGGAGGTGGCATAGGGCCACCCACCATCTACTTCCTCCTTGTCGGAGACAGCCATGACGCCGGAAACCGCCCGCCCCTTCGTCGATATCCACCCGCCCGTGGCGGAAGCGCTTGCCGCCGGCCGGCCCGTGGTGGCGCTGGAAAGCACCATCATCACCCACGGCATGCCCTATCCCGACAATGGCGCGATGGCCGCCAAGGTCGAGCAGATCATCATCGACGGCGGCGCGGTGCCGGCGACGATCGCCGTGATCGACGGGCGCATCAAGATCGGCCTGTCCGATGGCGAGCGCGAATCGCTGGCGATGACGGGCGATGCCATGAAGCTGTCGCGCGCCGATCTCGGCTTCGCGGTCGCTCAAACGCGCACCGGCGGCACCACAGTCGCGGCCACCATGATCGCCGCGCATATGGCCGGCATAAAGGTCTTCGCCACCGGCGGCATCGGCGGCGTCCATAAAGGCGCCGAACAGAGTTTTGATATCTCTGCCGATCTCGACGAGTTGGCGCGCACGCCGGTCATCGTCGTCTCAGCCGGCGCCAAGGCGATCCTCGATATCGAAAAGACGCTGGAAGTGCTGGAAACGCGCGGCGTACCGGTTATCGGCCATGGCTGCGAGATCATGCCCGCCTTCTGGTCGCGGCAGTCGCCCTTCCGCGCCCCACTGACGCTCGATGCGCCGGAAGACATCGCGCATTTCTACCGCACGCGCCAAGCGCTGGGCCTGGGCGGCGGCATTCTGGTCGCCAATCCGGTGCCGCGGAACGACGAGATCCCGGCCGCTGAGATGGACGGTTACATCCAGGCGGCGCAGAAGGCCGCCGAGGCGCAGAACGTCACCGGCAAGGCGGTGACGCCGTTCCTGTTGTCGAAAATCCTGGAGCTGACCGGCGGTCGCAGCCTCAAGACCAACGTCGCGCTGGTCGAGAACAATGCGCGGCTGGCGGCGGAGATTGCCAAGGCGCTGTAGGCGCGGAGCGCTCAGTTACCAGGCAGCGATAGCCAAAAAGCGAACGCCGCGTTCCTTCACACCCCCCTCTGTCCTGCCGGACATCTCCCCCGCAAGGGGGGAGATTGGCAGCTTCGTCGAAGGCGCTCTTCTTGCAGCGTTGGCGATTGGCGAAGCGGGGGTTACGTCCGATCTCCCCCCTTGCGGGGG
>NZ_JAIUHR010000022.1 GCF_020165195.1 Mesorhizobium sp. CA14 | reverse complement strand
TCGGCCGCCGCCGCGGACGGGGTGATCGCCCCATCCGCGGCGACCAACACAATGAACGATTCGCTATACACAAGGGGCTGGCGCGCCCGCTCAATCCATCTCATCGCGTTCGGGCTCGCGATCGCGCCGGCCGGTGAGGATCTCGCGCTTGCCGACATGGTTGGGAACGCCGACCAGCCCTTCCTTCTCCATGCGCTCGACCAGCGAGGCGGCGCGGTTGTAGCCGACACCGAGGCGGCGCTGGATGTAGGAGGTCGAGCATTTCTTGTCGCGCTTGACCACCTTGACGGCTTCCTCGTAGAGCGCGTCGCCATCCTCTTCCCCGATCGCGCTTTTGTCGAAGACCGGGCCCGCATCGGCCGCTTCCTCGGCCTCCTCCTCGTCTGCGGTGACGGTGTCGAGATATTCGGGACGCCCCTGCGCTTTCAGATGCGCCACGACCTGCTCGACCTCGAGGTCGGAAACGAAGGGGCCGTGCACGCGCGAAATGCGCCCGCCGCCGGCCATGTGCAGCATGTCGCCCTGGCCGAGCAGTTGTTCCGCACCCTGCTCGCCAAGGATCGTGCGGCTGTCGATCTTGGACGTCACCTGGAAGGAGATGCGGGTCGGAAAATTCGCCTTGATCGTGCCGGTGATGACGTCGACGGACGGGCGTTGCGTCGCCATAATCAGATGGATTCCGGCGGCACGTGCCATCTGCGCCAGGCGCTGGATGGCGCCTTCAATTTCCTTGCCGGCCACCATCATCAGGTCGGCCATCTCGTCGACGATGATGACGATATAGGGCATGGGCGCGAGGTCGATCGCGCGTTCCTCGAACAGCGGCTCGCCGGTGCCCCTCTCGAAGCCGGTCTGCACCTGCATGGTCACGACCTCGCCCTTGTCGCGGGCGCCCGCCGCGCGCTGGTTGTAGCCGTCGATGTTGCGCACGCCGAGGCGCGCCATCTTGCGGTAGCGGTCCTCCATCTCGCGCACCGCCCATTTGAGCGCCGTGACGGCCTTTTTCGGATCGGTGACGACCGGCGTCAGAAGATGCGGGATGCCGTCATAGACGGAGAGTTCCAGCATTTTGGGATCGACCATGATGAGGCGGCATTCCTGCGGCTTCATCCGGTAGAGCAGCGACAGGATCATGGTGTTGATGGCGACCGACTTGCCCGAGCCGGTTGTGCCCGCCACCAAGAGATGCGGCATCTTGGCGAGCTCGGCGATGACCGGTTCGCCGCCGATCGTCTTGCCGAGTCCGAGCGCCAGCTTGCAGGAGGTGTTGCGGAAGCCGGCCGATCCGATCAGCTCGCGAAAATAGACCGTCTCGCGCGTCTCGTTGGGCAGCTCGATGCCGATGACATTGCGGCCCGGCACCACCGCGACGCGCGCCGAGATGGCCGACATCGAGCGGGCGATGTCGTCGGCCAGACCGATGACGCGGCTGGATTTCACGCCCGGCGCCGGCTCGAATTCGTAGAGCGTGACAACCGGCCCGGGCCGGACATGGATGATCTCGCCCTTGACGCCGAAATCCTCCAGCACGCTTTCGAGCAGGTCGGCGTTCTGCTCCATACGCTCCTGCGACATGTAGAAGCCCTGGCCTTCCGGCGGCATCTGCAGAAGATTCTCGGAGGGAAGCTCATAGCCGACCATCGCGGACAACGGCACGACCTCGCCGGCCATGGGCAGCGAAGGCGCCTGCCTGGCCGACCTTGCGCTCACTGGGGCCGAAACCGGGACGGGATCGACAGGCATCGGTTCGACGGCCGCGAGGGCCGGCGTCGGAGCAGGGCCGGCGTTCGCCGCGTTGGAGCGCCATTCGATGACCCGGTAAAACGACGTCGCCTCGCTCATGAATGCGGCACGGGGCTGGACCGGTTGCGCGGCCGGACGCTGCGCCGGCATCGGCTGCACCAGTGGCTGCGCCGGAAGGGCCGGCGCCTGCCCCGCCTCGTTCAGGCGCGCCCGCGCCAGGCGCTCGGCAAGAAAGGGAATGCCGAATTCGAAAAAGGCATGGTCGGAAAGATAGGACCAGCGCAGTCCGCTCGGGCGCGGCTTTGGCGTCGGAGCGGCGGCAGCCTGGCTCGGCGCGGCCGGAGGGGCCGGGACTGTGGCAGGGGCAACTGGTGCGCGGACCGGCCTGGTTTGCATCGGCGCCGTGGCGGGAGCGGCGGAACTTTTCCGGACCGGAGCGGCTGGCGGCGGAGCCGGCGGCGCAGGCCGGACAGGCTCGGCCGCGGATGCCTTGCCCTGCGCGGCATCTTCCTGCGGGGCGGCCCGCCTGGCGAGGTCGGTGTCCGGCGTGCGGGTGAAGCGCACATTGGGCGCGAGGAAGAAATAGTTCTGCCATGCCGGGCGGCCGAATTCGCCGTCATCCGCCGAATTGAGCGACGCGCCACGAGCGGCGTGCGATTCGCCCTGGATCGAGGACCGCAACGTCACGACCTGCCCCGCCTGCGGCTGCGCAACCCCGCCCCGGCGCCCGTCCGCGCGGTGATCGTCGTCGCCCTGATAGGCGGAAGCGCCGGAAAGATTGGCACGGGGAAAACGCATGGATGTCATTCTCGAGACTCGCGATTGAACGTCTCCCGAGACATAGGAAGCGATGGTTAACAGGTCCTTCCGACAGACCCGCCGGATCACACCGACCAGCGTTTGAAAAATTGCTGGCAGAAGGCCTTCCGGGGCACCGACGCAAACCGCCGCGCCGGGCGGTTTTTCAAGGCGCGCCGCGGCGTTTCAAGCTTCGCGGCCGGGACGATCAGGCCGTTACCGACGCCCGTTCCTCGGCGAAGAATTTTTCCGTGGCATAGGCCTTGAGAAACACTTCGACGCCGGACGTCACGACGTGCTCGATCTCCGCCTGGCTCGGCGCTTTGGTGCGATAGGAAAAGATGCACTGGCGGAACAGACCGGCGAGGCAAAGCTCGGTGAACTGGTAGGCGGCAAGGTCGACGTCGGCGATCTGAAGCAGGCCGCGTTCGACGGCTTCGTTGAGGAAGGCCATGACCTTGTCGTGGCCGCGCTTGGGGCCGCGTTCGTAGAAGCGCGCGCCAAGCTCCGGAATCCGGTCGGCCGCGCCGACCACGGTGCGCTGGGCTTGGATGACCTTGGCCGAGGTGATCTTCAGCGAAAGCACGGTGCCGAACTTCACCAGCGTCTTGCGCAGATCGTCGAAATGGTCGAGCACCTCATACATGTTCTTGAAGATGGTGCCGCGCTCTTCCTCGATGAGGGCCTCGAACAGCTCTTCCTTGTTTTGGAAATAGACGTAGATCGTCCCCTTGGAGACGCCGGCCTCGCGCGTGATGTCGTTCATCGAGGCCGCCTCGAAGCCCTTGTCTATAAAGACGCGGCGGGCGCCTTCGATGATCTGGGCGCGTTTGACCGGGTCCTGCCCGGCCGCAGGGCGACCCTTGCGTAAGTCGAGCAGATCGCTATCGGCTGTCGTGTCGACCATTGAAGTCATTCCTTAGAAAATATTTCGAACCGCTCGGTTCGATTTCCTCTTGATATGGTCCTCTTTCCGCGCTATGTCAATCTCGAATTCGAACCGAACGGTTCAGTCTGACTGACATCCAGAGAGATCGCTATGTCCTCGAACGCGCCCGCCACCGCCGAAGTCCGCTCTTTTCCCAACGCCAAGGTCCAGCCGTCGACCGAAGCGCCGGAAGTTCCTGTCCAGCCCGCCGCTCCCGTTGCGACACCCGCGGCTGAAGCACGCGCCAAGAAAAAGCGCTCTGTCCGCTCTTTTCTTTTGCCGATCATCGGGCTTGCCCTGCTCGGCGCCGGCTCCTGGTATGGGTATAACTATTGGACCGACGGTCGGTTCATGATCTCCACCGACGACGCCTATGTCCAGGCCGATATGTCGTTCGTGTCGCCGAAAATATCCGGCTACATCGACAAGGTGCTGGTGAGCGAGAACCAGCAGGTCAAGGCCGGCGATCCGCTGTTCGTCATCGACAATGGCGACTACAAGATCGCCGTCGCCCAGGCCGAGGCGCAGATCGCCACCTTGAGCAAGACGCTCGACCGCATAGACGCGCAGACCAAGGCAGCCCAGGCCTCGCTGTCGCAGGCCCAGGCGCAGAAGATCGCGGACCAGGCAGCCGCCGACAATGCGGCCCGCGCCCAGGACCGTGCGGCGCAGCTGGTCAAGACCCATGTCGGCACGCAGGCGCAGCTCGATGACGCCCAGACCGCGCTCGACCAGGCCAAGGCGGCTCTTGTCGGCGCCGACGCGCAGATCGCCGCGGCGCAGGCCAATATCGGTGTGCTGGAAGCGCAGCGCGCGGAGTCGGCCTCGACGCTCGCCTCGTTGCAACTCACCCGCGACAAGGCCCTGCGCGACCTCTCCTTCACCGTGCTGAGGGCGCCCTATGACGGCGTCGTCGGCAACCGCTCGGTCGAGCAGGGCGACCTCGTCAGCCCCGGCCAGAAGCTCGCCGTCGTCGTGCCGATGGACAAGCTCTACATCGTCGGCAACTTCAAGGAGACGCAGCTCGGCCGCATGGTGCCCGGCGAGAAGGTGCGCATCACCGTCGACGCGATCGATGGCCAGACCTTCGAAGGCACGGTCTCATCGCTGGCACCGGCTTCGGGAGCGGTGTTCTCGCTGCTGCCGCCGGAAAACGCCACCGGCAACTTCACCAAGGTGGTGCAGCGCGTGCCCGTGCGCATCGATGTGCCGGCCGACGTGCTGAAGACCGGCAGGCTGCGCGCCGGCCTGAGCGTCGTCGTCGCGGTCGACAGCCGCACCGCGCCGGCCTCGACGACCAACTGATTGGGGGGCGGTTCGGTGGCCATTTGCGAGCGCCGAGCCGCCCAGCCTGCTTTATCCGTTTCGACGCAATCCGGGACCGCCACGCGCCTGTCCTCGAGAATTGCCTAGGGAGGCCATGACATGGCAACCGCAACCATCACCGCAGGAACGATGCCCGCACGTCCGGTCGCTGCCGCGCCGGCCCTGCCCGCGGATCATATGCCTGTGCGCCGCGTCGTCGCCTTCCTGGCGATGGTGTTCGGCATGTTCATGGCGATCCTCGACATCCAGATCGTGTCGGCCTCGCTCTCGGAAATCCAGGCGGGCCTGAGCGCCAGCTCCGACGAAATCCCGTGGGTGCAGACCGCCTATCTGATCGCCGAGGTGGTGATGATCCCGCTGTCGGGCTTTCTCAGCCGCATGCTGTCGACGCGCGTGCTGTTCACCACCGCGGCGGCCGGCTTCACCGCGGCCAGCGCGCTCGCCGCCACCGCCACCAATATCGACCAGATGATCGTCTACCGCGCCATCCAGGGTTTCATCGGCGGCGGCATGATCCCCAGCGTGTTCGCGGCCGCCTTCACCATCTTCCCGCCCTCCAAGCGCGCCGTCGTCTCGCCGATGATCGGCCTGGTGGCGACGCTGGCGCCGACGATCGGCCCGACGGTGGGCGGCTATATCAGCCATGCCATGTCCTGGCACTGGCTGTTCCTGATCAATGTCGTGCCCGGCATTTTGGTGGCCACGGCCGCCTGGTCGCTGATCGATTTCGACAAGCCCAATCTCAAGCTCTTCTCGAAGTTCGACTGGTGGGGCCTGATCGGCATGGCCGCTTTCCTTGGCTGCATGGAATATGTGCTGGAGGAAGGCCCTAACCACGACTGGCTGCAGGAGCCGGCAGTGTTTGCCTGCGCAGTCATCATGACCATCGGCGGCGTCATCTTCTTCTGGCGCGTCTTCACCGCCGAGGAGCCGATCGTCGACCTGAGGGCTTTCAGCAACGTCAACTTCGCCTTCGGCTCGCTGTTCTCCTTCGTCGTCGGCATCGGGCTTTACGGGCTCACCTATCTCTATCCGGTGTTCCTCGGGCGTATCCGCGGCTACGATTCGATGATGATCGGCGAGGCGCTGTTCGTCAGCGGTCTGGCGATGTTCTTCACCGCGCCGGTCGCCGGCATCCTGTCGAACAAGATCGACCTCAGGCTGATGATGATGATCGGCTTCGTCGGCTTCGCCACCGGCACCTGGTGGATGACGCATCTCACCGCCGACTGGGATTTCTATGAGCTGTTGATCCCGCAGATCCTGCGCGGCTGCTCGATGATGCTGTGCATGGTGCCGATCAACAACATCGCGCTCGGCACCCTGCCGCCGGAACGGCTGAAGAATGCGTCGGGCCTGTTCAACCTGACCCGCAACCTCGGCGGCGCCGTCGGCCTCGCGGTGATCAACACGGTGCTGATCGACCGCAACGCCTTCCACTATGCGCGGCTCTCCGAGCATGTGCAGTGGGGCAGCGAGGCGGCGCAGACCAAGCTGCAGAACATGACGCGGAATTTCGAGCAGACCGCCGGCCTCGACGCCCCAAGCGCTGCGGTCTCGAAGCTGTCGGGCATGGTGCACCAGCAGGCGGCGCTTTTGTCCTTCATGGACGTGTTCATGATGCTGACCGTGCTGTTCGCCTCGCTCGGATTTTTCGTGCTGTTCATCAACAAGCCGGCGCAGCAGCGCGGCGCTGGCGGCGGAGGCCATTGAGGAGCCGGAACCCCCGCCTGGCTTCCTCAACGCGTGACCCCGGAAATCGGCGACGATTTCCGGGGTCATTCTTTTTGGAGAGATTGAAAGTGACCCTTGCTTTTTTGACGCAATTCCGGACGGAAGGCTACGGCGAAGGCGCCGAGCCGCTGCAGCTTTTTCCTGGAATTGCTCAAGCCGCCGCCGGCTTGAAGCTCAGCGCCACGCCGTTGATGCAGTGGCGCAGGCCGGTGGGCGGCGGGCCGTCGTCGAAGACATGGCCTAGATGGCCGCCGCAGCGCCGGCAATGCACCTCGATGCGGGTCATGCCGAGCGAGCGGTCCTCGGTCTTGCCGATGGAGTTCGGGATCTCCTGCCAGAAGCTCGGCCAGCCGGTGCCGGAATCGAATTTCGTCTCCGACGAATAGACCGGCAGGTCGCAGCCGGCGCAGGCGAAGATGCCCTTGCGATGCTCGTTGAGCAGCGGGCTGGTGCCGGGATATTCGGTGCCTTGCTTGCGCAGCACGTCGAAGGCGGCATCGGACAGAATGGCATGCCATTCGGCATCGGTCTTGGTGACTTCGAAAGTCTCGGCTGCCAAAGCCGGCTTCGGCCCGCCGGCGCGCAGCATCGCTGCGGATCCGGCGATGAGAGCGGCGGCGGCGGCCCCGCTCCAGAGAAAATCACGACGGTTCATGGCCGTTCCTCCTGACGCATTTTGCCAAGATAAAGCGCCGCCCGGAAATCAAAAGCCGGTGACGCTCCATCCCCTGGTTCGAGCAATTCCGGACAGAAACCTTCCTGGCTCCGGATGCTGCTCCGCGCCCCCCTTATGGAACGACGCGGAGCACACTCTTGCCGGCAACGCGGATCTTGGATGTCGTGGCCGGCGCTCAGCCATGTCTTCGCCGGCCAGGTCCGCTTTGTTACATCTTCGGCAAGAGAACCTTGTCGATGACGTGGATGACGCCGTTCGACTGGCGGACATCGGCGATGGTGATGTGGGCGACATTGCCGTTCTCGTCGGTGACGGTGACCTTGCCCTTCTCCGCCTTCAGCGTCAGCTCGCAGCCGCCGACGGTCTTGACCTGGTGCGCGCCGCCATCGGCCTTGGCCATCTTGGCGACATCGGCCGCCAGCGCCTTGGTGGCGATGACATGGCAGGTGAGCACCTTGGTCAGCTTGTCCTTGTTCTCGGGCTTGAGCAGCGTGTCGACCGTGCCGGCGGGCAGCGCCGCGAAGGCCTCGTTGGTCGGCGCGAAGACGGTGAAGGGGCCGGCGCCCTGCAGCGTGTCGACGAGACCGGCTGCCTTGACGGCGGCGACCAGCGCGGTGTGGTCCTTCGAATTGACGGCATTCTCGATGATGTTCTTCTTGGCATACATCGGCGCGCCGCCGACCATGGGATTGGCGGCGTAGGCAACGGCGCCGAGCGCCGAAAGGCCGAGCGCAGAGGCGAGCAAAAGGGTGGCGAGTTTACGCATGGTGTCAGTCTCCTCGGGTTGTTTCTTCCCATCTTTGGGAACGCGAGGAGATACGGGTCCGAAAAAACTTAGTTTCACCGACTCCGGGAGATTTTTTCTTCGTTCGATTTATTTCATTTGCGCTGCCTGTTGCGAGCGTGGACCTCTACCGTTCGCAAAAAGGCAAGAGATGGACTTTCTTTCGTCTTTAATAATGCGCCGCTTTTGGGTCAGATGCCCTTCAGGTCACCCGCAGCAACGACCGGACCGGTCGGCTGGCCGGTCGGCGAACCGCCGGCTGGCTCGAGGCTGACGGCGAGCACGGCGCCTTGCGCGAGCTTCTGCTGGACGGCGGGCGCGACCGGCATGCGCGCGGTCGGGCCGGCGGGGATGACGCCCATCGACACCGGCGCGTTCTTACCCTCGATCATCCACAATTCGAAATCCTTGCCAGCGCCGCGGTCGCCGGAGACCAGCGACAGGCCGACCTCGTGGCGTGCGGCGTCATAGACGGCAAGATATTTGACGTTGCTGTTGTCGGCGGCCAGAGACGCGACCAGCCTGGTCTCGGGGGGCGGGACCAGCGGATTGACGTAGGGCAGCGCGGCATAGACGGCCAGGGCGGCAATGGCCGCGGCGGCGAGGCCGCGCCAGAAGGCAAGGCTCGTCCACATGCCGCCGCCGGGCGCCGTGGACGCGGACGACGTAAACAGGCGGCGGTCGATCGCCGCCTTGACCGAAGCCGGCGGCTCGACCGCGGCATAGGCGGCGGCCACCGGCGCGAAGCGGACCTCCCAGGCATCGACCAGGCGGGCGAAGGCTGTCTCGGTGTCGATGCGACGGGATGCGATCTGGCGTTCGTCGGCGGCCAGGACGCCGAGAACGTATTCGGCGGCGAGCAGGTCGTCGCCTCCACGTTCCGGTCCGTTGTCTTGCGCCAGCGTCATCTTTCCAGGCATTCTCTCAGTTTGAGCAGGCTTCGCCGCAGCCAGGTCCGCATCGTGTTCAGCGGAACCTTGAAGCGCTCCGCCAGCTCGGCATAGCTTTCGCCGCTCAGATAGGCGCCCCGGACGGCCGCCGCCCGGTCTTTCTCGAGTTCATCGAGGCAATGGTGGATGCGTTCGGCCTCGCCGCCCGCCACAGCCATGGTCTCAGGTCCCGGCGCCGGATCGGCGACGTCGAGGGCCGTGTCGATGTTGGCGGAAGGACTGCGCCGCGCCCGGATGCGATCGATCGCATGATTGCGCGCGATGGCCACCAGCCAGGAAATCGGGCTCAGATCGGAAACCGCGAAACGGTCCGCTTTCGTCCAAATCTTGACGAAGACCTCCTGCAGCGCTTCTTCCGCATCACTCCGGTCCCGCAAGACACGAAGGCAGACACCAAAAAGTTTCCCGCTGGTCTGCTTGTAGAGCAGATCGAACGCCGCCCGGTCCTTCATCGAAGTCCGGACGATCAGCTTGCTGATGTCCTGAGGCCCCATGGCGGCAAATTAGAAGATTGCGATCTAATTGCAACGGGCCGCCGAGAGCTTCGTCACCCCAACGTTGTCGTGTCATTGGCTTGTCGAATCCCGATACCGATTTGCAGGCTCATGAGATAGTCTTCGCCAAAAGAGGGGCGGCGATGTCGATTGAACACGTGCTTTGGGAGCGGGATGCAACCGGTCTCGCCGACCTCGTGCACAGGAATGAAATCTCGCCGCCGGAGCTGGTCGACGCGGCGATCGCGCGCGCCGAAGCGACAAGGCCGGACATCAATGCCATTGCCACGCCGCTTTACGATGACGCGCGGGCGCGGGCCAGAACGATCGACCGCACGCTGCCGCTGGCCGGCGTGCCGTTCGCGCTCAAGGATCTCGGCATCGGCATCAAAGGCGTACCGATCCATGGCGGCAGCCGCATCCCGCCTTTCACCGCCGATTTCAACTCGGTGATGGTCGAGCGCTATCTCGCCGCCGGGCTGATCCCGATCGCCACCAGCACCTCGCCCGAGCATGGGCTGAGGCTGGTGACGGAGTCGGCCTGCTTCGGCATCACCCGCAACCCGTGGAACACCGGTCACACCACGGGCGGCTCGTCCGGCGGCTCCGCGGCGCTGGTGGCGGCGGGCGTGGTGCCGGCGGCGCACGCTTCCGACGGCGGTGGCTCGATCCGCGTGCCTTCGGCCTGCAGCGGACTGGTCGGCCTGAAGACCTCGCGCGGCCGCGTGCCGCTGACGCCGCTCGTCAGCGAAAGCTGGTACGGCATGGTCGTCGACCACGCCGTCAGCCGCTCGGTGCGCGATACCGCGCTGCTGCTCGACCTCACCCATGGCGCCGATCCGCTCTCGCCCTATGCTGCCCGCGCGCCGAAAGGCTCGTTTGCCGCGGCCGCCGCGCGCGACCCGGGCAAGCTCAGCCTCGCCGTCTACCGCAAGTCGCCGCTCGGCCTGCCGATCTCGGCCGAGACGCTCCAGGCGCTCGACACCGCGGTGGCGCTGGCGCGCGAAGGCGGCCACACGGTGGAGGAGATCGAGCTGCCTTTCATCGGCCGCGACTTCATCGCCGATTTCTGCCGGAGTGTCGCCGCGGCCGTTGCCGGGACGATGCGGGCCGAGGCGCAGCGCGTCGGCCGCCCGGTGGCCGGCGAGGTCGAGCGGGCGACCCGCGTGCTCGCCCGTCTCGGCGAAATGCTGTCCGCCGGCGAAGTCTATGAGGGCGTGCAGCGGCTCAATGCCACGGCGCGGCGGCTGATCGAAGAGACGGCCCGGTTCGACGCCGTGCTGATGCCGATCATCGCGCACCCGCCACTGGCCTGCGGTTCGATGGACCCCAAGGGCGCGGACGAGTTCCTCGAGAACCTGCTCGACAAATTGCATCTGACAAGCCTGCTCAAGGTCAAGTCATTCTTCGGCCAGCTGATGGACAAGAGCCTGTGGTTCACCCACTGGCCGGCGATCCAGAATGTCAGCGGTCAGCCGTCGATCGCGCTGCCGGTGCATGTCACCGAAGCCGGCCTGCCGCTCGGCATCCAGGCGGCCGGCCGGCCGGGCGACGAGGAGACGCTGTTGTCCTTCGCCGCGCAGATGGAGAAGCTTTCGGGATGGCTGAAGCGGCGCGCGCCGCTCAAGGTGCCCGCTTAGAAGCTCGGCACACGATTTCGTCATTGTGACCGCAAAGCCGTTTGCGGCCTGCGGCAATTCCCGCTAAGAGGCCGCAATTCACACTAGCCGGGATCACATCGATGACGGACGTCGCCGCCAACGCCGAAATGCAGGCCGCGCTGCTCTCGCGCGCGCTGCCTTATATGCAGCGCTATGAGAACAAGACGGTGGTGGTGAAATATGGCGGCCATGCCATGGGCGACACCGAGCTCGGCAAGGCGTTCGCCCGCGACATCGCGCTGTTGAAACAGTCCGGCGTCAACCCGATCGTGGTGCATGGCGGCGGGCCGCAGATCGGCGCGATGCTCAACAAGATGGGCATCGAATCCAAGTTCGAGGGCGGGCTGCGCGTCACCGACCAGAAGACGGTCGAGATCGTCGAGATGGTGCTGGCGGGCTCGATCAACAAGGAGATCGTGGCGTTGATCAACGCCGAGGGCGAGTGGGCGATCGGACTGTGCGGCAAGGACGGCAATATGGTGTTCGCCGAAAAGGCTCGCAAGACCATGATCGACCCGGATTCCAACATCGAGCGGGTGCTCGATCTCGGCTTTGTCGGCGAGCCGGTCGAGGTCGACCGCACGTTGCTCGATCTTTTGGCGCGCTCGGAGATGATCCCGGTGCTGGCGCCGGTCGCCCCCGGCCGCGACGGCCACACTTACAACATCAATGCCGACACGTTTGCCGGTGCGATCGCCGGCGCATGCCGCGCCTCGCGCCTGCTCTTCCTCACCGACGTGCCCGGCGTGCTCGACAAGAACAAGAAGCTGATCGACGAGCTGACGGTCGCCGAAGCCAAGGCGCTGATCAAGGACGGCACGGTGTCGGGGGGCATGATCCCGAAGGTCGAGACCTGCATCGAGGCGATCGAGCGCGGCGTCGAAGGCGTCGTCATCCTCAACGGCAAGACGCCGCATTCAGTGCTGCTGGAGCTGTTCACCGAGCATGGCGCCGGCACGCTGATCGTTCCGTAGGAAGGCAAGTACACCGTTTCCGTGAAGCGGTGAATTACCATAGTCAGCCGGCTAATCTTCTTTCGCCTTCAAGAGCGGGCACGGCCGGCTTTCGCGCCCGACGCCGAATGATCATCGATTCTTCCTCGGCGTCCTGCGGCGCGCCCCAGAACTCGGCGAGCGTCGGTCCATCCGTGACGCGGCGGTCGCGGGCGAGAAACCCCCAGACTTCGCGGAACCAGACGCGGCGGCCCATCTTCGTGTACCAGCGCATCGAATGGCGCTGCTCGGGATCGGGGTGGAACAGGATGCGCGCCAGCGCCTTCGGCCGCGATTGCACTGCGACTTCGATCAGCTTGACGGCGAAGAACAGCATCCATGGCTTCAGCCGGGTCATGTGCAGCACCTGGTGCTTGTAATCCCACAGGCGCACATCCTGCTGGATCACCTTGCGGTCGCGCGCGATGCGGAAGAACGGCGTCCAGCGATGCGGCGTGACATAGAGCGCCTGGATCTGGTCGGGGTCATAAGCGATGAGCTGGCGGAAGCCGCGCCAGAGATCGCGCAAGGTCTCGTCCTCGAAGCCGGCGACCCAGGTCGCCATCGACAGGATCCCGTGCCGGCGCAGCAGCCGGATCGCTTCGCGATCGGACTTCGTGCTGCCGCCCTTGCGGATCAGCGACAGCGTCGCCTCGTCGGTGTTTTCCATGCCGAGCAGCCAACGGATGACTCCGGCCTTACGGTAAAGGTGGAGGATATCGGCATCGCGCACGATGTCGTCGGCGCGGGTCGAGCCGACGATCAGCACGGGCACGTTCTCGGCGATCATGGCTCGAGAAAGGCGCGCCAGGCCTTTTTCGAGGAGGTCGGGTTCTCGTCGGCCAGGTTGATCAGCTCGACGCCGTGTTCGCGATGCAGCCAGGCGATCTCCTTGGCGAATTTGACCGGGTCGCGATGGCGCCAGCGGGTCCAGAAACCGCGCTGGCCGCAGTAGTTGCACAGATGCGGGCAGCCGCGCGAGAACTGCATGACCACCGCGCGCTTGCTGCCCCAGTAGGAGTAGCGGCGATGATCGATCAGCTCCCAGCCGACGCGGTAAGCATCGAGATCGGCGATGGTCATGGCCGGCTGCGTCGCGACAGGACGGCCGAGGTCGTCGCGATAGGCGATGCCGGCAACGCTCGCCACCGGCTGGCGCATCTCGATCACCTCGACCAGCGCCGTCGCGGTCGCCTCGCCCTCGCCGCGCACGATGAAGTCGAAGACGTCGGTCGCACCGAGGATGTCGCGCCAGTGATAGGTCGGAAAGACACCGCCATAGATGACGATGACGTGCGGTGCACGGGCCTTGATCATTTCGGCGATGCGCAAAGCCGTCGGATGTGCCGAGGTCGAACCGGAATGGCCGATCAGGATGAAGTCCGGATCGCCGCGCAGAGCCTCGTCTACAAGCGTGGCAAGCGGCATCGGCCCGAACTCGGCATCGACAAGCCGCACATCATGGCCGGAATCGATCAGCGGCCCGCCGATCGCCAGCAGCCCGAGCGGCGGCAGATGGTCGTCAGGCACGCGGCTGCCGATGGCCGTGTGCGGCGGATTGATCAGCACGATGTTCATGGCGGACCTCTTGTGTTGGTCCGCTTGTGCTAATGACAAATGCCGAAGCCGCCTTGGCGCGGTTCAGCAGTTTCCACGCAGCTTTTCGCCAGATTTGACCGGATCAGCGCCGCAGATGGCTAAGCGGCACGTGGCCAGGCCCCTTGATGTTCTGCAGCACCAGTTGCGTGTGCACGTCGCGCACGCCGGGCAGGCGCATCAGCCGGTGCATGACGAAGGCGTTCAAGTCGTCCACCGACGGCACCAAGACATGCAGGAGGAAATCGTAGTCGCCTGTCATCGTCCAGCAGGACGAGACCTCATCCATGCGCTGCACGGCGGCGATGAAGCTTTCGGGCGAGCCGTCGCTGTGGCTGACCAGCCGCACCTGGATGAACACCTCGACGGTCAAGCCCACGGCGCGGCGGCTGAGCACGGCGGCAAAGCCCTTGATGATACCGGCTTCCTGCAAGGCTTCGAAGCGGCGTGCGCAAGGGGTGGTGGACAGGCCGATCTCCTGCGCCAGCTCCGAGACGGGCTTGCGGCCATCGCGCTGCAGGATGTCGAGCATCCTGATCTCGAAATCGTCGAATTGAGGCATGTCTTCTCGATCTCGCGTTGATCCGAGGGCTTTTACCTCAGAAACTGTCGGCGAGCTACAGAACAAGGCTGATTTGCCTCATGGATCGCCCCTAAACTGCTCTCCACGATCCGCGGGTCACGATCTTGAGGAGGATATGATGACGATCAGCGTTGCCGATTACGCCGCCGAATGCGCGGCGCAGGGTCTTCGCGGCGACTATTCGGTCTGCCGCAGCGATTTCACCGTGGCTCAACGTTACGACTATTCAGCCGAGGAACAGGCTGTGTGGCGCACGCTCTGCGACCGTCAGACGAAGCTGACCCAGAAGCTCGCGCACCATTCCTATCTGGACGGCGTCGCCGCGCTCGGCCTGCTCGACAGGATTCCCAATTTCGACGAGGTCAGCGAAAAGCTCGCCAAGCTGACGGGCTGGGAGATCGTCGCGGTGCCTGGCCTCATTCCGGCTGGCCCATTCTTCGAGCATCTCGCCAACCGGCGCTTCCCCGTCACCAACTGGCTGCGGACAAAAAAAGAGCTTGACTACATCGTCGAGCCCGACATGTTCCACGATTTCTTCGGCCATGTGCCGATCCTGACCCAGCCGGTGTTCGCCGATTTCATGCAGATGTATGGCCACAAGGCCGAGGACTTGATCGCGCTCGGCGGCGACGAGATGATCACAAGGCTTTACTGGTACAGCGCCGAGTACGGCCTCATCCAGGAAGCCGGGCAGCCGCTGAAGGCCTTCGGCGCCGGGCTGATGTCGTCCTTCACCGAGCTGCAATTCGCGGTCGAGAGCAAGGACGCCCACCATGTGCCGTTCGACCTCGAGACGGTGATGCGCACCGGCTATGAGATCGACAAATTCCAGCGCGCCTATTTCGTGCTGCCGTCCTTCGATGCGCTGCGCGATGCTTTCGCCCATGGCGACCTCGCCGGCATCGTGGCGCGGTTCAAGGGTCAGCCGGCGCTCGACCCGGCGACAGTCTGAGGTCGGTTTTCGCCCAACCGACATTCGGGGCGGTTCAGCTGCCCGGCAGGCAGCTGGGCCGCTTTGCGCTTTTGCAGATTACTAAGCCGTGTCGGGCTCGGCCTTGATCCTGGCCAACTGCTCGCTCTGCAGCTCAAGTGCCGCATTGATGAAGCGCAGCACGGTCGCGAGTTCCGCATCGCTGAAGCTCGCCACCACCTTCTCGCCTTCCCGGGCGATCGTGCCGTAATAGCGCTCCGACAATTTTCTGGTCAGCTCGGTCGCCTCGATCACGACCTTGCGCCTGTCCTCCAGGCTGCGGGTCCGGGTGACGTATCCGCGCGCCTCCAGTCGGTCGATCAGGGCCGTGACCGCCGCCGGTGTCAGCCCCGTTGACGCCGCCACGGCGCCTGCCGATTGCGGCCCCGCATAGAGCAGGCTCAGGCAATGCCGCTCGGCCGCGATCAGCCCGAGCCGCGCGCCCACGGCCTCGTCATAGGCCTGCACGGCGTCCTGCCAACGCATGACGGCGAGGCCGACGGCTTTGGTCATCTCATCGCGTTTCGTGCTTGACGGATTTGTTTCAATCATCTAATTATCAATCTGCCTAACATTCAGACCATCGTATCAATATCCGACACCACCTTTTGCAACGCAAGGGCAAAGTCGCCGACAAGGAGTGAACAATGAACTTGATCGAACAGCGCGCTCCTCTCTCGAACGAGGAGGAATACAAATACGCCAAGCTGGCGATGGAATGGTATGGCTGGGGCTCGCCTATCGGCCTCGGCATTCTGCTGGTGGCGCTGGCCGCCGCGGCCGTGCTGGTGCGCATCGCCGTCTACGGACTGTAAGCGAGCTCGCAATTTCCCAAAAGGCGCGCCAAGGCGGCGCCGGTTGCCATTTCGGGCACCGGCGCCGCTGGCGTTTCGGAGGTCAGACGGCAATCACCTTGCCGAGATGCTCGCCCAAGCGGCAGGCGAGCGCGGTGATGGTCGTGGTGGGGTTGCATTGGCCCGACGTGCAGAACACAGAGGAGCCGCCGACATAGAAATTGTCCATGCCGTGCACCTTGCAATTGGCATCGACGACGCTCTTCAAGACATCGGTGCCCATGCGGGTGCCGCCCATATGGTGGTGGCCGGCCGTCTCCTCGTTGATCGGGTAATCGCCCCCATTGCTGATCCAGTCGTCGATGCGGACGCGGCCGAGATTCTTCTGCGCCATGGTCGTGCCGAAGAGCCTGAGGCCCTCGAGCAGGGTGCGGCGCTCGAGCGGCGACTTCTTCCAGCGCAGTTCGATGCGCGGCACGCCGGCATGATCGACATCGGTCTTCGACAGCTCGATCCGGTTCGAGGCGAGCGGCGCCTGCTCCCAGGCGACATAGAGCTGGGCGGCGCAACGCAGCCTCTGGTCCAGCTGGAACGACATCCACTCCGCCATGTTCGGCGCGGTGCAGGCAAGGTCGGCGATCAGCTTCTTGACATTGGGATAGGGGCTCTCGATCAGGCGGATGCCGAAATTCAGGATCTGCAGCCGTTCCATCGCGGCAAGCGTCGGCGAGAAGAAGGCTTCGTTCGAGGCATCGACCTCGAACTCCGAGTAGTTGGCAAGAATGGCGTTGCCGCCCTCGAAGGTCGGATGCTCCATCCAGTAGCGGCCGAGCGCCGCCGCGTTCGGCACCACGCCGCCATTCGAGCGCTCATTCGACCACAACAGCAGCCGCGAGTTTTCCAGCCCGCCGGTGCAGGCGACGAAATAGTCGGCGCTGAAGGTGCCGGCGTCCTGCCCGTTCGACCACAGCTTCGCGCCGGTGACGCGTTTGCCGTCGCCGGCAAGCTCGGTCGCATAGGTGTTGAGCACGACGGCGATGTTCTTGCTCTTGTCGAGCTCGTCCGCATATTTCTCGCCGAAACGAACCGCGAGGCTCTTGATCAACTGTACCCAGCGGATGTCGTCCGAAACCGGCACGTCCGGACGGAAGGCCGGAAGCTCGAGAATGTCATGGACTTCGCCAAGATAGGGGTCGATGTCGGCGCGGCTGATCGGCCAGCCGGTGTCCGGCGCCCATGCCTTGGGCTCGAAGTCCTGCTTGTCGAGCACGCGGCACCAGCCGGCCCAGTGGTTGGACGAGCCGCCCATGAAGCGCAGCCTGGTGATGTCGAGGTCGAAGTAGAAATCGCCCACCGTCTTGCCACGGTAGAAATCCTGCGACTCCTCGCTGAATTCGCGCGAGCCCGCCTCCAGCACGACGACCGGAATGCCGGCGGCGCCGAGTTTCCTGGCGATCGTCGTGCCTGCGGGACCGGAGCCGAGGATGCAGGCCTTGGGTTTGAAACCGGCCTGCTTATAGGCTTCGTAGCTGTCGAAGATCACGCGAGGTCGCTCCGCCGCAGGATCCAGCCATTGATCTCGACGACCTCATCCGCATCGACCGCGGGTTGCTGGCTGCGGAACAGCGACAGGGCCGGCAGCGTGATCAGCGCCTGCACGATCGCGCGGCGCGACATTTTTCTTATGAACCTGCTCATGACACGTCTCTCGATAGGGGCCTCGATCTACGCATGCCGTTCCTGGCCGGCACAGATGCCGCCACCGAGGCCAGTTTCGTGCCAAAGCTGGATGAAAACTGCGTTACACGAGGAAGTTTAGCGCGGTTGAACATGGACATGGTTAGGGCTTTCCTAACGCCCGCGGCGAAGCTCAAGCCGCTTCCGGAAGCTCGCGATCGAGGATCGAAAGATTGCGGCCGCGGTTCTTGGCCTCGTAAAGCCTGCGATCAGCGGCGCGCATCAAATCGGAAACGGTCGCGCTCTCGCCGCAGCTTATGCCGCCGATCGAGACGGTGAGCGGCACGGTCCGCTCGTCGACGGGGCGGAAACGGATCAGCTCGACCTCGCGGCGGATGCGTTCGGCGATATGCTTGGCTTCCGCTTCGTCGGCGCCGACCAGGAAGGCCGCGAACTCCTCGCCACCGATGCGGCCCAGCACGTCGCCACGGCGGATGCCGCGCTCGATGGCGCCGGCGATCAGCAGCAGCGCTTCGTCCCCCGTCAGATGACCATAGCTGTCATTGATCCTCTTGAAGTGGTCGGCGTCGATGATGAGGAGCGCGCCGCGATCGCTCTTGCGCCGCGACCCGTCGAGCGCGGCAAAGAAAGTTTCGCGGTTGAGCATGCCGGTCATGTCGTCGCGGCTTGCCTTTTCCGACAGGCGCCTGTGGGCCGCCGCGAGTTGCGCGTGGGCCCGGGCAAGCTCGCGATGAGCATTCTGCAACCGATCGCTCCGCCAGAAGCTGCTGGCGCTGGCAGCCCAGGCGAGGACGAGCGGGCAAACCGTCGACGCCAGCCAGACCGTGCGGCTCATCGGAAAGCCGATTGCCGGAATCACAATCAACGTCAACAACAGCGAGGCAGCGACCGAAGCGAACGCCACGGCAGCGGCCCTCAAAAATATGCGACTCATCACTTGCTCCCAAGGGTCAGCTTGTGTGCCAGCAAGCGTTAAAGGCGACCTTTCCAGGACTTTTAAAATTTGAAGCGAGGCGCCATTTTCACAGTTCGTGACGCGCATAAGTTGTGGATAAATCCAGCGTCGGCATGCCATAAGAAATCCATGACAACGACGCCCGATCCCGCCCGCTTCGCCCATGTCACGGACTGGGTGTTCGACCTCGACAACACGCTCTATCCGCATCACTCGAACCTGTTCGCGCAGATCGACGTGAAGATGACCGCCTATGTCGGGGAGCTGCTGACGCTTTCGCGCGATGACGCCCGCAAGCTGCAGAAGGAGCTCTACCTGGAATACGGCACGACGCTGAACGGGCTGATGAAGCGGCACGGCATCGATCCCGACGATTTCCTCGAGAAGGTGCACGACATCGATTATTCGCGGCTGGTGCCGGACCCGGTGCTGGGCGCGGCGATCCGCCAGCTTCCCGGGCGCAAATTCATCTTCACCAATGGCGACCGCAGGCATGCCGAGCGCACCGCGCGCCAGCTCGGCATATTGGAGCATTTCGACGCCATCTTCGACATCGTGGCGGCGGGGCTGAGCCCCAAGCCGGAGCGCCAGACCTATGAGCGCTTTGCCGAATTGCATTCGGTGACCGGACACAATGCGGTGATGTTCGAGGACCTGGCGCGCAATCTGGCCGTGCCGAAAACGCTCGGCATGACGACCGTGCTGGTGGTGCCGCGCAACTTCGAGCCGACCTTCTCGGAGATCTGGGAACGCGACCCGGCAAACGAGGACGACGTCGATTTCGTCACCGACGACCTCGCCGGCTTCCTGACCGCGATCGTCGACGTGGCGGCCTGAATTTGTTTACATAGGCATGCCTTGGAGATTGGCCGAAACGCCGGCCAGTCGTCATCCACGGGCGGAGCAAGGAGCGAAGCGACGCGCGTAGGCCCGAGGATCCATTCCGTGACTCCCGAGCGCTGCTGCGGTGCAGAATTCTGCGCCGCTGCATTCTTTGATCAGCGTCACGGATGGAGTCCAGGGTCTCCGCGACGCCGCTTTGCGGCTGCTCCGCCCTGGAATGACGAGGCTGGGAGGCTTCGGCCAATCCTCAGCGTTTGCGCTGATTTCATCGAATGAGCGGTGAATATCTGGCCTATCGATCGGCCTGCGACCTTGTATCGAGGACCTAATCGAAATCCGGAATCGTGCCGGGCGGCAGTCCCAGTCGGCCGTTCAGCTCCTTCAAAAACCGGCACAGGTCGGGTTTGCCCGACGCTCTCGTACCGTTGCCATTGCCGTCCGACGCGTAGCCATTGCCGTGGCCATTGCCGCAATTGGCGTTGCCGTTGAAGCTGCCGCCGTTAAAATTGCCGCTGAAGTTTCCGGCATTGCCGTTGCCGTTGAAATTGCCGCTGTTGCCATTGCCGTTGAAGTTGCCGGAATTCCCGTTGCCGTTGAAATTTCCGGTGTTGCCAAGGCCGTTGGTGGCGCCGCCGCCGATCGGAAGGTCGGAAATCCTGACAAGGGCCGAGGCATCGGCCGCCAGGAACGCGGCAAGCAGCGTGCAGAGCGCGAGGCCGTTGCCATCAAGCAGTCTCGCCGTCACCCGGCGCTTGCGGGGCCGGGCGGGCGTGGATGATCTCAAGCCCGTCATCAGCGGTTCCCCCGGCCGTTGGAGTTGCCGTTGAAGGCGCCGACATTGCCGTTTCCGTTGAAGCTGCCGCCGTTGAAGTTGCCATTACCGGCGCCGATGTTGCCGTTGCCGTTGTATTGGCCGGTGTTGGAGTTGCCGTTGAAGGCGCCAATGTTGCCGTTGCCGCTTGTCGGCGAGGTGTTGTTGTTGCCGTTGAAAGCGCCGACATTGCCGGTGCCGCTGTTGAAGGCGCCGACATTGCCGGTACCGCTGTTCTTGTAGCCGACATTGCCACCCAGGCTGCCGAGCGGGTTCATGCCCCTGACGTTCGCGCCGATGGATTGGCCGTATTTGCCGATCGCCCCCTGGACGGCCGACATGCCGAAGGCCTGGCTGCCCGTTGTGGCGTCAGCCTTCGCCGCGGTTGCGCTCAACAACCCCAGGCATAGCGCCGGTATGACGTAGCGTTTCATCTGCGAGCTCCTTCCATGGCTTAGCTTTTGAAATTGGGATCTGTTCAAAAAGGATTGGGCGAAAAGGACTGGGACCGCCGGCGACATTCGCGACAGCCTTGCGCGGGGGACGGGCGCTTGGCTCGACGGTCCCAGAGCCATCAGCGTCGTTCCAAGTGAAGGCTTGGCGACGCTGTCGGTTGGACGGCGCTAGTGGTTGGCGTTGCCGTTTCCGTTGCCGTTGCCAATGCCCGCGTTGGCGTTGCCGTTGGCATTGCCGTTGCCGAGGCCGAAGTTGCCGTTGCCGTTCAGGTTGCCGTTGCCGAGGCCCCAGTTGCCATTGCCGTTGCCATTGCCGTTGGCGGCGCCGGCATTGAGGTTGCCGTTATAGTTGCCGTTGAAGGCGCCCATGTTGGCGTTGCCGTTGCCATTGCCGTTGCCGAAGCCGAAATTGCCGTTGCCGTTGAAGTTGCCGTTGAAGGCGCCGGTATTGGCATTGCCGTTGCCATTGCCATTGCCGACGCCGACATTGCCATTGCCGTTGCCATTGCCGCTACCGACCGAAAATGCGGATGCCGAACCAGTCAGAGCCGACAGCACGGCCGCGGCCAGGATGATCTTTCTCATGACGTTCTCCTTGGTTTGCGTTGAGCTTCCCGGCCAGTTCAAGATGACCGGGAGGACGCTTGAAGGATGCACGCAGAAATAATGGCGATACATTCGGGCTGATCGGCAGGTGCTGCCGGTTTTTCTGCTGACCCCGTGTCAGGAAAAGTTGAAGCAATCGGGAAAAAACTGACAGGCATAAAGGCATATGCCGGGTGTATATTGCGCGGAGCATCAACCCCTTGTGCCTCTTCTCGCGGGCGCGGCGTTGACGGGAAAAGAAAGTCGATGGAGGGTGGCATCGACACCGGCAAAGAAGATAGCTCGGGAAAGCGCCGTGGCCTGGCGCGGCGTCTGGTTGCCGTGCAGGAAGAGCAGCGCCTGCGCCTGTCGCGCGAGCTGCATGACGATCTGGGCCAGATGCTCGCCAGCATCGCGCTCGAATTGCACATCGTTCGCGCCGGCTCGCCGGAGATGGACGCCCGCCTCGAGCGCGCCGCGATGCTTATCGACCAGCTCAGCGCCAGGGTGCATGACGCCGCCTGGAGCCTGCGCCCCGCGGACCTCGATCGCCAAGGCCTCAGAGCTTCGGTCGAGGACCTGACAACCATGCTTTGCGGTCAACTCGGCATTCCATGCGAGATGGACCTTGAAGCCCTTTCGAGCCCGCCGCCTGCCGAGATCGCGCTCACGCTCTACCGCATTGCGCAGGAAGCGCTCACCAATATCGGCAAGCATGCCGCGCCGAGCCGCGTAAGCGTCACGGCGCACATCCATGACGACCGGATGCGCCTGACGATCGAAGATGACGGCAGCGGCTTCGACGGCAGCGCCGAACCTGGTCCGGGCCATCTGGGCCTTGCCGGGATGCGGGAGCGGCTGGCGCTGGTCGGCGGCAAATTGTCGGTTGAAACCGCCAAGGGCAAGGGGACTACCATTTACGCCGATGTGCCTCTCGCCGGCTGATCGACGTTTCGTGGCGGCAAAACGCGATCAAGTCCGAAACGACATCTTCTGCGTCAGGTGGGGTTACGTGAAGCGCTGCACATCCCGGACATTAGCCGCGGCTTACAGTCCGGCTTATTGGGTTAGGCGGGGGATGGCTTACCCGTTGCGGCCGTTCAGGCCGCGAGAACAGACGGGCGTCCCGCGCCAGGCGGGGCAGTTGCCTAGACCATCAAGGACAAGAGGACCCTTTCCGCGTGACAGGGCCTTTGGCAGACTGATGGAGGTTAAGGTGTGCTGCAGGCGCATATTCGTAGTCGATGACCATCCGATCATCCTGTCGGGGGTCGGCGCGATGATCAACAGCCAGGACGATCTGACGATCGTCGGACTTGCCGGGAATGCCGAAGATGCCCTCGAAGGGATCGGCAAGGCGCTGCCCGATGTCGCCGTGGTCGACATATCGCTTCCGGGTGTCAACGGGGTCACGCTGATCGAACGGCTCGGCGAGCGCTTTCCCGAGGTCAGCTGCATAGCGCTGACGGCGCACGAAGACCCGGGCTGCCTGCGCCAGGTGCTTGCGGCCGGCGGACGCGGCTTCGTGGTCAAGCGATCGACGGCGACGGACCTGCTGCAGGCCATCCGCTGCGTGCTGGCCGGCGACAATTACGTCGATCCCGCGCTTGCGGCGCGCATATTGAGCCCGCGCAGCGCACCGCAGGGCGATCCCGGCAATCTCAGCGAACGGGAACGGTCGGTCATCCAGCTGGTGGCGCTCGGCTACAGCAACAAGGAAATCTCATCCCGGCTCAACCTCAGCATAAAGACCATCGAGACCTACCGCACCAGGGCAACCGAGAAGCTCGAGCTGCACTCACGAGCGGCCATCGTGCGTTTCGCGCACTCGAATGGCTGGCTGGTCGAGCTGCCGGCGTAGGCAGACCGGGCAGGTTTGTTTTCCCGCCCTTAAAGCTTGTAGAAGCGCCGGATGATCTCCCAGGCCTCTTCGGCCGTGTCGACGAAATCGATGATGTCCTGGTCGCCGGGCGAGATCGTGCCCTGTTCGGCGAGGAAGTCGAGATCGATCGCCCTTTGCCAGAAGGTCTTGCCGAACAGAATGACCGGCACGCGCTCCATGCGTCCTGTCTGGATGAGCGTCAGCGTCTCGAAGAACTCGTCCATGGTGCCGAAGCCGCCCGGGAACACCGCGACCGCCTTGGCACGCATGACGAAATGCATCTTGCGGATGGCGAAGTAGTGGAAATTGAAGCAGAGCTCCGGCGTGACATAGGCGTTGGGCGCCTGCTCGTGCGGGAGTACGATGTTCAAGCCGATCGACGGCGCGCCGACATCGTCGGCGCCGCGGTTGCCGGCCTCCATGACGCCCGGTCCGCCGCCGGTGACGACGACATATTCCCGATAATAGGAAGTGGCCGACTGCCGCGAGCACAGACGGGCGAATTTGCGCGCTTCCTCGTAATATTTGCTGTTCGCCTCGAGGTTCTTCTTCTGCGTCTCATTCTTGGCGGCCCAGGCCTCACCGCCCGGTTCGGGCAAGCGGGCGCCGCCGAACAGGATGACGGTCGAGCGAATGCCGCGCTCGGCCAGGATCATCTCCGGCTTCAGGAGTTCGAGCTGCAGCCGCACGGCGCGCAATTCGCGCCGCGTCATGAAGTCGGGATCGTTCCAGGCCAGCCGGTAGGTTTCGGCACGTGTCTGCGGGGTATCCGGCACGCTTTTCGAGCGTTCCAGGTCCTCGTCCGAATGCGGCAGCGGCGTCCACCCTGCCTTTTCCATGGGAGTCATCGAATCCACCCGTCCAATTCCTTCACTTGCGCCGTCCCGTGACGCTGGCGCGATTGACCCCCATTGAGCCTTAACATAGGGTCCGCGCGACTTTTAAACAGGTTAAGGCTGAGCGCCTTAACAGCTTGGTAATGGAGCGAAATCATGTCGAAGCCCGATCTGGCGAGCCTCGAAAAGACCATCGAAAAGGCCTTCGAGGAGCGCGACACGATTTCGACCGCGACGCGCGGCGAGACGCGCGAGGCCATCCAAGCGGCGCTCGACCTGCTCGATCGCGGCGTCGCCCGTGTCGCCGAACGGCGGGACGACGGCAAGTGGCATGTCAACCAGTGGCTGAAGAAGGCGGTGCTGCTCTCCTTCCGGCTGAACCCGATGGAGATCATCAAGGGCGGTCCCGGCCAGGCCGTGTGGTGGGACAAGGTGCCGTCCAAGTTCGACGGCTGGAGCGCCGTCGATTTCGAGAAGGCCGGCTTCCGCGCCGTGCCGTCCTCGATCGTGCGCCGCTCGGCCTATGTCGCGCCGGGCGCCGTGCTGATGCCGTCCTTCGTCAATGTCGGCGCTTATGTCGATACCGGCACCATGGTCGACACCTGGGCCTCAGTCGGCTCCTGCGCCCAGATCGGCAAGAACGTGCATCTTTCCGGCGGCGTCGGCATCGGCGGCGTGCTGGAGCCGATGCAGGCCGGCCCGACCATCATCGAGGACAATTGCTTCATCGGCGCGCGCTCCGAAGTGGTCGAGGGCTGCATCGTGCGCGAGGGCTCCGTGCTCGGCATGGGCGTGTTCATCGGCCAGTCGACCAAGATCGTCGACCGTGCCACGGGCGAGGTCTTTTACGGCGAGGTGCCGCCGAACTCGGTCGTCGTCGCCGGATCGCTGCCGGGCAGGCCGTTGCCCAATGGCGAGCCGGGCCCGAGCCTCTACTGCGCCGTGATCGTTAAGCGCGTGGACGCCAAGACCCAGTCCAAGACCTCGATCAACGAATTGCTGCGCGATTGATCCTCCCCAACGGAGCGGACGCTATTGTCTGAAAGATCGCAATTCCTCTGGCTGTTCTTCAGCCTTTCGGGGCGGCTGAGCCCGGTTGCCTATGCGCTGGCCGGGATCCTGCTGGTGCTTGTCCAGTTTTTCCCGTTCTACCAGTTCGCGCGGGTTGAACTGAACACCGCGGCCAGCCAGAACTGGGCCATGATCTGCTGGGGCGTGCTGCTGATCTCAGCCTGGGCCACTTTCGCGGTGACGGCAAAGCGCTTCCATGATTTCGGCAAGCCGACCTATTTTGCGCTGATCTCGCTCATCATCGGGCCCATCCTGCTCATCATCCTCTCCTGTTTCCGCAGCGATCCCGGGCCGAACCGCTACGGCAGGCGCACCAACGCGCCGGGCGATAGCTGAGATCGCCCATGCGCTACCGCACGCTCGACCCGGCGCGGATCATCGATACCGCCCAAAGGCTGGAGGAGCGTGTCGCCGAGCGTTTTCCAGAAAGGGGACTGCGCGCCGTCGCCGGCGAACTGGTGTCGCTGTCGCGGGACCTCGCCAAAGCCGCCAGGGACCTGGAGGCGCCGATCTGGTGGCTGCGCGGCGTCATCGTCGCAGCCTTCCTCGCCGGCGTGGCAATGTTCCTGTTTGTCGGCACCATCCTGCCGCTCGACCGCATTTCGGGCGCCGACGATGCCGTGCAGTCGATGCAGGGCATCGAAGCGACAATCAACACGGTTATCCTGGCGGTGCTCGGCTTGCTGGCGCTGATCCGCACCGAGGAGCGGATCAAGCGCAAGAAAGTGTTCCGGCAGTTGCACGGGCTGCGCTCGCTGATCCATGTCATCGACATGCATCAGCTGACCAAGGATCCGGCGACCTTGTCGGCCGATTTCAAGCCGACCTCGCACTCGCCCGCCCGCATCACCAACGCCGCCGACCTGGCGCGCTATCTCGATTATTGCTCGGAAATGTTGTCGATCACCGGCAAGATCGCCGCACTGTTCGCGCAGTCGGTCAATGACGATGTCGTCGTCAATGCCGTCAACGATATCGAAAACCTGAGCTCCAACCTGTCGCGCAAGATCTGGCAGAAGATCACGCTGATCGAGGACCGGCGCTGACCGCTTCGGGCCTGAGGCCGGGCGGACCGCGCTTTTCCGCTTCCGCCTGACGCACCAGCGCCGTGACGCGTTCGTTGACGGGCGTCGGGATGCCCGTTTGCCTGGCCAGGCGAATGACCGCGCCCTGCAATTCGTCGATCTCGGTCGGACGGCCGCGCTTCAGGTCGTCCCACATCGACGAGCGCGCCTGAGGGTCGATCGCCAGCATGCGGCGGGCCAGAAGCCCGAACAGCCAGTCGGGGAGCCGCAGCGTTTTCGGCAGCAGCGCCGGCGGCAGGCCGGTGAGGCGCGCCGGCGTGATGCCCGCGGCCCTCATCACGGCGAGCGCCTCGTCGATCTCGGCGGCGAGGATGGCGCGCCAGTTGCAGTCAGCCAGTTGCCTTGCCAGCGGCAGGTCGGAGAGCGCCACCAGCGCATTGTTGAGGTTCATCAGCAATTTGCCCCACTGCACCGCCTTCATGTCGGCGCGCGCTTCGACGGCAAGCCCATCGACATCGAGCAGATCGACGAGACCGTCGACGCCGGTATCGATCATCACCTCGCCCTGGCTGGCGCGATGCACATGGAACGGCAGCTCGCTGTCGGGCGACTGGACGACGTTGAACATCACCATGCCGGTCAGCACCCGTCGTCCAGGGAGTGCGGCGCGCAGCCTGTCGGTATTGTTGACGCCGTTCTGCAGGCTGACCGCCACGGCATCCGGGCGCCCGTGGGCGGCGATCAGCCCGGCCATCTCCGTGGTCGCGCCGCTTTTCACCGTCACCAGGATGACATCCGCGTCCGGCAGTGCGATCGCCGGGTCGTCGGTAGCCGAAATCGCTTGTTCCTCGACGCGGCGGTCTCGGCCGTCGAGATCGCTGACGCGCAGCCCGCTTTCGCGCATAGCCTCGACGACGCGGCCGCGGCCGAGGAAGACGACCTTGCGTCCGGCGAGCGCCAGGCAACCGCCGACATAGCAGCCGATGCTGCCGGCGCCGGCTATCGCGATGGTCCTCGTTTCACTGGCCATGCGCTCGTCCTCGCATGGCCCGCACCTTACTATTATGCATGTCATTCTCCCAGAACCGCTGCACACTTGCGGGCGACATGCATTTACACGTCATGAAAACCATATTGTCGGCGGCATGACCGGCGATCATCTGCCATCGTGACACGACAAACGCTTTCGACTATCGCTTTGCCCATGACATTGCCGACCGATCCCGCCGCGAATCTTGCCGCCCTGATCCGCTGCCCGTCCGTGACGCCCGCCGAGGGTGGCGCGCTTGCCGCGCTGCAAGACATGCTGAAGCCGCTCGGCTTCTCGGTCGAACGTCCAATCTTCTCGGAAGACGGCACGCCGGATATCGAGAACCTCTATGCGCGGCGCTCGGGCAACGGCCCGCATCTGATGTTTGCCGGCCATACGGACGTGGTGCCGGTGGGCGACGAGGCGGCCTGGACGCATCCGCCCTTCGCCGCCGAAATCGCCGATGGCGAGATGTATGGCCGAGGAGCCGTCGACATGAAGGGCGGCATCGCCTGTTTCGTCGCCGCGGTGGCGCGTCACATCGCGAAGAACGGCGGCCCGAAAGGTTCGGTGTCGCTGCTCGTCACCGGCGACGAGGAAGGACCGGCCATCAACGGCACCACCAAGCTGCTCGACTGGGCGTCGGCCAAGGGCGAGAAGTGGGACGCCTCGATCGTCGGCGAGCCGACCAATCCGGATGCGCTCGGCGACATGATCAAGATCGGCCGGCGCGGCTCGCTCTCCGGCAGCGTCATCGTCAACGGACGCCAGGGCCATGCCGCCTATCCGCAGCTTGCCGACAATCCGGTGCGCGGGCTGATGAGCCTGGTCGATGCGCTGCTCCATCCCGTGTTCGACAAGGGAACGAAGGATTTCCAACCGACCAATCTCGAAGTGACGTCGATCGATGTCGGCAATCCGGCGACCAACGTCATCCCGGCCAAGGCGACGGCGACGTTCAACATCCGCTTCAACGACAGCTGGGATGCCGAGACGGTCCAGGCCGAGATCCACAACCGGCTCGACCAGGCCGCCGGGCGCAGGAAATACCGGCCGGGCAAGAAGACGCCGGTCGATTACGAGCTCGTCTGGCGCGACCGGCCGAGCCATGTCTTCCTGACCCGCGACGACAGGCTGATCGATACGCTGAGCAGCTCGGTCAGGGCCGTGGTCGGCAAGACGCCGGCGCTCTCCACCTCCGGCGGCACGTCGGATGCGCGCTTCATCAAGGATTATTGCCCGGTGGTCGAGTTCGGCCTGATCGGCAAGACCATGCATATGGTGGATGAGCGCGTCGCCCTAGCCGATCTGGAGACACTGACGCAAATCTACGAACGCTTTATCGAAGACTGGTTCGGACAAGGCCTTTCGTGACCATGCTTTCGGCGGACGAAACCTATGCTTCGCTGGCCGGCGCCTGGCGGCTGATGTTCGGCAAGGCCGACGGGTTGCGCCTTCTCGACCTTTCGGCGGACGGTTTCTGGAATTCCTTCTTCGCCATCGTCGTGGCGGCCCCGGCGCTGATCGTGGGCTGGGTCGGGATCGCCAATGAGATCGGCGATCCGGATGCCTTCGCCGGACGCCTCGGCATGCTGATCCGGCTGGCGACCGTCGATCTCGGCTCCTGGGTGCTGCCGCTGGTAGCGCTGGCGCTGGTCGCGCCACGCGCCGGCATAGGCGGGCGCTTCGTCCACTATGTCGTCGCGTCCAACTGGACGTCGGCGATCATCGCCTGGCTGATGCTGCCCTCGGCGCTGCTCAGGCTCTTCCTCCCCTCCAGCAGCGAGATCACCAGCCTGTTGTCGCTGGTTCTGTTCGCCCTGTCGATGGTGCTGACCTGGCGCATGACCAATGCAACCATCGGCAAAGGCCCCGCCGTGGGCACGGCCGTGTTCGTCGGCATGTTCGTCGCCTCGCTGCTCGTCCTGTTCGGCCTGCAGGCGCTGCTCGGCATCGACATACCGGACGGCACGACGGGTTGACGTTGCAGCGAGGACGGCTGTCTCCAGAACAGCCGCTTCGGATTTGAATCCATCCTCGTTTTTCACCATTCAAAGTCAGCGCTGCCCCTCACCTGCCTGCCGGGATCCTCTCCCCGTATAGTGACGGGGAGAGGGGCGCTGTCATCCGCGGCTTCAGCAATCGCGAACGCTGCAGGAAGGAAGCCGGCGCTGCGGTCAGCCCCTTCTCCTCGTCACTGTACGGGGAGAAGTGCCCGGCAGGGCGATGAGGGGCCGCGCAGACGCGGACAATTGGCCGTCTCCAGCACAAGTTCGAAGCTGATACAATTGCCTCGCTTCATTGCCAGAATGAGAGGCTTTCACCCAGCCGTCTCTGTCTCCGGATAGTCCACCCCGACAAGAAACAACCCGTCCGGCGGCGCTACCTGGCCGCAGGCGGCGCGGTCGCGCGCTTCGAGCGCCGCTTTGAGATCGGCGGCGCTCCAGGAGCCGTCGCCGACGCGCTTCAGCGAGCCGACCATCGAGCGAACCTGGTTGTGCAGGAAGGAGCGCGCCGAGCTGCGCACCTCGATGAAGTCGCCATTGCGGCCGACATCGAGGCGGTCAAGCGTGCGGACCGGGCTTTCGGCCTGGCACTGGGTGGAGCGGAAGGTGGTGAAGTCATGCTTTCCGAGCAGCACCTTGGCCGCTTCATGCATGGCCTCGGCGTCGAGCCGCTTCGGCACCCACCAGACCTTGCCCTTTTCCAGCGCCGCCGGCCCCCGGCGGTTGAGGATGCGATAAAGATAGTGGCGGCCGGTGGCGGAAAAGCGCGCGTCGAAACCGTCGGCGACGACCGCCGCCTTGAGGATGGCGACGCGCGCGCCGACCGCCTGGAGATGGGCATTCACCGCGTCGCGCACCTTGTCGCCCGACCACGCCTTGGCCAGATCGACATGGGCCACCTGAGCGGTGGCGTGCACGCCGGCATCGGTGCGGCCGGCGGCCCGTATTCTTACGTCTTCACCGCAGAACTTCCCGATCGCCTGCTCGATCGCCTGCTGCACCGAGGGCTGGTCGGCCTGATGCTGCCAGCCGGCGAATTGGCTGCCGTCATATTCGATATCGAGCCGAAAACGCGGCATGTTCAGATAATTGTCTGCGGTCGAAACGAGATACTGTCTTCTCGTTTGAGCATGATCTTATCCGAAAACCGGTTCCCACTTTTCGCGGACACGGACCTTCGGTTCGGGATCATGCTCTAAGCAGCGAGCGCGGTGAAGGCCGAAGCGTAGACCAGTCTGCCGGTCTCAGGCGCGTCGCCCCAAGCCAGGGCCTGCAGCGCTTCGCCCTGATACTCGCTTTCGAACTTTCCGGCGCGATCATGGGTGTAGCCAAAACGACCGTAATAGGTCGGATCGCCCAGGACCACGGCAAGCGTCTCGCCGGCTTCCTTGAGCCGCACATGCGCCTCGCGGATCAGCGCGCCGCCGATGCCGGTGCCGTGGAAGGATGGCTCGACCGCCAGCGGCGCCAGCGCGACGGCCGCGAAACGCTTGCCGCCATTGTCTACGTAAAGCCTGGAAAACAGGATGTGGCCGACGACCTGGCCGTCTTCCTCGGCAACCAGCTCGACGACGGCGTCGCCGCCGGTGACCAGCGCGTCGACCAGGCCGGCTTCCGCCTGCTGGCCAAAGGCATGCTCTTCGACGAGACGGATCGCCTCGCGATCCCGCGGCGTCGCCGCGCGTATCGACATCATGCTCATGTGAGTTTCGTTCCTTTTGCAATCTTGGCTCCGCGCAAAAACTCCTGCGCGGCGGCAGGCTTTCCGCCCGCCCGTTGAACTTCGACCAGCCTGACCGCGCCCGATCCGCAGGCGACCGTCAGCCGGTCATCGAGAATTCCTCCCGACTCGCCGACGCCATCCGAGAGCGTCGAGCGAAGCAGTTTCAGCCGCTCCATGCGGCCGCCAATTTCGATCTCGCACCACGCGCCCGGGAAGGGCGAGAGGCCGCGAATGTGATTGTGGACTTCGCCAGAAGGCCGCGTCCAGTCTACGCGTGTCTCCGATTTATCGATCTTTCGGGCGTAGGTCACCCCTTCCACCGCCTGCGGGGTAAATGTCAGACAATTTATCCCCAACTGCGCGAGCGCCTCAACCATCAGCGATGCGCCCTGCGCCATTAGGCGGTCATGCAATTCGCCGGCCGTCATATCGGGTGCAATGGCGCATTTTTCAACCATCGCCACCGGTCCGGTGTCCAGACCCTCTTCCATCTTCATGACCATCATGCCGGTCCAGGCATCGCCGGCCATGATGGCGCGCTGGATGGGAGCTGCACCACGCCAGCGTGGCAAAAGCGAGGCATGGCCGTTGAGGCAGCCCAGCCTCGGCGCGTCCAAAACGGGCTTCGGCAGGAGCAGGCCATAAGCCACGACGACAGCGACATCGGCCTGCAAGGCGGCGAAGGCCCGCTGCTCGGCCTCGCTTTTCAGCGACGTCGGCGTGCGCACCTCAAGCCCCAGCCGTTCGGCCTCGCGCTGCACCGGCGACGGCGTCAATTCCAGCCCGCGCCGGCCGCCGGCGCGCGGCGGCTGGGTGTAGACGGCCGCGATCTCGTGGCCGGCCTCGGCGATGGCGCGCAAGGTCGGCACGGAAAAATCCGGCGTGCCCATGAACATGACGCGAAGCGGCATGACGTCCTGCGATCCTGTCTCGTGGCAGCTCCAGGTGCTCGCGCGGTCCAGACCGCCCCTAGCCCACCATCTTGCCCGGCGCCTTGTCCTTGGCGAGCTTCTTGAATTTCCGCACCACCATGTCGCGCTTCAGCTTCGAGATGTGGTCGATGAACAGCACGCCGTTGAGATGGTCGATCTCGTGCTGCAGGCAGGTGGCCATCAGGCCTTCCGCCTGCATCTCCTGTAATTTGCCGTCGCGGTCGAGATACTTCACCCGCACCGAAGCCGGGCGCTCGACCTCGGCATAATAATCGGGGATCGACAGGCAGCCTTCCTCATAGACCGAGCGCTGGTCGGCGCTTTCGAGGATTTCCGGGTTGATGAAGACATGCGGCTCCGGCGACTCGCCCTCCTTGGCGAGGTCGATGACCAACAAACGTCGCGGCACGCCGATCTGGATCGCCGCAAGGCCGATGCCCGGCGCGTCATACATGGTTTCCAGCATGTCGTCGGCGAGCTTATTCAAATCGGCATCGACGCGCTCCACCGGCTTGGAAACCTGGCGCAGGACGGGATCGGGAAGGATGATGAGCGGCTTGATCGACATGGCGTCTCACCTAAGACCTCGCTTGACAAGCGTCAACCGGGGCACCTTTGGCCTGTTCACGTTTTGATCTGTGCCAGGAGGCCGAATCGGTTATGCTGTCCAAATGAACGACATGACCTCCATCCTTTCCGAGCCCATCGCACGGCTTGGCGCCACGACCATCACGCTTGGCCAGGCGCTGGCTTTCGGCGCAATCCTTCTGCTTGCGCTGTTCGTGGCGCTCGTCGTCGCCTTGTGGCGCGCGGCCGGGGCGCGGGCGGCGGCCGCTGCGGAGGCAGCCGACCATGCCCGCGATGCCGAGGCGAGGATGGCCGACATTATGCAGGCGCAGGCCGAAATGCAGGGGCGCATGGGCGCCATCGCCGAAGTGTTCGGGGCGCGGCAGGCCGAGCTCACCCAGTCTCTGGGACAGCGGCTCGACGCCATGACCGGCCGCCTCGGCCAGACCATGGCCGAGCAGACCAAGTCGACGCATGAAAGCCTGGCCAAGCTGCAGGAGCGGCTGGCGGTGATCGATACCGCGCAGGGCAATATCCAGTCCCTGGCCGGCCAGGTCGTGCAGCTGCAGGCGATCCTGTCCAACAAGCAGACGCGCGGCGCCTTCGGCCAATCGCGCATGGAGGCGATCGTCGCCGACGGGCTGCCGCACGGCGCCTATGAGTTCCAGGCGAGCCTCTCCAATGGCAGCCGGCCCGACTGCCTGGTGCGGATGCCGAACGGCGCGCCGATGCTCGCCATCGACGCAAAATTCCCGCTGGAAGCGTGGAACGCCATCCGCGCGGCCGAAGGCGCCGACATGCAGAAAGTTGCGGCGCAGGCTTTCCGGCGCGACATCGAGGTGCATATCCGCGATATCGCGGAAAAATACCTGATACAGGGCGAGACCCAGGACACCGCCTTCATGTTCGTGCCGTCGGAATCGGTGTTCGCCGAGATCCACGAGAATTTCGAGGCGGTGGTGCAGAAGGCGCATCGCGCCCGGGTCGTCATCGTCTCGCCCTCGCTCCTGATGCTGTCGATCCAGGTGATCCAGGCGATCCTGAAAGATGCCCGCATGCGCGAGCAGGCGCATCTGATCCAAGGCGAGGTCATCCGCCTGATGGAGGATGTGGCGCGGGTCGACGAGCGGGTGCGCCGGCTGCAGACGCATTTCGGCCAGGCGGCGCGGGACATAGACGACATCCTGGTTTCGACGTCGAAGGTGACCAAGCGCGGTCAGAAGATCGAGGCGCTGGAATTCGCCGAGGGCGAGGCCGAGGCGCCGCGCAGCGGTCCCGCCAAGGCGGAAGCCGGCGCGCGGGTGGCCGATTCAAAGACGGGTCAGCTCAGGCTGCGGGTCGTCGAAGGCGACGAGTAGCCGGTCAAGCATCAGGAAAAGGCCAAAGTCTTCGCTTTCGCCATCCATAGGGCGAAGATGACGGGCGACGGCGCCGCCGTCGCCAACCTTGTAACCATGACATTTTTTCGTTGGCGCGCCGCGCCCTTTTGCGTGCACCATGGGCGATCCCGTTCTTCGCAAGGCCCTCGCCCATGACTACCCTGCCCGGCATCTCCGACATCCGCGCCGCCGCCGAGCGGCTTTCCGGCCTGATCGTCGAAACGCCGCTGATCGAATCGCCGGAGCTCAACATGCGCCATGGCGGCCGCATCCTGTTCAAGCCCGAGACGCTGCAGCGCACCGGCTCCTTCAAGATCCGCGGCGCCTACAACAAGCTGTCGAGCCTGAGCGAGGAAGAGCGCGGCCGCGGCGTCGTCGCCTTCTCCTCCGGCAACCATGCGCAAGGCGTGGCGGCTTCGGCCGCCATGTTCGGCGTTAGGGCAGTCATCGCCATGCCGTCCGACGCGCCGGCGCTGAAAGTCGGCAATGTCCGCAAGATGGGCGCCGAAGTGGTGCCGTTCGACCGCTTCAAGGACGACCGCATGGCGGTCGTGCGCCCCTATATCGAGAAGGGCATGGTGCTGGTGCCGCCCTTCGACGATCCGGCGATCATTGCCGGCCAGGGCACGATCGGCCTGGAGCTGATGAAGCAGGCGAAAGCGCTTGGCGTGGCGCTCGACGCCGTCGTCGTCCCTTGCGGTGGCGGCGGCCTGTCGAGCGGCATTTCCGTCGCCGTCAAGGACGCTTCGCCGCTCACGCAAGTCTGGGCGGTCGAGCCCGAGCATTTCGACGACACGCGCCGCTCGCTGGCCAAGGGCGAAAGGGTCGCGAACGAGCCCGGCCATAGCTCGATCTGCGATGCGCTGCTGACCGCGGAGCCCGGCGCCATCACCTTCGAGATCAACCGCCGAAATCTCGCCGGCGCCATCGCCGTCTCCGACAAGGCCGCCGCCCAGGCGATGCGCGACGCCATGGCTTATCTCAAGCTTGTGGTCGAGCCCGGCGGCTGCGTCGCGTTTGCCGCGTTATCTACCGGCGAGATCGACCTTACCGGCAAATGCGTGGCCGTGGTGCTCTCCGGCGGCAATGTCGATTTCGGCACCTATGCGGAGATCATGGCGGCATAGGTGCTGCCGCTTGCACGCCGGAATCGCCGCGATCCTTCGCACCCCCCTCTGGCCTGCCGGCCATCTCCCCCGCAAGGGGGAGATCAGCTGTCGCCGCCGCTTTCGCCAATCGCCGACGCCGCAGAAAAGTGCCGTCGGCGGAGCTGCCAATCTCCCCCCTTGCGGGGGAGATGCCCGGCAGGGCAGAGGGGGGTGCTGTCCCTCCAGCGTCAAACCTTTTCCGCCGCGCTTGATCAATCCAGCGTGCGCCTGAACCGCACCAGCGCTACGCCGGCAAACAATGCCACGAACACCACCAGCCAGCCGACTTCCATCGCCACCGCCGGAAGCTCCGCCCCTTTCAGCATGACCGCGCGGGTGATGCGCAAAAAATGCGTCAGCGGGAAGATCTCGCCGAAAGTCTGTGCCCAGCCCGGCATGCCGCGATAGGGAAACATGAAGCCCGAGAGCATGATCGAGGGCAGGAAGAAGAAGAAGGTGAGCTGCAGCGCCTGCATCTGCGTGCGCGCGATTGTCGAGATCGTGTAGCCGAGCAGCACCAGCGACAGCACGAAGACCAGCACGGTCGAGAGCAGCAGCGACAGCGAGCCCATGAAGGGAATGGCAAACAAAAGCTTCGCCGCGGCCAGCACCACCACCACCTGCACCGCGCCTACCACCAGATAGGGCAGCACCTTGCCCAGCATGATCTCCAGCGGGCTCGACGGCATGGCCAGGAGGTTTTCCATAGTGCCGCGTTCGGTCTCGCGCGTCAGCGCGATCGAGGTCATCATCACCATCGTCATCTGCAGGATGACGCCGAGCAGGCCGGGCACGATGTTGTATTGCGAGATGCCTTCGGGGTTGTAGCGCCGGTGCACGACGACATCGAGCTGGCCGCGCGCCGCCTCCTTGGCCGTTTCCTGCGTGCCCTGCGCCCTGAGCAGCGCCTGGCTGGCGACGGTGCTGAGTGTCGAGATGGCGCCGCTGGCCACTGCCGGGTCGGTGGCGTCGGCCTCGATCAGGATCTGCGGATTGTCGCCGCGCTCGACGCGGCGCGCGAAATCGGCGGGGATGCTGACGACGAAGGAGACGTCGCCGCGCGCCATCAGGAACTCGGCTTGCTCGGCACTTTGCGCGACATGGTCGAAGCGGTAGTAGCCCGTTGTCTGCAGCGCCGAGACCATCGCCCGCGTGTAGGGATCGCTGCTGGTCGCCACGAGCGCGGCCGGCAGGCTCTTCGGGTCGTTGTTGATCGCATAGCCGAACAGCACCAGCTGGATCAGCGGCACGCCCAGCATCATGGCGAAGGTGATGCGATCGCGCCGCATCTGGATGAATTCCTTAGTCAGCAGCGCGCCCAGCCTGGCGAAGGAGAAGACCGTATTCATGCCATATTGTCCTTCGAGCCGGACATGAACTGGATGAACACGTCCTCGAGGCTGGTCTCGGCGGGCTTCACCGTGACGCCCTTGTGCTCTTTCTCGACATCGGCGAGCGCCTTTTCGAGCGCCGCCTTGTCGGAGCCGACGACATGCAGCGTGGCGCCGAACGGCGCCACCTGGTCGACGCCGGGCCGGCCCTGCAGCGCCTGGGCCACCTGGTCGAGCCGCGGCCCCCCCAGGACGAAAGTGGTCAGCCCGGCATTCTTCACCACCTCGTCCACCGTGCCGGTGGCGAGCATCTTGCCGTAGGAAATGTAGCTTATGCGGTGGCAGCGCTCGGCCTCATCCATATAGTGGGTGGAGACGAGCACGGTGAGCCCGCCGCCGGCGAGGCGATGGATCTCGTCCCAGAACTCGCGCCGCGCCTTGGGGTCGACGCCGGCTGTCGGCTCGTCGAGCAGAAGCAGCTTCGGCTCGTGCATGATGCAGGCGGCCAGCGCCAGCCGCTGCTTCCAGCCGCCGGAAAGCGTGCCGGCCAGCTGGTTGCGGCGACTCGTCAGGCCGAGATCCTGAAGCGTGCGCGAGACATACTCCTCGACCGGCTTCAGCCGGTAGAGCCGCGCCACGAATTCGAGGTTCTCGCCGATCGTCAGATCCTCGTAGAACGAGAATTTCTGCGTCATGTAGCCAACCTCGCGCTTGATCCTGAGCGCGTCGGTGCGGATGTCGAAGCCCAGCACCGTGCCGTCGCCCTCGTCCGGCGTCAAAAGTCCGCACATGATGCGGATGGTCGTCGTCTTGCCCGAGCCGTTCGGACCGAGGAAGCCGACGATCTCGCCTTCGGCGACCGTCATCGTCACATGGTCGACGACGGTCTTGTCGCCGAAGCGCTTGACCAGGCCGCGAACGTCGATGACGTTCATTGTCCGAGATCCGCCCCGATGTCGGCCAAGTCGACATCGACGATCTGGCCGGGCTGCAATGGTCCGGCATTGCCCTCCGGCCGGGCCTCGACGAGATAGACCAGCTTCTGCCGGTTCTCGAGCGAATAGATCACCGGCGGCGTGAATTCGGGATCGGGCGAGACGTAGCTGACGCGCGCCTTCAGCCCTGCCCCGCAGCCGTCGCAATGGACATTGAGCTCGGTGCCGACCTTGACCGACGAAAAAGCGCTTTCGGGCACATAGACGCTGAGCTTCACGGCGCCGTCCGGCAGCATCGAGATCACCGGCGCGGTCGGCCCGGCCGTGTCGCCAGGATTGCGGATGACGTCGTTGACGCGGCCGGGCGAGGGCGCGGTCAGCACCCGCTTCGACAGCCGCCACTCGGCCTGCCGCAAGGTCGACTGCGCCTGCTTGACCTGGTTGTCGGCGGCCTTGATGGTCTCGGCCCGCGCCGGCAGATTGCCGACGGCGAGATTGGCCTCCGCCTGGCCGACCTGGGCATTGGCAGTCTCGAGCGAGGCCGAGGCGGTGTCGTAGTCGGCCTGGGTGCCGGTGCCGCGCTTGTAGAGGTCGCTCGCGCGGTCATATTTGCGCTTGGCGTCGGCGGCCTGGGCCTTGGCCATGTCGACCTCGGCTTTGAGCGCGGCGATTTCTTCGGGACGCTTGCCGACCTGCAGGTCGGCAAGCTGCGCCTGGGCCTGCGCAAGCGCAGCTTTCGCCTGCGCCACCTCGATCTTGGCGTCGGCATCTTCCAGCGTCGCCACAGCCGCGCCGATCTCGACGCGGTCGCCGCGCCTGACCGTCACCGTCGCCACCTGCGCCACCTCGATCGGCGCCATCAGCACATATTCGCCTTCGACGTAGCCTACCGCGAGCGGGGCTGCCGGCGCGCAGGCGCCGAACAGCTGGGCGGCGAGCGGCAGCGAACAGAGAAAGCTCATGATTTGCCCTTCTTGCCGGCGCGTGCATCGCGCGCCGCCAGCATTGCCCTGAGGTTGTCGGTCGTGACCGCCACCACCTTGGCGGCCTCTTCATTGCCGATTCCGCGCCAGCCCATCCGGCGCATCACCGCCTCGCGGCCGATGCGGAAATAGATGGCCTGGCCGATCAACGTGAAAACGGTGAGCTTGGTCGCTTCGCTCTCGGCCGGTTCGCCGGTCGCCTGCTCCCAGATCTGGCACAGCCGCCGGTGCGTCGGCTCGAACACGCCGGCATAGATGCGGTCGAGCGCGGCAGTCGGATGCGAGAGCTCGCGAAGTACAAATTGTACGATCTCGCCGGCCTGCGGACTAGCCACGACGAAGCCCACCATCCGCTCAAGTGCCGCGAAAAGCTGTGCTCTCGCAGCGTCCGGGTTTGCCGGGGCGGCCGCCTGGGTCGCGCCCAGCGCCTGGCCGGCGATGCCCTGGATGGTTTCGACGATGAAGTCGACGGCGGCGGCGCGCAGGCCTTCCTTGCCGCCGAAATGGTAGGCGATCGAGCCGATATTGGCCTTGGCCTCGGCCGCGATCTCGCGTGTCGAGGTGCCATCGAAACCCTGGCGTCCGAACAGCTTGAGCGCCGCATGCACCAGCGCCGCGCGCGTTTGGTCGGCGGTGGTGGCTTCGCGCTGATGCCTCTTTGCGTGCGGCTGCTTGTTCATGCATCGTATTTAATCAATCGATTGATTAAAGTCAAATTTGACGCTGAGTCGGCTTGCCTTCGCGACCCTCACAGGCTTTAGTGCGCGGCCATGGGCAAGGAAGTCGAGCGTAAGTTCCTGGTCTCCAGTTCCGCCTGGCGCGATGAGGTCGAGGCGGAGATCCGCATTCGGCAGTTCTATGTCGCGGCACAGCCCGGCCGAACGGTGCGTGTGCGCATCAGCGATGAGCGCTCCGCCAAGCTGACGCTGAAGTTCGGCGACAGGGCGCGCGAGCGTGACGAATTCGAATACTCCATCCCACTTGCCGAGGCCGAGGAATTGATGGCCTTTGCCGTCGGACGTGTCATCGAGAAGACACGCCACCATGTTAGACACCGCGGCTATCTCTATGAAGTCGATGTTTTCGGCGGAAAGCTCGCGGGGTTGGTGATCGCGGAGCTGGAGACGCCGGAGGACGTATCTGACGAAATGCTGCCCGACTGGCTCGATCGCGAGGTCACCGGCGAGTCGAGGTTCTACAACGCGTCGCTGGCCCTCGGGGGGATTCCGGAGATCGCCGCATGAGCTTCCGCATCGATCCGCGCTTGCCTCTGACCGGCGAGGTCAGGCGCATATTGGCCGACGAGATCGGCAAGGCGCTCGGCCATCTTGAAATGGCGCGCGAGAAGCCGGAGCAGGGGCTGCACAAATGCCGCAAGCGGCTGAAGAACGTGCGCGCCTTGCTGCGCCTGGTTCGTTCCGGGGACGAACCGTTCTGTCACACCGAAAATGAATGCTATAAGCAGGTGTCGGCGCTGCTTGCCGGTCCACGCGAGGCGACCGCTCTCATCGAGACTATCGATCGTCTGGCCGATGCCTTTCCGGAACAATCCGCAGGCGGCGGTCTCGACCCCGTGCGCGAACGGCTGGTGCTGCGCCAGCACGAGCTCCATGCCGGTCCCGGCCTCGACGCCGCCATCAATGCGGCCATAGCTGCCTGCCGGGAAGGCCTCGAACGCATCGACAGGCTGGCCTTGCCCGATCAGCCCGAGCAGGCGGCGGATATCCTGGCCGAGGGCGCCCGCGCCACCTTGCGGCGCGGCAGGAAGGCGCTGGACAAGGCCGGCTCGCGCGGCGAGGCCGACGATTTCCACGATCTGCGCAAGGCGGCCAAGACGCACAGCATGCATCTGTCGCTGCTCGGCCGCCTATGGCCGACGCCGATCAAGGGCCGCCGCAAGGCGGTCGACAAACTGGGCGAAGAGCTTGGCGATTTGCACGACGTCTTCGTCATGCGCGCGCTGCTCGATGCCGAAGGCGAGCCGCTCGGCCCCGCCGACGAGACCAGGCTTCTGCGCAAGCTGTTGAAGCGCTCCGAAAAGAGCCTGACCAAGGCTTGCCTTGCCGATGCCGCCGACCTGTTCGGCGACAGCCCCAAGCGCTCGGCCAAAAGATTGGCCCGCAAGGCGCGCGACGATCTCGCCGGACCCCAGGAAGAAGCGAAGGCGGCGTGACGCCGCCCTGACCTTCTCCCCTTGTGGGAGAAGGTGGCCGCGAAGCGGCCGGATGAGGGGTGCTCCAGCTTGGCAAGGACTTTCGAGCCACGGGACGCGCCGCTCATTATCGCCTCATTTCTTCCAACACCCCTCATCCGTCTCGGCGCTGCGCGCCGATCCACCTTCTCCCACAAGGGGAGAAGGAAAAGGCGCTCCGTTACGCCGGCAACGCCCGTTTCTCCTTCGCCGCCCTGGCGCCCGCATCCCTCGGATGCGGCCCGATCGGCATGATCGCCGGGAACGGCGTCGCGCCGAAGGCGAAGGTCCACTTGTAGCCGGTGAGCTGGTCCTCGGGCGTGGTGTGCTGGTCGTGATGAGCAAGCAGCCTGGCACGTTCGGCGAGCTCGTCGGCCTCGCGGCGCAGCATTTCCGCCGTTTCGGGCCGCATCCGCCTGGAAAAGCTGATGAAGGTCGCGGCCTGCTCCATATGGCCGATCGCCCAGCCGATGAAGTTCTTGTTGGTCATCTCGAAATGCGGCTTCAGCGGCCCCTCGAAATCCCACTGGATCGGCGCGTCGACCAGTAGCCTTGCCGACAGGCCGCGCCCCAGCGCCACCAGCCCGAGCTCCTCGAGGTCGCGCAGATAGAGAAACATCGAGGCTTCGCTCAGGCCTTGCGAGCGCATGATGCCTTCGGGCGTGAACTTCTCCGACAGCATGACGAAAACGAAGAGCAGGGCCGGCCGCGCCGCCAGCCGGCGCTCGATCTCCGGCGCGACGCGGTTGGCCGGACCCGGCCCGCGGTTCATCGCGCCGAGCACGTTCTCCAGCTCGACATCCGCCGCGGCGCAGATCTCCATCAGCCGGTCGAGCTTGCAGTTCTTCTCATGGAAGATGCGCTTCACCGTCGGCTCGGAAACGCCCATGCGCTCGGCCAGTGTCCGATAGGTCAGGCCCTTGGCCTTCAACGTCCGTTTCAGCGCCTCGAAGATCGGACCGTTCATGGAATGCACCTCGTTCGCGCGAATTCGTATTGAACTGCGATACTAGTCTCGTTCCGGCTTCCCGGAAAGTATCGAGAAGCATAGCTCTCCGCCATCATCACAGGAGAGCATCCATGAAATATCTCATTGCTTCGGCCGCCTTCGCCGCTGTCTCCGTCATATCTGCCGCGCAGGCCGGCGAGCTCTGGCGCGCCACCGGCTTCGAGCAGCCGGAATCCGCGCTTGTCGATGCCGCCCACAACCGCATCGTCGTCTCCAACATCGTCGGCAATCCCGGCGCGGTGGACGGCAATGGCTACCTGTCGCTCTTGTCGATGGACGGCAAGGTCATCTCTCGCCGCTGGGTGGACGGCATGGACGCGCCCAAGGGCATGGCGATCGCCGGCGGCAGGCTCTACGCCGCCGATATCACCAAGGTCCGCGTCGTCGATCTCGCCAGCGGCAGACTGGTCGAGACCATCAATGTGCCCGGCGCCGTGTTTCTCAACGATATGACCGCCGACAGCGCCGGCAAGGTCTATGTCAGCGACATGCTGGCCGACACGATCTACCGCATCGACGGGGACGCGCCGGAACTGTTCGTCAAGGATGCGCTGCTCGCCTCGCCGAACGGCGTGTTCGCCAATGGCGGCAGGCTGATCGTCGCGTCCTGGGGCAAGGGCATCAACAAGGCCGATTTCAGCACCGCCGAGCCCGGCGGCCTGCTGTCGGTCGACCTTGCCACGAAGAAGATCACGCCGCTGCCCGGCGCCCAAAAATTCGCCGATCTAGACGGCGTCATCGCCATTGGCGACACCATCTACGCCACCGCCTACATGACCGGCACGCTTTACAGCTACAAGCCCGGCGGCGCGCCGACGGTGATAGCGCAGTTCAAGCCGGGCAGCGCCGATATCGGCACGGACGGTAAGGCGACCATCTATATGCCGCTGATGGGCGAGGGCGAGGTCGCGGCGCTGTCACTGGATTGAGCATGTCGCGGCGGAGAAGCATTGCAAAGCCGGCGGGACAGCGTTTTGCATCTCGGCACTGCAGCGGCGAGGCTAATTTTTCGCCTCGCCGCTCGGCATTGGACCGCCATGTCGGTGGCGGCTGCCATCTGGTTTCGCCGCCCGCTCCGGACTATTCGGCGGCAATCCGTCATGTGAGCGAAGCCGTGAAGACATCCAGCCTGAACGGCGCCCTTTCCCCGACGATCCCGGTGCTCGTCTGCGCGCTGGCGATCTTCCTGCTGTCGGGCATGGATGCGGCGATGAAGTCGCTGGTCATCGCGGTCGGCGTCTACAATACGGTGCTATGGCGCAGCATGGTCGCGACCGTGGTAGCGGGCGCGGCCTGGTCGACGGGGCCACGCTCGAAACCGACCCTCCCGGTGCTCGGTCTGCACGCGCTGCGCGCCGTCATTGTCGGCATCGTCCTAGTCTCGTTCTTCTGGGGTCTCGCCAGGCTGCCGCTCGCCGAGGCCATAGGCCTGAGCTTCGTCGCGCCGTTGTTTGCGCTTTTCCTCGCCGCATTGTTGCTGGGCGAGCGCATAAGGCGGCAGGCGGTGTGGGCGTCGCTGGCCGGCATCGCGGGCGTCTTGATCATACTGGCCGGCCAGTTCGGGCAGGCAGGCCATTCGCAAGATGCGCTTTTGGGCACGGTCGCCGTGCTCGTATCGACGGTCTTCTACGGCTACAATCTGATCCTCGCCCGGCGACAGGCGCTTCTGGCCAAGCCGGTCGAGATCATGCTGTTCCAGAATGTCTTCGTCGGGATCATCTTGGGTTGCGCGGCGCCCTGGCTTGCCGTTGCACTGCCGAGAGAACTTTGGCTTCCCTTGACAAGCGTTGCGATGCTGTCACTCGCCGGCCAATTCCTGATGAGTTGGTCCTACGCCCGTGCCGAAGCGCAATATCTCATCCCGACAGAGTACTCGGCCTTCATCTGGGCGATCGCGCTTGGCTGGTTCTTCTTCGGTGAGAAGGTGGCCTGGACCACGCTGGCGGGCGCATGTCTCATCGTCGCCGGCTGCCTGATCGCCGCACGAGCCAGCCCCAAGCTTGCCGAGCCGATCGAAGCGACCGTTTGAGCAGGGCGCCTACGCCGTCTCCGCTTTTGCGTCCAGTTGCGCCCGCGCGTCACGGATCGAGGCTGCATAGGTCACCAGCGGCCGCTTGACGCCATGGCTTATCAAAGTGCGTCTGACTTGCGACGAGGCGCCCGCGATGATGAAGCGTCCTCCGGCGCGCCTTGCGTTGTTCGCGGTGCTTTCGATGACGTTTGCCGCGGTCGAATCGAGGAAGGGCACAGCCGAGCAATCGAGGATGAAATTCCTGTGCTGGTCGGCGATACGGTCCAGCACGGTCGCGATCGTTGCCGCCGCGCCGAAGAAGAAGGCCCCCGATATGCGATAGATGACGGTATCCGGATCGGTGGCGGCGGCGGAGTCATAGGCAACGCGCCCGCCATTTGCGGCGTCGGCGCGGTCCTCCGTCACCGGCGGGACATGGGCCTCCACCTCGACCGAACGCGCCATCCGCCCGATGAACAGCAGAGCGCCCAAGGCAAAGCCGACCACGATGCCGGTGGTGAGGTCGCGGAAGATGACAAGTCCGAAGGTGACCAGAAGCACCAGGGCGTCGCCCCAGGACGATCGGATCAGCGCCAGGAAGGCGGGCTTCTCCACCATGTTCCAGGCCACCGTGGCCAGCACACCGGCGAGCGCCGCCAGCGGGATGTAGCTGGCAAGCGGCGCAGCCACCAGCATGAACAGCAGCAGGAAGGCGGAATGGAATATTCCCGACAACGGTCCATGCGCGCCGGCGCGGATGTTGGTCGCCGTGCGCGCGATCAGTCCAGTCACGCAGATCCCGCCGAACAGCGCCGAGCCTATATTGGCGATGCCCTGTGCCACCAGTTCGCAGTTGGACCGGTGCCGTCGTCCGGTCATACCGTCCGCGACCACGGCGGAAAGCAGCGATTCGATCGCTCCGAGCAGCGCGAAGGAAATGGCGTCGGGTACCACGGAGACGAGCTTCTGCACATCGAGCGCCGGTAAAGTCGGATCCGGCAACATTCGCGGAATGCCGCCGAATTGCGTTCCGATCGTCTCTACGGGAAGACCGAGAAGCGTCGTCGCCAGCGAGGCCGCCGCCACCGCGATCAGGAGGCCCGGCCACGAAGGGCGCCAGCGCTTCATGGCCACGATGATCCCTATCGTCAGGGCGGCGAGCGCAATGGCGGCCGGATTTGCCGTTCCGGCCGCCTTGCCGAGCGCGATAAGCCGCGGCAGCAGGTCGCCTGGCTCCTTGCCCGGCAGCGTCAGGCCGAACAGGTCGTGCAACTGGCTGGACAGGATGATGACGGCGATGCCCGCGGTGAAACCCACCGTCACCGGATAGGGAATGAACTTCACAGAGGCGCCGAGCCTGAGATAGCCGGCCGCGAGCAGAAACACGCCGGCCATGAGCATTGCCAGGATCAGTCCGTCGACACCGTGCCGGTCGACCGTCGAGGCCACGACCACGATGAAGGCGCCGGCGGGCCCGCCGATCTGGAAACGGCTGCCGCCAAGCGCGCCGACGATGAAACCGCCGATAATCGCCGTAAACAGTCCGCGCTCGGGCTCCACATGCGATGCGATTGCGATCGCCATCGACAGCGGCAACGCCACGATGGCGACTGTCAGGCCGGCGATCACATCCGCCCTCAGCTGCTTGAGGTGGTAGCCCTCGCGCAGCACAGTCACCAGCTTTGGTGTGAACAGTTCGGCGAAGGTCGGCCGTGCTTGGTGGTGAATTGCCCGCCGCACCTGATCCATGAACTGCTTCCGCTCCACAGGGCGGCGGGATCGTCGGCTGGGTGTCGGCGGTCGCCGTCGCGATAAATCGTTGCGACGCCGCATCGCTGCCCGAAAAACCGGCAAAGGTTCCCGAGGCGGATGCGGTTGCGGCTCAGCCCTGCGGGTTCTGCGCCACGGTGGCCTTGAGGCGTACGCCCCTGCCGCCGCGTTCGCTGGTCTGGTTCTCGCCGATCAATTCCACCCCGACCTCATCGAGGGCATGGATGACCTTCATCAGCGTGTCGACGACGCCTCGCACAACGCCCTCGCTCGCTTCCATACGCTGTATCGTCGGAAGCGAAACGCCGGCGCGCTCGGCAAGGGTCCGCTGGTCGATACCGGCCAATGCCCTTGCGGCGCGCATCTGCGCAGCAGTGATCATCGGCCAGAACCTTTGTCTGAGTCTGCGATATCAATGTATAATACAAGCATAGTGATGTTTCAAGCATCATTTAGTATGGATGAGACGTTGGCTATTCGCAATCTTCAACGATCTTGCGTCGCTGCAGCAGCCGGGCCGCAAGCCAGCACAGCATGGCCCAGGCAAAGCCGGCGCACCAGCCGGCAAGCACGTCGGACGGCCAGTGCACCCCGAGATAGACGCGGCTGGCGCCTACCAACACGGTTGTGAGCACGGCGAGGCAAAGCACGAAGACTTTCGTCCTGCGGTCCGGCAGGAAGCGGGCCGCCAAGGAACCGAGCGTCAGATAGGTCACCGCCGACAGCATCGCGTGGCCGCTCGGAAAGGACAGCGACGTCTCGTTGACGAGATGCGAGACGAGATCGGGCCGCGGCCGGTCGACCTCGAATTTGAGCAGGCTCGAAAGCACTTGCCCGCCCGCCACCGCCGCGAACATGAACAGCGCTGTCGAAGGTCTGCGGATCAAGAGCAGATAGAGGATGGTCGCCGTGGTGATCAGCACCAGCACAGTGGTGCTGCCGAGCGCGGTGACGTCGCGCACCGCGCCCTCCAGCCAGGGCGGGCCTATCGGGCTATCCGGCTGCCCGGCATGGCGGAAGGCGAGCAGGATTTCCGTGTCGAATGCGTGCGGGGTCGTGGCGCGCGCCAGCTCCATGAGTTCCACCAGGCCCCACAGCCCGCCGGCGATCACCAGCCCGGCCAGCAGCACCGGGAATTCCAACCTGTTGAGGAGCGCGTCGACGATCGATTTCATGCGAGCCTTTGATCCCGCTATAGCCGCTGAATATAGGGCCCGAGCGTGATCAGCGCGACGGCGGCGATCGCCAGCACCATGCCGGTCGCTTGGAGAGCGTTGAGCCGTTCGCCGAAAAAGGCGATCGCCACGACATTGACCGCGACAAGCTGGATCACCGCCGACAAGCTGAACGACACCGACATGCCGAATTCGCGCACCAGCCTCAGCATGATCAGATTGCCGGCCGAGTAGAGCGCCAGCGTCAAAAGCAGCTTGGCCAAGCTCGGCGCCAGCCCCCATTGCTTGGCCGCCATCGCCGCCAGCAAGAACATCACGGTCGAAATGCCGAGCTGCGCCAGTCCCCAGAAACTCACCCGCCATCCCCTTTTCAAGCGCGGTCGCCACGCCGGCCGCAGCCCTTGTTTCCCGAAGCGGGCGAGGCCGTCAAGCCGATCGCGGTCGATCGTCCGCCCATTTCGAGGATCCAAGCCGGCCAGCGCTGCTCAGCCGGCAAACAGCCATTGCGATTCAATCACGATGGTGTCACGAAAATGTGATCGGCGCGCTTTAGGGGTCGAAGGGCCAAAATCCCAGCCACCTCAAGAAGCCAGAGGAACAGCCTATGACCCTGACCCCTGAGACCCGCTTCCGCACCAGCCAGCTCGAGGACAATGACGGGGCGCCCGTCAATCCCACCGACAACCGCACCATGGGCGAGATCATCGCCGCGCGTTTTTCGCGGCGCGGCTTCCTGAAGGGTTCGCTGGCCGTCTCGGCCATCGCCGCCACCGTCAGCCCGCTGGCGCTCGTCGCCGCCGACGAGGCGCGCGCCACCGAGGCTTCGGCCTTCAAGTTCGACGAGCTCGAGGCCGGCATCGACGACAAGCACCATGTCGCGCCCGGCTACGACGCCGACGTGCTGTTGCGCTGGGGCGATCCGCTGTTCGCCGATTCGCCTGAGTTCGATCCGCTGAAGCAGTCGGCCGAAGCCCAGGCGAAACAGTTCGGCTACAACAACGACTATGTCGGCTATATCCCGATCGACGGCTCGGCCGAGCATGGCCTTTTGGTCGTCAACCACGAATACACCAATCCGCATCTGATGTTTCCCAGCATCGTTTCGATCGTCGAGAAGGACGGCAAGAAGAAGGCCGAGGTCGCGCCGCTCTCAAAGGAGCAGGTCGATGTCGAGATGGCCGCCCATGGCGGCACCATCGTCGAGATCCGCAAGCAGGACGGCAAATGGCAGGTCGTGCGCGACGGCAAGCTCAACCGCCGCATCATGTCGACCACCGAGATGGCGCTCTCCGGCCCGGTCGCCGGCCACGACCGCGTCAAGACCAATGCCGACCCGTCCGGCACCAAGGTCTTCGGCACGCTCAACAATTGCGCCGGCGGCGTCACGCCCTGGGGCACCTATGTGATGGCCGAGGAGAACATCCACGGCTATTTCTCGGGCGAATTGCCGGAGAGCCACAAGGAAGCCGCCAATTACAAACGCCTCGGCATCCCGGAAGGCGCCTATGAGTGGGGCGCGCATTACGACCGCTTCAACCTTGCCAAGGAGCCGAACGAGCCCAATCGCTTCGGCTGGATCGTCGAGGTCGATGTCAACGACCCGAACTCGGTGCCTAGAAAGCGCACCGCCATGGGCCGCTTCAAACATGAGGGCGCCGAGTCGATCGTCGCCAAGGACGGCCGCGTCGTCTTCTATCTCGGCGACGACGAGCGCTTCGACTATGTCTACAAATTCGTCACCGCCGGCACGTTCAACCCCAACAACCGCGCCGCCAACATGAACCTGCTCGACGACGGCACGCTCTATGTCGCCAAATTCGCCGAGGACGGTTCGGTGGAATGGATGCCGATCGTGTTCGGAAAGGCGCCGCTGACCGCGGAGAACGGCTTTGCTTCCCAAGCCGACGTTCTTATCGAGACGCGGCGCGCCGCCGACCTGCTCGGCGCCACCAAGATGGACCGGCCGGAGGACATCCAGCCCAATGCCGGCAACGGCAAGGTCTATGTCATGCTGACCAACAATTCCAAGCGCAAGGCCGAGCAGGTCGACGCCGCAAATCCGCGCGCCGACAATGCCTTCGGCCACATCATCGAGATCGTCGAGGACGGCGGCGAGTTCGCCGCCACCAAGGGCAAGTGGGAAGTGCTGTTGAAATGCGGCGATCCTTCGGTGGCCGATGTTGGCGCCACCTTCTCGACCGCGACCACCGCCCATGGCTGGTTCGGCATGCCGGACAATTGCGCCGTCGATTCCGCCGGGCGCCTGTGGGTCGCCACCGACGGCCAGGGCCCCAAGGCCACCGGCCGCACGGACGGCCTCTGGGCCGTCGACACCGAGGGTGCCGCGCGGGCAACGTCGAAACTGTTCTTCCGCGTGCCGATCGGCGCCGAAATGTGCGGCCCGCTGTTCGCGCCCGACGACCAGACGGCTTTCGTCGCCGTGCAGCATCCGGGCGACGGCGGCGAGGACTGGGAAGGGTTCGGCCGTCCCTCCTATTACGAGGATCCGTCGACCCGCTGGCCGGACTTCAAGCCGGACATGCCGGTGCGGCCATCCGTCGTTGCGATTACGAAGCAGGGCGGCGGCAAGATCGCGGCGTGACCTCTTGTAGCTGAGACGTCGAGAGGGAGGATTTCGATCAAATCCTCCCTTTCGTCACTCCGCGCGTTGAACCATGGCCATCTTCATCCTGCTTCTCAAGCGGAAGCCGATGGACTCGTAAAGCCTGATCGCCGCTTCGTTGCTGTCATAGGCGTGCAGATACGGAACCTCGCCGCGTCCCGCGATCCGGCCGGCCACGAACACCGATAACAGGTGGGCAAGGCCGCCGCCGCGAAAGTCCGGATGCGTGCACACGCCGCTGAGTTCGCTGTAGCCGGGCTGCTTCATGCGCTCGCCGGCCATCGCCGCCAGCCTGCCGTCGATCCTGATGCCCCAGAAATCACCAAGGCTCAGCGCTTCCAGCGTGAAGGGGCCGGGCTTGGTGAGAGACGCGAGCGCCAGCATCTCCGCCGCATCGCCTTTTGTCAGCTGCCGGATGCGCTCATCGGACGTCGCCGGCATCGGCGCTTCGGCGATCATCTGCACCAGCGGCGCTGCCGAGATCGCGGAAATTTCCGGTGGCAGGGCGATCTCATCCGCCTGGACCAGGACAGCTGTTTCGCCCGGCGGGAGAAGCCCGACCAGCGCCCGCAGGCTGTCCGCATCGTCGGCGGCGGTGGCCGCGAAAGGCACGATCGATGGGCGATATCGCCGGGCAAGGTCGCCGCCTTCACCGAAAGCCTGGTGCCGCGTTGCAAGCGCGCTCCAGATGGGGCGGTCGAGAACATGTTTCATGACGCAGCTACCTTGGCGTTTTCGGCGCGGCGATGGAGCGGTGTCGCGGCCAGACGATCCTCGATTGCCGCAAGCTGGCCGAGCAGTGGCCCGGAAAGATCGGCGCACAAATCCGCCACGGCATTCTCGATGCTCGGCCAAATCTCCCGCTTCGCCTGGTCGACCAGCCGCCGGCCGTTGCGGCTCAGCGAAACGATCCTGCGCCGCTGGTCGTCTTCCGAAGGGTTGACCTCGACCAGCCCCAGTTCGGCAAGCAGCGCCACGCTGCGCGTCACGCCCGGTTGCGCAACGCCCAAGGATTGCGCCAGCTCGCCGACCGGCAGCGGGCCTAGCCTGTCGAGCGCGGCGAGCAGCGGGTACTGGCTCGACTGGATGCGCATGTCCAGGCGGTCGAGCACGCGCTGCGTGTCGGCCTGCAACTGCTCGCCTATGCGCTTCATCCGGCTGCCGAGGCAGAGAAAGCCGAGGGATCGGAGAATGTCTTCCATAGCAGCCCGCCGCATATCGATAACTTGATATATAACAACATATGGAAATATCAAGCCGATCTTTCGCATGTCCGTTGCGGCAGCCGATGGACGATACGGACGCTTTCGGACGTTTGCCCTTCATTCGCGGCCAATTGCATCCTATATCGCGCTGACGCGACGTGGCCGGCAGCGGTCGCCAGCGATTCGCGACCTGAGGGCGGCAGGTCATCACTTCTTGGCACGCGGAGCTCATGGCGCCCCTGCGCATCTATTTCGACAGACTTCTCGACGCCGTGGCGCCCAAGGTCCCGCGGCGCGAGTTGACGGATGCCGAACGCCTGGCGCTGGTGCGCCGCCACGGCGATTTCTCGCTCGCCTATTCGACGGCCGTGCAGCAGAAACTGTCCTATTTCAGCGATGGCGACGGTTATATCGCCTTCGGCACCAAGATGGGCCGCCATTTCGCGCTGGGCGATCCGGTGGTCGATCCGGCGGATCGCGCGGCCTATATCAAGCGCTTCGTCGAGGCCGCCGGCGGCCCCTGGTTCGTTCAGATCGGCGCCGACACGGCCAAGGTGCTCGCCGGCCTCGGCTACATGGTGAACCGCCTCGGCATCGATACCAGGCTGCTTTTGCCGGCGCATGATTTTTCCGGCAAGCGCAACGAGACCGTGCGCTATTCCCAACGCTGGCTGACGAAGAAGGGCTTTACTATCGCCGAGGACAGGGGCGACAGGCTGCATGAGGAGATCGTCCAGCTTTCCGCCGACTGGCGCAAGGAGCGCATCATCAAGCGCTGGGAGATGGGTTTCCTCAACCGCCGCTTTTCCGAAGAGCTCGGCGTCGACATGCGCCGCTTCCTCCTGCACAGCCCTGAAGGCCGGCTTCTCGCCGTCCTCGATTTCGACCCGCTGTTCCGCGACGGCAAGGTCATCGGCTACACCACCTCCTTCAAGCGCAAGCAGACCGACGCCACGCCGCATGCCGAGGTCGGCATGACCAAATTCGCCGTCGACCGCTTCCGCGAGGAAGGCATCTCGCAGGTGACGCTCGGCCTCTCGCCGCTGCTCGATATCGAGCCCAGCGGCTTTGCCGAATCGGGCTTCTGGCGCGGCGCGTTCCAGCGCGCCTACAACTCGCCCTGGGTGAACCGCTCGCGCTTCAACCTGCAGGGCCAGGCAGCCTTCAAGCGCCGCTTCCACGGCGTCGAGGAGCCGACCTATATCGCGTTCCGCAAAGGGACTTTCATGGAGATGCTGGGCCTGCTGCGGCTGCTGAAGGCGATTTAGACGGAACGATTAAGAGAAGATCACTAGGCGCCGCGATCCTTCACACCCCCCCTGTCCGGCAGGACAGAGGGGGGTGCTGTCCCGCCAGCATTCGGCGACGACGAACGTCGCTCCGTCAGTTCCTCAACCGGTATCCCGTCTTGAAGATCCACGCCACGATCGCGATGCAGATGGCCAGGAACATCACTGTCATGCCGAGGCTGACGCCGACCGAGACGTCCGCCTTGCCGTAAAAGCTCCAGCGGAACCCGCTGATCAGGTACACGACCGGGTTGAACAGGGTGATCGTCTTCCAGATGCCGGGCAGCATGTGGATCGAATAGAAGCTGCCGCCGAGGAAGGTGAGCGGCGTCACGATCAAGAGCGGCACCAGCTGCAGCTGCTCGAAGGTCTTTGCCCAGATGCCGATGATGAAGCCGAACAGGCTGAAGGTCACCGCCGTCAGCACCAGGAAGGCGATCATCCAGAACGGATGCTCGATCCTGAGCGGCACGAACAGCGCCGCGGTGGCGAGAATGATCAGGCCGAGCATGACCGATTTGGTCGCCGCACCCCCGACATAGGCGATGATGATCTCGAGATAGGAGACCGGCGCCGACAAAAGCTCGTAGATCGAGCCGACGAATTTCGGGAAATAGATGGCGAAGGAGGCGTTGGAGATCGACTGCGTCAAAAGCGACAGCATCATCAGGCCGGGCACGATGAAGGCGCCGTAGGCGATGCCGTCGATCTCGGTGATCCGCGAGCCAATGGCCGATCCGAAGACGACGAAATAGAGCGATGTCGAGATGACCGGCGAGATGATGCTCTGCAGAACCGTGCGGAAGGCGCGCGCCATCTCCACCCGGTAGATCGCCCATATCGCACGAAAATTAGGGGCCGCGCGCAGGTTCATGGCTCTTGCCTCAGGAGATTGACGAAGATCTCTTCGAGCGAGCTGTTCTTGGTGTCGAGGTCGCGGAACTGGACGCCGGCCGCCTCGAGGTCGCGGATCAGCGAGGCGACGCCCGGACGGTCGCTCTGGTTGTCATAGGTGTAGGTGAGCTGGTTGCCGTCGTCCGACAGCTCCAATGAATAGTGCGACAGGCCGTCCGGAACGGCGGCAAGCGGCGCGCGCAGTTCCAGATTCATCTGCTTGCGGCCGAGCTTGCGCATCAGCTCGGCCTTGCCCTCGACCAGGATGATCTCGCCCTTGTTTATGACGCCGACGCGGTCGGCCATCGCCTCGGCTTCCTCGATGTAATGCGTGGTGAGGATGATGGTGACGCCGTCCTCGCGCAGGCGCCTGACCATCGCCCACATGTCCTGGCGCAGCTCGACGTCGACACCGGCCGTCGGCTCGTCGAGGAACAGCACACGCGGTTCGTGCGACAGCGCCTTGGCGATCATCAGCCGGCGTTTCATGCCGCCCGACAGCGTGATGGCTTTCGAATCCTTCTTCTCCCACAGCGAGAGGTCGCGCAGCACTTTTTCGACGAACTCCTTGTTGGGCGCCTTGCCGAACAGGCCGCGGCTGTAGTTCACCGTCGCCCAGACGGTCTCGAAGGCATCGATGGTGAGTTCCTGCGGCACCAGCCCGATCAGGCTGCGCGCGGCGCGGTAATCCCGGCCGATGTCGTGGCCGTCCACGGTGACAGTGCCCGACGAGCGGTTGACGATGCCGCAGACGATCGAGATCAGCGTCGTCTTGCCGGCGCCGTTCGGCCCCAGCAGCGCGAAGATCTCGCCGCGCTCGATGTCGAGATTGATTTCCTTCAGCGCCTTGAAGCCGGTGGCATAGGTTTTCGTGACACCGGAGATCGAGATGATGGATGACATGCTGAAATACGGCCGGCTGGAAAAGGTGACCTGATATAGGTCGGATGTTGTCCGGCGCAACTGGAAATCGACGCTGCTGCTGACAGTTCTGGACAGTGGCGCGTCTTTCTCCCCGTTTTCGGGCTGGCATGCCCGGCGATCAGCACAGGCCCCGGAGATTGGCGGAAGCCGCCGAACCCCGTCATCCACGGGCGGAGCAAGGAGCGAAGCGACGCGCGCAGACCCGAGGATCCATTCCGTGACTTAAGAGCGCTGCTGCGGTGCAGAATTCTGCTCCGCTGCATTCTACGATCAGGGTCACGGAATAGATTCCAGGGTCTCCGCGACGCCGCTTCGCGGCTGCTTCGCCCTGGAATGACGAGATTCGGGCGGCGTCCACCAATCCCCAAGGCATCTCACCTCCTGCCGGCATAACGAAGGCGTCAGGAAAATGACCGGCGGCCCAGAGACCGTTTCGAAATTCGCTCCGGCGAGTCATATGGTGGTGGTTTCGAGAACCGGAGCGCAGCGGACATTCGGTCCGTGAGCACCGGAAGCGCAGAAACCGCCATCAGATGACCGCCGGAGTAGAATTTCCAAACGCTCTCTCAGCTCTTGCTGGAGGCCAGCACAAGCACCGGCTTCTCGCTGTAGAGCTTAGGGAACAGCGCCTTCAGATTCTCGATCTTGGGCAGGTCATTGTAGACGATATAGGGATAGGTCGGGTTCAGCGTCAGGAAGTCCTGATGGTAATCCTCGGCCGGGTAGAAGGTCTTGCCGGTTTCGAGCGTGGTGACGATCGGCTTCGGGAACACCTTGGCCTTGTCAAGCTGGGCGATGTAGCTCTCGGCGACCTTTTTCTGCTCGTCATTCTCGGCGAAGATCGTCGAACGGTACTGGGTGCCCTGGTCCGGCCCCTGGTAGTTCAACTGCGTCGGGTTGTGCGCGACCGAGAAATAGACCTGCAAGAGCTGGCCGTAGGTGACCTTCGACGGGTCGTAGGTGATCTCGACGGATTCGGCATGCCCCGTGCGGCCGGTGCCCACCACCTCATAGACGGCGTTCTCGGCGCTGCCGCCGGTATAGCCGGAGACGGCCTTGCTCACGCCCTTGACGTGCTGGAACACGCCCTGCACGCCCCAGAAGCAGCCGCCGGCGAAGATCGCCTTCTCGGTGCCGCTCGTCGCCTTTTCGTCCAAAGCCGGCGGCGGGATCACCACCGCGTCCTCGGCCGATCGGGCCGGTGTTTGCCACAGCGCCGCTGCCGCCACGGCCGCAAGGCCGAGCACTGCCAACGTGCCGCGGGCGAAAAATGGCGATCGCCGCGCGGCCTTTGTCCTTATGCCGTTCATGTCCTGATCTCCTGTTGTTGCTTCATTATATACGAACGCAGCCGCCAAGCGGTTCTCACTTTGCCGTGCGGCCAATGGCCGAGGGCGCTCCCCCTCTCCGTCTCGGCTTCGCCGAGCCACCTCTCCCCCGCCTCTGGCGGGGGCGAGGAACTCAGGCTTGCGAAGGCCGCGCCCTTGGCGATTGGCGTTTCCTCGCCCCCGCAAAGCGGGGGAGAGGTGGATCGGCGCGCAGCGCCGAGACGGAGCGGGGGCTGCGCTGCCCTGTGCGATTGCCTCGCAGGCCGGCGACGCAAGCGGATCGCCAGCTCACCTTACTGAGCGGTGGTGTCCGCTGGCTTCATCGCATCCGTCACAGGCTTCATTGCATCCGCCGGCTTCATCACATCCGTGGCAGGCTTCATCGCCTCGGTGCTCATCGCGTCGGGCTTCATGGCATCGGCCGGTTTCATCGCGTCCGTCGCCGGCTTCATGGCGTCGGTCGCCATCGCATTGGCGGGCTTCATCGCATTGGTCGCGTCGTCGGCACGGGCGCCGGCAACGAAGAGCGAAGCGGAAAGCGCGAAGGCCAGCGCCGGCAGCGTGAGGAACTTGGTCATGGGTCGTACTCCTTGGGTTGTGGCGCGCGGAAGCGGGCCTTGGTGAAGCGTTGCCGCTTTCATGCGGCCCCGCGCGAAGAGAAGGAAATCAGTTGGCGGCGGCGGCCAGGATCGGTCCGCCGTTCGGACCCTGCACCAGCACCGCGGTGCTCAAGCCGCCCGCGGCCGCCGGCAGCGGCAGCGTCGTCGCCTCGCCGTTCCAGCTGCCGAGCTTGGTGAGCGCATGCACGACATTGGCGTGCGGCAGGGTGCGGCCGGTGTTCTCGCCGCGCGCCACCGGCACCTCGACGACGCCTCTCTTGTAGCGCACCAGCCAGATGTCGGCGCCGCCGCCCGGCGCCTTGCCGGCGCCGATGCTGACCTTGCCCTGCCCAAGCGAAAGCTCCGGCCCCTGCGCGCCGCCCTTATTAATCTTACTCCGGGCGATCAGGCTCTGGATCTCGCCCGGGGCCGCGCCCACGCCGTCGTGGCTGCCGTTCACCACCACTTGCGGCGTGAACGGCCCGTCATGGCCGAGCGACGGCTCGTAGGTCACCTGGCGGTCCGTGAATTCCTTGCGGCCGAACGTGTCCTTCCAGCCGAGATAATCCCAATAGGTGACGTTGAACGACAGCGCCAGCACGCCTGGCTGGTCCTTGACCTTGATCAGATTGGCGTTGGCCGGCGGGCAGGACGAGCAGCCTTGGCTGGTGAACAGCTCGACCACGGTCAGCGGCTGCGCGGAAGCGGCGCCGAACGTGGCGGCAAGCATCGCGCCGGCGAGCAGGCTTGTCTTCAATCCGGTCATGGGAAGCAGTCTCCGTAGCGGGTCATGCTCCGATTTCGCCGGGGTGGATGGGTTCGTTACAGCTTCACCGGTTTGTGATGTGGGGGCTTTCGTGCGGCACGCTGGACGTGTGTGAAGGATCGTGGCGCCGCAGGATCAAGGTTCCTCGCCCCACGAAAGTGGGGAGAGGTGGCTCGGCGAAGCCGAGACGGAGAGGGGAGCGCCTTACGAAGGCCCCCTCTCCGTCCGCTTCGCGGACACCTCTCCCCCGCCTCTGGCGGGGGCGAGGAACCAAGGATTGAAACGCCGGCGGGACAGCTCCTTCTCTGCCTGACAGCCATCTCCCCGCAAGGGGGAGGGAAGAGCTACTGCGTCAGCACCGTCGCCGACGGGCGCTGGTTGTAGTCGCACTTGCCTTGCACGGTGTAGGTGAAGTCCGTGTCGGTGTACGCTTCCGGCACATGCGAGCCGCCGTCTTCCCAGGCCTGGGTGCTGGTCTGGTTGCACGGCACCGCGGTAAAGATGTCGACCGTCTGGCCGGCCCCAACCTCGACCATGGCGGATTCGGTCGGCCCCATGAACAGCCGGTCCGAGGTAGCCGGATCGTTCGACTTGAGCACGGTCGGTGAGCCTGACGGAACGTCCATTTCCAGGTACAGCTTGTCCATCAGGCTCACGTCGATCACCGCGCCGGAGCCGTTCGAAGGCGAGGTCGTGCATGTCGTCTGGTAATCCGTGCCGTTGCTGCTGGTCTGCAGGATCGCCCCGGCCGGGGCATTATTGAAGTTCTTGACCTTGCTGGTGTTGCAGACTTGCTGCTGCACTTGGGTCAGCTTGGTGCCGCTGACCGTGTAGGCGGTGGTCGTGCCGTAGCCCTTGGGGTCGCCGGCACCGTTGTAGATATAGTTGATCTGCATCAGCTTCTGCGGCGCGGTCTGGCCGAACTGGGTGCCGTAGAGCGTGATGGTCTTGTTCCACCACCCGGACGCCTTGCCGATCTTGAAGGTGGTCTGCGCCAGTGCCGGCGTCTTGCGCACCGACGAGCCGACGCCGACCTGCACCGTGTCGATGCGTGCGACCTGCATGAAGCTGGTCGGCATCGGGTAGCTCGCCGTGGCGGTGAAGGTCGCCGTGCCGGTAGCATCGACATTGACGCCGGTCAGCGTCGCCGTGCCCTGGCCGGCATTGGCCGCATAGGCCTGCTGCAGCGTTGTCTGGCGGTCGGAGAAGCTTGTCGTGGTGGGCAGCGTGGTGACCGCGATGATCGCCGCATCGAGCGCGTTCTGCATGTCGCTGCGCGTCGTCACCGCCGAGGTGTAGTCAACCGAAAAGCCGACCGCCGCCATCAACGGGATCGTCAGGATGGCCATCATCGGCATGATCGAGCCGTCGCGGCGAGCAAGAAATTGCTTCAACGTCCCGGCAAGCGCGGCCGGGCTGAACTTTCGGGCAGAACTGGGCATTTCAGGGCCTTCGTCGTCGCGGCTAAGTCGATTTACCATCCGGGCGCGAAGCATGCGCGAAAGCGGTGTATGAACATTTAAGCGGCTTTGAATGTTTCGTGAGCGGGATGTGAAGTGGCGCAAGGTCTCCCTTCCCCCCTTGTGGGGGAAGGTGGATCGGCGCGGAGCGCCGAGACGGATGAGGGGTGTTCCAGCGGAGTGAGACGCTGGCTTTCCCTGGAGCACCCCTCATCCGTCGCCTTCGGCGACACCTTCTCCCACAAGGGGAGAAGGGGAAAAGGGCGTTCCGCTTGCCCCTCAACCCCGCCCCTGCTAAAGCCCGCCGCATGACGACGCCCCTCGACCATATCCGCAATTTCTCCATCGTCGCCCATATCGACCATGGCAAATCCACGCTTGCCGACCGGCTGATCCAACTCACCGGCGCGCTGGAGGAGCGCGACATGAAGGAGCAAGTGCTGGACTCGATGGATATCGAGCGCGAGCGCGGCATCACCATCAAGGCCCAGACCGTTCGGCTCAACTACCGCGCCAAGAACGGCGAGGATTATGTGCTGAACCTCATCGACACGCCCGGCCATGTCGACTTCGCCTATGAGGTGTCGCGCTCCTTGGCCGCCTGCGAGGGCTCGCTGCTGGTGGTGGACGCTTCCCAGGGTGTCGAGGCGCAGACTTTGGCCAATGTCTACCAGGCCATCGACAACAACCACGAGATCGTCGTGGTGCTGAACAAAGTCGACCTGCCGGCGGCCGAGCCGGAGCGCATCCGCGAGCAGATGGAGGAGGTGATCGGCCTCGACGCCTCCAACGCGGTGCTGATCTCGGCCAAGACCGGGCTTGGCGTGCCCGACGTGCTGGAGGCGATCGTCCACCAGCTGCCGCCGCCGCGCGAGGGCGATATCGCAGCACCCTTGAAGGCGATGCTGGTCGACAGCTGGTACGACGCCTATCTCGGCGTCATCGTTCTGGTGCGTATCATCGACGGCGTGATGAAGAAGGGCCAGACCATCCGCATGATGGGCACCGGCGCAAAGTATCTCGTCGAGCGCACCGGCGTGTTCAAGCCGGCCCGCGTCAATGTCGACGAGCTCGGCCCCGGGGAGTTCGGCTTCTTCACCGGCTCGATCAAGGAAGTGGCCGACACCCGCGTCGGCGACACCATCACCGAGGACCGCCGCCCGACGCAAAAAGCGCTGCCCGGCTTCAAGCCGGCGCAGCCGGTGGTGTTTTGCGGCCTGTTCCCGGTCGACGCCGCCGATTTCGAGGATCTGCGCGCCGCCGTCGGCAAATTGCGCCTCAACGATGCGAGCTTTTCCTATGAGATGGAAACCAGCGCCGCGCTCGGCTTCGGCTATCGCTGCGGCTTCCTCGGCCTGCTGCATCTGGAGATCATCCAGGAGCGGCTGGAGCGCGAGTTCAACCTCGACCTCATCGCCACGGCGCCCAGCGTCGTCTACCGCCTGAACCTCAATGACGGCTCGGTCAAGGAACTTCACAATCCGGCCGATATGCCCGACGTGGTCAAGATCGCCTCGATCGAGGAGCCGTGGATCCGCGCCACCATCCTGACCCCCGACGACTATCTCGGCGGCATCCTGAAGCTCTGCCAGGACAGGCGCGGCATCCAGGCCGATCTTTCCTATGTGGGCAAACGCGCCATGCTCACCTACGACCTGCCGCTCAACGAGGTGGTGTTCGATTTCTACGACCGGCTGAAATCGATCTCCAAGGGCTACGCCTCCTTCGACTATCACCTGACCGACTATCGCGAGGGCGACCTGGTGAAGATGTCGATCCTGGTCAATGAGGAGCCGGTCGACGCTTTGTCCATGCTGGTGCACCGCACGGCGGCCGAAAAGCGCGGCCGCGCCATGTGCGAGAAGCTGAAGGAGCTGATCCCGCACCACCTGTTCAAAATCCCGATCCAGGCGGCAATAGGCGGCAAGGTCATCGCCCGCGAGACCATCTCGGCGCTGCGCAAGGACGTCACCGCCAAATGCTATGGCGGCGACGTGACCCGCAAGCGCAAGCTGCTCGACAAGCAGAAAGAGGGCAAGAAGCGGATGCGGCAGTTCGGGAAGGTGGATATCCCGCAGGAGGCGTTTATCCAGGCGCTGAAGATGGGGGATTGAGAATTTTATTCCTCGAGTTCTATCAACGGTACGGCTAAAATGCCGAAATGATTCGAGAATCTAAACCTTTGCGCCTGGTTAGTCTGTTCAGCGGGATTGGCGGTTTCGAGCAAGGCTTGGAGAAGGCTGGATTCAGCACGACTCTGATGTGTGAGTCGGATCCTGTTGCAAGAGCGGTTCTGGCCCATCGCTTTCCCGAAGTTGAGATCGCACCCGATGTGACGAAGCTCAACTCAATTCCCAATTGCGATATAGTAACGGCTGGATGGCCTTGCCAGGATATTAGCTTGGCGGGCGGCATGAAGGGCTTGAGGGGAGATCGTTCCAGTTTAATAGGCGATGTTTTCCGCTTGATTGCAGAAAGCGATCACAAGCCAGAGTACGTCTTGCTTGAAAACGTGGCATTTGCTCTTGATTTGCACAAGGGAGAGTCCGTCAGGTTCGTAACCACTCAACTTGAGCAACTTGGCTATCGCTGGGCGTACCGGATACTAGACACTAGGTACTTTGGCCTTCCACAACGTCGTCGCCGTTTGTTCGTGCTAGCATCACTCCACGACAAGCCAGAAGCAATCTTGTTGGACGGCATTCAGGGCGAAGCCCGATCGAATTCGCCAGAGCCGAAAATGGTTGGATTTTATTGGACTGAGGGAAACCGGGGTCTTGGATGGTCCCCTGAAGCTATCCCTCCTTTGAAAGGTGGGTCGGGTCTCAGTATACCTTCTCCGCCTGCTATCTGGGATCGTCACACATCGAGTTTCGTCTCGCCAGGTATCAAAGATGCTGAACGTCTACAGGGCTTCGAACGAGATTGGACTGAGGTCGCTGACGCTTTTCCAAAGGGAACTAGAAAAAGGTGGCTATTGGTTGGGAACGCTGTAAGCGTGCCCGTTGCCCGATGGATCGGCCAAAGGATTATAGGCGCAAGAACAGGTGTGGACGACTGGAAAACAGTGCCGCATAGCGATCGCCTTCCAAAGGCTGCATACGGTGGTCCAAATTCCCCGGTTACGGAACTGTCTGTGACCAGCGAGGGGCCGGCACACCCAGATATCGCGAATCTGAGCGACTTCGAACTTAGTGATTTCTATCCAGTGTCAAAAAGGGCAATCGCAGGCTTCACCGGTCGCTTTGAAGTTGCCCCACTTCGGAAAAATCAAGAATTCCTTCAGGACTTGCGCCGGTATTTGAGCCTCCCTAAGGCTGCTTGAGATAGCCCTTCGAGTCTCTGTAATGCTCAAGCGCTGTCACATAGGAAAGCATAAATTCTCTCACACGGCCTAGCATCTCAAGAAGGTCGGAAGCAGTGACCTTCTCGCCCGCCTCCGCAAACGATTCTAGACCGTGAGCTAAAGCATTGCGTCTTTCTCGCACATTTTCAAGATCGCTACCGCCTAAAGTATGCGGAGGCGCTGCCCAGGTAATCGCCAAGCTGTCCTTCAATCGCACGGCAGTTGTCTGGCCAAAGTTTCCGCTGAACGGAAGGCGGTCTTTTTTGGATTCTTCCCAAGACGGCCGCCCAGTCATGAATGGCACGAAATCTGTCAGAAGATTGCCGTGATTAGTTCCTGCCTGCATCTTATCGAGAAATGCCGCCTGTACGACGTCCAACCTCCAGTAGTCTGTTACGTCGCTGGATGGAATATTCTCTAGCTCGATCTGCTCGCGGATAGATCTCATGACGGAGCGCATCGCACTCTCAAGGGCATTATAAAGCATCACATATGTCGTTGCTCTTAGAGAGGCAATCAACTGCCGCTTCTGGTGATAGCTCCTGGTATTTGCTTTCTGACGCTTTTCCAGCTCCCGCGTGGAGTCCAAAATAGCCTCAAGCTCATCCAGTTTTGCCCTAAGGGTAACAGTCTCGTTCATGCCTGTTCTAAAATTTTGTCTCGCACGAATTCAATTCTAGACCTGAGGCGGGGGCCGCTATTGCTAGCATCTGTTCGTACAAGTTGGTAGAAATCTGGCTCATCCAACCAATCAAAATTCGCACTGTCTAATTCAGGACGTTCGCGCAACGCCAAACAGGTTCCCACGGAGATCGCTTCGAATCGGACCCTCGGAACCTGCTGCGTTTTCTCGTTACGAAAGAACGCATTTGCTGAGTTATCGGCGATAAAATTCATAACTCGATCAAATTCCGCGGACATGGCGCTTGCCTCGTTTGGAGTAAGGCCTTGATTATACTTCTTAAAATAGTTATCAATAAACCGACGAACGTCATGTGTAAATAGTTTATAGTAATTAGAGTACACAAAAAATCGAGCCACCAATTCCTGTCGCTCACTTTCCCAGTTTTTATTTCCGCGGGAGCCTTTGCCTGGGGCGAGCAGCTTAAAAACCTCTCGATTTGCACAGTCAATAACGAGATCGAGGAATGGTCCCTGGTACGCTCCTTTTCTTATTTCGGCGTCACTTAATTGCTTCGATGACGTATTTATCCTACGAAACAGTTCGACACGGGAGCTTTCATCGGTACCTTCTTCGAGGACAAACGACCTAATTGGGCTATTTAGAAAGCGTTTTTTCGTAACTGAGGGTAGTTTGCTGAACTTAAGACCATTTAACGAGTCAAGTTTCTCTAAGTTAACAAGCCGAAAAACATCATTCTTAAAATCGACAAGGGTACGTATCCGCTGCGATCCGTCAACGACCTCAAGTCTCCCGCCAACTTCGTAGAAAAAGATCGGGGGTATGGGAATACGCAGCAGTAAACTCTCTATGAAATACGATTTCTGATCATTGTTCCACTGTAGCGTGCGCTGGTACGTTGGAACATATATATCGCCCTCATCAGGGTTATCGTCTTTATATTTCCGTATTAGCGTGTCCACCGGAAAATCGGTAACCAGGTAGCGGACCTCGTTACGAGCTGTTTCCACCGCATCCTGGATGTCGGATTCACTGAGTTCCTGATTCGTCATAATGTCATCGCATTGCTGAGCCGATGCATTTCTAATGCCACAGAAAACATCCTTTCAAAAGATGACGCTGTTTGAAAACGTTCCCGCTGCCAGACGTCACCTGATGTCGAAGGTGCGCTCGAAAAATACCAAGCCGGAACTCATCCTTCGAAGGCACCTTCACTCCCTTGGATATCGATATCGATTGCATCAGGCCAAGTTGCCTGGGTCACCGGACATCGTGTTTGGGCCTAGAAAAGCTGCCATCTTTGTGCATGGCTGCTTCTGGCACCGGCATCACGGTTGCCCAAAAGCGACAACCCCAAAAGCCAGAAAAGAGTTTTGGGAAGCCAAATTTCGAGCGAACATAGAGCGAGATGCGAGGAAGATTTCTGAGCTAAGTCAGCTCGGTTGGAGAGTTATGATAGTATGGGAATGCGAGACGTTGGACTTAGAGTCGCTTAACCCAAAAGTTGCCAGCTTCCTTGAGGCACATAGTTAGATCGACATACTTTCATCCTCAATCTCGCTTCTCCAGCGCTCCACATCGGCGTATCCTCTCCCCAGCTTGGGGAGACGTCACATGCGCTCCACCTCGGACACCATCGCCGCGATCGGCCTCGCCATCGGCGGCGCTTTGGGCATCGCGGGCACGTTCGTTGCCGGCGATGCGCTGCGCGAGACGCTGTGGACCATCGATGGCGTCGGCATCGTCGTCGCCACGGCGCTGCTCACCATGAAATACCAGCGGCTCGGCAATGAGCTCGTCGCGGCCGGCTTCCTTACTTTCCTCGTCGGCGAGAGCCTGCTTCTGGCCGGCAATGCGGCGGGATTGCAGGCGAGCGTGCCTTCCTATGCCGGCGGCATTGCGCTGTGGGCGGCGGGGCTGGTCATGGTCAGCGCGCAAGCGACCTTCGCGCTGTGGATGCGGCTCACGGCCTCCGTCGCCGCCGCGCTGTTCGCCCTCTCGGTCCTCATGATCTTGTGGGGCGCGCCGCTTTTGCCCACCTCCGCGCCGCTGCCGGCGCTCGGCTACCCGTTCCTGGTGCTGACCTTCATCGGCTGGATCTGGACTTTGCTCAAAGCCGAGCGTTGAGTGGGAAGGCGATGGCCGCGCCGCTCGAACTCCGCAACAGCCCCTCTGGAAAGATCCTGCCCGCACTCGGACCGTTCCTGCTTGGCGGCATTTTCGGCTTCGGCGCGCTGCAGGGCGTGGCGTCGGGGGCAAACAGTGGGCATGTGCTGTGGATCGCGCTGCTTAGCGCCGCCTGCCTGGGGCTCGGCGCTTTCATTGCCCGCGGCGCTTTCGATACTTCGGTCAAGGTGATCTTGGACAGCCACGGCTTCCGCGATAGTCGCGCCGGCGACGTGCTGGTGCCGTGGAGCAAGGTGAAAAGCGTGCGGCTCGCCGCCGGCGGCAAGGGCGCGGCGATGCTGAATTTCGAGCTCACCGAAGAGCCGCCCGACGCAATCCGCTATTCCTCCGCCAATGCCTACGGCCTGATGCCCTTCGGCAAGACCATTGTGCATATGGAGATCTCCTCGCTCGACGTGCGTGCGGAGGAGATGGTGGATGCGGTGAAGACATTCGCGCCGCATGTGGTGAGGCGCTGACTTTCCCTTCTCCCCCTGTGGGAGAAGGTGGACGCGAAGCGGCCGGATGAGGGGTGTTGGAAGGAATGAGGCATCGGCGATTGGGTACAATGCTGCGCTTGTAGCGAACGCCTCGCCAAGCTGGAGCACCCCTCATCCGTCTCGGCGCTGCGCGCCGAGCCACCTTCCCCCACAAGGGGGGAAGGGGAGGTCGCGCCGCTTCCGCTCCCGTGCTCTACTTCCCCTGGGGACCTCGCCATGATTCGCGCTCTGCTCGCCTTCCTTCTCCTCACCTCGCCGGCCTTCGCCGCCGACATGTCGGTCTTCGTGCGCAACCAGCGCTCGGACGGGGTCGCGGTCGAGCTGTTCAGCCGCGACAGCCAAAAAGTCTGGCCGGGCGACGACAAGGTTTTTCTCATCCGGCCGAAGGCGCGAAAGTCCGTGCCGATCTCCTGCGAGCCGGGCGAGCATATCTGCTGGGGCGCCTGGGTGAACGGCGACGATTCCGTCACCGCCGGCGTCGGCCCCGACAACGACAAGCCCTGCGACACCTGCTGCTTCATCTGCACCGGGCATTCGACCGAGACGGTGGACCTGGCGGAGTAGCGGGGCGCCCTCTCCTTCTCCCCTTGTGGGAGAAGGTGGATCGGCGCGAAGCGCCGAGACGGATGAGGGGTGCTCCAGCGGAGTGGGGCGCCGGCTGTTCAAGTCCACAACATTGGCTAATCGCGCGCCATGCCACACCAACCCGTAACCCCGGCCAAACGCAATTTCGCTCGGTCGATGCGCCGTGAGCCGACAGAGGCGGAAGACCGCTTGTGGCACGAATTGCGCGGCCGGCGACTCGACAACATCAAGTTCAAGCGGCAGGTGCCGATCGGCCGCTTCGTGGCGGATTTCGTCTGCGCCGAGGCCAGACTTATCGTCGAAATCGACGGCAGCCAGCACGCGGAATCGTGTCGCGATCAGGAGCGCGACGCCGAACTAAAGGCAAGGGGATTTCGCGTGCTGCGGTTCTGGAACGACGATGTGCTGAAAGACATGAACGGGGTATGCGACACGATAATCGCCTACGTGAGGGATGAAAGTTTGCACCCTTGGCGGTAGTGGGGCGCACGCGTTCCTGCCAGGCTGGAACACCCCTCATCCGTCTCGGCGCTGCGCGCCGAGCCACCTTCTCCCACAAGGGGAGAAGGGGAAGTCGCGCCATTCCCCCCAAATTCCGTCAGCCATTTTCGCTGCCGCCCCTTGGCATACGCGCCGGCCATGTCATCATCCAACCATCGGCCGTGGGGGCCGATTCTACCTCGGGGGTTCTCATGTCCATCACCTTCGCGCGCCGCGTTGCCGCCGCGCTTTCGCTAGCCGTCCTCATCGCGCCCGCCGCTCACGCCGGCGACGTCACCTTCCAGATCAAGAACAATCATCCCAACGCCATGCGAGTCGAACTCTACAGCCAGGACCGCGACTATGTCTGGCCGGGCAACGGCAAGGATTTCTATCTCGACGACGGCGAGACCAAGCAATTGCCGATCTCCTGCAACGAGGGCGAGAAGATCTGCTACGGCGCCTGGGTCGATGGCGATGAAGAAACCTATTGGGGCGTCGGCCCGAACAACAAGGAAACCTGCGAGGACTGCTGCTACACCTGCAGCGGCGGCCAAACCGAGGAGATCGACCTTGAGGAGTAGGGCTTCCCCTTCTCCCCTTGTGGGAGAAGGTGGCTCGGCGCGCAGCGCCGAGTCGGATGAGGGGTGCTCCAGCGGAGTGCGACCTCGGATATTTTGAGCGGTCACCTACGTCGGCTAATCTTCTACCATGCCGCACCAACCCGTCACCTCGGCCAAAAGGAATTTCGCTAGGTCGATGCGCCGTGAGTCGACCGACGCGGAGGACCGTCTATGGCAGGAATTGCGCGGTCGTCGTCTCGACAACACCAAATTTAGGCGGCAAGTGCCGATTGGTCGATTCGTGGCGGATTTCCTTTGCGCCGAGGCCAAGCTCGTCGTTGAGATTGACGGCAGCCAGCATGCGGAATCGCGCCATGACCAGGAACGCGATGCCGAGCTGAAAGTCAGGGGCTTTCGCGTGCTGCGGTTCTGGAACGACGATGTCCTGAAGGACATGAACGGGGTATGCGACACCATCATCGCCTATGTGCGGGACGAGAGTCTGCAGCCTTGGCGGTAGCGGGGCGCACGCGTTCTTGCCAAGCTGGAGCACCCCTCATCCGTCTCGGCGCTGCGCGCCGAGCCACCTTCTCCCACAAGGGGAGAAGGGGAGTTCATTCTTGACGCCCCTCTCGCCCCCGCCCTAGCCTCGCCTCGACCCAACAGGAGACCCACCCCATGGCAGGCACGGTCGAAGGCGAGAAGATCGACGTTTCTTTCAGCGGCAAGCGTTGCATCCATTCGCGCAATTGCGTGCTCGGCAACCCGCATGTCTTCGTGCCCAACGCGCCGGGCGAGTGGATCCACCCTGACGCGGCAATCGTCGAGCGGGTCGTGGCGCTGGCGGAAAACTGCCCGTCGGGCGCCATCACCTACACCCGCAAGGATGGCGGGCCGCAGGAGAGGCCGCCGGTGGTCAACACCGTGCGGCTGCGCGAGAACGGACCGCTGGCCGTGCATGCCGAGATCGTGCTCGGCGAGGAGACCCTCTTCCGCGCCACGCTCTGCCGCTGCGGCCTGTCCCAGAACAAGCCGTTCTGCGACAACAGCCACATCAAGGCCGGCTTCACCGCCACCGGCGAGCCGCCGCTGAAGGAGGCGCAGGTGCTCGAAGCGCGGGACGGCCCGCTGACGGTCACCCCCACTGTCAACGGCCCGCTCAAGGTCGAAGGCAATGCGGAGATCGTCACCGGCACCGGGCATACCATCGCCCGCACCACAAAAGTTTTTCTCTGCCGCTGCGGGCATTCGGCCAACAAGCCGTTTTGTGACGGGTCGCATAAAAGGGTGGGCTTCGTGGCATGACAAATGCTGCGCCCGCCTTAGTTTAAGGTGGGGACTCTCAGGAGGAATCCACCATGCGCACCATGCTCACCCTTGCCTTGCTTGCCTTCGCAATGCCCGCCTTCGCCGCAAACCACGCGGTTGAGATCAAGGACATGAAATTCCACCCGGCCAAGATCAGTGTCGCCGTCGGCGACACGGTGACCTTCACCAACGCCGATTCCAAGACGCACACCGCCACGGCGGATGACGGTTCCTTCGATACCGGCCAACTCGCCAAGGGCAAGCGCGCCAAGGTCAAGATATCGGCCGCCGGCGCGCATCCGTTCCATTGTTCGATCCACAGCTCGATGACGGGCACCGTCACGGCGAAGTAGGCGGGGGAATCTTCCCGAGGGGGAGATGGCCGCAAAGCGGCCAGAGGGGTCGCCGCGCGTGGAGTGCCGACGTCGTTTGTCGTCGCAGAAGACGCCGGCGTTCGATGCGCCAGCACCCCCTCTGTCGCCTTCGGCGACATCTCCCCCTCAAGGGGGGAGATTACCTGGCCCATCCCTCCCGCCTTTATCCGCCAGCCGGTATCCGCTAAGGGGCAGACAGCAAACCTCTCGCCCCGGACTGCCTGCAAAATGACCGCCAAGTCTCACCCCCTCTTCCTCGGCATCGACACCGGCGGCACCTACACCGATGCGGTGCTGTGGTCGGAGGAAGGCCCGAAGGGCAAGGTGCTGGCCAAGGCGAAGTCGCTGACCACACGCCACGACCTCGCCGTCGGTATTTCCGGCGCGGTCGATGCGGTGCTGGAAAAATCCAAGACCAATCCTGCCTCGATAAAACTGGTTTCGATGTCGACGACCCTCGCCACCAATGCGCTGGTGGAGGGCCAGGGCGGGCGCGTGGCGCTGGTGATGATCGGCTTTTCCGAGGCCGACCTCGCCCGCGACGGGCTGAAGACGGCGCTGGGCACCGATCCGGTGGTGTTCTGCCCCGGCGGCCATGACGTGCACGGCAATGCGGCAAAACTTGACCTTTCCGGGCTCGAGGCGGCGCTGCCGGAACTTGGGCGTTCGGTGTCGGGCTTCGCCGTCTGCGCCTATTTTGCCACCCGCAACCCGGCGCATGAGCTTGCCGCTCGCGACCTGATCCGCGAGAAGACAGGCCTGCCGGTCACCGCCAGCCACGAGCTTTCGGCCAAGCTCGGCGGCCCGCGCCGGGCGCTCACCACCTTGCTCAATGCAAGGCTGATCTCGATGATCGACCGGCTGGTGGCGGCGACCGAAGGGTTTCTTGGCAAACGCGGCATTGCCGCGCCGCTGATGGTGGTGCGCGGCGACGGCGCGCTGGTGTCGGCGGCGTTTGCCCGCCAGCGGCCGATCGAGACGATCCTGTCCGGCCCGGCCGCCAGCCTTGTCGGCGCCCGGCACATGACCGGGCTGGACGACGCCATGGTCTCGGATATCGGCGGCACCACCACCGATATCGCCGTGCTCGATGGCGGCCGGCCGCGCCTCGATCCGGAAGGCGCCACCGTCGGCGGCTTCCGCACCATGGTCGAGGCTGTCGCCATGCGGACTTTCGGCCTTGGCGGCGACTCCGAAGTGACGCTGGAAGACGGCGCGCTCGACCCGAAGATCCTGCTAGGGCCGCGCCGCCTGGTGCCGCTGGCGCTGGCGGGCATGGTGCATGGCGAGGCCGTGACTATCGAACTGGAAAGACAACTCCGCGCGCCCAATCCCGGCCGCATGGACGGGCGCTTCGCCCTGCGCACCGGCGTGCCGGACCGGCTCGCCGCTGGCCTGACCGCGCCGGAGGCGAAGCTCTACGAGGCGATCGGCGCCACGCCGCTGGCGCTCGACAGGCTGCTCGCTTCGAATGCGCAGAACGCCACGCTGAACCGGCTGGTCGCGCGCGGTCTCGTGCATATCTCCGGCTTCACGCCGTCCGACGCTGCCCATGTGCTCGGCAAGCAGGCCAATTGGGACGCCGCCACCGCCCGGCTCGGCGCCGAGCTGTTTTCCCGCCGCCGCGACGGCCGCGGCCAGACGATCGCGGCGACGCCGGAGGAGATTTCGCAGCGCGTGCTCGTCACGCTGACCCGCTGGTCGGCCGAATATATCCTCGAAACCGCCTTCGCCGAGGACGGGCTGGACGGTGCCGCCACCGTCGCGCATGCGCTGGTGCAGCGCGCCGTCGACGCGCATCCCGGCATCGCCCGCTTCACCGTCGCGCTCGACCGCCCGGTCATCGGCCTCGGCGCCTCGGCGCCGCTGCATTATGCCGGCCTGCCGCCGCTGATCGGCAATGGCTGCATCGTGCCGGAAGACACCGATGTCGCCAACGCGCTCGGCGCCGTCGTCGGCCAGGTGCGCGTCTCGGCCGAGGCCCGCGTCAGCCAGCCCAAGGAAGGCCTGTTTAGGCTGGCATCGGGCCAGACGGTGCGCGACTTCACCGAGGAGGAAAAGGCGATCGAAGCGGCGCAAGCCGATGTGCGCGCGATCGCGGCCAAGCGCGCGCAAGACGCCGGCACCGACAGCGCCGAGATCGAAATCGCCACCGACTTCAAGGTCTCGACCATCGAGGGCCAGCGCATGTTCATCGAGGCGCATGTGGTGGCGGTGGCGTCGGGGCGGCCGCGGATTGCGGTGTGAGCGCGGCTTCCCCTTCTCCCCGTTTCACGGGGAGAAGGTGCCCGAAGGGCGGATGAGGGGCGGCGCCAGCGTATGTTGCTGTTCTCCTCGACTTCAATCGGCCGATCAACGCATGCTAATTGTCAGCGCCGCGCTGCCCCTCATCCGGCTGCCGCCACCTTCTCCCCGTGGAACGGGGAGAAGGAAGCCTAAATCCTAAGCCGAATTGACCCCGCAACCCCAAACATGCCAAACGCCCGGCAAGCCACCTATCTGGAGACGAGCAGATGACCGACCGCATCGAGATCGCCGGGTTGCAGATTGCCCGGGAGCTCCATGACTTCGTGGCCGAGGAGGCCACGCCCGGCACCGGCATCGACCCGGAAAAATTCTGGACCGGCTTTTCGGCCATCGTCCACGATCTCGCGCCGAAGAACCGCGCGCTGCTCGCCAAGCGCGACGCCATGCAGGAAAAGCTCGACTTCTGGTATCGCGAAAACGGCGCGCCGATCGACATCGAGGCCTACAAGAATTTCCTCAAGGAGATCGGTTATCTGGTGCCGGAAGGGCCGGCCTTCAGCGTCTCGACGGAACATGTCGATCCCGAGATCGCCGTTGTCGCCGGGCCGCAGCTCGTCGTGCCGGTGATGAATGCGCGCTATGCGCTCAACGCCGCCAATGCCCGCTGGGGTTCGCTCTATGATGCGCTCTACGGCACCGACGCCATTCCCGAAACCGGCGGCGCCGAGAAGGGCAAGGCCTTCAATCCGGCGCGCGGCGCCAAGGTGATCGCCTGGGCGAAGGATTTCCTCGACCAGTCGGTGCCGCTGACCACCGGCAAATGGGCCGGTGTCAACGGGCTGTCGGTGGCGAATGGCGCGCTGAAAGCGGGCGAGGGCGCCGGCGCCACGACGCTTGCCGATCCAAGGCAGTTCGTTGGCCATCGCGGCGATGCCGCAACGCCGGAAGCCGTGCTTCTGGTGAAGAACGGGTTGCATATCGAGATTGTCATCGACCGTGCCAACCAGATAGGCAGGACCGATCCGGCCGGCATCGCCGACGTCCTCCTCGAGGCCGCGTTGACCACCATCCAGGACTGCGAGGATTCGGTCGCCGCCGTCGACGCCGAGGATAAGGTCGTCGTCTATCGCAACTGGCTTGGCCTGATGAAGGGCGACCTCGCGGAAGAGATCACCAAGGGCGGCAAGACCTTCGTCCGCAAGCTCAACCCGGACCGCACCTACAGCTCGCGCGGCGGCGGAACGCTTACGCTGCCCGGCCGCTCGCTGATGCTGGTGCGCAATGTCGGCCACCTGATGACCAATCCGGCGATCACCGACCGCGACGGCCACGAGGTGCCGGAAGGCATCATGGATGCGGCGATCACGGCGCTGATCGCGCTGCACGATGTCGGCCCGAACGGGCGGCGGATGAATTCCCGCGCCGGCTCGATGTATGTGGTGAAGCCCAAGATGCACGGGCCGGAAGAGGTCGCGTTCGCCGTCGAGATTTTCGACCGCGTCGAGGCGCTGCTCGGCATGGCGAAGAACACCATCAAGATGGGCATCATGGACGAGGAGCGGCGCACCACCGTCAACCTCAAGGAAGCGATCCGCGCCGCGAAGGAGCGCGTGGTGTTCATCAACACGGGCTTCCTCGACCGCACCGGCGACGAGATCCACACCTCGATGGAAGCCGGCCCGATGATCCGCAAGGGCGATATGAAGCAGGCCGCCTGGATTTCCGCCTACGAGGCATGGAATGTCGATACGGGGCTCGAATGCGGGCTCGCCGGCCACGCCCAGATCGGCAAGGGCATGTGGGCGATGCCGGATTTGATGGCGGCGATGCTCGAGCAGAAGATCGCGCATCCCAAGGCCGGCGCCAACACCGCCTGGGTGCCGTCGCCGACGGCCGCGACGCTTCACGCCACGCACTATCACAAGGTCGACGTGCACGCCGTGCAGGCGGCGCTGAAGAGCCGGCCGAAGGCGAAGCTCGACGACATTCTGTCGGTGCCGGTCGCGGTGCGACCGAACTGGACGCCGGACGAGATCCAGCGCGAGCTCGACAACAATGCGCAGGGCATCCTCGGCTATGTCGTGCGCTGGATCGACCAGGGCGTCGGCTGCTCGAAAGTGCCCGATATCAACGACGTCGGGCTGATGGAGGACCGCGCCACGCTGCGCATCTCCTCGCAGCACATCGCCAACTGGCTGCGCCACAAGGTGTGCTCGGAAATCCAGGTGAGGGATTCGCTGCAGCGCATGGCGGCGATCGTCGACCGCCAGAATGTCGGCGATCCGCTCTACAGGCCGATGGCGCCGGACTTCGACACTTCCATCGCCTTCCAGGCGGCGTGTGATCTGGTGTTCAAGGGGACGGTCCAGCCCAACGGCTATACGGAGCCGGTGCTGCATGCGCGGCGGCTGGAGCTGAAGGCACGCGAGCGGATGAGGTAGCGCCCGCGCCCGTTTCGACCAACGTCACAGCTTGCGTGTTACGAAACCTGCGGCTTTGGTGATTGGCGAAATCACCGGCCAGAGCGTCCTTCTTCCCGTTTACGGGGAGAAGCGGCTAACCGCGCCCGCTTCACGCCGCCTGCGCCATCCGCTGCGCGCTCATGCGATAGGAAATCGCCTCGGCCAGATGGATGCGGCCGACCGTTTCGCTGGCATCGAGGTCGGCCAGGGTGCGGGCCACTTTGAGCACGCGGTGATAGGCCCGCGCCGAAAAGCCGAGCTTTTCGCTGGCGTCCTTGAGCAGCGTCAGGCCGGCGGCATCGGGCTTGGCGATCTCTTCGATGATCGACGGCGGGCAATGCGCGTTGGTGGTGGCGCCGGCGCCGAGCTTCTCCAGTCGTTCGCGCTGCATGGCGCGCGCACGCGCAACGCGCTGCGCCACCGCCGCGCTCGTCTCGGCCTTGTCCGGCCGGATCAAGTCGCTCGCCGAGACCGCCGGCACTTCGATCCTGAGGTCGATCCGGTCGAGCAACGGGCCGGAAATGCGCGCCTGGTATTCGGTGCGGCAGCGGTCGCCGCGCAGGCAGCGATAGCCGGGCTCGCCCGACATGCCGCAGCGGCACGGATTCATCGCCGCCACCAGCTGGATGCGCGCCGGATAGGTGACGCGGTGATTGGCGCGCGCGATCATGCAGTCGCCGGTTTCCAGCGGCTGGCGCAGCGCATCCAGCGTCTGTGGCGAAAATTCCGGCAACTCGTCGAGGAACAGCACGCCGTGATGGGCGAGCGAAGCCTCGCCCGGACGCGCGCGCAATCCGCCGCCGACCATCGCCGCCATCGAGGCGGAGTGATGCGGCGCGCGGAAAGGCCGCCGGTCGGTCAGCTTGCCTTCGCCCAGCTCGCCGGCGACGGAGGCGATCATCGAGACTTCCAGGAGCTCCTTGGGCGCCAGCGGCGGCAGGATCGAAGGCAGGCGCTGCGCCAGCATCGACTTGCCCGAGCCTGGCGGGCCGATCATAAGCAGATTGTGCCCGCCAGCCGCCGCCACTTCCAGCGTCCGCTTGGCGCTTTCCTGGCCCTTGATGTCCGCGAGGTCGGGCAGGTCGCGCGCGGCGAGCTGGATGCCGGCTTCAGGCCGCGACAGCACCTGCGTGCCGCGAAAGTGATTGGCGATGGCGATCAGGCTGCGCGGCGCCAGAATGTCGAAATCCTTGCCCGCCCAGGCCGCCTCCGGCCCGCAGGCGAAGGGACAGATCAGGCCCTTGCCTTCGGCATTGGCGCCGATGGCCGCCGGCAGCGCGCCGGCCACGCCTGCGATGGTGCCGTCGAGCGACAATTCGCCAAGCACCACGTAACCGGCCAGCATGTCGCCAGGGATGGCGCCGAGCGCCGCCATCAAGCCGAGCGCGATCGGCAGGTCGTAATGGCTGCCTTCCTTGGGCAGGTCCGCCGGCGCGAGGTTCACCGTCACCTTCTTCGACGGCATCGACAGGCCCGACGCGTGGAGTGCGGCCTGCACGCGCTCGCGGCTTTCGGCCACCGCCTTGTCCGGCAGGCCGACGATCTGCATGCCGACCTTGCCCGGCCCGACCATCACCTGGACATCGACCGGCAAAGCCTCGATGCCCTGGAAAGCGACCGTGCGAACCCGCGCCACCATTTTGTCCAAGCCCCCCGATACCGGCTCGCACGCGGCTCTGCGATCAGGCCGCGAGCGAGGTCAGGCTAGACAACCACAGATTTTCGTTTTCGGCAAGAACATTACGAGAACGGATGCAACCGCGCTTCTCGTTACGGCGCAGCAGTCGAATGTTGCGGCGGCAACGGAACCTTCGAGAACATCCTACCCAGGCCTCGTAGATGCGGCTTGGTGAATCGACTGCGATAATAGTGAGTGGCCAGGGCGGAGGACCAGTATTTTCTTCGCAACCCGATAAGGCCAAGGATCATCTTCCGCCTACGGGCGGATTTCAAAATAAGCGTCCCTTCCGGAATATCCAAACCCGACAGGATTCTGTAGAAATTGAAAACATCGGCGAAAGGCACGCGCCTGTAGCGCCAGGGCTTGGCCGATCCCGCATAGTGGATCACCTTGGGAAGCCGCCGTTCGATTTCCACATACCGCTCTGAAAAGAAATTCCATTCCCTGCCCAGGAAAAGAACCCGTCCGCGCACCACCGTATTCAAGGCTGTCTGGTCGAGGTATCGCGACTTGGCTGTTTCTCGAACTTTTGCAAAGATCTTGTCTGCAATGCCTTCCCTGCGCCAGGCGACGAGATTCATCGCCAGAACGCCGGAATTTATATATTCATTCCGGGACATTTCGATATCGTCGAGCTCCTCCTGCTCGACGAAGCCGTCAATCACGCCGGCGACCAAATTGTCGCCCAAGTCCACCGACCAGAGACCGCCGAGATCGGATACCACCAGCGTATCCGCATCCATGTAGATGGCCTTGTCGCAATCGGGCAATATCCCGGGGATGAGTATTCGGGCATATGCCGCAGTCGTCAGCAGCTTGCCTCTTGTCGGCAGATCGGAAATCCGCTCGGCGTCTGCCTGGACGATCTGGCAGTCAATTCCTTTTCGTTCACAAAAACGACGAAGCTCTGTCACGGTCGCGGGCTCTATTCCCGCGTCGATAACGACGAATTTCGCCTCTCGATTATGAATCCAAGCAGAAAAGATGAATAAAAAAAGCCCAGGCACAAAGTTATTGTCGCTTGCAGTGACAATTATCATGAAACTGCGACCCCTGGAAAACGGGGAGCCATGCCCTGCCGGGGTGGATAGAGCGCGAGAGCGTTCCCGGTCACAGGCAGCACATTGGCAGTTCGCCCCTCAAATAGCTCATCGTCCGCTGCAGGCGGGGGCCCCAGTTGCCTTATTCGGCGACACGACGGGCCCGATGCATGGAGCGCCGCCTGCATCATGAAGAGAATTACCCCCGCTTCCCCTCAACACAATCCCAGAACAGGGCGGCAATATCGGCGCCGCCGAAACGCTGCACTTCGCGCACGCCGGTCGGCGAGGTGACGTTGATCTCGGTCATGTAGTCGCCGATCACGTCGATGCCGACCAGGATGAAGCCGCGCTCCTTCAGCGCCGGTCCGATGCGAGCGCAGATCTCGCGCTCGCGCGCGGTCAGCTCGGTCTTCTCGGCGCGGCCGCCGACATGCATGTTGGAGCGGGAATCGTGCTCGGCCGGCACGCGGTTGATGGCGCCGACGGGCTCGCCGTCGATCAGGATGATGCGCTTGTCGCCCTTGCGCACGTCCTTGAGATAGCGCTGCACGATATAGGGCTCGCGGAACAGCTGGCCGAACATTTCGAGCAGCGAGGCGAGGTTGCGGTCGGCCTCGTGCAGATGGAAAATGCCGGCGCCGCCATTGCCGTAGAGCGGCTTGACGATGATGTCGCCGAATTCCTTACGGAAGGCGGCCACCTCCTGAGGGTCCTTGGTGATCAGCGTCTCCGGCATTAGGTCCGGGAATTCGGTGACGAATATCTTTTCCGGGCTGTTGCGCACCCAGGCCGGGTCGTTAACCACCAGCGTCTTCGGATGGATGCGCTCCAGAATGTGCGTGGTGGTGATGTAGTTCATGTCGAAGGGCGGGTCTTGCCTGAGCAGCACGACGTCCATCTCGGAGAGGTCGGTGCGCACCTTCTCGCCCAGCGAGTAATGGTTGCCCTTCTCGTCGCGCACCTGCATCTCCTCGACGCGAGCGAACACCTTGCCGTCCCGCATCGACAGCTGGTCGGGCGTGTAGTGGAAAAGCTTGTAGCCGCGCCGCTGCGCCTCCAGCGACAGCGCGAAGCTCGTGTCGCCGGCGATCGACACGGTCGAGACATGGTCCATCTGGACGGCGATCTTCAGCGGCATTTGCGGTCTCCGGGAACTCAGACGCCCGATATAAGGAAATCGGCGGCGCCTGCCAATCGTGCTCGCTTGGTGCAGAAGCTCAGAGACCTGTTTCGAAATTCGCTCTGGCGAGTCATATGGTGGTGGTTTCGAGAACCGGCCTAAGCCGGCCGTAGCCTTCATATGGCGGAGACACTTATGAGGGCTTCGGTCGGCGAAGGCCGGAGCGGAGCGGACATTTGGGTCCGTGAGCCGCACATGACCCCGAAATCGATACCGATTTCGGAAAGGATCATGTGCAAAATCAAAGCGGTACAGCGTCCTTTGCGTCCGAAGGACGCGCGGCGCTGTAGGAAGCGCAGAAAACGCCATCAGATGGCCGCCAGAGTAGAATTTCCAAACGGTCTCAGCGGTCGAAGACTAGGCGCGAGTAGCCGAGGAAGGACAACGCCATCGCAATGATCGAGGCGGCGGCAAGCGCCACGAGTGGCGGCAGAGCCGGCAGCGCGAAGAGCAGCGCGCAGTAGACCAGGTAATTGACGATGCTGGTGGCGATGCCGACGCCGCCGTACCGGGCGCCTTCCTGCGCGATGCCCCGGCTCGATGGCGCGAAGGTGAGATGGCGGTTCACTTGCCAGGTGACGCAGAGCGCGAAGCCGATCGACAGCACGCGCGCTGAGAGCGCGCCGAGCGGCGTCGCGGCAAGCAGCAGCCAGAGCGCCGCCGCGTCGGCGACGAAGCCGATGCCGCCGGCAAGGGCGAAGCGGAAGAGGCGGCCCACTATGCCGCCCGCGAGGACTTGCCCGGCTCGCTCTTGGGCGAGGCCTGCGCCAGTATCCCGCGCTCGGCGCGGCCGGAGGAAATCGACAGGTAGAAGATGCGCTTCTGCTCGGCTCTGCCGCGCGATACGGAATCGAGGATGAAGCCAGTCATCATCGAGAGCATGGCCAGAAGCAGCATGCCGATCGACAGCACCCAGGTCGGCATGCGCGGCACCAGCCCCGTCTCGGCGAATTCGATCAGCACCGGGATCATCAGGCCGATGCTGGCCGCCAAGAAGAACAGCGCGAACGTGCCGAAGAAGCGCAGCGGCTGCGTCTCCTTCACCAGCATGGCGAACATCCACAGGATCCTGGCGCCGTCGCGGAAGGTCGACAGTTTCGACGACGAGCCCTCCGGGCGGCGGCCGTAATCGAGCGCCATCTCGCTCACCGGCAGCTTCAGCTGCGAGGCATGCACCGACATCTCGGTCTCGATCTCGAAGCCGCCGGACACGGCCGGGAAACTCTTGACGAAGCGGCGCGAAAACACCCGGTAGCCGGAGAAGATATCGGTGAAGTCGGTTCCGAACAGGCCCTTGTAGAGGCGGTTGAAGACGCGATTGCCGAAGGCGTGGCCGTTGCGGCCGGCATCGTCGGTCACGCCGCGCCTGGTGCCCACCACCATGTCGGAGCGTTCGGTCTGCAGGATATTGATCAGCTGCGGCGCATCCTCCGGCGCATAGGTGCCGTCGCCGTCGGCCATCACATAGATGTCGGCGTCGATGTCGGCGAACATGCGCCGCACCACATTGCCCTTGCCCTGGCGCGGCTCGCGCACGACGGTGGCGCCCGCGGCGCGGGCTTTCAGCGCCGTGAGGTCCTTGGAATTGTTGTCGTAGACATAGATCGCGGCCGAAGGCAGCGTCTCGCGGAAGCGCCGCACGACCTCGCCGATCGTCAGCTCCTCATTGTAGCAAGGCAGGAGCACGGCGATGACCGGCTCATGGCGGACTGCATGCGGCATGTCTGTCTCCGGGCGCCCGATCCAGCCCCGGCCGCACCTATGCCGGCCCCGTCGAGCCGTTTTACTATTTATTGAAGCCGTTAAGGCTAGGTTTAAAACCGATCCTCTCCTTCAAAGGCCACCGCAATGGGCACAGCCGAGAACGGCGCCGCCACCTGGAAGTCCGATCTGGTGCTGGCCCTGCTGGTCGCCCTGCTCGCCTTCGCCATCGATGCGTGGGCCGGCTTCGGCCAGCTGACCGATGCGGGCGGCGACAACGACAATCTGCTGCGCCTCGTCGAGGTCCGCGACCTGCTGGCCGGCCAGGGCTGGTTCGACCTGCACCAGTACCGGATGGGGCTGGAAGGCGGCTTCGTCATGCATTGGTCGCGGCTGGTCGACGCGCCGATCGCCGCCATCGCGCTTGCCGCCTCGGCGCTCACCGGCAGCAGGCCGCTTGGCGAGGACGTGGCGCAGGTGCTGTGGCCGGCGCTGCTCTTTTGGTCGACCTTGTTCTTCACCGCCCGCGCTGCGCGCAGCTTCGGCGGCGGCGGCGCGGTGCTGCCCGCCATACTGGTCGGCGCCGCCGGCTATTACTTCATCGGCATCTACGACCCCGGCGCGCTCGATCACCATAACGTCCAGCTGATGCTCACCATGGCGAGCCTCGCTTTACTGCTTGAGGCGCCCGCGCGGCGCTGGTCCGCATTTTTGTCCGGCCTTTGCGCGGCGCTGACGCTCGCCGTCGGCATGGAGACCGTGCCCTATGTCGCCACCATCGGCGTTTGCGTGGCGCTGCTGTTCGTCGCGGATCCGGCTGGCGAGCGGATGATCGCCCGGGATTTCGGCCTCGGCTTTGCCGGGGTCGCGGCGCTTGTCTTCGTCATGACGGTTTCGCCTTCCGCATGGGGCGCGGCTCAGTGCGACGCCTTCTCGGTCGTCCAGTTCCTCGTCGCGGCCGTTGCCGGCGCGGGGCTGGCGGCGATCGCCTCCGTCGAGCCTGCCGCCGGCAGCTGGCGGCGCAGGCTGGGGTCGCTCGCCGCGCTAGGGGTTGTCCTCGGCGTGGTCGTCGCGGTGCTGTTCCCGCAATGCCTCTCCGCGCCCTATGGCTCCCTCGATCCGCGCCTCAAGGAACTGTGGCTCGACCATGTCGACGAAGCCCAGTCGCTGTTCACGCTGCTTGTCCGCGATCCGGCGCGCGTGGCGGCGCGTTACGCCACGCCGCTGGTCGCGATCGTCCTGATGGCGCTGCGTTTGCGCCGCGGCGGCTGGCGGCGGCAGGACAGCCTCGTCGCCGCACTGCTCGTCGTCGCTTTCGTGGTCGGCGCCTGGCAGGTCCGCGGCACTACCTTCTCGATCGCCTTCGCGGTCGTCCCGCTGTCAGTCTGGATTGCCAAATGGCGGGCGCGGGCCGAAACCAGTTCCTCGCTCGGCGTGGCGCTGCGCCTTGCGGCCGTGTGGCTGGTCTCGATGAACCCGGTCTGGACAGGCGTCGCCGCGGCCGCCTCGGTCGCATTGGAAAAAGGTAAGGACGTCGCCGACGGCGGCACCGCGGACAAGACTTGCGAGAAGAAGGCCACCTTCGCACTGCTCGGCGCCATGGCCGATACCACCGTGCTGACGATCTCCAATCTTGGAGCGCCGATCCTCGTCTATAGCGGCCATCGCGTCTTCGCCGGCCCCTATCACCGCAATGTCGCCGGCAATCTGCTGGCGCTGGATGCCTTTCTCGGCTCGGCCGATGACGCGCGCGCAATCGTCGAGGCGCATCGCGTCGGCCTCGTCGCCATCTGCCCCGGCAATGTCGAGACCCTGATCCTGACCCGGAAAGCGCCGCAGGGCTTCCTTGCCGGCTTGTTGCGCGGCTCCGTGCCGGACTGGCTCAAGCCGGTCAGCGAGACCAGGGGCAGCCCGATCGAGCTCTATCGCGTAAAGCAAGCCGGCTAGAGCAATGTCCCGAAAGTGCGAAACGGCCTTTGGATCGCAATTACTTGAATGGAAGCTGCATCGCCGGAAAAGAACTGTTCGACACTTCCATTAGAAATTACGCATAAACGCATATTTGGGCTGGCCTAGCCTTCTTTGCCCGAAGCTGAACCACCGTCCGCGACGCAGGCAACTTCCGGACGATGGAAAAATCGATTTTCCGATACGTTTCCTAAACGCTTTGCTGCCAGTCTGGCTGAAAATACCGACATCAGAACAGAGATATGATGCAAACGACGTTTGGCACCGGTCGGCCGGCCACGGAAAGCACGGATCTGGCCTTCACCGATTCGTTGACCGGGCTCGGCAACCATCGTCGATTCTTCGACAAGGTCGATCGCCTGATCGGCGACCGCGCCGACGATCCCGCGCCCTTTACCGTGGGCATCCTCGACCTCGACGGCTTCAAGCCGATCAACGACCTGTTCGGCCACAAGGCCGGCGACGACATCCTGGTCCAGGTGGCGATGCGGCTGCGCGCCTCGATGGACGGCTATTCCACCGTCTGCCGCATCGGCGCCGACGAGTTCGCCTTCCTCTACCCGATGGTGTTCTCGGAGGAGCAAGCGGCCGAGACGTCGCGCATGCTGATCGAGATATTGTCGGCGCCCTATGACGTCGGCGAGCGCACCGCCAGGCTCTCCGCCTCGGTCGGCTGCTCGCTATTCTATTCCGGCGACGAGACCACCGAGATCCTCCTCAACAAGGCCGAGACCGCGCTCTACCACGCCAAGCGCTCGGGGCGCGGCCGCGTCGTCGTCTATACCCGCGAGATGGAGGAGGCGGCCAAGCGCGTCACTCGCATCGAGCAGGCGCTGCGCCGCGCAGTCTCGGCCGGCGAGGTCGAACCGCATTTCCAGCCGATCGTCGATTTGAACAGCCGCCGCACCATCGGCTTCGAGACGCTGGCGCGCTGGACCGACCGCGACCTCGGCGTGGTGCCGCCATCCGTCTTCATCCCGATCGCCGAGGAACGCGGCATCATCGGCCCGCTGTCGCAGCTGGTGCTGCGCAAGGCGACCGAAGCGGCGCGCAGCTGGCCGAAGGAGCTGTTCTTGTCCTTCAACCTGTCGCCCTCGCAGCTTGTCGACCAGAACACCGGCCTGCATATCCTGGCCATCCTCGACCGCACCGGCTTCGATCCGCGCCGGCTGGAGATCGAGATCACCGAGACCGGGCTGATGAACGACCCGGCCTCGGCCGAGAAGATCGTCGAGGATTTGCGCCGCGTCGGCATCCGCGTCTCGCTCGACGATTTCGGCACCGGCCAGTCGTCGCTCGGCCGCCTGCGCGAGTTCCATTTCGACAAGCTCAAGATCGACCGCGCCTTCGTCTCCTCCATCCTCGACGACCGGCCCTCGGAACATATCATCCGCGCCATCCTGGCCATGTGCGAAGGGCTCGGCATGGATGTCGTCGCCGAGGGCATCGAGGATGAGGCGCAGGCCGACCGTCTCGTCCAGTTCGGCTGCGCCGGCGGCCAGGGCTACCTGTTCGGCAAGCCGGCCGATGCCGACGCCACGCTCGGCTATCTGCGCGATTCCTATCGTGGCGCGCTGCACGCCAAGGCGATCTGACCAATTCGCGGCGACTAACCGCATGTGACTGCGCCGGCCCCCTCATGCGGCCGCTTCGCGGCCACCTTCTCCCCGAGGGGAGAAAAGACTGGCGCCAACGCCGGCAATCTCCTCTCCCCTCGGGGAGAGGTCGGCCGAGCGAAGCGGAGGTTGGGTGAGGAGCAGCGCTCATTTGTCGGACATAAGCTACCGAACCCACCATTTCGTCCTTGCCCCCGGGCCCGGCGTGGCTAGGATGCGCGCCGGCAAAACGGGAGAAGAGATCATGATGCCATCGGCGCGTTTCGCCGACCTCGACGGCGCCTCGGTGCTGATCACCGGCGGCGGCTCCGGCATCGGCGCGGCGCTGACCGAAGGTTTTGTGCGGCAGGGCGCCAGGGTCGCTTTCATCGACATCGCTGACAAGCCAAGCTTGGCCCTTGCCGACCGATTGGAGAAGGAGCTTGGCCGCCGCCCGCTCTATCTCAAGGCCGACCTGCGCGACATCGAGGCGCTGCGTGCAGCCGTTGTCAAGGCGGCCGAGGCGCATGGCGACGTCACCGTGCTGGTCAACAACGCCGCGCTCGACGAGCGTCACGCGGTGGAAGACGTCACCGTCGAGTTCTGGGACAACAATCTTGCCATCAACCTGCGCCCGCATTTCTTCACCGCCCAGGCCGTGGCGCCCGGCATGAAGCGCGCCGGCGGCGGCTCGATCATCAACTTCACCTCCACCTCGTATCTGATCAACCACCCCGATATGCCGGCCTACACCGCGGCCAAAGCGGGCATACTCGGCCTCACCAAGGGCCTTGCCGGCAAGCTTGGGCAGGACCGCATCCGCGTCAACGCGGTGGCGCCAGGCTGGGTCATCACCGAACGGCAGCGCGAGCTCTGGGTCACCGACGAGGCGCTCGCCGCCCATGTCGCCAAGCAATGCATCAAGGATGTCATGCAGCCCGACGACATGGTGGGCACGGTGCTGTTCCTGGCGTCGGACGCCTCGCGCATGCTGACCGCCCAGATGCTGATCGTCGATGGAGGCTTCCTGTGAGCCCGGCACCGGCGGTCGCCGCGCTCGACTGGGGCACGACCAGGCTCAGGGCCTGGCTGCTCGACGGCACGGGCAAGGTGCTTGCCGAGCGGCGCGGCGATGACGGGCTGATCACCGCCCGCGAAAAGGGTTTTGCCAGTGTGCTGGAAGGCCACCTTGCCGCCATGGGCGCGCCGGACACGCTGCCCGTCATCATCTGCGGCATGGCCGGTTCGCGGCAGGGCTGGATCGAGGCGCCCTACGTCACCGTGCCGGCGCCGATCGGCGCCATTTTGCGCGGCGCCGCCCGCGTCGAGGGCTCGAGCCGCGACATCCGCATCGTGCCCGGCCTCGCGCAGCGCCTGGCCGACGCGCCGGACGTCATGCGCGGCGAGGAAACCCAGCTTGCCGGCGCCGGTTTGCCGGCAAAAGGACGCCGTCTCGTCTGCATGCCGGGCACGCATTCGAAATGGGTCGCGGTCGCGGACGGCGCGGTCGAAGGTTTTTGCACCTGGCCGACCGGCGAATTGTTTTCCGTCCTGGCCACGCACTCGATCCTGAAACATTCGCTGGGCGAGCATCCCGCTCCGGTCGCGGCGGACAGCCCGTTCTTCCGGCAATGGTGCGAGCGGGCCTTGGGCGAAGGCGGCGACGTCACCTCGAAACTGTTTGCCATCCGCGCCGCCGGACTTCTGCAGGATCTGCAGCCCGCCGACGCCGCGGCATGCCTGTCCGGGCTGCTGATCGGCGGCGAGATCGCCTCGGCGAAGCGGCGCTACGGCGCCAGCGAAGCGCCGGTGGCGCTCATCGCCTCGGGCGCGCTGGCCACGCTTTATGGCGCGGCGCTCGGTTTTGCCGGCCTTGCTTTCCGCAGCGTGGACGCCGATGAAGCGGTGCGTGCCGGCCTTGTCGAGGCCGCGCGCGAGAACGGCATGATTGGAGGCGCTTCATGAGCCAGACCGCACCCTTCCCGAAGCTCAAGCGCGGGCTTGTCGCCATCCTGCGCGGCCTGAAGCCGTCCGAGGCCGTGGCGATCGGCCGGGCGATCTACGACGCCGGCATCGAGGCGATCGAAGTGCCGCTCAATTCGCCGGAGCCGTTCGTCTCCATCGCCGATCTGGTCAAGGCGCTGCCGCAAAGCGCGCTGATCGGCGCCGGCACGGTGCTGACGGCGGCAGATGTCGATGCCTTGCATAAGGCCGGCGGCAAGTTGCTCGTCAGCCCCAACATCGATGCCGAGGTCATGGGGCGCGCCATGCATCACGGTATGGTGACCATGCCCGGCGTGTTCACGCCCACCGAAGCCTTCCAGGCGATCCGGTTAGGGGCCTCGGCGCTGAAATTCTTCCCCGCGAGCGTGCTTGGATCGAGCGGCATTGCGGCGGTGCGTGCCGTCCTGCCGCCGGCCACCTTGATCGGCGCGGTCGGCGGCGTTTCCGACAGAGATTTTGCCGGCTACAAGGCGGTCGGCATCCGCGTCTTCGGCCTGGGGTCCAGCCTCTACAAGCCAGGCATGACGGTCGAGGAGGTGGGGCAGCGCGCCCGCGCCGCGGTCGCCGCCTGGGACGAAGCCTTCGGAGGATGACAATGGACGGCGTTTCGGTTTTTTCCGACCATATCTGCGAGCTCGGCGAGGGCCCGAGCTACGATCCCGCCACCGACACGCTGTTTTGGTTCGACATCGTCAATGGCAAGCTTCTGGAAAAGCCGCTCGCCCGCGCGCTGAAAATCCATGATCTCGGCGTCATGGCCAGCGCCATCGCCGTCATCGACGCCGACCGCCAGCTGATCGCGACGGAGATCGGCCTGCAGGTCCGGGATGTGAAAACCGGTAGGCTGACGCTGCACACGCCGATCGAGGCCGACAATCCGCTGACGCGCTCCAACGATTCCCGCGTCCATCCTTGCGGCGCTTTCTGGACCGGCACGATGGGCAAGGGCGAGGAGAAGGGCGCCGGCTCGATCTACTGGTTCTTCAAGGGCGAATTGCGCCGGCTGTTTTCCGACATCACCGTCTCGAACTCGATCTGTTTTTCCGAGGATGGGACGATCGCCTATTACACCGACACCGCGACCGGGCTTCTGATGCGCGTTGCCTGCGATCCGGCGACCGGCCTACCCGAGGGCGAGCCGAAGGTGTTCGTCGATCATCGCTCCTCGAAAGGCTATGTCGACGGTTCGGTCGTCGACCGCGACGGCGTGCTGTGGAATGCCGTCTGGGGCGGCAAGGCGGTGAAGGCCTATGCGCCGGACGGCACGCTGCTGCGCGAGATCGCCATGCCGGTGACACAGGCCTCCTGTCCGGCCTTTGTCGGTGCAAAAGCGGACCGGCTGGCGGTTACCTCCGCCTGGAAAGGCAAGGACGAGAAGCAGCGCGCGCTCGATCCGCAGGCCGGCATGACCTTCCTGCTCGACATTCCCGTCAAAGGCCGCTTCGAGCCGCGCGTGCTGATCGCCTGAACGCTGTCACGCATCCGCCCGCGCCGGTCGGTTTCCCGCAAGCCGATTGCCGCGGCCGTGCGATGGTAGCGCTCTGATTTTGACCAGGGCAGACGTCCATGCCGCAGGACAAGCCGACTCTCATCCTCGTCTACGAACCGGAAAAGGCCTGCCTCGACCGCCTGTCCGCCGACGGCTACCCGGCGGATCGTGCCCTGGAAATCTCGTCCTATCTGGCGCAATCGACCGACCTTAAGCCGGAGTTCGGCCGGCTCGCCGGGGCTTGCGAAAAGCGCGGCCTCGCCTTCGAGCCTGTCGAGCTCGACCACGCGACGCCGATCCTGGCGAAAGCCGATCCGGCAACGACGCTGGTCTGGACGCTGACCGACGGCATCGCTTATTTCCGTGGCGGTGTGGCGCCGGCGCTGGCGCGGCTGAACGGGCTGCGCACCATCGGCGCAGACGATTCGCTGTTCGCGCTCTGCCAGGACAAGCTGCGTTCAGGCGCCGTGCTCGGCGCGCTCGGCCTGCCGGCGCCACGGGCCGGCCTAGCGCGCAATGGCGCATGGCTGGTCGAGCCGCCTGCTTCGCCCAAGGGCTGGTTCGTGAAACCCAACCGGCTCGGCGCCAAGATCGGCATCTGGCCGGATTCGCGCATCGCCGATCTCGATCATGCGCTGGAGCTTAGCCGGCGCGTTTTTTCGCATTACCGCGACGATGTCGTCGTCCAGCCCTATGTCGCCGGCCGCAACGTGCGGGCGAGCTTTCTTGGGTTGAAGGAAGAAGCCGGCGTCGAGGCTTTGGGCATTTTCTTCGTCGATTCCGGCGGCGACTTCCAGACCATGGCCGACTCGATGGCGCTCTATGGCGAGACCGGCCAGGCGGCGAAGGATGCTGGCATCTATGCCGAGCCGGAACTTGAGGCCGTCGGCGCCAGTCAGCCGGAGGCGGATCGGAAAATCCGCGCCATCGCGCAGAAATTGATATGCGGTCTCGGCCTGAAAGATGTCTTTTCCGTCGACTTCAGGGTCGAGCCCGACGACACCGTCCATCTCATCGAGTTCGAAGTCTGCCCCGGCCTGCCTTGCTTCGATTTCCGCGACTATTGCCGAAAGCAATGGGGCATGAGCCTGGCCGACGCGCTGGCAGAGACCGCCGCCAACCGGCTTTTTGCTGACTAAACGCCCTCGACCAGCACGATCTCGCCGTCGGCCACTTTCTGGCGGATGGCGACGGCGTGCTGGTATTCCGGCGAGTGGTAGCAGTCATGCGCCGCCGCCAGCGATTCGAACTCGATGATGACGTTGCGGGCGCGCCCCGGCCCTTCGGCCTTTTCATGCTCACCGCCGCGCGCCAGGAATTTGGCGCCAAAGCGATCGAAGGCGAGCTTCGCGGCGGCGACATAGTCCTTGTAGCCCTCGGCGTCGCGCACATCGACGCGGGCGATCCAATATCCCTTCGGCATTCTTTTTCTCCTGTCTGTTTTTCGCGAACGAGGACCAGTTCCGAAAGTCGCTCCGGTGAGGCAGCTGGTGGTGTTTTCGAGAACCGGAGCGGAGCGTACTTAAAGTACGTGAGCACCGGAAGCGCAGAAAACGCCGCCGGATGACCGCCGCAGTAGAGTTTCCGAACTGGTCCTCAGGCCGATTGCATTTCCGCGAGGATCGTCTCTGCCGCGGCGCGGCGATCAGGCGCGGCGACAATCGGCCGGCCGACGACCAGATGGCTGGAGCCATTGCGGATCGCCTGCGCCGGCGTCACCACGCGTTTTTGGTCGCCATGGTCGCTGCCCGCCGGCCGGATGCCCGGCGTCACCACAGCCAGGTCGGGTCCGACGATGCGGCGCACCGCTTCGGCCTCTTCCGCCGAGCAGACGATGCCGCCCATGCCGGCATGCAGCGCCTGTTCGGAGCGCCTGAGCACCAGCGTGTGCGGGTCGTATTCATAGCCGGCGTCGATCACGTCCTGCTCGTCCATCGAGGTCAGTACCGTCACGCCAAGCAGGCAGAGCTCGCTGCCCTTGGACGCCTCGACAGCCGCTCTCATGGTTTTGGGATAGGCATGCAGCGTCAGCATCGTCATGCCCATCTTGACGATGTTCTCGACGCCCTTGGCGACCGTGTTGTCGATATCGAGCAGCTTCATGTCGAGGAACACTTTGGTGCCGCCGCTGGCGAGCTCCCGCGCGAAATCCAACCCGCCGGCAAAGGCGAGCTGGTAGCCGATCTTGTAGAAGGAAACAGTGCCTTCGAGCTCGCGCACCGCTCTCTCGGCCTCTTTCAGCGTCGGCAGGTCCAGCCCAACGATCAGCCTGTCTCGCATGGTGTCGGCCTCCGCGAAATTGATCACGCCTCGATCCGGGTGGATAGCATGCGCGAGGTTTCGATCAGTGTGCGGCATAGGCGCTCCATCGATTGGTGTAGTCTGGCGTCCCTGAATTGTCCGTCCTCGGCGAAGGCTTCGCCTGCCTCGGAGACCGAGCATTCGGGCGTGATCACCTCCATCTGGCAGCGCACCAGCACCGCGCGCAGATGGTTGATGCAACGTATGCCGGCGAACTTGCCCCCGGAGGACGAGCAGAGCCCGACCGGCTTGCCGGCCAGCGGCCTGAACGTGCGGCTGCCCTCGAGCCGTATCCGGCTCACCCAGTCGATCGCGTTCTTGAGCAATGGCGGGATCGAGCCGTTATATTCGGGCGTCGCGATGAGCAAGCCTTCATGCGCGGCGATCTGGCGGCCGAGCCTGATCGCGTTCTCGGGGATGCCTTTTTCCTTTTCCAGGTCCTCGTCCATGATCGGCAGCGGATAGTCGCCGAGCGAGATGCGCGTCACCTCCGCGCCCTGCAAGGCCAGTTCCTTCTGCGCCACATCGGCGGTCCGGCCGCTGAAGGCGCCGTTCCGGGCCGAGCCGGCGAAGACGAGGATTCTTGGGATCACTGCCATTGGCTCGCTTCGCTAAGGGAATGGGGAGTAAGGCAGTAGGGCAGCAGGGTGGGCGTGGAAGCTGAACCGTTCATCCCTATTCCCCTGCTGCCTTGCTCCCTTATCCCTAATGCCCTGCGCGCCGGTAGATCCACAGCTGCGTCGGCGGGATGTTGCGGAAGATGAAATCGAAATGCTCAACCGTGTAGTCGCCGCGCCCGGCCGGGATCGGCGACAGCGGGCCGTAGGTCAGCTGCACGATCGGCCGTCCGGCGGGAATGCGGTCGAGCAGGCTTTCGATATAGGCGACACGCTGGGCGACCGGGAAGTTGAGCAGCGGCACGCCGGAAACGACCGAATCGAACACCATATCGCGCTTGTCGCCGAGCGTGGCATTGAGATTGAAGGCGTCGCCCTCGATCACGTTGACGCCGGGATAGAGCCCGCGCAGATGGCGCACGAAGTCGGTCGAATATTCGACCGCGTAGAGGTTTTCGGGCTTCACGCCCTGGGCAAGGATGGCGCGGGTGATGACACCGGTGCCGGGCCCGACTTCGAGCACCGGCAGGCCCGATCTCGGATCGACGATCGACGCCATCTTGCGCGCGGTGATGGAACTGGTGGGGACGATCGAGCCGACCGTTTTCGGCTTGTCGATCCAGCCTTTGAAGAACTTCAGCTCGTCGTCGAATTTTTCGGCCAGCGCTTTGCGCAACCCGGGACTACGTGCCATCACGAGCTCTCCTCAATGCTCAGCCTCCCGCTCCGCTACTTAGCAGGTGGGTGGAACAAGGCAAGGCGTCAAGCTGGCATAAGGTGTTGATGACGCTTGGGCAGCGGGTCGCCCTTCCGATGCCGTGCGTAATGCGGGCTGTGGCGATCAGTTTTCGCCGAACGACTCGAAGAAGTCCTTCATGCGGGCGAAAAAGCCGCTCGACTGGGGCGAGTTGTCCTTGGACGAAAGCTGCTCGAACTCTTCCAGCAATTCGCGCTGGCGGCGCGTCAGGTTCTGCGGCGTCTCGACCGCCGTCTGGATATAGAGGTCGCCGACATTCGGCTGGCGCAGCACCGGCATGCCCTTGCCCTTCAAGCGGAACTGGCGGCCGTTCTGGGTGCCTTCCGGCACTTTCACCTTGGTCTGCGTGCCGTCCAGCGTGGTGACCTCGAAGGAACCGCCAAGGGCGGCCGTCGTCATCGAGATCGGCACCTTGCAATAGAGATCGGCGCCGTCGCGCTGGAAGAATTCGTGCGGCTTGACCGCCAGGAAGATGTAAAGGTCGCCGGATGGTCCGCCGCGCAGGCCCGCCTCGCCCTCGTTGGCAAGCCGGATGCGGGTGCCGTCCTCGATGCCGGCCGGGATGTTGACCGACAGCGAGCGTTCCTCGGTGACGCGGCCCTGGCCGGCGCATTTCGGGCAAGGGTCCTTGATCGTCTGGCCGCGGCCCTGGCATTGCGGGCAGGTCCGCTCGATCGAGAAGAAGCCCTGCGTGGCGCGCACCTTGCCGTGGCCGTGGCACATCGAGCAGGTCACCGGCTGCGTGCCGGGTTTGGCGCCGCTGCCGGAGCATTCCGCGCAGGAGATGGAGGCCGGCACGCGGATCTGCGCCGTCCTGCCGGAAAAGGCTTCTTCCAGCGTGATTTCCATATTGTAGCGCAGGTCGGCGCCGCGTTCGCGGCCGCCCGACGAACGGCGCTGCCGGCCGCCCATCATGTCGCCGAAGATATCCTCGAATATGTCGGCGAAGCCGCCGGCGCCGAAGCCGTGTGCCGCGCCGTTCATGCCGCCCTCAAAGGCGGCGTGGCCGAAACGGTCATAGGCGGCGCGCTTCTGCGGGTCCTTCAGCGTCTCGTAGGCTTCGTTGATTTCCTTGAACTTGTGCTCGCAGGCATGGTCGCCAGGGTTGCGATCGGGATGGAACTGCATGGCGAGCTTGCGGAAAGCGCTCTTGAGTTCCTTGTCGTCGGCGCCTTTTTGCACGCCCAGCGTTTCGTAGAAATCAGCTTTCATTTTTTCCCGCTGTCCGGATGCTCAATGTCTTCAAGCATTGTTGGCGACGTTTGCCGGCACGTTCTTGGATTTAGGAGCGATGTTTGCCGGATGCTAGTACCAAGCCGGGTCGCTCCGGGTTTTTCTGTCATTTTTTCGATTGGGGTTGCAAAAAAGCCCGGCCGTGCGCCGGGCTTTTCGCATAATCCGCCGTCAGCCGGCTCAGGCCGACTTCTTCTTCTCGTCGTCTTCGTCGATTTCCTCGAAGTCGGCGTCGACCACATCCGAATCCTTGGCGGCATCCGCCTTGGCGTCGGCTGCCGCTTCCTTCTGCGAGGCCTCGTACATGGCCTGGCCGAGCTTCATCGACACTTCGGCGAGCGACTGCGACTTAGCCTCGATGTCCGCCGGGTCGTCGCCTTCGGCGGCGGTCTTCAGGGCGGCGATCGCGTCCGAAATCGCGGTGCGGTCAGCCTCCGAGACCTTGTCGCCATAATCCTTCAGCGACTTCTCGGACGAATGCACCAGCGCCTCGGCCTGGTTGCGGGCCTCAACGAGGGCGCGGCGCTTCTTGTCTGCGTCGGCATTGGCCTCGGCGTCCTTCACCATCTTCTCGATGTCGGCGTCGGACAGACCGCCCGAAGCCTGGATGCGGATCTGGTGCTCCTTGCCGGTACCCTTGTCCTTGGCCGAGACGTTGACGATGCCGTTGGCGTCGATGTCGAAAGTGACCTCGATCTGCGGCACGCCGCGCGGAGCCGGCGGGATGCCGACCAGGTCGAACTGGCCAAGCAGCTTGTTGTCGGCCGCCATTTCGCGCTCGCCCTGGAAGACGCGGATCGTCACCGCCGACTGCGAATCCTCGGCGGTCGAGAAGGTCTGGCTCTTCTTGGTCGGGATCGTCGTGTTGCGCTCGATCAGTCGGGTGAACACGCCACCCAGCGTCTCGATGCCCAGCGACAGCGGCGTCACGTCGAGCAGGAGCACGTCCTTGACGTCGCCCTGCAGCACGCCGGCCTGGATGGCGGCGCCAAGCGCCACGACCTCATCCGGGTTGACACCCTTATGCGGCTCCTTGCCGAAGAACTGCTTCACGATCTCCTGGATCTTGGGCATGCGGGTCATGCCGCCGACCAGGACCACCTCGTCGATCTCGCCAGCCTTCAGGCCGGCATCCTTGAGCGCCGCCTTGCAGGGGTCGATGGTGCGCTGCACGAGGTCCTCGACCAGGCTTTCGAATTTCGCCCGGGTGAGCTTCATCGTCAGGTGCTTCGGGCCGCTGGCGTCGGCGGTGATGAACGGCAGGTTGATCTCGGTCTGCGTCGTCGACGACAGCTCGATCTTGGCCTTTTCGGCCGCTTCCTTCAGGCGCTGCAGCGCGAGCTTGTCGGCCTTGAGGTCGATGCCCTGTTCCTTCTTGAACTCGGCCGCCAGATATTCGACGAGCCGCATGTCGAAGTCCTCACCGCCGAGGAAGGTGTCGCCATTGGTCGACTTCACCTCGAACACGCCGTCGCCGATTTCCAGCACGGAAATATCGAAGGTGCCGCCGCCAAGGTCATAGACGGCGATGGTCTTGCCGTCCTTCTTTTCCAGGCCGTAGGCAAGCGCGGCGGCCGTGGGCTCATTGATGATGCGCAGCACCTCGAGGCCGGCGATCCTGCCGGCGTCCTTGGTCGCCTGACGCTGGGCGTCGTTGAAATAGGCCGGAACGGTGATGACCGCCTTCTCGACCTTCTCGCCGAGATAGGCTTCCGCCGTCTCTTTCATCTTCTGCAGGATCATGGCCGAGATCTGGCTGGGCGACTGCTTCTTGCCGCCGGCCTCGACCCAGGCGTCGCCATTGTCGCCCTTGACGATCTTGTAGGGGACAAGCTTCTTGTCCTTCTCCGTCACCGGGTCGTCATAGCGGCGGCCGATCAGGCGCTTGACCGCGAAGATGGTGTTTTCCGGATTGGTGACCGCCTGGCGCTTGGCCGGCTGGCCGACGAGACGTTCGCCGTCGCTCGAAATGGCGACGATGGAAGGTGTCGTGCGCGCGCCTTCAGCGTTCTCGATCACCTTGGGGTCCTTGCCATCCATGATGGCGATACACGAGTTGGTGGTGCCGAGATCGATACCGATAACTTTTGCCATTGTTCTAATCTCTCCTCTAAGCAGGCTCTCTGGACCCTTCAAAAGGCGTTCCGACGAAAGCCCCTGTTCACAAGAAATCCCGTCATGGTCCCCGCTTTTTAGGGCTGGACGGCTGGCGCGTATATAAGAACAGGCGACACAAGGCGCAAGCATTCTGCGCAAGCTGTCCGTCGTCTTGGCGGCGACCGGGAAGAGACCTGCCGCGCTTTACGCCAGAGCCGATCCGAGATCGATCTATCTCACTGTTCCGGCTTGGTTTTTTTAAAGCGGTGCCGCTTAGGGCTCGCAGATCTGCCGACCGGCAAGGTCGGGACTTGCTGTTTCGGGCGTGACTTTCGGTCGCGAAAGAGCGGAAAATCAGCGTTGCGGCGACGCTTCGCGCATATGGCGCAAGCTGTGAGGAGCGCCTGGCGCTCGGGCAAGGCCCTGCCGGGCGCGTGGCCCGGCAGGGTTGGGGACTTAGAGCAATTCCAGGAAAAACCGCAGCGGTTTTCCGTTCGAATTTGCGTCAAAACAGAACCTAGAGCCCGTTGTCCTTGAGGACCTTGGCGGCGTTGTCCTTGGTGATCTTTTCCGTGGGCAGCGTGATGGTCTTCTCGACCTTCTCCCCTTTCAGGAACTTGATCGCCTGGCGCAGGCCCTCGGCGCCCGGTGTGACGTAGGTGAAGGTCGCCGTCAGCTCGCCTTTGTTCACCATCTGCACGCCTTCGTTGGGCAGGCCGTCGATGCCGATGAACTTGATGTCCTTCTCGCGCCCGACGTCCTTGGCAGCGAGATAGGCGCCATAGGCCATCGGATCGTTGTGGCCATAGACGAGGTCGATCTTCTCGTTGGTCTTCAGTGCGTTGGCCATGATGTTGTAGGCCTGGTCCTGCTTCCAGTCGCCCGACTGCTGGTCGAGCAGGTACTTGATGCCCGGCTCCTTGTCGGTGAATTCATGGAAGCCGTCATGGCGGTCATGCGCAGGCTGCGTGCCCATGCCACCCCAGATCTCGACGACGTTGCCGGCCGCCTTGCCCTTGCCACCCAGGAGCTCGACGGCATATTCGCCCGCGGCCCGGCCGATCAGCTTGTTGTCGCCGCCGACGAACTGCGTGTAATCCTTGGTGTCGACATTGCGGTCGAGCACGAAGACCGGGATCTTGGCGTCGATCGCCTGCTGCACGACGCCGGTGAGACCTGCCGATTCCTTCGGCGACACCAGCAGCGCGTCGACCTCTTGGCGGATCAGGTTCTCGACGTCGGCGACCTGCTTTTCGGTCTTGTCCTCGCCGTCGGTGATGATCAGCTCGACTTCTGGGTGCTTGGCGGCTTCGGCGATGATGTCCTTGTTGAACTGGGCGCGCCAGGGTTCGATGGTCGTCACCTGCGAAAAGCCGATCTTCCACTTCTTGTCCTGGGCAAAGGCGTGGTTGCTGGAAAAGAGAGCGGTCGTCGTCAGAAGTGCCGCCGCGAAGGTGGCGAGCTTCAGCATATCACGTCGTTTCATGGTCCTGTTTCCTCCGGATTATAGAGACGAGGTCTCCTGTGACGGCCGTTTTGCCGCGGCCGTTTCCTTTTGCGCCGTCCGTCCGCCGGGCAGGCGCAGATAGCTTAAGATGTCGCCGGCGTTGCGCTCCTGCACGAGCACGGTGCCGATGATGATCGCCCCCTTCAGCACCAACTGAAGGTTCGAGTTGATGTTGTGCAGCTGCAGGATGTTGGAGAGCAGCCCGAAGATGAGCACGCCGCAGAAGGTGCCGATGAGACTGCCGCGGCCGCCCATCAGGCTGGTGCCGCCGATGACCACGGCGGCGATGGCATCGAGCTCCAGCCCGGCGCCGGCATCCGGCTTGCCTTGCCGGTATTGCGCCACGTAAAGCACCGCCGCGATGCCGGCGAGCAGGCCGGACATAGCATAAGTGGCGATCTTGACCCGCCCGGCTGCGATGCCGGAGAGCCGCGCCGCCTCCTCATTGCCGCCGATGGCGTAGACATAGCGGCCGAAGGGGGTGAAGCGCAGCACCGCGCCGTAGATCACGACCGCGCCGAGGAAGAAGAGGCCGGGCATCGGCACGACACCGAACACCAGCGAGCGCAAGATCTCGAAGTCGGCGGTGGCGTTGGAGCCGGTATAGACCGGCAGCACCGCGTTGTTCTGGCCGGCCGTCAGCCTGGCGATGCCGAGCGCCGTCACCATCATCGCAAGTGTCACGATGAAGGGCTGCAGGCGGCCCGCGACGATGATGAAGCCGTTGATGGTGCCAAACAGGAGGCCGACGCAAGGCGCCACCAGAAGCACGCCGAGCACGCCGAACTTGGTCTCCACCTGCGGCAGCAGGTACCACAGCGAAAGGCAGCACAGCACCACGCCGACGATACCCGGGATGACAAGCCCGCGCGCCTTGTCCAGCCGCACCTCGCGGCCGGCTTGCGCGCCAGCGCGGGATTTCTCGATGTTGAGCAGGATGAAGCGCGTGGCCAGCGCGCCGAGGCAGAGAGCCGCCAGCGCGGTCGTCGGCACGCCGAGCGCCGCCGACGGGGTGGCGCCCGGCACGGTGAGAAGCATGGCGCAGACGACCGAGCAAATCGCCATCAGCGAGCCGACGGAAAGATCGATGCCGCCGGTCAGGATCACCGCGGTCATGCCGGTGGCGATGAGGCCGGTGGTCGACACCTGGCGCAGCACGTCGAGCAGGTTGCCGTAGGACAAGAAGATGTTGTTGCCCTTGGAGCTGATCGGCGAGCCGAAGACGCCGATCAGGAAGATGGCGATCAGCCCCCAGTAGAGCTTGGTGCGAGAGAGAAGGCTGATGAGGTTCATGCGGCTGTTCTCGCTGCCCGTCTTGGTGCGGCAAGCCGCATGATCGCCTCCTCGCTGGCCTCGGCGCGGGACAGGATTCCGCGCTGACGGCCCTCCGCCATAACCAGGACGCGGTCGGCCAGATGCAGGAGCTCGGGCAGTTCGGAGCTGATCACGGCGATCGCCAGCCCGTCGCCGGCGAGCTTGAAGATGAGGTCGTAGATTTCGCGCTTGGCGCCGACATCGATGCCGCGCGTCGGCTCGTCGAGCAAAAGCACGCGCGGCCGCGTCGCCAGCCATTTGCCGATCACCACCTTCTGCTGGTTGCCGCCGGACAGCGTGCCGGCGGCCTGCTCGATGCTTCCGCAGCGTATGCCGAGCGCGCTCACCGCCTCGCGCGCCAGGCCCTGCTCGCCCGAACGCGAGCGCAGGCCGAAGCGCGCTAGCGCGCCAACCAGCGGCAGCGCGACATTGTCGGTGATCGAGGCCTTGAGATGCAGGCCCTGCGTCTTGCGGTCCTCGGTGACCAAGGCGATGCCGAGCCGGCGGGCCTCGCGCGGCGAGCCGATCTCGACCGGCAGGCCGTCCAGCCGGATCTCGCCGCCGATGCGGCCGTCGCTGGAGCCGAAGATCGCCTCCAGGATTTCGGTGCGGCCGGAACCCAGCAGCCCGCCTATGCCGAGGATCTCGCCGGCGCAAAGATCGAAGCCGACGCCGTCGATCACCGTGCGCCAGCCATGCCGGTCGGGTTTCGACAGCGACAGGTCCCTGACGGAGAGCACCACCTTGCCGCCGGGGCCGCGCTCATGATCGGAGGACGCCAAAAGGTCGCGCCCGACCATGGCCGAGATGATGGCGTCTTCGCCCAGTCCCGCCATGTCCTCAGTGAAGACATGGCGCCCGTCGCGCAGCACCGTCACCCGGCTCGCCAGGTGCATGACCTCGTCGATGCGATGCGAGATGTAGACAATGGCGACGCCGCTTGCCGCTAGCTGGCGGATGATGCGGAACAGTCGCTCGCACTCGGCCGCCGACAGCGCCGAGGTCGGCTCGTCCATGATCAGGATGCGCGCCGACTTCGACAGCGCCTTGGCGATCTCCACCAGCTGCTGCTCGCCGACCCTCAGCGCGCCGATGCGCGCTTCCGGATCGAGCTCGATGCCGAGACGCTGCAGCAGCGCGCTGGCCGCACGGCTGCTCGCCTTGCGGTCGACGACCAGCCCGGCGATCAGCTTTTCGCGGCCGAGGAAGATGTTGTCGGCGACGCTGAGCTCGGGAACGAGGTTGAGCTCCTGGTGGATGATGGCGATGCCCGCGTCCTCGGCGTCGCGGACACCAGCGAAACGGGCCGCCTGGCCGTCGACGGCAACAGTGCCTTCGTAATCCGTATAGACGCCGGAGAGGATCTTCATCAGCGTCGACTTGCCGGCGCCGTTCTCGCCCATCAGCGCCTGCACCTCGCCGCTCCTGAGGTCCAGGCTCACATCGGACAGCGCGGTGATGCCGCCAAACCGCTTGGAAATGCCGGTCGCGCTCAGGACGACGACGGGACCGTCGGCGGCCACATTGCCAGTCGTGATGGAATCAGCGCGCTGCATGGCAAAGGACGGCCTCCCTCCGTCGTCTTCGATTGCCCGAACGCTAATCTAAACGTTTCGAATCTGTCAAGCGCCTATCTAGGTCACTGAGGATTAACGCATTTCAATTCTTGCGAAAAATGCCGGCTTTACGTAGGGTTGGTCGAATAGGGGCGGCTAAACGTTTCGAAAATGACGGTGTCAGGGCGGAAAAACCAGCGGAAATCCACGGCGCCGACCATGCTGCACGTAGCCGAGGCGGCGCGTGTGTCGGTGGCCACCGTATCGGCATTGCTCAACGGCACCGCCACCGTCAGCCCCGAGCTTACGCAACGCATCGAGCAGGCGATCCGCGACATCGGCTACAAGCGCAATGCCATTGCCCGCAGCCTGAAGATGGGCACCACGCGCACCATCGGCCTCACCGTGCCGCACATCACCAACCCGTTCTTCACCGATGTCGTCTCGGTCATCCAGCAGGCCTTCGACCGCGCCGGCTATGCCGTCATGCTGTGCTGCACCGACGAGGATCTGAACACCCAGGACGAGCAGATCCGCCTGCTGCTCGACCGCATGGTCGACGGGCTGATCGTGGCGCGTGTCGGCGACGGCGGCATCCTGAAGGGCATCGTCGAGGACGCCAATGTGCCGGTGGTGCTGCTCGATCGTCTCTGCGAAGGCGTCGATACCGACGCGGTGGTGCTGGACAATCGGCGCGCCGTGTTCGACGCCGTCACCTATCTGATCCATCTTGGCCATCGCCGCATCGGCTACATCACCGGCACATCCGACATATCCCCAATGCATGACCGCATGATCGGCTATCGCGAGGCGCTGCAGGCAGCCGGCCTGCCGGTGGCGGAGGAGCTCGTGCGCTCCGGCAATTTCCACGAGGTCGACGGCTACAACGCAACCATGCAGCTCTTATCGCTGCACGACCGGCCGAGCGCGATCTTCTCTGCCAACAATCCGATGGTGATCGGCACCATGAAGGCGATCCGCGACATAGGTCTCAGCTGCCCCGAGGACATTTCGGTCGCCTGTTTCGACGATTTTCCCTGGTCGGACGTGTTCGTGCCGCAGCTGACCACCGTGGCGCAGCCGGTGCAGGCAATCGGCGAGCAGGCGGCGAACCTTCTGCTCGACCGGCTGGCCGGCAACCGCGACGCGCCGCCGCGCAGGCTCGTGCTGAAGGGCCGGCTGATGATCCGCAATTCCTGCCGGCCGCTCGGCGCGATCGCGCAGAGCGTCAGCGCGTAAATCCGAAGGCGGTCTCGCACAGCAGCTGCAACCTGGGGAAGATGTGCCTGCCGCCGGTGACCACCCGTGTGCCTCGGCCGAGCACCGTCTTCGGATCGGCTTTCAGCACCGTGCCGCCGGCCTCTTCGACCAGCAGCATGCCTGCGAGGCAGTCCCAGGCATTCATGTGCTCCTCGATATAGCCGAGCAGCCGGCCGGACGCTGCATAGGCAAGCATCAGCGCGCCCGAGGCGTTACGGAAGAAGACGCCGCCTTCGCCCATGATCAGGCCGATAAGCACGACGACATTCGTGGTCGAGGCGCGATTGGAAAGCCCGGTGCCGACGGCGCCCTCGGAAAGCGACGTCGCATTGCTGGCCTTGATCGGCTTGCCGTTGACGAAGGCGCCGCCGCCCAGGCGGGCGTAGAACGTTTCGTCGGTCGAGGGTTCGTGGGTGACGCCGACGATCGTCTCGCCATCCCTGGCGCAGGCGATCACCACGCACCAGGCGGGAATGCCGCGCACGAAATTGGCGGTGCCGTCGATCGGGTCGATCACCCAGACATGACCGGTTGTTCCGGCCACCGCCGCATGCTCTTCGCCGACGATTCCGTCTTGCGCATAGGCCTCGGCGATCGCGGCGCGGATGAACAGCTCGACCTCGCGGTCGGCCTCGGAAACCAGGTCCTGGTGGCCCTTGCTCTCGACGGCCAGGTTGTCGAGGTCGCGAAAATATTTCAGCCCCAGCTCGCCGGCGCGCCGCGCCAGATCGATGGCAAAATGCATGCGGTCGTCGAGATCTTGGGTCATGAGCAGGCTCACGCTTGGGCAGGGAGCCTGCCCTTAGAGCAATTCCAGGAAAAGTGTGAGCGGTTTTCCGTTTGGAATTGCGTCGAAAACAAAGAGGCTGACCAACAAGTCAGGCAAAAACCATTGCGCCGTCAGGCCGCTTTCGACATCGACTTGTGCACGTCGGCGAGAATCTCGAAGGAGCGCACGCGTGCCGCGTGGTCGAAGCACTGCGCCGTCACCATCAATTCGTCGGCGCCGGTCCGGCTTATGAAGGCGTCGATGCCCTGGCGCACCGTTTCCGGCGAACCGACGACGGCGCAGGACAGCGCCTGGGCAAGCATGGTTTTCGCCATAGGATCGAGATCGCGGTCGTAATTCTCGACCGGCGGCGGCAGCTGTCCCGGCCGGCCGCTGCGCAGATTGATGAAGGCTTGCTGCAGCGAGCTGAACAGAAGCTTCGCCTCGGCGTCCGTCGGTGCGGCAAAGACATTGAGGCCGAGCATCACATAGGGCTTGTCGAGTTGCGCCGACGGCTGGAAGCGCGTGCGATAAACCTCCAGCGCATGGTCGAGCTCGGCCGGCGCGAAATGCGAGGCGAACGCGTAAGGCAGGCCGAGAAGCGCCGCGAGCTGCGCGCCATAGAGGCTGGAGCCGAGAATCCAGACTGGTACGGTCTGGCCTTCGCCGGGCACGGCGCGGATGCGCTGGCCTTCCTCGGCCGGCTGGAAATAGCCCATCAGCTCGACGACGTCCTGCGGGAAATTGTCGGCGCTTTCGAGATTCCGCCGCAGCGCCCGCGCGGTCAGCATGTCGGTGCCCGGCGCGCGACCGAGACCGAGGTCGATGCGGCCGGGAAAAAGCGCCGCCAGCGTGCCGAACTGCTCGGCGATCACCAGCGGCGCATGGTTGGGCAGCATGATCCCGCCGGCGCCGACGCGGATCGATTTGGTGCCGCCGGCGACATGCGCGATCACGACGGAGGTCGCCGCGCTCGCGATGCCTGGCATGTTGTGATGCTCGGCCAGCCAGTAGCGCCGGTAGCCCAGACGCTCGGCATGACGGGCGAGGTCAAGCGAATTGGCAAGCGACTGCGAGGCGGTGCTGCCTTGCGTGATCGGCGACAGGTCGAGAACCGAAAGCTCAGTCATTGGTCAGGTCTCCACGATGCGTTTTTCCCGCAGCCTCGCCTCGAAGGCGGCGCGGTCGGGGATGACGATGGCGAGCTGGTTCTCCAGCACGTCGGCGAGCTCAGTGGCCGTCGCGATCTCGCGCTGCTCGTCGCGGCCGCCGGCATGGTGCGTCGACAGCCGGTTGTTGCGCAGCGCATAGCGCCGTTCGGGCAAAGCGAGCGCGGCGACCAGCGTCGACAGGAAATGAGAGCTTGGATGCGTCGACAGGAAATGGCTGGCGACCCGATAGTCGACCTCATGGGCCTGGCTCATATCGAAGCGATAGAGCGTGCGCCAATTATCGGCGATGTTGGCACCGCCGATATCGGCCTGCAGGCGGAATTGTCCGCCGGTCTCGACGAGGCGGAAGGTTTCATGCGGCGTCTGCTGCTCCAGCCCAGGTTGCAAAAGCAGCGGCGCCGTCAGCGTCAGGCCGCCGAAGCCGACATCGGCAATGTAAGTGCGGCCGCCAAGCTCGATGCGCAGCAGCATATGGCTGCGCGCGGTAACGGCGTCGTCCCGCTGGCCCCAGAGCACGCGGGCGGCAAGTCCGCCGACGGCGAAGCCCAGCGCGTCAAGCACGTGCATGAAGATGAGATTGTGCTCGAAGCAATAGCCGCCACGGCCCTGGCGAAAGATCTTGTCCTGCAACGAAGCGATGTCGAGGCTGACGGAAACGCCCATCAAGGCGTCGATGTTCTCGAACGGGATCGCCTGCGGGTGCGCGGCATGCAGCGCCTGCAGCGTGGCCAGCGAAGCGTCGGCCGGTCCGCCATAACCGATGCGGGCGAAATAGCCATCGAGATCGAAGTCGCTCATTCAGAGGCAGGTCCGGCTTGACCGGTCCGATATAGGCACTGGTCACCGGTGTCGCAAACAATGGCGAGATTTGAGATCGGGCAGCCTCAGGCCGCTTGATTGTGGTTGTTCCCGGCCGGCTCGTCATCGACGACAGCCGTGTGCTGCGCCGCCAGGAAATTGCCGACCGGGCTCAGGCTTTCGAAATGGTCGCAAAAGACCTTGATGACGACCAGCAGCGGCACCGCCATCAGCGCGCCGACGAAGCCCCACAGCCAGGACCAGAAGGCGATGGCGATGAAGATCGCCACCGCATTGATCTCGAGGCGCCGCCCCACCACCATCGGCGTCACGAACTGGCCTTCGACGATGTCGCACAACACCACGAAGGCCGGCGACAGGAGCGCATAGGCGATCGTATCGAAGCTGATCAGCGCGATGATGGCGACGATCAGGACGGTCATCAGCGCGCCGACATAGGGCAGGAAATTGAGCAATGCCGCCATCGCCCCCCAGACCAGCGGATTGGGCATGCCGAGCGCCCAGAGACCCAGCCCGATCACCGTGCCGAGGCCCATGTTGATCATGGAAACCGTGAGCAGATAGTGCGAAATCTCGCGCTCGACGTCATAGACGACGCGCAGCGCCCGCTTCTTTTGCGTCATACTGGTGAAGGACTGGACGATCTTCTCGTAGAACAGCGTGCCGGAGGCAAGCAGGAACAGCGACAGCACGAAGACGATGGTGATCGAGGTGCCGGCTTCCAGGATGTTGCTCGCCGCCGTCGACAGGACGCCGGAAGGCGCCACCGCGACCCGCTGCACGCCCGGCTCCTGCGAAGTCTCGGTCAGCGCTTCCAGCTGATGCGCGAGATCCATCACCCGTTCGAGCGGCCGCTTGAACGGCGCCAGCCGCTCGGTGAGCTGCTGGCCGATCGAATAGGAGTTGTTGATGAGGTCGATGACCGGACCGCTGAGCAGATAGCCGGCGGTGGCGAAAATGAAGATCGACAGCAGCACCAGCAGCGTCGCCGAAACCACTTCCGGAATGCCGCGCTTGCGCAGGAAGCGCACGATCGGCGTCAGCGTCAACGCCAGCAGGAAGGCAAGTATCACCGGCATGAAGAAGGCGCGGGCGAAATAGAGCGCTGCGATCGTCAGCAGAATGAAAATCCCGATCACCAGCGACCGCGTCAGGCGCATGTCCGCCCGAGCGTTGGCACGCGGATCAGGGCTTTCGGCAACGCTCGCGCCCGAAGCGATCGGTTCGGCTTTCATCGGTTCCCCTTGCAAGCCCGTCACCCAAACAATGAAATGCATGGCAGGCTTCTGCGCGAAACGCGGGAGTTCCGGGCAAGGTTCCATGAGCCGGCTCTCCCGGCACCGCACATGCGGTCGCGCTATTACATGACGTGTAATTGAGCCGCTGCGACGGCCGGGCCTAATACGGGCAGGCTTTCTGCGACGACAGAGCAGAGGGCTGGCGCGGCGACGACTTCGTCCGCGCGATCACATCCGATTTTGCAAGAGGACGTTACAATGCAAAGATTCGACCTTCCGACGATCGGCTCGGCACCCGAAAAATCCAGGCCTGCGCTCAAGGCGCTGGAAGAGAAGTTCGGCTTTCTTCCGAACGTCATGGCGACGATGGCCAACAGTCCGGTGCTTCTCAACGGATTCGTCGCCGCTTTCGGCAGTTTTCACAGCGGCAGCTTCGATGAAATCGAAAAGCAGGTCCTGCTGCTTACCAATGCGGTGACGATCAAGTGCCCCTGGACCGTTGCCGCGCATTCGACATTCGCCATCGAAGACGGCATCGATGAGGGCGAAGTCCAAGCGATCCGGAAGGGCGGGCTGCCAGCCAACCCGAAATACGCGGCGCTCTCGGCATTGACGAAGGCGTTGATCGAAAAAAAGGGAAACGTCACCGATGCCGACATCGATGCGTTCACCGCGGCGGGTTACTCGAAGGCCCAGGTTCTGGAGGTGGTGACCGGCGTCGGCGTTTCGACAATGGCGGCAACCACGACCAACATGGCCGGCACGCCGATCGAGGAGCGCTTCCGGGCGCAGGCATGGTCTCCGCTCGCGGTGGCAGCCTGACCGGCGTAAAAACCGAGACCTGGAGCGCTATGAACTTCAGGGTGATTGGCGGCGCATGGATCGGCACGATCGCTGCGCCGCCAAAGCTTGAGCCGGATTGAAGGGTATCGTAGCGGCGCGCGAGGATTGCAGACCATGAACCCGTCGAATCTCAGGACAGGCATGAGGCCCGATCTGGGTGTGCTCCTGCGCCACTGGCGCGATTTGCGCGGCGCGAGCCAGCTCGATCTGTCGCTTGATACCGGCATCTCCCAACGACAGATCAGCTTCATCGAAAGCGGACGCAGCGTGCCCAACCGCGAAACCCTGATGGCCATCGCCCGCGGGCTCGATGTGCCTTTGCGCGAGCGCAACACATTGCTGCTCGCCGCGGGCTATGCGCCGATGTTTTCCGAAAGCGCGTGGGATTCGGTGGAAATGAAAAGCGTGACCGACGCCCTGACGCGCATCCTGCGGCAGCATGAGCCCTTTCCGGCAATCGTGATGGATCGCTACTGGAACGTGCTCATGGCCAATGAATCCGCGCCGCGCTTCTTCGGCTGCTTCATCGACATGTCCGCCCGCCAGGGACCGCGCAACATGTTGCATCTGATGTTCGATCCGCAAGGCATGCGTCCGTTCATTGCCAATTGGCCCGATGTCGCCAGAAGCTTGTTCGAGCGTGTCTATCGCGAATCCATCGGCCGCGTTCTCGACGAGAAGACGAAGACCCTGCTGGCGGAATTGCTCGCCTATCCGGATGTTGAAAACGAATGGAAAAACCCGGTGGCACTGGGCTTCACGCCAGTCATTCCGCTGGGGTTCGTCAGGGAAGGCAGGGTCCTCAACTACTTTTCGATGGTCACCACGGTCGGGACGCCGCAAACCGTCGCCGCCCAGGAACTGCGTGTCGAGTGCATGTTCCCGGCTGACGAGGCAACCGAGACGCTTCATGCTGAAATGATGGCCGTCGGCGCCGGCCATCCAGAGGCCTAGCATCCGGAGACCGGCTTCGACTGCCGCTCAGTCGACCGGCGCCACGATGGCGGGCGCGGCCTTGGCCGTCTCCCTGCGCACGATCGGCGCCACCTTGGTGCCGTAGAGCTCGATCGCCTTCATGATCCTGGCGTGCGGCATGGTGCCGATCGCCATTTGCAGCAGGAAGCGGTCATTGCCGAAGATCTTGTGCTGGGCGACGATCTTTTCCGCCACCGCCTCAGGATTGCCGACGAAGAGCGCGCCGTTCGGGCCCCGCGCCTGATCGAAATGCGCGCGCGAGGTCGGACCCCAGCCGCGCTCGCGGCCGATGCGGTTCATCACCTCGGCCTGCGGTCCGTAGAAATCGTCGGCCGCCTGTTCGGTCGTCTCGGCGATGAAGCCGTGCACGTTGATGCTGGTGGCAAGCGTTGCCGGATCGGTGCCGGCGCGCCACGCCGCCTCGCGGTAGATCTCGAACAGCGGCGCGAAGCGGGCCGGCTCGCCGCCGATGATGGCAAGCGCCAGAGGCAGGCCGAGCACGCCGGCGCGGGCGGCGGATTGCGGCGTGCCGCCGATGGCGATCCAGATCGGCAGCTTTTCCTGCAATGGACGCGGATAGACGCCGCGGCCGTTGATCGGCGCGCGCAGCTTGCCCTGCCATGTCACCTTCACCTGGTCGCGGATGGCCAAAAGCAGGTCGAGCTTTTCGGCGAAGAGCTCGTCATAGTCCTCGAGGTTGTAGCCGAACAGCGGGAAGGATTCGATGAAGGAACCGCGCCCCGCCATGATCTCGGCGCGGCCGTTGGACAGAAGGTCGAGCGTCGCGAATTGCTGGAAGACGCGCACCGGATCGTCGGAGGAAAGCACGGTGACCGCGCTGGTGAGCCTGATGCGCTTCGTGCGCTCGGCCGCCGCAGCCAGCGCCACCACAGGCGCCGAGGCCGCGTAATCGGGGCGGTGATGCTCGCCGAGGCCGAACACGTCGAGGCCGACCTGGTCGGCCAGCTCGATTTCCTCCATGAGGTTGCGCAGCCGCTCATGCGGGCCGATCGCGCCGGGGCCCGGCTCCGGGCTGACATCGGCGAAAGTGTAGAGACCGAGTTCCATCTGGTTGCGTCCTAACGGCTTGCATGTGGATGTTGCTTGTCGGCGCTAGACGTAACGATCTGCCTTGCCGACCGCCAGAGGTGCGATCTGTGAACAGTGCATCATGCATCGCCGAGTCGTATCCCTGCGGCAACAAGCCCGGATTTTTCATGGCTGGCATACCGAATTGACGCTTGAACTCGCCGCTTTCGCGCGTATGTAAGCGTCGCGAATAGACTGCAGGGAAGTACACTTGGCTATCTACAGGGAAAAAGACATTTTCGAGCGGCGCAACGCCGCGAACGAGGCAAAGAAGGCGCTGCTCGAGCGCTTCAAGGCAAAGCCGGCGGCGGATGATCCGGCCGTTCTGGCCCGCCAGGCCGAACGCAAGGCTATCCTCGAGGCCCGCGCCATCCGCGAGGCCGAAAAGGCGAGACTGAAGCAGGAAAAGCTGGCGCGTGAAGCGGCCGAGAAGGCCGAGCGCGAGGCGATTGCCGAAGCGGCGCGTCTTGCGGCGGAAGCAGCGGCGGCCGAAGAGGCCAGGCGCCGCGAGGCCGAGGAGGCCGAGCGGATCGCGCTCCAGCTTGCCGAAGAGGCCGAGCGCAAGGCCAAGCGTGACGCACGTTACGCCGCCCGCAAGGCGCGCGTCGGCAGGACGCCTCCGGGCTTCTCCGCCCGCTAAGTTCGGGTTTGCTGAAAAATGGGTCAGGGTCGCCGAAAGCGGCCCTGAACGCGTTTGTGCCCGAAAACGCTCAGGCTACCAGTTTGAGGCCGACGATGCCGCAAACGATCAAGCCGATACAGGCGAGCCGGACAGCGGTCGCGGGCTCGCCGAGCAGCCAGATGCCGAGCAGCGCCGTGCCGACGGTGCCGATGCCGGTCCACACCGCATAGGCCGTTCCGACAGGCAGCGTCTTCAGCGCCAGGCCGAGCAGGCCGAGGCTGACGATCATCGAGCCGATGGTAAGAAGGGTCGGCAGCGGTTTGGAGAAGCCGTCGGTATATTTGAGGCCGATCGCCCAGCCGATCTCGAAAAGGCCGGCGAAGAAAAGAAAGATCCAGGACATCTAAACACTCCGTCATCCAGCATCGGTTGGGATGCTTGGTGTGGCGGGTCGTCCCGGCCGGTTTTTCGGGCAAAGCGAGGTCGTCCTCGCCCCTTGGATATAGGATGCCCTTGTTTTTACGATCAACAAAACACCGGCAGCATGGTCATGCTGCCGGTTGAAGCCTGGATCGAGCCGGGCCGACCGAATCCGGCCGCCTACTTTTCCTTGATGCGCAGCGCCTTGACCGGCGGCGCCTTAGGAGCTGGGGCCGCGGCGGGCTTCTTGGCGTCCTTCTTCGGCTTGCGGGGTTCCTTGCCCGCCTTCATCGCACCTTTTGCCATGATTCGCTCCTCCGGTTTGTGGGCGGTCCAAGTGAAACAAGAGAAATGCCGGACTGCAAGAGGCTGTGCCGCTTTGCGAAGCCGGCCGATCGGCTGTCAACCGATTTTCCGGCTCGACACCGGTTCGAAACCTCGCATGGGCTGGCGCATTGTCTGTAGAGCTTCGGCGGGCGGCCCGCTAAGCTCGGGCGCGGGGCAGGTCGGAGATCGGATGGCAGGACATAGCGGATCGAGACGGGTGATCTACGCTGCGCTTGCCGGCAATCTGGCAATCGCGCTCACCAAATTCGCGGCGGCAGCCATCACCGGTTCGTCCGCCATGCTATCGGAAGGCGTGCATTCGCTGGTCGACACCGGCAACGGCACGCTGCTCCTCTACGGCATGCATCGCGCCGCGCGGCCGCCCGACCGCACGCATCCGCTCGGCCACGGGCGCGAGCTCTATTTCTGGAGCCTCATCGTCGCGCTTCTGGTGTTCGCGCTCGGCGCCGGCGCGTCTTTCTACGAGGGCGTTATCCACATCATAGCGCCCGAACCGGTCGTCAATGCCAAGGTCAACTATACCGTGCTCGGCCTCTCCTTCCTCTTCGAGGGCAGCTCATGGCTGGTCGCGTTGAAGGAGTTTCGGCAGCAGAAGGGCAGGCAAGGCTGGATCCAGGCGGTGCGCCGCAGCAAGGATCCCAGCGTCTATACGGTGCTGTTCGAGGACAGCGCCGCGCTGCTCGGCCTCACCGTCGCCTTCGCCGGCATCCTGTCCGCCGAACTCCTGGGAATCCCCGAGCTCGACGGCGCCGGCTCGATCGGCATTGCAATCATTCTCGGAGCGACGGCGGTCTTCCTGGCGCGCGAAAGCAAGGGACTGCTCTTGGGCGAGCCCGCCTCGCCGGAAGTGCAGCGCCAGGTCCTGGAGATCGCCCAGGCGGATCCGGCGGTGCAGCGGGCGAACGGCATAGTGAGCGTCCATATCGGGCCCGAGGAGATCGTCGCGGGCTTGAGCATCGAATTCGAGGATCATCTCACCGCGCCCGAGATCGAAGCATGCGTCGAGCGCCTGGAAACAAGGCTCCAGCAGGAAATGCCGCAAATCTCCAGGCTCTTCGTCAAGCCGCAGGCCACCGGCACATGGGAGCGGCGGCGCAAGGCCATGGCCGAGGCTGCGGACGAGAGTTAGGTTGAGCACAGCGAAATTTGTGAGGAGGACGGCCGATGAAGATCGACGGCGGATGCCATTGCGGCGCGATCACCTATGAGGCGGAGGTCGATCCTGAGAAGACCTCGATCTGCCACTGCACGGACTGCCAGCAGCTGACCGGCACGGCCTTTCGCGTGACCGTTCCGGCGCCGGAAAGCGACTACAGGATCACGAAGGGCACGCCGAAAGTGTATATCAAGACCGGATCCAGCGGCGCCAAGCGCGCGCAGGCGTTTTGCGGCGAATGCGGATCGCATCTTTATGCGACGTCGGTAGGCGATGGACCGAAAACCTATGGCATCAGGGTGGGCACGGCGCGCCAGCACGACCAACTGGTGCCGAGAAGACAGGTCTGGCACCGCTCGGCGTTGCACTGGCTGCCGGAAATCGAAGGCATCACGACGATCGAGGAGCAGTAGCGGCTATACAATTCGGGCGGAGCGTCCCGGACCTCAGGAATTAGCAGAAGCCCGCCGTCGCCTTCGCCCGCCTTGCACGACTCAACATCTTGCAAGGATCGACATCCTGACGAAGCGAAGGACCGCCCTTCACCCCAAGAGCGTCTTCGTCCTTTTGCTGCCGCCCAGCTTGCGCCAATTGTTGAAGCGGTGGGTGGCGGCGGCGAAGGAGATCTTCATCTGCTGGGCGACGGTGTAGCGCGACTTGCCCTCGTCGAACATGCGATAGCAGCACTCGACGCCTTCCTCGGTGAGCTTGCCATCAGGCGTCTTGTTGTGCGGATTGGCGGGATCGAATTTCTCGATCTGCTGCTCGACCAAATCCTTGAGGCGCTGCAGGTCGGCCTCGATGCTGGCGATGAGGTCGAGAACGGGCTTCGCATCGAATGCGTGCGGAGGCTTCTTGTCCGTCATTCGGCTGGTCTCCTTCAATTTCGGCCGTTGCCGTCCATATAGGCAAACATTCGGCAATAATGAAGAGCGGCCCGAACGCGCTGGGATCAATCATTTGCGAGCGCGTCGGCGGCTCCGGCGATTGACGGCAAGCGGCCAAGATCCTAGTTTAGAACAATTCTAAACTAGAGTGATCCCATCATGCTTTCCCGTGTTTTCGGCTTCGGCCGCCGTTCCTTCGATTCGCTGTCGGAGCAGGAGATCCTGGCGCTGGCGATCTCTTCCGAGGAGGATGACGGGCGCATCTACCGCGCCTATGCCGACGGCCTGGCGCAGGAATTTCCGCAATCGGCAAAAGTGTTCGAGGCGATGGCCGAGGAGGAGGATGGCCATCGCGATTCCCTCATCGAGCTTTACCGCAAGCGCTTCGGCGAGCGCATCCCGCTGATCCGGCGCGAGCATGTGAAAGGCTATTTCGAGCGCAAGCCGGACTGGCTGGTGAAGCCGCTCGGCATCGAGCATGTGCGGCGGCAGGCCGAGGAAATGGAGCGGCAGGCCTATCGCTTTTATGTCGAGGCGGCCAAGCGCACCACCGACGCCTCGACGCGAAAGCTGCTCGACGATCTCGCCGTGGCCGAGCAGGGCCATGAAAGCTCGGCGCATGAACTGGAACAGGAGCATGTGCCGGGCACGGTCAAGATGGAGGAGGCGACGGCCGAACAGCGCCAGTTCATCCTCACCTATGTGCAGCCCGGACTGGCCGGACTGATGGACGGATCGGTGTCGACGCTGGCGCCGATCTTCGCCGCTGCCTTTGCCACGCATGCGACATTCCAGACTTTCCTCGTCGGCCTCGCCGCCTCGATCGGCGCCGGCATTTCGATGGGCTTCACCGAAGTCGCCTCCGACGACGGCAAGCTGTCGGGGCGCGGTTCACCGATCAAGCGCGGCCTCACCGTCGGCATCATGACCACGCTGGGCGGGCTCGGCCACGCGCTGCCCTATCTCATTCCCCATTTCTGGACGGCGACGATCGTCGCCGCGGTCGTAGTGTTCTTCGAGCTCTGGGCGATCGCCTTCATCCAGAACCGCTACATGCAGACGCCCTTTTGGCGCGCCGCCTTCCAGGTGGTGCTGGGCGGCGCGCTGGTGTTCGGAGCGGGCGTGCTGATCGGGAACGCGTAGCGCCGGCGCTCCCCTTCTCCCCCTTGTGGGAGAAGGTGGATCGGCGCGTAGCGCCGAGACGGATGAGCAACTGTGTTTTTCAGGTGTGTTGAGGGTTCCATTCCTGATTGTTGCGCAGCATG